>JANJTA010000039.1 GCA_024711345.1 Rhodanobacter sp. | reverse complement strand
CAGCACAAGACGTCCACACAATTCACCTGCGCACACTGTCAAAGATCTTCTTCAGCCAACCACCGTTTCGGTGATCGCCCCGGAACCTTTCGTCCCGGGTGAGCCGCCCATTCTACATCGCTTTTCGCGACCGTCAACACCATCGAGGAAGTTTCTTCGAGGCCCCGCCGTGCATCTGGCGACGTTGGGCGACTGCGGGCCGCGAATGATACGGGCTGGGCCATATTTGGCAAGCGTTTCTTGAAAAGAATTTCACAAAATCTTCCCAAGCAGCTGCCGCCGCGAGAAATTTTTTCTTCTTCGCCGCGCCCGCTGCACAGCTGCACGGACGGAGGTGCGGCAGATCAGGCGAGCACGAGCCGCACCCGCGCAAAGTTGCGCTTGCCCACCTGCAGCACGCCCTCGAAACCGGCGTGGAAGACGCGCTGCGCATCCTCCACCACCTCCGCATCGATGCGCACGGCACGCTCCTTCAGTTTGCGGTTCGCCTCGGAATTGCTCGCGGTGAGCCCGGCCGCGGTGAGCAGGGCCGCCAAGCGCAGGCCCTCGGCCGGCACCACAATATCGGCCCGCGGCAGCAGCGAGGTATCGCCCTCGCCGCGCACCACCGCATGCCAGCCGGCGATCGCCTGTTCGGCGGCGGCGGCGTCATGAAAGCGCGTGGCCAGTTCGCGCGCCAGACGCAGCTTGGCGTCGCGCGGGTTGAGCGCTCCGCTGGCGACGTCGCGCTTCATGCGTGCCAGCTCGTCCAGCGACACGTCGAAGCTGAGCAGCTCGAACCAGCGCCACATCAGCTCGTCGCCGATCTTCATGGTCTTGGTGACGATGTCGATCGCCGGCTCATTGATGCCGACGTAATTGCCCAGCGACTTGGACATCTTGTTGACGCCGTCCAGCCCTTCGAGCAGCGGCATGGTCAGCACGACCTGCGGCGGCTGGCCGTGGTGTTCCTGCAGCGCGCGGCCCATCAGCAGGTTGAACTTCTGGTCGCTGCCGCCCAATTCCACATCCGCCTTCAACGCCACCGAGTCATAGCCCTGCACCAGCGGATACAGGAACTCGTGGATCGCGATCGGCTGCTGCGCCGCATAGCGCTTGGTGAAGTCGTCGCGCTCGAGCATGCGCGCGACGGTGTGCTGGGCGGCCAGCCGGATCATGTCGGCGGCGCTCATCTTGCCGAACCATTCGGAGTTGAAGCGCAGCTCGGTCCGCTCGCGATCGAGCACCTTGTAGACCTGCTCGGCGTAGGTCTCGGCGTTGGCCAGCACGTCTTCGCGGCTGAGCGGCTTGCGCGTGACGTTCTTGCCGGTGGGGTCACCGATCATGCCGGTGAAGTCGCCAATCAGGAAGATCACCTGGTGGCCCAGGTCCTGGAACTGGCGCATCTTGTTCAGCAGCACGGTGTGGCCCAGGTGCAGATCCGGCGCAGTCGGGTCGAAGCCGGCCTTGATCCGCAGCGGACGCCCCTGCTTCAGACGCTCGGCCAGGTCCTCCCGCTTGATGATTTCGTCGGCGCCACGCGCAATCGTGGCCAGCGCCTGCTCAAGCTCGCTCATGCAAGGTTTCTCGGTGGTGGGGTGAAGTGCGCGATAGCCCGCAATGTGATCGTGCCGTCGACGTTAATTGTCTGTTAACGGCAAAATCGTTGCAAACCCTTGATGCGAAAGGCGTTGACGCACTTTGCACATGGCCGTTATGGTACGCGCAGTTTTGTTTCTTGGTAGCGCGGGCGTAACAGCATGGCAGAAGAAAAGCAGGGGGCGCGGCAAACCCGCAAGCAGGCCATCTGTCGCAGGGCGCAACGCCGGCACTCTCATTTCTACGCGCGCTGCGCCCACTGGTCGTTCAATCGTTCGGGCGAAATCGAGCCGATCCGCTGGCAGCGCGAGCGCCTGGTGCTTGCCGGCACGGCGTTGCTGATCACCTTGCTGTCCGGCTTCATCATGCCCGCCTGGGCCAGCGCGATGCGCCCTGCGCCGACGCCGGAAGTGCACGCACTGTTGCCGCTGGCGCTGCCGAAGATCACGCCGGCCAATTTCACCGCCGCGACCGTGGACGACTGGCAGGTGGTCCGGGTGCAACCGGGGCAAACGTTGTCGGACATCTTCACCGCACGCGGCCTCGGCATGACCGACCTGCAGAAGGTGATGGATGCGGCCGGCAGCGCGAAGACCGCCTTGCACAACATCCGTCCGGGCCAGGAGTTCGATTTCCTGCTCGGCAGCGATGGCAGCCTCAAGGGCTTCCGCTTCGACCAGGACCAGGCCAGCCGCGCCACCATCCGCCTCGACGGCGCGCAGCCCACTGTCGCCATCCAGCAGCGCGACATGGACCTGCGCGAACAGGTGGCGCACGGCGTGATCCGTAGCAGCCTGTACGCTGCCGGCGACCAGGCCGGCATGGACGCGGCGATGGTGGGCAAGCTTGCCGACCTGTTCAAGTACGACATCGATTTCGTGCAGGACCTGCGCGTCGGCGACAGCTTCACGGTGATCTACGACGACATCTACCGCGACGGCGTGCGCTACGGCCAGGGCAACATCATCGCCGCGGAATTCGTCAACCAGGGCAAGCGCTACACCGCCTACCGCTTCAAGAAAGCCGACGGCAGCTACGGCTGGTACAGCGAGGATGGCCGGCCGATCCAGAAGTCGTTCCTGCGCATCCCGGTCGACTTCACCCGCATCTCCTCGCAGTTCACCGCGGCGCGCCTGCACCCGATCCTCGGCCGCATGCGCGCGCACAAGGGCGTGGACTACGCCGCCCCCAGCGGCACCCCGATCCACGCGGCGGGGGATGGCGTGATCAAGTACCACGGCTGGGAACGCGGCTACGGCAACTTCGTGGTGATCCAGCACAACAACAGCATCAGCACCGCCTACGGCCACATGTCGCGTTTCGTGAAGGGCCAGCGGGTGGGCGAGCGGGTGCGCCAGGGCGAAGTGATCGGCTACGTCGGCATGACCGGCCTGGCCACCGGCCCCCACCTGCACTACGAGTTCCGCGTCAACGGCGTGCAGCGCAACCCGCAGACCGTGACGCTGCCGAAGCCCGAGCCACTGCCGGCGGCCCAGATGGCGCGCTTCAAGGCCGAGGTGGTGAAGCCCCAGTTAGCGCGGCTGACCGAACTGGACTCCCGCATCAAGCTGGCGCGCGCCAACGTCCGCGCCAACCACGACAACTGAACGCCCGTCGCGCGTGGACGACGCCTCGGCGCTGTACCTCGGACTGATCTCCGGCACCAGTGCCGACAGCATCGACGCCGTGCTGGTCAGCTTCAGCCGGGGCGTGCCGCAGCTGCAGGGCAGTCACTCGCATCCCTGGCCGGCCGATCTGCGCGGGCGCATGCTTGCGCTGGCCCAGGGCGAGACCGCGCTCGACCTTGATGCGTTCGGACGGCTGGACGTCCAGATCGGCCACTGCTTCGCCGACGCCGCGCTGCAGCTGCTCGAACGCAGCGGCACGCCCGCCGCGGCCGTCCGCGCGATCGGCTCGCACGGCCAGACGCTGCGCCATCGCCCCACCGGCGAATACCCGTTCACCCTGCAGCTCGGCGACCCGAGCGTGATCGCCGAGCGCTGCGGCATCGACGTGGTGGCGGATTTTCGCCGTGCCGATGTCGCCGCGGGCGGGCAGGGCGCGCCGCTGCTGCCCGCGCTGCATGCGATGCTGCTGGCGCGACCGGGACATGCGCGGGTGGTGTTGAACCTCGGCGGCATCGCCAACATCACCGTGCTCGCTGCCGATGGGCGCGTGTCCGGTTTCGACACCGGTCCGGCCAACGGCCTGCTCGATGCCTGGCATCTGCGCCAGCACGGCGAGCCGTTCGATCGCGACGGCACGTACGCCGCCAGCGGCCGCGTCGACACCGGTCTGCTCGACGTTCTGCTGGCCGATCCCTACTTCGCGCTGCCGCCACCAAAGAGCACCGGCCGCGAATACTTCCACCTCGACTGGCTGGCCGCGCATGCTCCGCTGGCCGCACTTGACCCCGCCGACGTGCAGGCGACCTTGCTGGAACTCACCGCGCGCAGCGTGGCCGCGGCGATCGCGCAACATGCGCCGCAAGCGGAAGAAGTGCTGGCCTGCGGCGGCGGCGTGCACAACGGCGCGCTGATGCGGCGGCTGGGCGAATTGCTGGCGCCGCGCGTGCTGCAGAGCACGTCGCGCTTCGGCATCGACCCCGACTTCCTCGAGGCCACCGCGTTCGCCTGGCTGGCGCGCCAGCGCCTGCTCGGCCTGCCCGGCAACTTGCCGGCGGTCACCGGCGCACGCGGCCCACGGGTGCTGGGCGCGCTCTATTCCGCGCCCGTCGCGCCGCCGGCGTAGCCGATGCTTTCCGGGGCCAGCTGGGTCGGCCGGGTCTGCGCCAGCGCACGCAACGCCTCCTGGAACACGCCCTGTTCCGCTGCGCCCCAATCGCCGTCGAGTACCGTCAGCGCATCGGGGTCGCGCAGGCTCTCGCTGCAGCGCTGCGCGGCCGAGATGCCCAGGCCGCAGCGCAAGGCATGCAACATGATGTCGTTGACCGAACACTGGCGATCGCGCGCCAGCGAGCGGATCCGTTCGACGAGCAGGCTGTCGACATGCTGCAGGACCATGTCCGGCATAAGCGTCACTCCATGTTGCACATGCCCCTGTGCCAGCGATGCTTGCACAACTGCCGCCACGCCACACGTCACGATGGCGATTCCGTGGCCGACTTGGCAATCACGTTGTGAACGCAGCCACAGCGTCGGACGGCAGCCTAGGCGGCGCCTGCCGCCGTCCGAGCACGCTCCTCGCCGCGGAAGTGGCGCCACAGGCCGGCGAACAGCAGCATCGACGGCAGCACGGCCAGCACCGTGATGACGAAGTAGCCGCCGTAGCCGGTGGCGGTGGCGATGCCGCCGGCAAAAAAACCGAGCAGCTTGCCGGGCAGGTTGACCAGCGAACTCAGCAACGCGTACTGCGTGGCGGTGTGCTGGCGGTTGACCAGCGAGGACAGGAACGCCACGGTCGGCGGCCCCAGCATGCCGAGCGTGAGGTTCTCGCCGGAGATCACCAGGGTCAGCACCAGCAGGTTGCCGGGGTGGGCGATCAGCAGCAGGTACAGCAGGTTGCTGCAGCCGCACAGCACGATGGTGACGCCGAGCGGGCGCCACGCGCCCCAGCGCGCCACCATGGCGCCGCCGATGAACACGCCGACGATGCCGATCCAGATGCCGTAGATCTTGGTGATGGTGCCGATCTCGGTCTTGGAAAAACCCATGTCGCGGTAGAACGGGCTCATGATGCCGCCGATGGTGGCCTGCTCGGGCATCTTGAACAGCAGCAGGAACAGCAGCGTCACGCCGGCCAGCGCCCAGCCGTAGCGGCGGAAGAAATCGGTGAAGGGGTCGATCACGCTCTCGCGCATCGCCTCGCGCCAGCGCGTGGCACGCACCCGCAGCACGTCCGGTTCGCGCGCGATCAGCGTGGTCGCCACCGGCACCAGCATCGCCAGCGCCATCAGCACGTAGACCAGCCGCCACGGCAGGTGGTCGGCCAGGATCAGCGCCACCGCGCCGGCCAGCAGCAGGCCGATGCGATAGCCGAGCGAGTAGGTGGCCACCAGCGCGCCCTGTGCCTCGATCGGCGCGATCTCGATGCGGTAGGCGTCCACCGCGATGTCCTGGGTGGCGCCGAAGAACGCCACCAGCACGGTGGCCGCCACGAACGGGGTCAGCTGCCGCGGGGTCAGCGCGGCCATCGCCAGCAGGCCGAGCACCACGCCCAGCTGCGCGAACAGCAGCCAGCCGCGGCGCTGGCCGAGGCGGGCGAAGCCGGGCAGCCGCGCGTGATCGAGCAGCGGCGCCCACACGAACTTGAACGCATAGGTCATGCCGGCGCTGGCGATCATGGTGATGTCGGCCAGCTTGATGCCGTTTTCCTTCAGCCAGTACGCCAGCGTGCCGGCCACCAGCAGGAACGGCAAGCCGGAGGAGAAGCCGAACAGCGCCATCGTCCACGCCGCCGGCTGGGCGAACGCCCGCCATACCGACGGCTTGGCCGGTCGCGGCGCCGCGGACTCAGTCGGCATAGTCGACGGTATACGGCGCGTGGTCCGAGAAGCGTTCGTCGCGGTAGATCGAGCAGGCTTTCAGGCGCTCGCGCAGGCCCGGCGTGACGGCCTGGTAGTCGATCCGCCACCCCACGTTGTTCGCACGCGCCTGGCCGCGATTCGACCACCAGGTGTACTCGACCGCCTCCGGCTTGATCGCGCGGAAGCTGTCCACCCAGCCGCGCTCGCGGAACAGCAGGTCCAGCCACGCGCGTTCCTCCGGCAGGCAGCCGGAGTTCTTCTGGTTGGACGACCAGTTCTTGATGTCATTCCTGGTGTGCACGATGTTCCAGTCGCCGCAGATCACGTAGTCGCGGCCGCTGTTCAACCAGGCATCGAAGATCGGCGTGATCCACTCCATCGCCTTGAACTTGAACTGCTGGCGCTCGTCACCGGAGGAGCCGGAAGGAAGGTACAGCGAAACCACGCTGAGCTTGCCGAAGCGCGCCTCGATGTAGCGGCCTTCGTGGTCGAACGCGTCCCAGCCCAGTTCGGTCAGCACCTGGTCGGGCTCGCGCTTGGCGTAGATCGCCACGCCGGAGTAGCCCTTCTTGCTGCTGGCGTCGCGGTAGAAGCAATGATGGCCGTCGGGGCGGAACATCGCATCGGCGAGCTGGCCTTCCTGCGCCTTGGTCTCCTGCAGGCAGACCACGTCGGCCTGCTGGCGGCGCAGCCAGTCGAACACGCCCTTGCTGGCGGCCGAGCGGATGCCGTTGGCATTGAGGGTGATGATGCGCATGCGGACTCCTCGGGCGGCGGGCCATCATAGCAACCATGCCGGCCCGTTCCGCGGTCGGTGCGCGCCGACGGCGCCGGGCAGGGCTGTACCATGGCGGTCTTGCCGCCGCGCCACCGCGGCGCCGACTACCCCCGTTGCGAGACCCGCCGTGCACGACTACCAGCGCGACTTCATCGAACTCACCCTGCGCCGCGACGTACTGCGCTTCGGCGAGTTCACCCTGAAATCCGGCCGCCACAGCCCGTACTTCTTCAACCTGGGGCGGATCGATTCCGGCGCCGCGCTGGCCCAGCTCGGTCGCGCCTACGCCGCCGCGCTGGTGAACTCCGGCGTCGCCGTGGACATGCTGTTCGGGCCTGCCTACAAGGGCATCGCACTGGCCGCCGCCACCGCCATCGCGCTGGCCGACGGCCACGGCCGTGACCTGCCGTGGGCGTACAACCGCAAGGAGGCCAAGGACCACGGCGAGGGCGGCGTGCTGGTCGGTGCGCCGCTCAAGGGCCGCGTGCTGATCGTCGACGACGTGATGACCGCCGGCACCGCGGTGCGCGAGTCGCTGGCGTTGATCCGCGCCCAGGGCGCCACCCCGGCCGGCGTGCTGATCGCGCTGGACCGGCAGGAGCGCGGACAGGGCGAGCGCTCGGCCGCGCAAGAGGTGGCCGCCGACTACGGCATTCCGGTGATCGCGATCACCGGTCTCGACGACGTGCTGGCCTATGCCGGCGAGCAGCCGCGGCTGGCTGCCGAGCACGCCCGCCTGCTGGCCTACCGCGAACGCTACGGCGTCCGGCGCTGAGTGCGGTCCGGCGCCGGCAGGCTCAAGCGAACCCGGTCACACTCGCAGCGGCTGCCCGCGCCACGGAGCTAGGCAGCGTGGCGGCGCTGGCTATACTGGTCAACGAGAGAGGTATCCATGCGCAAACCATTGCTCGTCATCGCCGTTGCCATGCTGGCCGCGAGCCTGTCGACGCAGGCCCAGAACACCGGCAACGTCCGCTACAAGTGGCACGACGGGCAGGGCCTGATGCACTTCAGCGACAGCCTGACTGCCGAAGCCATGAAGTACGGCTACGAGCTGGTCAACGACCGCGGGCTGGTGGTGCAGCGCGTGCCACGCCAGTTGACCGCCGCCGAACGCGCCGCCGCCGCCAAGCTCGCCGCCGAACAGGCCGCGCAGCAGCGCGCCGCGCAGGAACGCGCGAACGCCGACGCGCAGATGCTGCTGGCCTACCCGGACGAAGACTCCTACCGGATTTCGCTGCAGCAGGCGCTGGACATCATCGACCAGCAGATCCACACCTCGCAGATCAACCTGCGCAGCCAGGAGAAGGCGTTGACCGACCTGCTCGGCCGCGCCGCCGATCTCGAGAACGCCAAGAGCCCGGTGCCCAAGCCCCTGGCCGACAGCATCGCGCAGCAGCGCAACGTGGTGGCCACGCTGCGCGACACGCTGCGCCGCCAGCAGACCCTGCGCAGCGACACCGAGCGGCAGCAGGTCGAGCAGTTGGCGCATTACCGCGAAGTCAGGGCGGCCGCGCAGAACCAGTCGGCGGAGTAGCGCGGCGGCTCCGCGCCGGCAGCGCGGTTTGCGCGCAGCGCAGCGGCCGGCAGACCGCTAGAACGGCAGCTTCAGCCCCGGATCGACGGCCAGCAGCTGCTGGCGGAACACCTGCTGGATGCGCTTCAGCGCTGCCGCGTCGTCCGCCTCGAAGCGCAACACCAGCACCGGCGTGGTGTTCGACGCGCGCACCAGGCCCCAGCCGTCCGGCCAGTCCGCGCGCACGCCGTCGATGGTGATCAGGCTGGCGTCCTCGAAGCTTGCCTGCTGCCGCAACTTGTCCATGAAGCGGTAGTGCTCGCCCTCGGCCAGCTCGACCTTCAGCTCGGGCGTGGAGACGCTCTTCGGCAGCGTGGCGAAGATCTGCTCGGCACTGCGCCCCTGCAGGTCGCCGGCGAGGATCTCCAGCAGCCGCGCGGCGGCGTAGATGCCGTCGTCGAAGCCGAACCAGCGTTCCTTGAAGAAGAAGTGCCCGCTCATCTCGCCGGCCAGCTCGGCCTGGGTCTCGCGCATCTTGGCCTTGATCAGCGAGTGTCCGGTGCGCCACATCAGCGGGCTGCCGCCGGCGTCGAGGATCTGCCCCTTCAGGTGGCTGGTGCATTTCACGTCGTAGATCACCGTGGCGCCGGGCTGGCGCGACAGCACGTCGCGCGCGAACAGCATCAGCAGGCGGTCCGGGTAGACGATTTCGCCGGTGCGGGTGACCACGCCGAGACGGTCGCCGTCGCCGTCGAAGGCCAGGCCGAGGTCGGCGCCGCTGCTCTTCACGGCGAGGATCAGGTCCTCCAGGTTGTGCGGGTCGGACGGGTCCGGATGATGGTTCGGGAAGGTGCCGTCGACGTCGCAGTACAGCGGCACCACCTCGGCGCCGACGCCTTCCAGCACCTGCGGCGCGATCGCGCCGGGAATGCCGTTGCCGCAATCCACCACCACCTTCAGGCGGCGCTCGGCGAGCACGTCGGAGACGATCTTCTCGATGTAGTCCGGCGCCACGTCGACCTGGCGCAGGTTGCCGCCACCGCCGCTAGCCAGCGCCCCCCCGGCGATGCGCTGGTACAGGTCCTGGATCGCCCCTTCGGACAGCGTCTGGCCACCGACCACGATCTTGAAGCCGTTGTAGTCCGGTGGATTATGACTGCCGGTGACCGCCACGCCGCAGCCGGTGTTGAAACGGTAGGTGGCGTAGTACACCACCGGGGTGGGCACCGCGCCGATGTCGATCACGTCCACGCCGGCTTCGCGCAGGCCGTTGGCCAGCGCGCCGGCCAGCTCCGGCCCGGACAGGCGGCCGTCGCGCCCGACCACGATTTCGCGCAGACCCTTCTCGGCCATCAGCGTGCCGATGGACTGGCCGAGCGCGTGCGCCACGTCCGCGTTCAGCGTCTTGCCGACCACGCCGCGCACGTCGTAGGCACGGAAGATGCTCGGATCCACGCCGACCACCGCCGTGGCCGGCGGCTCCGGCGGCTGCGCCGGCTTGGCCCGGACCGGCGTGCTGCGCCGCTCCGGCAGCGGCACGTCGGCTTCCTCGACCGCCGGCTGCGCTTTCCAGCGCTGGCGCAGGCGCAGCAGATAGATGCCGCCGCCGAGGCCGAGCGCGGCCAGCAGTCCGCTCAGCAGCCACCAGCGCGGCAGCACGATGAACGCGCCGGGCAGGCCCGCGCCGACGCTGAACGCGCTGCCCGCGACCGGCTTGCCGACCGCCTCGGCCTCGGCCGAACTGGTGCCATGCGAGAGCAGTTGCACGTAGCCGCGGTCGTCGCCCTGGCGCAGGTCGAGCCGGCCACCGGCCGGCGAAATCGCTTCGAAACGCTGGCGCAGCGGCGCAAATGGCAGCTCGACCCAGGCCCAGGCCTGGGCCTGCTGCGGCGGACCCAGCGGAATCACCAGGCTGAGCCGGCGGTCGCCGTTGCCGTAGGAGACGCTCTGCGCCGGCGGCACCCCGTCCGCGCTCTGCGCGGCCATCAGCTGCGCCGCCTTGGCGTAGCCGAACTCGCGGTAATTGGCCTTGAGCACCTCGGTGAGGTCGCCGCTGTACAGCTCCAGCTTCTTTGCCTGCGGCAACTGCTGGCGCAGCGCCGCGGCGGATTGAGCCGGGTCGCTGAGCAAGGTCGCCGGGTCCACGCCGGCCAGCACTTTTTCGACCGCGCCGCGCTGGCTGGCGATCTCCGCCGTCAGCGCCTGCACGGCCTCGTCCTGGGCCTGGTGCACGCGGCGCACCGCATTGCCCTCGTCGGCGATCAGCCAGGTCTGCCAGGCGCAGAACAGCCCCAGCAGCAGCAACGCGGTGCCGCCGGCCAGCGGCAGCAGATCACGCCAGTCGACGCGCAGGTTGCGCAGCCGTTCGTTCGCGATGTTCAACGCCATACCGCCCCCGCGGCCATCACTGCGTGCGGCCCGGACACCCGGGCCGACCCCGCTGATTATCGGATACCGGTCGAGCCGAACCCACCATCGCCGCGCTCGCTGGGCGCGAAGTCGGCCACCACGTTCAGTCGCGCCTGCGCCACCGGCACCAGCAGCAGCTGGGCGATGCGGTCGCCCACCGCGATGGTGTACGGCTGGCTGCCGCGATTCCAGCACGAAATCATCAACGGCCCCTGGTAGTCGGCGTCGATCACCCCGACCAGGTTGCCCATCACCAGACCATGCTTGTGGCCCAGCCCGGAGCGCGGCACGATCAGCGCGCACCAGCCCGGATCGCCGATGTGGATCGCGATGCCGCTGGGCACCAGCGCGCTTTCGCCCGGTGCGAGCGTCAGCGGCGCATCCAGCGCGGCGCGCAGGTCCATGCCGGCACTGCCTGCCGTGGCGGCCTGCGGCAGCGGAATGCCGTCGCCCAGGCGCGGATCGAGGATCTTCAGCTCGACGTCGATCATCATCCGCGCGTCGCCCGGTAGCGTTCGGCCACGCGCGCCACCAGCTGCCGCGCCAGCTCGGATTTCTCCGCCCGCGGCAACTCGACCGCACCGTCGGCCCAGTACAGGGTCAACGCATTGTCCGTCGCCTCGAAACCGAGGCCGCCGCCCACCTGGTTCGCCGCAATCATGTCCAGACCCTTGTGGCGCAGCTTGCCCTGCGCGTAGCTCGCCACATCATGCGTCTCCGCGGCGAATCCGACCAGGAACGGATGCGCGGTTTGCGCCGAGAGGCTGGCCAGGATGTCCGGGTTCTCGGCCAGGCGCAGCACCAGCTCGTCGCCATCGCGCTTCTTCAGCTTCTGCGCGGCGACCTCCTGCGGGCGGTAGTCGCCCACCGCCGCTGCGCCGATGTAGATGTCCGCCGCGGCCGCGGCGGCCAGCACCGCCGCGTGCATCTGCGCCGCGCTGCGCACGTCGATGCGCCGCGCCACGCTCGGCGGCGTGGCCAGGCTCACCGGCCCGGCCACCAGGCTCACCTCGGCGCCGGCCTGCGCGGCGGCCGCGGCCACCGCAAAACCCATCTTCCCCGAGCTGCGGTTGCCGATGAAGCGCACCGGGTCGATGTCCTCGTAGGTCGGGCCGGCGCTGACCAGCACCCGCAGTCCGGCCAGCAGCGGTTCGCCGAACGAGGCCGCCAGCGCGTCGCGCAGCTCGTGCGGTTCCAGCATGCGGCCGCTGCCGACATCGCCGCAGGCCTGGTCGCCGGCGGCCGGCCCAAGCATGTGCGCGCCGTGGCGGCGCAGCGTGGCGAGATTTTCCTGCACCGCCGGGTGCGCCCACATCTGCTGGTTCATCGCCGGCGCCAGGTACAGCGGCGCGGCGCTGGCCAGGCACAGCGTGGTCAGCAGGTCGTCGGCCAGACCATGCGCCAGCCGCGCCAGCAAGTCGGCACTGGCCGGCGCCACCAGGATGCGCTCGGCCCAGCGCGCCAGCTCGATGTGACCCATCGCCGCCTCGGCCTGGGCGTCCCACAGGCTGACCCGTACCGGCTGGCCGGACAGCGCCTGGAAGGTGGTCGGGCTGACGAAGCGCGTGGCGCCCTCGGTCATCACCACACGCACCTCGGCCCCGAGATCGCGCAGGCGGCGGACCAGTTCGCAGGACTTGTAAGCGGCGATGCCGCCCGACACTCCGAGCAGGATGCGGCGTTGGGCAAGACTCATGTAAGGCGGGCCTGACAATCGGCAGAGGCGTAGCTTACCGGATTCACCCGCGCTCACCGCTGCCCGACCCGCACCGCGCGCGGCAAGTTGGGCGCATGAGCATCCGCGACTGGCCCGAAGGCGAACGCCCCCGCGAAAAGCTGCTGGCACGCGGCAGCGGCGCGCTGTCCGACGCCGAGCTGCTGGCGGTACTGCTGGGCAACGGCAGCCGCGGCAAGGACGCGCTGGCGCTGGGCCGCGAGCTGCTGGCGCACGCCGGCAGCCTGGGCGCGCTGCTGGCGCGGCCAGGGCAGCCGATCCGCGTCGGTGGCCTGGGTCCGGCCAAGCGCGCGCGGATCGCCGCGGCACTGGAACTGGCCCGGCGCAGCCTGGCCGAGCAGCTGCAGGAACGGCCCAGCCTGGGCAACCCGCGCGACAGCGGCGACTACCTGCGCGCGCGCCTGCGCCATCTGCCCTACGAGGTGTTCGGCTGCCTGTACCTGGACAACCGCCACCGCGTGCTGGCCTTCGAGGAACTGTTCCGCGGCACCGTCGACGGCGCCAGCGTGCACCCGCGCGAGGTGGTGCGGGCCTGCCTGCAGCACAACGCCTGCGCGGTGATCTTCGCCCACAACCACCCCTCCGGCGTGGCCGAGCCCAGCGCCGCCGACCGCGCCATCACGCACGAACTGCGCGACGCACTGCAGTTGGTCGGCGTGCGCGTGCTCGACCACCTGGTGATCGGCAGCGGTGAGCCGGTGTCGATGGCGGCGCGCGGCCTGATCTGAGGGGCCTCCTCCCGCAGAAAAAAACGGCGTGGCACGAGCCACGCCGGAAGGCCGATTGGGGGAGGTGGGGAGAGCGGCATCCCCGGTCGCCATGTCATGGAGGGGAGTTCATGTGCTGGCCCGTTCAGTATCGCAGTGCCGCATGACAAGACGGTGACGCCAGCCGCCACCGCCGGCAGCGCCCGGAGCGCGCCAACTTATACACAAAATGGTGATACCGGCACTTGCCGAGCCTATCGTCCATGGACTCGAGATGAGAGCTTCAACTTATTGGCGCACAAGATAAATTTCTTGCGATGTGACAGTCCGAGGCCACCCGCCGGCCGGGGCCGCCGACGCGCTGCGGCTTTCCCCACAGACTTATCCACAGCCCGGCTCGCCGCGGTGCGTCAAATTTCGGCGCGCTCTGGCCTACCGCCGACCGGCGACACGGGCCGTTCCGGCGCACGTTCGCCGACCGGCGCGTCTGTTAGGATTGCCGGTTCCATCACGAAACCGGCCCCACCGTGAAAGAACCGCTGCGCGAACTGGTGCTGCAGGCGATCCAGGCCCTGCAGGACGCCGCCACCCTGCCCACCGACCTGAGCCTGCCCGGCTTCGTGATCGAGCGCGCGCGCAGCCGCGAACACGGCGATTTCGCCAGCAACGTGGCGATGCTGCTGGCCAGGCCCGCGCGCACCAAGCCGCGCGAGCTGGCCGAGAAGCTGGTCGCCGCCTTGCCGGCGAACACGCTGGTGGCGAAAGTCGAGATCGCCGGCCCCGGCTTCATCAACTTCTTCCTCGCGCCGGGCGCCTACCACGCCGAGGTGCGCCGGATCCTGGCCGAACGCGAGGCCTACGGTCGCAGCGCCAGCGGCGGCGGCAAGACCGTGGGGGTGGAGTTCGTCTCGGCCAACCCGACCGGCCCGCTGCACGTGGGCCACGGCCGCGCCGCGGCGATCGGCGATTGCCTGAGCCGGCTGCTCGACGCCACCGGCTGGAACGTGAAGCGCGAGTTCTACTACAACGACGCCGGCGTGCAGATCGCCAACCTGGCCATCTCCGTACAGGCGCGCGCGCACGGGATCACGCCGGACGGCAGCAACTGGCCGGAGAACGGCTACCGCGGCGACTACATCGCCGAAGTGGCGCGCGCCTATCTGGACCGCGAATCGGTGGTGGCCGACGGCGAGACGGTGACCGCGGCCGGCGACGTCGACGACCTCGAGGCGATCCGCCGCTTCGCCGTGGCCTACCTGCGCCGCGAGCAGGACCTGGACCTGCAGGCGTTCGGCGTGGCCTTCGACACCTATTTCCTCGAATCGTCGCTGTACACCGACGGCAAGGTGGAGGAGACCGTGCGCGAGCTGATCGCGCACGGCCATACCTACGAGGAAGGCGGCGCGCTGTGGCTGCGCACCACCGAGTTCGGTGACGACAAGGACCGCGTGATGCGCAAGTCCGACGGCACCTACACCTACTTCCTGCCCGACGTGGCCTACCACCTGAGCAAGTGGCAGCGCGGCTACCAGCGCGCGATCACCGAGCTGGGCTCGGACCACCACGGCTCGCTGGCACGGGTGAAGGCCGGCCTGCAGGCGCTCGACTGCGGCATCCCCAAGGGCTGGCCGGAATACGTGCTGCACCAGATGGTGACGGTGATGAAGGGCGGCGAGGAGGTGAAGATCTCCAAGCGCGCCGGCAGCTACGTCACGCTGCGCGACCTGATCGACGAGGTCGGCAAGGACGCCACGCGCTACTTCCTGATCTCGCGCAAGAGCGACTCGCAGCTGGTGTTCGACATCGACCTGGCCCGCTCGCAGTCGAACGACAACCCGGTCTACTACATCCAGTACGCGCATGCCCGCGTGTGCAGCGTGCTGCGCCAGGCGCCGGAGAAGGGGTACACGGTCGACCTTGCCGACGGCCTCGCGCAGCTCGAGCGGCTGGACAACGAGCACGAGCAGATCCTGCTCACCGAGCTGTCGAAGTACCCCGAGCTGGTCGAGGCCGCCGCGGCGAACCTGGAGCCGCACCTGGTCGCCGCGTGGCTGCGCGAACTGGCCAACGCGTTCCACACCTACTACAACTCGCACCAGTTCCTGGTCGAGGATGCGGCCTTGCGCAACGCGCGCCTGGCGCTGGTGGTGGCGACGCGGCAAGTGTTGAAGAATGGGCTGGATTTGTTGGGCCTCGGCGCCCCGGAGAAGATGTAATGGCAGCACGCAAGGGCAGGGGCCGGCAGGCCGTGCGCAACGGCAGCAACGGCTTCCCGGGCTGGGGTTACGCGGTGATCGGCCTGGTCGCCGGCGCGATCCTGATGGCGGTGATGCTGCGTGGCAGCCTGCTCACCAGCCTGCGCAAGGCCGACGGCCCGCAGGCGAACCCGCAGGCCACCGCCGAGCGCGGCAGCGCGCCGGGTGTGCTCGAATCGACCGGCGACGCCGCACCGAAGAAGCCGCAGTTCGATTTCTACTCGGTGCTGTCGGAAAAGGAAGTGCGCATTCCCGACGCCGAGATCAGCGCGCAGGCGCGCGTCGAGCAGCAGCAGAAGCAGCAGGCCACCCAGCTGCAGACGCAGCAGCCGGCGCCGGCCACGGCACCGGCGAACGCGCCACAGGCGGTCAGCCAGGACGTCACCGCTGCGCCGGCCAGCGCGGTGCCGCAGCCTGCTGCCGGCAGCGGCTATTTGCTGCAGGTCGGCGCGTTCCCGAACGCCGCCGACGCCGAGACACTGAAGGCGAAGCTCGCGCTGCAGGGCTTCGTGGCCAATGTGCAGTCGGTCAGCATCGGCGGGCAGACCTACAACCGCGTGCGGCTGGGGCCGTTCCGCTCGGCCACCGAGCTGGAAGCGACCAAGCAGCGCCTGGCCGGTGCCGGCATCAACGCGATTGCGCTGAAGGAAGGCCGTTGAGTCACCCTTTCCTCCCACTGAATTTCCGCCCATGACCGCCAAGACCGCCTGGATCACCGGCGCCACCTCCGGCTTCGGCGCCGCCGCCGTGGAACGCTTCGTGGCCGGCGGCTGGCGGGTGATCGCCAGCGGCCGGCGCGCCGACCGCCTGCAGCAGCTGGTGGACCGCCACGGTGCGGAAAAAGTGCACGCGGCAGCGTTCGACATGCGCGACGAGGCGGCGATGCGCGCAGCGCACGCGGCGCTGCCGCCGGAATTCGCCACCGTCGACCTGCTGGTCAACAACGCCGGCCTGGCGCTGGGCACCGCGCCGGCGCCGCAGGCGGACCTGGCGCAGTGGAAGCAGATGATCGACACCAACGTCACCGCGCTGGTGACGCTGACCCACCTGCTGCTGCCGACGCTGATCGCGCGCCGCGGCGCAGTCGTCAACATCAGCTCGATCTCGGGCAGCTACGCCTACCGCGGCGGCAACGTGTACGGCGGCACCAAGGCCTTCGTCACCCAGTTCTCGCAGAACCTGCGCGTGGACCTGCACGGCAGCGGCGTGCGCGTCACTTCGATCGAGCCGGGCATGGCCGAGACCGAGTTCACCGTGGTGCGCACCGGCGGCGACCAGGCGGCGTCGGACCAGCTCTACGCCGGCGCCCACCCGATCACCGCGACCGATATCGCCGACACGATCTGGTGGATCGCCAACCTGCCGCCGCACCTGGACATCACGCGGCTGGAAATCATGCCGGTCAGCCAATCGGCCGCCGGGCTGCAGGTGCACCGCGACTGATTCGCCGACGGCGCTTCGCTTCGGCGAATCCCGGCCCTATTGCATGAACCAGCCGTGGCTGACCACGATGCTCTGCCCGGTCAGCGCGGCGGAGGGGAAGGTCGCCAGGTACAGCGCGGTCTGCGCGATGTCCTCCACCGTGGTGAACACGCCGTCCACGGTGTCCTTCAGCATCACGTTGCGGATCACTTCGTCTTCGCTGATGCCCAGTTCCTTCGCCTGCTCGGGAATCTGCTTCTCGACCAGCGGCGTGCGCACGAAGCCCGGGCAGATCACGTGCGAACGCACGTTGTGCGGCGCGCCTTCCTTCGCCAGCGTACGGGCCAGGCCGAGCAGGCCATGCTTGGCGGCCACGTAGGCCGACTTCAGCTTCGACGCCTCATGCGAATGCACCGAGCCCATGTAGATCACGACGCCGCCGCGATCGCCCTTGTACATATGCTTCAGCGCCGCCTTGGTGGTGAGGAAGCCACCGTCGAGATGGATCGCCAGCATCTTCTTCCAGTCGGCGAAGGCGAACTGCTCGATCGGGTTGATGATCTGCACGCCGGCGTTGGACACCAGGATGTCCAGCGCGCCGAACGCGGCGACCACCTGGTCGGTGCCGGCGTTGACGGCGTCCTCGCTGGTCACGTCCATCGCCACGCCGAGCGCCTTGCCGCCGGCGGCGTTGATCTGCGCGGCGACCGCGTCGGCGGCCTGCTGATTGATGTCGGCGATCGCCACGCTGGCGCCGTTGCTTGCGTACAGCTCGGCGATCGCCTTGCCGAGGCCGCTCGCTGCGCCCGTGACCAGGGCCACCTTGCCGTTGAGACTGTTCATGCGTTGCTCCTTGGAAAGGATGGGGTTGGCGCGACCGCCCGGCCGCGCCCATCCACCGGATTGTAGGCGCCGCCACGGCGGCCGCCATCGGACCTTGGGACAGGCCGGGCGGTCGCCATCACACGGTCAGCGCACGTCCTCGGCCAGGTAGGTGTAGGCGGTGAGCCCGCCGTCGAGCGCGTCGTACAGGCGCGCCGCCTCGTCGCCGGCGAGGCCGGCGGCGGCGATGCGCTCGCGGTAGCTGGCGCGCAGCGTCTGCAGGTCGTAGCCGACGTAGTCGAGCATCAGGTCGGTGGTGTCGCCGCGGCGTATATGGGCGAAGGTGTAGCCGTCGCCGTCCACCCGCACGTTGACCGCGTCGGTGTCGCCGAACAGGTTGTGGATGTCGCCCAGGGTCTCCTGGTAGGCGCCCACCATGAAGATGCCGAGGCGGTAGCTTTCGCCGTGCCGCAGCGCGTGCAGCGGCAGGCTGACGTCCACGCCCTCGGCGTCGACGTAGTGATCGATGCGGCCGTCCGAATCGCAGGTGAGGTCGACGATCACGCCGCGCCGCGTCGGTCGCTCGTCCAGCCGCGCGATCGGCGCAATCGGGAAAATCTGCCCGATCGCCCACACGTCGGGGATCGACTCGAACACCGAGAAGTTGACGAAGTACTTGTCGACCAGCTTCTCGTCCAACTCGTCCAGCGCCTGCCGGTGCGAGCGCTCGGCCGGCAGCAGGCGTTCGCGCACGGCATTGGCGATCGCGTAGTACATCTCGTCCAGCCGCGCACGATCGGCCAGCGCCAGCTGGCCCAGCGCGTACAGCGTCTGGCCTTCGCTCAGGTGGTGCTGCGCCTCGTGGAACAGCTCCAGCGCGGGGCGCCGGTCCAGTTCCTGCCAGGTCTCGCGCAACCGGCGCAGCACGGCCGGCTCGTCCGCGCGCAGCGGCGGAATCGCCCCGGCCGGCACCGGCTCCACCTCGGTCACGTTGACCACCATCACCGCGTGATGCGCCGTCATTGCGCGGCCGGCCTCGGTGAGGATGTGCGGCGCGGCCAGACCCTCGGCCTCGACCGCCTCGGCCAGCGACTGCACGATGGTCGCGGCGTACTGCTCGATCGAGTAGTTGATCGAGTTGTGGCTGCGCGAGCGCGAGCCTTCGTAGTCCACGCCGAGGCCGCCGCCGACGTCGACGATTTCCAGCGGCACGCCCATGCGGCTGAGCTCGACGAAATAGCGGGTGGCCTCGCGCATGCCGTTGGCGATGTCGCGCACGTTGGAGATCTGCGAGCCCATGTGGAAGTGCTGCAGCTTCAGCGTGTGCTTGAGCCCGGCCTGCTCCAGCCGTTCGACCAGGCTGAGCACCTGCGCCGGCGACAGCCCGAACTTGCCCTTGTCGCCGCCGGTGTTCTGCCACTTGCCGGCGCCAATCGAGGCGAGGCGCACGCGCACGCCGAGCAGCGGCTCCACGCCCAGCGCCTTGGCCTCGGTGAATACGTGGTCCAGCTCGGACAGCTTCTCGATCACGATGTGCACGCGCAGGCCGAGCTTCTTGCCGATCAGCGCCAGGCGGATGTACTCGCGGTCCTTGTAGCCGTTGCAGATCACGATGGAACCGGGCCGCGCCATCGCCAGCACCGCCATCAGCTCGGGCTTGGAGCCGGCCTCCAGCCCGAAACCATGCGCGCCCGCGGCGACCAGCTCGCCGGCCACGCCGCGCTGCTGGTTGACCTTGATCGGGTAGATCGCGGTATAGCCGCCGGCGTACTGCCACTCGCCGATGGCCTTGGCGAACGCCGTCTGCAGCTGCGCCAGGCGGTCGGCCAGGATGTCCGGAAAGCGCACCAGCAGCGGCAGCCGCAGGCCCTCGGCGCAGGCGCGCGCGACGATCGCCGGCAACGACAGCGCCGGGCCGTACGCGCCACGCGGGCGCATCACGATGCAGCCGGCTTCGTCCACGTCCACGTAGCCGTCGCCCCAGTACGGCACCGCATAGGTGTGGCGGGCGGTATCGACAGTCCAAAGGTTCGCCATCAGCGTTGCTCCTCGTGCAAACGAATGATGTCGTCGCAGCGGCGAGCCTTGACGCTTCAGCTCTACGCGAGCACGAGCCCGAACGACCGGAAGCCTCGCACGCCGCGGGGCCGATCGGGCAGGTCGGCGGCCGGCGCGCAGCGCCGGCGGGGCCGGAGCGCCATTGTAATGGGCGGCTGTGACGATGTGCGCAAGGCGGCGGCAAACGCTGCCGGTACGTTCATCGCCGTTGCCGCTACAATTGGCGGCCGTTCTCCTTCCATCCGGCTCAGCAGGAACACCCGCCATGTCGCAGCAGTCCACGCCGAACGAAGCCCGGCCCAACGAGGCCTGGTTCACCGAGGCCCATCAGGCCTCCGGCTCCGCCATCGGTTTCCGCACCGAGCAGCTGCTGCACGCGGAGAAGACCCCGTTCCAGACCATCGAGATCCACCAGACCACCGACTGGGGCAAGCTGATGGTGATCGACGGCTGCGTGATGCTGACCAGCCGCGACAACTTCCTCTACCACGAGATGATGACCCACCCGGCGCTGTTCACCCATGCGCGCGCCAAGCGCGTGGTGATCATCGGCGGCGGCGACTGCGGCACGCTGCGCGAGGTGCTCAAGCACGAGGAAGTCGAGCACGCGGTGCAGGTGGAGATCGACGAGCGCGTCACGCGCCTGGCCGAGCAGTACTTCCCCGAGCTGTGCGAGGCGAACGGCGACCCGCGCGCCGAGCTCCTGTTCATCGACGGCATCAAGTACATGGCCGAGGCCGAGCCCGACTCGCTGGACCTGATCATCGTCGACTCGACCGACCCGGTCGGCCCCGCCGAAGGCCTGTTCAACGCCGCGTTCTATGCCAGCTGCTACAAGGCGCTGCGCCATGGCGGCCTGCTGGTGCAGCAGAGCGAATCGCCGCTGGCCCATCTGGAGCTGATCAAGTCGATGCGCTCGGCCATGCGCACCTCGGGCTTCAGCGCGGTGAAGACGCTGCCGTTCCCGCAGCCGTGCTACCCGACCGGCTGGTGGAGCTGCACCATGGCACGCAAGGGCGGCGACCTGTCCGGCTTCCGCGAGCGCGGCGCGCTCAGCAAGAATTTCCCCACCAGGTACTACAACGCCGAGATCCACAAGGCCGCGCTGGCGCAGCCGGAGTTCATGCGCGAGGCGCTGGGGGAATAGGCCGGGACTCGGGATTCGAAAGAGCGGCGATGCCGCGGGGTTTGGCTTTGCCGAATCCCGTCGCTCAGAACATCTTCGAGCGCACCTTCGGCAGCAGCACCAGCAGCAGCGTGGCGAGCGGGCCCAGCGGCAGCGACAGCAGGAACCAGATCAGCCCGCTGCGGTTCTTGCCCTGCGCCAGCGCGGCATTGATCAAGGCCAGCGTGCCCCAGCCGGCAAACCAGGGGGCACCTTCGCCGAGGATCGACAGATGTTCCACTACGCGTCTCCCGAACGATGACATGGAGGCGCGGCCGCGCGCCGGGGGATTTCCATCCTAGCAAGCCTTGCCGCCGCGGTCCGTCTTCGCCGGCCGGCGGATCAGCCGCGCTTAATCCGCGCAGGGTATGCTGCGCGCTTTGTTCGCTTGCGGAGTCGAGCCCATGATGCATGGACGGCATTGCCTCGCCCTGATTTGCGCGTATTCGCTGGCCGTGGCGTCGGCCTTCGCCGGCACGCCGCCGGCCGGCAAGCACCGCGGTCCGCCGGACCAGACGGCGCAGGCGCGCGACAAGGCCCAGCTCGCTTTCCAGCGCGACCTGGTCAGCGTGCTCGCGCCCAGTGGCGATCCGTCGCGGCTGCTCGGCGCCGCCCTGCTGGCGCGGCCGCTGTTCAACCAGCCGCCCAGCAACAGCTTCCATCGCCTGATCGAGCGCGCGGCGCAAGCCGAAGGCGCCGGTGCGGCAGTGAGCTGGGTGCGCCTGGCCGATTGCGATGCCGCCGCCGACGCCTGCCCGAACGACGAAGCCCTGCAGGACCTGCTGATCCGCGCCCCGGACAACGCCGCGGTATGGCTGCTCAAGCTCGGCGCCGATGCGCGGGCCAAGCAGCAGGAGGCGGCCCGCGAGGATCTGCGCCAGGCCGCCGCGGCGAAGCACTACGACGATTACGCCGGCATCAGCCTGCAGGCGCTGGCCAATGCGGCCGGCGCGCTGCCGCCACCCGCCACGGTGCTGGACCCGGCCCACGCCGGCGGCGCCGTCGGCATGCAGACCGTGCTGGCGTTCGGCCTGGCCGGCACCCAGCCGCAGCCGAGCCTGCAGCTGGTCGCCAAGCTGTGCGAGAACGCCAGCGAGGACGCCTCGATCAAGGCCGACTGCGTGGCCCTGGGCAAGACGCTGGAATGGGGCTCCAGCCCACTGGCGCGTTCGCTGGGCCTGCACCTGCGCGAGGTGCTGGCCGACGACCCGGCGCAGCAGCAGGAAGCCAAGGACGCCCGCCGCAACCTGGTCTGGCAAGTGCAGAGCTTCGCCCGCTTGCTGGCCAGGGCGCAGGACGACGCGGCACTGGCCCAGCGCCTGCTGGCGCTGGCCCGTAGCGGCGGCACCGAGATGAGCCTGCAACTGGCCGCCCTGCGCGACAACGGCATCCCGGTCGACGCGCCTGCCGGGTGGACACCCGGCGGCCGCGAATAGCGCGCGGGGAATCGGACCGGCAGGCGCTGCCTGCTCTGGCCATCCCCGATTCTCCCTGCGCCGATTCCCGGCTATTCCCCATTGCCGCCGCGCCGGCTAGGCTTGGGCCACCTTCCGTAGCAGGGGTGATCCGATGCTTACGACGCTGGTGGCGAGCAGCAAGGGTGGTTGCGGCAAGAGCACGCTGGTGACGCAACTGGCGTCGCACTGGGCCCAGGCAGGCCAGCGCACCGCGATCATCGACACCGACCGGCAGCACTCCAGCTTCCATTGGGCCGAGCTGCGGCCCGACAACGTTCCCGGCGTGCTGGCCTTCGACAGCGGCCGGCGCAACCTGCAACGCCTACCGGCGGACACCCAGCAGCTGCTGATCGACACCCCCGCCGGTTCCGGCGAGCGCGAACTGGAGCCGTACCTGGAGACGGCCGACGTGCTGCTGGTGCCGGTGCTGCCCTCGTCGTTCGACCTCGACGCCACGCTGCGTTTCCTGGGCGAGCTGCAGGCGATCCGGCGCATCAAGAGCGGCAAGCTGCCGGTGGCGCTGGTCGCCAACCGGCTCAAGCCGTGGACCCATGCCAGCCAGGACGCGCTCAGCCAGCTGGCGGCCGAGTCGCCGTTCCCGATCGCCGCGCAACTGCGCGACAGCCAGGCCTACGTGCTGCTTGCCGGCCTCGGCAAGGGCATCTTCGACTACCAGTCCGAACAGGTACGCAGCCATCAGCAGGACTGGAAAGCCTTGTTGCGCTGGATCAAGCGCCAGCAGCATTGAAGCGCGCTGCCCCTCCCATCCCCACCGCGCGCCGCGCGCCACCACCGGAGTCTTCCATGCACGAACTGATCCTGCTGCGCCACGCCGAAGCCGTGCCGATGGAAAGCGCCGGCGGCGACGCGCAGCGACCGCTCAGCGTGCGCGGCGAGCGCGAAGCGCAGGCCGCCGGCTTGTGGCTGGCCGCCCACGGCCTGCGCCCCGACCGGGTGCTGTGTTCGCCGAGCAGGCGCACCGACGAGACCACCCGGCTGGCGCTGGCCGCGCTCGACGACGCGCCGGTGCCGCAGCAGGCCGGGGAGATCTACGACGCCACGCCGGGCGAGCTGCTGGCCCTGCTCGACCAGCACGCCGATGCCGGCACGGTGCTGCTGGTCGGCCACAACCCCGGCATGGAGCGACTGGTCGCGCTGCTGGTCGAGGGCCGTTCCGACGAATTCCGCGGCATGCCGCCCGGCGCACTGGCCGTGCTGCACCTGGACGGCGCACTGGAACCGGGCAATGCCCGCCTGGACGCGTTCTGGTCGCCCTGACGCCACCGCGCGCCCGGACCCAGGGCCAAGGCGCGCGCTGACCATCGCCCGCACTCACGGACGCCGCACGCTCCATACGTATCATCCACGCATGCCCGCCCTGCGCCGATTCGCCTTCCCGCTGCTGCTTGTGCTGCTCCTGCTGCAGGGCTGCACGTTGT
The DNA here is from genome assembly GCA_024711345.1 of Rhodanobacter sp. Taxonomy (GTDB): domain Bacteria; phylum Pseudomonadota; class Gammaproteobacteria; order Xanthomonadales; family Rhodanobacteraceae; genus Rhodanobacter. The sequence goes on along the minus strand of JANJTA010000039.1, from coordinate 8,594 downwards.
CGCGCGCGCAGATCCGCCGCGCCGACGCCGTGGTCGCCGCCCATGCCGACCGCAGCAGCAGCTGCGAGCGGGCCGACCATTGCGCGCTGCCCTCGCCGCTGCTGGCGGCGGCCACCGAGGCGCTCGCCGTCTCCACGCCGCAGCAGCCGGTGCACGTGGTCACCCTGCTCGACGACTCCGAGCCGGCGCTGGTCGCGCGGATCAACCTGGTGCGCGCGGCGCGCCATTCGATCGACCTGCAGACCTACATCTGGGATCAGGACGACGCCGGCCAGCTGATGCTGGACGAACTGGTGAAGGCCGCGCGGCGCGGCGTGCGCGTGCGCATCCTGGCCGACCAGCTGTTCTCCTTCAACGACCCCGACCTGCTCGACCGGCTGGCGCAGGTCAGTCCGAACCTGCAGGTGCGCCTGTACAACCCGACCTTCCACAAGGCGCGCACCCAACCGCTGGAGTTCGCTGCCGGCATCGTGTGCTGCTTCCTGCAGTTCAACCAGCGCATGCACAACAAGCTGCTGCTGGTGGACGAGCGCATCGGCATCGTCGGCGGGCGCAATTATCAGGACCGCTACTTCAACTGGGACGACACCTTCGACTACGTCGATCGCGACGCGATGATCGGCGGCCCGGCCGCGCTGCAGATGGCGGCCAGCTTCGAGCTGTTCTGGAACCACCCGCGCTCGCTGCCGCTGACCCACCTGCGCGACGTCAACCGGCGCATCCTTGCCGACCGCACGCCGCCGACCTGGCCGGCCCCGAGCTACCGCCACCCGGCGCGCGTGGCCCGGGTACAGGACGACGCCGAGGACTCCGCCTGGCTGCAGACCTGGCTGGTCGATCCCTCGCTGCGGGTGGGCCGGGTGGACTACTTCAGCGACCTGCCGGCCAAGACCGACAAGCCGGACAAGCGCCGCGCGCTGGAATTCACCCACCACATCATGCGCATGATCAGCGAGGCCAAGCGCGAGGTGCTGCTGCAGACCCCGTACCTGGTGATGAGCCGACGCGCCCAGCACATCTTCCGCACCCTGCACCGGCGCAGCGACCCGCCGCGGGTGACCGTCTCCACCAACTCGCTGGCCTCGACCGACGCATTCGCCGTCTACGCCATGGCGTACAAGCACCGCAAGCGCTACCTGAAGAAGTTCGGCTTCGAAGTGCATGAACTGAAGCCGCACGCGCCCAGCGCCGGCGAAGACTACGACCTGGCCAACCTCGGCCTGGACGCCACGGGCAAACCGTCGTCAGCGGACCGCGCGAGCCGTGCCAGGCCGCCGTTCCGCCTGCTCGGCAGCCGCGGCAGCAACAACCAGCCGGCGCCACTGCACAGCCAGGGCCGCCGCTTCGGCCTGCATGCGAAATCGATCGTGGTCGACGATGTCTTCGCGATGGTCGGCTCGCACAACTTCGACCCGCGCTCGGACCACTACAACACCGAGTCGGGCGTGATCGTCTACGACCACGGCTTCGCCGACCAGCTGCGCCACAGCATCCTGCGCAGCACGCAGCCGGAGAACGCCTGGGTGATCGCGCCGCGGCAGCCGAAGGTGCCGCTGCTGACCGACCTCAACCGGGCGATCGGCACGATTTCCGAGAGCCTGCCGCTGTTCGACCTGTGGCCGTTCCGCTACGCCACCAGCTTCGAGCTCAAGCCCGGCTGCCAGCCGCTGCGCGCCACCGACCCGAACTTCTATGCCTGCTACGAGCCGGTCGGCGATTTCCCCGACGTGGCGCTATCACCGAAGCTGATCATCACGCGGCTGGTCACCGCGTTCGGGGTGGGCGCCAAGGGCATATTGTGAGCGTTGCCCGTCACGGTACGCTCCTTTTCGCGATGGACACTCTCGTCACCTGCTGCCTTATTTGAAGAAAGGCGAAGAGCTTTCGTCCCCCTTCGGAGGCCGAGGTACTTCTCTTTTGCTTGTCCAAAAGAGAAGTACCCAAGAGAAAACGACACCCCGCTTGGCGCTTGCCGGGCTCCTGCCCGGCAAGTCCGTGAGCCGGGGCCGGGCTTTTCGAGCGGGCATCGCGCCCGCGCGAAAAGGCGAGTCCATCCATGGACTCGCCCGCTGCGCGGCCTGTCGACCCCGACTCACCGCCGCGCAAGGGACCCCGGGTAAAGCAGCGGGCCATCCTGGCCCGCACTCGGTGATGAAGCTGGAAAGCAGAAGCCACAGCAAAGCAACGCTTTGCTGTGGCTCTTGTTCTGGCTCTTTTGAAGAGTGCGCGCAGGATGCGCGCTGCTTTACCGGGGCCCCTATGGCGCGGCGGGTGGGCGAAGGAAAGCCCGCAGGGTGGTTCGCATGAATGCGAACCAGTTTGTCGTCAGGGCAGGATGCCCTGTCGACAAACCCCGTAGCCCACCCGCGCACCCGGAAGGCAGGATGCCTGGAGGGCGCGCCATCGGGGTGGCCTTCTCTTTGAGTTACTTTTCTCTTGGCCACGCAAGAGAAAAGTAACTCGGCTGCCGCAGGCAGACGAAAGCTCTTGCTCTGCCGGTGGGTCCATCGCAGACATGACGGATGAAGTGCGATGCCTGCCTTCGCAGGTAGGACGAAGCGGAGGGTGGGGCTTGCCGAGGTCATCGGCGGGAGCGGACCGCTCGGGGAATGTGCGTGGTAACCGCAAGAGCATCGCGCGCGAGCGCGCTCCTACAGGGGACACACGAGACGAAAGCGCTTGAGCGCTCGAACGACGGCACGCGAAACATCGGCACCGCCAACAACGACCCTACGGCAGCTGCGCCACGCGATCGCCCCGCGAAGTAAAGCGCATCGGCAGCTCGCCGCCGAGGCCGTCAGGGTGGTCCGGCGGCACCGCGAAGCGCCAGTTGCGCACGCTGCGCAGGGCGTGCGCGTCCAGCACCGGGTCGCCGCTGGATTCGCTCAGGCTGGCGGCGCTGACCCGGCCATGGCCGTCGACGTCGACGTGCAGCAGCACGCGACCGTCGAGATGGCCGCGCAGCTCGTCCCACGATTGCGAGGTGTCGGCGGACGTGGCCAGCGGTACCAGCGCCGGCGCGGGGGCGGCGACGGCGGCCTGCGCCTCGTCGGCGACCACCATCGGCGGCGGCGCGCGCCTCGCCGGCGCCGCGCGCGGCGCCCGGCGCGAGCGGTGCGGCGACGGACGGGCGCGCATCGCGGCCGGCGTATCGACCTGCGCGACATAGCGCGCCGGCGGGCCGGACCAGACACCGGTCTGCGCACTGAGCCAGTCGGTACCGGCGATGCCGACGGCCAGCGCGAGCAGGCTGAGGGTAGTGGTGGTACGCAGGCGGAACATGGCGGTCTTTATGCACCCCGCAGGGCGAATCGCGGCTGAAGCCGCCGCACCGTTCAGCGCTCGAGGATGGCGGTGACGCCCATGCCGCCGGCGGTGCAGATCGAGATCAGGCCGCGGCCCGAGCCCTTCTGCTCCAGCAGCTTCGCCAGCGTGGCGATGATGCGCGCGCCGGTGGCGGCGAACGGGTGGCCGACGGCGAGGCTGGAACCGTGCACGTTGAGCCTGGCCGGGTCGATGCTGCCCAGCGGCGCGTCCAGACCCAGCCGCTGCCTGCAGTAGTCGGCCGATTCCCACGCGCGCAGCGTGCACAGCACCTGCGCCGCGAACGCCTCGTGGATCTCGTAGTAGTCGAAGTCCTGCAGGCGCAGGCCGTGGCGCGCCAGCAGGCGCGGCACCGCGACGGTCGGCGCCATCAGCAGGCCCTCGCCGTGCACGAAGTCCACGGCGGCGACCTCGGCGTCACGCAGCCAGGCCTGCACTTTCAGCCCGCGCTGCGCGGCCCACGCCTCGCTGCCCAGCAGCACCGCGGCGGCGCCGTCGGACAGGCCGGTGGAGTTGCCGGCGGTGAGCGTGCCGTGGCCGGAGCTCTTGTCGAACGCCGGCTTCAGCGCGGCCAGTTTCTCCAACGTGCTGTCGGGACGCAGGAAGCCGTCGCGCTTGAGGCCGCGGAACGGCACCAGCAGGTCCTCGAAGAAGCCGGCGTCGTAGGCGGTGGCCAGCTTGCGGTGGCTGTCCAGCGCCAGCTGGTCCTGCGCCTCGCGGCTGACGTGCCACTCCTTCGCCATCTGCTCGCAGTGCTCGCCCATCGACTTGCCGGTGCGCGGCTCGGCCACGCCGGGGAACGAGGGCTTCAGTTCAGCGAGCGAGAAGCCGCGCAGCGCCACGCGCAACTTGTCCAGCGGGGTCTTGGCGCGGTTCATCGCCAGCAGGCGCTTGCGCAGGCGCGTGCCGTAGACGATCGGCACGTCGGAGGTGGTGTCCGAGCCGCCGGCAATACCGGCCTCGATCTGCCCGGCGGCGATCTTGTTGGCGATGATGATGGCGTTGTCGAGCGAGGTGCCGCAGGCGCGCGCAGTGGTGATGCCCGGCGTGGTCGGCGCCAGGCCGGAACTGAGCAGCGCCTCGCGCGCCAGGTTCCAGTCGGAGGAGTGCCTGATCACCGCGCCCATCGCCACTTCGCCCAGCTCCGCGCCGTGCAGGCCGAAGCGCTCGACCAGCGTGCCGAGCACTTTCACCGACATGCCGAAGTTGCCGACGTCGGCGTAGGCGGTGTTGTTGCGACAGAACGGAATGCGCACGCCGCCGATCACCCCGACGCGCTTTTGCGTGTTTTCCATGCTCAGGACAGTCCACCACTCAAGTTTGTCAAGGCTAACCCGCCATGCCGCGCGGCGAAAGCCCAAATCGCTGAATGGTAGAATCGCGTCTCTTCGTCTTCTTGCGGACCTCGCCGGTGGAAACCAAAACGCTGCTCGCCCTGCCGATCGTGCTGGCGCTGGAACCGGCCGCGGGCGAGCCGACGGCGCGCATGAGCTTCACTCGCGACGAGGCTGCCGAGCTGGCTGCGCTGGTCGCCGCCGACCTGCACGGGCTGGTGCCGCAGGTCGACGCCGCGCGGCTGGCGCTGGCCGCCGCCTTGTTCGACCAGGTCGAACTGCTGCGGCCGGGCTTCCCGGTGTGGAGCACGCTGGAGGATCTGGCGCGGCGCGTGCCGCGCGGCCACCTGGAAAACGTGGTGGCGTTCGGCACCCACGAGGGACACATGCCGGCGCCGGCGCTGGAGCCGTCGTCGGCCTATGCCGACGGTCCGATGCGGCTGCTGCCGATGAGCCTGCTGGTGCCGGCGGAACAGGCCGAGGAATTGTCCGAGCAGCTGGAGGTGCAGCTGGTCGGCCGCGGCGAGATGGGCACGCACACCGCCGACTGGCTGATGCGCACGCTCGGCATCCAGCTGGAGCACGCGCGCTACTTCAGCCGCAACGACCTGCTCGCGCTGACCTGCGTGCAGTACGAACACGTCAACCTGGCGCCGCTGTGGGCGCTGCTGGAGGCGGCGCTGCTCACGCCCGACCACCAGGAATCGACCATGAGCGCGCGCGGGCTGGCCCTGCGCTACGCCGGCGGCCAGGTGCTGGCGCAGTCGCCGTCGCAATGGCTGGCGGCGCAGAGCGGCGGTGACGCCGCAGCGCGCGCGCACGACTTCGCCGGCATCGTGTTCGAGCTGCGCCAGTACGCCGCGCTGCTCGACGCACACCACGTGCCGCTGCTGCTGTCGCCCGAGCTGGCGGGGGACACGGCGGTCGACGGCTGCCTGCTGGAAACCCTGGCCGCGGTCGAGCCGCGCTACGAACCGCCGACCTTGTTCGCGCACGAGGCGCCCGGTCTCGGCGTGGTGGCGGTCAGCGTGGTGCAGCGCGGCGACGGCGGGCAGGCGCGCGTGCTGGCGCACGCTTATCCGCTGCGGCCCGAGGCGCTCGGCCCGCTGCTGACGCAGCTGACCGACCACTACGGCATCGTCGCCGAGCTGCACGCATCCGGCCGCATCGTGCTGGACGCCGACGGCCGGCTCGGCGCCCCGGCGACCGCCCTGCACTGAACCTCCGCGCGACCCGCTGGGCAGCGGCGAAAACTCGGCGCATGATGGCGGCGCGCCGACGGGGGGCGCCATGCTGACGGAATGACCATGCGGCCGCACGAGCCTGCCGAGGTATCGCCATCGCTACCAGGTGACATCGACTGGCCGGCGCGGGTCGCGCACGGTGCGCCGGTGCTGCTGGCCTACCTCGACCTGGAGCAGCGCTTCCGCTTCGTCAACGACACCCACCGCCGCTGGCTCGGTGTCGATCCGCCGCCACTGATCGGCCAGCGCCTGGTCGAGGTGATCGGCCGGCGCAACCACGCGCTGGCCGAGGCAGCGCTGGCGCGCGCCTATGCCGGGCAGATGGCCAGCTACGAGGGCGAGCTGCACGACGGCCACCGGCGGCGCTACGCGCACGGCAACTTCCAGCCCGACTTCGACGCCGACGGCCGCGTCTGCGGCGTGTTCACCGCGCTGGTCGACATCACCGAGCGGCGCACCCTGGAACTGCAGCTGCACGAGAGCGAACAGCGCTTCTTCGCCGCGTTCCAGCACGCCGCGATCGGCATGGCGCTGACCCGTCCGGATGGCCGTTTCCTGCGCGTCAACGCGGCGGTCTGCCAGATGCTCGGCTACCGCGAGGAGGAGCTGCTGCAGCTGGACATCGCCGCCGTCACCCACCCGGACGACCTCGCCGCCGACGCCGAACTGATGGCACAGTTGCTGGCCGGCCAGCGCGAGTCCTACCAGCTGGAGAAGCGCAACTTCCACCAGGACGGTCGCGTGGTGCACATCCAGCTCAGCGTGTCGCTGGTGCGCGACGAATCGGGTGCGCCGCTGTACTTCGTCTCGCAGGTGCAGAACATCAGCCAGCGCAAGGCGTTCGAGGACGCGCTGCATCGCGAGCGCGAACTGGCCGAGGTGACCCTGCGCTCCATCGGCGACGCGGTGATCACCACCGACCCGCAGCTGCGCGTCACCTCGCTCAACCCGATCGCCGAGGCGATGACCGGCTGGTCCGGCATCGAGGCGCAGGGCCGGCCGATCGAGGAGATCTTCCAGCTGTTCGACGCGCGCAGCGGCGAGGCCGTGGCCAACCCGCTGCGCGCGGCGATCGGCCACAACAGCATCGTCGACCTGGCCGGGCGCACCCTGCTGCGCCACCGCCACGGCTTCGACACGCCGGTGGAGGATTCCTCCGCGCCGATCCACGACCACGCCGGCAACGTGATCGGCGGCGTGCTGGTGTTCCACGACGTCAGCGAGACCCGCGCGCTGGCGCTGAAGATGATCCACCTGACCCAGCACGACACGCTGACCGGCCTGCCCAACCGCAGCCAGCTGCACGAGCACATCGGCCAGGCGATCGCCACCGCGAACCGGCGTCAGCAGCGCGCTGCGCTGCTCTACCTCGACATCGACAACTTCAAGCAGGTCAACGAGCTGCACGGTCACGCCGCCGGCGACCGGGTGCTGCGCGCGTTCGCCGCCCAGTTGCAGCGCTGCCTGTCCGGCGACGAGCTGCTGAGCCGCTACGGTGGCGACGAGTTCGTGGTGATGCTGCCGCACCTGGAGAGCGCCGGCGACGCGGCCAGCCTGGGCCAGCGGCTGATCGACCACGGCGAACAGACCCGCGTCGACGGGCTGGCCGAGCTCGCCCTGCAGCTCAGCATCGGCATCAGCGTGTACCCGGACGACGCGATCGAGCCGGACGGCCTGCTGCAGCATGCGGAGACCGCGCTGGTCGCGGTGAAGGCGCAAAGTCGCCACGGCTACCGCTTCTTCACCGCGTCGATGAACGAGCGCACGCAGATGCGGCGGCAGATCGAGGCCGCGCTGCGCCAGGCGCTGCCGCGGCACGAACTGCAGCTGTTCTACCAGCCCAAGGTGGACGCGCAGCACGGCCGCATCGTTGGCGCCGAGGCGCTGCTGCGCTGGCAACGGGACGGACGCGAGCTGTACCAGCCGGACCAGTTCGTGCCGGTGGCCGAGGACAGCGGGCTGATCCTGCCGATCGGCGCCTGGGCGTTGCGCCATGCCTGCCGCCAGGCGCAGGCATGGCAGCAACTCGGCCACGCCATCCCGGTCTCGGTGAACGTGTCGCCGCTGCAGTTCCAGCACCCCGAGTTCTACAACCGGCTGGACGAGGTGCTGGCCGAAAGCGGCCTTGCGCCCGGCCTGCTCGAGCTGGAATTGACCGAGCGCATGGTGATGTCCGGCGGCGAGGCCACCACCGGCTTGCTGCAGCGGATCAAGCGGCGCGGCGTGCGGTTGTCGCTGGACGACTTCGGCACCGGCTACTGCAGCCTGTCGTACCTGAAGCACTTCCCGATCGACACGCTGAAGATCGACCGGGTGTTCGTGCGCGACCTCAGCAGCGACCGCGACACCGCCACCATCACCGGCGCGATCATCGCGATGGCGCGCAGCCTCGACAAGGACGTGGTGGCCGAAGGCGTGGAGACGCCGGCGCAGGTGGCGTTCCTGCGCCAGGCCGGCTGCTCGCAGCTGCAGGGTTTCCTGTTCGGCGCGGCCTTGCCGGCGGCGGAGTTCGAGGCGCTGCTGGCCGGAGCAACACCCCCCGCGCCGAGCCTGTAGATACCGTCTTGGCTCTCGTCAGGCAAGTGCGGTTTTGGGATCAAAAAGTTTGCCGGAACGGATGACGCCCCAGGCGATGTGGAGCAGCTTGCGCATGGCCGCGCCCAAGGCGAGCTTGCGTGGCTTGCCGCGGGCT
>JANJTA010000037.1 GCA_024711345.1 Rhodanobacter sp. | reverse complement strand
GCCGCCGCCGCTGCCGCCGCCGCAGCGGGCCCCGGCGCACCGCCGGCGGGCGGCAAGGGCGCGACCGGCGATGCGCGGGCCGCCGCCATGCTGCAGCTCGCGGCGGCGGCCAGTCCCGCCACCGCACCCGTCAACGCCGCGCCGCTGGCCAGCATGCTGGCGCCGACGCAGGCTGCCGCGCCGGTCGCGGAGGGACCCGACAAGCAGGCCGCACCGGCGAACGCCGCCGCCGTGCTGCCGCCACCGCCCGCGGCCGCCGCGCCGCCGGCGATTCATCAGCTGCAACTGCCCATGCCGCCGACCAACCCGTCGTTTGCCCAGGACCTGGGCCAGCAGGTGGCCTGGCTGAGCGGGCAGCACGTCAAGCAGGCGCGGATCCGCCTGCATCCGGAGGAACTGGGCTCGCTCGATGTCAGCGTCAGCGTGAGCCACGGCCGCGTCGACGTGGTGTTCAGCGCGCAGCACGCGGCGGCGGTGCCGGCGGTGCAACAGAGCCTGCCGCTGCTGGACCAGATGCTGGCGCGGCATGGCCTCTCGCTCGGCCACGCCGAAGTCGGCCAGCACGATCGCGGCGACCGCCGCGGGCACGCGGCGGATGGCGGCCGCGCACTGGAAGAGATTGCCGACGTCCATGGCGCCGCGCCGGTGACCCTGGCCCGGATCGGCCTGCTCGACGCGTTCGCCTGAGTCCTTCCGTCTTCCGTCCTTCCCGCATGGCCGCCGCCTGCCCGGCGGCTGCCGACGTCGCACGCGCGTGCAACTTGACGCCGGAACACCGCGCCGAGATCGCGTCGCGACGAGCCGCCGGCGCCCGTCAATAAAGCGCCGCGCACGCCGCCCCGTTTGTCGCAAAGCCAGCTGGTACAAGGTTTCCCGTCGATGGCACGCGGATTGCTTTTGCTGCAGGGCACGCGCCGCGCGCATGTCTTTCCATCATCTGCGGATCGAGGTCTCCATGGTCGACGAGGAACAAGCTGGCGAGGTGGTGGACACCCCGCCCGAGCGCAAGAGCCGCAAGCTGCCGGTGATCGCGGTGGCGGTGGTGCTGCTGCTGGCGCTGGGCATCGGCGGTTACCTCTGGCAGTCGCGTCAGTCTGCGTCCGGCGGCGCCGGCAAGTCCGCGCGCAAGGAAGCCAAGGCCGAGCTCTACCTGCCGCTGGATCCGGCCTTCGTGGTGAATTTCCGCGACGCCGATTCGCTGCGCTACCTGCAGGTCGGGGTCACCCTGATGTCACACGACCCCGCCGCGATCGAGGTGGCCAAGGGCGCCGACCCGGTGATCCGCGACGCGCTGGTGGCGCTGTTCAGCAACCAGGACTTCGCCATCATCAGCGATACCGCCGGGCGCCAGAAGCTGCAGGCCGATGCGCTGGCCGCGGTGCGCAAGATCGTCAGGGCGCGACTCGGCCGCCCCGGCATCGACGCGCTGTACTTCACCAGTTTCGTGATGCAGTGACGACGAGGCCGCGGGCATGAGCGACTTGCTTTCCCAGGACGAGATCGACGCGCTGCTGGACGGCGTCAGCGGCGGCGCGGTGGCTACCGGCGGCGACCAGCCGCCGCCGAGCGAGGCGGTGATCGCGTACGACTTCACCCAGCAGGACCGCATCGTGCGCGGGCGGTTGCCCACGCTGGAAATGGTCAACGACCGCTTCGCGCGGTTCTTCCGGCTGGGCGTGTTCAACGTGCTGCGCAAGACCTGCGAGGTCTCGGTGCTGGGCGTGAAGATGGTCAAGTTCGCCGAGTACGTGCACAGCCTGGCGGTGCCGAGCAACCTCAACCTGGTGCGCATCAAGCCGCTGCGCGGCACCGCGCTGGTGGTGTTCGAGCCGCGTCTGGTGTTCACCGTGATCGACAACTTCTTCGGCGGCGACGGCCGCTTCCACGCCCGCATCGAGGGCCGCGACTTCACCGCCACCGAGAACCGGGTGATCCAGATCATGCTGGAGGAGCTGTTCGGCGCGATGACCGAGGCGTGGGCGCCGGTGCTGGAACTGCAGTTCGAGTACCAGAACTCCGAGATCAACCCCCAGTTCGCCAACATCGTCAGCCCGACCGAGACGGTGGTGGTGTCGCGCTTCCACGTCGAGCTCGACGGCGGCGGCGGCGAGATCCACCTGACCCTGCCGTACGCGATGGTCGAGCCGATCCGCACGCTGCTCGACGCCGGCGTGCAGAGCGACCGCGCCGACCGCGACGACCGCTGGGCGGAGATGCTGCAGGAGGAGGTGTTCGACGCGGAGGTGGACGTCAGTTCGCTGCTGCTCGACGTGCGCCTCAGCCTCGGCGAGTTCCTGCACCTGCGCCCGGGCGACGTGATCCCGGTGCAGCTGCCGGAGCTGGTCACCGTCTACGCCGAGGACGTGCCGGTGTTCCGCGGGCACTACGGCCAGTCCGGCGGCCGCAACGCCGTGCGTTTCCATGCCCTGGCCGGGCGCCGCGAGAAGCACGCGACCGGCGACCATTTCAAAGAGAAGACTCCCGCATGAACCAGTCCACTGAAGCCGCGTCGGCCGCCGCCGGCGAACGCGTCGAGTTCGATTCGCTGCACGGCCTTGGCGCCGGCGGCGGCGACGTCAACCTCGACATGATCCTCGACGTGCCGGTGACCCTGGCGATGGAAGTCGGGCGCACCCGCATCAGCATCCGCAACCTGCTGCAGCTGAACCAGGGCTCGGTGGTGGAGCTGGACCGCGCTGCCGGCGAGCCGCTGGACGTGTTCGTCAACGGCACCCTGGTCGCGCATGGCGAGGTGGTGGTGATCAACGAGAAGTTCGGCATCCGCCTGACCGACGTGATCAGCCCGGCCGAGCGCGTGCGCAAGTTGCGGTGAACTCGTGAACAGGGCAACGGGAACAGCGAACCGGGTCGCAGCGGCACTGGCGCCGGCGGCGCTGCCCGCCGCCGACCTCAATGTCGGCGGCGAGCTGGTGCGGGTGCTGCTCAGCCTGGCCGCGGTGGTGGCGATGATTTTCGTCGCGGGCTGGCTGAGCCGGCGGCTGCAATCGCGCAGCCGGCCGGGCGGGCGGCGCATCCGCTGCGTGGAGGCGATGGCGGTGGGCGCGCGCGAGCGCGTGCTGCTGCTCGACGCCGACGGCAAGCGGCTGCTGGTCGGCGTGGGCCCGGGCGGCATGCGCACGCTGCACGTCTACGACGGCGTGCCGGCCGAGCCTGCCGTGGTCGAGCCCGTCGCGGCGCCGCTGCCCGCGTTCGGCGAACTGCTGGCGCGCTGGAAGCGTGGCGCATGAAGGCCTGGCACTGGATCGTTGCGCTGTCGCTGCTGCTGGTGCCGCTGGCGGCGCTGGCGGCACCGCCGCCGGGGATTCCGCTGGTGAACGTGCAGAACGTGCCCGGTGGCGGGCAGAGCTGGACGCTGTCGCTGCAGGTGCTGGCGCTGATGACGGCGCTGACCCTGCTGCCGGCGATCGCGCTGATGATGACCTCGTTCACCCGCATCATCATCGTGCTCGGCTTCCTGCGCCAGGCGCTGGGCACGCAATCGACCCCGCCGAACCAGGTGCTGCTGGGGCTGGCGCTGTTCCTTACCCTGTTCGTGATGTCGCCGGTGCTGAACAAGTCCTACGCCGACGGCGTGAAGCCGTACATGGACGGCCAGTTGGCCGCCGAGCAGGCACTGCCGGCCGCCTCCGCGCCGTTCAAGCAGTTCATGCTCGACCAGACCCGCGAGGCCGACCTGGCGCTGTTCACCCGGCTGGCCGGCGAGAAGCCCTATGCGGCCAAGGCCGACGTGCCGTTCAAGGTGGCGATGCCGGCGTTCCTCACCAGCGAGCTGAAGACCGCGTTCCAGATGGGCTTCCTGCTGTTCATCCCGTTCCTGATCATCGACCTGGTGGTGGCCAGCGTGCTGATGTCGATGGGCATGATGATGGTCTCGCCGATGATCATCTCGCTGCCGTTCAAGATCATGCTGTTCGTGCTGGTGGATGGGTGGACGCTGTTGCTCGGGACCCTGGCGGGGAGCTTCTACACGTGACCGTGCACCAACTGGCCGAGGCTCTCGTGGGAGCCCGCTCGCGGGCGATGCTCTCGTTTGTGTGTGCTGAATGGGAGAGCCGAAGCTTCAGAGCCAAGAGCTTTCGTCTGCCTGCGGCAGCCGAGTCACTTTCTCTTTGCGTGGCCAAAGAGAAAGTAACCAAAGAGAAAGGCCACCCCGCTTGGCGCTTTCCGGGCATCCATGCCCGGCAAGTCCGTGAGTCGGGGCCGGGCTTTTCGAGCGGGCTCCTGCCCGCGCGAAAAGGCGTTGCCATCCCTGGCAACGCCCGCTGCGCGGCCTGTCGTCCCCGACTCACCGCCGCGCAAGGGACCCCGGGTAAAGCAGCGGGCCATCCTGGCCCGCACTCGGTGGAAAGCCGAAAAGCGAAGAGCGAAAGCCACAGCAAAGCGACGCTTTGCTGTGGCTTTGCTCCTGTTCTTGATCTTGCTCTTCTGAGGAGTGCGCGCTGGGAGCGCGCTGCTCTACCCGGGGCCCCTATGGCGCGGCGGGTGGGCGAAGGAAAGCCCGCAGGGTGGCCGGCACGGATGCCGGCCAGTTTGTCGTCAGGGCAGGATGCCCTGTCGACAAACCCCGTAGCCCACCCGCGCACCCGGAGGGCAGGATGCCCGCAGGGCGCGCCATCGGGGTGGCCTTTCTCTTGGGTTACTTTCTCTTTGGCCACGCAAAGAGAAAGTAACTCGGCTGCCGCAGGCAGACGAAAGCTCTTCGCTCCAAAACTCTTCGCCTTGAATGCGGCAAGGGCAAGAGCATCACGCACCAGTGCGCTCCTGCAGTTGCGGGCGCGACAGCGCTCCGCCGCCGCTGCAGCGACGCACGCCACCGGAGCCCGCCCATGACCCCCGAATCCATCATGGAAATCGGCCAGCACGCACTGTACGTGGCGATGCTGGTGGCCGCGCCGCTGCTGCTCACCGCGCTGGCGGTGGGCCTGCTGGTGGGCGTGATCCAGGCGGCCACGCAGATCAACGAGATGACGCTCTCCTTCATCCCCAAGCTGATCGCAATGGCGCTGGTGGCGCTGATCGCCGGGCCGTGGATGCTGCGCCTGCTGGTCCAGTACACCGCGCAGTTGATCGAGAGCCTGCCGGGCGCGGTCAGATGACGGCGCTGGACCTGGCGCAGTTGCCGGCGTGGCTGGGCAGCCTGTTCTGGGCGATCGGGCGGGTCAGCGGGTTGTGCCTGGTGGCGCCGGTGTTCAGTGCGACGGTGGTGTCGGCGCGGATCCGCGTCGGCGTGGTGGTGGTGCTGTCGCTGGTGCTGGCGCCGCTGGCGCCGGCGGCGATCGACCCGCTCAGCGGCGACGGGGTGGCGACGATGGCCGGACAGGTGCTGATCGGCGCGGCGGTGGGTTTCGTGCTGAAGCTGGTGTTCGAGGCGGTGGCGTTCGGCGGCGAGCTGGTCGGGCAGAGCATGAGCCTGGGTTTTGCCGAGGTGGTCAGCCCGCAGGCCGGCGGCACCTCGAACGTGCTCAGCCAGTTCTACCTGCTGCTGGTGACCTTGCTGTTCCTGGCGATGGACGGCCACCTGCGCCTGATCGCGCTGCTGGCCGACAGCTTCCACAGCCTGCCGCCGGGTGTGCCGACCATCGACGCCAACGGCCTGCACGCGGTGGTCGGCTTTGCCGCGCAGCTGTTTGCCGGTGCGGTGCGGGTGGCGCTGCCGGCGATGACCTCGCTGCTGGTGGTGAACATCGGCTTTGCCGCGATCAGCCGCGCGGCGCCCTCGATGAACCTGTTCGCGGTGGGTTTTCCGATCACCGTGTCGCTGGGCTTCATCGCCTTGTGGCTGTCGCTGCGCAGCCTGCCGGGCGCGTTCGAGGCGTTGCAGGACGACGCCTGGTCGCTGATGCGCAACCTGCTGGGGAGCTGACGCGATGGCGGACGACAGCGACCAGGAAAAAACCGAACAACCGACCGAGAAGAAACTTCGCGAATCGCGCGAGAAGGGCGAGGTACCGCGCTCGCGCGACCTGTCCGGCGCCATGGTGGTGCTGGCCGGCGTGGCGGCGCTGATGAGCGGCGGCGAGCAGGCGTTCGCGCATGCGCGGCGGATTTTCTCGCTGGGCATGCACTACTCGCGCGATGCCTTGTTCAGCGACGATCTGCCGGGCCGCACGCTGCGCGCGGTGGTGTACGAGGCGCTGGGGCTGTTCTGGCCGGTGGCGCTGGCCACCATGCTGGCCACGCTGGCCGCGCCGCTGCTGCTGGGCGGGATGAACTTCAGCGCGCAGGCGCTGCAGCCGAAGTTCGAGCGGCTCGACCCGATCAAGGGACTCGGGCGGATCTTCGCCATGCGCGGCCTGGTGGAGCTGGGCAAGGCGCTGCTGAAGCTGCTGTTCATCGGCGCGGTGCTGGCGCTGCTGCTGCGTCACTGGCAGGGCGCGCTGCAGGCCACCGGCCGCGGTTCGGTGCTGGCGGGCATCGCGCAGTCGATCGGCTTGCTCGGCCGCGCCGCGCTGTGGTTCGGCGCGATGCTGGCGCTGATCGGCGGCATCGACGCGCTCTACCAGAAGTTCGACCACGCGAAGAACCTGCGCATGACCCGGCAGGAGATCCGCGACGAGATGAAGGAAAGCGAAGGCAACCCCGAGATGAAGGGGCGCATCCGCCAGGTGCAGCAGGCGCAGGCGCGCCGCCGCATGATGGAGGAACTGCCCAAGGCCGACGTGGTGGTGGTCAACCCGACCCACTTCGCGGTGGCCTTGCGCTACGACGAAGGCCGCACCGGCGCGCCGCGGGTGATCGCCAAGGGCGTCGACGTGCTGGCGCAGCAGATCCGCCTGGTGGCGGCCTCCCATCGCATCCCGCTGGTCGAGGCGCCGCCGTTGGCACGCGCCTTGTATGCCACGACCGAGCTGGGCCGGGAAATCCCGGCGGCGCTGTACGTGGCGGTGGCCCAGGTGCTGGCCTACGTCTACCAGCTGAAGCAGGCCGCGGCGCAGGGCCAGACGCCACCGGCAGCGCCAACCCCCGAGGTCGACCCCGACCTGATGGGGCCTTACCGCGAATAACGACGAGTCAAATCCATGACGGGTGCAGACGTACTGGGCAACTTCAGGCAGCTGGCGCGACGGGGCATTGGCGCGCCGGTGATGATGCTGGTGATGCTGGCGATGCTGATGTTGCCGCTGCCGCCGTTCCTGCTCGACATGCTGTTCAGCTTCAACATCGCGCTGTCGCTGGTGATCCTGCTGGCGGTGGTCTACGTGATGCGGCCGCTGGAGTTCGCCGCGTTCCCCACCGTGGTGCTGATGGCGACCTTGCTGCGCCTGGCGCTGAACATCGCCTCCACCCGCGTGGTGCTGCTGCACGGCCACGACGGCCCCGGCGCGGCCGGCAAGGTGATCGAGGCGTTCGGCGAGTTCGTCATCGGCGGCAACTTCGCGGTGGGCCTGGTGGTGTTCGCGATCATCACCATCATCAATTTCGTGGTGGTCACCAAGGGCGCCACCCGCGTGTCCGAAGTGACCGCACGCTTCACCCTGGACGCGATGCCTGGCAAGCAGATGGCGATCGACGCCGACTTGAACGCCGGCCTGCTGACCCAGGAGCAGGCCCGGGAGCGGCGCCAGGAAGTGCGCGAGGAGGCGGACTTCTACGGCTCGATGGACGGCGCCTCGAAATTCGTGCGCGGCGACGCCACCGCCGGCATCCTGATCCTGATCATCAACATCGTCGGCGGCTTCTTCGTCGGCGTGATGCAGCACGGCCTGTCGGCCGGCGAGGCGGCCAGGACCTACACCCTGCTGACCATCGGCGACGGCTTGGTGGCGCAGGTGCCGGCGCTGATGCTGTCGATCGCCGCCGCGATCATCGTCACCCGCGTGTCGAAGTCGCAGGACATGGGCAAGCAGGTGCTCGGCCAGGTGTTCGGCCAGCCGCGCGCGCTCGGCGTGGCGGCGGCGGTGCTGACCGTGATGGGGCTGATCCCCGGCATGCCGAACGTGGCCTTCCTGCTGCTCGGCGCCAGTTGCGCCGGCGTGGCGTGGTTGCTGTTCAAGCGCGAGCGCGAAACACGCGAGCGGCTGGCCGAGGCGGTCAGGGAGAAGCCGGCCCCCGCAGTGGCGCCGGAGCGAGTGGAGCTGGGCTGGGAAGACGTGGCCAGCGTCGATCCGCTGGGGCTGGAAGTGGGCTACCGGCTGATCCCGCTGGTCGACGTGCACCAGGGCGGCGAGCTGATGGGGCGGATCAAGTCGGTGCGCCGCAAGCTGTCGCAGGAGCTGGGCTTCCTGGTGCCGGCGGTGCACATCCGCGACAACCTCGACCTCGGTCCCAATACCTACCGCATCACCCTGATGGGCGTGCCGATGGGCGAGGCCGAGGTGCACAACGAGCGGCTGATGGCGATCAACCCCGGCCAGGTGCACGGCACGCTGCAGGGCGTCGCCACGCGCGATCCGGCGTTCGGGCTGGAGGCGGTGTGGATCGAGAGCGGCCAGCGCGAGCTGGCGCAGAGCTACGGCTACACCGTGGTCGATCCGGCCACGGTGATCGCCACCCACCTGTCGCACATCCTGGGCAACCATGCCCACGAGCTGCTCAGCCACCAGGACGTGCAGCAGCTGCTGGACCGCCTCGCGCAGAGCGCGCCGAAGCTGGTCGAGGACCTGGTGCCCAAGCGCCTCGCGCTGGGCGTGGTGGTGAAGGTGCTGCAGAACCTGCTGGCCGAGCGGGTGCCGATCCGCAACATGCGCAGCATCGTCGAATCCTTGGCGGAGCATGCGGGGCAGAGTCAGGATCCCGGCGTTCTGACCGCCGCCGTGCGCGTGGCGCTGGGCCGGCAGATCGTGCAGGAGATCACCGGGCTGGGCACCGAAGTGCCGGTGATCACGCTGGCGCCGGAGCTCGAACAGATCCTGCTGAGCTCGCTCTCCGGCGGCGGCGGCGTGGCCGGCGCCGCGGTGGAACCGGGCCTGGCCGACCGTCTGCAGCAGAGCGTGGCCGACGCCGCGCGACGCCAGGAATTGAGCGGCGAACCGGCGGTGCTGCTGGTCGCGCCGCTGCTGCGGCCATGGCTCGCGCGCTTCACCCGCCACGTGGCACAAAACCTGCACGTACTCGCCTACAACGAGGTGCCCGACAACCGTCGGGTGCGACTGGTACAGGCCTTGGGGCGATGAGAGCCGAGGAATCGCGAGTGGGAAATAGGGAAGCGGAAAAACCGATGCAAAAGCGCTGCAAGTTCGCCGTGAACCGCTCTTCCTGTTCCCCATTTCCTGTTCCCGACTCCCTCTCGCGGAGCGAGCTATGAAGATCAAACGTTTCGTGGCGCCGGACATGCGCCAGGCGATGCGCGAAGTGCGCGAGGAGCAGGGGCCGGAAGCGGTGATCCTGTCCACCCGTCGGCTGGACGAAGGCATCGAGCTGGTCGCCGCGATCGACTACGACGAGTCGCTGATGCGCGAAGCCGCGCGGCATGGCGCGCCGCCGGCCGCGGCACCGGCCGAGGCGGAGACGGCAGCCGCCGCTTCGCCGTCGCCGAGCGTCGAGCCAGTCGCGCCGGCCGCGCCGCGTCGGCGCGTGACCGCCGCGCCGACGCCGGTCAGCGAGATGCCGGCGATGCGGCCGCTGATGGAACAGGCGGCGCAGGACACCGCGCAGATGCGCAGCGAGCTGGGCAGCCTGCGCGAGCTGCTGGAGATGCAGCTGTCCAGCCTGGCCTGGAACGACATGGAGCGGCGCCAGCCGCTGCGCGCGCGGATCCTGCGCGAGATGACCCGGCTGGGCATCGAGCCCGACGTGGCGCGCACGCTGGTGGCCGAACTGCCCGAACAGATCAACGCCGAGCAGGCGCGCTACCTGCCGCTGGGCATGCTCAGCCGCAGCCTGCTGGTGAGCGGCCGCGAGCTGGCCGGCGACGACAGCGGCGTGGTCGCGCTGGTCGGGCCGACCGGCGTGGGCAAGACCACGACCATTGCGAAACTCGCTGCGAGAGCGGTGATGCGCCACGGCGCCGACCAGGTGGCGCTGGTCAGCACCGACCACTACCGCATCGGTGCCGCCGCGCAGCTGGAGCACTACGGCCGGCTGCTCGGTGCGCGGGTCTACCCGGCCTATGACGCGGCGAGCCTGCGCAAGGTGCTGGAGATGCTGCGCGGCAGCCATACCGTGCTGATCGACACCGCCGGCGTCGCCGGCAGCGACCCGCGGCTCAGCCAGCAACTGGAGATCCTCGCCGACGCCGGCGGCCTGCGCGCCTGCCTGGTGCTGGCGGCGAACGCGCAAGCGCAGTCGCTGGACGAAGCGGTCCGCGCCTACCTGCCGCTGAAGCCGCAGGCCTGCATCCTGACCAAGCTGGACGAAGCCCCGGCGCTGGGTGGCGCGCTGTCGGTGCTGATCCGCCACCGGCTGATGCTGGACTACGTCACCGACGGCCAGCGCGTGCCCGAGGACATCGCCGCGGCGGACGCGCGCGTGCTGGTGTGCCGCGCCGCGCAGTCGATGCGGCATCCGGCGCCCGACGACGGCCTGATGGCCGAGCGCTTCGGCTTCGCGGTGGCCGGCGCATGAGCGGAGTACTGGCGATGGATCAGGCTTCCGGGCTGCAGCAGATGCTGTCGGCGATGGCGGGCCGGCCCGCTGCGGAAGCGCCGCCCGCGCAGCACCAGGCCAGCAGCCTGCTGGCCGCGGCGCCAGCTGTGCGCCGGCACTGCCGCACCATCGCGGTGGCCGGCGGCAAGGGCGGCGTCGGCAAGAGCACGGTGGCGGTGAACCTGGGCGTGGCGCTGGCGACGGCCGGGCGCGAGGTGGTGCTGCTGGACGCCGACATGGGCCTGGCCAACGTCGACGTGATGCTCGGTCTGGCGCCGTCGCGCCACGTCGGCCACCTGCTCGACGGCGAGTGCACGCTGGACGAACTGATGCTGGAGGGGCCGCGCGGCCTGCGCGTGGTGCCGGCCGGCTCCGGCGCGCGCCGGCTGGCGCAGCTCTCCAGCGGCGAGCATGCGGCGATCATCCGCGCCTTCGACGAACTGGCGCAGCCGCCGGAGTACCTGCTGGTGGATACCGCCGCCGGGCTGTCGGACAACGTGACGATGTTCGCCGCGGCGGCCGCCGAGGTGATCGTGGTGGTATGCGACGAGCCGGCGTCGCTGACCGACGCCTACGGCCTGACCAAGGTGCTCAGCCGCGACTTCGGCGTGCGGCGCATCCGCATGGTCGCCAACATGGTGCGCAACGAGGGCGACGCGCGGGCGCTGCACCAGAAGCTGGCGCGGGTCAGTGACCGCTTCCTCGACGTGGTGATCGAGTTCGGCGGCTGGGTGCCGCACGACGAGCGCATGCGCCAGGCCATCCGCCGGCAGTGCGCGGTGGTCGACCTGTGGCCGTCCAGCCATTCGGCGCTGGCATTCAAGCGATTGGCCATGGCGGCCGATAAGTGGGTGGAGCCCGACCACGCGGGTCTCGACCGGATTGCTTTTTTTGCTGGCCGGGCAACACCGGTGGGTGGGGTGCCGAGATGAGCGTGGCTTCGGAATATCTGCAACTCTCCCGCGAGAGTGCCGACGAACTGGTGCGTCGGCACGCGCCGCTGGTGCGGAGGATCGCCTATCACCTGATGGGGCGGTTGCCGGCCAGCGTCGACGTGGGCGACCTGATCCAGGCGGGAATGATCGGTTTGCTGGAGGCGGCGCGCAATTTTGCCCACGACAAGGGGGCCAGCTTCGAGACGTATGCGGGCATCCGCATCCGCGGCGCCATGCTGGACGAATTGCGCCGCACCGACTGGACCCCGCGCTCGGTGCACCGCAAGACCCGCGAGGTGGCCGAGACGGTCCGCCAGATCGAAACCGAGACCGGCGCCGAGGCCGACGACGCCGAGGTGATCCGCCGGCTCGGCATCAGCGCCGAGGAGTACCACCAGGTGCTGGCCGACGCGGCCTGCGTGCGCCTGCTCAGCCTCACCGCGTCGGACGACGGCGAGGAAAGCACGGTGCTCGACGTGGTCGACGAAGGCAGCCTCGGGCCGGCCGAGAACGTCGAGCGCGACGGCATGCGCGACGCGCTGGCCGAGGCGATCGGCGGCCTGCCCGAGCGCGAGCAACTGGTGATGTCGCTGTATTACGAACAGGAATTGAACCTCAAGGAAATCGGCGCCGTGCTCGGCGTGAGCGAGTCGCGCGTGTGCCAGATCCACGGACAGGCGGTGATCCGGCTGCGCGCACGGCTCACCGGCTGGCGCAGTTGATCTGAGAGCCTGTTTATGATCTCCAAGTACTCCGCGTTGTCATCGAGTGGTCGCCAGGTGGTAGTGCGTGGCGCAGCGCCTGACTGGCCGTCAGGCCAAGCCGCGCGCTGCCGCATGGCGGCCACTCGATGGCAACCCTTCGGGCCGGGTCTGTTTGCCCGCATGCCGGCGTCATCACTCAGTCGTGGACGGACGTCCACTTCCTCGTTCTTCCTTGGCCTGCGCGCAAACAGTTCCCGGCGCGGAGCACTTGGAGATCATAAACAGGCTCTTAGAACCCCCCTACATCCCCGCGGCCGGACTTCGGCCTGTACCGCACGTGGAGAAAGCGTTTGGACAAGAACATGAAAATCCTGGTGGTGGACGACTTTTCCACCATGCGGCGGATCGTCCGCAACCTGCTGGTCGAGCTGGGTTTCAGCAACCCGCTGATCCAGGAGGCCGACGACGGCGAGAACGCGCTGGCGATGCTGCGCAGCCAGCCGTTCGACCTGGTGGTGACCGACTGGAACATGCCGAACATGACCGGCATCGACCTGCTGCGCGCGATCCGCGGAGAGGATTCGCTGAAGGGCCTGCCGGTGCTGATGGTCACCGCGGAGAACAACCGCGACCAGATCATCGCCGCCGCGCAGGCCGGCGTGAACGGCTACATCGTCAAGCCGTTCACCGCGGTCACGCTCAAGGAAAAACTCACCAAGATCTTCGAACGGATCGCCGCCAGCGGAGTCAGCGCATGAACGTCTCTTCCCCCCTTGCCATCGACGACACGCTGCCGCCCGAACTGCGCGACCTGCTGAACAGCCCGGACGGTCAGGCGTTCGAGCAGGCGCTGGACGTGATGGTGCGCCAGCGCGAGCAGCACCTGTTCCGCGCGCTGGGCCAGCTGGCCCGCGAACTGCACGACGCGGTGCGCCGGCTCGGCGGCGAACTGGCCCAGGAAGGCGTGCCCAGCATCGTGGCCGACGCGCGCCAGCACCTGCAGGACGCGCTGGAGATGAGCGCGCAGGCCGCCCATCGCAGCCTCGACTTCGCCGAGCGCATGCGCCCGCAAGCCGAATCGCTGACGCGCAATGCCGGCCAGGTGCTGGAATGGACCAACGGCAACGACGCCGCCGCCGTGCTGGCGCGCGAGGCGGTGGCGTTCGCCGGCAGCTGCCGCGACGGCCTCGCCGACATGGTGCTGGCGCAGTCGTGGCAGGACCTCACCGGGCAGCGCATCAAGAAGGTCGCCAGCTTCATCGGCACGGTCGAATCCTCGCTGCTGGAACTGGTGCGGCTGACCGGCGCGCTGGCCGGCAGCGAGGCGCCGGCCAAGGCGGCCAAGGTATCCAGCCAGGAGGACGCCGACCGGCTGCTGAGCGAATTCGGCTTCTGAGCGCCGCGGCCATGGATGCGGAACTGGACAACGAGCTGCGCCAGGACTTTCTGGTCGAGGCCGGCGAACTGCTGCAGCGGCTGGACGAGCAACTGGTCGGGCTGGAGGCGGCGCCGGGCGACGGCGAGCTGCTGAATGCCGTGTTCCGCGCCTTCCACACGGTCAAGGGCGGCGCCGGTTTCCTCGCGCTCGAGCCGATGGTGCTGCTGTGCCATCACGCCGAGGACCTGCTCAACGAGGCGCGCAACGGCAAGCTGGTGCTGGGCGCGGTGCAGATGGACGCGCTGCTGCAGGCGCTGGACCTGCTCAACGGCATGATGGCCGCCGTCGGCGCCGCCGCGCCTCTGCAGATGCCCCCGCCGGCGCTGCTGGCCGCGCTGCTGCCGGAAACGCGGCCAGCACCGGCTGCGGCGCCAGTCGCCGCGCCGGCCCCGTCAACGGAGGCGGCGGGCGGCACGATCGACGACAGCGAGTTCGAGGCGCTGCTGGACAGCATGTACGGCAACGCCGCGCCGGGCACGGTCGCGCCGGCGCCGTTGCCCGCCGCGCCGCCACCGGCGTCGGCGACCACGATCGACGACGACGAGTTCGAGGCGCTGCTGGATGCATTGCACGGCAAGCCGGGCCAGCCGGCGGTGCCGATGCCGGCGCCGGCCGCCGCCATGCCGGCCAAACCCGATGCGCCGGCCACTGCCGCCGCTCCGGTTGCCGCGCCCGCGCACCACGCAGCGCCGGCGGAGAACAGCGTGCGGGTCGACACCGCGCGGCTCGACCTGCTGGTCAACCACGCCGGCGAACTGGTGCTGGTGCGCAACCGCCTGCTCACCCTGGCCGCGCGCCACGGCAGCGAGATCCTGAGCGCGGCGGCGAACGAGCTGGATCGGGTCACCGACGAGCTGCAGGGCGCGGTGATGGGCATGCGCATGCAGCCGGTGGGCCGGCTGTTCCAGCGCTTCCCGCGCATCGTGCGCGACCTGGCGCGTCAGCTCGGCAAGGACGTGGAACTGGTGCTGGAGGGCGAGGGCACCGACCTCGACCGCAGCCTGGTCGAGGCGCTGGCCGACCCGCTGATCCACCTGCTGCGCAACGCGCTCGACCACGGCGTGGAGCTGCCGGCCGAGCGCGAGCGCGCCGGCAAGCCGCGCAAGGGCCGCGTGTGCCTGTCGGCCAGCCAGCGCGGCGAGCGCATCGTGATCGCGGTGCGCGACGACGGTCGCGGCATGGACCCCGAGATCCTGCGCCGCAAGGCGGTGGAGAAGGGCGTGATCGACGCCGTGCAGGCCGCGCAGCTGAGCGAGGGCGAATGCTACGAGCTGATCTTCCGCCCCGGCTTCAGCACTGCCGCGACGGTGTCGGACATCTCTGGCCGCGGCGTCGGCATGGACGTGGTGAAGACCCGTGTGGCCGAACTCGGCGGCACGTTGCAGGTGCACTCGGCCCTGGGCCAGGGCAGCGAACTGGAATTGACCGTGCCGCTGACCCTGGCGGTGCTGCGCGTGCTGATGGTGCGTGTGGACACGCGGCTGTTCGCGCTGCCGATGGGCAACGTGGCCGAGGTGTTCGAACTGGACGCGGGCCAGGACAGCCTGCTCGACGGCCGCCTGGTCGCCCGCCATCGCGGCCGCGCGCTGCCGCTGCTCGATCTCGCCGGCTGGGCCGGCGTGCCGGTGGCGGCAGGTCGCCACGTGGTGGTGCTGCACATCGGCCATCGCCGGCTGGGCTGCCTGGTGCACGAGGTGCTTGGCCGCGAGGACGTCATCGTCAAGCCGCTGGGGCCGCTGTTCGACGGCGCGCCGGGCATCGCCGGGGCCACCGTCACCGGCGACGGCCGGCTGGCGCTGGTGATGGACCTGGCCGGCCTGGCCGGCGACGACGGGCAACCTTCCACTTCACCGCAATCGACCGGCTGATCGGCATGGATCTGGTAAGCATCATCGGCACCATTCTCGCCTTCGTGGTGATCATCCTCGGCACCGTGCTGAAGGGGTCCACCGTCGGTGCGCTGTGGAATGCCGCGGCGTTCGTGATCGTGTTCGCCGGCACTGCGGCCGCCTTGCTGGTGCAGACCCAGGGCAAGGTGCTCAAGCACGCGTTCAAGATGCTTTCGATGATCTACCGGCCGCCGCAGCACCAGCCCGGCGACCTGATCAGCCGCATCGTCGGCTGGAGCGAGATCTCGCGCCGGCAGGGCCTGCTCGGGCTGGAGCCGCAGATCGAGGCGGAGCCCGACCCGTTCGTCAGCAAGGGGCTGCAGCTCCTGGTCGACGGCGGCGAGCCGGAGGCGATCCGCAGCGTGCTGGAGGTCGACCTGGAAACCCGCGAGGCGATCGACCTGGCCGGCGCCAAGGTGTACGAGATGGCCGGCATCTACTCGCCCACGCTGGGCATCATCGGCGCGGTGATGGGACTGATGGCGGTGATGCAGAACCTGGCCGACCCGAGCAAGCTCGGCCACGGCATCGCCGCCGCCTTCGTCGCCACCATCTACGGCGTGGCGCTGGCCAACCTGTTCATGCTGCCGATGGCGGCCCGGCTGAAGGGCCTGATCGGCAAGCAGACGCAGATGCGCGAGATCCTGATCGAGGGCCTGGTGTTGATCGCCCAGGGCGACAACCCGCGGCAGATCGAGGCGCGCCTGCAGGGGTACCTGGCATGAGGCGGCACAGGCACGAGGAACACCAGAACCACGAGGCCTGGGCGATTCCCTACGCCGACCTGATGACGCTGCTGCTCGCGTTCTTCGTGGTGATGTACGCGGTGTCGGTGGTCAACGAAGGCAAGTTCCGGGTCATGTCCGAGTCGCTGATCGAGGCGTTCAACGGCTCCAGCCACGCCATCGCGCCGCTGCCGCCGACCAGGATCCGGCCGCACAACATCGCCCCGGCGATCGCCGCGCCGGCCGGGCAGCCCGGTTCGTCGATCGTGCCGATCGCGGTGCCGATCCCGCCGCACCCGGTGCCGGCCAGCGGCGGCCGCGGGCGCGAAGCGGGCCACCCGGCGAAGGCGCCGGAAACCTTGGGGCGCATCGAGGACCAGGTGCGCAAGGCGCTGCAGCCGCTGATCGACCGCAAGCTGGTGGTGGTGCGGCACAAGCCCGACTGGCTGGAGATCGAGATCCGTACCGACATTCTTTTCCCCAGCGGCGTGGCGCAGCTGTCGGAGCCGGCCACCGCGGTGCTGCACGATCTGGCGGCGATCCTGGCCAGCTTCGGCAACCCGCTGCGGGTGGAAGGCTTCACCGACGACATGCCGATCAGCAACTCGCTGTATCCGTCGAACTGGGAACTGTCGGCGGCGCGCGCGGCCAGCGTGGCGCGGCTGTTTTCCACCAGCGGGATCGCCCCTGCGCGGCTCGGCATCATCGGCTGGGGCGAGACGCGTCCGATCGCCGACAACGCCACCGCGGAAGGCCGTAACCAGAACCGGCGCGTGCTGGTGGTGGTGATGAGCGACCGCCCGACCGCGCCGCGCGACCATGCCGATGTGGAAAACGTCGGCCAGCTCGCCGGCCTGGCGGACCCGCCGCCGACCTCCGACGTGCTGCCCACCGTGCGCGTCATCGGTGGCGACCATGCCGCGGCAGGCGCGCCGGCGGATGCGGCGGCTTCCGCGCTGTCGAAGGCCGCCGCGGGCGATGCCGCCGGCGGCGCGCCGCGGACCGGCATGAGCAAATGAAGCCGATGAACGCCTTTCCCGGCCAAGGAGCACACGCATGAGCGCCAGCGCCCCCGCCTCCGCGCCGCCCGCCCGGCACTGGCTGTCGTTCCGCATCGGCGCGCAGCTGTATGCGGCGCCGCTGGACGAGGTCAGCGAAGTCATTCGCGACGGCGAGCTGACTCCGGTGCCGGGCGCCGCGGCCGACCTGCTCGGTGTGCGCCACCTGCGCGGACGCATCGTGCCGGTCATGGACGGTCGCTTGCGGCTGGGCCTGCCGGCGCTGCCGGCGGCCAACCCGGTCAGCGTGCGCGTGGTGCTGCTGTCGCAGGCCGGTCAGCGGGTCGGCCTGCGCGTGGATGCGGTCGGCGAACTGCTGTGCAGCGACGGCCTCGACGTTGCGCCGCCCCCGCCGGGCCGCGCCAGCCGCGACGACGACCCGGTCAGCGGCGTGCTGGCCTGGCAGGGTGGTTTCGTGGCCCTGCTCGACGTGCGCCGGCTGTGCCGGGCGGACGACGGCGGCAGCCATGTGGCTTGAGCTTGGCGTCGGCGTGCTGCTGCTGGTGGCGCTGGCGCAGTCGGCGCTGCTGTTCCAAGGCTGGCGCCAGTTGCGCGAGCTAGAGCAGCGCGTGGCCGAACTGTCGCACGCGGCTGGTCCCGCCTGCACCGACGTGCCGACCTCGATGCTGGTGACCGCGCTGGGGCGGCTGGAACGCCAGCTCGGCCGCATCGAGCAATCGGCGCCGCCGGCGCGGCAATCCTACGAACTGGCCCAGCGGCTGGCGCGCGAAGGCGCCGACGTCGAGCAACTGGTCAGCCGCTGCGGCCTGTCGCGCGACGAGGCGAAGCTGGTGCTCGCGATGCGCCCGCCGGCCAGGTAAGCACCGGTTCAACGTCTCCCGGTGCCCGGCGCTGCGTTTGATGATAGGCAGCGACTCTGCTTTCCTCTCCCACTCGAGGGAAAGGGCTTGGGGAGAGGGGCCTTTGCTCTTCGTCACCGCTGGATCAAAGCGGTTTCGGTCGCCTGCGGCGCCCGAGTTACTTTTCTCTTGCGTGGCCAAGAGAAAAGTAACCCAAAGAGAAGGCCACCCCGATGCGGTGCTCTCCGGGCATCCTGCCCTCCGAGTCCGTGAGTCGTGGCCGGGCTTTTCGGCCGGGCTCGGGCAACCGCTCCTGCGTTGCCTCAACTCCGGCATCCCTGCCGTCGCCTGCCCGGTCGAAAAGGCGTTGCCCTCCATGGCAACGCCCGCTGCGCGGCCTGATCGTCCACGCCTCACCACCGCATAGGGGCCCCGAAGAGCAGCGTGCTCCTGCGCGCAAAAGCAAGAGAAAGGCGACATGGCGGAAGCGGCGCCAGAACAGGTTTGAATGAAACGCCGCCTGACACACGTTGCCCGCCGCCGTGCGGCTGGCATGCAACACCAGAAGTTCCCATCACTGGCAGCGGCCCGGAAGCCCAGGGCAAAAGCTTCATGCACGCGGGTTGACGGGGAAGTCCCCCACGGAACCGTTCACGCTCACTCTACAATGATCAGCTCGCTCGAAAAATATGTTCGAGCGATATAACCTGCAGACTCTAGCGGGCTTCTCTGCTTTTCGATCGCTTCGGCGTCTAGCCTTGCTGACCTAGGTAGGTCCGAAGCGGCTGTGCGCTCTCGTATGACCGACACCATTTTACGGGTTAGCTCAGCTAGGCCCTCGCTTCCGAACTTGCGTTCTTTGATGCGCAGTACGTCAAGCTGAGTTGACAGCGCCGTGCGCTTTACCTGCTTTGGGTCATCAGAGCACCGCCATCCGTAGGTACTGCCTTTCTCAAAAACTACATAATGCTCGTCGTCATCCGGAAGAGTACCTATGGTGGACGGAGCAAATGCGGCGGAACTCGAGACTACGTCGCGTGCAAGGTAGCGGCGATTAAGCTCATTGGGAGTGTGAAACTCTGGTGCGATGTAGTAGACGGCCTCACCAGAGTTTTCTAGATTAAGCAGAAGTTGATGTTGCTGAGAATGTTTAAGTGGACGTAGGTGCATCCGATAGTATGGAAGCTTCAACGAGAGTGATCCGTGCTCCTTGGCGTTCTTTGTCTTAAGGCAGTCACTAAGTTTGAATTGTAAGAAAACTGGTGTCCCCCTAATGGGGATCTTCACATCGTATCCTCCTCCTGTCTTTCCCTCTTCATAGAGCGAAGGGAATGTGGGTGCCGCGATAATGCGCGCTTTGTGCTTCGCGACGAGCTCCTCCGTAACAGCGTAGCCGTAGGAGAATTCTGATATATCAGGCTTCAAGGGCGTTTCCCGTGAATGCTAATGCTGGGATTGACGGAAGTCTCTTACGGCATCGTTAGGCTGCAAGGCGCCATTCCCCGCGCTTTGAGACCTCGGCTGACTGCACAGTCTTGCACTCCCGCAATCGAGTGCAGGCCCATCGCATATCGTATTGCCAAGTAAAAAATAGCTCACCGGAGGTCCGGAGCTCTTTTTCGTGGTGCGCCCAGATGTGCTGGGCAACCTGCACGATGCTGGCGGAGCCGCCATTGGCTTTCAATGCGGCAATAACCCAGTCCTGAAGATCCTCGCGTTTTGCCATCAGTTTCCCCCTGAGTCTGGTTTGCGGTCTAACGCTTAGTAGACCCCAAATCGGGACATATGCGTCGGATGTTCAGCTTTCGACAGCCACGCGTCAAGCAGACGAATCCTGCGCATGGACAAATGATTGTCAGATGGTGGCGGTGATGCGCGGCAGCGATGCTTCGGCGGGTGGCGAACGGAAAGCGCCATCCACGTGAGATGGGCGTGGTGGAGGTGGAGGGTTTCCCGTCCGGGCTGGCTGTGCGCGGTGCGTGGCGGCCAGCACGCAGAAGCAGGCGCTGTCGGCGCTGCTGTTTCTGTATCGCGAGGTGTTGCAGGGTGCTTCCATATCCACTTGCCGCCAGGACAACTCGCCTGCGAAGCCGCGGCTGCCGGACCACAGGTCGCATGCTTTGGACTGTCGTGCGACGAGGCGGCGCGGATCCTCGCGCCGCGTGTGCCGGCGGCGTGAATCAGCCTTGTTCCTCCGCCGCGTCGTACACCGCCGCCAGTACCGAGGCGGCGGCCGCGTAGAGCAGCGCCGGCACGTCGTCGCGCAGGCGCAAGCCGGCCAGCAGGGCGGCGATCTGTGGGTCGTGGTGCAGCGGCAGGCCCAGTACCTGCGCGCGCGCCAGCAGCGCTTCCAGTGCCTCGGGCGGCATCGGCTTGATCTCGGCCTGGTTGCCGCCGGCCAGCCGCAGGCTGACCCGGCGCGGGGGCGGTGGCGTGTTCATGCGGTGGCCTGCAGCAGCACGGCGCTGTGCTGGCCCGGCGGTTGTGGCAGGCCGACCTGGCAGCTCAGCTGGTCGAGCAGCACGCCGCAGGCGGCCAGCCGCTGACGCAGCGGGCCGAACTGACGTTCCAGCCGCTGGGCGGTTTCCACCTGCTCGGCCCACAGGCGCACGGTCAGCCGCGGTTCGCGCAATTGCAGCTCGCCCTGCAGCGGGCCCAGCGCGGGCAGGTCCAGCGCGAAACCGAGCGTCCAGCCGTGGCTGCCGTCGTCGGGGTCGATGCCGAGCTGCAACTGCAGCTGCAGCACGTCGCGGCCGCCCTCGCCCTGCAGCGGGATCTCGATCATCCAGGCCGGCAGCGGGCTGGCGCCGGCGTCCAGCTGGGCGACCTCGACCCGCGCCAGCGCCGCCTTCACCTCGCCATGCAGGCGGTCCAGCAGCGGACCCACGCTGTCGTCGGCGGGCGCCAGCGGCAGCGGCACGCGCGGCTGCGCCTGCACGCCACGCTGCAGCATCGGCGGCGCGGCGTCGCCGCGGTTGGCCGGTGCCGGTGCTGGCGCGCGGCGGTCGAGCAGCGCGGCCAGGCGCAGCAGCGCGCCTTTCCAGTCGTCCTCGGCCAGCGCCGCCAGGTTGCCGTGCGGGCTGGCCAGGCGCGACTCGAAGAACAGCCCGCTGCGGTTGATCGCCTCGCGCAGGCCTTCGCCGCGGGTGATTTCGGCGGGCGTGCGCAGCGACTGTTCGAGCAGCGCCAGCGCCGTGCGCAGCTCCGGCGGCAGCTGGCGCAGCACTGGCCGCTGCGCCAGCGTGCCCAGCGTGGCGAGCAGCGGCGCGTAGCCATTCTGTTGCGGCAGGCGCTCGCGCAGCACGCGCTGGAAGCTGGCGTCGGCCGGTTGCGGCAGCATCTCCAGTTGCGGCTGCGCGCCCAGGCTCAGCACGCGCACCTGGAACTGCGCCGGCAACTGGCTGCCGGGCAGCTCGGTCTCCACCGCGAGTGCGCCAACCTGCAGCACCAGCAGGCCCTGCGGGTTCACCCCCAGCGGGCGCGCCGACAGCACCGTGCCGATGCGCCAGCTTTGCGCCGTGGTGCCGGAGGCGGCACCGGCCCAGGTGAGGGCGGCCAGGCTGGTCGGTTGGATGATCAAGTCGGTTCCTGCGCGCGGCGCGGTGGGCGATCGGGTCCGTCCTGCAGGACATCGGCCGTGCGCGGACGAACTTGAGGCGCGGCCGATATCGGGCGCCCGGCGGAGAGGTGGCCGACATCTTCCGCCCGCCGTGCCGGCGCAAGCCCGCTTGCGCCGGGCAGCGGCGATTCGCCCTAAAGCGATCGTGCCGCGGGCCGATAAGCCACCCGTAAGCGCCAACGGGCGCAGGTGGAGCGGCGGCATGGCCGGCAAACGAGCGGCGAAGCAGAACCAGGACGAGCGGCCAGCGGTGCCGGATGGCGTGGCCGTGGTGGCGCTGCCCGCGGACTGCCGCCTCGCCGCGCAGGCCGCGCTGCAGGCGGAACTGGTCGCCGCGCTCGAACGCGGCGCCGGCGTGGCGCTGGACGCCAGCGCGGTGGAGCGGGTCGACACCGCGGCGCTGCAGCTGCTGGTGCTGCTGCGGCGCGAGCTGGCCTCACGCGACGGCGCGCTGGCGTGGCGCGGCGCGAGCGCGGCTTTCAACGAGGCCGCCGGCCTGCTCGGCCTGGCGCGGATTCTGGAACTGCCGGCCGCAGGGCCGGCCTGAACGAGGTGGCAGCATGGCAAAGATTCTCGCGGTGGACGATTCGGTTTCGATGCGCGGCATGGTGGCGTTCACCCTGCGCGGCGCGGGCCATGAGGTGGCCGAGGCCGAGAACGGACAGCTGGCGCTGGACGTGGCGCGCGGCAGTTCGTTCGACCTGGTGCTGGCCGACGTCAACATGCCGGTGATGGACGGCATCGCGATGGTGCGCGAGCTGCGCGCGATGGACGCCTACAAGGGCGTGCCGATCCTGATGCTGACCACCGAGTCGCACACCGAGAAGAAGATGGAAGGCAAGGCGGCCGGCGCCACCGGCTGGCTGGTCAAGCCGTTCGATCCGGAACAGCTGCTGGCGACCGTCAAGCGCGTGTTGGGCTGAAGGAAGACCCATGGGCGCCGTCGATCTGACCCAGTTCCACAAGACCTTCTTCGAGGAAAGCCTGGAAGGGCTCGACGCGATGGAGACGGCGTTGCTGGCGCTGGACTCGGGCTCGACCGACCACGAACTGGTGCACACCATCTTCCGCGCGGCGCATTCGATCAAGGGCGGTGCGGCGACCTTCGGCTTTGCCGACGTCGCCGCGTTCACCCACGTGGCCGAGTCGCTGCTGGAGGAAGTGCGCAGCGAGCGCCGCGCGGTGGATGGCGCGTTGATCGACCTGTTGCTGCGCTCGGTCGACTGCCTGCGCGCGATGCTGGCGCGCTCGAGCAGCGGCCAGCCGGCGGCCGATGCCGGCAGCGAGACGCTGCGCGGCGAACTGCTGCGGCTGGTCAGCGGCGAGGCGGCAGCGGCGCCCGGCGCCGCCGCGCCGCAGGCGGCGGCCGTGGACGGCTGGGACATCCGTTTCGTCGCGCTGCCGCACCTGCTGCAGACCGGCAACGACCCGCTGCGGCTGTTCCGCGAACTGGAGCAACTGGGCCGGCTGGAGGTGCGCCGTGCCTTCGTGCTGGACAGCGCGCCGGCGCGGCTGGCCGAGCTCGACCCCAGCCAGTGCCACCTCGGCTGGGAGCTGCGCCTGCACGGCGCGATAGCGCGTGGCGACGTCGACGCGGTGTTCGACTGGCTCGACGGCGACTGCGAACTGGCCATCGAGGCGCTGTCCGGGCAAGCGCGGGCGGCCGCGGCGCAACCGGCCCCGGCGGCCGCGCCCCCCGCCGTGGCACCCGCGTCCGCGACCGCACCTGCGGCGCCGCCGGCGCGCGAGGCCACCGCCTCCGCCACCGCCTCCGCCGAAGCCAGCTCGATCCGCGTGGGCATCGACAAGGTCGATGCGCTGATCAACATGATGGGCGAACTGGTGATCACCCAGTCGATGCTCAGCGACATCGGCGAGCATTTCGATTTCACCAAGCTGGAACGCCTGCGCGAGGGTCTGGCGCAGCTGGAGCGGAACACCCGCGAGCTGCAGGAAAGCGTGATGCGCATCCGCATGCTGCCGATCGGCTCGGTGTTCAACCGCTTCCCGCGGCTGGTGCGCGACCTCGAGCGCAAGCTCGGCAAGCAGGTCCGGCTGGAGCTGCACGGCGAGCACACCGAGCTGGACAAGACGGTGCTGGAGAAGATCGGCGACCCGCTGGTGCACCTGGTGCGCAACGCGATCGACCACGGCCTGGAGACGCCGGAGAAGCGTCGCGCGGCGGGCAAGCCCGACGCCGGTACGCTCACCCTGGACGCCCACCACGAGGGCGGCAACATCATCGTGCGGATCAGCGACGACGGCGCGGGGCTCAATCGCGCGGCGATCGTCGGCAAGGCGGTCGAGCGCGGCCTGGTCCAGCCCGGCCAGCAGCTTTCCGACGAGGAGGTGGCCGAGCTGATCTTCGCCCCCGGTTTCTCCACCGCGGCGCAGGCCACCGACCTGTCCGGCCGCGGCGTCGGCATGGACGTCGTGCGGCGCAACGTGCGCGACCTCGGCGGCAGCGTCGGCGTGAAGAGCGAGGCGGGCAAGGGCAGCGTGTTCACCATCGCGCTGCCGCTGACCCTGGCGATCATCGACGGGCTGGTAACCGCGGTGGGCGAGGAGCGCTACATCGTGCCGCTGACCTCGATCGTGGAGTCGCTGCGGCTCGGCGCCGAGGCGGTGCGGCGGATCGCCGGCGGCGGCGAGGTGTTCCAGTTCCGCGGCGACTACCTGCCGCTGATGCGGCTGCATCGCGCCTTCGCCTGCGCCGGCGCGATCACCGAGGTCGAACGCGGCATCGTGGTGGTGATCGAGGACGACGGCCGCCGCGTGGGCCTGCTGGTGGACGACCTGCTGGGCCAGCAGCAGGCGGTGATCAAGTCGCTGGAGAAGCACTACCAACGGGTACAGGGCGTGTCCGGCGCGACCATCCTCAGCGACGGCTCGGTGGCGCTGATCGTCGACGTGGGCGGCGTAGTGCGGCTGGGACAGCGCAGCAAGGCGGCCTGAGGCACGCCGTGGCCGTGGGCGGCCACGGCATGGAAAGACGCGAACGGAGCGGGCGCTTCCGCTGGCGATGGGTTATGGCGTCTTTGCGCGCCGCCCCGCGTGGCCGTCGTGGCCGGCGGGTTTCTTCTTCGATGTCGAGGTTGGCGTCATGTTGTCCGGAGTACGCGGGTTCTTCGATCGACTCAGCCTCAATGCGCGGCTGGTCATGGTGGTGACGGTGGTCGTGCTGGGGCTGTCCGGCCTGACCGTGATGAATGCGCTGCAGAGCCGCGCCGGCCAGATGGAAGGGCTCGAACGGCTGCTGCGCAGCCAGATCGAATCGGCGGTGTCGGTGGCCGAAAGCTTCCACCAGCGCGCGGCCAGGGGCGAGTTCGGCGAGGCCGAGGCGCAGCAGCGGGCCCTGGCGCAGATCCACGACATGCAGTGGAACAAGGGCGCCGGCTACGTGTTCGCGTTCGATGACAACTACGTGCTGACCGAGCACCCGGTGATGCGGGACAAGCTGGGCAAGAGCGTGCGCGAGATGACCGACCAGAACGGCAAGCCGATCTTCCAGGCAATGCACGACGTCGACATCAAGGACGGCCGCGGCGTGACCTACTACGACTGGCTCAAGCCCGGTACCGGCAAGGTCGTGGGCAAGCTCACCTACACCGCGCGCTACCAGCCGTGGGGCATGCATTTCGGCGCCGGCGCCTACTTCGACGACATCGATGCGCAGTTCCGCCACACGCTGACGGTGAACCTGGCCAGTGCCGGCCTGCTCGGCCTGCTGGTGATCGCCCTGGTCTGGATATCGATGCGCAGCATCCGCCGCAGCATCGGCGGCGAGCCGGCTTTCGCGGTGGCCATGGCCACGCGCATCGCCGACGGCGACCTCGCCCATGACGACGGCAGCAAGGTTTTCGCCGAGGGCAGCCTGCTGGCCGAACTGGTGCGCATGCGCGACCGGCTGACCGGCATCGTGGGCGAGGTGCAGCACGGTTCGCAGGCGGTGAGCAGCGCGGCGCAGCAGATCGCCAAGGGCAACGACGACCTCAGCCAGCGCACGCAGGAGCAGGCTTCCAGTCTGGAAGAGACCGCCGCGTCGATGGAGCAGATGACCTCCACCGTGAAGCAGAACGCGGAGAACGCCGGCTACGCCAACCAGCTGGCCAGCGGTGCGCGCGAGCAGGCCGAGCGCGGCGGCGAGGTGGCGGCGCAGGCGGTGGCGGCGATGGGCGAGATCGACGCCTCCAGCCGTCGGATCGGCGACATCGTGGGGCTGATCGACGAGATCGCGTTCCAGACCAACCTGCTGGCGCTGAACGCGGCGGTGGAGGCGGCACGTGCCGGCGAGCAGGGCCGCGGTTTCGCGGTGGTGGCCAGCGAGGTGCGCAGCCTGTCGCAGCGCAGCGCGGCGGCAGCGAAGGAGATCAAGGGCCTGATCAACGAAAGCGTGCAGCGGGTGCAGGCCGGCAGCGTGCTGGTGGACCAGTCCGGCGCGGCGCTGGCCGAGATCGTGGACAGCGTGAAGAAGGTCACCGACATCGTGGCGGAGATCGCCGCGGCCAGCCAGGAGCAGTCGGCCGGCATCGACCAGGTGAACCGCGCGGTGATGCAGATGGATGAAGTGACCCAGCAGAACGCCGCGCTGGTGGAAGAGGCGGCGGCGGCGGCGCGGGCGATGCAGGAGCAGGCCGACGAACTGCGCCGGCAGGTGGCGTTCTTCCATCTGGACGGACCAGCGGCCGCGCCGGCAGTCGCCCCCGCCGCGCCGGGCGCGCGCGTGCTGCCGATGCCCTCGCGGCCATCGCGACACGCCAGGCCGGTCGCCGCCGCCGCCGCGGCCGACGGCTGGAACGAGTTCTGAGCGGCGCCCTGCACGTCGTCGCCTCATCGCGGCGGCGCGGGCGGCCGGCCGCGGCGGTGCTCAAGTCCTCCCCGGCGGCGCCGATACAACATCGAGGCCGGGTGTCTGCAGACACTCATCACGAGGTAGACGATCCATGTACGAAGACAACGCGGCCGCTGCGCCCACCGTCCAGCAGTTGACGTTCGACCTGGCGGGCGAGGAATACGGCGTGGACATCCTGTCGGTGCGCGAGATCCGCGGCTGGTCGCGGGTCACCCGTATCCCGCAGACCCCCGACTACGTGCTGGGCGTGCTGAACCTGCGCGGCGCGATCGTGCCGGTGATGGACCTGCGCCTGCGCTTCGGCCTGGCGCGCGAAAGCTACGGCGACAGCACGGTGGTGATCATCGTGGCGGTCGCCGAGCGCCTGTTCGGCATCGTGGTGGACGCGGTGTCCGACGTGGTCGACATCGAGCCGGCGGCGATCAAGCCGGTGCCCGACATGGGCGCGATCGTCGACACGCGCTATCTGAAGGGCCTGGCCACCCACGTCGAGCGCATGGTGATGCTGCTGGACGTGGAGAAGCTGATGCGTCCGGAAGACGTTGAAACGCTGGACGCCGCGCTGACCGGCGTCCGGGATGTCGAAGTTGCCGCCTGATCCGATCCGGGAATCACGATGAACATCAAGAAATTCATGGCACGTTTCACCAGGTTGCCGACGCTGTCCGTCAAGGCCCGTCTGATCGGCGTGTTCGGCCTGCTCGGGCTGATGCTCGCGGCGGGCGCGGCGGTCGGCCTCGGCATGATGTCCTGGCAGAACGAGGGCCTGCGGCGCAGCTACGAGGAGGCGATGGTGCCGGCCCAGCTGATGGGCAGCCTGCGCGCCAAGTCGCTGACCAACTTCATCGTGCTCGGCGAGGCGGCCGGGGCGATCGGCAAGCCCGACCAGGTGAAGCAGAAGGTCGCCGAGTCCGAGCGCCTGCAGAAGGAGATCGTGGAAGTCAACAAGCAGCTGTCGGCGGTGCCGATGAGCGCGGACATCGCGGCGAAGTACAAGGCCTACCGCGCCACCGACGCGGACTACGCGAGCAACCTCAAGGACATCTACGACGCCCTGGCGCAAAACGACGAAGGCACCGGCGACCTGCTGGAAATGCAGGTGCGCCCGGAACTGATGCTGCGCATGGACAGCATCAACAAGCTCATGCAGGCGCAGAGCGACGAGGTGAAGCAGCTCTATCAGACCCAGGTCGGCCGCTACAAGCTGGTGCGGGCGCTGGTGCTTGCCGCGCTGCTCGGTGGCCTGCTGTTCGCGCTGCTGGTGTCGACCTTGCTGGTGCGCTCGATCAGCGGCACGCTGACGCATCTGGTGAAGGTGGCGCACGCCATCGCCGAGGGCCGGCTGGGCCACGACATCAAGGTCCAGCGGCAGGATGAGCTGGGCCGGTTGCTGGACGCCTTCCGCAGCATGGACGAGCGCCTGGGCGCGATCGTGAACGAGGTGCGCCGGGGCTCCGACGCGGTCAACAGCGCGGCGCAGCAGATCGCGCGCGGCAACGACGACCTCAGCCAGCGCACGCAGGAGCAGGCTTCCAGCCTGGAGGAAACCGCCTCGTCGATGGAGGAGATGACCTCCACCGTGAAGCAGAACGCGGAGAACGCCAGCCACGCCAACCAGCTCGCCCGCGGCGCCCGCGAGCAGGCCGAGCGCGGTGGCGAGGTGGCCGGCAAGGCGATTGCTGCGATGGGCGAGATCGACGCCTCCAGCCGCAAGATCGGCGACATCGTGGGGCTGATCCAGGAGATCGCGTTCCAGACCAACCTGCTGGCGCTGAACGCGGCGGTGGAAGCGGCGCGTGCCGGCGAGCAGGGCCGCGGCTTCGCGGTGGTGGCCAGCGAGGTACGCAGCCTGGCGCAGCGCAGCGCCGGCGCGGCGAAGGAGATCAAGGGCCTGATCGCCGAGAGCGAGGAGAAGGTGCGTTGCGGTTCGGAGCTGGTCAACCAGTCCGGCAAGGCGCTGGCGGAGATCGTCGAGAGCGTGAAGAAGGTCACCGACATCGTGGCCGAGATCGCCGCGGCCAGCCAGGAGCAGTCGGCCGGCATCGACCAGGTCAACAACGCGGTGATGCAGATGGACGAGATGACCCAGCAGAACGCCGCGCTGGTCGAGGAGGCCTCGGCCGCGGCGCGCGCCATGCAGGAGCAGGCCGGCGAGTTGTCCGAGCAGGTGGGCTTCTTCCACCTGGCCGGCGATGGCGCCGCGCCGGAGGCCGTGCCGCAGGAGCGCGCGAAGGACGTGACCCGCGCCACCGAGGCGGTGTTCGCCGCCGTGCGCAAGACGCCGCCGCGCGTGGCGGCCGCCGCCGAGACGGCGGACGCCGGCGCCTGGAAGGAATTCTGAGCATGGGCGCCGTCGCCGGCATGATCGCAGGCGATCCGGCGCCGGCAGACGGCGGCGCGGTGCCGCTGGGCGACGCCGAGTTCCACTTCCTGCGCGAGTTCGTCCACCAGCACTGCGGCATCGCGCTGGGCGAGCACAAGCGCCAGCTGGTGCAGGGACGCCTGGCGCGGCGGCTGCGCGCGCTGGGCCTGCACCACTTCGGCGCCTATTGCGAGCTGTTGCGGCGCGACCCGGCCAGCGAGCTGGACAACCTCGCCAGCGTGATCAGCACCAACGTCACCTCGTTCTTCCGCGAACAGCACCATTACGACCTGCTGGCCGACGAGCTGCTGCCGCAATGGCTGCAGCAGAAGCGCCGCGGTGGCGACCGCCTGCGCATCTGGTCCGCCGGCTGTTCCACCGGCGAGGAGCCGTATGCGCTGGCGATGGTGCTGGCCGAGGCGCTGGAGCGTCACGGCGCGGCCGGCCTGGACGCGAGGATCCTCGCCACCGACCTCTCGCCGCAGGCGCTGGAGACCGCACGCAACGGCGTCTATCCGCTGGAGCGGCTGACCGGCATCAGCGAGCAGCGCCGGCAGCGCTGGATGCTGCGCGGCTGCGGCGAGTACGAAGGCTACGCCTGCGTGCATCCGCGCCTGCGCGAGCTGGTGACCGTGCAGCCGCTGAACCTGCTGCACGAATGGCCGATGCACGGCCCGTTCGACGCGATCTTCTGCCGCAACGTGGTGATCTATTTCGACCAGCCGACCAAGCGGCGGCTGTTCCGCCGCTATGCCGAGCTGTTGCCGGCCGGCGGCCACCTGTTCCTCGGCCACTCCGAGTCGCTGCACGGCATCAACGACGACTTCGAGCTGATCGGCCGCACCGTCTACCGGAAGCGCGGATGACGCCGGTAGTCACGGTCGAACGCCGCAGCGCCACGCTGCCCGAGGCCATGCCCGGCTTCGAGCACCTGCGCCGGTTCTGGGACCCGGCCCAGGGCCGCATGGTGGTGCGGGTGCTGCCGGGCGAGTTCTACGTGAGCAGCAGCGACGAGCTGGTCAGCACCGTGCTCGGCTCGTGCGTGTCGGCTTGCATCCACGACGCGGAGCGCGGCGTCGGCGGCATGAACCATTTCATGCTGCCCGAGCCCACCGGCGAGCGCGACAGCTGGTCGTCTGCCGTCGGCCGCGCGGCGCGCTACGGCAGCGACGCGATGGAGCAGTTGATCAACGCCATCCTGAAGGCGGGCGGCCAGCGCGCGAACCTGCGCGTGAAGGTGTTCGGCGGTGGCCGCGTGCTGGCCCAGCTGAGCGACGTGGGCCAGCGCAACATCGACTTCGTGCGCCGCTACCTGGAGGCCGAGCGGCTGCAGCTGGCGGCGGAGGATCTGGGCGACGTCTACCCGCGCCAGGTGCAGTTCTTCCCGCACAGCGGCCGCGTCCGCGTGCGCCAGCTGCGGCGCAGCGACGACGTGGCGCTGGTGGCCGGCGAGAGCGGCTACCTCAAGCGTTTGGCAAACGATCCGATAAAGGGTGAGGTCGAGCTGTTCTAGCGCCGCGGTTGCGTGGCGCGGCGGTCGACCGGGCCGCCGTCAGGCCGACGGGGCGTGCATGGCAAGGTGAGCAATGGATAGAGTTCGTGTTCTGGTAGTCGACGATTCCGCATTGGTGCGCAAGCTGATGTCGACCATGCTCGCCTGCGATCCGGGCATCGACGTGGTCGGCACGGCGGCGGACCCGCTGATCGCCCGCGAGAAGATCAAGCAGCTCAACCCCGACGTGCTGACCCTGGACGTCGAGACGCCGCGCATGGACGGGCTGACCTTCCTGGAAAACCTGATGCGGCTGCGGCCGATGCCGGTGGTGATGGTGTCGTCGCTGACCACGGAAGGGGCCGACGTGACGCTGCGTGCGCTGGAGCTGGGCGCGGTGGACTTCTTCGCCAAGCCGAGCAGCGACCTCGCCTCCAGCTTCGGCGACAGCGCGCAGGAGATCTGCGCCAAGGTCAAGCAGGCGGCGCAGGCCAGGCCGCGCGCGCGCACCACGGTGCGCAAGCTGGACGTGGCGCCGCGGCTCTCCGCCGACGCGGTGTTGCCGCGCGTGCAGACCGCCGGTACGCGTGGCGGCAGCCCGATCATCGCGATCGGCGCCTCCACCGGCGGCACCGAGGCGGTGCGCGTGGTGTTGGAGGCGATGCCGCCGGACGCGCCGCCGATCCTGGTGACCCAGCACATTCCCGCCGCCTTCAGCGGCCCGTTCGCCGCGCGCATGGACCGCTGCTCGGCGATGCGCGTGTGCGAGGCGCAGGACGGCCAGCCGATCCAGTCCGGCCATGCCTACATCGCCCCCGGCAGCCATCACCTGCTGGTGATGTGGGACGGCGCCAAGCACGTGTGCCGGCTGCACGACGGCCCGCCGGTGAACCGGCACCGGCCCAGCGTCGACGTGCTGTTCCGCTCGCTGGCGGCCAGCGCCGGCGCCGCCGTCATTGCCACGCTGCTCACCGGCATGGGCGACGACGGCGCGCGCGGCTTGCTGGAACTGCGCCAGGCCGGCGCCGCCACGCTGGTGCAGGACGAGCCCAGTTCGGTGGTGTGGGGCATGCCCGGCGCCGCCTGGAAGCTCGACGCCGCCGCCGAGATGCAGCCGATCGACCACATGGCGGCGCGCCTGCTGGCGCTGGCCCGCCGACCCCACACCGGCGCCAGCGGCGCCTGACCTGCGGATACCGGACCATGTCATTCACACCCGTCCCGTTGTTCCGACGCCAGCCCGTGGGCTGGATCGCCAGCGCCATCGCCCTGCTGCTGGCGCTGGCCTGGCACCCGGCCTGGCTGGCGCCGCTGCTGGTGGTCGCGCTGACCGTGGCGTGGGCCGTGCCGGCACGGGCTGCCGCGCCGCCGGTCGTGCAGGCCGTCGCCGGCGCGCGCGCCGAGCCGGTGCGCGAGGCGCTGGAGGACGTGCGCAGCGCGTTGGTCGACGAGCTCGGCCATGCCACCCGCGAGCTGCACCAGGGCCTGGACCTGCTGCGCGACGCGGTGTCCGAGCTGGGCGGCGGCTTCGACGGCCTGTCCAGCAAGACCGCGCTGCAGCAGTCGCTGCTCAAGCAGATCATCGAGGTGCAGGACGGCGACGTGTCGGTGCAGGATTTCGCCGCGCGCACCGGCGACCTGCTGGAGCACTTCGTCGGTATGATCGTGCAGATGTCGCGCGAGAGCCTGCGCATCGTCTACCGCATCGACGGTATGGCGAAGGAGATGGACGCGGTGTTCGGCCTGCTGCGCAACGTCAACACCATCGCCGAAGAGACCAACCTGCTGGCGCTGAACGCCGCGATCGAGGCGGCGCGCGCCGGCGAATCCGGCCGCGGCTTCGCGGTGGTGGCCGGCGAGATCCGCAACCTGGCCAGCAACTCCAACCAGCTCAACGAGCAGATCGGCGGCCACGTCGAGCGCGCGCGCTCGGCGATGGAGCAGCTGCGCGGGCTGATCGGCGCGATGGCCTCGCAGGACCTCAACGTGGCGTTGTCGGCCAAGGGCGGCATCGACGCGATGACCGCCCACGTCACCGAGAGCGACGCGCGCACCAGCGCGGTGGCCGACCAGGCGGTGGAGATCAACCGCGGCCTCGGCAGCGACGTCTCCACCACCATCCGCTCGCTGCAGTTCGAGGACATCCTGAGCCAGCTGATCAGCCAGACCCGCACCCGGCTGACCGAGCTGCAGGAAGTCACCACCGAATGCACCCGCGACATCGAGCAGCTCGCCTGCGCGCCGCTCGAGGCCGACGCGCTGGAGGAACGCGCCCAGCGCGTGCGCAGCCGGCTGGCGATCCAGCGCGAGAAGGCGCGCCTGCGCTCGCGCGGCCCGGCGCTGCAGAACACCATGGACGCCGGCGAAATCGAACTTTTCTGAGGATTGCCCCATGATCGTCCACCACGACAGCGAACTCGATTGCCTGACCCTGCAGCTGGGCGAGCGGTTCGACTTCAGCATCCACCGCGATTTCCACGATGCCTGCCTGGGCGACGGCAAGCCCGCGCGCAGCTACGTGATCGACCTGGGCGAGGTCACCGGCATGGACAGCTCGGCGCTGGGCATGCTGCTGCTGCTGCGCGAGCACGCCGGCGCCGACCGCGCCGACATCCGCATCGTCAACGCCTCCGGCGAACTGCGTGGCACCCTGCGCGTGGCCGGCTTCGACAAGCTGTTCGTGCTGCACTGAAAACCCGCGGCGGCGGGTTGCGGCGGATACGAAAAAGGCTCCTTGCGGAGCCTTTTCGCGTCATGCCACCGGATGCCTTACCAGGTGCGCACGTCGACCACGCTGACGGTGTAGCTGTCGATGTCCGGCTGGTAGCGGAACAGCCGGCCCAGGTCGAAGCGCACGGCTTCGCCGGGAGCGATGTTGGCGGTGCCGGCCGGCCAGCCCTGCTTGGTCTGCAGCACCTTGCCGCCGGCGTCCTTGACCTCGATGCGGACCTGCGCGGCCGAGGCCGCGGCGCAGTTGTTGACCAGCTCGCCGCGCAGGCTGAGGCGCGATGCGGCGACGCCGGGCTTGAAATCCTTGATGGCGAAATCGCCGGGCGCGCAGGCGGCCTGGGCAGCCAGCGGGGCGAGCAGCAACACGGCGGAAACAACGAGAGCCTTCATGGGGGAACTCCATCGGACAGTGGGGGAACCGCAACGCGGGGAACGGAACCACCTGCTATCGACACCTGCGCGCGGAACTTGAGCGTCATGCCGCGACCCCGCCGCCGGGCCGCCGGCTAAAGAATCCGCGCGGCGTGCCGATCTTTTTCCATGCCCGCATCGAAGGCATGCATCGGGATGGCCAAAAACTCATGAAGACGCTCCTCATCTCCGCGGTACTCCTGTTCGCCCCGCTGGCCGCCCAGGCCGACTGCAGCCCGAAGGACTTCGCCGTCAAGGACTTCAAGCCTGCGGTCAACAACACGGGCACGGTCACCCGCATGAGCCTGCGCGGCGATCTGGTCAACAACTGCGCCGCGGCCTCGGCCGCGCAGATCCGCATCGACATCAAGGACGATGCCGGCTCCGTCATCCAGAGCAAGCAGGCCTGGCCGGCCGGCACCGCCAACATCGCTCCCGGCGACTCCGTGCACTTCGACCTGGGCCGGCTGTTCCGCTACCAGTCCGGCATGAGCAGCTTCACCGTCAGCGTGGTCGACGTGCGCACCTGGTGAGCGGCCTTGCCGCCGTGGCCGGCGTACTCAGCCGTTGGCGTGCTCGATGAACCACAGCCCGGCGAACAGCTTGGGGTCGATCGAATAGCCTTCGGCGGCGCGCGCGAACAGCCAGGCGCCCGCTTCCCGGCGCGGCACTTCGTGCACCGTGATGTTCTCGGTGTCGTCGCCGCCGCCGGGGCCGACCTTCTCCAGTTCCCACGCCCGCACGAAGGTGATCATCTCGGTGCTCATGCCCGAGGACGACGGGCCGCGGTGGACGAACTCCACCCGCTGGCAGCGCCAGCCGGTTTCCTCCTCCAGTTCGCGCTGCGCGGCCAGCTGCGCGCTCTCGTCGGCCTGGCCGGCCAGGTCGCCGACCAGGCCGGCCGGCATCTCGATGGTGTTCTGCAGGATCGACACCCGGTACTGCTCGACGAACAGCACCTTGTCCGACGGCGTCACCGCCAGGATGATCACCGCGCCACCGGGGTTGTTGCGCTCGGCGTATTCCCAGCGGCCGCGCTTGCGCAGGCTGAGCCAGCGGCCTTCGTACAGGGTCTCCACCGGCGCGGTCGCGTCGGCGGGAATGGGGTTGCGGGAGTCGTTCATCGATGATCGCGTCCGGGTGAGGGCCACCGGACATCTTGGACGTTCCGCGTGACAGCGACAACCGCCGGCCGCGCTACAACCACTTGGCGCGCTTGAGCCCCAGGTAGATGCCGCCGACGACGGCGCCCACCACCACGATGATGCCGGGATAGGCCCACGGCTGCGCGAGCTCGGGCATGTGGGCGAAGTTCATGCCGTACCAGCTGGTCAGCAGGGTCGGTGCGGCGAGCATGGCGGCCCAGCCGGCGAGTTTCTTCATCACCTCGTTCTGGCGCAGGCTGACCAGCGACAGGTTGACGTTGA
This sequence comes from Rhodanobacter sp., assembly GCA_024711345.1. GTDB lineage: Bacteria > Pseudomonadota > Gammaproteobacteria > Xanthomonadales > Rhodanobacteraceae > Rhodanobacter. The sequence continues at coordinate 29,884 of JANJTA010000037.1, read as the reverse complement.
TCGCGGCGGTGAGCATTTCGCGCATCGCGCCGATCGCCTCGTTGACGCGGAAGGCGTGGTCGTAGACGTCGCGGAAGTAGGCGTGCAGCACTTCGGGAATCAGGTTCGGATGCAGCCGGATCAGCTGGTTGATGATGTCCTGCAGCGGCGCCACCGCCAGGCGCAGCGTCATCAGGTCGCGCTGCATGTCGTACAGCCGGCGCACCGTGCTGCTCTTGTATGTTTCGCCGAAAATGTCGTGTTCGAGCTGCTGCACCTCCTCGCGGAAGTCGCGCACGATCGGCAGCAAGTTGTCGACGATGAAGTCGAGCACGCCGTACAAGCCGTAGCTGGGGCCGTTCGCCAGCAATTCCGGTGCGTGCTCGCAGGTGCGCCGCGCCGGCGCGTAGGACTGCGAGGCGCCGTGGCGCACGGTGACCAGGTAGCGCGGGCCGAAGAAGATGTGCGTTTCGCCGAACGCCAGCTCGCCGCCGATCAGCTGCGCGGTCTGCACCACCAGGAACAGCGAATCGCCGTAGGTTTCCAGCTTGGTGCGCTGGTGCGCGGCGTGCGCGTCCTCGATCGCCAGGTCGTGCAGGCCGAACTCGTCCTGGATCTTTTCCAGCAGGGGCTCGTCCGGCTCGTACAGGCCGACCCAGACGAAGGTGTCCGGCTCGGCCAGCACGTCGCTGATGGCGTCGATGGTGACGTCGCCGATGCGGCTGCCGTCCTTGCGGTAGGCGATGCAGTTGACCACCATCGGCGGGTTGCTGGCTGGCGGTGCGCTCGGCGGCGTGATCGCATTCATGCGCGCATCATGCCGCGCGCGGTGGGGCGCGGCAACGCATCAGCGGCGGCGCAGGCTCCACGCCAGCGCCAGCCAGCACGGCAGGGCGAACAGCAGCCACGGCTGGTTCTGCTGCACGGTGCCGGGCAGCAGGTGCAGCAGCACGGCGACCAGGCAGGCGAGCAGTTGCAGCGCGAGCACGCCGTCGATGAAGCGCGAGGCGCCCACGCCGCGGCGCGCACGCCACAGCGTCGGCAGCAGCACGAAGGCGAGCGGGTTGAACAGCAGCAGGTTCGCGTTGGCCCATGCCGAGTGATGCGTAGTCAGCGTCCACAGCACCAGCAGCAGCACGCCGACCAGACCGGCCGCGAGCAGGTACAGCGTGCCAAGCAGGACGTAGCCCGGCGGCCATCTGCGGCGGGCCAGCACGAGCAGTCCGGCCAGCAGCAGGCCGGCCAGCGCCAGCGGCAGGCGCAGGTCGGGCGCGGCCGCCGGCGGCGCCTGCAGCCGGTTGGGCGAGACCAGGTGTTCGTCGCGCACCAGCGGCTGCAGCACGCCATGCCCGTCGTCGACGCGCACCGCGCGCAACTGCGCCTGCAGCACCTCGGGCAGGAAGCTTTCCTGCCAGCCGTCGAGCGGCCGGTCCGCGTACGGCCCCAGGCCGAGGTCCAGCACCAGCATCAGCCAGGGCTGCGCGCTCATCAGGCGCACGGTCTGCTGGCGGTAGGTCATGCTGCCGGGGCGCGCCTTCAGCTGCGCCGCCAGCACGCCGCCGAGCGCCTTGTCCAGCGCGTCGCGCACGCGGGTGGTGCAGTTGTCGACGTAGTAGTCGTAGGCGTAGCCGGCGTTTTCCGGGCGCAGGTTCCACAGCAGGAAGTCGCGCAGCGCGGCGGCCTGCGCGGGGCTGAGGGCCAATGCCTGGCGGGTGACCGAGCGGCCGGCATCGACGTAGTAGCGCTCGTCCAGATCGCTTGGCGCGGCGTCCATCAGGTAGTGCATGCGGCCGCGGGCGAAGTTCACGAAGAAGTTCGCCTCGTTGAAGTCGAACACGCCGTAGTTGAAGTTGACCGCCTCGCCGGAGACCGTGTCGCGCAGCTCGATCGCGTCGTGGCCGAAGCGCTCCCAGTAGGTTTCGCCGGGGCCGTAGGTGACCAGCGACACCTGCAGGTTGGCGCCGGGGGCGTTGGCGATGCTGGCACGGGCCGGCGAGAACGCGGCCAGCAGCCACAGCGCGAGCAGCAGGAGGTTGCGGCCGGCCAGCTTCATGCGGCGCTACTGTTTCGCCACGCGAAAGGCCTGCACGCGGCGGTCGTCGGCTTCGGTGACGTGGAACAGATAGTTGCCGACGGCGACTTCCTCGCCGATCTCGGGCAGGTGGCCGAACTCGGCGGTGACCATGCCGCCGACGGTGTCGTATTCCTCGTCGGGGAAGTCGGCGCCGGTCTGTTCGTTGAAGTCCTCGATCGGCGTCAGCGCGCTGACCAGCCAGTCGCCGCCGGGCTGCGCATGGATCAGCTCGGGTTCTTCCTCGTCGTCGTGCTCGTCGTCGATCTCGCCGACGATCTGCTCCAGCACGTCCTCGATGGTGACCAGGCCGGCGACGCCGCCGTACTCGTTGACCACCAGCGCCATGTGGTTGCGGCTGAGCCGGAATTCCTCCAGCAGCACGTTCAGGCGCATCGACTCGGGGATCAGCACGGCCGGGCGCAGGATGGTGCGGATGTCGAAGTGCTCGGCGGCGCCGAAGTACTTCAGCAGGTCCTTGGCCAGCAGGATGCCGAGGATCTCGTCCTTGTCCTCGCCATGCACCGGGAAGCGCGAGTGGCCGGATTCGACCACGGCAGCGAGGATGTCGGGCAGCGGCGACTCGGCGGCCAGCATCACGATCTGCATGCGCGGCACCATCACGTCGTCCACGCTCAGTTCGGTGACCTTGATCGCACCCTCGACCATGGTGAGGGTGTCCACGGACAGCAGCCCGTTGGTCTGGGCGGAGCGCAGTTCCTCGATCAGTTCGTCGCGGTTGCGCGGTTCGCCGGAGAAAATGTGGCCCAGTCGATCCCACCAGGTTCGGTGGGCCGGGCCGCTGGTACTGCCAGGGTCGTCGCTCATTACTCGTTGGGAGCCTGCCCGAAACCGGGCGGAAGCTCGATTCTATCGGAAAAATCGTGGCGGTTCAGTGCACAAGCGCGGTGGCCTGGCGCCTTTCCCGGCGTGGCAGGGGAGGGAGCAAGGCGGTTCAGGCGTAGGGATCGGCGATGCCCAGGCCGGCCAGGATGCGCGTTTCCAGCGCTTCCATCGCCTCGGCCTCGGCCTCCTCGAGGTGGTCGTAGCCGAGCAGATGCAGCACGCCGTGCACGGTGAGGTGCGCCCAGTGGTCGCGCGGCGCCTTGCCCTGCTCGGCGGCCTCGCGCCGCACCACCGGGGCGCAGATCGCCAGGTCGCCGATCAGCGGCAGCGCCACGCCGGGCGGCAGCTCGGCGGGAAACGACAGCACGTTGGTGGCGTAGTCCTTGCCGCGGTAGTCGCGGTTGAGCGCGCGGCCCTCCTCGGCGTCGACGATGCGGATCGCCAGCTCGCTGCGCTTGCGCCGCTTCGCCCCGCGCAGCGCCGCCTCGACCCAGCGGCGGAAGCTGGCCGGTGCAGGCAGCCCGGCGCGCGGCACCGCGTAGCCCACGGCGAGCGTCAGCGGGGCGCTCATGCGCCGTCCTCGTCCTTCTGCTCGAACGCCTCGTAGGCGCGCACGATCTTCGCCACCAGCGGGTGGCGCACCACGTCGCGGGAAGTGAAGAAGGTGAAGCTGATGCCGCCCACCCCGCGCAGCACCTCGATCGCCTGGCGCAGGCCCGAGCGCGTGTTGCGCGGCAGGTCGACCTGGGTGACGTCGCCGGTGATCACCGCCACGGTGCCGAAGCCGATGCGGGTCAGGAACATCTTCATCTGCTCGACGGTGGTGTTCTGCGCCTCGTCGAGGATCACGTAGGAATCGTTCAGGGTGCGCCCGCGCATGTAGGCCAGCGGGGCGATCTCGATCACGTTGCGCTCGATCAGCTTGGCCACCTTCTCGAAGCCGAGCATCTCGTACAGCGCGTCGTACAGCGGGCGCAGGTAGGGGTCGACCTTCTGGCTCAGGTCGCCGGGCAGGAAGCCCAGCTTCTCGCCGGCCTCGACCGCCGGGCGCACCAGGATCAGCCGCTGCACCCGGTTCGCCTCCAGCGCCTCGACCGCGCTGGCCACCGCCAGGTAGGTCTTGCCGGTGCCGGCCGGGCCCACGCCGAAGTTGATGTCGTGGCTGGCGATCGCGTGCAGGTAACGCGCCTGGTTCGGGCCGCGGCCCTTGATCACGCCGCGCTTGACCTTGATGACGACTTCCTGGGCACCTTCGGCGGCCGCTTCGGCGATCGCGTCGATGCCGGATTCGGCCAGCTGCAGGTTGATCTTGGCGCCGGTCAGGGCCTCGTCGGCGGTAGCGGCGTACAGCGCGCGCAGCACTTTCTCGGTGGCCCTGGCGGGCGCGTCCTCGCCGATCACCTGGAAGATGCTGCCGCGGTGGTTGATCTCCACGCCCAGGCGCAGCTCCACCTGGCGCAGGTGCTCGTCGAACGCCCCGCACAGGTTGGCGAGACGGGCATTGTCCTCGGGGTCGAGGGTGAAATCGCGTTGGTTGAGTTCGCTCATAGGGGCGCGAGGGTAGCGCGTCGCCGCGGGAAGAGCCATGACGACAGTCGCCGCCGAGCGTGCTGGCGCTGGCCGGCAACAATCCGCGGTTGCGACGGGCGTTTTCGCCAGCGGCCGGACCGGGCCACGCCATCGCCTGCGGCGGCTACAGGGTCCGATGCATCACGTAGAGATCGGTGGGCCCGAGTTGCGCGTGGCGGAACGCCCCGGGCACCTGGCCGACGATGCGGAAGCCGTGGCGCTGCCACGGCCGCACGGCGGTGGCATTGCTGGCGACCACCGCATTGAACTGCATGGCGCTGAAGCCGGCCTGGCGCGCCTGTTCCAGCGAGTGCTCGCACAAGGCCGACGCCACGCCCTGGCGGCGCGCCTGCGGCGCCACCATGTAGCTGCCGTTGGCGACGTGGTCGCCCGGTCCCATCTGGTTGGGCGCCAGCCGGTAACAGCCCAGCGCCTGGCCGTCGCGCTCGGCCACGAAGCAGCGGGCGGGCGCCGTGGTCCACATGGAGCGGGCCTGTTCGAGACTGATGTCGCGCGGGTAGGTGTAGGTATCGCCGGCGGCGGCGATCGCCTGGAAGAATGGCCACACACGCGCGAACTCGTCCGCGCCGATTTCGCGGATCACCAGCTCGCTCATGACGCCAGTGCGGCCGCGTCGTCGGCCGTTTTCACCCGCCCGCGCAGCGAATTGCTCATCGCGTCGGTGATCACCACGTCGACGAACTGGCCGATCAGGCGCGGGTGGCCGGCGAAGTTCACGTAGCGCATGTTCTCGGTGCGGCCGCTGAGTTCGTTCGGGTTGCGCGTGCTGGGTTTTTCCACCAGCACGCGCTGCACCGTGCCGACCATCGCCTCGTTGATCTTCCTCGCGTTCGCGTTCAGCGCGGCCTGCAGGCATTCGAGGCGCTGGTGCTTGACCGCCATCGGCGTGTCGTCGGCGAGCTTGGCCGCCGGCGTGCCGGGGCGGGCGGAGAAGATGAAGGAGAAGCTCTGATCGAAGCCGATGTCGTCGACCAGCTTCATGGTCTTCTCGAAATCCTCGTCGGTCTCGCCGGGGAAGCCCACGATGAAGTCGGACGACACGCAGATGTCCGGGCGCACCGCGCGCAGCTTGCGGATCTTCTGCTTGAACTCCAGCGTGGTGTAGCCGCGCTTCATCGCCGAAAGGATGCGGTCGGAGCCGGCCTGCACCGGCAGGTGCAGGAAATTCGCCAGTTGCGGCACGTTGGCGTAGGCCTCGATCAGCGAGTCGGAGAAGTCCAGCGGGTGCGAAGTGGTGAAGCGGATGCGGCCGATGCCCTCGATCTGCGCGATGGCGTGGATCAGCACGGCAAGATCCGCGATGCCGCCGTCGAAGGTCGGGCCGCGGTAGGCGTTGACGTTCTGGCCCAGCAGGTTCACCTCGCGCACGCCCTGCGCGGCGAGCTTGGCCACTTCCACCAGCACGTCGTCGAACGGGCGGCTGATCTCCTCGCCGCGGGTGTACGGCACCACGCAGTAGCTGCAGTACTTCGAGCAGCCTTCCATGATCGAGACGAAGGCGGTGGGGCCTTCGGCGCGCGGCTCGGGCAGGCAGTCGAACTTCTCGATCTCGGGAAAGCTGATGTCCACCTGCGGCTTGCCGGTGGCCCGCTGCGCCTCGATCAGCTGGGGCAGCCGGTGCAGCGTCTGCGGGCCGAACACCAGGTCGACGTAGGGCGCGCGCTTGACGATCGCCTCGCCTTCCTGCGAGGCCACGCAGCCGCCGACGCCGATCAGCACCGGCTTGCCGTCCTGCTTGTGCTGCTTCCAGCGGCCGAGCTGGCTGAACACCTTCTCCTGCGCCTTCTCGCGGATCGAGCAGGTGTTGATCAGGATCACGTCCGCCTCGGACTCGTCCTGGGTCAGTTCCAGCCCGTGCGAGGCCTTGAGCACGTCGGCCATCTTGGCCGAGTCGTACTCGTTCATCTGGCAGCCGTGGGTCTTGATGAAAAGTTTGCCGCTCATGGGCGTGGGGTACCGTGGTTTCGTGAGGCCGGACGCGCCATCCGGTGGACCGCGCAGTCTACCCCGCTGCCGTCGTCGCCGCCAGCAATTCGGCATGGCGGATCAACCACTTGCGGCGCAGCCATGGCAGCGCGGCCGGTGCCCGCCCGCGCCTGGAACGCTGCATGGCGCACGGAATCGCCGGTTCGCACTTGGCGCTGGCGCCGGGCGGCGGCACACTGCGCCCATGTTCGGCGTCGCAAACCAAGGGGGAAGCGCCGATCGGCCTGCCGGGGGCTTCCCAACACGTTCGATCCTTTGCGGGATCGCATTCGGCTGCGCGCTGTTGTGGTGGCCGGCAGCACGGGCGGGCACGCTATATCAATGCGCCGGCGCCAGCGGCGAAGCGGTGTACAGCTCCAGCAAGGTCGGCTACCACGGTTGCAAGGCGATCGGCGGCTATGCCGCCCCTGCGTCCCGGCGCCGCGCAGCACCGCCGCGGGCCGCGCTGAACCGGGTGGCCGGCACGGTGCAGACCACGGCCACCCCGTTGCAGGCACAAGCGACGGGAGTGGCGTCGCTGGCCGGCGTGCGCGGCGCGGTGGTGGAGACCAGTGCGCGCCGCCTGGACGCCCAGCCGCCGGGGCGGGCTTCGCTGGCCGCGGTGCGGGGCTCGGTGGTGACCGGCGGCGCGCCGCTTCCCCCGGCAACGGCGACGTCCACCGCGGCGCAGCCGGCATGGAACACCGGCAAGGCCGAGGCATCAGCAAACGGGTCGGTCGGGCGCACCTATTACTACAAGGTGGTGCATGCCGACGGCAGCATGTATCTCGGCGACCACTCGCCGCCGCTGCAGAAAGGCGACGTGCTGACCAAGACCTTCGTCGAGTACATCAGGACCTGCGCCGCCTGCGACCTGCACTCGCCGATCCACTGGAATTCGACGCGGCTGAACCTGATCGCCTACGCCGACACCATCCGCGCCGCCAGCATCGAGTACGGCGTGGACGAGGCGTTCCTGCGCGCGGTCATCCATGCCGAGAGCGCGTTCAACCCGCGCGCGCTGTCGCTCAAGGGCGCGCAGGGGCTGATGCAGCTGATGCCGGGCACGGCCAGCGACATGGGCGTGCTGGACGCGTTCGACTCCGACCAGAACATCCGCGGCGGCGCCCGCTACCTGGGCCTGCTGCTGCACGACTTCGGCGGCAACGAGCGGCTGGCCGCCGCCGCCTACAACGCGGGCCCCGGTGCGGTGCAACGCTACAAGGGCGTGCCGCCGTACGCCGAGACCCAGGTCTACGTGGAGCGCGTGGCCACGCTGCGCCGGCGCTACGGCGCGGCGATCCATCCGCCGCTGGCGGTGGCGCGCGGGCCGGGCTGAAGCTCAGCCGTCCGGCATGCTGCCGGCGCTCATGGCGGGGCGCTGCACCAGCGTGACCTCGAGGTGGAACGGGTTGCCGTTGCGCAGGCCGGTGATCTCCACCGTGCTGCCGGGCTTGAGCGCGGCCTCGCGCCGGCGCAGGTCGGCCGGATCGATGATGTCGTCCGTGCCGATGCGCAGCAGGATGTCGCGGGGACGGATGCCGGCCAGCGCCGCCGGACCGCCGGGGTAGACCGCGGTGACCAGCGCCCCGCGCGCCGCCGCCGGCAGGCCGCTGTCGGCCGCCACCGGCACGAACGCATAGTCGGCGCCGAGCCAGCCGCGCACCACGTGGCCGGTGGCGATGATCTGGTCCAGCACCTTCTTGGCGGTGGTCACCGGGATCGCGAAGCCGATGCCCTCGGCGCCGGCGGCCTTGCCGATGAGCAAGGTGTTGATGCCGACCAGTTCGCCTTCGGCGTTGACCAGCGCGCCGCCGGAGTTGCCGAGGTTGATGGCCGCATCGGTCTGGATGAAATCCTCGGCGCTGGAACTGTTCAACTGGCGACCGATCGCGCTGACGATGCCCATGGTGACGGTCTGGTTGAGGCCGAGCGGGTTGCCGATCGCCAGTACCACGTCGCCGGGGCGCAGCGGCTGTTCGGCGATGTGGATCACCGGCAGGTTGCTGGCATCGATCTTCAGCACCGCCAGGTCGGATTCCTCGTCCGCGCCGACCAGGCTAGCCTTGGCGATGCGGCCGTCGTACAGCAGCACCTGGATGTCGGCCGCGTGCGCGATCACGTGGTTGTTGGTCAACACGTAACCCTGGCCCTGCGCGCTGACGATCACGCCGGAGCCGAGCGTCTGCTCGCGGTGCTGGAAAGTGGTGGGCTGGCCGCCGAACAGTTGCTGCAGCACCGGGTTGTCGTACATCCGCACGGCCTGCTCGGTGACGATCCGGTTGGCGTAGATGTTGACCACCGAGGGCGCCGCCGCCGCCACCGCGTCGGCGTAGGAAACCGGGCCGCGGCCCGCATGGGCCGGCGAGGCCGGGGTCATGGAAGGCGTCGTCGGAGCCAGGCCGAAACGCTCGCGCAGGCGTTCGCCGCTGCCGGGCCAGAACACGCCGACCACGAAGGCCATGGCCAGTCCGAGGATGGCGAAGCGCGCGATGAAGAGGAGCGTGCCGGCGGCATGTTTCATGTCGAAAGAGAGGTCCCGGCAATCGTGGCGAGTGTTGCGGCGGCTGGACTTCGCCGCGATGCGGTTTATTGTACGGGGCGGGGCCTGACGCTACACTAACGCGATTTTTGCGGGGCCCCAAACCCCACCATGACATCGCAAGTACCGGAGAGCCTGATGGCGAACGAAGTCGTCGATCACGGCCGCCGCCGCTTCCTGACAGCGACCACCTCGGTGGTCGGTGGCATCGGAATCGTTGCGGCGGCAGTGCCCTTCATCAAGTCGTGGGAACCCAGCGCGCGCGCCAAGGCCGCTGGTGCTCCGGTCACTCAGTCGCTGGCCAAGATCGAGGCGGGGCAGATGCTCACCGTGTCGTGGCGCAGCCTGCCGGTGTTCGTGCTCAACCGCACCAAGGCGCAGCTCGCCACGCTGCCGATGGTCGACTCGCGCCTGGTGGATCCCAAGTCCGACGGCGTCTCCGCCGACCAGCAGCCGAAGTACGCACAGAACGAGGCGCGCTCGATCAAGCCGGAATGGCTGGTGGTGATCGGCATCTGCACGCACCTGGGCTGCGTGCCCGACTTCGTGCCCGAGATCAAGCCCGAGCCGTTCGATCCCGACTGGAAGGGCGGCTTCTACTGCCCCTGCCACAAGTCGCGCTACGACCTGGCCGGCCGCGTCTACGCCGGTGTGCCGGCGCCGAAGAACCTGCCGGTGCCGCCGTACCACTTCATCGACGACAGCACCATCCAGATTGGCGTGGATCCGAAGGAGGCTGGCTAATGGCCAACGTATTCACGAGCATCGGCGAGTGGGTCAACGAGCGCGCGCCCGGCATGATGCCGATGTACCGCAAGCACATGACCGAGTACTACGCGCCGAAGAACTTCAACCTCTGGTACTACTTCGGCTCGCTGGCGCTGCTGGTGCTGGTCAACCAGATCGTCACCGGCATCTTCCTCACCATGAACTACAACCCGAGCGCGGCGGGAGCCTTCGCCTCGGTCGAGTACATCATGCGTGACGTGGAGTGGGGCTGGCTGATCCGCTACATGCACTCCACCGGCGCTTCGCTGTTCTTCGTGGTGGTGTTCCTGCACATGTTCCGCGGCATCATGTACGGCTCGTACAAGAAGCCGCGCGAGCTGGTGTGGCTGCTCGGCATGCTGATCTTCCTGGTGCTGATGGCCGAGGCCTTCATGGGCTACGTGCTGCCGTGGGGCAACATGTCGTTCTGGGGCGCCAAGGTGATCATCTCGCTGTTCGGCACGATCCCCGTCATCGGCGGCGACCTGGTCGAGTGGATCATGGGCGACTTCCTGCCGGCCGACGCCACGCTCAACCGCTTCTTCGCGCTGCACGTGGTCGCGCTGCCGATCGTGCTGCTGCTGCTGGTGGTGCTGCATCTGGCCGCGCTGCACGAGGTGGGTTCCAACAACCCGGACGGCGTGGAGATCAAGAAGGGTCCCAAGGGCAACCGCTGGGATGCGCTGAAGCCGGCCGACGGCATTCCGTTCCACCCGTACTACACGGTGAAGGACCTGGTCGGCGTGGGCTTCTTCCTGCTGATCGCCGCGTTCATCATCTTCTTCGCGCCGACCTTCGGCGGCTGGTTCCTGGAGCACGACAACTTCATCCCGGCGAACAACCTGGCGACGCCCTCGCACATCAAGCCGGTGTGGTACTTCACCCCGTTCTACGCGATCGTGCGCATGATCCCATCGTTCCTGGGCTCGGCCGTATGGGGCGTATTGGCGATGTTCGGTGCCATCGCGGTGCTGTTCGCGCTGCCCTGGTTCGATCGCGGCAAGGTGAAGTCGATCCGCTACCGCGGCACCGGCTTCAAGGTGGCGCTGGGGCTGTTCGTGCTGTCGTTCATCGCGCTCGGCGCGGTCGGCGCGGGCATCACCGCCGAGGTGATCCCGGCCTGGTTTGGCGACGTCGACGTGACGTTCTGGGAGAACCTGTTCGGACGCGTGATGACGGCGATCTACTTCGGGTTCTTCGCATTCCTTTGGGCCTACACATACTTCGGCTGGGAAAAGACCAAGCCGGTTCCGGAACGGGTGACGACGCATGACTAAGCGGCAGGGGCTAATGAAGCGGTACATCTTCCCGGTGGCGTTGGCGTTCGCTCTGGTCGTCGGCAGCGTGCCGGTGCAGGCGTCGGAAGGCGGCCTGCCGCATGCCGGCACCGACGTGCAGAACCAGGCTTCGCTGCAGCGCGGCGCCAAGCTGTTCTTCAACTACTGCGTCGGCTGCCACTCGCTGAAGTACATGCGCTACGAGCGGATCGCCAGCGACCTCGGCTTGACCGAGCAGGACGTGATGCAGAACCTCAACTTCACCGGCGCCAAGTTCGGTGAGACCGTGGTTTCGCACATGCCGGAGGCCGATGCCGCCAAGTGGTTCGGCAAGGCTCCGCCGGATCTCTCGCTGGAAGTGCGTGCCAAGGGTGCCGACTGGGTCTACGCCTACCTCAACTCGTTCTATCTGGACCCGAGCCGTCCGGTGGGCTGGAACAACACGGTGTTCCCGAACGCCTCGATGCCGTTCCCGCTGTGGGAGCTGCAGGGCCTGCAGACCGCGGTGATGACCGAGGCCAAGCCGGGCGAGGACGCCAAGGTCGAGAAACTGGTGCTGTCGCAGCCGGGCAAGCTGACGCCGGCGCAGTACCAGCAGGCCAGTCGTGACCTGACCACCTTCCTGGAATACGCTTCCGAACCGGCGGCCCTGCAGCGCCATCATTACGGCGTCTGGGTGTTGTTGTTCCTGGCGTTCTTCACCTTCCTGGCCGCCATGCTGAAGAAGGAATACTGGAAGGACGTCCACTGAGCAGCCTGGATGGCATTATCCGACTGCGGCGGCCACGAGCCGCCGCAGTCGTCTCACCGATGGGGAATTGCGCATGGTCCCAAGCGCCCGCTCACGCAGCGTATTGACGCTCTACACCACCGCCGATGACGTGCAGTGCCATCGCGCCCGGCTGGTGCTGGCCGCCAAGGGGGTCAGCTACGAACGGGTACTGGTGGATCCGGCCCGCCCGCCGGAAGACCTGGTCGACCTGAACCCGTACGCCAGCACGCCGACCCTGGTCGATCGCGACCTGACCCTGTTCGACACCTCGGTGGTCTGCGAGTACCTCGACGAGCGCTATCCGCACCCGCCGCTGATGCCGATCGACCCGCAGTCGCGCGCGCGCCTGCGGGTGGCCGCGGTGCGCATCGAGAAGGACTGGCTGACCGAGGTGGACATCATCCGTGCCGGCGGCCGGCCCGCGGACGCGGCGCGCAAGCGCCTGCGCGAGCATCTGCTGGCTTCGGTGCCGCTGTTCAAGGCCGCGAAATTCTTCCTCAACCCGGAGATGAGCCTGGCCGACTGCCTGGTGGCGCCGGTGATCTGGCGGCTGCCGTGGCTGGGCGTGGAACTGGGCCGCGAGGGCAAGCCGGTGGTCGATTACGGCGAGCGTTTGTTCCACAGTCAGGGTTTTGCGCGCAGCATGACCGACCAGGAAAAGGCGATGCGGCAAACCCATGAGCAAGAATGAAGCGGCGCCGATGACTTCCAACCGCCCGTACCTGCTGCGGGCGATCTACGACTGGATCAGCGACAACAATCTCACCCCGTACGTGCTGGTCGACGCTGGCGTCGCCGGCGTGCGGGTGCCGCCGCAGGTGGTCAAGAACGGCCAGGTGGTGCTCAACCTGGCCATGCGCGCGGTGGCGAACCTCGACCTCGGCAACGAGTGGATCAGCTTCCAGGCGCGTTTTTCCGGCGTCAGCCAGGCGATCCAGATCCCGGTGCAGGCGGTGCTGGCGTTGTACGCGCAGGAAAACGGCCAGGGCATGATGTTTCCGGCCGAGGAAGAGGGCGGTGACACGCCGCCGTCAGCTCCCGAACCCGCCGACCCCACGCCGGCGCCCGGTGCCGCCGATGCCGGTGGCGACAAGCCCAAGCGCAGCACGCCGCACTTGCGCGTGGTCAAGTAGCCACGGGCTGCCGCGCCCAAGCTGCGCGGTGGCACCCCCGGCTCAGTTCAACCGGTTGCGCGGGCGCAGCGGTACCACGTTGTCGGGTGGCGTGGCCGCGGCGTTGCGTGTGGCTGCCTCTTCGTGCGGCAACCGTTCGATCGTGGGCAGGCTGAGGCTGCTGAGCGCGTCGCCGATCATCCACAGCCGGCCCGGCTCGCGGTCGTGGCCGTCGATGCTCACTTCGAAGCCGTAGCAGCGTTCGACCCTGCGCAAGCCGTTGACCCGGCGCAGACGCACGGCGCGCAGGCCGACCGTTTCGTCGAGCAGTTGCAGCCCGTGTTGCTGGCATTGCTGGCGCGCTTCGCGCACGGCGCGTTCGCGCGCGGCGCTGAGTTTCAGCCACAGCCCCACGACGGCGACCAGCGCCAGCAGCAGCAACAGATTGGAAAGGTCGCTCATCCCCGCAGTGTGTGGGCGCGGATGGGCGGGCGCAAGCCGGGCTCAGTCCAGTTGCAGGCGCAGCGACAGGTCGACGGCGTGCACGTGCTTGGTCAGCGCGCCGACCGAGATGAAGTCCACGCCGGTGCGGGCGTATTCGCCGATCGTGTCCAGGTCGACGTTGCCGGAGGCTTCCAGCGGCACGCGGCCGGCGGTGCGCCGCACCGCCTCGCGCATCTGCGCCGGCTCGAAATTGTCCAGCATGATCCGGTCCACGCCGGAGCGCAGCGCCTGCTCCAGCTCATCGAGATTCTCCACCTCGACTTCGAGCAGCAGGTTCGGGTGCAGGCGGCGTGCCGCCCCTACCGCCGCGGCGATGCCGCCGGCGGCGATGATGTGGTTTTCCTTGACCAGCACCGCGTCGTACAGGCCCATGCGCTGGTTGTGGCCGCCGCCGCAGCGCACCGCGTACTTCTGCGCGACGCGCAGACCGGGAATGGTCTTGCGCGTGTCCAGCACGCGCATCGCGGTGCCGGCGACGGCAGCGACGTATGCGGCGGTCACCGTGGCGGTGGCCGACAGCAACTGCAGGAAATTCAGCGCCGAGCGCTCGGCGGTGACCAGCGAGCGGGCATGCCCGGACAGGCGGCAGATCACCGAGCCGGGAGCGGCGCGCGCGCCGTCGCGCAGCTGCCAGTCGATCCGCACCGCCGGGTCGAGGCGGCGGAAGCAGGCATCGAACCAGGCCGCGCCGGCGATCACCGCCGCATCGCGGCAGGTCAGTTCGGCGTGGGCGCTGGCTGCGGCCGGGAGCAGCTCCGCCGTGGCGTCGCCCGGGCCGATGTCCTCGGCAAAGGCGCGGTCGACGTCGGCGGCAATCTGCGCGGCATCCGGTGCCGCGAACGGTGTGGCGTCGATCATTCGGCGGCCGTGTCCGTCGGCGGCGTGGAGGCATCCGGCTGGCTCAGCTTGGTGACGATCGCGCTCATCGCGCGATCGAACAGCGCGTTGGCAGCGAGCACGCGGGCACGGCCATCGGTGATCAGCGCGGTCAGTTCCTGCGGCGAGTAATCAGCCACCTTCAGGCCACGCCGGTTGACGAACAGGTAGCGGCCGCTCATCGGGCTGATCCACGACAGCTTGGCGCGGGTCATCGCCTCGTCGGGCAGGCAGAACTCCAGCCAGGTGCCCGGCTGCAGCGCCTGCACCTGGTGCCACTCCGGACTGTCCAGCGGCGCTTCGGCGAGATCATCCTCGATGCTTTCCGGCGGCGTGGTGTCCTGCTCGATGATCGGCTGGATGCTGTCGGGGATCGCCAGCATCGCGGCGTCCTCGTCGACCGCCACTGCCTCGGCGGCGCCGAGGGTTTCGCCGAGCCGCTGCCGGTAATAGGTGTGCAACTGGCCCAGCAGGCGCTCGATGTCCTGTTCCTGGAACGCCACATTGGCCAGGCCCTGGCGCAGCGCGCGCTCGATGCCGGGCAGCATCTGGCGCAAGGCCTGCCGGCTTTCCGGCGTCGTCGCCGGCCTGGTGCTGGCGATGAAGTCGTCGACGAAGCGCAGCGCGCTCTTGAACTCGGGCGAGCTTTCGCCCTGGCGCAGCAGGGTCAGCACCAGATGGTTGGCCCAGGCGCGGGCGAGCACGCCATGCACCAGCGGCGGCAACCGGTGCTCGCCGATGCGGTCGAGGATCTCGCGCGCGGCGCGGCGGCGCGCCTGCTCGAGCTTCTCGCGCCCGCGGGTGGATTCGGCCACGCGCTGCTCGGCCAGTTCGGAACGGCGCTTGTTGAGATCCTGGAACTGCTGCAGGTCGAGCAGCAGGCGTTCGAAGATGCCCATGTCGTCGTCGAAGTCGTGCAGCAACTGGTCGACGGTGGATTTCACCTTGTCGTACAGGCGGCGGTCGCGGTCGGACTCCTCGGACCAGCCCTTGGCCTGCTCGGCCAGGCAGTCCAGCAGCCGCCGCGCCGGATGCTGGCGGTGCGCGAACAGCTTGCGGTCGAGAATCGCCGCCTTGAGGTACGGGATCTGCAGTCGCGCCAGCATCACCTGCATCGTGGCCGGCAGGTTGCGGTCTTCCAGGATGAACTCGAACAGCATGCCGACCAGGTCGATGGTGTCCTCGTCGATGGTGGCGACGTTGCTGGGCTTCTCGCCGCGCAGCGCGCCCAACTGGGTCAGCAGCTGGCTCTTCAGCTGCAGTACCTCGCGACTCAATGCGGCGGCATCGCCCGGTTGAGCGTACGGCAACGGTCCGGCGCTGGCGATCTGGCTCTGCAGCACGCTGAGCGCGCCCAGCAGCTCGTTCGCCGACGGCAGCGGACCGCTCGGCATCGCATGCATGGCGTTGCCGCCGGCAGCCGGGCCGCGGCGCGCGCTGAACAGCGCGTGCAAGGTCTGCAGCAGGTCGCTGGGAATCTCGCCGGCGGCGGCATCGGCTGCCTCGGCAGATGCCTGCTGGGCGCCCGTCGCGTCGCCGCGCAGCGCTTCGTGACGCAGCTGCGGCAGCACGCCGGCGCGCACCAGTTCGGTGTTGATTTCCTGGTAGAGCTCCTCCAGCGACGACAATACGTAGCGATCGAACAGCTTGTAGATGATCAGCTTGACGCGCATGTCGGCGCCGAGTTCGTGCAGCGCCTGGCGGAACGCCTGCGCCAGGATCGCCGGAGCCACCGGGTTGCTGGAATCCTCGATCTTGCGGCCGCCGCAGATCACCGACAGGCGCTGGTTGACCGCGAACAGGTCGCGCGCGAGGCGCGCATCGTTCTTGCTGATCATGCTGGTGATGGCCAGCGATTCCTCCAGCTCGTTGTCCGCCACCAGCGTCAGCTCGGGCGTGCCGAACGGCGAGGCCGGGTTGCTCACGGACTGCGGATGGATCAGTTCGCCGATGTGGCGGTTGATCGCGCCGAGAAAACTGCGTTCCACCGCGGGCCGGCGCTTGCGCACTTCGCGCATGCCGTCGAAGTAATGCATCTGCGCGGCGTTGTTCTCGGCCTTCTCGGCCAGGTCGAACAGAGCGTCGTCGACGTGCTCGAAGGCATTGCCGACCCATTGCTGCAACCGCTTGCCGGCGATGTTGCGCACGGAAGCAAGCAACTCGCCGACGCGCTCGCTGGCCGGGTCCAGGCGCTGGCTGAAATGGATGACTCGGGATGGATCACTGGCTTCGTTCATCGCCAACCCCTGAAACGTTGGTGCGCCACCCGCCCCGGGAAGGCGCCGCGCAGGCATCGACGATAAGGCAAAGCGGGGGCCCGTGTCATGCCTTGGGCGCCCGCCGGAAAGCGTTGCGCGACCTCAGCCGGCGGGGAATCCGTTCAGCTGGGCGGTGCCGATGCCCTCCTCGGGCAGCATCACCGGAATGCCATCCTCGACCCGGTAGATCACCTTGTGGTCGGTGGTGATCAGGCCTTCGCCGATCCGTTCGCGCACGGCGGCCCCGGCCACCGTGTCGACCTTGCCGGCGCCGATGGCCTCGTTCAGCGCGTCGAGCTCGCGCCTGCCCAGCGGACGCAGGGGCATTTTGCTGACCGGGCAGCACAGGATGTCGAGCAGACGCTTGTCCATGGCTTGGATGTGCGGGGGTGGGGAAAGCCCTTACAATAGCCGTTTTGGGACGGCCCGGCCATGACAGGAACAAGCAGGGCGCCGCGTGTCGGCGTGGTGATGGGCTCGCGCTCGGACTGGGAAACCATGCAGCACGCGGCGAACGTGCTGACCGAACTGGGCGTGGCGCACGAGGTGCGGGTGGTTTCCGCCCATCGCACGCCGGATCTGCTGTTCAGCTACGCCGAACAGGCGCCGGCACGCGGGGTGCAGGTGATCATCGCCGGCGCCGGCGGCGCGGCCCATCTGCCGGGCATGCTGGCGGCGAAGACCCGCCTGCCGGTGTTCGGCGTACCGGTGCAGTCGAAGGCGCTGAACGGGATGGATTCGCTGCTGTCGATCGTGCAGATGCCGGCCGGCATCCCGGTGGGTACCCTGGCGATCGGTCGCGCCGGCGCGGTGAATGCCGGCCTGCTGGCGGCCGCGGTGCTGGCGTTGCACGATCCGGCGTTGGCCTCGTCGCTGGAGCATTGGCGCGCACGCCAGACCGAGGCCGTGCTCGAACAGCCGGACCCGCGTCGATGAACGATCGGCGGCAACCCGTGCTGGGCGTACTCGGCGGTGGCCAGCTGGCGCGCATGCTGGCGTTGGCGGCAGCGCCGCTGGGCGTGAAGACGCTGGTGGTGGACAACGTGGCCGACGCCTGTGCCGGGCAGGTGGCGCCGCTGGTGGTGGCCGACTGGACCGACTACGACGCGCTGGGAGCTTTCGCCGCGCAGGTCGACGTGGTCACCTTCGATTTCGAGAACGTGCCGGCCGAGACGGCGCGCTGGCTGGCCGAACGGGTGGCGGTGTCGCCCGCGCCACAGGCGCTGGCGGTGGCGCAGGACCGGCTGGCCGAGAAGACCTTGTTCCGCGAGTGCGGCCTGCACACGCCCGACTTCATGACGGTGGATACGCGCGAGCAACTGGATCAGGCGCTGGCCGCGATCGGCGTGCCGGCGATCCTCAAGACACGCCGGCTCGGCTACGACGGCAAGGGCCAGTTCCGCCTGCACGCGCTGGCGGACGCGGAGGCGGCTTGGGCCGCGCTGGGCGCCCAGGCGACGAAGCACGGCCTGATCCTGGAAGCCTTCGTGCCGTTCGAGCGCGAGTTGTCGGTGATTGCGGTGCGCGGCCGTGACGGCGATTTCCGCACCTGGCCGCTGACCGGCAACTGGCACGTCGACGGCGTGCTGTCGATGAGCCTGGCGCCGGCGCCGGATATCGGGCAACTGCAGTCGCGCGCCACCGCACTGGCCCGCACGCTGGCCGAGCGGCTGGACTACGTCGGTGTGTTCGCGCTGGAACTGTTCGTCAAGGATGGCGAGCTGCTCGGCAACGAGATGGCGCCGCGGGTGCACAACTCCGGTCACTGGACCATCGAGGGCGCGCACGCCAGCCAGTTCGAGAACCACGTGCGCGCGGTGCTCGGCCTGCCGCTGGGCGACACCGGCGCGCGCAGCCTCTCGGCCATGTTCAACTGGATTGGCGAGCTGCCGGACGCGTCCGTGCTGCTGCGGGCCGTCGACGCACACTGGCACGACTACGGCAAGCAGGCGCGTCCTGGTCGCAAGGTGGGTCACGCCACGGTGTGCGCACCGGATGCACGGCAACTGGCCGCGCGCCTGGGCGCGATTGCCGCGGCGCTCGGGCGCGAGGCGCAGGTGGCGCCGGTGTTGTCCGCGCTCGGTTGAGCGGAGCCGGCGTGGGCACAAAAAACGGAGCCGCCAGGCTCCGTTTTTTTGTCTGCAGCGGGGAGAATCAGGCCAGGTTGCCGGCCGCGAATTCCCAGTTCACCAGGTTCCAGAACGCCTCGACGTACTTCGGACGGGCGTTGCGGTAGTCGATGTAGTAGGCGTGTTCCCACACGTCGGTGGTGAACAGCGGCTTGTCGCTGCCGGTGATCGGGGTGGCCGCGTTGGAGGTGTTGACGATGCCCAGCGAGCCGTCCGGACGCTGTACCAGCCAGGTCCAGCCGGAACCGAAATTGCCGGCGGCGGACTTGCTGAATTCCTCCTTGAACTTCTCGAACGAGCCAAACGCCTTGTTGATCGCGTCGGCCAGCTTGCCGCTCGGCGCGCCGCCGCCCTTCGGGCTCATCGAATTCCAGTAGAAGGTGTGGTTCCAGACCTGCGCGGCGTTGTTGAACACGCCGCCGGAAGACTTGCGGATGATCTCCTCCAGCGAGGCGCCGGCGAACTCGGTGCCCTCGATCAGCTTGTTGAGGTTGGTCACATAGGCCTGATGATGCTTGCCGTAGTGGTACTCCAGCGTTTCGGCGGAGATGTGCGGCTCCAGTGCGTTCTTTTCGTACGGCAGCGGAGGAAGTTCGATCGCCATGATGAGGCTCCTTGGAGGTGGCTGGGAGAGAAAAGGCCGGCGCAGCAAACGGCAGCCGACGGGTGACTGATACAATACCGGCTTGCCTGCATTGTAAAGATGAAACACCGAAGCATGGACATCAACGAACAAATCAGGGCGACCCTGGCCGAACATCCCATCGTGCTTTTCATGAAGGGCACGCCCGAGTTTCCGATGTGCGGCTTCTCCAGCCGCGCGGCCAAGGCGCTGGCCGACGCCGGCGCCGCGTTCCATGCGGTGAACGTGCTGGCCGATCCGCAGGTGCGCGCGGCGCTGCCGCACTTCTCGAACTGGCCGACGTTCCCGCAGTTGTTCATCCAGGGCGAACTGATCGGCGGCTGCGACATCATCGAGGACCTGAAGTCCTCCGGCGAGCTGGCCCGCATGGCCTGCGACGTGGCCGGGGTGGCGCCTTGACGACGTTGCGCGCGTCGCGCCTGCCCGCGGGCTGGCAGCCCGCCGCCGATACCCTGGCCGATCGCGTGGTGCTGGTCACCGGCGCCTACGGCGGGCTCGGCGGTGCGGTGGCGCGCGCGGCATCGCGTGCCGGCGCCACGGTGGTGATCACCGGCAAGCGCAAGCGCCAGCTGGAACAGCTGTACGACGCGATGCTGGCCGAGGGTCTGGCCGAGCCGGTGATCCATCCGCTGGACATGGAGCTGGCCACGCCGCGCGATTACGCCGCGCTGGCCGAAGGGCTGGAACGCGACTTCGGCCGGCTCGACGGCATCGTGCATGCGGCGGTCAGCTTCGGCGGACTGACCCCGATCAGCATGCACAAGCCCGATGCCTGGTTGCGCGCCATGCACGTCAACGTGAACGCGCCATTCGCACTGACCCAGGCCTGCCTGCCGCTGCTGACCCAGGCCGCCGACAGCGCGGTGGTGTTCGTGCTGGACGACCCCGCGCTGCTGCAGCGCGCGCACTGGGGCGGCTACGGCGCATCGAAGGCGGCGCTGGAACGGTTCGTGGCGATCCTGCACGAGGAGACCGATAGCGGCCCGCTGCGCGTCCATGCGATGCTGCCGGCACCGATGCGCACCG
This sequence comes from Rhodanobacter sp., assembly GCA_024711345.1. GTDB lineage: Bacteria > Pseudomonadota > Gammaproteobacteria > Xanthomonadales > Rhodanobacteraceae > Rhodanobacter. The sequence continues at coordinate 9,526 of JANJTA010000037.1, read as the reverse complement.
CGCTGCGGCAGCTGGCATATTTCGGCGAGGACCTCCTGCAGCGGCCGCTGCCGGACGCCGCCGCTGCCGCCGCGGTGTACCTGCTCGGCGCGCAGGGCGCCGAGGCGCGCGGCACCGTGCTGGACCTGCGGGCAGGCTGATGGTTTTTCCGGTGGCGCTGCGGCGCCGCCAGCGAGAAGGGAGTCGAGATGGAATCGCAGATGACCACATTGTCGGCGGGCATCCTGCTGTTCCTGATCATGGACCCGCTGGGCAACATCCCGTTGTTCCTGAGCCTGCTGAAGGAGGTGCCGCCGAAGCGCCGGCGCCGCGTCATGGTGCGCGAGCTGCTGATCGCGCTGGGCGTGCTGCTGGCGTTCCTGTTCGGCGGGCAGTATTTCCTGCGGCTGCTGCAGCTGAAGCAGGAGTCGATCAGCATCGCCGGCGGCATCGTGCTGTTCCTGATCGGCATCCGCATGGTGTTTCCGCCGGCCGACGGCAGCGGCATCTTCGGCAAGGCCGGCGGTGGCGAACCGTTCATCGTGCCGATGGCGATCCCCGGCGTGGCCGGGCCCTCGGCGATGGCGGCGCTGCTGCTGCTGACCAACACCCAGCCCGGCCGCACCGCCGACTGGACCATTGCGCTGCTGCTGGCGTGGCTGACCAGCTCGCTGATCCTGCTCAGCGCCACCTATCTGTTCCGTTGGCTGGGCGAGAGCGTGCTCACCGCACTGGAGCGCGTGATGGGCATGCTGCTGATCGCACTGTCGGTGCAGATGTTCATGGCCGGCGTGGCGGCCTTTCTGCACGTGAACGTTTGAAACAGTGAGCTTGCCCAGTTGTCGCAGGGCGGCCTTCGCATGATCGTGCGACTGTCATAATCGGCCGGCAGGATGGGGGGAACTCGAGGAGGCAGACATGCTGAGCATCGAACAGTCCCTTGTCGATCGACTGCCCTGGTTGGCGCAATACCCGCGCCTGCGCCGGCCGATGGCAGGCATGCTCGGCCGGCTGGCCGACGAAGACGGCTTCAATCGCGTACTGGCCCGGGTCGGCGACGCCGAAGGCTTCGACTTCGTCGATCGCGTGCTGGACGTGCTCGGCACCAGCCACCACGTCAACCCCGGCGACCTCGAGAACATTCCCGTCGACGGCCCGCTGCTGGTGGTGGCCAACCATCCGCTGGGCATGCAGGACGCGCTGGCGCTGCTGCAGCTGATCGGCTCGGTGCGCCGCGACGTGCGCATCCTCGGCAACGACTGGCTGGCGACGGTGCCGCAACTGGGCCAATTGCTGCTGGCTGTGGACGTGTTCGGCAAGGGCGCCGCCTCGCGTCTGCGCGGCATCTATCGGGCGCTGGAGCAGGGCGAGGCGCTGATCGTGTTCCCCGCCGGCGAGGTCTCGCGCATGCGCCCCGGCGGCGTGCGTGACGGCCACTGGTCGGACGGCTTTGCGCGGTTGTCCTTGCGCAGCAAGACGCCGGTGCTGCCGGTACACGTGTCGGCGCGCAACTCGGCCGTGTTCTATGGCCTGTCGATGCTGGCCAAGCCGCTGAGCACGGCGATGCTGCCGCGCGAGGCGGTGGCGCCCGGCAAGCGGCGGATCGGTTTCAGCATCGGCGCGCTGGTCAGCGCCGAGGAGCTGGCGCAGCGCAGCGGCGGCTCGGCGAAGCAGGCCGCCAGGCTGATGCGCCGGCACGTCTACCGGGTTGGTCAGCACCGCGGCCTGGTGTTCGGCGGCCAGGCGCCGCTGGCGCTGCCCGAGCCGGCGGCGGCGATCGCCGCGGAGCTTGCGCGCGGCGAGAAGCTGGCCGACCTGGGTGACGGCAAGCAGGCTTGGCTGTTCATGGGGGTGCCCGACAGCGCGGTGCTGCGCGAGATCGGCCGCCTGCGCGAACTGACCTTCCGCAAGGTCGGCGAGGGCACCGGCGCCCGGCGCGACCTGGACGCCTACGATCCGCATTACGAACATCTGGTGTTGTGGGACCCGCAGGCGCTGCGCATCGTCGGCGCCTACCGCTTCGGCCACGGCGGCCGCTTGATCGCCGAGCGCGGCATGGCCGGCCTGTACACGTCCAGCCTGTTCGACTATTCGCCGGCGCTGGAATCGCGCCTGGCGCAGGGGCTGGAGCTGGGGCGCAGCTTCATTGCGCCGGCGTACTGGCGTTCGCGCGCACTGGACCAGTTGTGGCAGGGCATCGGCCTGTACCTGCAGCGGCACCCGGAGCTGCGCTACCTGTTCGGCCCGGTGAGCATGTCGATGAGCCTGCCGCGCGAGGCGCGCGAATGGATCGCCGCGGCGCATCAGCATTATTTCGGCGCGCCGGGCCTGGCCGCGGCGCGCCAGCCCTTCGTGGTCTCGCCCGAAGTGGTGCAGGGCGTGCGCGCGGCGCTGGAGGGGCTGGACGCCGTCGCCGGCCTGGGCAAGCTGAAGCACCATCTGGACGCGCTGGGCGTGAGCATGCCGGTGCTGTATCGACAGTACGTCGACCTGGTCGAGCCGGCCGGCGTGCAGTTCTTCGACTTCGGCGAGGACCCGGGTTTCTCCGGCTGCGTGGACGGCCTGGTGATGCTCGACCTGGCCAACCTGAAACCGGCGAAGCGTGCGCGCTATCTCGGCAAGCGGGAGTGATCCGGTATAGGCAGGGCAGGCCGGTGCGGCACGGGAGGGCGCGATGGGGACAACGGAGATTGCGCTACCTCATTGATCTGTAACGATTCACGTCCCCGGCTTGGGGAAATTCGGAGATGGCTGCCGACGTGTAGTTGTTACGGAGATGTCATACAATATCGTTAAAGTCGCTTAACAATCGCCGCAGGCGAAAAGGTGCGGCGAGTGAAGTTCATGGCGACTCCATGCTCCGTGGAGTTGCGGCAAGACCACAACCGGGGTCACGCATGCGTCCGGTCACGCCTGGCAACTGCCGGGCGAGGCGGCGTTTTTTGGCCCCAAACAAGCGTTTTTTTTCGTTGCGAGCCTGAGGGACGACCCAAGAATGAACAGCCGAATTCGCACCAAACTCCTGCCGTTTGCCATCGCCTCGCTGCTGGCAGCGTCGGTGCCTGCCATTGCGCAGGACACCTCCTCCTCGATCAGCGGTCGCGTGCTCGACGCAAACGGCCAGCCGGTAGCCGGCGCCACCGTGCAGATCGTGCACGAGCCTTCGGGCACCACCAAGGTCGTCACTACCGACAACAACGGTCGTTATGCCGCGCAGGGCCTGCGCGTCGGTGGTCCGTTCGACGTGAAGGCCAGCAAGGACGGTGTGCAGGCTGATCAGGACAACGTCTACCTGCAGCTGGCCCAGGAATCGGCGATCAACATCACGCTGACCGGTGCCAGTGCGCAGCAGGCCACCGAACTGGGCGGCGTGACGGTTTCGGCCAGCACGCTGGCGCAGACCTTCAGCCCCGACAACAAGGGCATCTCGACCAACGTCTCCCGGCGCGAGATCGAGGCCATGCCGGCGCCGGACCGCTCGATCCAGAACATCGTGCGCCTCGACCCGCGCATCGTGGTTACCGACCGCCAGCGTGGCGAGTTCTCGGCCATCGGCCAGAACAGCCGCTACAACAACATCACGGTGGATTCGGTCAGCGCGAACGACCCGTTCGGCCTGAACGCGAACGGCCTGCCGACGCTGGCCACGCCAATCTCGCAGGACACGATCGAGGAGTACAACATCTCCACGGCGAACTACGACACCTCCATCCGCCGTGGTGTCGGCGCCAACGTGAATGCCGTCACCAAGAGCGGCACCAACGATTTCCATGGTTCGGTCTACTACGTGTTCCAGAACCAGAACATGATCGGCAAGAACGAGAACGACGCGAAGTACACCGCGTTCGATCGCCAGTGGACGGGTGGCGCCACCGTGGGCGGCCCGATCGTGAAGGACAAGCTGTTCTTCTTCCTTTCCGCCGAAAAGAGCGTGAAGGTCGGCGCGGGCAGCCCCTACGGTCCGGCGGACTCGGGCGCTTCCACGCCGATCGCGGGGCTGACCTCGACCCAGGTACAGCAGGTGATCGATGCGGCCAAGTCGCTGGGCCTGGGGGATCCGGGCAGCTACGGCGGCGGCAACACCAACCTGCAGGACAAGCGCTACCTCGGCAAGATCGACTGGAACATCAGCGACAATCATCGCGCCAGCTTCACCTACAGCCGCACCAAGGAAACCAAGCCGGTCATTACCGGCACCAACACCAACCTGGTGCTGTCCAGCGGCTGGTACACCACCAACGTCGACAGCAAGAGCTACGCGGTGCACTTCTACGACGACTGGTCGTCGAACTTCTCCACCGACACCACGCTGTCGTACGCGAAATTCGACCAGCTGCGCGGCCCCTACAACGGCATCGCCAGCCCCGACGTGCGGGTGTACCCGACCACCTTCAGCGACGGCACCTCGGTAGAGTTCGGCACGGAGTATTCCAGCCAGGCCAACGTGCTCAAGACCAAGACGCTGAACTTCGCCTGGGCCGGCACCTATTACGCCGGCGACCACACGATCAAGGGCGGCTTCGACTACGAGCACAACGACATCTACAACCTGTTCATGCAGAACGCCTACGGCAGCTACACGTTCGAGGACAGCGCCGACATCAATCCAGCCACCGGCCAGCCGTACACCGGCCTGGAGAACTTCCTGCGCGGCAGCTACTACCAGTACCGCTACAACCGTCCGGCCGACGGCCTGAGCGAGGCGGACGTCGCCGCCGCCTTCCGCATGAAGCAGTGGGGCGTGTTCCTGCAGGACACCTGGCAGGTCAACCCGAACCTGTCGGTGCAGTACGGCGTGCGCGTGGACATTCCGCTGGTCCAGGACAAGCCGCTGTACAACGCGGCGTTTGCGGCCGCGCCGGGCGTCAATGCGCTGGGCCAGGCCACCGGCGGCTTCGGCCGCAGCAACCAGACCACCATCAACGGCAATCGCGTCATCCAGCCGCGCCTGTCGTTCAACTATGCGTTCGACACCGAGCGCATGACCCAGCTGCGCGGCGGTGCGGGCCTGTTCATCTCCAACCCGCCCACCGTCTGGCTCGGCAACATCTACTCCAACTCGGGCGTCACCCAGACCCAGTTCAACTGCGGTCCGACCCAGCGCGGTTGCCAGACCAACCTGCCGGCGTTCAGCGCCGATCCGTACCACCAGAACGACGGCACGCCGGGCACCGGTGCGCAGACCGTCAACACGGTGGAGCCGGGCTTCCGCCTGCCGAGCGTATGGAAGCTCTCGCTGGGCTTCGACAAGGAACTGCCGTGGTGGGGTCTGATCGCCACCGCCGACTACGAGCACATCAAGGTGCGCGACGCGATCTGGTTCCAGAACTACAACACCGGCGCACCCACCGCCCTGCTGCCGGATGGCCGCTTCAGCTACTACAAGGACATCACGCTGGATCCGCGCAACAAGAACCAGACGAACCGCTACCTGTCGAACAAGGCCTTCACCGACGGCACCATCAACCTGGCCAACACCAGCCGCGGCAAGGCGGACAGCCTGGCACTGTCGTTGAAGAAGCCGTTCTCGGATGACTGGTCGGGCATGATCGGCTTCACTTGGAGCCGCGCCACCGAGGTGAACCCGGGTACGTCCAGCGTGGCCCGCTCGAACTACGTCAACAACTACATCACCAACCCGGGCGAGAACAAGGCGAGCCCGTCGAACTACTCGATCCCGCGTCGCGTGATGGCCAGCCTGAACTGGCAGCACCGCTTCTTCGGCGACTACGCCACCAGCGCCAGCATCTTCTACGACGGCCACAACGGCGCGCCGTACAGCTGGGCGTTCGGCAACGACGCCAACGGCGACGGCGTGACCAACGATCTGGTCTACATTCCGAAGCCGGGCGAGGTGGAGTTCCGCTCCAACGTCAGCCAGCAGAAGATCGACCAGTTCTACGCCTACGTGCAGAAGAACGACTACCTGAAGGACCATCAGGGCGGCATCGCCGGCCGCAACGGCGACCGTGCCGGCTGGATCAACCAGATCGACCTGAGCTTCAGCCAGGAAATCCCCGGCATCTTCAAGGGCAACAAGGGCATCATCAAGCTCGACGTCTACAACTTCACGAACCTGCTGAACAAGAAGTGGGGCATCGAGAAGCGGGTGGCCTTCCCGGGCGGCCGCGCCCTCGCCGACTACTACGGCGTGGATCCGGCCACCGGCAAGTACATCTACGACATCAGCGGCAGCAACTACACCGACGCGAACGGCAACTACGCGCCGCGCGCCATCCCGACCTACGTGAACTTCGGCGACGACCTCGCCCAGCGCTGGTCGGTGCTGCTGACGGTCAAGTACACCTTCTGACCGTCCGTCACTGGCGGCAACCCAGGACCGGCGCCCGCGAGGGCGCCGGTCTTTTCTTGTCTTGACCCATGCCCGCTGCGCAGGGGAAGCTAAGCGGTCCGCCACGGCGCTGCATGAGGCAGTCGTGTCGTCAGCGGCAGGAGAACGACCGGATGAACGATTTTCACGCTGGCGACGCGGGCAGACCCGCCACCGTCAGTGCCCGCATTTCCCCCATCGGCGGCCTGGACGTGCTTTCGCGCAACGAGGTGGCGCGCCTGCGCGGTGCCAGCGGCTCGGGCCTGCACGCGCTGCTGCGGCGCTGCGCGCTGGCGGTGCTGACCTCCGGCAACATCAGCGACGACCCGCGCGTCATCCTGGAGCAATACCCGGACTTCGACATCCAGGTGCTGCAGCAGGATCGCGGCATGAAGATCGAGCTGTCCAGCGCGCCGGCGCAGGCGTTCGTGGACGGCCAGATCATCCGGGGCATCAACGAGCTGCTGGTGGCGGTGGTGCGCGACATCGTCTACGTGTCGACTCAACTGGAGCAGATCGGTTTCGACCTGGATGCGTCCGCCGCGCTGACCCAGAGCGTGTTCGAGATCCTGCGCAACGCGCGCATCCTCAAGCCGCAGGTCGACCCGAACCTGGTGGTGTGCTGGGGCGGCCATTCGATCTCGCGCGAGGAGTACGACTACACCAAGCTGGTCGGCTACCAGCTCGGCCTGCGCGGGCTGGACATCTGCACCGGCTGCGGCCCGGGTGCGATGAAGGGGCCGATGAAGGGCGCCACCATCTCGCACGCCAAGCAGCGGCGCCGGCACAACCGCTACATCGGCATCACCGAACCGGGCATCATCGCCGCCGAGTCGCCGAACCCGATCGTCAACCACCTGGTGATCATGCCGGACATCGAGAAGCGGCTGGAGGCGTTCGTGCGCCTGGGCCACGGCATCATCGTGTTCCCCGGCGGCGTCGGCACGGCCGAGGAGATCCTCTACCTGCTCGGCATCCTGCTGCACCCGGACAACGCCAGCACGCCGTTCCCGCTGATCTTCACCGGTCCGCGCCAGTCGGCGGCCTATTTCGAGCAGATCGACCGCTTCCTGCGCCTGACCCTCGGCGACGAGGTGGCCCGGCATTACCAGATTATCGTGGACGACCCGGAAACGGTGGCGCGCATGATGATCAAGGGGCTGGAGAAGGTGCGCCACAACCGGCTCGACACCAAGGACGCATTCTTCTTCAACTGGGCGCTGCAGATTCCGCTGGAGTTCCAGCAGCCGTTCCGCCCCACCCACGAGGCGATGCGCTCGCTGCAGATCCATCGCGAGCGCCCGCGGCACGAGCTCGCGGCCGACCTGCGCCGGGCCTTTTCCGGCATCGTTGCCGGCAACGTGAAGGAGGAAGGCGTGCAGGCGATCGAGCAGCACGGCCCGTTCGCCATCGACGGCGACGCCGACATCATGCGCGCGCTGGACAAGCTGCTGCAGGCCTTCGTCGACCAGCACCGCATGAAGCTCCCCGGCGGTACCGCGTACGTGCCGTGCTACCGGGTGCTGAGCGCCTGAGGGGGCGCGGCGGCGGTCCGGCGCGGCTTGACAGTTCGCGGGGCGCTCAGCAAACTACGCAGCTCCCGCCCGAATAGCTCAGCCGGTTAGAGCACTTGACTGTTAATCAGGGGGTCGTTGGTTCGAGTCCAACTTCGGGCGCCAGATGCAAGTCGAGGGCCGGCAGCGATGCCGGCCCTTGTTCTTTCCGGAGCGGCAAGACCGGGCGCAGACCTCGCTGCGACGTCATGCCCCGTGGCATGGGTCACCGCCATCGCCGCCATTGCGTATCATCGCGATATATTCCGCCATGTTGGCGTGATGACCGCGACCTGGCGCCATCCCGCCCGAACCCCCCCCGCGCGATTCCCACAGGTTCCCCATGCGCCGCAACCATCCGGCAGGTCGCCTGCCCGAACCGCCCAGCCCGATCGCCGACGATGGCGACGAGACCCACTTCTGCCGCACCTGCGCGTTTTCCGGCGCATGCATCGCCGAAGGTTACGGCAAGCCGGAGCTGGTCGCGCTGCACTGCCTGGTCGAGCATGTCGGGCCGTTCCATGCCGGCGAGCACATCTTCCGCACGGGCGATCCGTTCCGCTCGATCTTCGCCGTGCGCGCCGGCACCGTGAAGACCAGTATGGTCGATCCCGCCGGGCGCGAGCAGGTGCTGGGCTTCTACCTGCCCGGCGAGGTGATCGGGCTCAACGCGATCTACCCGGACCAGTTCCCGTGCGATGCGGTGGCGCTGGATACGGCGTATTTCTGCCGCTTCTCGTTTCCGGCGATGAGCGCGCTGGCCACGCGCATGCCGGCGGTGCAGCAGCGGTTGTTCCGGCTGATCAGCAAGGAACTGGGCATGGCCACGTTGCTGGCCGGCGACCACAACGCCGACGTGCGCATGGCGGCCTTCCTCACCGACCTGGCCGCGCGCTACGAAGAGCGCGGCTTCTCCGGCACGCGCTTCCACCTCAGCATGTCGCGCGGCGACATCGCCAACTACCTGCGGTTGGCGGCCGAGACGGTGAGCCGCGTGCTCAGCCGGTTCCGCCAGCAGGGCCTGATCGAACTGGAAGGGCGCGAGATGGAGTTGCGCGACCCCGAGCGGCTGCGCGCGATCGGCAAGAATCTGCTGCCGCAGTGAGCATCCGCGCGGCAGCTGTGGCGGCTTGACGCAGCAGCCGTTTTCCATCGGCAGAGATGACATATATCAAGCGCGGTTCGCGACGTCTCCCTAGGCTCTGCGCGCAGAAACCACCGGGAGACACCCATGTCACGTTCGTTGTTCCTTGTTCTTGCCGCGGCGGGCGCGTTGGCGCTTGCCGGCTGCTCCGGCAAGCCATCCGCGGTATCGCCGGTAGGGGAGGCTGACGCCAGCCCCGCCGCGATCGCCGCTACCCATGGCGACTTCGGCCCGCCGCAGGGCGAGCCCATCCACGCGGTGCTGACCAGTCCGCCGCACGTGCCGCCGCCGGTCAACCGCAACTACCCGGCGAAGGTGATCGTGGAGCTGGAGGTGGTGGAGAAGGAGATGCCGATCTCCGAGGGCGTCAGCTACACGTTCTGGACCTTCGGCGGCACCGTGCCGGGCAGCTTCATCCGGGTGCGCCAGGGCGACACGGTGGAGTTCCACCTGAAGAACGCGCCGGACAGCAAGATGCCGCACAACATCGACCTGCACGGGGTGACCGGTCCGGGCGGC
>JANJTA010000034.1 GCA_024711345.1 Rhodanobacter sp. | reverse complement strand
GGGTGGCGGAGAGGGGCTTCCGCTTGTTCCAGGCATCTCCGAGGAATAACAACTCCGGGGCGCGCAACATGGTGCGCGCCCTACTCCCGAGGGACAGACGATGGGCTACCTGCTCAGAGAGGGTCTTTCATGCTGTGATGTCGGCGGCCACTTGATCTTTCTCGACATAGCGCAAGACCGATACTTCAAACTGACCGCCCCCCTTGAGAAGGCCATGCGAGGCTTTCAGGCGCATGAAGATGTCGCCTCCACGCTATTGAAGGATCTCGCGACCGCTCGAATACTGGTCGAGGCGTCGGGGCCGAAAACACATGCCGCAATAGCGAGCATCCGGCACCCGGTTCGCAGCGCAATCGAGCAATCCGCCACGATTTCGGATCGCCGGCTCAGCGCGGCTATCGTCTTAGAAGTCATGGCGATCACCTGGTCGACTCATCGCCATTTGAAAACTCGCACTCTCAGAACGAATCTCGACGAAGTCAGCGCGTACCGCGATAGAAGAACAGGTGCAATCGAGGTGGCCGCGCCAGCCGCACTTGAGGAAAACCTGCTCCAGGCAAACGGGCAATTCGCTCGTGCGCGCCGCTATGTGCCCATTGAGCCGACCTGCCTTCTGGATTCCTTGTCCCTGCTCCGGTTCCTTTCGCGGCGGGGACTGTCGGCGAACATCGTCTTCGGCGTGACATCGGAGCCATTCGCGGCGCATTGCTGGGTACAAGCCGGCGACATCGTCTTGAATGAAACACTTTCCGATGCCAATGCGCATACGCCCATCAGGATGGTTTGATGAATTGCCGCTACATCATTCTGCTCAGCGGAGGATCGAACGCAAGCGCCGGCCACGGCTGGTTGAGCAGTTCACTGCGCACCGCCGGAATGATCTGCAAGTTTGAGTCGCCCTCGGCCAAGATCTTCGTCTCCGCTGATACACCCACCCTCGTGGCACCTGGACATGGCCTGCTCATCGGCCGGGTTTTCACCAAGGACGGCCTGCCAATTTCTCAACGTCTGGATATCGACGGTTCGGCACGCGAACTCGCCAGACGCCTGCTGCAGAATATCTGGGGCGACTATCTCGCCATTCTTGTCGACCATAGCGATAGCTCGGAGATCACCTTGCTACGCGACCCCTCTGGCGCTGTGCCATGTGTCTATTCCCTGACCGATGGTGGAGGTTTCATCACTTCGGACATCGGTCTTGCGGTCGACCTGGGGCTGTATCGCAGAGAGGTGAACTGGCAGGCCGCCGCACACTGCCTCAACTTCCCCTATCTAAAGACGACTCGTACGGCACTTAAGCACGTGAGCGAATTGCTTCCAGGCAGCATGCTGACCTGTCGAGGGAGGGATGTTTCAGCCAGCTCCGCGTGGTCACCGTGGAGCTTCGTGGAGAAAGGCGTCAGACACAGGGATCCTCGTGCGGCAGTCGAAGATGTCCAAGCCGCCGTATCCAACGTGGTCAGGGCTCTATCTAGAGGAGACAACAGGTTCGTGGTCGAGTTATCGGGCGGACTGGATTCCTCCGTCGTCGCCATTTGCCTGCGCGATGCCTTGCGGCGCGCCATCTTTTGCACGCTGGTCATGCCCGTAACCGGAACCGACGAGCGACCATACGCCCGGTTGGTAACGGAGGCACTGGGACAGGAGCTCTTCTCGGTGGAAGTCGGATTCGATAATGTTCACCTCGAATTTCCCGTACCTCGCTCATCCGTCATTCCTGCGATAGGGATTCCGCAGAACTCCTTAAACGAAGTCTGGAAGGCAGTAGGTACCCGATATGGCGTGGACGGCTTCTTTTCGGGTGCCGGCGGCGATACCGTCTTCTGCTACCTGAAGACTGCCGCGCCCGCCGCCGATGCGTTCAGGGAATGTGGCGTCATGGGAGGCATCGCTGCCATCGGAGACCTTGCCGCCCTGCACCGATGCACTGTCTTCAAGGCCGGCCGATTGACTCTCAAGAAAATGCTGCGTCGGCCACGCATAGGCTGGAAAGAAGACCGCGCGCTACTCAGCCCAGCCTGCGTGACAACCGTATCGGATCATCATCCTTGGATGGACGCGCCATCGGGCGCACTGCCCGGCGATCGCGAGAAAATTCATGACCTGATCGGGAATCAACTATTCAGGGATACCGCACCTCCCGGCGTGGGGTACTCCATGCACTTCCCGCTGCTGTCCCAGCCCGTGATGGAGGCATGCCTGAAAGTCCCTACTTGGATGTGGATTGCCGATGGCCGAAACCGCGCCGTTGCCCGCCAAGCCTTTGCCGACCATCTGCCACGCGGCATTCTCGATCGACGCAGCAAGGGCTCGTATACGGGCTACATGGCCGCCATCTATACGCGCAACAAACCGAAGATGCGCGAATTTCTCGAGGACGGGCAGCTGTGCGCCCATGATCTGATAGACCGCTCCGCATTGGCGAATTTCTTAGCCAAAGATATCGCACCCCGAGACCTGTCGTTTCTCCGCATCTTCGACCTGTGTGCGGCCGAGAATTGGGCGCGTCAACAATGTCACGATCCATCGTGAGAACCTGCACCAAAACGATGTTTTGCTGCCTTCCTCATTTCACGCCAAATGCGGTACTGCCCAGCCTTGCCGGAATCCGGGTCTTCACGACCCTGCAGCCAGAAGCGGAACCAGTCGACGTTACGCTCGTACGCCGCCAGCTTATGCCGCGGCTGGAACTTGATATGGGTCTCGTCCGGGAATACGTAGATGTCCGCGCGATGCCCGCGCATCAGGGGTAGCGCATAATCCAGGGTCATTCGGTATTCCTGCTCAGGCAGCTGGAACAGGACCGGCGCCTTGATCCTGTCGAGCTGATACGCAGGCGATATTTCCCTCCACCGTTTAGGCGTTTCGCCCGGCGCGCCTAATTGCCACTGCTGCCCAAGGTTGGAACGGAAGGCTTCCCGCAGGCTGTTGAACAGGTAATAGGTCGGCGTCACCGAAATGCCGCTGACCGAAGCAGCACTCACTACATCCGAATGTGCCAGCGTCCATAGCGTTACCTCGCTGCCATAGCTAAGTCCGCCCATGCCGACGCGGGTGCGATCGATACGCCCTTCATCGGACAGCAACTTCACGACGCTATCGACGGCCTCGCGTCCCTGGTCGTAATTTGCAACGACGTCAAGCCGAAGCTCTGCCGGAATCGCATTGATGCATAGCGCCGAGATGCCATCCTCCGCCAGGGTCGCAAGCGGCCATTCGTCACCCAATCCCCCGCGAAGAAAGCCATCACAGGTGTAGAACGTCACGAACAACGGTGGCGGATGGCCGGCGCTCGTGACGCGTGCCTCGAATAACTGGCCGGTGAACTCCTGCCCCTGCGCGCCCTTCCAGCGGATCGGCCTTGCCGGCACCGTGGCTGCAATATCCGCCTCCAGCGTCTTGTTTGGCTCGAACAGTATCCGTCGCTGGCCATTGGCCAGATCGATTGCTTCAAGGCGTGGTGGTCGATTGGCCTCCGCTGCAACGCACACCAGCGTGCCGGATGACAGCGCAAAGGTCGTATCCCAATAGCGCTGGCTTCCGCTGCAAAGTCCGTTGGAAAGCACGATCGGCCGCACGCTGCCCGCTACGACGTCCCATGCATAGATCGACTGTTGACGCCCCTTCTGGAAATTCATGGCCGTGAACAGGACCTCATCGCTTCCTGGCCGCCACTGGATAGTCGTGATGTACCTGTCGCGGCACAGTTTGGCCATACACCTGACCGGATGCGAAGCGTGCCTGTCCGGCAGCATGGCAAGCTCGATATACCGGCTCATCAGCAGCCCCTTCTCCTTCTTTCCCGGTATCAACACCGCAATGCGTCCATCGTCTGTGCTCTGGGCAAGCTTGGTCGGCGACGCCGGGAGATCTGGCGAAAGGTCGGCCACCTTTAGCGGATGCACCGGCAATTCCGATCCAGACAGCTCCCTAGTTGTCATCGTTGCCAGATCGACGGCCTTCCAACGATCCGGCACCTTCGCCAACAATGGCCCGGTCGAGAACCAATCTCCCAGGAACCGCTGCGTGGCCGGTCGCCCCTCAAGCTTGCTCGACCGAAACAACCCGGCAGCAATATTCACCGTGTCGTCGATCCGGATGCCGCGGTCGTACTCGGAGTCTTCCGCGGCGACGACTTCCTCCCGGGCCGCGCCGACGCTATAGGCGAGCGTTTTTCCGTCACCGCTCAGCGTGAAATCCCGTACATCGGCCAGATCCGAGGTTACCGCCTGCGACCCGGAACCATCCGCCGCGGCACGCCAGACAGAGACTCGGCCATCGAGGCGGGCGCGGTAGTAGATCCACTTTCCATCCGGCGACCAGACAGCAGGCGATGGCAGCGCGAGTCCATTGACATATTCACGCAACGGCACACCTCCATCCGCTATACGGAGCGGCGGAGATGCCCCATCCAAACTCTGTACGTACCACGTGCTGTCGTACGTGTTGCGTTCGACCGATGCTTGCTCGGCCCGGAACGCCACGCGTCGCCCGCCTGGCGAGATTACCGGGTTGCCCAGGTCGGTCACCTCCAGCAGACGCCGCGGCGAAATCGTTTCCGCGAGCAACGGCCCGACGACAGACACGCCAAGCAAAACAAGTACAACCGCCGAGACCCAATGCAGGCGATGCTTCCTGGCGGAAGGATCGATACTCATACGCACTATCACGGCCGCCCACGGGGCCGGTCGACTGAAAAGGTTCATCGCCCGGCCCTACCAGCGCTTGGAAACGGAGACGCTGATAAAGCGCCCGATCGCCGAGTAGTTGGTGGCGTCGTACGGCACGTACGTCGCGAATGCCGAGGTATAAAGCGGAGGTGCGCGATTCAGCAGGTTTTGAACCGACAACCCGAGCGTCAGCCCCGAGAACGCGCCTGCACGCTCATCGACGTCGTAGTTGATAGTGGTATCTACCGTGGTGAACGACGCGGTCTTTTCCGTCCCCGTCGCCAAGCGGTTGGCCACGCCGCCGGTGTAGTTGACGAAGCCCGATACGCTAAAGCCCCCCGATGCCCAGACCGCACCGATGCGGCCGTTGAGCCTGGCCGGATTGAAGACGGTACCAGCGAGTGTTTGCTCGGCCTGTCCGGCGCTGGTTGTCTGCTTGCTTTCGAGCCAACTGGCCGATCCGCGCACCGCCAACTGGCCGCGACCCAGGTCGAAACGATACGAGCCTGACAAATCAAGACCCTTGATCCGCTGCCGTGCAGCATTCAAGTACTGGTCGCGAATGATCGCTACCACCTTGCTTGGATCGTAGGCCGTGCCGGACAGGTTGTAGAAAGTGCCGCCGTAAACCGCGAAAAGCTCCTGAATCTTCTCGGGCGTCGGCGACTTATCCACGTAGTCCGCATAGGCCGGGTTGCTCAACGCCTGCAGATAATTGAGCGGCAAGACCACCCGATCGGTGTAGTCGATGTCGAACCAGCTCAGCTCGGCATCAAACCCCGGCAGCGCCTCTGGATGGAAGGCCAACGAAGTCGTCCAGGTTCGTGCCCGCTCGGCCTGCAAGTCGGCGTTGCCGCCATAGGACATCAGCACGGTGGCATCGGAGGGACTTCGGCTACCACCTACCCGAGAAGCGCTCCAGAGGTAGGCATACTTGTTTCCATAGAGCTGGGCCAGCGTCGGCGCCTTGAACGACTTCCCCAAGGAGGTCTTGAACGTTAAGTCGGCGGTAGGGTCGTAGATCATCCCCAATTTCGGCGTGGTCACCTGACCAAAGCTGTCGTAGTCCTCGCCACGCATCGCGGCGCTGAATTCCAGGCGACGAACGCCCGGGATATCCGAGGCGGGCGAAACGAACGGAACACTCAGCTCGGCGTAGGCGAAACGAACATTTTCACGGCCAACGAAGGGGCTGCCGGAAACCTTCGGCACATCGCGATATTCATACTCCCGCGCCCCAGTCCCGATAGCCAAGTGCGCGTCCCCCGCTCCCACGGGGAACAGCGGGCCTTCGGCGCCGACCTCCCAAGAGCGGCTTTCGTTTTTGTAGTACTTCAGGTCGGCGAGTCTGCTCCCGGCCGTCGACACGAGGTGACGTGCATAGATGTCATCGTCCTTGCCATACGCCCCGCTCAAGGTGAGGGACCAGTCATGGCGAAGGAAGAATGCGATGCTGGGCGACACCAGCGTGATCGACGCCTTCGGGCTGTAGCGATAGTAGGAATCCGTCGTCAGGCCGTAGTACTGCGCCATGTCGCGCTCGGTCCTAAGCGCGTCAAGCCGAAATTCGGCCACGTCGCCCATCGACTGGTGGATGCTGACAAGGCCGCTGCGTGAGTCGCTGCGGTTGTAGATCGTGTACGGGTCGACCAAGTGTTTGGTGTAACGGCGCTGACGCGTGTAGATGGGATCGACGTCGGCATCTTTGAAAGTTGCGATCAAGCCACCGCTTGCCCAGGTGGTGCCGGCAGTTGCGGTGTACTCCCGCGTCGCCAGCCCACCATCGGTCGCGCCACCGTAGCGTACCCCCAGCGTCACTCCGTCATAGTCAGGCTTCAGGATTACGTTGGCCACGCCGCCCACTGCATCCGAGCCGTAGATAGCCGACGCACCGTCCGGGACGATTTCCAGGCGCTCGACCGCCTCCACCGGAATGGCGCTGATGTCCACGCCTTGGGAAAACCCGTCATAGGCCAGGCGGCGCCCGTTGAGCAGCGTCAACGATGCGTCGGCGCCCAACCCGCGAAGGTTCAAGGCGGAGCCACCGGTGAGATCCTGGTTGCCATTGCCGCTGGTAACACCGGTGACGCCAGGGTTCTGTCCTCCCGAGAAATTCTGCGGCACGCTGCGGATGACCTGGCCGAGGTCGGTGAAACCTTCCTGCTGGATCTGCTCGCTGCCGATGGTGATGACCGGCGAGGGCGTGGTGCCACCGCGGATGCGCGTGCCGGTGACGGTCACGGTCGGCAGGCTGGTTGCCGCTGGCGCCGCGGACTTGTCGATTGATTTTTTCGGTTGCGTCTTGGCCGGCGCCTTGGTCACCCGCGCCCTACCCTGCGTGGCTGTGTCTGTCGCGGTGTCCTGGGCCATGGCCCACTCGCTGGGGCCGACGGCGGCCACGAGCAGGGCGATGGAAATGGCGTTGCGTAGCGTGCTTGTCTTCATGCTGCGTCCTTTGCTTTCCCCTGATTGACGTCTTGCTAGTCGCTGCTTGATCACAGGCTCGGATCGCACTTCTCAGTGCCTTCGAACCTGCCGCCAGCTAAGCCGCCATGTCTCTGTCTTCACCCCTCACTAGCTCCGGCTAGATGCATTTGCGCCGAATCACCGGCAAAAGGCCCCTAGCTACGATAAACGTAGCTTCGTTAACACTACGTTTTACGTAGTATCAATGTCAAGCGCCCGCCGGGAAGCTGCTGCGTATCGAGACTGATATGCGCTTATGACCGAGAAGTGCCCGGCAACCATCTACGGCCGTCGCCTACGCGGGGCACGAAACAGCTATGGCTTCTCTCAGGCGGAGCTGGGGGTAGCGGCAAGACTTGATCAGTCAGTAGCGAGCAGCCGCGTCAGCCGCTACGAGACGGGCAAGCACGAGGTGAAACTTGGGCTGCAGAAATTGTTCGCCAAGGCTTTGGCACTACCTTTGAAATACTTCTACATCGAGGACGACGAGGAAGCACGACTCATCGCGGAAGCTTTGCGCAGCGACAAGCCGGTCAAGCTGAAAGAAGCGGTCAAGAGAAAGATGAAGGGAAAGTAGATCCCACCTCGCCATCCTCTTGGTTCTCGACCCCTGCGAAAACGACGTGCCTGAGGAGTGCGGCCACCGTGCGATCGGCTGCATCATGCCCACTTGTCCGCACGCGCACCTGGACTTCTTGGCTCGCCATACGCTTACTACGTTTAACGTAGTATCGCATATGCGCGCGTATCTGGAAGCTTCCACACATGGAAGTTCAAGACGCACGCGACCGTGGTTGAGAAGGGACCACTCCCTGTGTATAGCCGTCGGCTGCGCGAAGCACGCGAGGCCTACGGCATTTCACAGCGCGCCCTGGGTATCGAAGCTGGATTGGACGAATTCGTCGCCAGCACGCGGGTCAACCGTTATGAAACGGGTGTGCACCAGCCCGACTTGCAGACCCTGCAGCACCTTGCAGCGATCCTCAAGCTACCGGTGGCCTACTTCTATGCTGAAGATGACGAACTGGCGCAGCTGATAAGGGACTTCAAAGGCTCGGGCAAACGCAAGCGCTGACGAGCTACGTGGCCCAGATAAAATAAATCCGCCGTGGGCCGACCTAAGTGGGAGCGCTGAAGGTGCGGATCTCTGGCACTGAAATTGTGCCCCCGTCGTCGGTTCCACCTGACGTTCCGTGCCGGCTGGCTTACGCCTGGCAGCTTGGTCGGCTCGGCCAGACTTCGGGAGCAAGGTCAAGTTGATTGTGCCGCAACACCATCGCCAGCGGGATGACGATAGTTTGCGAGGAAGGCGGGACCCGGTTGCCCACTGCGCCCGTTGGCGTGAGGTTCGTTCACATGCGTCAATAGCCGATCCGCTCCGCAGCGGAAGTCCACCGGCCCACCCACCATCCGGAAGATGCTCAGCCGCCCACGCCAGACACCGACCCGCCCGTCCGCCCATCGCCTCGCCGCCGCAAACAAAGAGGCCCATGGCGGCCGATCGCCGTACGGGATGGAAGGGTGACTGTGCCGGACGCTTACCATCTACCCACCGCGCATCGACCTGCGCTTCCGCCTCACCGATGCCGGCGGCAACGTGTTGTGCAAAGGCACGCGCACGCTGCGCGACCCGGCCTTTCTCTCCGGCAGCGGCAATCGTTCGGATGCCGGCGGCCTGCGCTACGAGAAGGCGTTGCTGGATCGCTGGCTGCGCAAGGAGCCGGGACAGCTCTGAAGCACTTTCCGCGATCCGCAAAAAAGGCCCGCCGGATGGCGGGCCTTTCGTTGGCGACACGCGAGATACGCTCAACCAGCGAGCGCGTAGCCCTTGAGTCGCTGCGCAAACTCCTGCAGGGAACGGATGCCGCTTTCCTCGGCCTCGCGGATCCACTGCTGCAGGCCCTTCAGCGCCTGCTCGGCGCCGCGCTGCTCCATCAGTGCCGCCAGGCGGGTGCGGAAATCGCACACCGTCTTCAGGGTTGGGCGCCTGGCCAGCACCGCCTGCAGGCGGTCGCGACCCTCGCTGTCCAGCCAGCGGCCGCCGTCGGCCAGTGCACGGCGCATGCGGCGCGGCACCGCCTTGAGGTTGTCGCCGGCGTGGGCCGCTTCGTCGCGCAAGGTGGGCACGATCACGTGACGGTAGTAGTCGGTCATCGCCTGGAAGCGGTGGGTGAGCACGGCCTTCAGCGTGTCGGCGTCGGGCAGGCGCACGTTCGGGCGCACGTCCAGCGTGGGCGCCACCCGCAGCACCTTGGCCAGGCCCACCGCGCGCAGCGCGCAGATCACCGCCCAGCCGATGTCGAACTCCCACTTGCGCAGCGCGAACTTGGCCGAGCTGGGGAAGGCGTGGTGGTTGTTGTGCAGCTCCTCGCCGCCGATCCAGAAGCCCCACGGAATCAGGTTGGTGGCGGTGTCGGCGCTCTCGAAGTTGCGGTAGCCCCACCAGTGGCCGATGCCGTTGACGAAGCCGGCGGCCCAGAACGGGATCCAGATCATCTGCACCGCCCACAGCGCGGCGCCGATCACGCCGAACAGTGCGACGCTGATGAACAGCATCAGGGTCGGACCCCAGTACGGGTGGCCGGTGTAGAGCTTGCGCTCGATCCAGTCGTCGGGGGTGCCGCGGCCGTACTTCTCCAGGTCTTCCTTCACCTCGCTGGCGTCGCGGTACAGCGACACGCCATCCCAGAACACCTTCTTGATGCCGTAGATCTGCGGGCTGTGCGGATCCTCCGCGGTCTCCACCTTGGCGTGGTGCTTGCGGTGCACCGCCACCCACTCGCGGGTGACCATGCCGGTGGTGAGCCAGCCCCAGAAGCGGAAGAAGTGCTGCACGATCGGGTGCAGGTCCACGCCGCGGTGGGTCTGGCAGCGGTGGTAGTAGATCGTCACCGTGAGAATGGTGAGCTGGGTGACCACCAGCATGTAGACGAGGATCTGCCCCCAACTGGCATGGGCAAGACCGTCGTTCAGGAAATTCAGTACAGCGTCGAGCATGGAAAGCACCGGGTGAGGGATGGAGGCAGTGTAGATTGTGGGTTTCCATACCCGCCAGCACGGCGAACCATGAATGATAGCAGCCGGTCAAGAGGCGCACGCTAAGGTGACGTTATCCACGGGCCGGGCCCGCGCCTGTTGTCTAAATGGTGGGGCCACCGTGACAATCCAAGTCATGACTTCGCCCATCCCTGCCTCGCCCCGCGTCGTGCTGCGCCTGGACCGCATCGGCCGCCGCCGCGCCGGTCGCGTCGCGGTGCAGGAGCTCAGCCTGGAGCTGCAGGCGGGCCAGGTGCTGGGCCTGCTCGGCGTGAACGGCGCCGGCAAGTCCACCACCTTGTCGATGATCGCCGGCGCACTGCGACCCGACCGCGGCGACATCAGGCTGAACGGCGAGGATTTCCTCGAGCATCCGGCCCTGGCCCGCACGCAGATCGGCTGGCTGCCCGAACGCGCGCCGGTATGGGCCGAGCTGAGCGTCGGGGAGCATCTCGACGCCCACGGCCGCCTGCGCGGGCTGAACGGGGCCGCGCTGCGTCAGGCGCGCGAGCAGGTCATCGCGCGGCTGGAGCTGCAGCCGTTGGCGCGGCGCCTGGCCGGCGTGCTGTCGCAGGGCCAACGCCAGCGCCTCGGCCTGGCCTGCGCGCTGCTGCACCGCCCGGCCCTGCTGGTGCTGGACGAGCCGGCCAACGCGCTCGACCCGGTGCAGGCGGCCAAGCTGCGCACGCTGATCCGCGAGCAGGCCGCGGCCGGCAACGCAGTGATCCTGTCCACCCACCTGCTGGCCGAGGTCACCGCGGTGTGCGACCGCGTGGCGATCCTGCACGAGGGCACGCTGCGCCATGACGGTCCGCTGTCCACTGGCGACCACGCCGCACTGGAACGCACCTTCTTCGAGATCGCGATGAACGGCGTGGTGCGCGCCGCATGAGCCTCGCCGCCGTGACCCGACTGGAATGGCGCCGCCTGCTGGTGCGCCCGCTGGCGTGGGTGCTGGCCGCGCTCACCGTGGCCTGGCTGGCGTGGAACTTCACCCTGCTGCTGGGCGGCTTCCTGGCCAGCCAGGTGCAGCGCGCGGCGCAACCGGACGGCCCCGGCTTCGTCGACCTGGTCGGCGTGCCGCTGTTGGGCCAGCTGGCGCAGCTGGCGTTCCTGGTGGTGCCGCTGCTGGCCATGTCCACACTCGCCGGCGAACGCCGCAACGGCACCCTGCCGCTGCTGTTCGCCGCCGGGGTGCCGGCCTGGCGCATCGTGCTGGGCAAGTACCTAGCCCTGCTAGGCTGGCTGCTGCTGTGGCTGGCGCTGGCGCTGGCGATGCCGCTGGCGCTGGCGCACGCCACCCATTTCGACTGGGGCAAGCTGGCCGCCGCCACGCTGGGCCTGGCGCTGATGCTGGCCGCGCTGGCCGCGGTCGGCGTCGCCTGCTCCGCCTTCGCTTCGCACCCGGCGCTGGCCGCCGCCGCCACGCTGATGATTGCGCTGGCGCTGTGGAGCGTGAACCTGGGCGCGCAGCTGGCCGGCGTCAACGGCGGCGCGATCAACTGGCTGGCGATGAGCACGCACCTGCAGCCGCTGCTGCGCGGGCTGGTCTCCAGCGCCGACCTCGCCTGGTTCGCGCTGCTGATCGCGCTGGCGCTGGCGCTGGCCACGCGACGGCTCGATGCCGAGCGGGAGCGCGGCTGATGCGCCACCTGTTCGGACGTCTGGACGGCTGGCTGTTCGCGCTGCTGCTTGTACTGGGCGCGGGCGCGCTCGGCTACCTCACCCATCGCTACGCGCATCAGGCCGACTGGACCGCACACGGCCGCATCAGCCTGTCGGCGGAGAGCCGCGCGGTGCTGGCGCGCCTCGATGGCCCGGTGGAGATCACCAGCTATGCCAACCCGCAGGGCAGCCTGCGCCAGACCGTAGCCGGCTTCCTCGAGCGCTACCAGGCGGTGAAGAGCGACCTCACGCTGCGCTTCGTCGATCCGCAACTGGACCCGGCCAAGATGCGCGAGCTGGGCATCACCGTCGACGGCGCGCTGATCCTGCACTACAAGGATCGCGAGCAACGCCTGGACGAGCTGTCCGAGCGCAGCCTCACCAACGCGCTGGAACGCCTGCTGCGCGGCAGCGACCGCATCGTCGCATTCGTCACCGGCGACGGCGAACGCCGCGCCGACGGCCAGGCCAATGCCGACCTCGGCACCTTCATGGCGCAGCTGGAAGCGCGCGGCATGCGCGCGGTGCCGCTGAACTTCGCGCAGGTGACGGCGGTGCCCGAGCACACCGACCTGGTGGTGCTGGCCAGCCCCAGCCTGGCCCTGCCGCCGGCGGCGGTGCAGGCGCTGGTCGGCTACGTGCAGAACGGCGGCAACCTGCTGTGGCTGAGCGAACCCGGCAACGACGACCTCGGCCTCGCCCCGCTCGCGACCGCGCTCGGCGTGCGCGTGCTGCCGGGCGTGCTGGTCGACGGCGGCGGCGCCGCGCTGGGCCTGGGCGACCCGCGCCTGATCGCGCTGGGCAGCTACCCGCCGCAGGCAATCACCCGCGGCTTCAGCCTCACCACGCTGTTCCCGCAGGCTTCCGCACTGGCGCAGGTGACGCCAGGCGGCTGGGCCGTCGCGCCGTTCCTGCGCTCCGGCGCGCAGAGCTGGACCGAGTTCCAGCCGATCGACAACGCCAGGTCCTCGGACATCCACTACGACGCCGCGGCCGGCGAGCTGAAGGGCCCGCTGGACTTCGGCCTCGCGCTGAGCCGGCTGTCGCCCAGCCCGGACAAGAGCGAGCAGCGCGCGGTGGTGATCGGCGACGGCGACTTCCTCTCCAACACGTTCCTGGGCAACGGCGGCAACCGCGCGCTGGGCGAGCGCGTATTCGACTGGCTGCTCGGCGACGACAAGCTGGTGGACCTGCCGCCGCGCGGCGCGCCGGACCGCGTGCTGCAGATCTCGCAGGCCGAGCTGAACGCGCTCAGCCTCGGCTTCCTGGTGGTGCTGCCGCTGCTGTTGCTGCTGGCCGGCGGGCTGATCGCCTGGCGCCGGCGCCGGCGGTGAAACGCGCCGCGCGCCAGCGCCTGGTCCTGCTGCTCGCGGTGGCGGCGCTGCTCGTGCTGGCCCTCACCCAATGGCGGCGCGACGCCCGCGGCGAAGCCGGCGAACTCACCGCACTCGACCCCGTCGCCATCACCCAGGTGGCGCTCACCCTGCCCGGCGCGCCCACCGAACACTACGAAAAGCGCGACGGCCACTGGTGGCGCACCGACGGCACGCCTGCGCGCGCCAGCGACGCCCGCCTCGGCGACCTCGCCGGCACCGCCGCGGCACCGGTGCTGAGCTGGCGCCCGGCCAGCGATTTCGAGCCGGCGAAGATCGGCCTCGCGCCGCCGCGCGCCATACTGCAACTGGACGACCAGACGCTGGAATTCGGCGAAACCTCGGTCACCGGCCCGCAGCACTACGTGCGCGTGGGCGCACGCATCGCGCTGGTACCGGCACGCTACATGCCGCGCTCGCCAGCCATCGCCACCACCGAGCTGCACTGAACGCCGTGCCCGAGCTGCCCGAAGTCGAAACCACCCGCCGCGGCATCGCGCCGTATCTGGTCGGCCGCCACGTCACCGGGGTGCTGCTGCGCCGGCCCGACCTGCGCTGGCCGATCCCGCCGGAAGTCACCGAACTGCTGCCCGGCCAGCGCATCGACGCGGTGGAACGCCGCGCGAAATACCTGCTGCTGCACACCGCCGCCGGCAGCGCCCTGCTGCACCTGGGCATGACCGGCGTGCTGCGCGTGCTGCCGCCGGACGCGCCGGTGGGCAAGCACGACCACGTCGACATCGGGCTGGAAGCCACGCCCACGCAGGCACCGCGCCTGCTGCGCTTCACCGACCCGCGCCGCTTCGGCTGCCTGCTGTGGCAGCCGCCCGGTACCGTCCACGAACTGCTCGCCAACCTCGGCCCCGAGCCGCTCACCGACGCCTTCGACGGCGACCTGCTGTGGCAGCGCTCACGCGGCCGCACGGCGGCGGTGAAGCTGTTCCTGATGGACAACGCCGTCGTCGTCGGCGTGGGCAACATCTACGCCAGCGAGGCGCTGTTCCGCGCCGGCATCGACCCGCGGCGCGCCGCCGGCAGCGTGTCGCGCGCACGCTACGCACGGCTCGCCGCCGAGGTGAAACACCTGCTGGCCTGGGCGATCGAACGCGGCGGCACCACCCTGCGCGACTTCCTCAACCCCGACGGCGCGCCCGGCTACTTCTTCCGCGAACTGATGGTCTACGGTCGCGCCGGCGAACCGTGCCGCGTCTGCGGCACGCCGATCCGGCAGGTCGTGCTGGGGCAGCGCTCGACGTTCTGGTGCCCGCGTTGCCAGCGCTGAACCGGCCACTCATTCCGGCCAGCGGAACTCGATGTGGGTGTTGTTGAACAGCGGGTCGTCGAGGCTGCCGCCCGGCTGCGCCACCAGGCCGCCGGGGAGGCCGTCCACGTCGAGTGGCTGGCCGGCGTCGAAACGTGCGCCCAGCGCGAGCAGCTCCACCAGCTTCTCGCACAGCACGCCGGCGCGGTCGAGGTCGCGTTCGGGCACGTGGCGCAGGCTGAGGTCGGGGCGGCCGAACTTGCGCATGCCACGGGTGTGCACCCAGGAGCGGTCGCCCTCTTCCGCGCTGCTCAGGATCAGCACGTGATGGCGCGGCGGCGCGCCGTCCTTGACCAGGTAGTGGCGGCGCCAGTGCGCGGCATCGAACAGGGTGAGGATCTGCGGATCGAGGATCGCGGTGCCGCCCACGTCGAGCATGCCGGCCAGCACGCCCAGCGTGTCGCGCAGGTAGTCGAGGCTGGCGGCGTCCTCGAGCACGCCGCGCACCACCAGCACTTCGGGCGCGATGCGCGCCTGCTCGAATGCCTCGGGCGTGTCTTCCTTGATCAACTGGCCCAGCGCGCCATTCAGCGGGTAGCCTTCCCACTGGCGCAGCACCGCGTTCTGGAAGCGCTGGATCGCCACGCCGGCGGGCAGGCCGGGGCTGCCGTAGCGCGGCGAGGGGATGCGCAGCTCCGGCTCGAACTTGCCGAACACGTAGAACTGCAGCACCGCCTCCTCTTCGCCGGGTTGCCAGTACGGCCGCGGCCAGCTGGGGGTGGGGTTGGCTTCGCTCATGCGTATTCCCTGGATGGCGTCATTCGCGCTCGCCCAGCGGCAGCACGGTCTGCTGCAGCTCGATGCGGCCGGTGCCGGCGCTGATCTTCTTGAACTCGGCGCGGCTCACCGAGACATAGCGCTCGTTGCCGCCGATCTCAACCTGCGGGCCGTCGGTGACGGCGCGGCCGTGCTCGTCCACGCGCACCACCATGGTGGCCTTGCGCCCGGTATGGCAGATCGTCTTGATCTCCTGCAGCTCGTCGGCCCAGGCCAGCAGGTAGCGGCTGCCCTCGAACAACTCGCCGCGAAAGTCGGTGCGCAGGCCGAACGCCAGCACCGGGATGCCGAGCCGGTCGACCACGTCGCTGAGCTGCCATACCTGCGCCTTGGCGAGGAATTGCGCCTCGTCGACGAACACGCAGTGCAGCGGACCGTGCGCGGCGATGTCGGCCTCGACCAGCGCCAGCAGATCCTCGTCGACGGGAAAGCGCCGCGCGGTCGCCTTCAGGCCGATGCGCGAAGCCACTACGCCCGCACCGAAACGGTCGTCCAGCGCCGGGGTGAGGATCAGCGTGCGCATGCCGCGCTCGTGATAGTTGTACGCGCTCTGCAGCAGCGTGGTGGTCTTGCCGGCGTTCATCGCCGAGTAATAGAAATAGAGCTTGGCCATGGGGCGCTTTAGTTGAAGACCATGCGTTGAAGACCATGCATGGTAGCGCGACGGGCGATGATCGACGGCTTGCCGGAAGACCCGGGAGCAGCTCACCCCAACCCTCCCCTGCGACCGAAGGAAGTCCCTTTGGGGCAATCAGCGAGGCAGCACACGTCAGGCTTGGTCCGGCGGCGTGTTGCCGCCGGTGAACGGCGCGCGTGCCTGGGCCAGCCGATGACGACGTTCGGCGCGGCTGCGGCGCCAGTCGCGCAGGCACAGCATCGCGTAGACCAGCTTGAACAGCGTGAGCCGCCACAGCACCTTCGGTGTGTCGAACAGGTCGCCGGCCAGCATCGAGATCACCGCCTGCTCCAGCTGCCAGGTATTGCGCGGCGAGCGCAGCATCTGCCGCATCACCGGCGCGTTGAAGCGGTGGATGAAGAACGCGAAGCGCGCCATGCCCCTGCGCTGGCGCCGCTCCAGCCGGCGCAGCAGGGCCCGTTCGCGCGGCGGTTCGCGCAGCGCCGCATCGACCAGTTCGGCGGCGCGCTCCGCACCATCCATCGCCAGGTACACGCCGGAGGAAAACACCGGATCGAGGAAGGCGAACGCATCGCCCACCAGCACCCAGCCCGGGCCGCCCATGCGGCTCGCGTCGTAGGAATAGTTGCCGCTGACGTGCACCTCGTCGCCGATCAGCTGCGCCCGGGCGAGGCGCTGCCGCAGCGCCGGATTGAGCTGCAGCGTGTCGAGCAGGAACTCCCGCGTGCGGCCCTTGCGCTGCTTGAGGTAAGCCGGCCGGCATACCGCGCCCACGCTCATCACGTCGCCGGGCAGCGGGATCATCCACATCCAGCCGTGCGCGAAGCGGTAGATGCTGACGTTGCCGGCGTCCTCGCCGTCACGGCGGTCGGCGCCGCGGAAGTGGCCGAAGATCGCCGCGCTCTGATGCTGGCGGCTGCGGCGCCGCAGTTTCAGCTTCGTCGCCAGCAGCGCATCGCGGCCGCTGGCGTCGACCACGTAGCGCGCCCGGATCGCGTAGTCGCGGCCATCGTCGGTGCGCACCTGCAGCCGGCTGTCGCGCGGGCCGCGCTGCTCCACCTCCAGCACCTCGTGGCCCTCGCGCGCCTCGGCGCCGCACTCGCGCGCATGCTGGTACAGCATGCGGTCGAAATCCTGCCGCCACACGTGGTACGCATGCGGCGGGCTCTGCCCGATCGCGCGGGCGAACGCGTAGACGCTGTAGCCGCGCGCGTCGTCCGTCTCGAAATCCGCGCCACGCTTGAACACGCCCAGCTCGCGCACCTTGTCCAGCACGCCCAGCCGCTCGAACACCGGCAGGTTCATCGGCAGCAGCGACTCGCCGATGTGGAAGCGCGGGTGGCGCGCCTTCTCCAGCGCGATCACCCGGTGGCCGCGGCGCGCCAGCAGCGCCGCTGCCGTGCTGCCGCCGGGGCCGCCGCCGATCACCGCCACGTCGCACTGCTCGACTTCCGCTTCCGCCATGCCGTTCCCCGCGCTGCCCGCGCCGCCGATTATGGCCGAAGCGGGCAAGTGCGCCAGCGGTGCTCTGCTACCATCGGCCGCCGCCTCACGCACCGCCCGATCCATGCTCAATCCGCAACAACTGGCCGCCGTCGAACACTGCGATACCCCGCTGCTGGTGCTGGCGGGCGCCGGTTCCGGCAAGACCAGCGTGATCACGCAGAAGATCGCCTACCTGATCCAGCGGCGGAAGCTGGCGGCGTCGCGGATCGCCGCGATCACCTTCACCAACAAGGCCGCGCGCGAGATGCGCGAGCGCGTGGCCAAGCTGGTGTCCAGCGAGGACGCCGCCGCGCTCACGGTGAGCACGTTCCACGCGCTGGGGCTGAAGTTCCTGCAGCTCGAGCACGCCCGTGCCGGCCTGCGCCGCGGCTTCTCGGTGCTGGATGCGGACGACAGCGAGGGCATCGTGAAGGAGCTGGCGCCGAAAGGCGCCAAGCCCGACGTGCTGTTCGGTCTGCGCAACCTGCTCAGCCGCGCCAAGAACGGCGGGCTGTCGCCGGAGGAAGCACTGGCCGCCGCGCGCAGTCCGCGGGAACTCGAAGCCGCCACGATCTACGAGCTGTACCAGGCGCGTCTGGCCGCGTTCAACGCGGTGGATTTCGACGACCTGATCCGGCTGCCGCTGCGCATCCTGGAAAGCGACGACGAGTGCCGCGCCGCCTGGCGCGAGCGCCTGCGCTACCTGCTGGTGGACGAATACCAGGACACCAACGATGCGCAGTACCGCCTGCTGAAAGTGCTGGCCGGCGAGCGCGGCGGCATCACCTGCGTGGGCGACGACGACCAGTCGATCTACGCCTGGCGCGGCGCCAATCCGGAGAACATCGACCAGCTCGGCCGCGATTGGCCGAACCTGCGCGTGATCAAGCTGGAGCAGAACTACCGCTGCGGCCGGCGCATCCTGCGCGCAGCCAACGCGCTGATCGCGCACAACCCGCACAGCCACGAGAAGAAGCTGTGGAGCGAGCACCCGGAAGGCGCGCCGATCCGCGTGCTGGAGTGCAAGGAGGCCGAGCACGAGGCCGAGAAGATCGCCTCGATCGCCACCACGCTGGCCGAGAAGCACAAGGCGCGCTGGGACGACATGGCGATCCTCTACCGCGGCAACTTCCAGGCGCGCCCGCTGGAGAAGGCGCTGCGCCTGGCGCGCATTCCCTATCACCTCACCGGCGCCCTGAGCTTCCTCGACCGCGCCGAGGTGAAGGACGTGCTGTGCTATCTGCGCCTGCTGACCAACCCCAGCGACGACGCCGCGTTCCTGCGCGTGGTCAACGTGCCGAAGCGCGAAATCGGTTCCACCACGCTGGAGAAGCTGGGCCAGCTGGCGCAGTCGCGGCACTGCTCGCTGCTGGAGGCCACCCGCAGCGACGGCGTGCTGCGCCAGCTCACGCCGCGCCCGGCGGCCGCGCTGGCGAGTTTCTCCGAGCTGCTGGACGAACTGCGCAGCGCCTCGCTGCACGAGAGCGCGGCCGACCTGGTCGAGCGCATCCTCAAGCGCACCGGCTACGCCGCCCAGCTCGCCGCCGCCACGCCCGACGCCAGCGTGCGCGAGCGCAAGCTGGGCAACCTGCGCGAGCTGGCCGACTGGTTCCGCGCGATGCAGAAGGGCCACAGCGCCGGCGACCTCGCCGCGCAGCTGGCCCTGCTCAGCCACGCCGACCGCGACGAGCCGGGCAACGCGCTGCGCATGATGACCCTGCACGCGGCCAAGGGCCTGGAGTTCCGCTTCGTCTTCATCGTCGGCTGCGAGGACGGCACGCTGCCGCACGAGGGCGCGCTGGACGAAGGCCGCGTCGACGAGGAACGTCGCCTGATGTACGTGGGCATCACCCGCGCCAAGGAACTGCTCACGCTGTCGTGGTCGGCGAAGACCAAGCGCTACGGCGAGATCCACCACAACCAGCCCAGCCGCTTCCTGCACGAGCTGCCGCAAACTGACCTGCACTGGCAGGGCAAGGACCCGGAAGCGGACAAGGAAGCGACCCGCGAGACGGCCGAATCGCACATGGCGCGGATCAAGGCGATGCTGAGCGGCGGCTGAGCCGGTGCCTCACGTCCAGCCGTTGACGAACACCGTGATGACGATGGCATTGGTGAAGTCGATCAGGAACGCGCCCACGATCGGCGCCACCAGGAAGGCGCGCGGCGCCGGGCCGTAGCGCTCGGTCAGCGAGCTCATCACCGCCATCGCGTTGGCCGTGGTGCCCAGCATGAAGCCGGCGAAGCCGCCGGCGATCACTGCAGCATCGTAGTCGCGTCCCATCAGCCGCAGCAGTGGCCAGGCGCAGAATGCCGCCACCACGATCGTCTGCACGCCCAGGCCGACCAGCAGGGGCGTGGCCAGTCCGGCAAGATCCCACAGGTGCAGGTCCATCAGCGCGACGACGAGGAACAGCGAGAGCGCGGTGTTGCCGATGACGTCGATGCTGCGCGGCGACAGGCCGAACCAGCCGAGACGGTCGTCGAGGTTGCGGATCAGCGCGCCCACCAGCATCGCGCCGATGTAGCCGGGCAGGGTCAGGCCGAGCGCGCCCAGCCCGCCGCTGATCCAGGCGCCGACGCCCATCGCCAGCAGGATCAGCACGAAGCTCTTGAGGCCGGCGTAGGCCTGTGCTTCGGCCCCGCCGGCACTGGCCGCCGGCACCACGGCTGCCGGCACCGCAAGCGCCGGCGCATCGCCGGCCGCGTCCGGCGCGCGGGGCGTGCGCAGCCCGAACCGCTCGATCAGCAGCGTCGCCAGCGGCGCGCCGATCACCGAACCGCAGATGATCCCGGCCATCGCGTTGGCCAGCGCCACGCTGGGCGCGCCCGGCACGCCGGCCTGGCTGAACAGCGGCGCGAATGCCATGCCGGTGGCGGGGCCGCCGGTAAGCGTGACCGAGCCGGTGATCACGCCGAACAGCGGCGGCAGGCCGAACGCCTTGGCCAGGACGATGCCCACCACGTTCTGCACCACCGCCAGCGCGGTGGCGAGGCCGAGCAACAGCACGATCTGGCGGCCGCCCACCCTGAGCAGGGAGGTGCTCGCGTTGAAGCCGATGGCGGTGAAGAACGCGATCATCAGCGGCTGCTGCAGCGCGGTGTCGAAGCGCACCGGGGTGACGTTCCACGGGCGGCAGGCGAGCAGCACCAGCGCCACCAGCAGGCCACCGATCACCGGCGCCGGAATGCTGAAGCGCGCGAGCAGCGGCACGCGCCGGCGGATCGCATAGCCGGCGAGCAACAGCAGGCCGCCACAGGCCACCGTCTGCACCGGGTCGAGCATCAACACGTCGGCGCGCTCCGGCCGGCGGCACGTCGCCGGGCAACATCGGGGCGGGCGGCGGGCATCCTCACCCGCCCCAGAACGCCGGCGACGGCGGCAGCAGGTAGCCACCCTGCAGGCTGACGCCGCCGGGGTAGTCGTCCTGCAGCCACAGCGGGCCGTCCAGGTCGATGAACTCCGCTTCGCGCGCGATCTCCAGCGCCGGCGTGATGCCGAGCGAGGAACACACCATGCAGCCCACCATGATCCTGAAGCCCTCCGCCCGCGCGGCGCGCAACAGGCGCCAAGCCTCGGTCAGCCCGCCGGTCTTGTCCAGCTTGACGTTGACCGCCTGGTAGCGGCCGCGCAGCCGCGGCAGGTCGGCGGTGACGTGGCAGGCCTCGTCGGCGCAGATCGGCACGCGGCTGGCGAAGCCCCGCAGCTCGTCGTCGGCGTCGGCCGGCAGCGGCTGCTCCAGCAGCTCCACCCCCGCGCGCTCCAGCGCCGGCTGCATGCCGCGCAGGATGCCGAGGTTCCAGCTCTCGTTGGGGTCGACGATGAGGTGCGCGTCCGGCGCCGCCCGGCGCACCGCGTCGATGCGCGCGGCCGGGTCGTCGGCGTCCACCTTGATCTTGATCAGCCCGCTGCCGCCGATGCGCGAGGCTGCCTCGCCCATGCGCTCGGGCGTGTCGATGCCGATGGTGATGGCGCTGAGCAGGTGGGCGCGCGGCGGACGCGCCAGCCGCGCCCATACCGGCACCGCGCTGAGCTGCGACTCGAGGTCCCACATCGCCGCGTCCAGCGCGTTGCGTGCGGCCCCGGCCGGCAGCCTTGCCTGCAGCTCGTCGCGCCCCATGCCGGCGACGAGCTCGCCGCGCAGCGCTTCCATCGCCGCCAGCACCGAGTCCACCGACTCGCCGTAGCGCGCGTAGGGCACCGCCTCGCCGCGCCCGGTCATGCCGCCCTGGCGCAGTTCCACCGTCACCACCTCGGCGGCGTACTTCACCCCGCGCGCAATGCGGAACGGCGCCACCAGCGGAAAGCTGCGCCGGAACAGGCTCAGTTCGCGACGCATGCGAGCAGGTGGTCCACGATCGCTTCGACGCCCATGGTGACCGGGTCCTGGCACGGCAGCGCAAGCTCGTCGCCGATCCGGCGGCACAGCGCTGCGGCCTCCTGCGCCGGCACGCCGGAGGTGTTGAGCGCCACGCCTACCGCCTGCACCGCCGGATTGGTCAGGCGCGCGGCGGCGAGGTTGGCTTCCAGGCAGGCTTTCAGTTGCGGAATCGGGTAGCCGGGCAACCCGCGCATGTGGCGCCGGGTGGGTTCGTGGCACAGCACCAGCGCGTCGGGCTGCGCGCCGTGCAGCAGGCCCAGCGACACGCCGGCGTAGGAGGGATGGAACAGCGAGCCCTGGCCTTCGATCAGGTCCCAGCCGCCGTCGTTGCGGGCCGGCGAAATCCATTCGACGGCGCCGGAGATGAAATCGGCGACCACCGCGTCCACCGGCACGCCGGCGCCGGCGACGAAGATGCCGGTCTGGCCGGTGGCGCGGAAATCCGCCGCAAGGCCGCGCCGGCGCATGGCGCGTTCCAGCGCCAGCGTGGTGTACATCTTGCCGACCGAGCAGTCGGTGCCCACCGTCAGCAGCCGCCGGCCCTCGCGCGGGCGGCCGTTGCCGACCGGGATGCCTGGCGCGGGGTCGCGCGCATCGAACAGCACGCGGCCGTTGCGCTTGGCGGCGGCCACGATGTCCGGGTTCTCGCGCAGCTTCTGGTGTAGGCCGGCGACCACGTTGAGGCCGGCGTCGAGCGCCGCGATGGCGTCGGCGACGATCGCCGGCGCCATCACGCCGCCGGCGTTCGCGGTGCCGATCAGCATGGTGTTCGCGCCGCGTTCCTTCGCCTCGGCCATGCCCATGTCGGGCAGGCCCAGCGTCGGCTTGCAGTCGGCGTGCCGGTACTGGCCGATGCACCATTCCGGCCGCCAGTAGGCCACGCCCCTGGCCGTCTTGATGGCCAGTTCGTCGGCCGGATTGCCCAGATACAAGAGGTAGGGCGGGCTCCACTGGCCGGGCAGGGCCGTATCGCCATGCTTGGACATGAAAGGTTTACTCCACTCGGCGGCTGCCGCCGGTCAGATGAAAGGTTGCCGCGGCTGCCGTCGTGCGGTGGGGCGGCGAGGCCGGACGCCGGCTGTGCCATGCGATGCCGGCCGCGGCCGGCACGCGGCTCAGTGCATGGTTTCCACCTTGCCCAGCCCATTGGGATTGCGCGGGTCGCTGGCGGCGGTCTTGACGTTGGTGGCCTTGTCCCAGACCACCACGTTCATGTTGCCCCACGACTCCCGGTCGTTGATCTCGTAGCCCATCGCCTTGAGCTTCGCCAGCACGTCGGCGGGGATGTCGCTGCCGGATTCGATGTCGACGCGGTCGGGCAGGAACTGGTGATGGATGCGCTTCTGCGCGGTGATCTCGCTGGCGCTCTTGCCATCGATGAAGGCGAGAATCGCTCCGAACACCTGGGTGATGATGGTCGAGCCGCCGGGCGAGCCGATCACCGCGAGGCGATCCTTGCCGATGACGAAGCTGGGCGTCATCGACGACAGCATCCGCTTGCCGCCGACCGGCGCGTTGGCGGAGCCGCCGATCAGCCCGAACGCATTGGGCTGGCCGGAGACCAGGGCGAAGTCGTCCATCTCGTTGTTGAGCAGGATGCCGGCCTTGCCGGCGACGAAGCTGGAGCCGAGCGTGGTGTTCACCGTGGCGGTCATCGAGACCATGTTGCCGTCCGCATCGACGATCGAGAAGTGCGTGGTGTGCATGCCGGGCGTCTTCGCCTGCACCGACGGCAGCCACGCGGACTTGGTCGCCTGCTCCGGCAGGATGCTCTGGCGCAGGCCATCGGCGTAGTACGGCGAGAGCAGCATGTCCAGCGGCATCTTCACGAAATCGGGGTCGCCGAGGTACTCGTTGTGGTCGCGGAACGCGCGGCGCATCGCCTCGACCAGGTAATGGATGCGGTGGGCCTGGTCCATGCGCTTGAGGTCGAGCGGCGCGAGGATGTTGAGCATCTCGGCGACGGCCACGCCGCCGGAAGATGGCGGCGGCGCGGTGACCACCTTGTAGCCGGCGTAGTCGAGCACGATCGGCTGGCGCTCTTTCGCGCGGTAGGCGGCGAGGTCGGCCAGGGTCCAGGTGCCACCGGCGGCGCGCACCGACTTCACCAGTTCCTTCGCCACCGCGCCCTTGTAGAAACCGTCCGCGCCCTTTTCGGCCAGCGCCTTCAGCGTGCGCGCCTGGTCCGGGTCACGGAAGAGGTCGGTGGCCTGCGGTGCCTTCCCGCCGGGGAAGAACTTGGCCGCAGAGGCCGGATAGCGGCGCAGCACGTCGGCCTTGTGCCCGATCGAACGGACCAGCGCCGTACTGGGATGGAAGCCTTCGTCGGCCAGCCGGATCGCCGGGCGCAGCGACTCCGCGAGCGGCAGCTTGCCGTACTTGCCGGCCATGTAGGCCAGGCCGGCCGGCATGCCGGGGATGCCGGCGGCGAGCGGGCCGTTGAGCGAGGTGTCGCGGTTGGGCGTGCCGTCGGCCTTCAGATAGTCCTTCTCGCTGACCGCCTGCGGGGCCATCTCGCGCGCATCGATGAAGGTGTCCTTGCCGGTGGCCGCATCGTGGATCACGGCGAGGAAGCCGCCGCCCATGCCCGAGGCTTCCGGCTGCACCACCGACAGCGAGGTGGCCACGGCGACCGCGGCATCGACCGCGTTGCCGCCACGGGCGAGGGTCTCGAAACCGGCCTCGGTGGCCAGCGCGTTGGCGCTGGCGATCGCGGCGGTCTTCATCGTCGCCGTGTCCTGCGCATGGGCCAGCGCGCCGAAGCTGCCGATCGCCAGCGCCAGCAGCAGGCCGCCCCAGCGCGGCCGGCCGCGTGCCGGCGGGCGGCAGGTGGTTCCGGCGTCGTGGCGCGGCGCGTTTCGTGCGGTCATTCGTTCACCCTCTGCGAGATGGTTCGAGCATAGTCACGGGCCGTCGCGTGCCGCCAATGAAAAGACGATGGCATGGCATAACGGACGGTTGTGGCGTGCGGTCCGCGGCGTGGCACGACCGGCGAAGGCCGCTGCGCGGCAGCCTTCGCCGTGCGCCGGGCACGCTCACCAGTGGTACTGCACCTTGCCGTACACGAACGCCCCCATGAAGCCGAACGGCGAGCTGGACGAGTACGGGAAGGCACCGTTCTGGTCGTCCGTCTGCGGCACCTTCTTCGGATAGGTATTGAGCACGTTGTCGCCGCCGACGGTGAACGTCCAACGGTCGCGGTTGTAGCTCACCGCCAGGTCGAGCAGCCACTTGTGCGGGTAGACGATGTCGTTGAGGTAGCTGGTCGAGCCGTACGTGGTGATGCGGCCGTAGCGGGTCAGCGTGCCGTTGAAGGCCCAGTCGCCGAGACTGTAGGTCTCGTTGAGGATCAGCTTGCTGCGCGGCGCGGTGTCGGCCAGCAGGCCCTTGATCGCGCTGCGGTTGAGGCGCTGGAAGATCACGCCCAGCGAGTCCAGCACGGCCGGGTTCGGCTTGACGTCGGTGACCTTGTTCCTGTGGTAGCCGTAGCTGAGGGTGGAAAGCAGGTTGCCGTGGTCGCCGAAGTCGCTGCGGTAGCTGGCCACCACGTCGGCGCCCTGGGTGCGCACGGTGCCGGCGTTGGTGAAGTAGGACAGGCCGCTGTACTGCAGGTTGGTGACGCCGTTGGCGGCCAGGTAGTTGATGACGGCCGGCGTCGACAGCGAGATCGAACTGGACAGCGCGATGCGGTTGGTGACGGTGATCTGGTAGGCGTCGAAGGACAGGTTGAGTTCGTTGCTCGGGTTCCACACCACGCCCGCGGTGAAGTTGCGCGACTTCTCCGCCTTCAGCGGCTCGCTGCCGAGCAGCCGCGCCAGCGGGTTGTCCACCGGCACCAGTCCGCGCAGGTAGATGCCCGGCGGCAGGCCCAGCGAATTGCCGGCGCCGAAGGAGGCCGAGGTGGTTTCCGAGTAGTGCTGCTGGCCCAGGCCCGGCGCACGGAAGCCGGTCGAGGCGCTGCCGCGCACGGCGAACGAGTCGGTGAAGTCGAAGCGGCCGGACAAGGCGGCCGAGGTGGTGGCGCCGAAGTCCGAATAGTCCTCGTGGCGCACGGCGGCGGAAAAGCCGAAGCGCTCGGTCAGGTTGCCTTCCAGCTGCAGGTACTCGGCCACGTCGTGCCGCGCCACCGAGATGGCGTCCTGCGGCCCCCAGCCGGCAAAGCCCTGCGCGCCGCCGCGCACGCCGGAGGTGCCCACGTAGTACGAACCGAGGTCGCCCGCCTCCACGTCGTAGCTCTGCCGCAGCCATTGCGTGCCGAACGACAGCGTCAGCGGATTGGGCAGCCAGCCGAAGGAGACGTCCTTGGAGATGTCGATGTCGAAGGTCTGCTGCTTGGCGGTCAGGATGCCGTCGTGGAAGCTGGTCGGGCTGCTGCCGAAATCGTTGAGCATGGCGTAGTTGACGGTGTTGCGCGTGCTGTAGGAGACGCGGTTGCCGCCGTAGTTGCCGCTGACGTCCCAGCGCCAGCCGTTCCAGTTGCCGCGCAGGCCGACGACCAGCGAGGTGTCGGTCGAATCGCCGTGCTCGCGCGGCAGGAAGCCGTCCGGGTAGACCAGCCCGATCAGCGGGTTGTTCGGATAGGGCGTGTTGCTGCCGTAGCGGAAGAAGCCGCGCGGCTCGCCGATGCGGCGCCCCCAGTGCCCGAACGCGTAGAACTGCGCGCCAGGGCTGATGTCGTACTGCGTGTTGAGGAACAGGTTCTTGTTCTTGAACGACACGGTGCCGAAGTGGAACTTCACGCCGAGCTGGGCCAGGCCCGGGCGGCGATCGACACCGGCGCGGTTGCTCGGGCTCTGGTTGCTGTTTTCCGCGGTGAGGCGCAGCCAGCCGCTGTCGCCGCCCAGCGGAACGCCGAAGTTCGCCGCCCCCTGCCATTGCCGGCCATCGCCGGCGGAGAACTGGCCGCCGCTGAGCTGCACGTCGCCGCCCTTGGCACCCTTTTTCAGGATGATGTTGACCACGCCGGAAAGCGCATCGGAACCGTACTGGGCGGAAGCGCCGTCGCGCAGCACTTCGATGTGGTCGATCGCCGACAGCGGGATCGTGTTGAGGTCGATGCCCTGCGAGCCCTGGCCGATCTGGCCCAGGCTCAGCACCAGCGCGCCCGGATGCCAGCGCTTGCCGTCCACCAGCACCAGCACCTGGTCGGGCGACAGGCCGCGCAGCTCGAACGGGCGCTGGAACGCGAAGGTGTCCGACGCGGGCGCAAACGGGAAGTTCAGCGAGGGGATCGCGCGTTCCAGCGCCTGGGTGAGGTCGATCGTGCCGGTCTGCTTGAGCACGTCGGCGGAGATCACGTCGATCGGCGTCAGCGACGAGCTTTCCGTGCGGTTGCCGGCGCGCGTGCCGGTCACCACCACCGCGCCCAGGTTCTTCGCCTTGGCCGGCGCTTCGGCGGGTGACTGGGCCGGGGCCTCGGTCGAGGCCGGCGGGTTCGCCTGTTGCGCCGCCGCCGTGTGAGCGAGTGCAAGCAGTACCGCAGCAGCCAGCAAGGTCGGCGCGAACCGACCGGAACGCTTGTTCATGAATGCTCCCCCAAGTGTTTTGGCGCCATGTGGCCGCCGCCGGGCCATACCGGCAGCGGATATGCCCTATGCCCCTGCGACGGGTCCCGAAGACCCCTGGGCCGCGAGCCCGATGGCGCCGGCGACTGCCACGCTGCCTGCGCACGAACCCGGCGACCAACCTCCCGTACCGGCCGGCACGACCGCGGAAGGACGCCACGCGAACCGGCTTCCCCGGCCGGCTCTGCAGATCGTCGTGGCGTGTTCCGGTCGGACATGCGTCACCCCTTCCCCAGCACGGCGTCGAGCTTAGTCACAGGCCAGCGACGGCCTCCAATGAAAAGACCGGCACTTTGCATAACTGGAGGTTGTGGACACCCGCGCCGCAGCGCGGGGCGGCGCGGGGCGTCAGCCCGGCGCCAGCACGCGCTGGGCCAGCTGGCGCACCAGGCCCAGGAAATGCTTCTGCACCGGGTTCAGCGGGCTGTCCAGCCGGTACAACGCGTACAGCACCACGTCGAGCTGCAGCTTCAACGGCCGCGTCTGCACGGTTTCCCCGCCGCCGCGCGACGCGGTGAAGGGATCGACCAGCGCCAGCCCTTCGCCCTGCGCGACGAGCGAATACGCCAGCTGGTAGGTCTGCACCCAGACCGAGGTGCGCGGCGCCGGTTCGATCTGGCCCAGGTGGTTCTGCAGCATGCGGCCCAGCGCGTCCTGCATGGCGATGCCGATCATCGGCTGGCCGGCCAGCGCGGCAACCGGCAGCGGCTGCGCCAGCTCCGCCGGCGACCACGTGCCGGGCGGGGCGATGACCATGACCTGCCCGCGGCACAGCGGCTCCTGCTGCAGGCCGGGGTGGCCGGCGTCCTGCAAGGTGAGGCCGATGTCGGTCTCGTGCAGCATCAGCGACTCGCACATTTCCGCCGAGTGCCGGGTGAACAGCTCGGCGGTGGTGCCGGGAAATGCCTTGCGCAGCTGCGCGGTCGCGTCGGG
The DNA here is from genome assembly GCA_024711345.1 of Rhodanobacter sp. Taxonomy (GTDB): domain Bacteria; phylum Pseudomonadota; class Gammaproteobacteria; order Xanthomonadales; family Rhodanobacteraceae; genus Rhodanobacter. The sequence goes on along the minus strand of JANJTA010000034.1, from coordinate 51,681 downwards.
CACCAGCGCCTGCGCCAGGGTCGGCGTGCAGGTCACGCGCAAGGGGTAGCTTTCCGGACGGGCGATGTTCGCGGTGAGGCGCTGCAGGTCGTGCAGTTCCTGGGCGATCTTTTCGACGCGGTGGCGCAGCAGCAGCGCCTCCTGGGTCGGCTGCAGGCGCCCGCGCACACGGCTGAACAGGGCGAAGCCCAGCTGCAGCTCGGCATGCTGCAACGCCTTGCTGGCGGCGGGCTGCGAAATGTTCAGGAGATCGGCCGCGCCGGTCAGGCTGCCGGTGGTCAGCACGGCATGGAACAGTTCGATATGGCGAAGGCGCATGTCGGGCTTTCGTCCCCTTACGCCAGACGGCGATGAGCCCGGAGTGCAACATAGGCGTCGGGGCGAAGCAAGCCGCCGGCGCGGCGCGGCGAGCGGAGCTACAGCAGCTGCCCGGCTTCCAGCTCGCTTTTCAGGTAGGCGTAGTAGATCGGAGCCGCGATCACCCCGGGCAGGCCGAACATGGCCTCCATCAGCAGCATGGCCACCAGCAATTCCCAGGCGCGGGCACGGATCTGCGTGCCGACGATGCGCGCGTTGAGGAAGTACTCCAGCTTGTGGATCAGCACCAGGAAGACCAGCGCGGCGATGCCCACGCCCAGCGACACCGACAGCCCGGCCACAGTGATCGCGGTGTTGGAGATCAGGTTGCCGATCACCGGCAGCAGGCCGACCACGAAGGTCACCACCACCAGGGTCTTGGCCAGCGGCACGTGGATGCCCATCAGCGGCAGCAGGACGAGCAGGAAGATCGCGGTGAACAAGGTGTTGATCAGCGAGATCTTGATCTGCGCGAACACGATGTTGTGGAACGCCCCGGCCAGCCGCTGGCAGCGCAGGCTCAGCGTCGCCGCCAGCGGACCCATCTGATGTGCCGGGCGGGTGCGGCTCAACGCCACGATCGCGCCCAGGACCAGGCCGATCAGGATGTGCACGAACACCCGCGCCGCGCCCTTGCCCGCCAGCTGCAGGGTGGCGGCATGCTTGCGCGCCAGCTCGATCGCGCCCACGCGCAGGTCGTCGACGCTGTCGGGAAGGCTGTTCACCAGCGCCGGCGGCAACTGCTGGCGCGCCTTCTCCACCAGCGGCATCAGCTGCTCCTGCCACAGCAGCTGCGGGTTGCCGACTTCGGTGTGGAACAGGCTGATCGCGCCGAGGATCAGCAGGATCAACAGGCCCACCACCACCGCGCCAAGCAGCGCGACCACCACCACCCGCGCGCGGTCGCCGGGAATGCGCCGGCCCAGCAGCGGCACCATCGTCTGCACCAGCTCGAACACCAGCAGGCCGGCCAGCAGCGCCGGCAGCAGATGGATCCTCACCACCAGCAACAGCGCCGCGCCTGCCAGCAGGTAACTCGCGTAGCGGACGGCCGCCGAAGGCGGGCGCAGGACAGGCAGGCTGGAATCCATGCGAAACGAAACCGTGGGGAGCGGAAGCGCCAGTCTGTCAGCAGCCCGCCGTAGCTGCCAGCCCCTGCCATGGGGCTGTCGTAAACTGCGTTCATTGTTTCGCTTCGCCGGTTTTCCAAGGAACGCCTTCATGCGGCTTCGTCTTCCCACCTCCCTGCTCGCGCTCGTCCTGCTGGCCGGATGCGCCGTCGCTCCCCGCCCTCCGGCAGCGACGGCAATGCCCACGGCGGCAACCACCGTCGCCGCCAACGACAACCTCAACGCGGTGGCGTGGAGCCAGACCGCGATCGAGCACGACCTGATCTACCTGCAGACCTACCGCGACGCCCAGGCGCGCCTGCTGGCCGCCATGAAGGACCGCCAGTGGGACGCGCTGACCAGGGACGATCGCGTGGCGCCGGCCGCCGGCCTCCAGCCGGCGGTGGTGCTGGACATCGACGAGACCGTGCTGGACAACTCGCCGTACCAGGCGCGCCTGGTCCGCAGCGGCGGCGAGTACAACGAGGCGGACTGGGCCGCGTGGTGCCGGCAGGAAAGCGCACGTGCGCTGCCCGGCGTGGTCGAGTTCACCCGGTTCGCCGCAAAGCACGGCATCGCCGTGCTCTACGTGTCCAACCGCGCCAAGGATCTGGACCAAGTCACCCTGGCCAACCTGCGCAAGGTCGGCCTGCCGGTCTCCGGCCCGGAGGCGTTCCTCGGCCTGGGCACCTTCGTCGAAGGCTGCGAGCAGGTTGGCACCGAGAAGGGCTGCCGGCGCCAGCTGATCAGCCGCAAGTACCGCGTGCTGATGCAGTTCGGCGACCAGATCGGCGACTTCGTGACGGTGCTGGCGAACAATGCCGCCGGTCGCCAGCGGGCGATCGCGCCGTACCTGGGCTGGATCGGCTCGCGCTGGTTCGTGCTACCGAATGCGACCTACGGCTCGTGGGAGCCGGCGCTGTTCAACAACGACTGGTCCGCGCCGCCGGAGCAGCGGCGCCGGCAGAAGATCGACGCGTTGCGCTACGAGTAGGAAAATATCGTTTCATAAACATCAGTTTACAAGGTAATGCAAAAGTATTGCCTCAGCTTTAACGGACGGGTAATATCTGCCCTGCCAACCCCTGCTGACCAAGACCTTTGCAGGCAAGGCCATTTCCCTTCCGGCTCCGCCGGATTTCCCCGCGAGGCAACGCCCGCGGGGTTTTCTTTTTCCGGCCCGCGAAAACTTGCGCCGCGCCCTTGTTTCGCGGCCGCCGCGGCCCTTACCCTGCGTTCACCCCCGTGGCGCCTGCTTCGCCACCACCCACCGCGAGATTCCGTCGATGCGCCTTCGCCATGCGATGCCGATGCTGCTTGCCGCATTGCTGCTGGGCGCCTGCCACGGCAAGGACGAGACCGCGCAAGAGGGCGGCAGCACGCCGCAGGCGGCGCTGCAGGCCTCGTTCGACCTGCTCCGGGCCGGCGACTTCGATCGACTGTGGAAGCAGGCGCTGCCGCCGGCCGACTACGCCAATCTGCGCGCCGACTGGCGCCTGCAGCAGCGCGACATGCCACCGGGCAGCGCCAGGGATCGCGCGCGCCTCGACCAGGCCCTGCATGAGCTCACCGGGCCGGACGCCGAGCACCGGCTGTACGCCGAGCTGCAACCGAAGCTGGCGGCGATGGAGCGGCAGTACCGCGACCAGCTGCCGGTGCTGATCAGCGTGGGCGAGGCCGTGCTGAAAAGCGGCATCGCGCAGAGCCGCACGCTCAGCGACGCGCAGAAAACCCAGCTCGACGGCGCGCTCGACGCGCTGCTGCCGTGGGCGCAGCAGGCGCCGTGGTTCGACCAGGCGCGGGCGAAGCAGGCGGTCGGCGTGGCCGTGGCGACGGCGCGCCAGCTGGACCTGAAGGACCCCGGACAGCTGCACGCGATGGATTTCGACGCCAGCATGGCCAAGTACGCCGTCGCCTGGGGCGGCCTCAAGCAGGTGTTGGCAATCTACGGCCTGTCGGTGGACGACGCGTTCGATTCGGTGAAGCTCACGCCGCTCGCCAAGGACAACGGCCGTGCCGTGGTGAAGATCGACTACACCTTGCTCGGCAAGCGGCTGTCGACCGAGACGGTGCTGGTGCAGGAGAACGGCCGCTGGTACAGCGAGGACCTGCTGCGCAACGCGCGCCGGTCGCACCGCCAGCTGCAGCAGCCGGCGGCAGCAGGCTCCGCCGCCAGCGCTGTTGCGCAAGACTGAACGACGCAGCCGTTAGAATGGACGGATGCAAATGACTACCGCCGCGGACTCCCCCGCCCGCCCTCGCGCTCCCTGGTGGTTCAACCTGGCTGGCCAGCTGCTGCAGCCATGGGTGCGCATCCGCCGCGATCCGGCCGAGCCCGCCACCCTGCTGCGGGCCGGCGTGCCGGTCTGCTACGTGATCGAGCGCGACGGTTTTTCCGACGCGTTGATCCTGCAGCGCGCCTGCCGCGAGGCCGGTCTGCCCAACCCGATGCGGCCGCTGGCCGGCACCCGCCGACGCCGCTCGGTGTTCGCCCTGGCGCGGCGCGACGGCAGCCTGCTCGGGCGCAACCGCAAGCGCAATCCGAACGAGGCGCTGCGGCAACTGGTGCACTCGCTGGAGGGCCTGCCCGACAGCGACATCCAGATCATGCCGGTATCCATCTACGTGGGCCGCGCGCCCAGCCGCGACAGTGGCTGGTTCCGCGTGCTGTTCTCGGAAAACTGGGTGATGGTGGGCCGCTTCCGCCGCATGCTGGCGCTGCTGCTGAACGGGCGCGACACGGTGGTGCATTTCTCCACGCCGGTGTCGCTGCGCCAGACCCTGGACGAATCCGGCGGAATCACCCCGGAGCGCTTCGCGCGCAAGGTCGCGCGGGTGCTGCGCACCCACTTCCGCCGCATTCGCGCTGCGGTGATCGGGCCGGACCTGTCGCACAAGCGCACGGTGGTCGACGCAGTGCTGAACGCCGAGCCGGTGCGCGCGGCGATCGCCGCCACCGCGGCGAAGGAGAAGATCAGCCACGCCAAGGCCTGGCGCAAGGCGCACAAGCTGGTGCTGGAGATCGCCGCGGACTACTCGCACCCGGTGGTGCGCTCGGCCTCGTTCCTGCTGTCCAACTTCTGGAACAAGCTGTACGACGGCATCGCCATGCACCACTTCGACAAGGCGCGCGCCGCCGCGCCCGGCCACGAAGTGATCTACGTGCCCTGCCACCGCAGCCATGCCGATTACCTGCTGATGAGCTACCAGCTGCACGTGTCCGGCGTGGTGGTGCCGCACATCGCGGCGGGGGTGAACCTCAACCTGCCGGTGATCGGGCCGATCCTGCGCCGCGGCGGCGCGTTCTTCCTGCGCCGCAGTTTCCGCGGCAACGCGCTGTACTCGGTGGTCTTCAACGAATACGTGGCGCAATTGATCGACCGCGGCGTACCGATGGAATACTTCATCGAGGGCGGCCGCTCGCGCACCGGCCGGCTGCTGGCGCCGCGCGCCGGCATGCTGGCGATGACCATCCGCGCATTCCTGCGCGCGCCGCGCCGGCCGGTGCTGTTCCAGCCGGTGTACATCGGCTACGAGAAGCTGATGGAAGGCAAGAGCTACATCGGCGAGCTGTCCGGCCAGCCGAAGGAGAAGGAATCCCTGCTCGGCCTGCTCAAGGGACTCAAGGTGCTGCGCCAGCGCTACGGCCACGTGGCGCTGAATTTCGGCGAGCCGATCGAGCTGACCCCGCTGCTGGATGCGGCCAGCGACAACTGGCGCGCCGCCGGCGCCGACCCCGAGGCGAAACCGGAATGGCTGGGCACCGTCACCGACCGCCTCGCCGAACGGATCCAGGTCAACATCAACCGTGCCGCCGACGTCAACCCGATCAACCTGCTCGCGCTGGCGCTGCTGGCCACGCCGAAGCATGCGATGGCCGAGAGCGACCTGCTGACCCAGCTCGAACTGGCCAAGGCGATGCTGGAGGAGCTGCCGTATTCGGACCGCATCACGCTGACCCCGATGAACCCGGCGGCGATCATCGCCTACGGCGAGCAGATGGGCTGGATCCAGCGCGTGCAGCACCCGCTCGGCGACGTGCTCACCGCCACCGGCGAGCGCGCGGTGCTGCTCAGCTACTTCCGCAACAACGTGCTGCACCTCACCGCCACCGCCGCGTGGGTCGCCTGCTGCTTCCTCAACAACCGCCGCATGTCGCGCTCCTCGATCCTGCGCCTGGGCCGGATCATCTACCCGTTCATCCAGGGCGAGCTGTTCCTGCCGTGGGATACCGACGGCTTCGCCGCGCAGATGCAGGCCACCATCGACTTCTTCGTGCGCCGCGGCCTGCTCGAAGCGACCAGCGACGGCCGCGTGCTGGAACGCAGCCCCGGCCAGGACGATGGCGCCTACCAGCTCAAGGTGATCGCGCGCAGCCTGATCCAGGCCTTCGAGCGCTACTACATCACCATCGCCGCGCTGGCCAAGAACGGCCCGCACACGATGACCGGCGCCGAGCTGGAGAACGCCTGCTCGCTCACCGCGCAGCGACTGTCCCTGCTCAACGAGCTGACCGCGCCGGAGTTCTTCGACAAGGCGCTGTTCCGCGGCTTCATCCAGAAGCTGCGCGAGCGGCGCATCGTGTGGACCGACGACGCCGGCAAGCTCGACTACGACGCCGCGCTGGAAGGCATGGTGCGCGACGCGCGGGTGATCCTCTCGCGCGAGGTGCGCCACTCGATCCTGAAGATCACCCCCGGCGGCAACGACTGGGAGGCACCCGCCGCCGACGCCCGCGAAGGTGCCGTCGAGGGCACCTACGTCCCCGCCGACAGCGACGACGCCGCGCTGCACGCGCGCCACGTCGCCGCCGAGCAGCGCGAACACGAGCGGCGCAGCGGCAGCGATCGCCGCCTGCCCGACGCCGACGAGCCGGCGCCCACGCACCGCGATGCCGCCGAGTAGGATGGCCGCACTGCCGTCAGGGGATCCACCCATGTCCATGCCTCGCCTGCTGTTCGCCGCCGCCCTATCCTGCCTGCCGCTCGCCGCCGGCGCCGATGCGCCGCCCGCCGGCGCGGCCGGCGACCAGCGGATCAAGCTGATCGAATGCGCGCGCCTGCTCGATCCGGCCGCCGGCAGGATGCTGGGCCAGACCACGCTGGTCGTCGCGGATGGCCGGATCAAGGAGATCCGCCCCGGCGCCGTCGACGTCGAGCGGTACCGCCAGGCGTCCGGCAACCCGGACGTCACCAGGCTGGCGGACGCCACCTGCATGCCGGGGCTGATCGACGCGCATACGCACCTGACCATGCAGTTCAGCAGGAACTCCTACAGCGACAAGTTCCGCCTCAATCCGGCCGACCATGCGATCCGCGGCACCGTCTACGCCAGGCGCACGCTGCTGGCCGGCTTCACCACGGTGCGCAACCTCGGCGACGACGACAACGCGTCGTTCGCGTTGCGCAACGCGATCAACGCCGGCCTGGTGCCCGGCCCGCACGTCTTCAGCGCCGGCAAGCCCATCGGCAGCACCGGCGGCCACGCCGACCCGAGCAACGGCTTCCGCTGGGATCTGCAGGCCGACCCCGGCCCGAAGGACGGCATCATCGACTCGCCCGCCGAGGCATGGAAAGCCGTGCGCCAGCACTACAAGGACGGCGCCGACCTGATCAAGATCATGCCCTCCGGCGGCGTGCTGGACGAAAGCTCCAGCTCCGGCAACCCGCAGATGACGCTGGAGGAGATCCAGGCCGTGGTCGCCGCCGCGCACGACGACGGCTTCACCGTGGCGGCCCACGCACACGGCGCCGAGGCGATCCGCCGCGCGGTGCTGGGCGGGGTGGACTCGATCGAGCACGGCACCTTCATGGACGCGGCCGACATGAAGCTGATGAAGGAACACGGCACCTGGTACGTGCCCACCATCATCGCCGGCCAGTACGTGATGGAGAAGGCGAAGCAGGGCTGGTACCCGCCGCAGGTCGCGCGCAAGGCCGAGGAAGTCGGCCCGGTGATCGTGGCCACCGCCGGCAAGGCGTACAAGGCCGGCGTGAAGATCGCCTTCGGCACCGACGCCGGCGTCTACCCGCACGGCGACAACGCGAAGGAATTCGCCTTCATGGTGCAGGCCGGCATGCCGCCGATGTTCGTGCTGCAGGCCGCCACCACCCACGCCGCCGAGTTGCTGCACAAGTCCGACCAGCTCGGCCGCATCGCGGTGGGCCGCGGCGCCGACGTGATCGCCGTGCCGGGCAACCCGCTGGACGACATCACCGTCATGCAGCACGTCAGCTTCGTGATGAAGGACGGCGTGGTCTACAAGCAGGACGGCGAGCCGACGCTGCAATGAGGTCGCCGCGTCCTCGCCGCATGCCCTGCTCTCCCGAATCCCCAACCCCGCCTCCGGTACCATCGCCCCGATGAACAATCAGCCTCCTACCCCGCCTGGCTCCACCACCCACTTCGGCTTCCGCGACGTGCCCGTCGGCGACAAGCAGAAGCTGGTCGGCCAGGTGTTCACCTCGGTCGCGAAGAACTACGACCTGATGAACGACCTGATGTCGTTCGGCATCCACCGGCTGTGGAAGCGCCACTTCGTGGCGGTCAGCGGCGTACGCCGCGGCGACCGCGTGCTGGACCTGGCCGGTGGCACCGGCGACATCGCCGCGCTGCTCAAGCCGGTGGTGGGCGACGCGGGCGAGGTGGTGGTCGGCGACATCAACGCGGCAATGCTCGGCGTCGGCCGCGACCGCCTCACCGACCGCGGGCTGGTCGCCGGCCTGCGCTGGGCGCAGCTCAACGCCGAGCGGCTGCCGTTTCCCGACAATTCCTTCGACGCGGTGACCATGGCCTTCGGCCTGCGCAACGTCACCGACAAGGAGCAGGCGCTGGCCGACATCTGCCGCGTGCTGAAGCCGGGCGGCCGCGCGCTGGTGCTGGAGTTCTCGCGCGTGCAGAGCGAACTGTTCGGCAAGCTGTACGACTTCCACTCGTTCAAGGTGCTGCCGAAGCTGGGCCGGCTGTTCGCCGGCGACGCCGACAGCTACCAGTACCTGGCCGAATCGATCCGCAAGCACCCGGACCAGGAAACGCTCAAGGGCATGATGGAGCGCGCCGGCTTCGGCCGCGTCGAGGTGCGCAACCTCACCAACGGCGTCGTGGCGATCCATCGCGCGTACAAGTCCTAGGGCCGCCCTGATCCAGATCAGTGGCGCGCCGTGGCGCGCGGCGTATGTTGGGTGCTCCCTTGATTGCGAGCACCCCCACCATGTCCATCGATGCCGTTGCCGAACAGAACGTCCACCTCTTCGACGCCCGCGGCGTGGCCCGGCGCTTCCGCCATTCGGCGATCTTCGGCGCGATCGGCGCCCTGCGCTCGGGCGAGACGATGCGCTTCGTCAACGACCACGATCCGATCCCGCTGATCGCCCAGCTGCGCGAGCGCCTGGGCGACAACCTCACGGTGACCTATCGCCAGCGCGACGCCGACGCGGTGGTGATCGACTTCGGCATCACCGGCCTGCCGACCGAGTGAGCGCCGCATGAACCACCCCGCGTTCTACGAGCAGGCGCCGCGCATCCGCATGCGCGATCCGCTGGCCGCCTTCCTCGGCGCCGCCGAGGATGGCCTGCTGGAATATGCCTACGTCGACGCCGTACGACTGGCCGGCCACTCCTGCCCCACCGTGGCCGGCGCCTGGTTGATGGCGCGCACCGCACTGCAGGCGTTGTATCCGGACGAACCGGCCGAGCGCGGCGGCATCACGGTGCGCATGCCGGCGGCCGAGAGCGAGGGCGTCACCGGGGTCATCGCGCAGGTGCTGACCCTGGTCACCGGCGCCGCCGCGGGCAACGGTTTCCATGGCATCGGTGGTCGTTTCGTGCGGCAGTCGCTGCTGGATTACGCGACCACTCCGGGCACCGCCGCGGTGCAGTTCAGGCGCCGCGACAACGGTACCGCCGTGGCGGTCGAGCTGGACCTGTCCACGGTCCCGGCGGCGCCGAACCTGCGCGAGTTGATGGTTGGCGCGCTGCAGCCCGGCGCCGGTGCGGAGCAGCGCGCTGCCTTCGCCCAGGCCTGGCAGGGCCGCGTGCGGCGCCTGCTGCTGGAGCACGCGGACGATCCGCAGGTATTGCGGCTGACCCGGCTGCACTGAACGCCTTCAAGCATCAATGATCAGCAGGGTCCCGTGGCTGCCCGGCCGAACCGCGTGGGATACGCCGGCCGGCACCATGTAGAGCTGGCCCGCCGTCACCGTGACGGTCTCGCCCGCCACGTCCAGATGCAGTTCACCGTCGAGCACCAGCAGGCCCTCGGCATACGCATGCGTCTCGTCCGGGTAGGCTTGGGCGTCCATCCGCGTCAGCTTGAGGCTGGTGTCGCCGACGCGCGCCAACCGCTTCGATCGCCAGGCCTGTTCCAACTGCGCGGCCTGCTGCGCCAGGTCGAAGAGACGATCCATCACGCGTCCCTCAGCATCGCTCGCACGCCTCGGCCGGCGCGGCCGGAACGATCGCTGCCGGCGCGACGCGGCGGCGCGCATTGGCCAGCACCACGCCGCCGATGGTCACCGCACCGCCGACCAGGATCAGCGCGTTCGGCACCTCGTGCAGCCACAGCCAGCCGATCAGCAGCGCGATCGGCGGCGACAGGTAGATGAAGCTGCTGACCCGCGACGCCGAGGCGCGGTTCACCGCCATGTTCCACGCGAGATAACCGACGAAGGTCGGCGCGATGCCCAGCCACAGCAGTGCGCCGATGCGCGCCCACGACGCCGCCGTCAGCGCTTGCGGCAGGTGCCAGCCGAACGGCAGCGCAGCGAGCGTGCCGGCGAAAAAAGTGAACGCGGTGACGCCGAGCATGCTGTTGCGCGCGAACAAGGCCTTCTGGCCCACGAAGAAGATCGCCGAGACAGCCACGCAGACCAGCACCAGCAAGGCATGCGGATCCATCTCCACGCGCTGCCCGCTGGCCAGCACCACCAGCACGGTGCCGAGCAATGCCACCGCCAGCCCGATCCAGGTGCGCAACATCAGCCGTTCGCGCAGCCACAGCGCCGACACCGCCGCGGTCGCGGCCGGCACCAGCGAGATCAGGATCGAGGCGGTGCCGCTGGCGATGCGCGTCTCGGCGTAGTTCAGGCACAGGTGGTAGACGGTGAGGCCGAGCACGCCCAGCAGGGCCAGCAGCGGCCAGTCGCGCCGCGCCGGCAACGGCACGCGCTTCACCCGCAGCAGCGCGGCGAAGCACAGCGAGCCGATCAGCAGCCGCGCGAACGCCACCTCGCCCGGGGTGAACGCGGGCAAGGCATAGGCGATCGCGGCATACGCCGACGACCAGGTCAGCAGGGCAATCGCGATGGCGAGCAGGGCGCGGCCATCGAGACGTTCAGCGGTATCCATGGGGGGCGGATTCCTGGGGGTGGGGAAGTGCGCATCCTAGTCTTGGCGTCCAGCTCGGGGAATAATGTCCCGGATCGTTTCGCCGGTGTTTCGCCAGCGATCGACATCGCTTTTCTGGAGCCCTGCCTTGGAATCGAAAGTCATCGAAGCGAAGCCGGAACTCGACGACAAGGATTGGCAACTGCTGGAGGCGCTGCAGCAGGACGCACGCCTGGGCTACGCCGAGCTGGGCCGCAAGGTGCGTCTGTCCGCGCCGGCAGTGGCCGAGCGGGTGAAGCGGCTGGAGGAGGCCGGGGTGATCAGCGGCTACCGCGCCAGCGTCGATCCGAAGCGGCTCGGCTACGGCATCAGCGCGATGATCCGCCTGCGCTGCGACGGCACCACCTGCGCGCGCATCGGTGCGCTGGTCGCGGACATTCCCGAAGTGCTCGAATGCCGCCGCCTGGCCGGCGAGGATTCGGCCCTGCTGCACGTGGTGGCCATGTCGATCGGCCACCTCGAAGCCGTGCTCGACCGCTTGCTGAAGACCAGCCCCAGCACCAGCACCACCACCCTGATCGTGCTGCAGACGCCGCACGAGCACCGCCCGCTGACCCGCGCGATGTGGAAGGCGGCACGGGCCATGTCCGACGACTGAGCCACCTCCACTACCGACCGAGCCCATGACCGACCCGACCAAGCCGACCGACGACCCGCGCCCGCCCTCGCCCGATGAGGCGCCCGCCAACCCCGAACGTCGCCGCCTGCTTGGCGGCATCGCGCTGGCCGGCGCGGCCTTCACCGTCGGCGGCTGCACGCCGTTCGGCGGGCGCGCGCTGGCGTCGAGCCCTGCCGCGGCGGCACTCGACGCGCAGTTGCGCCGGCACATCCGCCATGTGGTGGTGCTGTACGCCGAGAACCGCAGCTTCAACAACCTGTTCGCAGGCTTCCCCGGGCTGGCCCGGCCGCTGCAGGCGCTCGACTCGCCGGCCTACCGCCAGCGCGACCGCGACGGCCGCCTGTTCGAGACGCTGCCGCCGATCTGGGGCGGCATGGTGCCGCGCGCGCAGACCGTCGACGGCCGCCACTACCAGATCGGCGAGCAGGCGTTCGGCCACCTGCCGAACCGCCCGTTCGCCCTGGCCACGCCCGACGGCGCGCCGCTGCCGCACGGCGTGATCACCCGCGACCTGGTGCACCGCTTCTACGAGAACCAGCTGCAGATCAACGGCGGCCGCAACGACGGCTTCGTCGCCTGGAGCAATGCCGGCGCCATGGTCATGGGCCATTACGCCGACGGCGCAGCCCACCTGCGGCTGTGGCAGCTGGCCCGCCAGTACACCCTGTGCGACAACTTCTTCATGGGCGCCTTCGGCGGCTCGTTCCTCAACCACCAGTACCTCGCCGCGGCGCAGCCGCCTTACTACCCGCACGCCGACCGCAGCCCGGCGAAGTTCCAGATCGCCACGCTGGAAGACGGCCCCACCGGCATCCGTCCGAAGCTGGCCGAGGACTCGCCGGCCAGCGCGATGCAGGGCCGTCCGACCTTCGCCTCCCGCGACGCACTCACCCCCGATTTCTGGGCGGTCAACACCATGGGGCCGGCCTACGCGCCGGCGTTCGGCCACGACAAGCGCGACCCGCGGTTCGCCGATGCGGACAGCCCGAACACCCTGCCCGCGCAAAGCCACCTCACCATCGGCGACGCGCTGTCCGCGGCCGGGGTCGACTGGGCCTGGTACGCCGGCGGCTGGCAGCTGGCGCTGGACGGCCATGGCGACGGCGACCACCAGGCGTTTCCGGAAGTGCCCAACTTCCAGCCGCACCACCAGCCGTTCAATTACTTCCGCCAGTTCGCGCCCGGCACGGCGGCGCGGGCGCAGCACCTGCGCGACGCCGGCACCGGCAGCGAGGCGGCCAGCAACCGGTTCCTCGCCGCGGCCGCCGCCGGCACGCTGCCGCCGGTGACGTTCTACAAGCCACAGGGCGACCTCAACATGCACGCCGGCTACGCCAGCGTGGACGCCGGCGACCGCCACCTGGCGCAGGTGGTCGAGGCGCTGCAGGCCAGCCCGCTGTGGCCGAACATGCTGGTCGTGATCACCGTGGACGAGAACGGCGGCTGGTGGGACCACGTGGCGCCACCGAAGGGCGACCGCTGGGGGCCGGGTTCGCGCATCCCCGCGCTGGTGGTGTCGCCATTCGCCAGGCGCGGTTTCGTCGACCATACCGTCTACGACACCGGCTCGATCCTGCGCTTCATCACCCGCCGCTTCGGCCTCGCCAAGCTGCCCGGCCTCGCGCTGCGCGAGCGGGCGATGGTCGCCGCCGGCGGCCCGCCGCCGGGCGACCTCACCGCCGCCTTGCAGTTCGCCTGATGCAACAAACTCCCTCCCCTGCCCGCAGCGGAGGAGAAAATCCCCAAGAGATCCCCGCCATGCGCGAGATGTACCCCGAAATCGAGCCGTATCGCAGCCAGCGCATCGCCGTCGATGCCATCCACCGCCTGCACGTGGAAGAGTGCGGCAACCCCGCCGGCCTGCCGGTGGTGTTCCTGCATGGTGGCCCGGGCGCGGGGCTGTCGCCGTACCACCGGCGCTTCTTCAACCCGGCGTACTACCGCATCGTGCTGTTCGACCAGCGCGGCGCCGGCCAATCCGCGCCGTTCGCCGAACTCACCGACAACACCACCTGGCACCTGGTCGCCGACATCGAGGCGATCCGGGAGCAACTGGAGATCGAGCGCTGGGTGGTGTTCGGCGGCTCGTGGGGCTCGACGCTGGCGCTGGCCTATGCGCAGACGCATCCCGAGCGCGTGCTGGGACTGGTGCTGCGCGGCATCTTCCTGGGCCGGCCGCAGGAGCTGCGCTGGTTCAACGAGCTCGACGGCGGCGCCGCGCAGATCTTCCCCGAGCGCTGGGCGCGCTTCCTCGATTTCATCCCCGAGGCCGAGCGCGGCTCGATGCTGGACGCCTACTGGAGCCGCCTCACCAGCGACGACGAAGCCACCCGGCTCGCCGCGGCGCGGGCGTGGAGCGCGTGGGAGGGCGGCTGCACCACGCTGCTGCACGATCCCGACGCCGGCGGCGACTTCGAGGACCCGCACAAGGCGGTCAGCCTGGCGGTGATGGAAGCGCACTACTTCCGCCACAACATCTTCCTCGAACCCGACCAGCTGCTGCGCGACATCGGGCGCATCCGCCATCTCCCCGCCACCATCGTGCACGGCCGCTACGACATCATCTGCCCGATGAAGAGCGCCTACGACCTCAGCCAGGCCTGGCCCGAGGCGCAGCTGCACGTGGTGCTGGCCGGCCACAGCGCCACCGATCCGGCGATCGTCGACCAGCTGGTGCGCGCCACCGACCGCCTGGCGGACCGCTACTGCTGAAGCCGCCGGACGCCAGGAAGGGAAGCATGCGCCTGCGGGCGCGGGGCCGCCTTCCTCGCGGTGATCGCCGCCTTCTGGCTGATGGTGGCCAAGCCGCCGCCGTGGGGCTGAGCCGCCTCCCCGACGGCTCCCGCGTGCGGTGGCGGTGATCGCCTGCGCGCGTCAGGACACCGGGGCGTGCCGCTGGGCGGCCACCCAGCGGCGGAAGCCGGCGTCGTCGAGCGGGCGGCTGATCAGGTAGCCCTGCAGGCCGTCGCAACCCATCCGTTCCAGCGCCAGGCGCTGGAACGCGGTCTCCACGCCCTCGGCCACCGCCACGATGCCCAGCCGGTGCGCCACGTCGATGATGAAGCCGGCCAACGGCGGGTTGCCGGCATCGGCCTGCAGCTCGCGGACGAAGGCGCGGTCGATCTTGATGACGCCCAGCGGCAGGCGCTGCAGGTAGCTCAGCGAGGAATAGCCGACGCCGAAGTCGTCCAGCGCCAGCTTGAAGCCGGCGTCGGCCAGCTGGCGCAGCGTGGCTTGCGCGGCGTCGAAGTCCTGCAGCAGGGCGCTCTCGGTCAGCTCCAGGGTCAGCCGCTCCGGCGCGACGCCGGCTTCACGCACCCGCGCGACGAGCCGGGCGGCGTAGTGCGGGTGGGCGAGCTGCCAGGCGCTCACGTTGACCGCCAGGGTCCGGCCGCAGGGAATGCCGTCGCGATCCCAGGCGCGCAGGTGGGCGCAGGCCTCGTCGACGACCCAGGCGCCGAGCGCGTGGATCAGGCCGGTCTCTTCGGCCAGCGGGATGAACTTCTCCGGCGCCACCTCGCCCAGGTGCGGGTGTCGCCAGCGCAGCAGCGCCTCGGCGCCCAGCAGTTCGCCATCGACGCCGATCTGCGGCTGGAAATGCAGGGCAAACTGCGTGCCCATGCAATCCTGCTCCAGCGCCGCGCGCAGGCCGCGCTCCAGGCTGAGGCGGCGGTCGGCCTCCTGCTGCATCGGCGGCAGGAACACCCGCACCGTATTGCGCCCGGCCGCCTTGGCCCGGTACAGCGCGATGTCGGCGCGGCGCAGCAGGTCGGCCACGTCCGCCTCGCCGTCGGGATACACCACCAGGCCCACGCTGGCGCCCACCCCGAGTACGCGCCGTTCCTCCGTCACCGGCTCGGACACCAGCGCGATCATGTCCTGCGCGACCCGTTCGGCGCGGGCCAGCATCTCCGGCGGGGTGCGCTCGCACAATCCGAGCATCAGCACGAACTCGTCGCCGCCCAGGCGCGCCAGCATCGCATCGGGCGGCGTCGCGGCGCGCAGGCGCCCGGCCATCGCCTGCAGCAGGCGGTCGCCGACGTGATGGCCGAGGCCGTCGTTGATGGTCTTGAAGTTGTCCAGGTCGATCAGCAGCAAGGCACCGCAACCGCCGTACGCCAGCGCGTCGGCATGCCACTCGGCCAGCCGCTTCAGCGCGCTGGCGCGGTTGGGCAGGTCGGTGAGGCTGTCGTGGTAGGCCAGGTGGCGCAGGCTCTGCTCGGCGGCACGGCGGGTATGCTCCTCGACCTCCAGCCGCTGCCGGGCATGTTCGAGCTGCGCGGTACGCTGGCGCATCTGCGCCGCCAGCGACAGGCTCATCAGCAGCACGAAGGGCAGGAAGGCGAAGGCGTCCAGGTACGGGGCCCGGTGCTTGAGCAGGTCGACCACGATATCGCCCCACAGCAGGGCGACGAACTGCGCCAGCAGGCAGCTGCCGAGCAGCGCCGCCCGCAACGCATCGCCGCCGCGATACTGCGCCCACGCGCGGCCGAGCGCCCACAGGAAAACCGCGTAGCTGGCCGCATGGAACGCCACGCCCCAGGCCGACCCTGCGCCGGTGACGCGGTACAGCCGCTCGCCCCAGGGCAGCACGATGGGCTGGCCGGCTTCCAGCCGCGAGAAGAGCAAGGTGGTCGGTGCCGCCTGGTTGGCCCACAGCAAGACCGCCACCAGCAGGATCATCCCGATCAGCGCGCGCCAGCGCGTGCCGGCACCGGTATAGGCGCGGATGAACACCACCATCGGCACGAAACTGGCGATGGCCGCCGCGATCATCCAGCGCAAGGCGGTGATGGCCTGTGCCAGGCCGTCGGCGCCGAGCAGCAACACGTTGCCCAGCGCCAGTACGGCAATGCACAGGCACAGTGCCGCGTAGGAAAGATAGATGCCCTCGCCCCGCCGCCACAGGCCGATGACCATGAACTGCACGCCCGAGGCGAATGCGATGCCGGTGGTGGCGATCAAGGCCGCAATGAAGTAGCCGGTCGCCGGTGCATCCGCGCCAATCAGCATGCATCCCTCCCCAGGTCCAGGCCATCGACGCGCAGCCGTCGGTCATGGCGACACCCGCCGGCAAGCTTGCACCTTTCGCCGGCAAGAAAACAGTTGGGGCGGCACGCCGTGCGCCACCGGACCCGGGCCTTCCGTCATGGGCCAGCCAAGCCGCCGCGATGGCATACTCGCCCTTCCCCCGCACCCGGAGCCGCCGCATGCGCCTGCTTTCCTTCCTCGCCCTCGGCACCCTCGTGCTGCCGTTGGCCGCCCGCGCCAACGACCCGAACTCCTATGCCCAACCCGAGCAGGTGCGGGTGACCCATCTGGATCTGGACCTGACGATCGACTTCCCGCGCAGGCAGCTCGACGGCCAAGCCACGCTGCAGCTGGACTGGAAGAACCCCAGGGCGCAGTCGCTGGTGCTGGACACGCGCGACCTGAAGATCGCCAAGGTCGAGGCGCTGGCCGCCGACGGCAAGGTGACGCCGCTGACGTATGCGCTGGCCCCGCGCGACAAGGTGCTGGGCAGCAAGCTGACCATTGCCGCGCCGAAGCACCCGGCGCAGGTGCGCATCGTCTACACCACCTCGCCCGAGGCGTCCGGCCTGCAGTGGCTGACCCCGGCGCAGACGGCCGACAAGAAACTGCCCTTCATGTTCTCGCAGTCCGAGTCGATCCACGCGCGCTCGTGGGTGCCGCTGCAGGACTCGCCGGCGATCCGCTTCACCTACGAGGCCCGCGTCACCGCGCCGAAGGACGTGCGGGTGGTGATGAGTGCGATCAACGACGCGAAGCACCCGCTGGACGGCCAATTCACGTTCAAGCAGCCGCACCCGATCCCGTCCTACCTGCTGGCGATCGGTGCGGGCGACCTGGCGGTGAAGGAGACCGGGCCGCGTTCGGCCGTCTACGCGGAGCCGTCGGTGGTCGACAAGGCCGCGCACGAGTTCGAGGACACCGAGAAACTGATCGCCGCCACCGAGCAGCTGTACGGCCCGTACGCGTGGGGCCGCTACGACATCCTGGTGCTGCCGCCGTCGTTCCCGTTCGGCGGCATGGAAAACCCGAACATGACCTTCGCCACGCCGACCGTGCTGGTGGGCGACAAGAGCCTGGTCTCGCTGGTCTCGCACGAGCTGGCGCACTCGTGGTCGGGCAACCTGGTGACGTCCGCCGCCTGGCGCGACATCTGGCTCAACGAAGGCTTCACCACCTACGTGCAGGGCCGCATCACCGAGGCGGTGTACGGCAAGGCGCTGGCCGACGAGGAGGCGCTGCTGTCCGCCCGCGCCCTGCAGAAGGGCATCGGCGCGATGGCCGCCAACGCGCAGAAGCTGGCGCCCGACCCGCGCGGCATCGGCGCCGACGACGCGTTGTCCGACGTGGCCTACGACAAGGGCTCATGGTTCCTGCGCACCCTGGAACAGCGCTTCGGCCGCGAGCATTTCGACGCCTACCTGAAGGGCTACTTCCACCACTTCGCGTTCCAGAGCATCACCACCGAGCAGATGCTCGACTACCTGAAGCCGAACCTGATCGAGAAGTATCCCGGCAAGATGCGCTGGGACGAGGTGAAAGCCTGGGTCTACGGCGAGGGCATCCCGCAGGATGCGCCGCTGCCCGACTCGCCGCGCTTCAACGCGATCGACCGCGAGCGCGCGGATTTCCTCGCCGGCAAGCGGGCCGCAGGCTCGCTCGACGCCAAGGGCTGGAACACGCAGGAATGGATGTACTTCCTCGACCGCCTGCCCGATGCGCCGCCGCTGGCGAAGATGCAGGAGCTCGACGCCGCCTGGCACCTCACCGGCACGCCGAACGCGGAGATCGGCATGCGCTGGTACAGCCACGCCATCGCCGCCGGCGACAAGGCGGTGTGGAACGCCGCCGCCGAGCACATGACGCGGATCGGCCGCATCTACCTCACCACGCCGCTGTACAAGGCGCTGGTGAAGACGCCGGACGGCCTCGCCTTCGCCGAGCAGGTCTACGCCAAGGCCAGGGCCGGCTACCACCCGCTGACCCAGCAGGTGGTGGAGGGCATCCTCGCCAAGGCGAAGCAGACAGCGAAGTGATTGCCGCCCCTCCCCCTGCACGGCAGCGGTAGGCTGGGAAGGGGGAGAGGCTCTTGGTCTTCCATCAAGATCGAGCGCAACCCCATCCCTCCACTGCAAGCAGGGGAGGGAGTCAACCCGCCCGACTCCTCCAGGAAACCACCATGCCGCCATCGACGCCCACCACCACTCCGCTCTGGAAACGCATGCTGCTGCGCCGGCTGAAATTCCTGGCGTGGCTGGTGGTGCTGCTGGCGATCGTGCTGGGTGGCAGCTACCTGTTCGCGCCGCAATGGCTGCTGCAGGCCAACGTCGCCCGCGAGGCGATGGCGGCGCACGTGGAGGAGCATTCGGTGCAGGCCGGCGACACGCACTGGGTCTACTACGAGGGCGGCCAGGGGCCGACCCTCATGCTGCTGCACGGCTTCGACGCCGACAAGAGCGTGTGGCTGCCGACGGCGAAGCTGCTCACGCCGCACTTCCACCTGATCATCCCCGACCTGCCCGGCTGGGGCGATTCCTCGCGGGTGCCCGGCGCCAGCTACAACATCGACGCCCAGGCCGGGCGCCTCGACGCGTTCGTGCGGACCCTGGGCCTGCAGCGCTTCCTGCTGGTCGGCCACTCGATGGGCGGCGCGATCGCCGGCGTGTACGCCAGCGAGCATCCCGAGCGCGTGTCCGCGCTGGCGCTGCTCGACGCGTTCGGGCTGAAGGGCAAGGAGAACGCGTTCGACCGCGACGCGCTGGCCGGCAGGAACCCGTTCGTGTTCGACCACCGCGCCGGTTTCGAACGCGCCGCCGCGCTGGCGTACGCGCAGCCGCTCGACCTGCCCGGCCGCTTCGTCGACGTGTTCATCCAGCACAACCAGCGCAACCGCGCCTTCATCGAACGCACCTTCAACGAACTGCGCGAGCCCGGACAATACCTTTCAGTGCAGAACCGGCTCGGCCAGCTGACCATGCCGGTGCTGGGCCTGTGGTGCCACGACGACAGGATCGTGGACATCTCCGCGCTGGACAGCCTGCGCAACGGCCTGACCGCCGCCAGCGCGATCAGCACCAGCACCATCAACGGCTGCAACCACATGCCGATGGAGGAAAAGCCCGAGCAGACCGCGCAGATCCTCACCGGTTTCGCGCTGTCGCACTGACCGCCCACGTCGATGCTGAACGGCGTGCCGCCGCCCTGCCTTGGCATTGTGAAATGCGCGTGACACCGTGGGAGAATGCCGGCGTCACGCCGCAGGCTGGCGTTCCCGTGCACAGGAAGGCAAAACGGTGCAGCAAGCGATGAGCCCCTGGCGCAACTTCGTGGACGCCGTGGTACGCATGTCCGCCACCCCGGCCAATTACTGGGCCGAGCTCGGCGTGGATACCGCGCTGTGCCTGCTGTTGCTGGTGCTGGGCTGGCAACGGCATGCCGACGGCCCGCTGACCGCGTTGCTGGCGCTGGGCCTGGGCCTGTTCGCCTTCAGCTTCATCGAGTACTTCTTCCACCGCTGGCTGTTCCACACGCGCATCCCGCTGTTCGCCCAGGGCCACGACCAGCACCATGCGCGGCCGCTGGGCTACGACTCGCTGCCGTTCTTCCTGCCGCCGCTGGTGCTGCTGGCGCTGACCGGCGTGTTCGTGCTGCTGCTGCCAAGCGGCTTCGCCCTGCTGCTGTCCAGCGCGATCACCTTCGGTTACATCGTCTACGGGCTGAGCCACTTCGTCATCCACCACGTGCGCTTCCGGCAGCCGCTGCTGAGGCGCTGGGCCGCCGCGCACCACGTGCATCACTACCACCCGGACAGCAACTTCGGCGTCACCACGCCGCTGTGGGACGTGCTGCTGGGCACGAAGTACGTACGCCAGCCGCGCAAGGGCTGAACCCATTCAATCCAGCGGGTCGGGCAGCACCGCGCGCATCGGATGCACTTCGAAGCGGAAGCCCATGTCCGCTTTCATCACGGGATCGCCCGCGACCAGCGCCGCGGGCTGCATGTCATCAGGCAATTGCAATACCAGGATGCCGTAGGCGCCCTGCGCATCGGCGACCGGGCCGAACACCACCACCAGTCCCCGCCCCATCAGCTCTTGCCAATAGGCGGCATGCGCCTTCATCAGACGAGCCTCGTCAGGCGTCATGTCCTGCGGGAAGGTGGCACGCGGGGGCAGCAGCTTGCCGAAGAAATGATTCACGCCATCCCTCCCGTGCCCGCAGGGGTCAGGTTCAGTCGGCCACGTCGTCGACCAGCCGGTCCAGTTCCGCCTTGAGGATCGCGCCGTGCTGGCGCAGCCAGTCGCGCTGCTCGCGCCAGTCCGGAAACAGGTGTTCGACCTGGCTCCAGAAGCGCGGCGAATGATTGCGCACCTTCAGGTGGCACAGCTCGTGCGCCAGCACGTAGCGCAGCGCGGCCGGCGGGGCCAGCGCCAGCGCGAGGTCGAGATTGATGCGGTCGCGCGTGTCCAGGCTGCCCCACAGGCTTTTCATCGGGCGGATCTTCAGCGCGGTGGGCGCCAGCCCCAGCTGCGGCACGTAGCCGGCCAGCCAGCGCGAGACGTCGCGGCGGATCAGCGTTTCGAGGTGCGAGGCGAGCAGGCCGCGAGCGATCGGCAGCGCGCGGGTGTGCGGGCGCGGGATCACCAGGGTGAGGCCCTCGGCATGCGGCTCGATCTTCGGGTACGGGCCCTCGGCCCAGTCCAGCATCGCCGTCTCGCCGCGCAACGGGAAGCTGCATGGGTAGCCCACGCGCAGCGGCGGCAATGGCTCCACGATCAGGTTCAGCTCGTCGAGCTTCTGCTCCAGCCAGTCGGCGTGGCTGCGCAGGAAGGCGCTGACTTGGGCGGGATGGGTGCCGAGCGGGTAAGTGACCCGTGCGCCTTGCGGGGTCACCGTGAGGCGCAGCCGACGGGCGCGCGGATGGGCGGTCTTCAGCACCCGGATGATGCTGCCGCCCACCGTCGCCAGTTCCAGCCAGTCGCCTTCCAGATGCTGCGCCATGATCCTGCCTGCTTGTTGCCCGGGCCCGTGCTGATCAAAGGGGAATCCGCCGCCCGCAAGCGGCCGGACGCCCAGTATGGCGCGCCGGACGTCCCGGCGATATGGCCTTTTCGTTCAGCTATCGGCCGGGCGTGGCAGGCCGAACCATTCCTCCAGCTTGCCCAGCAGGCGCTCCAGCTCCAACGTCAGCAAGGCGAAGCCGGCGTCCAGCTCGGCGTGGGCGTCCTCGTGGCTGTCGCCCAGTTCGTCCATCACCACGTCGAGGAACTTCAGCTTGCGCACGACCAGGTCCTCGCCGAGCACGAAGCTGATCCTCTCATCGAAGGTGAGACCGAGCATGAACACCTGCTTGCCGTTGCGCAGGTGCTCCTTGACCTCCTCGGCATCCAGGTCCTGCCGGCGGCAGCGGGCGATCGCGCCGGTGGCGGTGGCCGGGTCGCGCAGCTCGCACTCGTCGCCCAGGGCGAGGCCGGCCGGCAGGTTGCCGTTGGCCAGCCAGTCGGTCATCAGCACGCGCGGGCCTTCCTCCGGCGCCAGCGGCACCGCCGGGAAGCTGCCCAGCGCCTCGCGGACCTGGCTCAGCGCGTTCTCGGCCGACTTGCGGCTGGAAGTGTCCAGCACCAGCCAGCCGTGTTTCCTGTCGACATAGGCGGACATCCGCGAGCTGCGCACGAACGCGCGCGGCAGCAGTTCGGTCAGCAGGTCTTCCTTGATCCGCTTGCGCTCGCGGCCGCCTACCTTGCGGCCTTCTTCCTCGGCAATCTTCTGCACCTTGCGGTGCAGCTCGTCGTTGATCACCGCCGCCGGCAGCAGCTTGTCCTCGCCGCCCACGGTCAGCAGGGTGCAGTGCTTCACCGTGTGCGTGAGCGGCTCGCCCTCGCCGCGCCCGACCGGCGGCACGAAGCCCTTGGTGAACATTTCCAGCGGTCCGCACGGGCGCAGCCGGTGCTCGGCCAGCGCTTCGTCGAGGCGGTCCAGATCAGTGGCGACGGCGGGGGAAAAACGGAACAGCGTGAGGTTGCGAAAGAACATTCGGTATCCGGGTAAAAGGGTTCAAGAGAAGTGAAGGCGCCCGCGGGCATCGCTGGATTGCTGGCCGCTTCCTGCGGCCAGCCCGTCGGGCCACCTGCGGTGTTCGCTTCGGCATCCTGCCGTCGCGAGCCGGCTTGCGCCGGGGCCACGGCCGTGGATATCAGCGGCAGACGGCGGCCACCGCCGCGGCCACCGTGTCGAGGTTGGCCTGGTTCAGCGCCGCCACGCAGATGCGGCCGCTGTCCAGCGCGTAGATCGCGAACTCGTCGCGCAGCCGGCGCACCTGCGCCTGGCTCAGACCGGAGTAGGAGAACATGCCGGCCTGGCGGTTGATGAAGCCGAAATCCGGCGCACCGAGCGCGGCCAGTTTGTCGACGAAGCCCGCGCGCATCGCGTGGATGCGCCCGCGCATGCCGCCCAGCTCCTGCTCCCAGCGTGCACGCAGCTCGTTGCTGCCAAGCACGCCGGCGACCAGCGCGGCGCCGTGCGTGGACGGGCTGGAGTAGTTCGCGCGGACGGTCTGCTTGATCTTGGAGAGGAGCCGCGCCGCCTCGTCGCGGTCGGCGCCGACCATCGACAGCGCGCCCACGCGCTCGCCGTACAGCGAAAACGACTTCGAATACGAGTTGGCCACCACGAACGCCTCGATGCCCGATTCGGCCAGCAGGCGCACGCCGGCGGCATCGGCGTCGGCACCCTGGGCGAAGCCCTGGTAGGCCATGTCGACGAACGGCAGCAGCCGGCGCTCCTGCAGCAGCGCGATCAGCTGTGTCCACTGCGCCGGGTCCAGGTCCACGCCGGTGGGGTTGTGGCAGCACGCGTGCAGCAGCACCACGGTGCCGGGCTCGAGCCGACCGAGGTCTTCCAGCATGCCGGCGAAATCCAGCCCGTGGCTGGCCGCGTCGTAGTAGCGGTAGTCGAGCAGGGCGAAGCCCGCGGTGCGGAACACCGCGTGGTGGTTGCCCCAGCTGGGGCTGCTGATAGCGATCTTCGCGCCCGCCCCGGCCACCTGCTTCAGCAGATCCGCCGCCACCCGCAGCGCGCCGCTGCCGCCGACGGTCTGCGCGGTGGCCACGCGGCCGGCGGCCAGCAGCGGCGAGTCGGCGCCGAACACCAGCCGCTGGGTAAGCTGGTTGTACGCCGGCATGCCGTCGATCGGCAGGTAGCCGCGCGGCTTCGCGGCGGCGGCCAGCGCCTGTTCCACCTCCTGCACGCTCGACAGCAGCGGGATGCGGCCCTGCTCGTCGACGTAGATGCCCACGCCCAGGTTGATCTTGCCGGGGCGCGGATCGGCCAGGTAGGTCTCGGTGAGGCCCAGGATCGGATCGCCCGGGGCCATTTCAACGGATGCAAAGAAGGACACGGCGGTTACTCGACAGGTGGATGGGAGAAATGTCCGGGCGCGGTCGCGGCCTCCGCCGCATCGCTCGGCCACACGGCCGAGGCGCCCAGCGCGAAATCGAACAGCGCGCGGTCGGCCAGGTGCGAGGGCGACACATGGCCCAGCGCGCGGAAGATGTTCTCGCTGCGCCCGGGCTGCTGGCGTTCCCATTCGTCCAGCATGCGCCGCACCGCCTTGCGCTGCAGGTTGTCCTGCGAGCCGCACAGGTTGCACGGGATGATCGGGAACTGCCGCTGCGCCGCGTACTCGGCGAGGTCGCTTTCGCGGCAATACGCCAGCGGGCGGATCACCACGTGGCGGCCGTCGTCCGAACGCAGCTTCGGCGGCATCGCCTTCAGTTGCGCCTGGTAGAACAGGTTGAGGAAGAACGTGGCGAGGATGTCGTCGCGGTGGTGGCCCAGCGCGATCTTGGTGATGCCGTTGTCCGCCGCCCAGGTGTACAGCACGCCGCGGCGCAGCCGCGAGCACAGGCTGCACAGGGTCTTGCCGGCGGGGATCACCCGCGTCACCGTGCTGTAGGTGTCCTGCTCGATGATGTGGAACGGCACCCCGCGCGACTTCAGGTACGTCGGCAACACCTGTTCGGGGAAGCCGGGCTGCTTCTGGTCGAGGTTCACCGCGATCAGCTCGAAGCGCACCGGCGCCTTCGCCTGCAACTGCAGCAGCAGGTCCAGCAGGGCATGGGAATCCTTGCCGCCGGACAGGCACACCATCACCTTGTCGCCGTCCTCGATCATGCCGAAGTCGCCGATCGCCTGCCCGACCTGGCGGCGCAGGTGCCGGGCCAGCTTGCCGCTTTCGGCAGCCGGCGGACGGGGGATCTCGAACTGGAGGGACATGAGGACCCATCGGGCGAGGAAGAACTCCCATTGTAGCCGGCTGCGCCCTGCACTACCGCCCGCAAAACGGCGTTAAACTGGGCCAGTCGTCCCCAGCCACCGCCCGCTCGCCCATGCAGGTTCAGGATCACGCCGAGATCGTCCATTTGCTGGCCGAGTTGCGGATGGAACACCGCGACCTGGACGCGGCGATCGAGCAGCTCGCCTCGTCGATCGGCCGCGACGAGCTGCAGCTGACCCGGCTGAAGAAGCGCAAGCTGCTGTTGAAGGACAACATCGCCCGGCTCGAGAGCAAGCTGATCCCCGACCTCGACGCCTAGCACACCGTACCGGAATCCCCATGAACCCGTTCGCCCCGATCCGCCTGCAGGACGATTACGTCGTGCTGGAACCCCTGAGCCTGGACCACGCGCCCGCACTGGAGGCCGCCGCGGCCGACGGCGAGCTGTGGAACCTCGCGGTCACCAGCGTGCCGCCGCCGGGACAGGCGCGCGGTTACGTCGAGAAGGCGTTGCAGGGCCAGGCCGAAGGACACATGCTGCCGTTCGCCGTGCGCGAGGCCGGCAGCGGCGAGATCGTCGGCAGCACCCGCTACTACGAGATCGACGCCGCGCTGCCGCGGTTGGCCATTGGCTACACCTGGTACGCGAAACGCTGGCAGCGGACGTATCTCAACACCGCCTGCAAGCGCCTGCTGCTGGAGCACGCGTTCGAGACGCTGGACTGCGTGGCAGTGGCCTTCCACGCCGACGAGCACAACGAGGATTCGCTGCGCGCGATCGAGCGCCTCGGCGCGCAGCGCGAGGGTGTGCTGCGCGCACACAAGCGCCGCACCGACGGCAGCCTGCGCAACACCGTCTGCTTCAGCATCCTCGCCGAGGAGTGGCCGAACGTGGGGAACTGGCTGGGCATGCGGCTCAACCGGCTGGCCGCGCCCTAGGCTTGACGCCGCCGCCCGGCTGAACCGCAGGAGCCTGCCCGCGGGCGATGCTCCGCTTTTTGCGAATCCCGAACGCCGGCTCCAGAAGCATCGCCCGCAAGCGAGCTCCTACAGCAGGCGATTGACCAGCCGGTCCAGCCGGACCCGCTTCACCCGGCGCAACAGCCGGCGCACCTCGGCCGGGTAGCGCCGCGGACTTTCCAGCGCGCGGTCGTCGCTGAGCCGCGTGGCATGCCGGCGCAGCGCCGCCCACTCCGCCGCGTGCTTCGCCTGCAGCAGGTGGGCGGGATCGCGCAACACCAGGCCGTTCTCCAGATCCAGCGACCACGCGCGCGGATTGAGGTTGTGGCCGGTCAGTACCGCCACCTCGTCGTCGACGAACAAGCCCTTCAGGTGGTAGCTGTTGTCGCCGTCGCGCCACAGGTGCACGTTGAGCTGGCCGCTGTCGATGTGCCGGCGGTGTGCCCGCACGAAGCGGCGCAGGTTGTTCTCGTACAGGTACGGCAACAGGCCGATGGTCTTGAACGGCTGCCCCGGCGGAATGTAGAAATCGTTGGCGGTCTTGTCGCCGACCATGATGTCGACGCGGCAGCCGCGCCGCAGCAGCCGGCCCAGCAGCAACCGCAGCGGCCGCGGCAGGTTGAAGTACGGCGTCAACACGATCAGTCGCTCGCGGGCGCCGCGCAGCAGCTCCAGCAGCGCCTCGTTCAGCGCGTTGTCGGCGCGGCCGAAGCCCAGCAGCGGCGTCACCGCGACCTCGCCGCCGGCCAGCGTCGCCGGCGGCACCTCGTAGGCCGCCCGCTGCAGCTGCTGGCGGAATTCGCGGATCGCCGGCTGCAGTGATTTCGTGGACGGCACTCCGGCCAGATCCAGCCGCCGCACGGCATCGCGACCGACAAAGTGGCGCTGCACGAACCCGGCCATCGCATCGGCCAGCCCGGCATGCTGCAGCAGGTGGTAGCGGTCGAGCCGGTAGCGTCCGTGCCGGACCAGGTAGACGTCGTTGAGGCTGGCGCCGCTGTACAGCACCGCGTCATCGATGATGAAACCCTTCAGGTGCAGTACGCCGAACAGCTCGCGGTTCTGCACCGGCACGCCGTGGATGTCGACGCCCGGGCCGAAGCGCGCGGCGTACTCGCGGTACATGCCCGCATTGCCTTCGCTCTTCTGCTTGCCGATCAGGCCGCGCCGCGCACGATGCCAGTCGACGAACACCGATATCTGCAACGCCGGTAGCCGCGCCTTCGCCGCGTACAACGCATCGAGCACCTCGCGGCCGCCGTCGTCGTCCTGCAGGTACAGCGCCACGATCACGATGCGCCGGCTGGCCTGCGCGATCAGCCGCAGCAGCGTCTGGCGGAACGCGCCAGGATCCGGCAACACGGCGATGGCGTCGGCCGGCACCGCGAAGAACGGCAGGTCGGCGTGCGTCTGCGGCCTGCGCCGGAACGGCAGCATGCGGCGCGCGAGACGGCCCGGTGCGGTGATCAGCTTGTTCATGGCGACATCGGCAGACAGCAGACCGCATAATCGCAAACCACGCACGGTACGCCTATCGCTGCTGCCTGCGGCCATACGCGATTGCACCTCGACGGCGCGGCGGTGATGGCTCGGCGCAACGCCGCCGCTCGCGTTCACGGCACCACCGCAGCGGTATCGTTTCAGCTGTCCACCCGCAGCGAACCAGAAGTGACCGCACTGCGGCTCCCGGCCACCGCACCTCGACGAACCGGACACGCGCCGGACCGGATGCGGGTACCTAGCCGTCAGGTCGCTGCCGGACATGGCGTTCCAGCCACTGGTCCTGCTCCCACAGCACGTGCAGTACCGACTCTCGCGCGCGGTAGGCATGGCTCTCGCGCGGCAGCAACACCAGGCGCGCCGGCGCGCCCAACGCCTTCAGCGCGTCGAAGTAGCGCTCGCTCTGCATCGTATGGGTGCCGGCGTTGCCGTCGTCCTGGCCGTGGATCAGCAGCAGCGGCGTTTTCATCCGCCCGGCATGCAGGAACGGCGACATGCGTTCGTAGACCTCGGGGGCCTGCCAGTAGGTGCGTTCCTCGCGCTGAAAACCGAATGGGGTCAGCGTGCGGTTGTAGGCACCGCTGCGCGCGATGCCGGCGGCAAACCAGTCGGTATGGGTCAGCAGGTTGGCGACCATGAACGCACCGTAGGAATGCCCGCCGATGGCGACCCGTCGTCGGTCGATGTAACCGAGCGCATCCACTGCATCGATCGCAGCCTTGGCGTTGGCCAGCAACTGCGGCAGATAGGTGTCGTTGGGCTCGCTCCCGCCCGTGCCGACGATCGGGAAGGCGGCCTGGTCGAGCACCGCATAGCCACGGGTGACCCAGTACACCGGCGATTTGAAGTCGAGCCGCGTGAAGCGGTTCGGGTTGGCCGTGACCTGCGCGGCACTGCCCTTGTCCTTGTATTCGACCGGGTAGGCCCAGATCAGCAACGGCAGCTTATCCTTGCCGCGGCGGTCGTAGCCAGCCGGCAGATACAGCACGCCGCTCAATCCCACACCGTCGGCGCGCCGATAGTCGAGCAGCTGCTTGTGCACGCCGCGCAGCGATGGATAGGGTGCACCGAAGCGGGTCAGCTGCCGTGGCGGCGCGGTCGTCGCCAGAGTGCGCAGGTAGTAATCGGGGTAATCGCTGGGTGATTCGATCCGCACCAGGGCGGTGGTGGCCGCGGTGCCGGCCAGCTCCACGATGGTTTCGGCGCGGTGGCGCAAGGCAGAACGGTACAGGCGCTGGCGCTGCCCGGTGGCCAGATCGATCCGGTCGACGAACGGGAACTGCCCCTCGGCACTGTAGCCCTCGCCGACCAGCCAGGCACGATCGCCGTCCAGGCGCAGTACCGATTCACCCTGGCCATTGCGAATCATCGAAAAACGACCCGGGTCGGCATAACGATCCTGCGCATCACGCGGGAACAGCAACCGCGGCGACGCCGGATGCGCCGGAGAAAACACGTAGGTGCGGGTCTCGCGCGTGTCCCACCATTCATCGTCGACGACGGCATGGTCGTCGTCACCCCAGAACACGCTCTTGAAGCGGTTGATTGTCTTCAGCAACAGGCGCGGCACGGCGTTGAACGGTGCCGCCCAGTCATACAGCCCGTCGCGAAACGCGGCCGGGCTGGCCGGATCGCCGCGATCGAGAGCCTCGACCCAGACCAGGGTCGCCGCGGCATCGGCGCGCCAGCCCAGGCTGCGCCGGCCTTCCCGTACCGCCATGCGCCCGCGCGGCAGGTTGTCGCTGCGCGGCGCCTGCGCCACGGTCAGCACCGGTTTGCCGTCACGATCGAGCAAGTCGTGGCGCGCAGGAAACCGGTCCAGTGGCGCGCGGCGCGAGAACGGTCGTTGCAGCGAGTCGACCAGCAGATACGACCCGTCCGGCGAGAACTGCGTGCTGCGATACATGCCCGGCCCGGCCCAGCGACTGGTCGCGCCCTGCAGCGGCACCCGCACCAGCACCGAGGTGGTCAGCGCCTCGAAGTTGGCGTCATCGACCGGGCCCGCCAGCATGTCCTGATAGGTGCGGTTCGATGCCTTGCTGCCATCGCTGACGCTGATGACCGGCCCGGCCGGGATCGCCGCCTGCGCATCGGTCAGCGCCCGCGGCGACTCCGGCAGCATCCGCACCAGCAGCGCACGGCCGTCCTTGAACCAGGTGATCGGGTTGCCCAGGCTGGCATTGGCGCGCGCGTCGGTGAGCCGGCGCGCGCTGGCGCTGGCCAGATCGAGCACCCAGATCTCGACACCCTCGTCGGCCATGTGGGTGAAGGCCAGGCGGGTTTCGTCGGGCGACCAGGTGAAGTACGCCAGCCGCGCCCGCGGCGGCAACCCGCTGACCGGGACGGGACCCGTCGCATCGACCCGCTGCAATGCCAGTCCGCGGCTGTAGGCGAGCCGGACCGGGCGGTTGTCGCTGAGCGTGATGGTGTTGGCGACGTGCGTGCGCGGATCGATGCGCAGCCCGCCCAGGCGCAGTTCCGGCGCGGACAGCTCGGCCAGCGGCGGATAGGCGTCCTGTTCCAGCAGCACCAGGACCGTCTGGCGGCTGTCGCTGATCACCTCGGGTGCCGCCGGCGCATCCGCCAGCGCCAGGATCTGCGCAGGTGGCTGCCGGTAGGTCGGCGGCGTCTGTGCCGCCGCGCTTGCCGTCAGCATCGCCAATATCGGGAACAGCCATGCTCGGATCATCCGGGCCGGTACTCCTGGGTGAGTGGAAGCGGCATCATGCCGATCGTGCCTCGCGCGACTTCGACCGCGTCCGCCCCGACAACGCTGCGCGACAATGCAGATAGAACGCTTCGGTCAACGGCGTCTCGCGCACATTAGCCGACGACATGAACACGTACTCCTGCTCGATCGCCGGCGCGAAACGGCGGATGCACACGCCGGTCCACAGCGAGCGGCGCGACAGCAGTTCGTTGACGATGGCGATGCCGATGCCCTCGGCTGCCAACGCGCAGGCCGCGCCGACGTTGTGGGTTTCCAGCCGCACATCCGGATGCACGCCGGCCTGCTGGAACGCCTGGCTGATCCGCATGCGGGTGTCGCCACCGCGGTGGCCGACCAGGATGAGCGGTTCGCCGGCCAGCTCCCTGGCGCCGATGGCACG
Organism: Rhodanobacter sp.; assembly: GCA_024711345.1. Lineage (GTDB taxonomy): Bacteria > Pseudomonadota > Gammaproteobacteria > Xanthomonadales > Rhodanobacteraceae > Rhodanobacter. Next base: position 21,336 of record JANJTA010000034.1, on the reverse strand, counting down.
CTTGCCCGCCGACAGCGGATGCGCAGGCGGCAGCACGCAGACTGTGGGGCTGCTGATCAGCGGCCGCAGGCGGATCCCGGGATGATCCAGCGGCAACTTGCCGAAACCGCAGTCGGCGGTGCGCGTGGCGACCAGTTTCATCACGGTCGGCCGCGTGCGCGAATCGATGTTGATATGGATCTTCGGGTGCAGCGTCAGGAAGGTGGCAACCAGCTTCACCAGCGGCCCTTCGGCGAAACTCGGCGGCGCCACCACGCGCAGTTGCCCGGCATTGGTCTGGCGGATGTCCTTGGCCAGCACGTTGATCCGCTCGATGCCCTGCAGGGCCAGATCCACCTCCTCGAACAGCATCAGCGCCTGCGAGGTCGGCAGCAGCCGGCCTTTGCTGCGATGGAACAGCTTGAAGCCCAACTCGGCTTCGAACTGCGCCAGCAGCCGGCTGACCGCCGGCTGGCTAAAACCCAGGCTGCGCGCCGCCGCCGTCACCGAACCAAGCTGGATGATCTCGCGGAAGGCTTCCAGCGTCTTGATGTTGTCGAGTCTCATGGCTGGGCGGTACCTGGCGGCTATGAATGGGCTGCCTGTGAACGTACACGATCGCGATGGAAGCCGGCACCGCGCTCAGTCGCCCTCGCGCAGCGGCAGCACCGGCAACAGCAACTGCGACGGATGCGCGCGATCCATGTGCACGCGGTTGTGCGCCACCCGCGCCTCGCTCCAGCGGCCCGGTGCGGCATCGGTGTTCGGGTTGAGATCGAAATGCGGATAGTTGCTGCTGGACACGTCCAGCCGGATGCGGTGCCCGGCGGCGAAACGGTTGGCCGTGGCGAAGGCTTCCACTTCGATCTCGACCACCTCGCCCGGCACCAGCAGGCGTGGCTGCTCCCACGAGTCGCGGTAGCGCAGGCGCAGGATGCCGTCGCTGAGGTTCATGGCGAAACCTTGCGGGTAGTCCGCGCTGGGCGGGTACTCGTCGATCAGCTTGATCGTGATGTCGGTGTCCACGCAGTCGGACGACACGAACAGCCGTGCGCGGATCGTCCCGGCGATCTCCACGTCCTGCGCCAGCGGCGCACTGCGGAAGCACAGCACGTCATCGCGTTCGCCGAGGTCGCGGCCGGTGCCGCTGCAGCCGAAAAAGCGGGCGTCGTCGCGCTGGTCGAACGCGCCCGGCGGCATGATCACGTCGGCCGAGGTGATGGTGCCGCCGATGGTCGGTACCGGGTCGGCCGGATCGTAGACATAGTCCAGCGCGGCAGACGGCGCTGCGGACGGCGTCGGGTCGAGCCGGCCACTGGCGTGCAAGTGCCACGCCTGCGTGGCGGTGCCGGGCAACGGCCAGTCGTCGGCATGCAGCCAGCGCCCGCCATGCTGCAGCCGGCCGTCCGCGTTGCGCCGGCCGCTGCCGCCCCCCATCACGAAGATCGACACGCGGCCGCGCGCGAACGGGTTGTCGGCGCCGCGTCCCAGCACGTAGTCGTACCAGGCCCGGCGCAGTTCGTAGAACGAGCCGCCGAAGGCCGCGTCCAGGGTCGACTGGAGACCGAAATCGACGTCGCCGGAGAACGACTCCGAGCGACGGCCGTGGGTCCACGGTCCCATCACCAGATGCACCGGCCCGCGCTTGCGCCGCGACAGGCCCAGGTAGTTGTCGGTGGCGGTGCGCACGTACGGGTCGTACCAGCTCGACATGTGCACCATCGGAACGTCGGCATAATCGTCGTAGTGCCGCTCGCCGCACAGCTCCACCTGTTGCCAGTAGGGGCCGAAGTCGCCGTGCTCCCATTGCTCGAACAGATAGTCCTCGTACTCCGGCGCGGCGCTGACCGGCGAGTCGCCGCGCGCCCACGGCATGCGCCGGAACCAGGCGCGGATGTCCTGCGCCTGCAGCGCCGCCTTGCGCAGTGGATCCTGTTGCGTGCGCGGGCTCAACAAGGCGTGCTTGTAGGCCCAGGTCGCCTGCTTGAGCTCGAACGCGCCACCCTGGCGAATGCCGCCGTGGTAGGCGTTGGAGAACCCGCCGGAGTCGACGAACTGTGCGGCCAGCGCCGTCGGCGCCAGGCTGCCCAGTGCGGTCTGCACATGGGCGCAGTACGACAGGCCCTGGGTCAGCACGCGGCCGTCGCTCCACGGCTGCGCCGCCAGCCACGCCAGCGTGTCGTAGCCGTCCACGGCCTCGTTGGTGTACTTGGTGAACACGCCCTGCGAGCGGTAGCGGCCGCGGCAATCCTGCATCGCCACCACGAAGCCATGGCTGGCGAACCAGCGCGCGATCTGCGGCTTGGACAACGGCTGCGGCTGCCCGGCGACGAGGTCCGACTGCGCCGTGCCGGACTTGTCGTACGGCGTGCGCTCCAGCAGGCAGGGCCAGCGCGGCGCAGCGCCTGCCTCGTGCGTCACCGGCAGGTACAGGTCGACCGCCAGTCGGACGCCGTCACGCATCGTCACCATCACGTCGGACTGCAGACTCACCGCGTGGGGACCGTCGGGAAGACCTGCCAGGGTGCGACTACTGTCGTCCATGGATGCACATTCCATGTCGTTGCCCATCATTGCCATGTTCAATAGCCGATCCGGACGGCGACCAGCAGGAACGCCATCGCCACCGCGGACAGCACCAGGGTCAGCGGCAACATGAAACGCACCCACTGGCCGTAGGGCACCTTCGCCATCGCCAGCATCGCCAGCATCAGCCCGGAGGTGGGGCTGACCATCGCCATCAGGCCGTTGCCGAACAGGTAGGCCAGCACCACCGAGTTGCCATGCAGGCCCGACAGCTGCCCGATCGGCCACAGGATCGGAATGCTGATCGCGGCCTTGGCCGAGGTCGACGGAATCAGGACGTCCAGGCCGGCCTCGGTGAACATGATCGCCAGCGACGCGATCCACGACGACTGCTCGTGGATCAGTCCGGCCATCCCGTTGACCACCGTGTCGAGGATCTGCGCCTGCTGCAGCAGCACGTGGATGGCGCCGGCCAGGCCGATCAGCAGCGCGGGCAGGATCATGCCCTTGATGCCGTCGATGAAGGCATCGGCGGTGGTGCGTGCGCCCAGGCCGCCGACTGCGGCAAGCACCGCGGTGACCGCCAGATAGAACGCGCTGAGTTCGTTGTAGTGCCAGCTCCAGGTGTGCCCCGCGTAAACCATCAGCACGACCGCCAGACCCAGCAGCAGCAACACGCCCATGTGGCGCTTGGACAGGGGCCGTGCATCGGCCACGAAATCCGCCTTGACGAAACCGCTGCGGAAGATGCTGTGCAGCAGATAGGCAATGCCGATCGTCAGGAAGATCCCCAGCACCGCCAGGCGCATGCCGAAGCCGCTGAAGATCGGCACCTGCACGATGCCCTGTGCGATCGGCAGTACCACCGGGTTGCTGACCGAGGCGATGTAGCCGATCTTGGCCGCGATCAACAGCATGGCCACTGCGTACAACCCGTTGAGTCGCAGTCGCTCGGCCATCGACAGCAGCACTGGCAACACCACCAGGTATTCCGAGATCAATCCGAGGAACGAGCTGCCCGCCGCCAACGCGCACATCAGCACCGGCGCCAGCAGGTAGATGTTGCCGCGCGAGCGGTGCACCAACTGGTCGAGCCCCGCATCCAGCGCACCGGTCTGCTTGAACACGCCGAACATGCCGCCGACGAACATCACCATGAAGATCAGTGGTGCATTGCGCACCAGGCCCAACGGGATCGACTGCAGCACCGTGATCACGCCGGCCGGACGAGCCAGCTCGTCGGCCGCGCCCAGGCCCAGCAGATGCAGCCAGTCGCCGGATTTCTCGATCACGGTGAACGTACCCGGCACCACGCGCCCGTCGATGCGCTGGAACGCGCCTGAATCCAGCACGTAGGTCAGTACCGCACACAGCAGCAGCACGGACAGCAGCATCAGCACCGGGTGCACATCGATCGCGCGACGGCGACGGCCCGCGGGTTTGTCGTCGGTGACGGGGCTCTTGGCCATGCCGGGGGGTTCCATGGGTTTGACGAAGGCTCACGGCACCGGCGGCCGCCCGTATCGCACGGGCGGCGCCGGTACTTGCATCAGAGGCTGATCGCCGCCTTCATGTAGATGAAGCGGCCACGCGGGTTGTAGGTGCTCATGTCGAAGTTCAGGTCGCCGCCGTTGACATAAGACAACGGTGGATCCTTGTCGAACAGGTTCTGCACGCCGAGGGTAAAGGTCACCGGCTTGGCGGTCAGCCTGTAGGCTCCCCACACATCGTGGGTGAGCTGCGCCGGAATCCGGCCATAGCCCGGTGCCGCGCCCTCGTCGGTGTTGCCGATGTAATGCATGCTCCAGTTCGCCGCCCACACGCCGCGCGACCAGTCCAGGCTGGTGTTGGCCTTCCAGCGCGGGAAGCTTTCGCGTGCGATGTCCGACATGCCTGCCCGCTTGACCACCCGCACCTGGCCGTTGGGCAGGGTGTCGTAGCGGTCGAACGCGCTCAGGTAGGCGGCGTTGAACATCAGGTCGAGGTTGCCGATGTCCATCTTGGGCAACTGGAAGCGCAGCGTGGTGTCGACGCCCTTGGCCCGGAGCCGGTTGAGGTTGATCGGGCCGTCGGTGAGGTTGATGATCTCGCCGCTGGTGTCGCGCCGTACCAGGTTGCAGCGCTGGCCGGTGTTGGCGCACAGGTTGAGCAGGTTCTGCGAACCGAAGCTGGAGATCGCCTCTTTCAGGTCGATGTCGTACCAGTCCACCGACCAGCTCAGACCCTTGGCGAAGCCCGGTGTATAGATGAAACCCGTGCTGCGGTTGACCGAGGTTTCCGGGCGCAGGTCGGGGTTGCCACCCACGGTCGACAGGATCGAGCCGCCCGAGTAATTGGCCTGGTTGTAGCTGGCCGGTACGCCGGCGCAGCCCGGCTTGCCCGCGCCACCGCCGTTGCACGGATCGTTGGCGGGCAGGTTGGTCTGGCGCAGGCCGGCGTACAGCTCGTTGATCGACGGCGCGCGGAAACCCTGCGCCCAGGTGGTGCGCACCATCAGGTCGTCCCACGGCCGCCAGACCAGGCCGAGCTTGCTGTTGGTGGTGCCACCGAAGGTGCTGTAGCGCGAATGGCGCGTGGCGGCGGACAGTTCCAGTTGCTTCACCATCGGCAGCTCGGCCAGCAGCGGCACGTTGAACTCGACGTAGGCCTCCTTCAGGTTGTAAGTGCCGCGGGTGGGCAGGCGCGGGGCCGAGGTGGTCTTGCGGTTGTAGGTGATGAACTGCGGCTCCTCGTTGACGTACGCGCTCGGACGGTCGAAGCCGATTTCCTTGCGGTACTCGATACCCGCCGCGAACGCCAGCATGCCGGCCGGCAACGCGAACAGGTCGCCGGTGAGGTTGGCGGTGAAGTCATGCTGCTTGGTACCGTTGCGGTCCACCGGACTGACGCGGATGTAGTCGGCCATCTGCGGCGTGATGGTGCCGAAGATGTCCAGCGGCACGCACGAGTTCGCCGCGCAGCGCGCATTCGGGCCCAGCGCCAGCGCCACCTTGTCCAGGTCGATCTGGTTGGCGGAAGTCCACTTCGCCTTGTTCTGCGCGTAGGTATAGAACGTGTTCCACGACCAGCCGTTGCTGAAGTCGCCTTCGAAACCCGCGGCCAGGCGCATGGTGTTGACGTTTTGCGTGTTGATGCGCGGACCCAGCTCGGTGATCATCCGCACCACTTCGAAGCTGGTGCCGCTGCCCTGGAACGGCACGCCGAACGGGTTGAACGGGTGGTCAACCGGAATGGTCATGCCGTCGCCGCCGCGGATGCGTGGGGTGGCCGCCGGGAAGCGCTGGCTCGACTCGCGGGAGTTGAACAGGCCCTCGGTCACGAAAGTGGCCGAGTCGCCCAGATGAAAACGCAGTTGGCCGTACAGACCCTTGCGATCGGACGGCCCAACCAGGGTGGTGTCGGGGGTCTCGTTGTAGACGTCGGTGGCCGGCACGTCCAGCCGGTAGCCGCCGGCGCCGTCCCGCACGAACGCCTTGGTACCGAAGCTGCCCACCGCGATGCTGTTCTTGAAACGGCCCGCCGGCGTGTTGCGGCTCAACCCCTGCAGCGGCGCGCGCGAGAAGTCGCGATCGCCAGCGAGAATTTCCTTGCTCGAGGCGATCGTGGCCGAGACCAGTGCCGAACCCCAGTCGCCGGACTTGCCCCACAGGAGGTCCTCGTTGTGGGTGAAGCCGTCACCCTTGTCGGTACCGCCGACGTAGCTGCTCAGCTTGACGCCGTCGAAATCGCTGAAGGTGATGATGTTGACCACGCCGGCGATCGCGTCGGCGCCGTAGATCGCAGTGGCGCCATCGAGCAGCACCTCGACGCGTTCGACCGCCGCCAGCGGGATCGTGTTGAGGTCGACGAAGTCGCGGAAGCCGCGGGTACCGGCGCCGTTCACCCAGCGCCGGCCATTGACCAGTATCAGCGAGCGGTTGGCGCCCAGGTTGCGCAGGTTCAGCGAACTGGTGCCATGGCTGGTACCGGCCGAGCCGGTCGAGTTGAAGCTGGAGCCCACCGAGGGCAGCTCCTGCAGCAGCTCGCCGACCGAGACCACGCCGGTCGCCTCGATCTCATTGCGTTCCATCGTGAACACCGGATTGGCCGCCGTTTCGTCCTTGCGACGAATGCGCGAGCCGACCACGCTGACCGCTTCGAGCGTCTTCGCTTCGCTGCTGTCGCTGGCGCTGGCCGGGACGGCTTCCTGTGCCACGGCGAGCGACGGCGGGCCGTAGCCCATTCCGAGCACGCTGGCCACCGCGATGGCCATCAGGGTTCGGCGCGTGCCGCGGCACATCACCACGTTGTTCGTCACTCTGTTCATAGGATTTCCCCCAAGGATTCTGCAGCGGACGATCCGCGCGCCGATCACCAAAGCTGATGGGGAGTAATTCATGGGCGTCACACTTATGCAATCCTATCGTTCGACGTAATGTATTCATGCGTATTTGGTATGACACGCCCATGCCGGTGAATACGCTTGCATCCATCTCGGCCAATATGTGTTGCTAGGCTCGTCACCACGCCACGCGCAGCCTGCACCGCGCTCCGCGCCCGTTCGTTTTCGACGAGGACAACCCACATGACCGAAGCCCACGACCCCCAGCGACGACGCCTGCTGGCCGGCCTGGCCGCCTCGCCGTTGCTGCTGCTGTGCGGGGCGACCTCGGCGCCTGCAACGCTGACCCTGACCCTCACCGGACAGGCCCTGATCGCCCACGATCTGTGCGCCGAAGCCTACCCCGGGCTGGCCGACGTGATCGCGGAAATCCGACGCGGCGACACGGCGATGACCGATCTGGAAACCGCGATCCGCACCGCCGCCTCGGGCGCACCCACGCGGGAAGGCGTGTTCCTGCACCAGGCCGGCACGGCCGAGCTGCGCTGCTTGCGCGAGATGGGTTTCGACGCCCTGGTGCTGGCCAACAACCACGCCGGCGATTTCGGCCGCGAAGGCGTGCTGGCGACGCGACAAGCCGCCCACGATACCGGCTTCCACACCGCCGGCAGCGGCGGCAACCTCGCCGAGGCCAGCCAAGCGACACGCTTCATGGTTGCCGGTCAGCCGGTGGCACTGGTCGCCATGGCCGCCGGCAAGATCCGCGCGGGCGCGGCCACTGCCACGCTGCCGGGTATCAACGAATTGCGGCTCGACGGCGCCAGCCCACCCAACGCCGAGGACGTGGCGCGTATTCACGCGTCCATCCGCGCCGCCGCCGGCTCGTCACGGGTGATCGCCTACCTGCACAACCACGACTGGGGCGACGACCTGCGGGTGACCCGCCCGTGGGTCCGCCGCTTCGCTGCGTCGTGCATCGACGCCGGCGCCAGCGCGTTCTTCGCGCACGGCGCACCGCTGCTGCATGGCATCGAGCTGCATCGCGGCGCACCGATCTTCTACTGCCTGGGCAGCCTGATCTTCCACTCGCGCACGCCGCCCGGCCACTACCTGCCGGAAGTCTGGGAAAGCGCTATCGCACACCTGCACTACCGCGAGGGACGGTTGCGCCAGCTCGAACTGGTGCCGGTAGTGCTCAACGAACGGGGCGATGATGCCGCACGCCAGAACGAGACCCGCGGCCGTCCCCGGATCGCCACGGGCGAAGATGCGCAGCGCATCCTCACCCGCCTGCAGGTGCTCAGCGGCGCGTTCGGCACCTCGCTGCGGATCGCGCGGGCACGCGGCTGGATCGAGGTGGGCTGAAACGCCTCGACGGTATCAGCGGCCCTTGATCGGGAACGTCTGCGCATTCCCCGGCGCAGAACCGGCCGGCGCGGCCGGGCGCGCCGGCGACGGCGTGTTCGCGCCGCACTGGTAGGCGCCCCACGGCTGCGAGCCGTCGGCCGGCTCGGCCAGCGGCTTGATGGTGTCGGCGTGCATCTTGGCCGCCTCGTTGCGGGCCAGCACTTCCAGCTCGTCGCGCACCTTGATGTTGTTGCGGTCGACCGGGCCGACGCGGTCCATCACCGAGACGGTGACCTTGCCCAGCTCACGGCAAGAGGAGACGTCGCCGCTCCACGCGGTGCGCACGTTCTTCGCCGCCGGATCCAGGGTGATGCCCCAGCTGCAGGCGCCGAGCAGGAGGACGGGGACGAGCAACAGCAGGGTCTTGCGCATGGGTGGCTCCGCGACGATGGCTTGGGCATGAAAGAGGCCGGACATGACCGACCCGGCCTCCATCCTAGCGCGGGGACGCCGTCGCGTCCCCAACCGATCCACAACGTGCGGCGGCGGCAGGTGCCGGCGCCGCGCCCGGGCTCATGGCACCGGCTTGCCGTCGGCGTCGAGCACCTGCACCTCGCCCAGTTTCAGCGCGCGGACCGGCGCCTCGATCTCCTTGAGGTCGCCGACGATCACCCAGGTCAGCTGGTCGGGGTGGATGATCTCCCTGGCCGCCGCTTCCACCGCGGCATCGGTCTGTGCCTCGATGCGCGACTTCAGGGTCTGCACGTAGTCATCCGGCCGCTTGTACTGGGCGATGCCCTGCAGCGCGCCCATGACCGCCGAGGTGGTCTGGTAGCTGCCGGGCATGCTGCGCACGTCGCCGAGCTTGATCTTGTCGATCTCCTGCGCGGTCAGCGGCTGGTCGCCGATCACGCCCCTCGCCTCCTTCAGCATCTCGGCCACCGACGGCGCGGTCTTGTCGGTCTGCACCGGCGCGTACAGCATGAACGGGCGTTGGCCCACCGCGTTCTGCAGGAAGCTGAAGGCGCCGTAGGCCCAGTGCTTGTCCTCGCGCAGATTCATGTTCAGGCGCGAGGTGAAGGTGCCGCCGAAGGCACCGTTCATGGTCCGGATCTCGAGATCGTCGGGAGCCATGGTGGACGGCGCCAGGCTGCCGGCGAGGATCAGGCTCTGCTGCGCGCCGGGGCGGTCGACCAGGAACACGCGCACCTGCGATGGCGGCGCCACCTTGCCGATGTTCTTCGCCGGCACCTTGCCGGCCGGGGCCTTCCAGTCGCCGAACGCCGCGTTGAGTTCGGGGATGATCTTGTCCAGCGTGGTGTCGCCGGCGACCAGGATCTGCATGTTGTCCGGCCGGATGAAGTCAGCCATGAACGCGCGCATGTCGCCCGGGGTCAGCGACTTGATCGACGCCTCGGTGCCGGTGCCGGTGAACGGGATCGCGTAGGCATGGCCCTGGCCGTACAGCAGCGGCGGCAGGGTGCGCAGCGCGATGCCGATGGGCTGGCTCTTCGCCTGGGCGATGCCGGCCAGCCACTGGCCGCGCAGGCGGCTGATGTCGGCCTCGCGGAACGCCGGGTGGCGCACGACGTCGGCGAACAGGGCCAGCGACGGCTTCAGCTGGTCGTCCAGCGCGTTGAGCGTGGCGTTGCAGAAATCCAGCCCGCAGCCGCTGGCGATGATCGCGCCGAGACGCTGCTTGCGCTTGGCGATCTCGACCGAATCCAGGCTCTTGCTGCCCTCGTCCAGCATCGCCATGGTGAAGCTGGAGGTGCCGAGCTTGCGGCCCTGGTCGGCGGCGTAGCCGGCGTCGAACAGCAGCTGCAGTTGCACCGCCGGCACGCCATGGCGCTCGGCCAGGATCACCTCGACGCCGTTGTGCAGCTTGCCGCGCTGCAGGGCGGGGAAGCTGAGATCGGGGAAGCTGCCGACCGCGGGCACGCCCTGGCTGCGGTCGACGCCGCTCTTCACCGTGCGGTAGTCGCCCTTCGTCGACAGCACCGGCGTCGGCGCACCGCTGGCCGCGGGCCGGCCGGCCACGGTGGCCATGTCAGTGGCCTCAACCTTGCCCGGCACCACGGTCAACGTGTAGTCGCCGCGAGCGATCCACTGGTTCGCCACCGCGCCGACCTGCGCCGGCGTGGCCGCCATGAACTCGCGGAAGTCCTTCAGGTAGGCGCCGGGATCGTCGCGATAGAGCTGGCCCTCGGCCAGGATCGTGGCCTGCGTGTTGACCTTTTCCAGTCCGCGCACGAACGAGGCACGGGTCTGCGTCTTGACCCGCGCCAGCTCGTCGGCGGTGGGGCCGTCCTTGAGGAATTTCTGCCATTCGTCGGCAATCGCCGCCTCGACCTTCGCCGGGTCGACACCCTTCTTCACGTCCACCTGCAGGTTGAACAGGCTGGCCAGCACGTGCTGCTCGACGTCGACCGAGACGTCGTCGGCAAGCTTGTCCCGGTAGACCAGCCGCTGGTACAGCCGCGAGGTCTTGCTGCCGCCGAGCACCGCGGCGGCCAGTTCCAGCAGGTTCCCGTCGCGGCTGCCGCGCCCCGGCACGTTCCACTCGCGGTAGATGCGCACCTGCGCCACGTTGTCGGTCATCGTGCCGCGGGTGGACTCGGTGCGCGGCGCCACCCACGGCTGCGGCCGCGGCACCTGCGGTCCGGCGGCGATGTCGCCGAAGTACTTCAGCATCTTCGCTTTCGCCAGCGCCGGCGTGATGTCGCCGGACAGCACCACCACCGTGTTGGCTGCGCCGTAGTAGTCGCGGAACCACTGCTTCACGTCGTCCAGCGAGGCGGCGTTCAAGTCGTCCATCGAGCCGATGGTGTCGTGATGGTACGGGTGGTTGGCGGGAAATGCCTCGGCCTGGATCAGCTCGCTGGCGCGGCCGTAGGGCTGGTTCTCGCCCTGGCGCTTTTCGTTCTGCACCACGCCGCGCTGCTCGTCGAGCTGCGCCTGGCCGATCGCGCCGAGCAGATGGCCCATGCGGTCGGACTCCATCCACAGCGCCATGTCCAGCGCGCTGGTCGGCACCGTCTCGAAGTAGTTGGTGCGGTCGAGCCAGGTGGTGCCGTTCTGGTCGGTGGCACCGGCCAGCTCGAACGGCTTGAAGAATTCGTCCTTGTGGTTTTCCGAGCCCTGGAACATCAGGTGCTCGAACAGGTGCGCGAAACCGGTCTTGCCCTTGGGCTCGTACGACGAACCCACGTGGTACCACACGCTCACCGCCACCACCGGCGCCTTGTGGTCCTCGTGCACCACCACGGTCAGCCCGTTCGGCAGGGTGAAGCGGGTCCAGGCGAGCTCGGGGATCTGCTGCGTCGCCGCGGCCGCGACCGCACGGTCGGGCACGGGCGCGGCCAGCGCCTGCGGCACGCCGCCGGCCAGGGTGAGCAGTCCCGCAAGGAGCAGGCCGAGGGGCTTCTTTTTCACGGGTGAATCTCCTTTTCACGGACAAGTCCACGCAGGCTAGCGGCACCCCGAAGGCATCGCAAATGACTTGCGGCACAGGCCGACGGCGCGGTGTCCGGCTGTCCGGCGGCGCCGGCGCGAGTGTCCGCGGACAACCCCGAACTCGGCAGGGTCTATCTCATTTATAGTTGAAAATCAGTAATTTGCCTCCATCTAGCGGTCTGGCATGGGGATTGCTGAATCCGCAGTGCAGGACTTCCCTTTTCATCGGAGACATGAATCATGAAATTCGAGACCTTGATGCTGCACGGCCTGTTCATCGCCTGCCTGGCGGTTTGCGGCCTGATCCTCGGCAGCATGCTGACCACCACCCCGGACTCGCTGCAGCTCACCACCCACGGCAGCATCGCGGCGATCCTGCTGGCCGCGCCGACCAGCTGCGCGTTGCCGGCGGACGGCGTGGTGTGCCCGCCGGCCGGCGGCTGAGCCTGCGGCGAAAGGGGCACGCACACGCGATAATGGCCGGATGCTGCACGTCATCCTGTTCCGCCCCGAGATCCCGCCGAACACCGGCAACGTGATTCGCCTGTGCGCGAACACCGGCGCCGCGCTGCACCTCATCCGGCCGCTCGGCTTCGCTCTCGACGATGCGCGGCTGCGCCGCGCCGGGCTGGACTACCACGAGTACGCCAGTGTCGCCGTGCACGACGACCTGGCGCTCTGCCTCGACACGATCGGCACGCCGCGGGTGTTCGCCTTCAGCACCCGCGGCAGCGTCGCCCACGTCGACGCCCGCTATGCCGACGGCGACGCGCTGCTGTTCGGCTGCGAGACCGCCGGCCTGCCCGCCGAGGTGCTGGAGGCGATTCCCGCCGAGCGCCGCCTGCGCCTGCCGATGCGTCCCGACAGCCGCAGCCTGAACCTGTCGAACACGGTCGCCGTGGCCGTCTACGAGGCCTGGCGCCAGCTCGGCTTCAGCGGCGCCGCGGCCAACCTGTAGGAGCCCGCTCGCGGGCGATGCTTTTCCCGGATGAATCGGGATTTGCAAAAGCCATCGCCCGCGAGCGGGCTCCGACGGATCAGGAGCGGCACGGCTACAATCGGCGGATGAACGCCGCCACTCCCAACTCCTGGTTGCCGCAGCCGCTGCGCAAGCTCGCCGGCCGCGCGCTGGAAACCGCGCTGAACCACGCGCTGTCGCTCGACCCCGACACGCAGCGGAAACTGGCCGCGCTGGACGGCCGCCGCGTGCAGTTGCACCTGCGCGGGCCGGAGCTCGCGCTGGCGGTGACCGTCGAAGACGCGCGGCTGAAGGTCGGCCCGCCGCAGGACGACAGCCAGCTGAAAGTGGCCGCCACGCCCGGCAGCCTGCTGGCGATGCTGCTGCGCCGCGACGACGACGGCGTCGCGCCGGGCAAGGTCGAGATCGCCGGCGACGCCGAGCTGGCACGGCGGCTGGAGAAGCTGGCCGGCAAGTTCGCCCCGGATTTCGAGGAGGCGTTCGCGCGCAGCTTCGGCGACGTGCTCGGCGTGCCGCTGGCCAAGGCGGTGCGCAAGGGCCTCGCCCATGCCCGCGACACCGCCGGCCACCTCACCGAGGACACCGCCGACTGGCTGCGCGACGAGGCACGCGTGGCCATGGCAGCGGGCGAAGTCGAAGCTTTCCTTGACGGCGTGGACGAGGTGCGCGAACGCAGCGAGCGACTGGAATCACGCGTGCAGCGGCTGGTGCAACGCCTGCAAGGCAACGCCGCGTGACGCCGCTGAAGGTGGTGCCGCGCCTGCTGCGGGTAGCCTCGGTGCTGCTGGCCTGGCGGCTCGACGAGCTGGTCGATGCCGCCCACCTGTATCGCCCGCTGAAGCTGCTGCGACCGCTGCTGGCGCGCCCGCGCGCGGACGCCGCGCGACTGCCACGCGGCGAGCGGCTGCGGCTGGCGCTGACCGAACTCGGCCCGATCTTCGTCAAGGCCGGCCAGGTGCTGTCCACCCGCCGCGACCTGGTGCCGGCGGATATCGCCGACGAACTGGCCCTGTTGCAGGACCAGGTCGCGCCGTTCCCCGGCAGCGCGGCGCGTGCGATCGTCGAGCAGGAACTGAAATCGCCAATTGGCCGTCTATACGCCCAGTTCGACGAAACCCCGCTGGCCTCCGCCTCGATCGCCCAGGTGCACGCCGCCGCCCTGCACGACGGCCGCGCGGTGGTGGTGAAGGTGCTGCGCCCCGGCATCGACGCGCAGATCGCCCGCGACGTGAAGCTGCTGCGCTCGCTGGGCGAGCTGGCCCAGCGCTGGCACCCGAACGCCGACAAGATCCGCCCGCTGGACGTCGTGGCGGAAGTGGAGAAGATGCTGGAGAACGAACTGGACCTGCAGCGCGAAGGCGCCAGTGCCAGCCTGCTCAAGCGCAACTTCGCCAGCGGCGTGGATCTCTACGTGCCCGAGGTGCACTGGGAACTGACCAGCGCGCGGGTGCTGACGCTGGAGCGCGTGCACGGCATCAGCGCGGACGACATCGCCGCGATCGACGCCGCCGGACTCGACCGCAAGGCGCTGGCCGCCAAGGGCGTGCGGGTGTTCTACGAGCAGGTATTCCGCGACAACTTCTTCCACGCCGACGCCCACCCCGGCAACATCTGGGTCGACCCGGCACGCGTACGCGAGCCGCGCTTCATCGCGCTGGACTTCGGCATCATGGGTTCGCTGCCCGAGGCCGACCAGTACTGGCTGGCGCAGAACTTCATCGCGCTGTTCGAGCGCGACTACGCGCGCATCGCCAAGCTGCACGTGGACGCCGGCTGGATGCCGGCCGACGTGCGCCTGGACGAGCTGGAAGCGGCGGTGCGCACGGTGTGCGAGCCGTACTTTACCCGGCCGCTGGCGCAGATCTCGCTGGCCGAGCTGGTGGTGAAGCTGTTCCAGACTGCGCGCCGCTTCCAGCTCACCCTGCAACCGCAGCTGATCCTGCTGCAGAAAACCCTGCTCAACATCGAGGGCGTGGGCCGCATGCTCGACCCGGAGATCGACATCTGGGCAGTGGCGCATCCGGTGCTGAAACGCATCCTGCGCGAGCGCTACAGCGTGCGGCGCACCCTGCGCGAAGTGCGCCGGCAATTGCCGGAATGGCTGCATGAGGCGCCGCAGTTCCCCGCCCTGGTGCGCGACGCGCTGCGCCAGGCCGCGCGCGGCGAACAGCGCACGCCGGCCGACCCCGCCGAGCTCAAGCTGCTGCAGGACAACGCACGGCGCCAGCACCGGCTACTCGCCGGCGGCCTGCTCGGCGGCACACTGCTGCTCTGCGCCACTTTGCTGTGGACGCTGGCGCCGCAACACGGCTTCTGGCTGCCGCTGGGCGCCGGCCTCGCCGGTCTGCTGGCGTTCGCGATCGGCTGGCCGCGCTCGCGCTGATCCCCATCCCGCAGGAGCCCGCTGGCGGGCGATGCCCTTCGCTTCCGCTTCCGTGAAAAGCATCGCCCGCCAGCGGGCTCCTACCAGAAACTCACGCGGAAGCCCGGACACACATGCTCGACATCCTCTACCAGGACGATGCGCTGATCGCGGTGAACAAGCCCGCGAACCTCGCCGTGCACCGCTCGAAGATGGTGGGCAACGCCGAGGCGTTTCTGATCGACCTGCTGCGCGAACAGCTCGGCGACAGCATGTATCTGGCGCACCGGCTCGACCGCGCCACCAGCGGCGTGCTGCTGGCGGCGCGCAGCAAGGAAGTCGCCGCCGCGCTGGGCGAGCAGTTCATGGCGCGCGCGGTGCACAAGCAATATCTGGTGGTGGTACGCGGCTGGCCCGAGCCGGCCGAGGGCACGATCGACTACCCGCTGCCCGGCTCGCGCGAGACCGGCCCGCGCCACGAGGCGCGCACGTGCTACCGACGCCTCGCCACGGTCGAGGTGCCGATCGCGCTGGGACGCTATCCGCAGCAGCGCTATGCGCTACTGCTGGCCGAGCCGGAGACCGGCCGCTTCCGCCAGATCCGCAAGCACCTGGCGCACCTCCACCACCCGGTGATCGGCGATTGCCAGCATGGCCGCGGCGACCACAACCGGCTGTACAAGCAGCACTTCGGCTGCCATCGGATGCTGTTGCATGCGTGGCGATTGCGCTTTGCGCATCCGGTCACGGCTGCCGCGATGGAGATCGAGGCGCCGCTGGATGCGGCGTTTGCGGAACTGCTGGAACACTTCGGCTGGTCGACGGCGCTGCCAAACCCGTAAGAGCCCGCTGGCGGCCCCGTTTCGGCCCACCGATTCGATCCCCTACACTTCCCACCATGCTGACCATCAGCCGCACCTTGTCCCTGCCGGAATCCGAACTGATCGAGCGCTTCCTGCGCGCGGACGGCCCCGGCGGGCAGCACGTGAACCGCACCGAGAGCGCGGTGGAGTTGCGCTTCGACGTGGCGCGCTCGCCGTCGCTGCCGGACGAAGTGCGCGCGCGGCTGCTGGCCCGGCGCGATCGCCGGCTCACCGCCGAGGGTGTGCTGGTGATCCAGGGTCGCCGCTTTCGCGATCAGGGGCGCAACCGCGACGACGTGCGCGAACGGCTGGCCGAACTGGTCCGCGGCGCGCTGCTGCCGCCAAAGAAGCGCGTGGCCACCAAGCCGACGCGCGCTTCCAAGGAACGCCGCCTGGCCGGCAAGCAGCAGCGCGGCAGGATCAAGCAGACGCGTTCGCGCAAAGCGGACTTCGAATGAGGGCACGCCTGTTCACGCCGGACCAGTTGCCGGCGCAAATGCCCAGGCTGCGCGACGGCTGGCAACGCAAGGCCTGTCGAACGGTGCTGCGCCTGTGCGGCTGGAGCCTGGCCGGCGAGTTTCCCGATGTGCCGAAGCTGGTGCTGATCGCCGCGCCGCATTCGTCCTGGTGGGACGGGGTGTGGGGGCTGCTGATCAAGGTGGCGATCGGGGCCGACGTGCACTTCATGGGCAAGCGGGAACTGTTCTTCTGGCCGCTGGGCAGTCTGCTGCGCCGGCTCGGCGGCATGGCGATTGATCGCGGCAGCGCGCAAGGCGTGGTCGGGCAGATGATCGACCAGTTCCGCCAACGCGAAAAACTCTGGCTGGGCATCGCGCCGGAAGGCACGCGCAAGCCGGTGCAACGCTGGAAGAGTGGCTTCTGGCGCATCGCCCACGAGGCCGGCGTGCCGATCTTCCCGGTCGCGTTCCACTACCCCGACAAGACCATCCGGCTCGGCCCACTGTTCGACACCAGCGCCGACATGGAAGCGGATCTCGCCCGCCTGCGCTCGTTCTACGCGCCGTTCCGGGGCAAGCACCGCAACGTCTGATCGCCACGCGGCGACCGATTCAGGACTGGAACGGGCGTTTCCGCCGCGCCGCGGGGCGGTTGCTCAACGCCCCGAATGCCCCGGCTCGTCGTAATCGCGATGGGTCAGCAGCCCGGGCCGGATCAGGTCCACGAAGGCGCGCGCCTCGGTGCTGAGGAACTTGCCCTTGCGCATCACCACGCCGTAGCTGCGCTGCGGGAAGTACTGCTTCATGTTGCGCACGGCGAGCTGCGCGTGATCGGCGGCGGTGATGCAGATGCCGGTGACGATCGAGATGCCCATGCCCATCGCCACGTACTCCTTGATCACGTCCCAGCCGCCCACCTCGATCGCCACGTGGTACGGCACCTGGCGCTGCTGGAACACCAGGTCGACCAGGCGGTAGGTGGACAGCCGCTGCGGCGGCAGGATCAGGCCGTATGGCGAGATGTCCTCCAGCGTGATCTTCTCCTTCGCCGCCAGCGGATGGTCCGGCGGCATGATCAACATCGGATCGTAGTGCTGCACCGGCGCCCAGGCGATGTCGTTGGGCACGTCCAGCAGCGAGCCCACCGCGAAGTCGGCCTCGTCCGCGCGCAGCAGCGCCATGCCATCCTTGCCGGTGACGTTGGCCAGCTGCAGGCGCACGGCGGGAAAACGCTCGCGGTAGCGGCGCACCAGGTCAGGCAAGAGGTACTGGATGGTCGAGGTGCCGGCGGCGATGGTCAGCCGGCCGGCCTGCAGGCCCTGCACCCGGGCCTGGAAGTCGCGGTCGAGCGTATCCCAGCCCTCGACCAGCGGCCGCGCCATCTCGTACAGCGCCTCGCCGGCGTCGGTGAGGTTGATGCGGCGGCGGCGGCGTTCCAGCAAGCTCACGCCCAGCTCCCGCTCCAGCGCCTGCAGCTGCAGGCTGATGGTGGGTTGCGACAGGTACAGCGCCTCGGCAGCGCGGGTCAGGGTACCCAGCTTGACCACGCTGACGAAGGCGCGCAGCTGCTTGTGGCGGTTGCCCTTGTAGTAGAAGCGGCCGCCGGCCTCGTCGGCGGGCTCGCCCACGCCACGCTTTTTTGTTGCGCTGCGGCGCAATTTTTTCGGCTTGTTCAGCATGGCAACTGGCCCGTCTACCAAAGCTATTCAATGGGTTGGACTTAGCATTAATTATGCTCATAGTAATGATTGAAACATTCACTTTGTCAAATACTCTGTTCCTGCCTAGCTTCGAGTCATCCCGACCCGGAGCACCCCCATGGCAGTCCCGCAGGAACGACTCGATACCGGCGCCGTCGCGCTCCACGCCGACACCGGTGGTTACGCAAGCATCCTGACGCCCGCGGCACTGGCTTTCCTGGCTCGACTGCACCGTCGCTTCGAAGCCACGCGCCGACAGCTGCTGCAGGCCCGGCGCGAGCGCCAGGCCCGCTACGACGCCGGCGAGCTGCCGGACTTCCGCGCCGACACCGTGGCGATCCGCGACGGCGACTGGCAGGTGGCGCCGATCCCGGCCGCGCTGCAGGACCGCCGCGTGGAGATCACCGGCCCGGTCGAGCGCAAGATGATCATCAACGCGCTGAACTCCGGCGCGAAGGTGTTCATGGCCGACTTCGAGGATTCCTCCGCGCCCACCTTCGCCAACCAGCTCGACGGCCAGCTCAATCTGTGCGATGCGGTGGCCGGCACGATCGAGTTCCGTTCGCCCGAGGGGAAGAGCTACCGCGTTGACGACAACCCCGCCGTGCTGGTGGTGCGCCCGCGCGGCTGGCACCTGCACGACAAGTTCTTCCACGTGGACGGCGAGCCGATGGCCGGCGCGCTGGTCGACTTCGGCCTGTTCGCCTTCCACAACGCCCGCGCGCTGCACGCCCGCGAGCGCGGCCCGTACTTCTACCTGCCCAAGCTCGAGGCGATGGAGGAAGCCGCGCTGTGGGAGGCGGTGATGGCCGCCACCGAGGACGAACTGCAGCTGCCGCCGGGCACCATGAAGGTCACCGTGCTGATCGAGACGCTGCCGGCAGCGTTCCAGATGCACGAGATCCTGCACGCGCTGCGCCGCCGCGCGGTCGGCCTCAACTGCGGCCGCTGGGACTACATCTTCTCGTACCTGAAGACCCTGCGCGGCCACCGCGACCGCCTGCTCCCGGAGCGCGGCCAGGTGCAGATGACCGCCCCGTTCCTGAAGGCCTACTCGGAATTGCTGATCCAGACCTGCCACCGCCGTGGCGCGTTCGCGATGGGCGGCATGGCGGCGCAAATTCCGATCAAGGGCGACGAAGCGGCGAACGAAGCGGCGCTGGCCAAGGTGCGTGCCGACAAGCTGCGCGAAGTGCAGGCCGGCCATGACGGCACCTGGGTCGCGCACCCGGCGCTGGTGCCGGTGGCGCAGGAAATCTTCGACCGGTACATGCCCGCGCCGAACCAGCTCGGCGTGCTGCGCGAGGACGTGCAGGTGAGCCGCGAACAGCTGCTCGCCGCACCGAACGGCACGATCACCCGCGCCGGCTTCGACAACAACGTCGAGGTCTGCCTGCGCTACACCGCCGCCTGGCTGGATGGCCTCGGCTGCGTGCCGATCCACCACCTGATGGAGGACGCCGCCACCGCCGAGATCGCCCGCGCGCAGTTGTGGCAGTGGCTGCATCACGGGCACCTCGAATTTCCCGACCACGCGCCGATCGACTTCGCGCTGTTCAACCACGCGCTGGCCACGCACGCCCATCGCCTGCGCGACAGCCAACATCCTGGCGCCGCCCGCGCCGACGATGCCGCCGCACTGCTCGGCGCCATGATCCACGCCGATCATCTCGGCGACTTCCTCACCCTGCCCGCCTACGACCAGCTCGCCTGATCCGCTCGAACCGAGCCATCCAGACTTTCGCTACGGAGCCACGCCATGAAGACCACCCTGCCCACCGCCGAACAGATCACCCTGGACTGGAACAACAACCCGCGCTGGACCGGCGTGAAGCGCAACTATTCCGCCGAGGACGTGGTGCGCCTGCGCGGCACCGTCGCGGTCGAGCACTCGCTGGCCCGCCGCGGCGCCGAGCGGCTGTGGAAATCGCTGCATCAGGAGGACTTCGTCAATGCGCTGGGCGCGCTCACCGGCAACCAGGCGATGCAGCAGGTCAAGGCCGGGCTGCAGGCGATCTACCTCTCCGGCTGGCAGGTCGCCGCCGACGCCAACGTGGCCGGCGAGATGTATCCCGACCAGTCGCTGTACCCGGCCAACTCGGTGCCGCTGGTGGTCAAGCGGATCAACAACACCCTGCTGCGCGCCGACCAGCTGCACCATGCCGAAGGCAAGGACGACTGCGACTGGCTGGTGCCGATCGTGGCCGACGCCGAGGCCGGCTTCGGCGGCGTGCTGAATGCGTTCGAGCTGATGAAGGCGATGATCGAGGCCGGCGCTGCCGGTGTGCATTTCGAGGACCAGCTGGCCTCGGTGAAGAAGTGCGGCCACATGGGCGGCAAGGTGCTGGTGCCCACACGCGAGGCGGTCGACAAGTTGAACGCCGCGCGACTGGCCGCCGACGTCGCCGGCGTGCCGACCCTGCTGGTGGCGCGCACCGACGCCGACGCCGCCGACCTGCTCACCTCCGACATCGACGCCAACGACCAGCCGTTCGTCACCGGCGAGCGCACGATCGAGGGCTTCTTCCGCGTCAGGCCCGGCCTGGACCAGGCGATCAGCCGCGGCCTCGCCTATGCGCCATACGCCGACCTGATCTGGTGCGAGACCAGCAAGCCGAACCTGGACGACGCGCGCCGCTTCGCCGCGGCGATCCACGCGAAGTTCCCCGGCAAGCTGCTGGCCTACAACTGCTCGCCCAGCTTCAACTGGAAGAAGAACCTGGACGACGCCACCATCGCCAACTTCCAGAAGGAACTGGGCGCGATGGGCTACAAGTTCCAGTTCATCACGCTCGCCGGCTTCCATCAACTGAACTTCGGCATGTTCGAGCTCGCCCGCGGCTACAAGGATCGCCAGATGGCGGCCTATTCGGAGCTGCAGCAGGCGGAATTCGCGGCCGAGGCCAACGGTTACACGGCGACCAAGCACCAGCGCGAAGTCGGCACCGGTTACTTCGACGCCGTCTCGCTCGCCATCACCGCCGGCCAGTCCTCGACGACCGCGATGAAGGAATCGACCGAAACCGAGCAGTTCAAGCCGGCGGCTGAATAAGGATCGCACCCTCCCCTCGAGGGGGAGGGTCGGCACGCATGTGCCGGGGTGGGGTGACCTTCGCAACCGCTAAAGGTTCACCCCCACCCGCAGCTACGCTGCGACCTCCCCCTCAAGGGGGAGGTGCTTCAAGAACCCCGCATTATAAGAGGAGAAATGCAATGACACCCCAGACCCGAGTCAAGGAACGCGCAGAAGAACAGGCATCGGCAATGACCGCCGATCAGCAGGCAATGATCCGCATGGTTGCGAACGACCTGCACCGCCTGAACCAGTCCGTCATGAAGGCCGTC
>JANJTA010000007.1 GCA_024711345.1 Rhodanobacter sp. | reverse complement strand
CGGTGGTTGGGGGTGCCCCCCCCCACCCCCAACCCAACGCGCGCGGGCGGTTACCGTGGGGGTTCGCTGCCCCCACCCCAACCTACGGCCTGACGCTCAGGCGGCGGGCACCGCGATCGCCTCGACCTGGATGCGCAGCGTCACCGTCATGTCGAAGCCGTAGGCCTTGCCGGCGTCCATGCCGAAGGCGTCGCGCTGGAACGTGGCCAGCGCGTCGGCGCCGCACAGTTCGCGCTTCAGCAGCGGGTGCGGCATGCACTTGAAGCTGTCGATCTTCAGCGTCAGCGGGCGCGTCACGCCGTGCAGGGTGAGCGTGCCGTCCACGCGGGTCGGCTTGCCGTCGACGAAGCCGGCGAGGCGGCCCGCGTAGACGGCCTGCGGATACTGCACGGTGTCGAACAGTTCCGCGCCCTGCGCCTTCTCGTTGAGCTGGTCCTGGCCGAAGTCGGCGCTGGTCATGTCCACCACGACCTTCACCGTGCCGGTGCCGGCGGCCTTGTCCAGCGTCACCGTGCCGCGGCTGTGGTTGAACTTGCCGCGCCACACCGACAGGCCGCCGAGGTGGTCGGCCTCGAAGCTGGGGTAGGTGTGGTCGGGGTCCAGCTGGTACTTCACCTCGGTGGCATGGGCGGCGCCGGCGTGGGCCAGCGGGAACAGGGCAAGCAGGGCGAGGGCGTGGAGGCTGGCGCGGGTGATGGAGGACATCGGTGGCTTCCTTGGGTGGCGTGGGGCGTTTGCGGGAGCGACGAACCAGGCGCCGGGATTTCGACAAGGCGGTCTCCGGCGATCGTCATGTTCCCGCATTGCGCCGCCGGGCGGTTGCCGCCAATACTGCGGCGCATCCGGATTCCCGGTGCAGAGGAACTCGACACGATGCATTCCCGTTCGCCGGCCGCGCCGGCATGCCTGCCCGGCGGCTGCGCCATCCACCCCTGCGAGCCTCGCGCATGAACCTCCCGACCCATCGCTGGTTCGCCCCCGGCGACCTCAACGGTTTTCTCGGCCTGCTGGTGGACAACCTGTCCATCATGGGCTTCCTCGCCGCGGCGCTGATCGGGCTGTTCGGCTTTCCCGCGGACATCGTGTTCCTGCACATGTTTCCCGGCACCGCGCTGGGCGTGCTGCTGGGCAACCTCGCCTATACCGCGATGGCGCGCCGGCTGGCCCGGCGCCGCGGCAGTGACGACGTCACCGCGATGCCGCTGGGGCTGGATGCGCCGACCAGCATCGGCATGGCGTTGCTGGTGCTCGGCCCGGCCTTCCTCGGCTTCAAACAGGGCGGCATGGACGCACATGCCGCGGCGATCGCCACCTGGCAGCTGGGCATGGCCGCGCTGGTGGTGATGGGCGTGCTGAAGTTCGTGCTGTCGTTCTTCGGCGCGATGGTGCAGCGGCACGTGCCGCGCGCCGGCCTGCTCGGTTCGATCGCCGGCATCGCGCTGGTGCTGATGGGTTTCCTGCCGCTGGTGGAGATCCTCAAGCTGCCGGTGGTGGGTTTCGCCGGGCTCGGCGTGGTGCTGTACGCACTGGTCGCGCACGCGCGCATGCCGTTCGGCCTGCCCGGCGTGCTGGTGGCGTTCGTGCTCGGCGCGCTGCTGTATTACGGGCTCGGTCCCTTGGGCTGGCTGGGCACGGGCTACCACGCACCGGCGCCATGGCAATGGCGCTTCGCGCTGCCGTGGCCGACGCTGCAATGGGTCGACGGGCTCGCCTACGTCGTGCCGTACCTGCCGCTGATCCTGCCGTTCGGCCTGCTGATGGTGGTCGGCGGCATCAACGTCACCGAGAGCGCGCGTGCCGCCGGCGACGACTATTCCACCCGCGACATCCTGCTGGTCGAGGCGCTGGCCACGCTGGCGGCCGGCTTCTGCGGCGGCGTGGCGCAGACCACGCCGTACATCGGCCAGCCCTCGTACAAGGCGATGGGCGCGCGCAGCGGCTACACGTTGCTCACCGGCATCGTGGTCGGGCTGGGCGGCGTGTTCGGCTACCTGTCCAACCTGGTCGAGCTGCTGCCGCTGCCGGTGCTGGCGCCGATCCTGGTGTTCGTGGCCATCGGCATCACCGTGCAGGCGTTCGAGGCGACGCCGCTGCGCTACGCGGCGGCGGTGGTGTTCAGTTTCTTCCCGGCGATCGCGCGGATGCTCACCATCAAGCTGAGCGATCCGGCCTACGTTTCACCCGGGCATTTCGCGCAGCTGTTCAACGACGGCACGCACGGCATCTCCGAGCTGGCGGTGATCACCGTGCTGGGCAACGGCTTCATCATCACCGCGATGGTCTGGGCCAGTTTCGTGGTGGCGCTGATCGACCATCGCCCGCGGCGCGCCGCGCTGATCCTGCTGCTGGGCGGCGCGCTCAGTCTGTTCGGCGTGATCCACTCGGTCGAGCCGTCCGGCGGCATCTATCTGCCGTGGCTGCTCGATGCCGTCTCGCGCGGCATCGTGTGGCAGTTTGCCGGGGCCTACGCGGTGCTGGCGATCGTGCTGGTGCTGCTGTCGCTGGGTAGCCGCGAGCGGGCGGCCGTTGGCTGAAAACAAAAACGCGCGGCTCGTCGCCGCGCGTTTCATGGCATCGGCGCCGACGGCTCAACGCCCGGTGATGCGCTCAGCGGTCTCCTCGTCCGGCGGCACCAGCGGCGCGTCCGGGTGCGCGCCCGCTTCCAGCTCGGCCGCTTCCACCGACGGCGTGCGCCAGCCCGAGCGCACGCCCCACAGGTAGAACACCAGCCCGATCACGCCGACCACCACGAGGTCCCAGCCGTAGGGCAGGTAACCCTTGCCGCCGAAGGTGGTGCTGCCGGCCCAGGACACGAAGGCGATCGTCGGCAGGTAGGCGATCAGCCACCAGGCACCCTTCATCTGGCGGCCGAAGTCGTGCCAGCCGGCCTTGGCCTGGTAGTAGAAGTACACCGGCAGCGCCACCACCATCAGCAGGATGATCTCGCCGGTCAGCGGCCACTTGGCCCAGTACAGCAATTCGGTGGACATCACGAAGGCGACACCGGCCAGCAGCGGCAGGCCGGCCAGGCGCAGCGGGCGGTGCAGGCCCGGCGCGGTGCGGCGCAGGGTCATCACGCTGACCGGGCCGGTGAGGTAGGAGATGATGGTGGCTACCGAGATCACCGCCGCCAGCGTGCCCCAGCCGCGGAAGAAGAACAGGAACAGGAACGACACCACCAGATTCACCCACATCGCCGGGCGCGGCACGCCCCACTTCGGGTGCACGCGGCCGAGGATCGCCGGCAGCGTGCCGTTGCGCTCCATGCCGTAGAGCATGCGCGCGGTGGTGGCGGTGTAGGTCATGCCGGTGCCGCTGGGGCTGATCACCGCGTCGATGAACAGCAGCGTGGCCAGCCACTGCAGGCCGAGGATGATCGCCAGGTCGGCGAACGGCGAGCTGAAGTTGATGCCGTGCCAGCCCACGTTGGCCAGCATCTCGCGCGGCACCGCGCCGATGAACGACACCTGCAGCAGCACGTAGATCACGGTGGCCAGCGCGATCGAGCAGACGATCGCGAACGGGATGCTCTTGCCGGGGTTGCGCGCCTCGCCGGCGAGGTTCACCGGGCTCTGGAAGCCGTTGAAGCTGAACACGATGCCGGCGATCGCCACCGCGGTGAGTACCGAGGCGAAGTCGGTCGAGTGCGCCTCGCCGTGGATGCCGACGCTGAAGTTCTCCGGATGGAAGCCGCTCATCATCAGCAGCACCGCGGTGAGCGCGGGGATCACCAGCTTGAACAGGGTGATCGCGGTGTTCGAGCGCGCGAACAGCTTCACGCTCCAGAAGTTCAGCAGGAAGTACACGATCACCAGCGCCGCGGCGATGGTCAGGCCGAGCGTGCTCAGCTCGCCGTGGCCGCCGGGCGCCTGATGGTAGAGGTCCTTCGCCCAGTCCCATTTCCACGAGGACATGTACTGCGCCGAGGCTTCCGCCTCCACCGAGATCACCGAGACGATCGCGATCCAGTTCGCCCACGCCGCGATGAAGCCCACCAGCGAGCCGTGCGAGTAGTGGCCGTAGCGCACCATGCCGCCGGACTCGGGGAACATCGCGCCCAGCTCGGCGTAGGTCAGCGCGATCGCCATGATCACCACCGCGCCGATCACCCACGCCCAGATCGCGCCGGGGCCGGCGATCTGCGCCGCGCGCCAGGCGCCGAACAACCAGCCCGAGCCGATGATCGAGCCCAGACCGGTAAGCATCAGGGCGAACGGGCCGACGTCGCGGCGGATCGAGCTGCTGGATGACATGGAAACTCCTCAAAGCGCGTGCCGCGCATCCCCGAAAGGGGCCGATGGTTGCAGAACTGACCGTCCCGTGTCACCCCTGCGGAAGTCGCGACCCGGCACGCCTCCGCTGGTAGGAGTCCGCTCGCGGGCGATGCTCTTGGCCGGGATGACCAGACGTTCGTTTGTCGAAAACCGGGATTCGAAAAGCATCGCCCGCGAGCGGGCTCCTGCGGGACGCGTCGCACTCCAGGGTGGGGATGAACTTAGTTGTCCAGGGACAGACCGCCCTGCGACTGCGCCGTGGGCGCCGCGCGAGCCCGCGAGAACGCCAGCAACTCGCCCAGGCGGGCGCCCTTCTGCCGCCAGTCGTGGAACAGCGACTCGCCTACCAGCGCGTAATGCCACATGCGCCCGCCGCGCTGCTCCGGCTCCAGCGCATTGATCCGCTCGCACCAGGTGGTGGCCGCCTTCAGCTTGCGCTGCACGTTCGGGTGGCCGACCTGCTGCTGCGCCTTGGTCTCGACCAGGTAGATGGCGTCGGCCGTGCGCACCAGGAAGTCGGGGATGTAGAACGCGGGCAGGCCGTCATCCTTGATGTAGCGCAGCCGCGCGAAGTCGTGGCGGTTCTCGCTGATCTTGCAGAACGCCTCGATGCCGGCGTCGGCCTGCGCCCATTCGATGAAGGCGCGCTCCAGCCCGCCGCTGCGGGTCGGGTACGGCAGGCGCGTGTAGATGCACTTGCCCACTTCCAGCGAAGCGCTTTCGCGCACCATCAGCTTCGTTACTTCCGAAAGACGACGGTGGCGCACCTCGGTGTTGCCGCTGACGGTGTGCTCCTCGGCGCGCACCAGCGCCAGGCCGAAGATCTTCACGATGTGGTCGAGCACCGGCTGCAGCAGCAAAAGCCGCCAGCCTTCGTCTTCGAACGGTTCGAACGTTTCCTCGAACAGCCGTTCGCGGATGTAGTCGTCCAGCGCCGTGGCCAGCGCGGCGGTATTCATCTGCAGATACGGGCGATCCAGGTGCGGGGCGATCCTGTTGCCCCTGGGCAGGGCATGGTTCAGTGCCTGGGCGACCCGCCGGGTCAGCCGTGACAGCAGCTCGTTGTAGCCGCTGACGTCCATCGCCACGCCATTGACGCGGTAGTCGCCGAACAGCGTGCTGCTCTGCAGGTCCTGCGAGGTGAAGGTGTCGCCCTTGCCCAGCAGCTCGGCCAGCTTTGCGCGGCTCATCGCGTTGAACGGCGCCAGCGCGGTGACATCGATCGGCAGGTGCTCGACGTTCTCCTCGGCCTCGCGCAGGATGAACGGGATGGCGAAGTCGTACTTCTCGTAATCCTCGCGCAGCTCGGCGGCGATCAGGTCGCCGGTGCTGCTGCCCTCGTCGTCGTCGCCGGTGCTGCCGACCAGCCCTTCGCGCATCAGCTCGTCGTAGAAGCTCTGGAAGGCCGGATGCTCGACGATCGACAGGATGTCGATCAGCGAACCGGGCTCTTCGCCCCGGTTGATCCGCTCGCGATTCTCGCGCTTGATGTCGGCGTATTCCGGGTCGCGCCACATCAGGCGCAGGCCGCGGCCGATGGTCTGCTCCAGCAGGATCTGCGCCTGGCTGGATCGCAGCGGCACGATCACGCAGATGTTGTTGACGTCGAAACCCTCGCGCAGCATCAGCACGCTGACGATCACCCGCGGTTGCGCATGCCGGTCCACGTTGAACAGGCGCTGGCGCAACGGCGCCCACTGCTTCTCGCCGAGCTCGGCTTTCTTGCCGGAATTGACGGTGAGCACGTCGTCGTCGTGCAGTCCCTCGTCGCGCAGGAACTGTGCCACCAGCGGCGACACCGTGGTGTCCTCGCACACCACCAGCATCTTCGGATGGCGCGCGGCGTCGAGCCGGGCGAAATCCGCCTCCAGCTTGCGCAGCTTCTGCAGTCCGGCGCGCAGCATCACGCGCTGGCCTTCGGAGAGCGCCACGTTGCCGCCGGCATCGCGCTCGGCCTTGAACTCCAGCGGCAACGCGCCGAGCTCCTTGCGCTTGTCCAGCACCAGCGACTTCACCAGGCCCAGCCGCATCGCCGCCTTCAGGTCGAAATCGACCACGATGTGCGGGAAGTAGACCTTCGCCTTCTTCTTGCCGCTGCCGACGTCGTTGTACGGCGTGGCGGAAAAATCCATCTGCACGAAGCGGCGGCCCTTGCCCGCGGCGATGATCGACAGGCTCTTCTGCCACTCGACCTCGCTGGCCTCGCCGCCCGACTTCAACTCGTGGATGTGGTGCGCCTCGTCGTTGAACACCATCAGGTCGGGCAGGTCGGCGAGGTAGGAGAGCACGTTGCCGCGTGCCCAGCGCCGGTCCAGCACGTCGAGGCTGTTGCCGGCGGCGCGGCCGGGCGTCAGCGGCAGCACGTCGTAGGCCACACGCGCCGCATCGGCGACCATGCCGGGCGTGTCGACCCGTTCGGCTTCGTCCTGCTCCGCCTCCTCTTCGGCCTCGCTGAGCAGGTGCCAGTTGGTGATCGCGATCATGCCGTTGCCGGTGGCCTTCAGGCCGATTTCCTGCTTCTGGCAGACGTTGCCGCGCACGAACTGCGCGATGCGCTCGCGCCGCGCCGGCGGCGCAAACAGCTCGGCGTAGCTGGCGATGTCGGAGCTGGCGAAGTCCCGGCTCTTGTTCTCGTTCTCCTTGCCTAGGAAGGCATCGAGCAGCCGCTCGTACACGATCAGCCCCGGCGCCACGATCAGGAAGCGACGGGTGAAGCGCGGGTCGTCGCGGCCCTCGTCCAGCGCCGCGGTCTTGTTCAGCAGCTGCCATACCAGCAGCGCCTGCAGCACCCAGGTCTTGCCGGTGCCGGTGGCCATCTTCAGGCAGTACTTCGGATGGCCGTGCTTGTCCTGCGCCACGTCGGCAAGCCGAGTGCCTGCAAGCAGCGCATCGGCGCACATCTGCTGGTACAGGTCCTTCAGGTTCGGACTGGCCAGCACTTCGTGCGCCACGATCACGTTGAGGATCGCCTGCTTCTGGCCGGGGTGGAAATTGAATGTGCGCGACTGGCACGCGTCCTCGCCGAACCACCAGCGCAGCAGCTCGGCGGTCACCGGCGTCACCAGCTCGTAGATATCGGCGATACCCTGTTCGAGGCCGATGCAGAGTTGTTCGGTGCGCCGGGTGAGGGCGGAAGCCAGCGCCAGCGGGTTGTCGGCGACGCTCATGCCTTCGACTCCGCCACTATCTGCACCACTTCCGCCTCGAAACCGAACACGTCGACCACGCGCACGCAGACGCGCCGCTCCCCCTTCTTGTGCGGCACGCCGAAGCTCGCGGCGGTCACCACGCGCAGCGGGTCGTCGTCGTTGGCGGTGTTGCCGCGGTAGTCCTGCCACACCGAGCGGAACACCGCGCCGTCATAGTCGGGGTCCACCGCCCAGTACTCGATCAGCGCCAGCGGTTCGGCGTTGGCCACCTTGAGCAGCTTCTTGCGGTTGTCCTCGTCCAGGTTGATCGCCTCGGGCGAGAGCAGCACATAGTTGTCCAGCGTGACCTGCAGCTGCTCCTCGTCGCCACTGCGCTGGCGGCGTACCGGCTTGATCGTGAGGTACTGCAGGCTGGAGAAACGCACCTGGCCGCGCAGCTTCTCGATGCCGCCCTTCTTGCGCAGGCGGTCGAGCAGGTCGGGCGGGATCACCAGCACTTCCAGCCGCGGATCGTTCAGCGCGGTGATGCTCTGCCCGATCGACGGCTCGAAGTTCCAGCCCAGCACCACCACCCGATCCCAGCCGCCGAGCAGGTGCTCGCGCTGGGCGATCGCCTTGCGCAGCGTGGCATCGCCGGTGAGCTTGTTCGGCGAATCCACCAGCACCAGAGTTTTCTTTCCGCCGTACACCACCGCGCCGAGATTGCGCAGCGGGTTGTCCTCCGGCTGCAGCGGCAACGCGCCGTACAGCGACAGCACGATCCCCGACAGATCGCCCACGCGGAAACTGCGTCCCAGCGAACTCTTCGCCGCCTCGACCTGGTAGTCGCCGATCGCCTGGTACAGGAACGGCTTGGCGCCCTGGTCGATCAGCCGCTTGCGCATGATCATGCAGGCGGGCTTGCCGAGGTCGGTGGTGATCCAGCGGCGGCCGAGTTTTTCGGCGACGGCGGCGGTGGTGCCGGAGCCGCCGTTGAAGTCGGCTACCAGCCCATCTTCTGGGCATGAGCTGCGAATGATTCGCTCCAAGAGAGCCTCGGGCTTTTGTGTCGCGTAGTTCAACCTCTCTGCACCGGACTTCGTCATTTTTATATCTGTCCATACTGACTGGACAGGTCGCCCGGGACTTTCATCGAGATATTGCTTGACGTAGGGCATTCCAGTTTTTGAAAAGACGATCTTTCCTGAGCTGATTAGTTCATCAATGGTTTCTTGGCTGTATCGCCAATGAGTTCCCGGTGGAGGGCTTCTGAGCTCTCCGTTGAAGCGACGTGCAGGCCCAGGTCCGGCGGCAGTCGCGGTATTGAGCCAATAGCGCCGGCCCGTTTCTTCTTCCGCATTTCTGAAACGCTCTTGTATGTATTCTTCGTCGTACGGAGTGTGTGTTTGAAAGAATGGGCGGGAATTGGTTTTGCCGTAAAAAAATATGATGTCGTGGACGTTGCCAAATCTGTTGGAATCGTTATGGGCGCCGGTCCGTTGCCATACGATTTCGTTGGTGAAAAAATCCTTGCCGAAGACTTCATCCATCACCACCTTCACGTAATGCCCTACATGCCAATCCAGATGCGCATACATCGAGCCGCTGTCGCTCAATAGCTCTCGCATCAGAATCAGCCGCGGCACGATCATCGCCAGATACGACGCCGTACCGTCCGACCACGTATCGGAATACGCGAACTGCTCGATTACTGTCGGCCGCTGCTCCAGCTCCACCCCGGGCAGCGAAACCTTGGTGCGGTAGTCGGCCTTGGAGTCGAACGGTGGGTCGATGTAGATCAGGTCGACCTTGCCGCGCAGGCTGGGCGTGTGTTCGTCGCCGGCCAGCAGCGCGGCCATCGCCAGCAGGTTGTCGCCGTAGATCAGCCGGTTGGTCCAGTCGGCCGTGCCTTCGTCGCCCAGGTGCGCCTGCCGGTTCGCCGCGGTGATCCAGTCGCTGTCGCGCGTGTCCTTCGACGGCAGCACCCACTCGCGCGTCTGCAGGCTGACCCGGTGGCGTCCTTCCAGGCTCTCCAGGATCTTCTCGGCCTGCTGGCGTCCGCGGGCGACGATCTCGGGCAGCTGTTCCAGCAGCGACTTGGGCATGGCAACGACCGGCGTAAGGTTTGATCGGCCATGAAAGCAAAATTTTCAATTTATATAAAGCATAACTTTCAATTGCATGGCGGAGCGGCACCTATGGTCGCAAGCCATGAAGATCGACAAGAAAGCCTTCGCCGACCGTCTCCGGGCTGCCTTGAAGCGCGAGAGGATCGAGGCGAGCGCGTCGGAACTCGCTCGGCTGCTGGAACTGCAGGGCGAGGAAGTGTCCTCGCAGGCCGTGTCGGGATGGCTCAACGGGAAGCATCGCCCGCGTCCGGCCCATCTGGAGGCGCTGGCCAAGATCGTTGGCGTCGAGCCGCACGAACTGGAGTATCGAAAGATTCGACCCAAGGGCGTGCAGGACGTGAACATCGCCTGGCCCGACCACGTGCGTGGTCATGACCGGCTGGCGTTCGAGGACTATCTGCAGCTTTCCGAAGACAAGCGAAGGCTCGTCCGCGACCTGATTGCGGAGCTGGCAAAGGGTACGTCGGGCAAGACGCGCTGAAGCCAGGCAAGGTCGCGCTGCAGAGCGGGCACTGCCTGCCCTGCGAAACCGGCCTTACGTGTCTGCCTTGTGGGGAGCATCGCCCGCGAGCGGACTCCTACAGGGGGCGGCTCAGCACTCGATGACGTTGACCGCCAAACCGCCGCGCGAGGTTTCCTTGTACTTGTCCTTCATGTCGCGGCCGGTGTCGCGCATGGTCTTGATCACCTTGTCCAGCGAGACGCGGTGCTTGCCGTCGCTCTTCAATGCCATGCGGCTGGCGTTGATCGCTTTCACCGAGCCCATCGCGTTGCGTTCGATGCAGGGGATCTGCACCAGGCCGCCGATCGGGTCGCAGGTGAGGCCGAGGTTGTGTTCCATGCCGATCTCGGCTGCGTTCTCCACCTGCATCACGTTGCCGCCGAGCGCCGCGGTGAGGCCGCCGGCGGCCATCGAGCAGGCCACGCCGACCTCGCCCTGGCAGCCCACTTCGGCGCCGGAGATCGAGGCGTTTTCCTTGTACAGGATGCCGATGGCGGCGGCGGTGAGCAGGTAATTGATGATGCCTTCGTCGTCCGCCTTGGGGCAGAAGCGCAGGTAGTAGTGGCCGACCGCGGGAATGATGCCGGCGGCGCCGTTGGTGGGGGCGGTGACCACGCGGCCGCCGGCGGCGTTTTCCTCGTTCACCGCCAGCGCGTACAGGTTCACCCAGTCGAGGATGGTCAGCGGGTCGCGCAGTGCGGCCTCGGGCTGGTTGCGCAGTTCCTCGGCCATCGCCGGGGCGCGGCGCGCGACGTGCAGGCCGCCGGGCAGGGTGCCGGGCGAGCGCAGGCCGCGGGTGACGCAGTCCTTCATCGCCTGCCAGATGGTCAGCAGGCCGGCGCGGGTTTCCGCCTCGGGCCGCCACACGCTCTCATTTGCCATCATCAGCTGGGCGATGGTCAGGCCATGCTGCTTGCACAGTGCCAGCATCTCGTCGCCGCTGGAAAACGGGTAGGGTTGCGCGGTGGTGTCGGCGACGATGCGGTCCTCGGCCGCCTCGTCGGTATTGACCACGAAGCCGCCGCCGACCGAGTAGTAGTCGCGCGTGGCCAGTTCGCTGCCGTCGGCGTCGTACGCGGAAAAACGCATGCCGTTGGTGTGGAACGGCAGCTTCTGGCGCTTGTTGAAGACCAGGTCGGCCTTTTCGTCGAACGCGATCTCGCGCTTGCCCAGCAGCCGGATGCGGCCCGTGCCGCGGATGCGCTCGAGCGTGGCGGGGATCGCGTCGGGGTCGACCGTGTCCGGGTGCTGGCCCTCGAAGCCCAGCAGCACCGCCTTGTCGGTGCCGTGGCCGCGGCCGGTCATCGCCAGCGAGCCGTACAGTTCGGCGCGCACGCGGGCGACGCGCTCGAGCACGCCCTTTTCCTCCAGCCAGTGTTCGGCGAAGCGCGCGGCGGCGCGCATCGGCCCCACCGTGTGCGAGGAGGACGGCCCGATGCCGATCTTGAACAGGTCGAATACGCTGACGGCCATGATGTGCTGCGAATGGGGAAGGGAAGCCGCTATTCTACGCAGCCCCCTTTCGTTTGGCAGTCCGTTCGCCACCGCATGTCCGACCTGATCCTGTACCAGCGCGACTACTGCCACCTGTGCGACCTCGCCCTGGCCGTGATGGCCGAGGCACGCGCGCCGGATTTCGACAGCGCATGGGTCGACGATTCGCCCGAGCTGGAGCAGCGCTACGGCACGCGCGTGCCGGTGCTGCGCGATGCGCGCGACGGCCGCGAGCTGGACTGGCCGTTCGACGCGGCGGCGGTGCGCGCGTTCCTGGAGAGGTGCCGCGGGAAATGAGGGAAGGCATCGCCCGCAAGCGGGCTCCTACCATGCGACGAGTGTAGGAGCCCGCTTGCGGGCGATGCCTTTCATGCCCGGGAACCCGACTTCAACCGCTTGAGGATTTCCTCGCGCGCCTCGCGCAGGATCGAGTCGCGGTCGAGGCTGGCGACGACGTCGGCGACGGCGCGCTTGGCGCCGGCCTCGCCCCAGGATTTGCCGGCGACCAGATAGCGTTCGGCGGCGCGGCCGATCAGCACGGTGGCGTACCAGCCGAGCGCGCCCTGGGCGGCGGCGGTGACCAGCACCGACAGCCCGGCGCTGATGCCCTTCAATGCCGAGGCGACCAGTTGCATGCCCCAGATCGCGCCCATCAGCGCGGCCAGCTGCGCCGAGATCACCGCCACCAGCCGGCCGGATTCGGCGCGGGTCAGCGGCAGGCCGTAGACGCGCGACAGCTGCACCACCATCGCCGCGTCCAGCCCGGCGGCGGCGAGCAGGTCGGCCACCGGGATCGGGTTCAGCGCTACCGCCACGCCTTTGGCGAGGCAGTACTGGCGGATCAGTTTCGCCGCCACGCTCTTGCGCGTTTCGGCGATGCGCGCGCTGACCTGGTCGGTGAGCCGGCCGGCGTAAAGGCCGGCGTTGATGGCCGACAGCGCCTTGCCTTCGCGCGCGGCGATCGCCAGCAGGCGTTCGCGCAGCGCAGCGACGTCGGGCGCGCGCGCCTGTTCGCGCACGTGCTCGCGGCCGTGCGCATCGACTTCGACCAGCCGTTGCGGCGCCGGCCGCGCGGCCACCGCCAGCACGTCCTCGGCGCGCACCAGCCCGGCCACGCGCAGGCGCAGGTGGGCGAGCAGGTCGGCCAGCTCGTCGGCGCCGTAGCGGTCGGCCTTGTTCAGCGCCAGCAGCAGCGGGCGCTGGGTGGCGGCGAGCGTCTTCAGCGCGTCGAGTTCCTCGCGGGTGAGGTCGCCGTCGGCGACGAACACCACCAGGTCGCTGACCTCGGCCACCTCGAAGGCGAGGCGTTCGCGCGCCTCGCCATCCAGCTCGTTGATGCCGGGCGTGTCGATCAGCACCAGGGCGTCGTGCTGCGCCTCGTCGAGCGGCGCCTGCTCGGCGTCGGTGGTGGTGCCGTGGAGCACGCCCACCGCGAACGCCTCGCGGCCCAGCAACGCGTTGCCCAGCGCCGACTTGCCGGCGGAGACGCGACCGAACACCGCCACGTGCAGCTCGCCGCGTTCGAGCCGCTCCAGCATGGCCTCGATGCGGGCGAAGTCGCTGGCCAGCTCGCCGCGCACCGCGGGCGGAATGCTCGGGTCGTCCAGCAGCGCGCGCAGGCTGTCGGCCACCTGCGTCGATCCATGCGCATCGCGGTGCGGCGACGCGCTCACCGGGCGGCCGGGCCGGACCCAGCCGCGCAGGCGTTGCCACAGCGTGTCGCGTGCCACCGCGGCGGCTTACTTCGCGGCCAGCTGCAGGTGCGCTTTGACCTTCACCTCGCCGCCGATCACCGAAGTGTCGGCGTAGTCGCCGGTGCCCACGCCGAAATCCAGTCGCTGCAGCGTACCGGCCACGTCCAGCGTGGCGCCGCCGCCCTGTGGTTTGAACGTCACCTCGAGGCTCACCGGCTTGCTCACGCCGCGCAGGGTGAGCGTGCCGTCGGCAATCACCTTGCCGCCGCTGCGGCGGAAGCCGGTGGTGACGAAGTGCGCCTTGGGGAATTTCGCCACGTCGAAGAAGTCCGGGCCGGGCAGCGCGCCGTCGCGGTCGCTGTCGCCGGTCTTCACGCTGGCCAGGGTCACTTCCACGTCGAACTTCGACGCGGCGAGATTGGCCGGGTCGTAGCTGATCGTGGCGGTCCACTGGCCGAACTGGCCATTGAACGGCTCGCCCTGGAAGGTGTTGCTGAAGCCGAGCGTGCTGGACGCCGGCTGCACCGTGTAGTCGGCGGCCATGGCGGCGCCGGGCAGGGCGAGCGCCAGCAGGAGGGCAAGGCGTTTCATCGGGAGTCTCCTTCGGAAGGGTTGCGCCGGCGCAGGCCGCCGAACGGCAGCATCCGGCGCAGCGTGTCGTCGTGGTCGGTCAGGTGATGCTTCAGCGCGCCGCCGACATGCGCCAGCAGCACCAGCAGCAGCAACCAGAACAGGTACTCGTGCACGCCGTGCGCGAAGTCGCGCCACGCATCGTTCTTCGCCGCCAGTGCCGGCAGGTTGAACTGCTTGAACCATTGCAGCGGCTTGCCGGTGACCGAATTGAACCACCAGCCGCTGAGCGGCAACGCCACGATCAGCACGTACAACGCACCGTGCGCGGCCCGCGCCGCCAGCTGCTGCCAGCGCGGCGCCGGCTCCTCCGGCGGGCGGCGGTCGGCCCAGCGCCAGGCGATACGCAGCAAGGCCAGCGCCAGCACGGTGAGGCCGATCGACTTGTGCAGCGCCAGCCAGTTGATCTTCTGCATCGGCGAGCGGGCCAGGTCCATCAGCAGGCCGAACAGGCCGTTGCCGAGGATGCCCAGCGCGATGACCCAGTGGAAGAACTTGGCGACCGAACCCCACTGGCGGTCGTTGCTGCGCAGACTCATGGTGTTTCCTTGCGTGGTGGAACGGCGTGGTCGTCGCGCAGCGCCTCCAGCTCCAGCCACACGCTGACGTTGGCGCCGATCGAGTTGGGGTTGGCGTGGATGCCGAAGTCGTTGCGGTCCAGGCTGGCGGTGGCGGAGAAGCCGGCCACCTCGTGCGTCTCGTAGAGGGTGCGCGCGGCGCGGTTGAAGGTGAACGGCAAGTCCAGCGGACGGGTGACGCCATGCAGGGTCAGCTCGCCGTGCAGCACGCCGTGCTGGTCGTCCTTGCGCTCCACCCCGGTGCTGCGGAAGTGCGCGTAGCGCTGGTTCGCGCAGTCGAGCAGGGCCGGCTTGCACACCGCCGCGTTCCAGTCGGCATCGCCCATGTCCAGGCTGGCCAGGTCGATGTCCAGTTCGGTCGCCGCGCTGCTCCAGTCGCCCGGGTCGAAACGCAGCCAGCCGCGCGCGATGTGCAGCCGCCCGAACGGCCGCGAGTAGCCGTTGTGGCTGATGCTGAAAACGACCTGGCTGTGCACCGTGTCGTAGCGCCAGCCGGTCTCCGCGGCATGCGCCACCGCCAGCGGCAGCAGCGTTGCCGCAAGACACCACAGCCAGCGGTTGGAGCGCAGTCGGACCATGCGCCGAAGTCTGGCCGATCGGCGGCGCGGCTGCCAGCGCTGGCGGCTGAACGATGGGTTTCCGCGGGGGATCCAATGGGGCGGTTGATGGCGGTGCGCGCCGCGGGGCGGGCTTTCTCCATCGAGGGGTTCCCCTGGTTGTCGTGGCTCACGGTGCGCGAGTCGCGGAAATGAACTTCCGCCTGTGGCCGCCGGGCTACTGCTCTCTTGCGTGTCCCCTGCAGGAGCGCACTTGTGCGCGATAGCTCTGGCGTCTTTCGCGGCCGCTGCATTCAGGGAAAAGCATCAGAGGCAAGAGCTTTCGCGCGCCGCGGACAGACGAAATCTCTTCGCTTTCAACACGACGAGACCAAGAGCAGGAGCATCGCGCGCAAGCGCGCTCCTACAAATGCGCGTGGACGGACACGTTGCGCACCGATGGCGAACGTTCAGTACGTGCGCTGCACCGAGTACTCGGCGAGCGTGGCCAGGGCGTCGCGGTAGGCCGAGGCGGGCAGTGCGACCAGTGCGTCGCGGGCGGCGCGGGCATGCAACAGGGCGCGCTCGCGGGTGCGTTCCAGCGCGCCGGAGTCGCGGATCGAGGCGATGATGCGGTCCAGCGAGTCCAGCCCGCCGTGCTCGATCGCGTGGCGCAGCGACTGCGCCTGCTCCGGGTTGGCCTTCTCCAGCGCGTAGATCAGCGGCAGGGTCGGCTTGCCCTCGGCGAGGTCGTCGCCGATGTTCTTGCCCAGGGTGCCGGCGTCGCTGGTGTAGTCGAGCAGGTCGTCGGCGATCTGGAACGCATAACCCAGCTCCATGCCGTAGCGGCGCAGCGCGGCCACCTGGCCTTCCGGCAGGCCGCCGAGCAGGCCGCCCAGTTCGGTGGCAGCGGCGAACAGCACCGCGGTCTTGCGCTCGATCACCGCCAGGTAGGCCGCCTCGCTGACGTCGGCGTTGCCGATGTTGAGCAGCTGCAGCACCTCGCCCTCGGCGATGGTATTGGTGGTGTCGGCGAGGATGCGCATCACGCGCATGTCGTCCAGCTCCACCATCAGCTGGAACGAGCGCGAGTAGAGGAAGTCGCCCACCAGCACGCTGGCAGCGTTGCCCCACAGCGCGTTGGCGGTCTTGCGGCCGCGGCGCAGGTCGGATTCGTCGACCACGTCGTCGTGCAGCAAGGTGGAGGTGTGGATGAACTCGATGACGGCGGCGAGCTTGACGTGCTGTTCGCCCGCATAGCCGGCGGCGCCGGCGGCCAGCACGTGCAGCATCGGGCGCAGCCGCTTGCCGCCGCCGGCGATGATGTGGTCGGCAATCTGGTTGATCAGCACCACGTCGGACGACAGCCGCCGGCGGATCAGGGCGTCGACGCGCCGCATGTCGGGGGCGGCGAGATCGCGCACATGGGCGAAGTCGGCGGAGCGGCTGGCGTCGGCGGTCATCGTGGTCATGGGGAGCTTCGGGGGATGTTTCGCTGCGCCGATTATAGGGCCTGCAATATTTTGCGCCGCGACATGTCGCCACAGTCGCCGCGCGTGGCGCCATCTATAATGCCGGCAATGTCTTTGGCGACGTGCCTCTCCCGGTGAGCAAACTCTCCAGCCTCGAACTGCGCAGCGCGCTGACCTTGGCCTGCGTGATCAGCCTGCGCCTGTTCGGGCTGTTCCTGATCATGCCGGTGTTCTCGCTGTACGCGAAGGCGATGCCCGACGCCACCGGTTTCATGATCGGACTGGCGCTGGGCGTGTACGGCATCGGCCAGGTGCTGCTGCAGATTCCGCTGGGGCTGCTGTCGGACCGGATCGGGCGCAAGCCGGCGATCACCCTGGGGCTGGTGCTGTTCGCCATCGGCGGGCTGATCGCGGCAATGTCGCACACGCTGGCCGGCATCGCGGTGGGCCGCGCGGTGCAGGGCATGGGCGCGGTGGCCGGCGCCGGCATCGCGCTGGCGGCGGATCTCACCGCGGAGGAAAACCGCAGCAAGGCGATGGGCATCATCGGCGTGTCGATCGGGCTGGCGTTCCTGCTGGCGCTGATCCTGGGGCCGCCGCTGGAGGCGGTCGCCGGCTTGCCCGGCTTGTTCGCCGCCACTTCGATCCTGGCGCTGGCCTCGTTGCTGCTGCTGTGGTTGATCGTGCCCACGCCGGCGCGTGCGCGTGCGCCGGCCGCGGCCGGTCTCGGCTCGGTGCTGGCGATGCTGCGCGACGGCCGCATGCTGGTGCTGAACGGCTCGGTGTTCTTCCTGCATGCGTTGCTCACCGCCAGCTTCGTCGGCCTGCCGCTGCTGCTGGCCGACACGCTGCACCTGCCGGTGAACCGACACTGGGAGCTGTACCTGCCGGTGATGACGGTGGCCGCGTTCGTGATGGGCGCCACCATGCACCACATGCGCGAAGTGGCGCAGAGCCTGCGCATCATCACGCTGTGCGTGGTGGCGATCGGGCTGGCGCTGCTCGGCTTCGCGCTGTCCGGCCGCCACCTGGCGGCGTTCGGCGTGGCTGCGGCGGTGTTCTTCTCCGCCTTCAATCTGCTGGAGGCGGCGCTGCCCAGCCTGGTCTCGCGGCTGGCGCCGGAGCAGCTGCGCGGCGCGGCGATGGGTGCGTATTCGACCAGCCAGTTCATCGGCGCGTTCGTGGGCGGCGCGCTCGGCGGCATCGCGCTGGGCCGGCTCGGCCCGAACGGCGTGTTCGTCTGCGCCGCGGCGCTGACCCTGCTGTGGCTGCCGCTGGTGATCTCCGGCGCGCGCCGGATCACCCGTCGCGCCGCCACGGCGCAGGCGCACCTGGCCTAGGCGAACGCGGCCGCGGCGGCCGCGAGGGTGGTTTGCAATAGCCGCGAGGC
The DNA here is from genome assembly GCA_024711345.1 of Rhodanobacter sp. Lineage (GTDB taxonomy): Bacteria > Pseudomonadota > Gammaproteobacteria > Xanthomonadales > Rhodanobacteraceae > Rhodanobacter. The sequence continues at coordinate 150,553 of JANJTA010000007.1, read as the reverse complement.
GGCCCAATCATGGGTCGCTGCGACCCACCGGGCCGCGAGCCGAGAACCGCCCCGATGGCCCATGAAATCATTGCGCTGATCACCGAATACGGCGTGCTGCTGGTGTTCCTCAACGTGCTGCTGACCCAGCTCGGTGCACCGCTGCCGGCGGTGCCGACCCTGGTGGTGGCCGGCACGCTGGCGGCAGGCGGGCAGGTGGCGCCGGCGGCGGCGATCGGCGCGGCGGTGGCGGGTGCGGTATTGGGCGACCTGGCCTGGTTCAGCGCCGGCCGGCGCTACGGCGCCGGGGTGATGCGCCTGCTGTGCCGCATTTCGCTGTCGCCGGATTCATGCGTGGCGCGCTCCGAGCTGCAGTTCCAGCGCTGGCGCGGCCGGGTGCTGCTGGTCGCCAAATTCGTGCCGGGGCTGTCGACGGTATCGTCCTCGCTGGTCGGCGCGATGGGCTTGCGGCTGCCGGTGTTCGTGCTGTTCGACGGGCTGGGCTCGCTGTGGTGGGCGGCGCTGGCGGTCGGCCTCGGCTACCTGTTCGCGGCGCAGGTCGACGGCCTGCTGGCGGCCATCGCCAGCGCCGGCACGGTGGCGATCGAGTTGCTGGCGGGGCTGCTGGCGCTCTACGTGCTGCTGCGCTGGTGGCGGCGTCGGCGCCTGCTGCGCTCGCTGCGGATGGCGCGCATCTCGGTGGACGAGTTGTACCGCAAGATCGCCGACGGCAACGCCCCGGTGGTGGTGGACGTGCGGCCGGCGCAGACGCGCCAGCTCGATACGCGGGTGGTGCCCGGCGCGCTGCTGGTCGACGACGGTAGCCTCGAGCAGGTGCTGCGTGGCGTGCCGCTGGACCGCGAGCTGGTGGTCTATTGCAACTGCCCGAACGAGGTCTCCGCGGCGCGGGCGGCCAAGCTGCTGATGGCCCGGGGCTATCGGCAGGTGCGCCCGTTGCAGGGCGGGCTGGAGGCATGGGACGCCGCCGGCTACGGCGTGCAGCACCTGCCGCCGGCGGACGCGGCGACCCCACCTTCCGGCGCGCGGGCCTGAGCCGACCGCCGGGACCGCCCGCGGCCGGCAGCGGCACGGGTTGGCGGCCGCTGGATTCGCCGACCGCCGCGGTTATCATAGCCAGCCCGAACCATCACTCCGGGCGCAACCCAACGCAAACTTGCGGCCGGCTCAACGAGGACACTCCCATGGCACGTGGCGTCAACAAAGTCATCCTGGTCGGCAACCTCGGCGCGGACCCCGAAATGCGCCACACCGGCGGCGGCACCGCCATCTGCAGCTTCAACCTGGCCACCACCGAGTCGTGGACGGACAAGCAGAGCGGCGAGAAGCAGGAGCGCACCGAGTGGCACCGGGTGAAGATCTTCGGCCGGCTGGCCGAGATCGCCGGCGAGTACCTGAAGAAGGGCCGTCAGGTCTATATCGAGGGTTCGCTGCGCACCGACAAGTACACCGACAAGCAGGGCATCGAGCGCTACTCGACCGACATCATCGCCAGCGACATGCAGATGCTCGGCGGCCCCGGCGGTGAGGGCGGCGCCGGCGGCGGCTACCAGCGCGAGCGCCCGCAGGGCGGCCAGCGTCAGGGTGGCGGCAGCTACGGCGGCGGCCAGTCGCGCGGCGGCGACTACGGCAACGCGCCGCGCCAGTCGCCGGCACCGGGCCCGGCCGACAACGGCTTCGCGGACGACGACATTCCGTTTTGAGGAACATCTCTGGAAAAATGGTGAAATAAAGTAGTGAGAGCCCCGCATTTTTGTGGGGCTTTCCTTTTTTTGTCGTTACTTGCACAGTTGAAAAAGATCTGTATAGTTATGCATACGTGAGAATCGGTGAGGAAAGATAGCCGTGACCAGGCTGTCAGTTCATGTACTCAGTGGGGGCGAGCGCGCCCCGATGCTCCACGATGCCCAAGGACTGCCGCTCTTCTATCCGACCCTCTTCGCAACGTCCCAGCTCCGGAACGCTGGGGCCGCGGTCAACACAATCCGTAACAAGCTGGCCGACATCGTCGTGCTCCTGCAATGGGAATCCTTGCAAGGTCGGGACTTGATCTCGGAGTTTCGCAATGGCCGCTTTCTCACGGTCGCCGACGTGGTCGCGCTGCGAGACTTCACCAAGCTCGATATGCGCCACCAGACGCCACCAGGAAATAGCCAGCAAGCGTCCGCGCCTGGCGTGGCCGGCTTTCTCGAGTCGAGAATTGCCTCAAGTCCGGCCGAAGCCGCGATCGGTGGGCAGCAGCACTACAACCGCATGAGCACCATCGCCGACTACCTGGAGTTCACAGCATCGGTAGTCACGCAGCATCGGAACTCCGCGCAGGTCGTGCAAGAGATCGTGCAGATGGCCAAGACCATCCGCAAGCATCGCCCACGAGGACTTGCGAAGTGGAAGGGTGACGACGCTAACCTACGTTCGCCACCCTCTGAATTGGTCGAGCGGTTCATGGCAGTAGGCTCCGAAGACGACCCGCGCAATCCCTTCCGGAGCCCGGACGTCCGTTTACGGAATGCCATCATTTTTGGGTTGCTCCGATATACGGGAATGCGGCGCGGCGAGTTGCTGAGCCTTTGCATCGATCAGTTCGACTATGGGGACGAGCCGAAGGTGTGGATTCGTCGCAACCATGATGACAGTCATGATTCACGCCGGTACCAGCCCGTATCCAAGACCAAGGGGCGTCCTCTGCCGCTGCCTGGGGTACTCGTGAGCCAGATTCATCGCTACATCATGGAAGTGCGTGCCAGAATCGCCCCCGCTCGGCAACACCCTTATCTACTCGTCACGCATCACAAGGGCAGGACGTGGGGCAAGGAGTTATCGATCTCTGCGCTCAACGGCCAAGTTTTTGCCAGGATGCATGCTGTGGATCCTGGCTTCGTGGGAATCCATCCGCATGCTTTTCGGCACCACTTCAACTATGAGCTCTCCGTCAGCATTGACCGGCACAACGCCAAGGTTCGGGTCGAAGCGCTGGGATCTAAGGCGCCTTTTATCAGCGAAGCCAGAGAGCAGGATGTTCGCGCGTTTCTAAATGGCCATCGAAGTAAGTCTTCCGGAGATGTCTACAACCGACGCCACATTCGCGAAATCAGTGACGAGGCTGGTCGTCAAGTGCAGGCGGGACTGAGGCGAGGTGAGAGCTCTTCGGAGGAGCGCGATGAGTGACGTTGGGTCGAGGCCCCTCAAGATAAAAACGAAGGCGGAGATCGTTGCTGTATCCAAGGACGGCTATCCGTTCCATCCCTCAGATGACCATTGGCAGCTCAATAAGGATGTCCTGGTGTTCACGGGACTACCGCAATGCGTCGAAGAAGGCGTGCGTCGCGGATTCTTGGCAACTCTTCAGCGCTACGCTGAAGAGCTGTCTGCTACGCATACCAGCAACATGGCTGCGAAGCTGAAGACCTACTTCAAAGATACGCGTGCAACAACCGTCGACGTCACTTCCCTGATTAATTGGCGCGCCAGCCTGGGCGATATCGATCAGCACATTTTGGGAGGGCTCAAGGGATTCCTGCTTGCGTGGCATCACTACGGCTTCGAAGGGATCTCCCGGGAAGTCGCCGATCTGCTTGAGGGCTGGCGAATTCAGGGGAACGAAAAGGGGGCCGCTGTGGCGAGTGGCTGTCCCGAGAGCGGGCCTTACACCGACCTTGAGCTGGCCGCGCTTTTCGATTGGGCGAACATGGCCGTGGCGAACAAGGAGCTGGCCTTCGAGGACTACGCTTACTTGCTTACCGTAGCGATGACGGCGCGACGTCCCGTTCAGATCGCTGCACTCAGGGGACGGGATATCGCTCAGGAGGTCAAGCAAGGTACGCCGATGTTCAGGCTCGACATTCCACGGGCCAAGCAGCGCGGAATAAGGTTTCGCGGCGCCTTCAGGTCGCTGGCAATCATTGAAGATCTCTACTTGGTTCTGCAGCAACAACACCGACAGTCCGTCGCGGCAATTTCAGCGAGCGTCGGACAGGCGATTGATCCGGATCTGGTTGGTGAAGTTCCAGTCTTCATTAATCGTGAGTGCCTCAGGAGCATTGGTAGCAACGCCCAGATCAGGGCGTTATTGCTGGGGGACATGCCTGACGCATTGCACGCAACGACGAATTCGCTTGCGAGCGCGTTGCAGCGGTGCGCAAGAGCATCCACCGCCAGATCGGAGCGTACCGGCGAATTTATCCGGCTTTCGGCGACGCGATTCCGGCACACCCGCGGCACGAAGCTCCGACGCGAAGGTTTTGGCCCATTCGTCATTGCCGAGCTGCTGGACCATTCCGACATCCAGAACGTCAGCGTGTACACGGACAACACAGCGCAGGAGGCTGTGGTCATCGACGAGTTGATTGGCGCACAGCTCGCACCCTTCGCGCAAGCTTGCCTTGGCAGGTTGGTGCGTTCGGAGCGTGAGGCCATCAGAGGAGATGACCCTCGCAGTCGAGTACCGAACGACCGCCAGCACGCGGTTGGTACATGCGGAAGCTACGGCTTTTGCGCAAGCGGCTACCGTGCGTGCTACACCTGTTATCACTTTCAGCCTTGGGTTGATGGGCCGCATGAAGAGGTTCTGGCGGATATTTATGCTGAGAAGGAGCGTGCCCGGGCAGCGGGTTGTTCAGATGTCATTGTTAATGCCAACGACCAACTGATTCTTGCAGTGGAGCACTGCGTATTGCTGTGCAAGGAGGCTAGGACGCAAGTATCTGAGGTGATCGGGCTGGAAGGGGCGGGGCATGGGTGATCTCGTTCAGTTCGTGCCGCGCGCGGATCGTGACGCCAGTGCCAATCTTGCGGAGTTCATTCGTCTGGCGAGGGAAGAGTTAACTGCCTTCGCGGACGATGGCGCATGGGACAGCGATACGTGGAGGCACAATGACACGGTTGTCGTCTTCGCGACCAAAACAGCCCCCCTCGACTCGTACTCTTTCACACCGTTGGCGGAGCCATTCAAGACGTTTGCCAAGGCCTACATCCGGTACTCCTACAGCCACAAACCGGTTAAAAGCCTAGCGATGACGGTGCAAGCGCTGCGGTGCATGGAGGCTGCGTTACTTGATGTGTGCGGCCAGGCCGAGGTTGCGATGCTCGGCGTGGCAGTGATGGACGGATGTGCAGCCAAATGTAGGGAGTTTTATTCCAACGCGGATCTGCTGTGCAATACAGGGCGGAAGATCCAGGCGATCTTCGACTTCGTGCGTGAAAAGCGCCTTGTTCCGTCGTTGCCAGCGTGGAAGTCCCCATTCAAGAAGCCTCCCATTCTGACCGAGGATCTTGGCGAGGCAGGGCAGGCGCATCGCGCGAAGAAGCTCCCTTCGAATGAAACCATGCTCGCTGTAGCCGACCTGTTTGCGCAGGCCGACAACACGGAGAGTCTGTTCTTCTCGTCAATTCTTATCCTGTTGATGGCTACCCCGAGCCGAATCTCTGAGGTCTTGAAGCTTCCAGTCGACTGCATCCAGTGGGAACCAGACGCGCAAGGGGTGCAGCAGATGTACCTGCGCTGGCGGGCAGCTAAGGGCAAGGGTGCGATGAAGAAGTGGGTCGTGCCGGCCATGCACGACGTAGTTCAAGAGGCGGTGCGGCGTTTGCTTGATATCGGAGAATCTGCCAGGGAGGCGGCGCGCTTCGCGTTCGAAAGTCCTGGCATGTTCATGCGTCATCCCGGCTGCATCACTAATCCGATGGAAGACAGCGAACGGCCACTCATGCCAGATGAGTTCTGTGCGGCTACGGGCATCGACTGCCCGCGTGGTGGTTTGCGTCTTGATGGCTCGCCCTCTTGGTCTCAGGTTAAGGTGGAAAAGGGCCTGTGGCAGCTTGTTGAGCGGGGTGCAACCAGCTACCGAGATTTGGCGGGGTACGTGCTCGAAACTTGCGGTGGCACTTACTGGCCTTGGATTGATGAGGACAGGACAGTTGAGGCTTGGTGTGCGCTGTGCCTTCACCGTTGGAACGAGTTCCATAAGGAATTCCAGGTCAAGTACTTCTCTTGGCGGCTGCCGACTGCGAACGACGTCAATACCCGCCTGGGTCCTGGGAAGGGATTGTCGCTATTTGATCGGCGGGGGCTGAAGAACCCCGACGGAACAAGCATCAAGCTGACCACTCACCAACTCCGACACTGGCTGAGTACCATGTCGGAGCGCGCGGGCATGGATGACTACACGCTGGCACAATGGGCGGGCCGTGCACGGATAGCGGACAACCGCCACTACGACCATCGCAGCCCCGAAGAGCAATTGGAGGCTGCGAGGGACATGCTCCAGCTTGAGCCGCCGCCGCTTCTGGAGCGGCTCAAGCATCGACAGCCAGTGACCTATCAAGAGCTCGGGGTTGATCGGCTTGGCACGGCCAAAGCCACGCTCTACGGAATGTGTGTGCACGACTACGCCATGGCTCCGTGCCAGAAACAGCGAGAGTGCATGACTTGCAAGGAACACGTTTGCATCAAGGGGGATCACGTCACCCTTGATCGGATCAGGCTCCTTGAAGCACAGACGGAGCTGCTACTACGACAGGCGCGGCAGGCTCACGAAGATGGTGACTTTGGTGCTGATCGCTGGGTGGACAATCACAAGTGGAAACTTGCCCACGTGAGGGCCATGCGGATGGCGCTTGAGCATCCGAACGTTCCTGAAGGTGCGATCCTGCGGATTCCCGATGGGCATGACCCATCTGCAGTCAGGCGAGCTCTCATGGATCTAGGGTTGGTCGACGTCCCATCGATCGAGGCGGTTGCCCCCCAGATCGTCCCAGCGCTGGGTGGTTGACAATACATGCCGAAGAAGATCATCACCAAAGCAAGCTTACCCAAGATCATGCGCGAGCTAGATCGTTGGGAGGGCAAACTTACTTGGCCACTGTTCTGCGATCGTGTCGCCAAGGTTCTTGGCGTTGCCTCGGTTTCGAAGCACACGATGTATCTCTACCCTGCTATCAAGGAGCAGTTTCAGCGACGACAGAAGGACCTGCGGGAGGCGAGAGATGCGCTCCCTAGAGACTTCACGCTTGACGTGGCAACCCGTAGGATCGCAGATCTCGAAGCGCAGGTTAAACGGCTGGAAGCGACCAACAATCTACTGCTCGACCAGTTCCGTCGCTGGCAGTACAACGCATACGCCAACAACGTGCGGATGGATCTTCTCGCTTGGGATAAGCCGTTGCCGGAAGTTAATCGAGCCGGTAGGCCTCGATCGTCGAAAAGAAGCGTCGCGAAATCGAAGTGATCATAAAAAATCGACAAGCTACACTGAAAATTGGCGACGACGCTGAGCTAGCCGTCTCGTGATGTGAGATGAGCACGGTGCAGTCTCGGATGAGGTTGTTGATCGCGCAGTTCATCCAGCAGCACGGCACCGAGGCCAAATGCCTCGGGTGCTGCACCGGGCATGCTGGTCGATGGGGTTTCGTTGCCCCCTCGGTGCCGGCCGCTCGTGCTCAACGCCGTCTGCGGACTCCGGTAACATTCGGGTGCACGGTTGCTCTATAGCGGCGCAGTCCATGAGACAGGGGGGGAGCTATAGTCCAAACAAGCATCTCATGAACCGATGAGTGCGCCTGTACCTTTTGGCCCATGTGGGCCATTTTTTGCGGTTGGTCTGCGACCGAGACACATAGGTGAGCGAATGAAATACGAGGAACTGTCCAGGTCAGCGCTCATCAGGCTGCTGCAAGACAACGACGCCGCGCGGGTCGAGGCGGGCAAGGACGGGATCGTCCTGAGCTACACCGGGCGCACTGCGCCCTGGCAGATCGTCCGCCAGATCAAACCCCGGATGTTCGAATTCAACAAGCGAGCCTCCGTGGGCAACGCAGAGGAGGAGTGCGCCAACGAGTTGTGGGACGGGGAGAACCTGTCCACGATGGTCACGCTTTACAAGTATCGCGGCCAGGTGGATCTGGTGTTGACCGATCCGCCCTACAACACGGGCGAGGACTTCCGCTATAACGACAAGTGGGATAAGGATCCGAACGACCCGGACCTGGGTGACTTGGTGGCTAAGGACGACGGCTCGCGCCACAGTAAGTGGCTGCGCTTTATGACGCCGCGCCTTTGGATGATGCGCGAAATGCTCAAACCCGGCGGCGTCATCGCCATTTGCATCGATCATCGCGAGCTTTACCGGCTCGGGATGTTGATGGATGAGATTTTCCACGAGGAAAACCGCATCTGCATCATCAACTGGCAAAAGAGCTACGCGCCGCGCAACGACCAAAAGCACATTTCCACCGCCACCGAATACGTCCTGGTTTACGCCAAGGACATTGAGCGCGCGCACACAATGGCCCTGCCGCGCTCGGAGGCTATGAACTCCCGCTACGGAACTTGGGACGGAGACCAAGACCCGTGGAAGCCCGGCGATCTCACCGCGCCCGGCGACACAACCCACCCGACGATGGTCTACGCCGTCCAATCGCCCTTCACCGGGGAACTGCACTACCCCTCGCCGGGGCGCCACTGGTCCACCGAGCGGGCCAAACTCAAGAAGCACTTGGAGGAATGGGGCTCCACCTACGTGGCCGTGGACCTGGGAGACGGGCACCCCAAGGCGCTGCTCATCAAGGGCGCGCCCATCCCCGGCGCCAAGGACTTCAAGCTCGACCACCCGGTGCTGAAAAAGGCGCTCAAAGCCGCGACCAAGATCCGCGAGGCAGGCCTCTGGCCGAAGGCACATTGGCGCGACGGTGGGCAGGGCACGTTCGGGATGAAGAAATATCTCAAGGACGTGAAGCGCGGGATCGTGCCAACCACCTACTGGTCGGACGACGACTACGAAGCCCCACTAGTGATGGACAGCGTGTCGTGGGATCACACTCAGTCCGGCCACAGCCAAGCGGGCGTGAACGAGTTGACCGCGGTCGTGGGCAAGGGCCACAACTTCCGCACCGTCAAGCCAATGCGCCTGATGAAGAAGATCATCCAAATCTGGTGCAAGCCCGATGGCATCGTGCTGGATCCGTTCGCCGGCTCCGGCACCACCGGGCACGCCGTGCTGGAACTCAACCAAGAGTCTGGCGCCAGCCGCCGTTTCATCCTCATAGAGCAGGGCAACGACGAGAAGGGCGACCACTACGCCAAGACCCTTACCGCCGACCGCATCAAGCGAGTCATCACGGGCAAGTGGAAGTCCGGCGACCGGGAACCCCTGGGCGGTGGTTTCCGCTACTTCACCCTCAAGCGGGAGAAGGTGGACGCCAATGCTGTGAACGCGCTGGCGCGCGAAGAAATGATGGACCTGCTGCTAGTCAGCTACTGGGACCGCAACGACAAGGCCAAATCCTACTTGCGGCGGCTGCCCGTAGGCGAACACAAGCACCTGTTCGCTGTGAACAGCCGCAACGAAGGTTTTTTCCTGGTGTGGACAGCACCTGACCAACCGTCGACGCTGACCCGTGCGGTGTTCAAGGAGATCGTCCAGGAAGCGAAGGTCGCGGGTCTAGCCGGCCGCTACCACGTCTACGCGGCGCTGGCGCCCTACACCGGCAACGACATTGAGTTTTACCAAATCCCCGACAAGGTGCTGGAGCACATCGGCTTCAATGCCCGAGCGGATGCGTTCAACAATGACGGTGGCACGGATGCAGATTGAGCTAAAACCCTTCCAGGTCCGCGCCGCCAAGCAGATCGCAGACCGCTACGCGTTCTTTGCCGGGCACCCCTATCGCCCCAAATACAAGGGCACATTGCCGCGGCCATTCTACCAAGCGCTGTCGGCCATCACTGGTGCCGGCAAGACCCCAGTGCTGGCCGAAGCCGTGACCTTGATGCGGATGCACATGGGTGTGGAGCCCATCGTCTTCTGGATGAGCAAGGCCAAGTCAGTGGTCCAGCAGACTTACACCAACTTTTCCAACGGCGGGAAGTATGCGGAAATCGTGGACACCTTTCGCATCATCCGCGCCGCCCAACTGGAGCCTGCTCTGATTGCTGATGGTGGCTCACCGCTCATTGTGCTGGCGACTACCGGTCTGTTTAACAACAAAGAACAGGCTGATGGTGCCCTGAATATCTACAAGAAGGACCAAGACCTATTCGGTGACCAGTCGCCTTGGGAGCGCCTCATCGCGCGCGACGCCGGGGGCGTGCGTCGTCCGCTCATCATCGTCTACGACGAGGGGCATAATCTGTCCGACCAGCAGACCCAAATTCTGGCCGAGCTGGAGCCGGAGGCCTATCTGCTGGCTAGTGCGACCCTCAAGCTGCCGGCGAATTTCGCCAAGTCAGTGCTGGCGCCTCAAGAGAGCTGGGTCGAGGAAGCCGGTGAGGACGAGGCCAGTATCGAGCGCTTTGCGCAGCTCAAGGCGGTGGATGACGAGGGCAAGCCGGATACCAACGCGTTCGCCATCACTGCCGTGGACAGTAACGCCGTCATTGATGCGGAGTTGATCAAGACCTCCATCCAATTCGACGGCACCACCGCGCCTATGGAGCGCTGCCTGGATGACCTTTACGGCCGACTCAAGGTAATCGAGCAGGAGGTTGAGGCTCGATCGTTGGGATTCGTTCCCAAGGCCATCTATGTATGTAAAACCAACATTACCGACGATGGCGACAAGGACGACCACACCAAACCCTTCGAACACCGGAACGCACCTCCCATTCGGATTTGGCGCTACCTGGTCGAGCAGAAGATGGTGGATCCGGCGCGCATCGCCATTTATGCCGACTTGAAGTTTAGCGAAGGCAACAAGCCCGAGATGGTGAACCTGTTTTCTAAGGGCGAAAGCGACTTCGATGAATTCCAGGCCGGCAACTTCCAGCACATCATCTTCAACCAGGGCCTCCAGGAAGGATGGGACGATCCGGCCTGTTATTTGGGGTACGTAGACAAGTCTATGGGGTCGCAAATTAAGGTCGAGCAGATCATCGGTCGAGTGCTGCGCCAATACGACGCTAAGCACTACGACTCCCCTCTGCTTAACAGCGCCCACTTCTTCTTGCGTGTGGACAAGAAGAATGTGTTCACCGAGTCCATCGAAGCCGTTCGTGCCAAGCTCCGGGAGTCCGGGGCCGCTATCGAGATCGTCCATACCTATGGCGGTGGCGAAGGCGGTTCCGAGGATCTGGAACCCAGGGACGATGTGGCCGTGGTGCTTCATCACGTCCACGCGGATGCCGACGACGCGGTGGCAGCCATCGCCCAACTAGTGTCGCAGTTCCCGACCTTCAAAGAAGGGGAGATCGACGCTCAGGGAGACGCGCACCGCAAGACAGAAACAGTGGATATCGCCAGCTTGGGCAAGGGAGGCGATCAGGATTGGGCGGTCAGTGGGCACGCCAACTGCGTGCGTCTGCGCTGGTTGATTGGTAATGCCATCCGCTCTCGTTCCCGCGCGGCCTTGGCAGTTGTGGACCTGAAGGCGTCCAAGTTCGACGTGCGCGTGGAAGCTGGCAGCAATGCGGCTGCAGCCGCTGAGAGCTTAGCGAGAGAGATCGTGTCCACCTACTACCAGTTGACCTCGCTGGTCTACGAATCTGAGCGGGAATTTTCCTTTTCGACGATGCGCGTGCCGAAGAAGGCTCCGGCTTTTGAAAACGGCCTCTACGAGCGCTACGCCGGCCTCAACAAGTTTGAAGCACAGTTCGCTACCGCCTTGGACAAAGTTGGCCTCACATGGCACCGAAACCCGAGCAACGGGGGTTTCCGCATTCCACTGCTGTCTGAGGGCGACAGCGCGTCCTTCTCGCCCGACTTCCTGGTGTGGAAAGGCAAGCTGGTGTTCTGTCTGGACACGAAAGGTGCCCATTTGTTGACTGATGCGGTGGCGCGCAAGCTATTCGACATTCAGGACGAGGGCGTGACCAAGATCCTCACGCGCTTCATTTCCGAGGGCAAGCAAACCGCCATTGGCGGCAAGTCGATCAAAGGTGGCTACACCGTGTGGAAGATGAAGGGTGGATCGCCAACACCTATCCATGTGTCCACCATCGACCAGGCTGTGAAGGAGTGCTTGAAGGCGTAGCGCTCTAACTGGCCTGGATGAGTTGGCTCACCCCCGAGGGTTGCAGCTTAGAATCGCCAGATCCAGCATGGATGGGCGCTTACGGTAAACCGTCTGTCCACTTACAACTCGGCATCGGCCATCAACTCAGCGAGCGATACGCCCAACCCATCTGCTACCCGGGCGATTGTAGACAACGTCACGTTTCGTTCGCCCCTTTCGATGGCGCTGTAGTACGCACGATGCATACCAATGGCATCCGCGAACGTGTCCTGGCTGTATCCGAGGGCTTGACGCCGCTCGCGTACTGTGGCGCCAAGTTGGGTCTGCAAAGTCGCCTTGTCCATGTGGCGACCGTACGGATGTGATACTTTTAAGACTACGCCCTTAGATGTAGTCTACATATAAGTATCTATTGGTGATGCGACGATGCCGCTGCGACTCGTGGACGATGACCTCGATCTGTCCCTGGAAATCGCGATGAGCTGGAACTATCGCGAGGCCCTAGGAATTCAGCTACACCGTTGTCTAGCTGCGGGCGCTAGCGCGCCATTCGAGTGGCGGCTGATCACCACCCTGGCCAGCATCTTGGACGACGATCTCCAGCCTCCAACCAAGAGCCAGGTTTCGTACGCGCTCAGCATCGCGAAGGCGCTCGCTGTATCGCTCCCAGGCGAGGCGCTGCAGTACAAGGGATCCATGAAGCAGTTCTTGAATCGCCATGCGCCGATGTTTCGTGAGCATCAGCAGAAGTACTCAACGAGCGCAGAAAGGCAGCAGTCATGACTGCTGCCCTACGATCGCTCGAGAACAATCGGCGGACACTGCTCTGCATACGTTAGTGCTGCCCTTCTGAAGAGAATTCCTTATGGCTTTCGCTCTCGTGGGCTTTGGTCTCGCTTTTTCCTTCCTCTTCATTCAGTGGTACATGGGGAAGAAGGCGGACGACGAAGAGCAGAAACTGGAGGAACGGCGCCATCGCCGTAAAAAGACGCATCGTTCCGCCAAGCGGTGATTCAGATTGACGCTTTCTGATATGGCCCAAGCTCCTGCCTACCCGCGCCAAAGCAACTGACCAGCCTCGCAGGTGAAGTTGAACGCGGCCAGCGGCCGGCTTGTCAACTTGCCGGCTAGTAGCCGCTGCCCCCTCCCTGATACTGTTGTGCACAGGGAAGCAGGAGCACACCAGGCCATGCCGCCGCGACGCAAAGTAGGCTTCTTAAGCGACTACAAATTGCAAGATGCGTATCTGCTCAAGCCGGACAGGAAGGCCGGGAGGCCCGGCCTCATTGATGGTTTTGCGCCCAACGGCGAGCCCGTATTGGTGCGCGAATGGCAGCGCGGCACCAAGGACATTGATGCCGACCTAGAGCACATTTGGCGTCATGAACTGAGGCAGCTGCATCGCTTAGCAGGTTATCCGGGTGCGGCGGACTGCATCGCGCACCTGTACGACGCTGGCGAGGATCTAAAAGGGTTTTATGTTGTTGTAGCCCCGGGGCAGCGGCAACCACTCCAAGCACTTCTCGACCGATCAAACAGCAGTCACTGGTTGAAGCAAGCCCGCGCCGCGACCAATCGAGCACGCGTCTGGGCAAATCTGAAGCTTCTTTGCTCGGGCTTAGAAACGCTCCATGCCCAAGGCATATTGCACCGGAACCTAGACGCGTGGTCGGTCCTGACCGCGGGCGGCGTTGAGCCGGATTTCCAGCTTACCGGTTTCGAGTGGACCATGAGGTTGAGTTCGGGAGAGCTTCCTCACGCTTCACTCGCAGGAACTAAGCCCAAGCAGCGCGACTCGTTCGCAAGAGATTGGCTAGCCTTCGGGCTTCTCGCCGCAGACCTGCTCGGCGTGGAGCGCGGACGCCTCCTCAACCCTGCGATCGTGCCCTTCGAGCTTGCGGACCACGTGACGGTTGCGGAAGCGAAACTCCTTCGCGTCCTAGTTCAGCTTATTCCCGTGGCGTCGTTGAACGGCGAAACGATCGCCGCGAGAATCGACGAGATCGAGCGCGAGCTTGCCGCGACCATCGCTAGTCGCCAGGCCAAGCTGATTCTCAGCGTGCACTTGGGCCGAGGATCGAAGCTCAGCGAGCGCATTCGCAGTGCTTCAGACTTCGAGATTGAAGCTGATGACTTCGGCGCCCAAATCGCCTTCGTCACCGACGATCTTGGCGAAGCGCCTCTGTTGATCGGCGTGCGACCAAAAGATTCGTCAGACCTTCGACTTGTACTACAGGGGCGCTCCCTTCTTTATCGTCTTCAAGAGTTCAAGGCTGGCGCGACCAGTAGCTGGGAAATTGCATACTCAGAGTCCGTCGAGTCTCAGGCCCCTGCTCCGGTCAATGTGGTTGGGCAACTTACATTGCAGCCAGCCGCACTCGAAGTCATAGCACTTTCGGAGGCCCATACGCGTTTTCCGCGTATCAGAGGCAAGGTGCAATTTTGGGATGGACTCGCCAAGTCGTTCGAGCGCAACGCCAACGAGCCATCACCCGAAGAGTCCGTCCACCGGGCGCTTGTCCTGCTTCAGCTGATCGAAGCGCTGTATGCGGCAGCCGATGTTTTCCCGGTCGAGGTTGCGCAAGTTCCGAACCAGGCCGGTGAGCAGGAAACGGACGAGTTCCGACTCGTCGTACGCCCGCGCCACGATCCGGAAAGGCAGGCGCTAGCTGAAGCACTTGGCCTGCAGCCACCCCAGAAGCGATTTGCAAAGGCGCTCGAAGGCGAAGTGGAGAATGCCGAGAGCTGGATTTACACAGAAGGGCAGCGATTTGGCGAGCGCGACAACAACGACACCGAATGGCAGTTCGACCGGATCGTTGCGGTTGCCGGGCAAGCGCCGGTCTACGTCTTCAGGGGCCCGACGCCGCCTCCCACTGTCAAGGATGCAGCGATCTATGCGAGTTCGGCTGGGCGCGACGTCCAGTTCAAGCGACGTCTCAAGGCGTTGAAAGCGTTGCGTGAGCACCGCGAACTGCTGTCGATGATGGCGGACGCCCGTAAGCGCATCATCGAGAGTCATGACAAGTTGCACAATGACGACTCGTTGGCCTCCTTGGACGAATCAAAGCAGGAAGCGTTGAAGAAGATCGTCGGGACACTGCCCTTGTTTCTGGTGCAGGGCCCCCCAGGAGTGGGCAAGACGCGACTCGTTCGTGATCTCGTTCAACGTCGGTTCTTGGAAGAACCCACGTCGCGCTTACTGCTTACAGCGCAGAGCAATTTCGCTGTCGATCATCTCATGGACGAACTCGCACCGCTCATTGGCGGTAGCGGCGCCGACGAAGCTCTTGTCGTTCGCTCGAGTAAGAAGGATTCGATCGAGGCGCCGACTCAGTTCGATATCCGACTGCAGACGAGTCAGCTGGCCCAACGCATCGCGACCAGCTCGCTAGCGAACAGGATGCCGGCCAAGCTCCGAAAGGCTCTGTCGCAGATGGCGACAGCGACTGTCGACACCGGGAACACTGACAGTTCCGACACCACCCCCGCTGGCCGAGGTGCCGGTCAGGCCAACCGCATTTTCGAGGGACTCGTCGCGCGCGCCGCAAACGTCCTTTTCGCGACGACGAATTCGGGTGAGCTGGAGCGTCTGATCGATGAACGTGGCCAGTTCGACTGGGTCATTGTCGAAGAGGCGGCAAAAGCGACAGGCAGCGAGCTGACATCGCCAATGCTGCTCTCGCATCGGCGGCTCATGATTGGCGACCATCTCCAATTACCGCCGTTCGCTTCGCAGCAGTTCGATGCCCTGCTGTCTAATCCAGAAAAGGTCCGCCAAGCGCTGACGCTTGGCGAGGAGTTCATCGGGCGATCGCTTCGTGACCCCGGAACCGAAGACTTGCTGGATGATATCGAGGACAACGAGCGAGAGCTTCCCGCCCTATGTGCCGAGGCCCTTCGCTTGTTGACGTATTTTCGTTCAACGATCGAGGCGGAGTTCAAACGACTATCGAAGGGGCGCCCCGGGAAACCAATCGCTCAGCGCCTGACCGCCCAGCACCGCATGCATCCAGCGATCGCCGCGCTGGTCTCTCGCTGCTTTTACGGGGATCTTGAGACGCACCCGGACTGTGCAAGGCGTTTCGCATCTGAGGCTCCTCCCTATCGGAGCACATCTTCGGTGGCGCTTCCGCCGCACCCAATTGTGGTGATCGACATTCCTTACGTGCAGTCCAGTGTCGGGCAGGACCATGGCGATAAAGAGCCTCTATGGCACAACCCTTCGGAGGTTGAAGCTGCCGTCCATGCCTTGAGCGCGTTGCGGCGAAACACTTCGTCCTTGCGGCCACCTACACTCGCTGTGCTGTCTCCCTACGGACGTCAGGTAAAGCAGCTGGACCTCGCGCTTAAGGGGGGGCGCGCAGATCAGTTAGCGCATCTTAATGAGTTTTCGGCGGCGTCGCTGGACGGACAGCTCTGTCATACGGTCGATTCTTTCCAGGGCAATGAGGCTGACGTTGTTGTGCTTTCGCTCGTGCGAAACAACCAACATGCTGGCGTTAGAAAAGCACTGGGTTTCTTGAGTAATCCTCAACGCATGAACGTTGCGCTGAGCCGCGCGCGCTGGAAGCTTGTGTTGATTACCAGTATAGATTTTCTCCGCGAGATCGTGGAGAGCTCAAAAGGCTCGACCCAGGAAGATGAGATCCGATTCCTTGGCGACATGCTCTCAGCACTGAGAGAAGGTGAAAAGAAAGGGGACGTATCGCGGGTGCCCCTCAATGTGCTTCTCAAGGAGGGAACACGATGAGTGTCGTTCGCGTCGCGGTGCCGGTATTCAAGGGCAAACGCAAGTTCTTCTTGGAAAAGGGGCGTCCGTGGAGCGTTGTTGAGCAGGTTTTCCTCGTCGCGCTGGTGGCTAAGCCGGCGACGGTAGACGAGCTAGCACGGGATGCTAATGTCCCTCGGAGGCTTGTTCTTGAGGCTCTTATCCGATTGATGCGAGCCAGTTGGGTCGAGCTTCACCAAGAAGCGCACGGGCTCGTGTTTTCCGCAAGTGCAAGCGGTGCTGCGGTTGCCGAGAACGAAGAACTTCCAAAGATCGCTAAATCCATGAGCCGATGGATGAACTTCGTCGTCGACCGGGTGACAGGCACGCTGTACCGGACTCGTGAGCTCCAGCCCTTCGAGCGACACGTGGTCGAGCGGCGCGCAGAACGTGAACGACTGGTTTGGCTGAATGCGAACGAGATTCCCGGTCGCACCGACCCCAGCAGCATGCTTTCGGCACTCTTCTCTGACGATGAGCGGTTTCTATCGATGGAGCAGTCCGGCGAGCGACTGGTCGAACGCTTCGCAGTGGTCACCGTCCGCAACGGCCAGGTGGAGGATCTTCCGCCGCGCGCACCGAAGGCATTGACGCAGGCTGTGATCAACGCTGCAGCGAAGGCGACTACTGAACCGAGTGGCGAGAAGTCGCCGAGGGTGAAGGCACAGGTCTCGATCGGCGTTTCCGATGCTGTTTCTCCATCGTGCATAAAGGCAACGTTCCGCGTGTCAGACTTGATACTTGGCGGCAATAGTCATAAACAGCTTATCGTCGATGCTCTGCGGAAGGCGCGGCAACGGGTCATCGTGCACTCAACCTTTGTTGCGTACGATCGACTGACTGAGCTCCGCCCACTGATCTTCGATGCCGCGAAGCGTGGTGTCGTGATTGACATCCTGTGGGGCGAGAATGAGGACAAAGATGGCGTGGTGTCCTCGCGGACTGCGACGTCGATATTCAGGCAGGACGTAGAGCGGGCGGGCCTCAGTGATGTTGTACGGGTGCAGGCCTTTTCCACCCGTTCGCACGCTAAGTTGCTCGTTTACGATGAACCACGGACAGGCGATTTCTTTGCGGTCGTCGGCTCCTGCAATTGGCTCGCTTCCCCATTTGTCGCATATGAGGCTTCGGCTCGGTTTTCCGATCCCAGGGTGGTTGCCCCGCTGATCCAGCAACTTGCCGATCTCTCGTGCGGACCCAGCGGCGTCTGGAACAGCCTAACCAACGAACTCGCGTCTCTGGCGGACATGGTACGTAGGCGACGCCCGGCCCAGGGCCTCTCAGCGAATGTCGCGATCGTCCTCGGTGCGCAGCATGGTCATTTCGTGCGGCATGCCCGTGACTCCGCCTCTCGACGTCTGTTCGTGACCAGTCACCGGATGGGGGCCGCGACGCGCCCTGCGATCGTCGTACCCGCTGCGGCAGCGGTGCGGGATCGCGGGCTCGATGTGACGGCCTATTACGGCACGCAAAGCGGGACTGTGACCTCATCCCAAGCGGCAACTATTACCCGCGAGTCAGCGGAGGCAGGTATCCAGATCAACGTGGTCGTCGAACCCAAGCTCCATGCGAAGGTGCTGGCGTGGGACGACGACAATGCGCTGATCACAAGCCAGAACTGGTTGTCGGCTGATCCCGATGGCTCGAATCCACGCTCCGAAATTGGCGTCTTTATACAGGGCCATGGTGTGGCGAAGCACATCATCGAACACTTCGAAGTTAGTCGTCGCTACTGATCGGAGGCAGTCGCCGCTGAGCCATCCGCCGATGGCTCGTATGCTGAGCATGGCCCTTTGGTTGGTTTGACATGGATTTGGCTTCCTGCCTCATACGCGCCATAGGCCGGTGCCCAATGGTCACCCCGCCATTAGTCGACTACACCGTCAAGGTTCAAGCGTGGACCTGTCGCCTGTACAGTTCGAGTGGCGCTACGCGCAAAGAGGTGCCTGAGCGTCTGCGGAGCTTCGGGCGATTCACTCCAACAAAGGACGTTTCCCATGCGCATGACCAAAATCGCTTCGCTACTCATCTCGACCATGGTCAGCAGCAGCGCCCTAGCTGCCGTACCTGACACACCAAAGAACATGCCCGGCTTGAGGCTGATGGAACACCAGAAAATGATGATGGGCGATAAGGTCATCTACGAAGCGGACGTGAACCTTGCGGACCCGAGCCGGAAACAGTACGGGCTGGAGATTGGGGTCGATGATAAGAAGTGGCAGGTTCTCTGCACGGACGGTTCGGCTGACGCCATGCTTGACGGTACCCGCGACGGCTACGGCAACCTGACGAATGGCTGGATGGTGAGCTACGTGGTGACCGATGTCACTGCGGCAGGTTCGGCACGCGTCGAGTTGATTTACACCATCCGTGACCTGGCCAGGGGGGTCAATAAGACCGAGCACGTCCACGCTGATCTTAAGATTGGGGATCGCTTTACAACAACCACTGCTTCCGGCACTAAGGTGTGGTTGATCGTTAGTCGTCAGCCGGACTAATGAGGGACCGATGCGCACATATGGAGTCGTTTGCGACGGCACTGGCTTTATCGTCTACGTTGGTCATGCTGCGAACCCTGAAGACGCGTGCAATCGGGCGACGAAAGACGCCGGAGCATGGGGAACGGTCGGGCCGTTTCAGCGCTCCATTACAGGGTCGCCCAAGGACGACGATCAGGCGTGGCTTGAGCTGTCGGTGTACGACGTGACCGGACTGCTTGAACCAATGCTCAACGTGGGCATCGAGGAGGGGGCCGCCAGGGCGGCAATGACCGAGGATACCCACATCGACCAATTCATCGCTCGGCAGTATTGAGTACGGCCTTAGACAATCGAGGACAATCGTGACCAAGACAGAAAAGTGGTGAGAAAGAACGCAAGGTCGGCCTTGATCTGATGGTTTCTTTACTGTTCAAGCGAACATCGTTGAGATTAGTGTGCTCGGCCGCCGGTATTTTTTGCCGTGTTATAAGGTACATCTTCGAGTTTGAGATGGTCTCAGTTCTTGAAAAGGTGTACACAACCGTTTTAGACAACACATGTCTAGAAATGTTGATTTAGATTAGGAAAGCCCCGCACTTGCACTTGCGGGGCCTTTTCTTTTTGAAGTTGGACAACTTCGTGCCAGCTTCCGCCCCGAGTCCTCGCGGATGCGAACCCGTTTGCGACGGCACAGGTCCGAAATCGATCGCTATCAGCAGCCAGCATGGACGCCGCCTCTGGACAGTCCCTTGCTGCAGCACTTATAACTCCCGCAAGAAGCTTCGTGTGACCAGCTCCAGGGGCGGCGGTCCTCAAGGGCGCCGGAAACCTTTCAAGGTTGGCCAGGGGTTGCGTGGGGGATGGGCCGGCAAGTCATACCCGCGCCGCGCATCGACTTCTCAAGGGGTACCGCCAACAAGAGCGGTCTGCGGCTCGACGGGGATTCCAGCCATGCATGTGCCGGCCAGACCGAATGACAGTGTTCTTGCCCTTCCTCGACATCTTTTGCGGCGGGCCCTGTGTGCCGCCGTGATGCTGGGGCTGCCAGCTCTATCGGCACATGCCTCCATTGCCCAACTGCCTGAGCAGCCGAGTGACCTGACTTCGCTGTCGCTGGAGGAACTGGGCAACATCCAGGTCACCTCGGTTTCCAAGAAGCCCGAGCGCCTGTCGGACGCCGCGGCGTCGGTTTTCGTCATTACCGCGCAGGACATCCGCCGCTCCGGGGCGCGCACCTTGCCCGAGGCACTGCGTCTGGCGCCCAATCTGCAGGTGGCCGAGGCCAGCGCCACGGGTTATGCCATCTCGGCGCGCGGCATGAATGGAAGCAACAACAGCGCGCCGAACAAGCTGCTGGTCCTGATCGACGGGCGTTCGGTCTACTCGCCGCTGTTTTCCGGCGTGTTCTGGGACGCCCAGGACGTGATGCTGGAGGATGTCGAACGCATCGAGGTGATCAGCGGCCCGGGCGGCACCCTGTGGGGCGTCAACGCGGTCAATGGCGTGATCAATATCATCACCCGACCGGCCGCAGACACCCGCGGCGCACTGCTGACGACTTCGGTGGGCAACGAGGGTTCCGACGTCGGCTTCCGCTATGGCGGATCGCTCGGTACGGATGGCCATTACCGGGTGTACGGCAAGCACACGCGTTGGGACCACGGCGAAACCGCGGACGGGACCACGGTCGATGACGCCGGCCACCGTACCCTGACGGGTTTTCGCGCCGATTGGCGCCGTGGCAACGACAGCCTCACGGTGGAGGGCAATGTCTACGACGGTTCCGAACAGCAACCGGCGCCTGGCGCGCTGGCGATCAGCGGCGTTGACTTGGTGCTGGGCGACGTCTCCAACTCGGGCGCCAACCTAACCGCACGCTGGAATCGCGCGCTCGCCGGAGGTGGCAGCCTCGACTTGCAGGCCTACTACGACCATACCCGGCGCACCGTGCCGCCGATGTTCGGCGAGCGGCTGGATATCCTCGACCTCCAGCTGCAGCATTCGCTGCGGCCGCTGGGCAGGCATTCGCTGGTGTGGGGGTTGAACGCCAGGCAGAGCCGGGACCGGATCGAGAACACCAGTCCCTATTTCGCCTTTCTTCCGGCGCGGGTGCGCCAGCGCTGGACCAGCCTGTTCGCGCAGGACGAGGTGGCGCTGACCGCCCGGCTGCGGTTGACGCTGGGCGCACGGCTGGAGCGCAACGATTACACCGGTACCGAATTCCTGCCCAACGCACGCCTGGCCTGGAAGGCGGCTCCGAACCATCTGTTCTGGACGGCCGTGTCGCGTACCATGCGGGCCCCGTCGCGGCTGGATCGCGATGCCCGTGTTCCGGCTGCCCCGCCTTATCTCCTCGATGGCGGCGATCCGGTGCGATCGGAAGTGGCCAAGGTTTACGAACTTGGATACCGCGGGCAGCCGACGTCGCGGCTTTCATGGTCGGCAACGGTATTCCACAACGACTATGACCACCTTCGCACCCAGGAAATCGCGCCCAGCTTCACCTACCTTTTTTTCGGCAGCCTGATGGAAGGGCAAGCCAATGGCATCGAGTGGTGGGGAACCTTCCAGGCCGCCAAAAGCTGGCGCCTGAGCGGCGGCTTCACCGCGCTCGACGAGCATTTCAGGTTGAAGCCAGGCAGCAACGATGTGGCCGGGCCCGGCATGAAGGGTTTCGATCCCTCGCACACCTGGCAACTGCGATCGAGCTGGAGCCTCGGCAACAACGGTGAACTCGATGTCGGCTTGCGCCATGTCGGCAAACTGGCCAAGGGCGATGTGCCGGCGTATACGGCCATTGACGCGCGCCTTGGCTGGATGTTGGCGCCTGATGTCGAGATCTCGCTGACCGGACGCAACTTGTCCGGTGGCCATGGCGAGTACCGCACGCGCGAGTTGCGGCGCGAACTGGGCCGCACGGTGATTCTTGCGCTGGCGTGGTCGATGTGACCGCCTCGTCCGTGATCGTTTTCGTGGGTCGCTGGGCCAGGCATCTGCTGGCGTGCGGGGTCCTGGCCATGCCCGCGACCTTTGCCGCCAGGGCCAATGCTTCGCAGCCGCCGGCGGCTGAATCCGGCGATCCCGTGGTGCGAGTCAAGGCGGCCTACCTGTACAAGTTCGCCGGCTACGTGGAATGGCCCCCCGCGGTCTTTGCCAGCGATAAGAGCCCCATCGTCATCGGCGTGATCGGCAACGACGACCTCGAGGAGATTCTCTCCCACATGATCGTCGGCAAGACAGCCAATGGCCGTCCCCTGGTGACGCGGCGGTTGGAGGCCGATGGCCCGCTGCAAGGCGTGCACATGCTGTTTGTGGGCGTCATGGACGCGCGCACGCTGCAAGCCATCGGCGACGCCGTCAGGGACAAGCCCGTGCTGGTGGTTTCCGATGCGGAGCAGGAGCGGGCGCTGGACAGCATGATCAGCTTCGACCTAGTCGACCACCACCTGCGCTTCGACGTGGCACTCAAGCCCGTCGCAAGCAGCGGCCTCGAACTGCGAGCCCTGATGCTCACCGCTGCCCGACGGGTGGCCCGGGGCGATCCATGAAAAGCACCTTCGGTTCGATCCGCGAAAAACTGCAGGCCATCGTGGTCCTGGCGACGGTGGCTGCACTGGTATGTGCCACCCTCGGCAATATCGTCGGCAACGTGATTTCGTACCACTACCGCCATGTGAGCGATGTAAGCACCACGGCGGAACTGCTCGGCCGTATGACCGCGCCAGCGCTCCAGTTCGACGATCAACAACTGGCCCACGGCAACCTCGCCCTGCTGGCTGCGCGGCCAGACATCCGCTCGGCGGCGATCTACACCGATGACAACAGGCTCTTCGCCAGCTATACCGCCAAGGGCCAGCAGGACGCGATTCCCGCGAAGATCGAGCACGACAGCACCGACATCGAGGGCACCGCCCTGGTGGTTACCCGGCAGATCGTCAACGAGGGCACGCCGCTCGGCACGGTCTACCTGAGGGTCGGTTACAACCTCGTCGGCATCGTCGCGCGCGCCATCGGAGTGGCGGTGCTGGTGGGTTTGCTTTCCATCGGCATCGCACTGGTTTTGATCCGGCGCATGGACAGGCTGGTCACCGCGCCGATTGCGGCGGTGGCGTTCATCGCGCGTGAGGTGGTGGAGCAGCAGGACTACTCGCGGCGCGTTGCCAAAACCAGCCATGACGAGGTCGGCGAGTTGGTCGACTCGTTCAACGACATGCTCGCCGAAGTGGAACGGCGCACGGAAGCGCTGCAAGCGTCCTACCGAGACGTGCGTCGCGAGGCCGAGGAGCGTGAACTCGCCCAGCAGGAGGTCATGCGGCTCAATTCCACCCTCGAACACCGGGTGTACGAGCGTACCTCGGACCTGCAACAGGCAAACCGCGAGTTGACGGAGGCGAAGGCCGCGGCCGACGAAGCCAACCGTGCGAAGTCGAGTTTCCTGGCCACCATGAGCCACGAGATCCGTACTCCGATGAACGGCGTGATCGGCATGATCGACGTCCTGCAGCAGACCGACCTCAAAGGGCATCAGGTCGAGATGCTCGACCTGATCCGCGAATCGGCTTTCTCGTTGTTGACCGTGATCGACGACATCCTGGATTTCTCCAAGATCGAATCCGGCCGGCTGGAACTCGAGCAGGCGCCGTTCTCGTTGCGCGAGATGACCGAAAACGCCTGCGGGATGCTCGCCAACCTTGCCCTGAAGAAGGACGTCTATCTCACGGTCTTCGTTGAGCCGGCGATTCCCGCTACGGTCGTCGGCGACGCCCTGCGCCTGCGCCAGGTGCTGATCAACCTGGTAAGCAACGCGATCAAGTTTTCTAGCGGCGATGAACGGCAGGGCCGGGTCGCCGTCCGCGTCCGGCTGGACCGTCACTCCACGGACGCCCGCGCCGCCGTGGTCGTGGACGTCATCGACAACGGCATCGGTATCGATGAATCAACCCGCGCGCGACTGTTTACCGCGTTCAGTCAGGCAGACACCTCCACCACGCGGCGTTTCGGGGGAACGGGGCTGGGACTGGCCATTTCGCGCCGCTTGGTGGATCTGATGGAGGGCACGCTGGAGCTGAAGAGCGAAGTAGGGCATGGCTCGACCTTCAGCGTGCACCTGTCCTTGCCTTCGGCACAGCAGGAGGCACCTGCCGGGGCGGCGCAGGAACTGGCCGGACTTCGCTGCATCGTTCTCGGTGGCGTCGTCGATGGACTCGCCGCCGACCTCGCCGCCTATCTCGCCGCCGAGGGTGCGCAGACGCACCGGGCCACCGATGTGGAGCAGGCGTGCTCCCTCATGGGAACGTTGCCTCCAGGACCATGGATCGGCGTGATCGACGCGAGTGATCCCGCCATCGACGGTGAATTCCTGCGCGAACTCGAGCATCGCGCTCCGGCATATGGCTTGCGGATCGTCGCCATCGGCCGGGGCCCAAGCCCTGAGGGCTTGGCATTGGACAAGGGCGCCGTCTGGGTGGATGGCAATGTCCTCACCCGCCACCGTCTTTGCCGTGTCGTCAACCTGGCTGCCGATCGTGCGCCGGCTCCGGCTCCGGCAAGCCGGCACCCGGGAAGGCTCGACGTGCCATCGCGCGAGGAGGCCTGCCAGGCCGGTCGGTTGGTTCTCGTGGCCGAGGACGATGGTACCAACCAGAAAGTGATCCTGCGCCAGCTCGCGCTGCTCGGCGTTGCCGCCGAAGTGGCGTCCAACGGAAAGCAGGCACTGGAACTTTGGCGCAGCGGCGATTATGGGCTGCTGCTTACCGATCTGCACATGCCATTGATGGACGGCTACGAACTCACCCAGGCGATTCGCGCGGAAGAGCAGGGCAAACAGCGCATACCTATCGCTGCGCTCACGGCCACGGCGCTCAAGGGCGAATCGGAACGCTGCCGTGCCGCCGGCATGGACAAATACCTGACTAAGCCCCTCCAGTTGGCCGATTTGCGCGCAGCGTTGGGCGAACTGCTTCCATCCCTACCGCGGCCGTTTGGGTCGCCGCGAGGTGCAACCCCTGATGGATCGAACGCCGCCGCAGTGAACCTCGATGTGCTCGAGGAACTTGTCGGCAACGATCCGGTGGTCATCTGCGATCTGTTGCAGGGTTTTCACGACAGCGCGGGCAGGGCCGTCGAACTGCTGAAGGCTGCGTGCAGTGTCGGCGACATGGCCGCCACCGTCGAACAGGCGCACCGGCTGAAGTCCTCTGCGCGCACGGTCGGCGCCTTGGGCCTGGGCGGACTCTGCGAGCAGATCGAGATCGCCGGCAAGGCGGGAGCCGTCGACGTGCTGGCCCGATTGCTGCCGGCATTCGATCGCGAGTCGGATGCCGTCAAGGCCTTTCTCGTGAACTTTCTGAAGGCCGAGCCATTATGACTACCCGAGTCTTCGGTAGAAGACTGACGCCCGCGGTGCCACCATCGAATGAACCGAACGGACGTTGGACGACAACCACCTTCGAGATGCGTGCGTCGAACTGGAGAAGGGCTCGCGTCTGGCTGACGGGGCGATTACCGTAGGGTCCTCCGGGGTTTTCGCAGCCATGCACGAAGATATGGCTCTCGACGCTGCGGGAGCAACTGAGGCAGGTGACGGCGGGCCTGCGCCTGGAATTGGAAGCGGACTCCAATGTATTGGGATGGAGGCAACGATGAAGATCCTGTTGGTGGACGATGACCCTGTCACCCTGAAGGTGCTTTCCATCCAGTTGCGAAACCTGGGATCGGGGCAGGCCGAAGTGGTTTGCCGTACTGGCGGGCAGGCCGCCCTGCATGTGCTGGAGCAGGACCCGGACATCGGGCTGGTCTTCTGTGACCTGCAGATGCCCGAGATGGACGGGGTGGAGTTCGTCCGTCATCTCGTACGCCTGAGGTACGCGGGCGGACTGGTGCTGGTCAGTGGCGAATCCTTCCGGACACGGCAGGCCGTCGAGCAACTGGCGCACGCGCACGGCCTGCAGATAGTGGGCACCCTGGGCAAGCCGGTAGCCCTCGAGTCGCTCCGCCGTGTATTCCATGACGCAGTTACTGCGGACCGGCCGCCGGACCCTGTCCCGTCGGCACCCAGCTACGCACCGGATGATCTCGAACTGGCCATCTGCCAAGGCCAGTTGCGCAATCACTACCAGCCGAAGGTGGATCTGGCGACGGGCAAGGTGGTGGGATTGGAGGCGCTGGTGCGCTGGCAGCATCCGCTGGATGGTCTGGTCATGCCCGACCATTTCGTGCCGATGTCCGAGGAGCACGGGCTGGTGGGTGCCCTGGGCGTGGAAGTGGTGCGCGAAGCATTACGCGACTTGCGCCGTTGGCTCGATGCCGGGCACGAGCTCGACCTGGCCGTGAACGTGCCGCTTGGCGACGTTTCCTCGCTTGATTATCCCGACGTTCTTGTCGAGCAGGCACGAGTGGCTGGCGTGCCGCTGCGCCACCTCATACTGGAGATTACCGAAAGCCGCCTGATGGACAATCCCCAGGTGCAGTTGGACGTCCTTACCAGGCTGCGGCTCAAGCAGGTGAAGCTTTCCATTGACGACTTCGGTACCGGCTATTCGTCCCTTGCCCAGTTGCGCGACTTGCCCTTCGACGAACTGAAGATCGACCGCACTTTCGTCCACCGCGCAAGCCGTACGCCGTCCCTGCGCGTGATGCTCGAATCCAGCATCGGGATGGCTCACGAGCTGGGCTTGCGCACGGTCGCCGAAGGCGTCGAGGAGCGTGAGGATTGGGATCTCCTGCGCTTGGCCGGCTGCGACATGGTCCAGGGCTACTTCATCGCGAGGCCGATGCCCGGGCATGAAGTCGATGGCTGGCTGGCCGAATGGGGAGCCCACCAGGCAGTCCTGCTTGCAGGCGCTCTTCACGCAGGTGGCGGTTGAGTCGTTAGAATCGCGCCTCCGCTATGCGCGACGTACTTGCTGCCAGAAGCATTTTCGCAACGGCCGGTGCAATCGGGGAGATACCCACTGCTACGTTCCCCGGTTCGGGTAACACGGTGGTTTGGCACCCCATCCTCTGGCGTTTGGCCGAAGTGGGCGCGTTTTGCCACACGGATTCCCCAAAACAAGACAGGGCGATCCCTCGCGCGTTCGATCTGGAGTGCCAGGTTGGCTCACATCAAGCTTTGGGGCGGCTAGACATCATGCTCAGGTATCAAGAGCCGTTCTGGACAACACATGTCCGGAAAGGTTGATCTAGATAAAAAAAAGCCCCTGCTTTTGCAGGGGCTTTTTTCTCGTCTCGCTTCTGTCTCGCCGCGCCCAGGGTCAGGGCGTGCCGGGCGCGGCGGCGGTGACCCGCCAGACCGCATCACCGACGTCGTCGGCGATCAGCAGCGCGCCGTCCTTGTCCTGCGCCAGTCCGACCGGCGCGCCGTACAGCTGCGATTCGTCGTCCGAGTGGAAGCCGGCGACGACCGGCTCGGGAGTGCCGACGGGCTTGCCTTCGACGAACGCGACGTGGACCACGGCGTAGCCGCTCAGCGGCGAGCGGTCCCAGCTGCCGTGCTCGCTGACGAACGCGCCGTTGTGGTACTTCGCCGGCAGCGCGTTGGTGTCGGAGAACAGCAGGCCGAGCGCGGCCACGTGCGAGCCCAGCGCGTAGTCGGGCTTGATCGCCTTCGCCACCAGGTCCGGCCGCTGCGGCATCACGCGGCGGTCCACGTGCTGGCCGAAGTAGCTGTATGGCCAGCCGTAGAAGCCGCCTGGCTGCACCGAGGTGAGGTAGTCGGGCACCAGATCCGCGCCGATCTCGTCACGCTCGTTGGCGATCGCCCACAGCTTGCCCGTATGCGGTTCGAACTGCAGCCCGGTCGGGTTGCGGATACCCGAGGCGTAGATGCGGCTGCCGGCGCTGGCCACGTCCACCTCGAGCACGACCGCGCGCCGGTATTCCTGCTCCAGGCCGTTCTCGGTGATGTTGCTGTTGGAACCGACGCCGACGTACAGCTTGCTGCCGTCCGGGCTGGCCGCCAGCGCCTTGGTCCAGTGGTGATTGATGGTGGCCGGCAGGTCGGTGAACTCCACGGCGGGGGTGGTGATCTGCGTTTCGCCGGTGACGTAGGGGAACTTCACGATCGCGTCGGTGTTGGCCACGTACAAGGTGTCGCCGATCAGCTGCACGCCGAACGGCGAGTGCAGGTGCTCGATGAAGGCGTGCTTCTCCCATTCGCCGCCGGCATTGCCGTTGTGGCGCAGCAGGGTGATCCGGTTGCCGCCTTTCGCGCCCTTGCCCGACAGGTTCTTGATCTTGTTGGCGATCAACTGCTTCGGCGTGGTTACCGGCTCGGCACCGGGGCCGTTGGACTCCACCACCAGCACGTCGCCGTTGGGCAGGGTGTAGAGCTGGCGCGGGTGCTTCAGTCCGCTGGCGATCTTCTCGATCTTCAGGCCGGGCGCCACCGTGGGCGTCTGGCCCGGCTTCCAGCCGGCATACCGTGGAACCTGCATCGGCGGGACCAGAAAGTTGCGCGCGGCCGGCAGCGGCGGGGCGTCGCCCGACTGCTGCGCCGGCTGGTACGACGCCTTGCCGCTGCAGCCGCCCAGCATCACGCCGAGGACCAGGACCAGCGCATTGCGAAGGACGATCTCATTCATGGACGTGTTCCCCCGCCGCCGAGTGATGCACGGCCATCACGACATGGGCGATGGCCAGCAGGACGACCGTGCATGCCGACAACCAGGCACCGACGGGCACCACGGCGTAGGCATCGCGGCTGTGCACGAACGCATTGAAGATCGCCGCCACGATGGCCAGCAGGTTGAGCCAGAAATCCAGCCGGTCGGCGCGCCGGGCGAGGTGGCGGGAGGTGATCCACACCTGGGCGAGGTTGACGAAGCGCGGGATCACCGCGAGCAGCAGGCCGAACACGATCAGCCACGCGGCGCCCTTGTTCCACATGACGACCGCGGTGCGGGCATAGAGGATGTCGAAGATCAGCGCGGCGGCGAAGAAGCCGAACGGCAGGGGATTGAGCAGGCCATAGACCGTGTTGGCCAGGACGGAGCGATGCGGTGCGGTGTTCACGGGCGGCTCCTCGGCAGGAAGAACGCTGGCGATGGCGGGGACGATCCGCGTCGTGGCGTAGGGAGAAATGGTTGCCAGGCGGAATGCCGAACCCTCCCCTGCGCGCAACTCTTCCCGCTGCGAACAGGCGCGGGCAGTTGCACCGGACCGTGCCTGCCAACCGCTATGTTGTGAGCGGGGGCGTGATGCATGCGTGATGCGTGCGCGGCGCGCACGGGTCGTCGTGCTTCATGACACACTGGCCAGCATGTACTGGCGATTTTCCGACCGTCACGCCCTGGCCATCGTCGCGGTGCTGTCTTGTCTCGGACTTGCCCCGCCACCGGCCGCCGCGCGGGAGATGGTTGCGGCCGGGCGCGCGAAAGCCACCACCTTGCCCGCGGTGCAGGTCAGCGCAATGCGCCTGGACATTGCCCCGTCCGATCTTCCCGCCGCGCTCAGCGTGGTGCGGGTCCAGCCCGCCGTCGTGGGCCAGCCGGGCGTGAACCTCTCCGAGTCGCTGGTCGGCGTGCCGGGCATCCTGGCGCGCGACCGGCAGAACTACGCGCAGGACGTGCAGCTCTCGATCCGCGGCTTCGGCTCGCGCGCGACCTTCGGCGTGCGCAGCATCCGGCTGTATGTCGACGGCATCCCGGCCACCCTGCCGGACGGGCAGGGCCAGGTGTCGCACTTCAACTTCGATGCGGCCGACCGCATCGAGATACTGCGTGGCCCGTTCTCGGTGCTCTACGGCAACGCCGCCGGCGGCGTGGTGCAGCTGTGGAGCGCCGAGGGCACGCCGACGCCGCTGACCACGCTGGGCCTGCATGCCGGCAGCCACGACGGCTTCCGCGCCAGCATCGACACGCGCGGCATGCTGGGGCCGGTCGACTACAACCTCGCCGGCTCGCTCTTCGTTGCCGGCGGCTACCGGCCGCACAGCCGGGTGCGCCGCGAATCGGACAACGCCCGGTTCGGCGTGGCCCTGGGCGATGGCAAGCGGCTCACCCTGGTGGCGAACCGCCTGCACCAGCCGACCGCGCAGGATCCGCTCGGACTCACCCGGGCGCAGGTCGATGCCGATCCACGGCAGGTCGCCGCGCCCGCGCTGCAGTACGACACCCGCAAACGCATCGAGCAGAACCAGCTGGGCGCCGTCTACGAGCAGTCGTTCGGCGGCAACGACACGCTGCGCGCGATGGCTTATGCCGGCCAGCGCCGCATCCTGCAGTACCAGTCGATTCCGGCGCGCGTGGAGCAGAACCCGCTGTCGCCGGGCGGCGTGGTGGCGCTGGATACCGACTACGGCGGCCTCGATGCACGCTGGACGCATGCCGGCCGCCTGGCCGGTCGCGGCTATGAACTCGTCCTGGGCGTCAGCGCCGACGGCCAGCGGCAGCATCGTCGCGGCTACAACAACTTCGTCGGTGACACGCTGGGCGTCCGCGGCGCCCTGCGCCGCGACGAGAACGACAACGTCGACAGCATCGACCCGTATGCGCAGTGGTACTGGCATTTCGCCGAGCACTGGTCGCTGCTGCTGGGCGTGCGGCATGACGAGGTGCGCTTCCGTACGCGCGACCGCTACGTCACGGCGACCAATCCGGACGACAGCGGCGGCGTGGACTACGCCGCCACCACGCCGATGGCCGGGCTGGTATTCCGGCCAGGCGACAACCTGCGGCTCTACGCCAGCTACGGCAAGGGTTTCGAAACGCCAAGCTTCAACGAACTGGGCTATCGCAGCGACGGCCGGCCGGGCCTCGCCTTCGACCTGCGCCCGGCGCGCAGCCGCAACCTGGAGCTCGGCGCGAAGTGGCAGCTCAGCCGTGCGCTGGCGTTCGACGCGGCGGCGTTCCGTGCCGATACGCGCGACGAGCTGGCGGTCAGGACCAGCGAGAACGGCCGCTCCACCTACCAGAACGTGGGCCGCACGCGGCGCCAGGGTGTCGAATTCTCGCTGAGCGGCGAACTTGGCGGGGACTGGCAGCTCGGCGCCGGCTTCACCCATCTGCAGGCGCGCTTCCGCAGCGGCTTCCTCGCCTGCCGCGCCACGCCCTGCGCGGCGGTCAGCCTGCCGGTGGCCGCCGGTACCCGCATGCCGGGCGTGCCGGAGAACTACGGCTCGCTGCGCATCCGCCACGGCGGCGAGCTGGGCTGGCACGAAAGCCTGGACCTGACCGGCGTGGGCGCGGTGACCGTCAACGATGCCGCCAGCGAACACGCCGCCGGCTATGGCCTGGTCGGCGTGGAAGCCGGCTATACCGTGGCCCTGGCCGCGCACACCCGCCTGCAGCTGACTGCCCGCGTGGACAACCTCGGTGACCGCCGCTACATCGGTTCGGTGATCGTCAACGACAGCAACGGACGCTATTTCGAACCGGGCCCGGGCCGCACCTGGATGCTGGGGATGCGGCTGGTTTTCTAGGGCGTGCCGCGCTCTATGCGTGAATCCGGTTCGACTCCCGGGATGGAGGGCATCGGCAGGCCGCGACAGCCGTGGTCGAAGCTCGATGCAGCTTCCTCCGCTGGCGAGGATCGCCCCTCCCAGGCTCTCCCCTGCAGGCAGAGGAAGAAGCGAGGCTCGCAGTTTGAGGCTCTACTTCACCGGCAGCGTAGTACTGCTCGCGTGTTGCGAGCTCGGCGGCGAATGTCTTGGGTGCTGCTGCTGCGGATCCGTTCGTCCGGTGCACAAGAAGAATCTATTGGCGCGGAGTCGGCGGTCGTCAGCTTGACTTGTCTGCCCATGCGCTGCTTGATAAGCGAGAACAGGGGCGGCAGGGGGTAGCCATGGAGCCAGGACGGATTGCCGAAGAGGCGCGTGTACGGGTGCGCGTCGAGCATGCGCTGCTCGAGCGCCTCGCGCTGGATGCAGGAGTGGCCCTGACGGCAGCGCAATACGCGTTACCCGAGCCCGACGCGGTGCGCCGTCAGTTGCTGGGGAGGGCCGTGCGACTCACCGAAGCAATGGCACCCAAAGCCATCGCGGCAGCAATCGAGGTCCGGGACGCGTTCGGGCTGACCTTGCCTGTCGAGATCTACCAGTCTGCTGGCCGTGAGAACGCGGCGATGCACCTCTTGCGCGAGCCGATCCTGATGGAGATCCAGGGGCGGCTTTTGTCCCTGCTCGACGACGGTGCCTTGCGTGCGGTGATCGGTCACGAGTTTGGCCATTTCATCGCGCACGGACCGGATTCACCGCATGCGCAGGTGAGTGCGCTGGCTACGTCACTGGCGCTGGCGGAAGATGCGCCGGCAGAGCTTGCGCTGGTTGCCTCCACTCTTTCGATGGCGCGTGAGCTGACTGCCGACCGCTACGCCCTGCTCGCAACGCGGGATCTCGATGCGCTGTTGCGCCTGGAAATGGTGGCGACCACCGGCTTGCCCGCGGAAGATCTCGGCGGCGATACGGCCGGCTATCTCGCCCAGTGTCGCGAGCTGGTGGAGGCATGCCTCATGGATGGTGACAGTGCACAGGGCGTCACTCACCCCGAACACGGCGTGCGCGCCTGGGCCGCGTGGTTGTTCAGCGAAACCGCGCTGTATCGCGAGTTGACCGGTTGCGGCCCCGGTACGCGCACGCTCGACGAGGTGGATGCCCTGATAGAGCGCGTATTGCACCAGCCCGGGCTCGACGGCGCGTTCCAGTACCTGGAGCCGCCGCCCGCAGAGCTGCATGAACTGGCGCTGGCAGCTGCCGTGCTGGTGTCGATGGCCGATGACAACCTCAGCGATGAAGAGGCTGAGGTGCTGGAGCGCACCTTTGCCTCGTTGGTGCCCGACTGGCGCCGCCTGCTCGATCCGGCACAAGCGGCACAACGCGTCGAGGAGCTGGCGCCGCTGGCCAAGGTTTGGGGTTCATCGTTCCTGCGCCCACTTTTCAACCTGTTGATCCACGTGCTCACGGCCGACGGCGTGGCGGACGAACGCGAGTTCGCGCGTGTCATGGAAATAGGTCGCTTGCTTGGCGGTGAGGAGCTGTTCGGTACGTTGACGCGCACGGTGCTTCGTCGGATCACGGTGGAACGTCGTGAGGAGAGCGCCGCCAAGCCGCTGCCGGTGCGTGCGCGTGATGCTGCGCAGGCGCTGGATGTTTATCTCGCCGCCATCTGGCGACGTGGTGGGTCGCAGACTACCTTGCGCCAGCTGCTGCGCCTGGTGGGCGAAACACGCCGTGAGGGTGC
Source organism: Rhodanobacter sp. (assembly GCA_024711345.1). Classification (GTDB taxonomy): domain Bacteria; phylum Pseudomonadota; class Gammaproteobacteria; order Xanthomonadales; family Rhodanobacteraceae; genus Rhodanobacter. The sequence goes on along the minus strand of JANJTA010000007.1, from coordinate 117,185 downwards.
TGTGCTCGCGCGGCTTGCGGCGGCGCTGGAACGTGCTGACCTTTCCACGTCGGCCGATTTCGCCACGGTCGACCTGGATGGAATCATTGCGTTGTCGCCCAGGCACGCAACGGCAACCGTGACGCCGCCGCCGCCTTTGCAGCGGGATGCGTTGCTGCGCGCCATCCAGCGCCTGCGTGACGAGCTCATCAGCGGTGACGGGCGCAGTCCATCGGTGCGGCTCCGTGAAGTACGCGTCGGTCGCGCGTTCGACCTCGCCGCCCTGTCGCGTATCTCGGTCGGGCATGCCGATCGCTGCCTGACGCTGGCGCAGGACGCTCGTCGCGTGGTGCTGGTGCAGGCGGAACAGGCTGGCGAGTCGAAGGAGGCCGCCAGCCTTCTACGCCAGCTTGTCGAGCTGCGGCGCGAGCACTTGGCGCGGCGTGAGGAGACCGGCGCACGCGACCTGCATCTCGGCGTCGGTTTCGTGCGCGGTGTGGTGAACGGCTATGTGGTGCGTGCACCTCTACTGTTGCATCCAGTGGAGCTGGAGCCGGACGGCATCGGCGGCATGGCGTTGGTGCATATGGCAGATGAGCCACCGATCGCCAACCAGGCACTGTTTCGGCTCATCCATCTCAAGGCGAACCGGCCTTTTGCAGACGATCAGGCAATCAAGCTCGACGCACTTGCGGCCGATGCCAGTCAGGGCATAGCGGCACTGACGAATCATCTGCGCCAGATCGGCATGGACATTTTCGAGATCGATGCTGCACTGCATACGCTCGACCCGCTCGATGACGACATGGTTGCCTGGAAGGGCTGTCGACTTGAACTCGAAGCCTGTGCCGTCGTTGGCCTGTTTCCGCAGTCACGCTCCGAACTGCTGCACGACTATGAGCAGTTGCTCGCCGAATTGGAATTGCCTGGCGCGGACGTGCATGCGCTGCTGGGTTGCGCCAATGCACTTTTGCCGGCATCCCTGAGTACGGGCCATGCGTCTGAGTTGGGTGCACCCGAGTCAACCGCCCAGTCGCCGACTGTGGTGATCGCTGCCGACCCTTCGCAGGTGGATGTGGTGCGCATGGCAGGCATTACGCGCGCCATGGTCGTCGATGGTCCGCCAGGTACGGGCAAGAGCCAGGTGATCGTGAACCTGGTGGCGGATGCGCTCGCGCGCGGCGAGCGCGTGGCGGTGGTATCCGAGAAGCGTGCGGCGCTGGACGTGGTTGCCCAGCGCCTGGCGGGGGTCGGGTTCGATGCTCTCGTGGGCGTGGTGCACGACGTGGCCGATGACCGCAAGACGCTGTTCCGCAAGATTCGCGACCGCCTGGAGTCCAGAACCGGCGGCCATGCCGCGCTTGCGTCTACCGCGGAGGACGTCGCGCAGTTCGCTGGAAGGCTGCGCCCGCGCATCGCGCATATGCGCCGTTCGACTGCGGGTGAACCGCCGCTGGGCAAGCTGGCCACCTATGCCGCAGGCATTGCTGCTGCCGTGCCCCAGGCCATGCCGCCACTGGCAGGTCTTTCGCTCGGTAGCGCGCTCAAACTGGCGAAGCTGGCGCAGGTTTGCCGGCCCTGGGCTGACTTGATGGTGCCGGGCAGTCCGTGGCGCCCTTCAGCGACACACCAGCGACGCTCGCTGGCCGGGAGTACGCGCGAAGCACGCGCAAGCCTCGCCGAATCGCTCATGCAGGCAGTGCGCGCCGCTGCTGCTGTCGAAGCGGCAGCAGCGCGCCAAGGTGTCGCGCCTGCTGCCAGCGAGTCGCACATGGAGGAACTGTTGATAGCGCACAAGGCGATCACCTCCATCAAGGATGTTGATGCCCTGGCGGCAGCTCTGCTGGAACGTCCTGACGATCGCTGTACGCCTTTGCTTGCCTTGCGGGCGGACTGGATGAGCGCGTCGGAAGCGTGGCAGGCCCATCCCGCACCGGTACGTGTCGATACCACGCCGGCGTTCGAGCAGTGCGTACAGGCGCTTTTGGTCCAAGGCACCTCGTTCTTGCGTTACCTGTCGCCAGGCTGGTGGAAGGCGCGCGGCACCATCAAGCGACAGCTGGCGGATGTCTGGCCGGATGCCTTGGGCCGACCGATCGACGACGCCTTATTGCGTGACCTGCATCGGCGGCTGCGACTGGCGCGGTTGTGGGCAAGTTTCGACCAGATCGCTGTCCGGACCGGACTTGAGCGGGTGCTCGTCGGCGACGCCGGACAGGTTGCTCGGTCCTTGCAGCGCGTAGCCGGCATTGCCGAACCACTACATTGTCTGGCTCGCGTCCGGAATGCGTTGACAGCGCTGGATGCGTGGATCAACGGCGATGCAAAGGCGTGGCGGCAAACGGTATTCGACCGTCTGGCCGCTGCGCAGGCGTGGCGCAAACATGTCGCGGCCAATCGCGCTGCTGCCGAGATTTTTCATGACCTGACTCCGAGCACCACCGCTACGGAACTTGATGTCCGGTATCGCATCTTCGCGCAGCATGCTGACCGTGCCGCTGAACTCGATCGACACCTCGCCGAAGCTTTGACCGTGGATGCATGTGGTCCCCTCGCGGTTGCCGCGTGTGCCGACGCGCCTTCTGGCGCATGGTCGTCCATTCTGCTGAAGGCGTGGGCAATGGGTCGTGTACAGGCGGGGCACGACGCGTTACCGGGTGCCCTGCGCAGCGGTGAGGTGGACGACAGTGCCACTCGTCAGCTGAATGAAGCACTGGAAGCTCAGGCACTGGCATCTCGTCACCGCGTGCTCAATGGCGCTGACGCGGTACCCCTGCTTGCCATGCCCGCAGCTGAAAAGTATGCGCGGCGCACGCCCGCGCAGGCCACCCGCGACAAACTGCAGCATGAAGTGGCCAAGCAGCGCGGCTTGATGCCGCTACGCAGTTTCGTGCACAGCTATGCCGGGCAAGGCTTGTTCGACGCGTTGCCGGTGTGGCTACTGTCGCCGGAAACGCTGGTCGTGTTGTTTCCGCGCCAGCAAGTGTTCGATGTGGTGATTTTTGACGAGGCGTCGCAGTGTACCGTTGCCAATGGCTTCCCCGCGCTGCTGCGTGCGCGGCGAGTGGTCATCGCGGGTGACGACCGGCAGATGCCGCCCACCGCCTTTTTCAAGGCCGCGCGCGACGAGGGCGAAACGGATACCGAGGAAGAAGCGGAGCCCGCCGATTTTCTCAGCTCGGAATCGCTGCTGACACTTGCCCGTTTGCGCATGCCTGCGCGCAGGCTCGACTGGCATTATCGCTGCCAAGACGAGGATCTGATTGCGTTCTCCAACCACGCGATGTACGAAGGCACGCTACTCACCTGTCCCGCTTCGTCCCGACCACCGGTACCGGCCAGCCTGCGTTGGATTGCTGTAGCCGATGCAAAATACGAGGGTGGACGCAATGAAGTTGAAGCGGAGCGCGTGGTGGATCTCGTCGGGGAACTGCTGGCCCGGTCGCATCCACCGACGATCGGCATTGTGACTTTCAACCTGTCGCAGCGGCTGGCCATACTTGATGCCATTGACCGGCGACGTTCATCGCAAGTGGATTTTGCCCACCTGTACGGAGCTGCCGAAGCGCTAGAGCGTCTCGACGACCGCCCCTTCGTCAAGAACATCGAAAGCGTGCAAGGCGACGAACGCGACGTGATTGTTTTCTCGCTGGGCCATGCACCGGTAGAGCGCGTTCACAAGACGCGCGGTGTGCAGCGTTACGTGCCGGCGCGGTTCGGCCCGCTGGGCCAGCGCGGTGGCGAGCGCCGCCTGAACGTGGCCGTCTCGCGCGCACGGCAGGAAGCCATCGTGGTTGCCTCGTTCGACCCCGCTCAATTGAGTGTGGCGCGTGCGAAGAATGACGGTCCTCGCCTGTTCAAGGCGTATCTGGAATATGTCCACCATATGTCCGGTGGCAATCGCTCGCTTGCCTCGCGAGTGCTGGACGTGGTGCGTGCCGCAGCTGGCCCTTCCGCCAGCAGCGTGCAAGAGGTCTTGCCTGGCTTCGTACCACTTGCCGGCCAACTCGTCGAGGTGTTGGTCGAGAAAGGTATCCAGGCCAGCGCGCATGTGGGCGCCTCGCGCTTCAAGGTGGATGTGGCAGTTGAAGGTGAAGCCGCCGGGCGGGCGTATCGCGTGGCGGTTCTTTGTGATGAGGGCGACGCCGACGATGGTGCGTATCGCCGGACCCAGCGAGCTTCCTTGTTGCGTCGGCGCGGCTGGCAGGTAGTGCACGTCGACGGTATCGAATGGCTGGCTGATCGGAATGCAGTCCTTGCCCGAATCGAGCGAGCCATGGCGTAGCGATCGGGATCCGGACGCGCAGGTTGGCGCGACGCCTTCCGAAGTTTGGCGACAGGCGGCAGGCGGCTGTCGGTTGCGATGGTCCGCGGCTACTTCACCTTCAGCGTGTCGTTCGAGCGGTCCGCTTCCGGCAGCGCATGCAGCGGGTCCAGCGTGGCCGACACCACCTTCTGCGTGCCGGCCACGCGCACCACGTACTCGCGGTGTTGCTGCCAGGTCTCGACCGGCACGCGCAGGTCGCGCGTGCTGCCGTCGGCGTAGGTCAGCCGCAGCGTGGTGGGCAGCACCAGCTGGTCGAGGTTGGCGAGGGTGACTTCGGCGCCGTGCGACCAGTGGCCGTCGATCGGCGCGACCTTGCGCACGGCCATGTCGAACTGCCAGTTGTGCTCGTACCAGCCGCGCCAGAACCAGCCCAGGTCCTCGCCGGTCTCGCTTTCCATGAAGCGGAAGAAGTCCGACGGGCTGGGGTGCTTGAACGCCCAGGTGGCGATGTAGCGGCGCAGCGCGGGGTCGAAGCGCTCCGGCCCGACGATCTGCTCGCGCAGCAGCACCAGCCCGAACGCGCCCTTGAAGTAGCTGATCGGGTGGCGGTACTTCTCCGCCACCATGTCGGCGCCGTTGAGCAGGGCGGGCGCGGCCGGGTCGGCGATGACTTTCGCGATCTCGTCGGCGGGGTTGCCGCCGCCGGGCGCGTACTCGCTGTCGCGCTTGGGCGCGTACTCGCCATTGTTGAAGGCGTTGTCCTCGTAGACGTCGATGAAGGTGTTGAAGCCCTCGTCCATCCACGCGTCGCGGCGCTCGTTGCTGCCCACGATCATCGGGAACCAGCTGTGCCCGATCTCGTGCGCGATCACCATGTGCAGCTTGCTGCCCTTGGCCAGCTTGTGGTCGAAGGTGATGCCGGGGTACTCCATGCCGCCGGCGGTGCCGGCTTCGTTGATCGCCACCGGCCACGGGTACGGGTACCACTGCCGCGAGAAGTATTCGGTGGCGGCCTTGAGGTACTCGGTGGCGCGGCCCCAGGCGTCCTTGCCGCCGCTTTCGACGGGGTAGACCGACATCGCCAGCGCGGTCTTGCCCTGTGGCAGGTTGATCCGCGCGGCGTCCCACACGAACGCCTTCGAGGCGCCGAACGCCACGTCGCGGGTGTCCTGCATGCGGAAGTGCCAGGTCAGCGTGCCGCCCTGTTTCGGACGGCTGGACGGCTGGGTGACTTCCTCCGGCGTGCGGATCATCACGGTGGCGTCGCTACGGCGCGCCTGCTCCAGCCGCTCGCGCTCGGTGGGGGTCAGCACGTCCTCCGGGTTCACCAGTTCGCCGGAGCCGGCCACGATCATCTCGCTCGGCACGGTGATGGCGTAGTCGAAATCGCCGTACTCGAGATAGAACTCGCTGTTGAGGTAGGGCGCGGTGTCCCAGCCGCGCAGGTCGTCGTACACGGCCATGCGCGGGTACCACTGCGCGACCTCGAAGATCTCGCCGTTCTGGCTCGGGTTGACGTCGGTGCGGCCGCCGAACTCGCCCGGCACGGTGTAGCTCCAGGCCACGTGCAGGCGCAGGTTGCCGCCGTTGCCCTGCAGCGGCGTCGGCAGCTGCACCTGCATGCGCGTGTCGGAAACCAGCCACGGCACCGGCTGGCGCTTGCCGTGCGCGTCCTCCAGCTCGACCGTGGCGATGCGGTAGCCGTCGGTGAACTCGGTGGGGAACTTGCTGGTGAACGCGCCGCGGGCGTCGCGGCGGTAGCGGTTCTGGTCCAGCTGCAGCCACAGCACGTCGAGCGCGTCGGGGCTGTGGTTGGTGTAGCTGATCACCTCGCTGCCGCGCAGCTGCCGGGTGGCCGGGTCGAGCGTGGCCTGGATGGTGTAGTCGGCGCGGTTCTGCCAGAACAGCGGACCGGGCTTGCCGCTGGCGGAGCGATAGGCCGTGGCCGGCTGCGGATAGCTGTATGGCGCGAAGGTCTGCAGCGGGTCGAACTTCGCCGCGGCCGGCGCGGCAGCCATGGCGGTGGTGGCCAACAGCAGGGCGGCGCTGGCGGCGAGGAAAACGGCGGGCTTGTTCATGCGGTGCCTTGGGCAGAGGAAACGGATCACGGGCGGCCACCGGCGCGCAGCAGCGCCAGCACGTCGTGGCAGGCGCCCATGGTGTGGTAGTCGGTCTTGCCGGCCGGGCTTTTCTCGTCGCTGAGCTTGCGGTTGTCGCGGCTGAGCAGGCGGTACCAGGCGCCGTGGCGGTGGTCGACGAAATGCTGCCACGCGTAGGCCCACAGCTTCCCGTACCAGTCGTCATAGACGGCGGCGCCGGTGCGCGCATGCAGCCGCGCGGCGGCGGCCAGCGATTCGGCCTGCACCCAGAAGTACTTGTCGTCGTCGCAGACGCGGCCGTCCGGCGCGAAGCCGTAGCAGATGCCGCCGTACTCGTTATCCCAGGCGCGCGCCAGCGCGGTGTCGAACAGCTGCCGCGCGGTGGGCAGCAGCCAGTCCGCGTCGTCGCCGCGCGCGCGCAGCAGCGGTTCCATGGTCAGCAGCAGCTTGGCCCATTCGGTCTGGTGGCCGGGCTGGAAGCCCCAGGGGCGGAACAGGTGCTTGGGGTCGTCCTTGTGGTAGTCCCAGTCGATGCGCCACTGCGCGTCGTAGTGTTCCCACACCAGCCCGCCGGCCAGCGCTGCCTGGCGGCGCGTCATGTGGTCGGCCAGCAGCAGCGCGCGATCGAGGTAGCGCGCCTCGCCGCTGGCCTGGTACGCGGCCAGCATCGCCTCGCACATGTGCATGTTGGCGTTCTGGCCGCGGTAACCGCTGAAGTGCCAGTGTGCGTCCGCCTCGTCGCGGTACAGGCCGGCGTCGGCGTCCCAGTAATGCTGCTCCAGCAGCTGCCAGGTCTCGTCCATCCACGCGGCGGCCTCGGTGACGCCGGCCTTGCGCGCGCTGGCGTAGGCGAGCAGCACGAAGGCGGCGCCGTAGGCATGGTTGGTGCGGTCCTCCGGCTGGCCGTCGCGGATCGTCCAGGCGTAGCCGCCGCCGTGCGGGTCGCGATGCACCTGGCGCAGGTAGCGCAGGCCGTGGCGCGCGGCGTCGAGGTACTCGTCGCGCAGTGCCGCGTCCTCGCCGAATTCGAACGCCGCCATCGCGTAGTTGAAGACGAAGCGGGTGCTGCTGACCAGGTGCCGGTGGCTGCGCTCGTAGACCGTGCCGTCGTCGCGGAAGTAGTGGAAGAAGCCGCCTTGCGGGTCGATCGCGCGCGGGTGGTAGAACGCCATGGTCTGCGCGATGTGCCCGCGCAGGAACTCGGCGGCGCGGAAGTCGGGGGTACCGTTCATGCCTGTTGTTCCATGAAGGCCAGCACTTCGGCGCCGCGCGGCATGGCGGCGAACGAGCCCCGGCGGGTGACGGTGAGCGCGCCGCAGGCGGCGGCGAAGCGCAGCATCGCGTGCAGCCGCGGCAGCGCGGCCACCAGGCGGTCGAGCCGCTCCGGGCCGGATGCCAGCTCGGCCAGGCAGCACAGCAGGCCGCCCATGAAGGCGTCGCCGGCGGCGGTGGCGTCGACCACCTCGACCGCGTAGCCGGGCAGCTCGCCTTCGGCGTCGGGATGGAACCAGCGCAGCGGCTGCGCGCCATCGGTCACCAGCACCAGTCGGGTGCGGCCTTGCCACAGCCGGTCCAGCGTGGCCTGCTCGCCGTCGATCGCCAGCCAGGCGAATTCCTCGGCGCTGAGCTTCACCACGTCGGCCAGGTGCAATGCCGGCCACAGCTGCGGATGCGGGTCGACATCGGCCGGCCACAGCGCCGGGCGCAGGTTGAGGTCGAAGCTGACCAGCGCGCCGGCACCGTGCGCGCGCTGCATGCCTTCGCGGGTGACCGCGGCCAGCGTCGGGTCGGTCATGCTGTTGGAGCAGACGTGGAACACGGCGACGTCACGGAAGGCGTCCGCGCGAAAGTGCTCCGGGCGGAACAGCAGGTCGGCGCTGCGCTCGCGGTAGAAGGCGAAGCTGCGCTCGCCGCGGGCGTCCAGGGTGACGAAGGCCAATGCGGTATTCGCCGCCTCGGTGCGCGCCACGTCGGCGGTGCCGACGCCGGCCTGTTGCAGGCTGTCGAGCAGGAAGTCGCCGAAGCGGTCCGTCGACAGCATGCCGGCGAAGCGCGCAGCGCCGCCCAGCCGCGCCGCGGCCACCGCCACGTTCGCCGGTGCGCCGCCGGCGAACGGCACGAAGCTGGCGGCGAAGCCGCGCGGGTCGAGGCCGTCGGCGTGCAGGTCGATCAGTGCCTCGCCGAAGCACAGGATGGAGCGTGTCGGCATGTCAACGCGTTGCGCTGGCGTCCGGCGCCGGCAGGTCGCGGATGCGCGAGCCACGCAGGCCGTAGAACACGATGTACAGGTAGCACAGCAGCGGCAGGAAGAACGCGTGCTGCAGGCCGATGTGGTCGGCGAACACGCCCTGCACGAATGGCACGATCGCGCCGCCCACGATGGCCATGATCAGCAGGCTGGAGGCCTTGCTGGTCATCGGCCCCAGCCGCTCGATGCCGAGCGCGAAGATGGTGGGGAACATGATCGAGTTGAACAGGCCGATCGCGATGATGCTGTACATCGCCAGCGCGCCGCTGCTGGACATGGTGGTCAGCACCAGCAGGGCGTTGATCGCGGCGAACGCGGCCAGCAGCTTGCGCGGCGAGAACTTCGCCATCAGCGCCGAGCCGACGAAGCGGCCGACCATCGCGCCGCCCCAGTACCACGAGACGTAGCCGGCGGCCTGCTGCTCGCTGAGGTGGCCGATCTCGGGCATCGACAGGTAGTTGACCATGAAGCTGCCGATCGACACCTCGGCGCCGACGTAGAAGAAGATGCCGAGCACGCCGAACAGCACGTGCGGGTGGCGCAGCACCTCGGCGAAGCCGTGGCGCGCGTGGTCGTCCTTGTCGGTGGCCTCGCTCAGCGCCGGCAGGCGGAACAGCCACACGAACGCGGCCAGCAGGAACAGCACCACCGCCAGGCCGATGTACGGCCCCTGCACCGCCTGCGCCTGCTGGGTGTCGTAGAGCAGGCGCTGCGCCGGCTCCAGCGCGGCCAGTTCGTCCGGGCTCTTCACCACGTTGGAGAGGATCAGCAACCCGCCGAACCACGGCGCCAGGAAGGTGCCGAACGAGTTCAGCGCCTGCGCCAGGGTCAGCCGGCTGGAGCTGGTCTTCTCCGGACCGAGCAGGGCCACGTAGGGGTTGGCCGCCACCTGCAGCACGGTGATGCCGGTGGCCAGCACGAACAGCGCGCCGAGGAAAGCCGGGTACAGGTGCAGCCCCGCGGCCGGCCAGAAACCCAGCGCGCCGACGCCGGCGATCGCCAGCCCGGCCACGATGCCTTTCTTGTAGCCCAGCGCGGCGACCAGCCGGCCGGCCGGCATCGCCATCAGGAAGTACGCGCCGAAGAAGGTGAACTGCACCAGCATCACCTGCGCGTAGCTGAGCTGGAAGATCGACTTCAGGTGCGGGATCAGGATGTCGTTGAGGCAGGTGAGGAAGCCCCACATGAAGAAGATCGTGGTGAGCACGCCCATCGCCGTCGGATGGCTGGTGTAGGGCTCGTGACCGGCGCGGTCCGGCGCGGATGCAGGCGGGGAGGGCGGGACGGTGGCTAGGGCCATGGTGGATTCCGGTTCGCAGGGGCGGAAGGTGGGCGCACCGATCGACGGGCGCCGCGCGCCAATGTAACCGTTTTCACCGCCGCGCCGATCGCGCGCCGCAACATGCCGCCCGCGGTGTTACCTTCAGGCTTCCGTCCACCGCCGGCCGAGGTCGTCCATGTCGCGTACCACCACGATGCTGCTCGCCCTGCTGGGGCTCCTGGCCGCGGCGCCGGCGCTGGCCTCGAGCGGGCACGCGGCCGACGTCGATCCGCGCATCGGCACCGGTGGCGACGGTCACACCTTCCCTGGTGCCACCGTGCCGTTCGGCATGATCCAGCTCTCGCCGGACACCGCGATGCCGGACTTCAAGCAAGCCTACAAGTGGGCTGCCGGCTACCAGTACGGCGACCGCAGCATCCTGGGCTTCTCGCACACGCACTTCTCCGGCTCCGGCCATTCGGACCTGGGCGACGTGCTGGTGATGCCGATCGCCGGCGAGGTGAAGCTCGAGCCGGGCGACGCGGACAAGCCGGGCAGCGGCTACCGCTCGCGTTTCTCGCACGCCAGCGAAGTGGCGCAGGCCGGCTACTACGCGGTGACCCTGGCTGATTACGGCGTGCGCGCCGAGCTCACCGCCGGGCGCCGCGTCGGCTGGCACCGCTACACCTTCCCCGCCGGCAAACCCGCGCACCTGCTGCTGGACCTGCGCCCGAGCATCTACGACTACGCCGGCAAGGTGCTGTGGGCCAGCCTGCGTGTGCACGCGGACGGCACCATCACCGGCTGCCGCACCACCCGCGGCTGGGCGCCGGGCCGCGAGCTGTGCTTCGCCATGCGCTTCAACCAGCCGATGACTTCGCGCGAGCTGTACAACCGCGAGGCCGACATCAGCTACAAGGGCTTCCAGGGGCCGGGCCACCGGCCGCAGGACCGCGACGCGCAGGCCGGCCGCGCGCTGCTCGGCGTGTTCGACTTCGGGGCGCTGAAGCAGCCGCTGGAGGTGAAGGTGGCGATCTCGCCGGTGAGCGAAGCCAATGCCGTCGCCAACCTGGACCACGACGGCGCGGGCTGGGATTTCGACGCCCGCCGCGCCGAGGCGAAGGCGGCCTGGGACCAGGCGCTGGCGGTGGTCGAGGTGGACGCGCCGAAGACCGCGAAGACGCAGTTCTACACCGCGCTGTACCACGCCATGCTGTCGCCCACGCTGAGCATGGACGCCAACGGCGACTATCGCGGGCCGGACCACGCGGTGCACTGGGCCGAAGGCTTCGACTTCTACTCCACCTGGTCGCTGTGGGACGTCTACCGCGCGCAGCAGCCGCTGATGGTCTTGCTGCATCCCGAGCGCAGCACGGATTTCATCCGCTCGCTGATCGCCGCGCGCGAGGCCAGCCCGTTCGGCATCCTGCCGGTGTGGGCGTACCAGGGGCTGGAGACCTGGTGCATGATCGGCTACCACGCGGTGCCGGTGATCGCCGACGCCTACATCAAGGGCGTGCGGGGCTTCGATGTGGACAAGGCACTGGCGGCGATGGTGGCCAGCGCGACTTACGCGCCGTACGGCGACCTCGCCGACTACATGAAGCTCGGCTACGTGCCGATCGACAAGGAGCCGGAGGGCGCCTCGAAGACGCTGGAGTACGCCTACGACGACTGGTCGCTGGCGCAGATGGCGAAGGCGATGGGCAAGACCGACGTCGCCGCCACCTTCGAGAAGCGCGCCGGCAACTGGAAGAACGCCTGGGATCCGCAGACCGGCTTCATGCGCGCACGCCTGAGCGACGGCAAGTTCCGCGAACCGTTCGACCCGGAGGCCGCCGGCTACGGCAGCGACTACACCGAAGGCAACGCCTGGCAGTACTCGTGGTACGTGCCGCAGGACGTGGCCGGGCTGATCGAGGCGATGGGCGGCGACGCGAAATTCGTGGCCAGGCTCGACGCGCTGTTCGAGGCGAAGGTCGATCCTTCGCACTTCAAGCACGTCGAGGACATCACCGGCCTGATCGGCTGGTACGCCCACGGCAACGAACCCAGCCACCACATCGCCTACCTGTACGACTACGCCGGCGCGCCGTGGAAGACGCAGGCGCGGCTCAAGCAGATCATGGACAGCCAGTACGCGGCACGACCGGACGGTCTCAGCGGCAACGACGACCTCGGCCAGATGTCGGCCTGGTACGTGTTCACCGCGCTGGGTTTCTACCCGGTGACGCCAGCCAGCGACGAGTACGCGATCGGCCGGCCGTTCGTGGCGCGCGCCACGATCCGGCTCGGTCACGGGCGCAGCTTCACCGTCAGCGCCGCGCCGCTGGACGACGCCCACCCCTACGTCGGCGCGGTGACGCTGAACGGCAAGCCGCTTGAGCGCAGCTACCTGCGCCATGGCGAGATCGTGGCCGGCGGCGAGCTGCATTTCACCATGCAGGCGCAGCCGGACCGGAGCTGGGGCGGCACTGCGGCCGCCCGCCCGGCGGCGATGAGCGGCTACGGGCGGTGAGCGCGCGCATGGCCACGGCGGCATGGATGAAACATGCCAGAATGCGGGGCGAAGCCTTCCTCATGGGCGTGCCGATGCGGCGAGCGACATGACAACCCGGGGCATCATGCGCTGGCGCACCGCCGGCCTGTTGCTGGCGATGCTGATCATCGTCGGCCTGCCGTACGTCGTCACGCTGCAGGGCGCGCGCGACACGGAGCGGGCCAGCGAATGGGTGGCGCGCTCGACCGAGGTGAAGGCGCTGGCCTACCGCATCGCCTACGTGGTGCATGACAGCGAGGCGGCCAGCTACCGGTTGCTGGCCGGCGACGCGAACGCGGCCACCCGCGCGCGCGCCGAGCGGGTCGGCAACGAAGTGTCGCCGCTGCTGCGCCAGTTGCGCGGGATGACCCGCGACAACCCCGACCAGCAGACCCTGATGGGCTCGCTGGCCGCCAGCGTCAACGGCCGGCTCATCCTGATGAACCAGGCGCTGGAGCGCCTGCGGCAGGGCAACCCCGTCGGTGCCCGCCAATCGCTGCGCGATGCCGACGACCTGTTCGGCATGGACCCGCAGATCGCCGGCATCGTGCAGATCGAGGACGGCCTGCTGCAGCAGCGCCAGCAAGCGGCCGCGCGGCAGTCCCTCAACGGGCGCATCGTGCTCTCCATCACCGCGCTGGCGCAGCTGCTGCTGCTGACCATCATCGTGATCGCCTCCGAGCGGCAGATCGGCCGGCGCCAGCTGGCGGAGACCCGCGAGGGACGCGCGGTGCTGCGTTCGCAGCTGATCTTCCAGGCGGTGCGCGAGCCGATCGCGCTGTTCGACGAGAACCTCAACAGCCTGCTGGTGAACAACGCCTTCAGCGAACTGTACGGCATGGATCCGCGGCAGCGTTCGCTGCCGCTGGTGCAGATCGGCCAGGGCGCGTGGAGCGACGGCGTGCTGCTGCAGCGCCTGAACGACGTGCTGCTGCGCGACCGCGAACTGTGGGATTTCGAAGTGATCCAGCGCACCGTCGACGGCATCGACCGCCACGTGCTGATCAACGCGCGCCGGCTGCAGCAGCAGGACGGCGGCGCCCCGGCGCTGCTGCTGACGGTCAGCGACGTCACCACGCGCGCGCTGGCCGAGCAGCAGGTGAACGAGCTCAACCGGCAGCTGGAAGGCAAGGTGACGCAGATCTCCGACGTCAACCGCGAACTGGAGGCGTTCAGCTATTCGGTATCGCACGACCTGCGCGCGCCGTTGCGCCACATTGCCGGCTTCGCGCGCAAGCTGGAGCAGCACCTCGACGAGCGGCTGGACGAGAAGGCCGCGCACTACATCGAGGTGATCGCCGGCTCGGCCCAGCGCATGGCCGTGCTGATCGACGACCTGCTGGTGTTCTCGCGGCTCGGCCGCGGCGCGCTGCGGCTGCAGGCGGTGGACATGCAGTCGCTGGTCGACGAGGCCCGCGCATTGGCCGAATCGAGCGTGTCGGGGCGGCGCATCGTATGGAACGTCGCGCCGTTGCCGATGGTGATCGGCGATGAGAACATGCTGCGCACGGTGTGGCAGAACCTGCTCGCCAATGCGGTGAAGTACACCGGCCGCTGCGAAGTGGCGCGCATCGAGGTAAGCATGCGTCAGGGCCGCAACGGCGACTACGAATTCACGGTGAGCGACAACGGCGCGGGGTTCGACATGCAGTATGCGGACAAGCTGTTCGGCGTGTTCCAGCGCCTGCACAAGGCCTCGGAGTTTCCGGGCAACGGCATCGGGCTGGCCAACGTGCGGCGGATCGTGGCGCGCCACGGCGGCCGCGTGTGGGCCGAGGCCGAACCGGGTCGGGGCGCTCATTTCCATTTCTCGCTGCCGGCCACCGACGCGTCCGGCACACGCACCGAGAGCAAAGCATGAACGCGAAAGACCTGCGTACCATCCTGCTGGTCGAGGACAGCATGGCCGATGCCGAGATGGCGATGGACGCGCTGGTCGAGGCGCACCTGGTCAATCCGGTGGTGCACGTGGAGGACGGCGTGGAGTGCATGGACTATCTCCATTGTCGCGGCGCCTGGGCTGCGCGCGAGCCGGGCGACCCGGCGGTGGTGCTGCTGGACATCAAGATGCCGCGCATGAACGGGCTGGACGTGCTGACCGCGATGCGCGGGGACGAGCGGCTGCGACGGATCCCGGTGGTGGTCCTGTCTTCCTCGCGCGAGGAGAGCGACCTGGCGCGCAGCTGGGACCTCGGCGCCAATGCCTATGTGATCAAGCCGGTCGACGTCGACCAGTTCTTCGATGCGGTGCGTACGATGGGCCAGTTCTGGGCGGTGCTCAACCAGGCGCCCAGCCCGGACTAGACGGATGGAACGCGAACACCCGCGCGGCTCCCTCGGCCTGCGGGTTTCCGAAACGGACAGCGCAGCCATGAACCCCATGCCAAGCGGAAAGCCCCGGGAGATGCCGACCATCCGGGTGCTGCAGGTCGAAGACAGCCGGCTCGATGCCGAGCTGGTGCTGGCCGAGCTCGACGCCGACCATATCGCCTACGAGGTACGCCTGGTCGACGACGAGCCGAGCTTCATTGCCGCGCTCGACGAATTCAGGCCGCACATCGTGCTGTCGGATCTCAGCATGCCGGGCTTTTCCGGCCAGCATGCGCTCGAGCTGCTGCGCCAGCGCGACGAGGACCTGCCGTTCATCTTCGTCTCCGCCACGCTCGGCGAGGAGGCGGCGATCGAGGCGCTGCGCAACGGCGCCACCGACTACATCCTGAAGCAGAACCCGGCCCGGCTGGCCAGCGCGGTACGGCGCGCGCTGAGCGAAGCCGAGGCGCGCCGGGCCAGCCGCCGCTCCGAGGCGGAACTGATCCGCGCGCAGCGTTTCGAGAGCCTGGCGATGCTCGCCGGCGGTCTCAGCCACGACCTGCGCAACCTGTTGCAGCCGCTGCTGCTGGCCGGCGACAGCCTGCAGGATTACCAGGATGACCCGCGCCTGGCGCGGCTGGGCAAGCTGGTGCGCGATTGCGGCAAGCGCGGCCTGGACATGGTGCACTCGATGCTGTCGTTCGCCAGCGGCGCGCGTCGTGCGGAACAGGTGCGGCTGGGCGCGCTGTTCAGCGCGTTCGACCTGCTGATGCAGGGCAGCGTGCCGCATACCGTGACGATGGAGCTGGCCATCGACGACCCGGAACTGTCGTTCGACGGCAACCACACCGAACTGCAGCAGTGCCTGCTGAACCTGTGCCTGAATGCGATCCAGGCGATGTCGGACGGCGGCCACCTGCGCGTCGAAGCCGCGCAGACGGCGTTGCCGGGGGAATTCTTCCTGCCGGGCGAACAGCCGCGGCCGGGCCGTTACCTGTGCATCAGCGTGATCGACGATGGCCCCGGCATGGACCAGGCCGTGCTCGATCAGATATTCGAGCCGTTCTTCACCACCAAGGAAAACGGCACCGGGCTCGGCCTGCTGTCGTGCAAGCGCATCATCGGCAGCCATGGCGGCGTGATGCGGGTGGACAGCGAGCCGGGCCGCGGCACCCGCTTCGACCTGTACTTTCCGCTGGAGAAAGCCATCGCCGACAGCAGTCAGGCAGACGGCCAGGACAATCTGGAAGGCGCCGCCGAGTGCGTGCTGGTGGTGGTGGAGGAAGCCGGCCAGCTGTCGCTGCTGGCCGACACGCTGGACGCCTGGGGCTACCAGGCCCACGCCAGCCAGAGCGGCACCGCGGCGCTGCAGTGGATCGAGGCCGCCGGCTTGCCCGATCTGGTGGTGCTGGACGCGGACATGAACCTGTTCACCGGCGCGCGCACGCTGGCGGCGCTGATCGAACAGGGCTACGACAACGCGGTGATCCTGCTGGCGCGCCCCGGCGCGACCCCGGACCTGCATGAGTTGCCGCCGCTGGAGCATCTCTACGTGGTGGACAAGCCGGTGACCACCCGGTCGCTGTTGCGCACCTTGCGCAAGGCGCTGCGCGAGGCCGGCAGCGGCGGTTAGTCCGGCCAGCCGCATGGGCGCACAGGGGGCGACCTTGTTGGCGTATTACACCGCCGATGCCATTGCCGCTGCAGCCAGGCGCTGACGGCGCGGTTGTATCGCTGTCGTGGCTGCTTGGCGCCAAGCGGAAAGCAGCGTGGATCAAGGCCCGATGGGCGCTGCCTGTCGGGCTCAGTCGATGCCCAGCTTCTTCAGCTTGTAGCGCAGCGCGCGGAAGGTGATGCCGAGTTTGCGGGCGGCGGCGGTCTTGTTGTAGCGGGACTCCTCCAGCGCCTTCACGATCGCGGTGCGCTCGAGGTTGCTGATGTAGTCGTCGAGGCCGCCGTCGGCGCTGGCGGCGGCCGGTGGCTGCGGCTGCTGGCCCGGTGCCGCCGCTTCCTGGGGAGATCGCGCGGTGCGCTGCGGCAGCATCAGGTCGGGGGCCTCGATGGTGCTGCCGTCGCACATCGCCATCGCGCGTTCGAGGATGTTCTCCAGCTCGCGCACGTTGCCGGGGAAGTCGTACGCCTCCAGCGCGTCGCGCGCCGAAGGCGACAACTGGCCCACGCTTTCGCCGCTCTTGCCGGCCAGCGCCTTGAGGATGAATGCGGACAGCTGCGGCACGTCGCCGCGGCGCTCGCGCAACGGCGGCACGCGCAGCTCGATCACGTTGATGCGGTAGAACAGGTCCTGGCGGAACTGGCCCTGCTCGACCAGCTGGCCGAGGTTCTTGTGGGTGGCCGAGAGGATGCGCACATCGACCGGAATCTCGTCGCGGCCGCCGATCGGGCGCACCGCCTTTTCCTGGATCGCGCGCAGCAGCTTCACCTGCATGTGCAGCGGCAACTCGGCCACCTCGTCGAGGAACAGCGTGCCGCCCTGGGCGGCCTGGAACAGGCCTTCCTTGTCGGTGCTGGCGCCCGTGAAGCTGCCCTTGCGGTGGCCGAAGAACTCGCTTTCCATCAGCTCGGACGGGATCGCGCCGCAGTTGACCGGCACGAACGGGCCGCTGGCGCGCGGGCCCTGCTCGTGGATCAGTCGCGCTACCAGTTCCTTGCCCACGCCGGATTCGCCGGCGATGTACACCGGCGCCTGGTTGCGCGCCAGTTTGGCGATGGTGGCGCGCACTTGCTGCATGGCGCTGGAGTCGCCGATCAGGCGGCTGGAGTCGCCGGTCTTCGCGGCGGCGGCGCCGCTGCGCCGTTCCTCGGCCAGGCGCAGCGCGGTGCGCACCAGTCCGCGCAGCATCTGGATGTCGACCGGCTTGGAGACGAAATCGAAGGCGCCAGCCTTCAGCGCATTCACCGCGGCGTCCACGTTGCCGTAGGCGGTGATCATCGCCACCGGCATGTCGGGGTGTTCCGCCGCGATCAGTTCGATGATCTCGTGGCCGGTGCCGTCGGGCAGCCGCATGTCGGTGAAGCACAGGTCGTAGTTGCGTTCGGCCAGTGCGCGGCGCGCCTCGGCGACGGTGCCGACGGCGTCGACTTGCAGGTCCATCCGTCCCAGCGTGATGGTCAGCAGTTCGCGGATATCGCGTTCATCGTCGATGACCAAGACGGTCTGGGGATTCATGGCATGGCGCGTGGCAAACGATGCTCCAGAGAATAACCGGCTGCGGGCCGCGGGGCAAAGATCGGCGCGGCCTGGGCGAAGGTCGAAACCGTCGCGGTATCGCCGCGCGCCACGCGCGCGATGCGGGCATCGGCGGCCAGGCCGAATGCCCGACCGTACGCCGGCCAGGGCGTGCCGCCCGACGGCGGCGGTTCAGAGCGCGTGGCGGACCAGCTCCGGCCTGCCGTCGGCGGCGCGGCGCACGGTGATGTCGTAGCGACGGCCGCGCAGGTTCACGTGCTTCAGCGTGAACGACTTCCACGACGGCGGCAGCACGGGCGCATAGGCCTCGACCAGCCCGTCCCGCTCCAGGCGCAGGCCGCTGAAGCCGTAGACGATGTTCTGCAGCAAGCCGCCCGAAGCGGTCAGGAAATAGCCGGTGTTGTTGCTGGCGGTTTCGGTGCGCACGTTGAACGGCGGCTGCAGCACGCGGGTGGTGAGGTTGCGCTGGAACCACGCGCCGGCGGTCTGCGCGTCGCCCAGCGCGGCGGCGGCGATCGACACCGGCGACAGCCCCATGCTGTTCGGTTCCTGCCGCGAGCGTCCGCTCAGCGTCATCGCGTAGTCGAAATCGTTGCGGCGCACCTGCGCGCTCATCGGCAGGTCCAGCGAGGGGTAGGCGAGCGCCGGCAGCGCGGTGTCGCCCCAGGCGTCGAGGTCGTGCGGCACGCTCTCGTCGAAATCCAGATGGTGCCGATCCTTCGCGGAGAACGGGATGTACAGCTGCGTGGCGACTTCCGACCAGTGCGGGTCCGGCCTGGCGCCGACGACGGCCGCGGCGGCGGTGGCGATGTGCAGCGCCTTGCGTGCCGAGGCGTTGGTGAAGGTGTCGTTCGGCACGTCGTTGTAGGCCTCCAGCACGGAGGTGACGTGGTGGATCTCGTGGCGGTGCTTGTCGGCCACCCAGGTCGCGCGGCTGGCCCAGAAATCCGCCACGGCGCGGATCACCGGCCAGCCGTGTTCGGCCAGCCACTGGTGGTCGCCGCTGGCCAGGTAGTACTGCCATTGCGCGATGGCGACGTCGGCGTTGACGTGGATCTCGCGCTCGCCGAGCACGTAGGCCATGTGCGGCGTCTGTTCGCTGCCGTTTTGCGGGTCGGCCTCCCACGGGAACATCGCCCCGCGCAGGCCGCGCGCCTGCGCCCGGGCCTCGGCCGCGGGCAGGGTGCGGGAGCGGAACATCACCAGCGACTTGGCCCGCTGCGGATGCAACAGCAGCAGCGCGGGAAAGACCCAGGTATCGCTGTCCCAGAACACGTGGCCGGCGTAGCCGGGCGTCATGCCGCAGGCGCCGGTCGGCCAGGCCGTGTCGGGGGCGACGTTGGACAGCAGGTAGTAGAGGTCGGAGTGCACCACGCGCTGCGCCTGCGGGTCGCCGTCGATGCGGATGTCCGCCTGCCAGAGTTCGTCCCAGGCGCGGCGGTGCGCGTCCAGCAGACGCTCGAAGCCGGCCGTGCGTGCGGCCATGGCCAGCGCGCGGTCTGCCTTGGCGTCGCCGCCCCAGCCCGCGCGCGACAGCGCGACGAACTTGGCGAAGGTATAGGTCTGGCCCTTGCGCACTTTCGCGCGGAGGTTCAGCGCCAGCCGGTAGCGGCTGCGGTGCAGCCGCAGGTCGGTGGGCTGCAGGCCCGCGGGCAGCTCGATCGCGGCCGCCTCGGCCATCGGCAGGCCCTGCTCGGCGTGGCCGTCCAGCCACAGCGTGCGCTCGGCCGTGTCGCCGTCGGCGGCGGTGACGCGGGTGTCGCCGTGGTACCAGAGCGCCGCGCGGTCGGGCGTGGCCGGCGCGACCGGTTCCAGCTTCAGGTTGTGCGCGGCCACCGCCTCGAGCATCTCGTCGCCGCTCAGCCGCGCCAGCGGAAAGCGCGGCTGGTGCGGTGCCCACAGGTTCAGCGCGAACGACAGCTGCACCTCGCCGTCGAACTCCGGCGTGATCGACAGCCGGGTCGCGGCGAGATGGGGCGCGGCCTGGCTGACCAGGCTGGTCACCTCGATGCGCGTGGCGCGGCCATGGTCGAGGTAGCGGTAGCGCGTGATGAGCGTGCCCTCGCGCATGTCCAGTTGCTGCCGGTAGTCCTGGAACACGGCCGGGTCCAGCGCAGCCTGGTTGAGCCAGAAGTGGCCGGCCGGCGAGTCGCCGGTGCTGTAGTCGATCTCGCTCCAGCCGGGCACCGCGGCGGGGCGCGAAATGTCGTCCTGCGCGTAGTCCATGAACGCGACCAGGTAGGCCAGGTTGCCCTCGGTGCCGCGCGGCGAGCTCAGCGTCGACTGGTAGCCGTTGCCGAGCTGGGCGGGAAAGTAGCTGGCGAAATCCTTCGCGGTGGCGGTCAGCAGGAAGCTGGGGTCGGTCGCGGCGACCGCCGGCGCGGCGGCGATCAGCAACAGGCCGGCGAGGAGTGCGCTGCGCGATGCCATGGCCGCTGCGGCGGGCTAGTCCGCGGCCACCCGGATCGGCACCGGCGCCTCCGCGCCGGCGCGGTCGGTTTCGCGCTTGAACAGGAACAGCGTGGCCAGGATCAGGCTCATCGGCAGCAGCGAGAAATAGAACGCGTGGATGCCGTCGAAGCTGGCGAACACGCGGGCCGTGATGTACGAGCCCAGCGTGCCGCCGAGCGCGGAGAACACCACGATCAGCCCGGTCATCGCCGCGTGCATCGGTTTGGGCAGCGAGCTCAGCGCCACCGAGTTGATCACCGGGTAGATCGGCGCCATCAGCAGGCCGAGCAGCGGGATCAGGTACGCCGCCAGCGGCGCATTGAACCAGCCCACGTCGGGCCGTGCCGCCACGCCGCGCGCCAGCGGCAGCACCACCAGCACCAGTACGGCCATCGCCACCACGCAGGCGTTGAGCAGCACGTGCCAGCGCACGCGCTTGAGCACCACGCCGGCGCCGATGCGGCCCAGCGCGGTCATGCCGGCGAGGATGCTGGCGAACTGGATGCTCATCGTGTTCGGCAGCTTCAGGATCTCGTTGTTGAAGGTGGGCAACCAGGTGCCGAAGCTCTGCTCGATCAGCACGTACAGGAAGGCGGAGGCGAGGAACACGTACACCAGCGGCCGCACGAACAGCCGCAGCATTTCCAGCAGCGAGTCGGCGAACGAGTTGTTGTGTCCGTGCGCGTGCGCGGCGCTCTCGTCCAGCCGGCTGCTGGCCAGCAGCACGATCGTCAGCGCGCAGGCGCCGGCCAGCAGCCAGTACACGTTGAACCACACCGGGTTGCCCGGGTGCGCCGGGTCGACGAACGCGCTGAACAGCCAGTTGCCGCCGAGCACGCCGAGCATGAACAGGCCTTCGATGGTGTTGGTCAGCCGCGAGTGGGCGACGCGGTCGGCGGTCAGCAGGCCGATCGAGGAATACACGCAGACCTTGGCCATCGCAAAGCCGACGCCCACGCAGGCGAACAGCAGCCGCGTGGTCAGGAAACTGGGGTAGAGCGGCATCAGCAGGCAGGCGCCGCCGACGATCGCCAGCGCCAGCATCATCGAGCGCCGGTAGCCGAACATCGGCAGGAACGAGGCGACCAGGAACGAGGTGGCCGCGATGGTGAGGTCCTTGTAGCGCTCCAGCGCGCTGGCCGCGGGCTTGTCGATGCCGAAGGTGGCGATCGACTGCAGGATCACCGTGCCGACGCTGTTGAGCAGCACCGCGAAGATCATGTAGATCAGCACCAGCGCGACGATCATGCGGATTCGGTTCATGTCACCCCCGGCGGTACGGCGGAAAAACGCGGTCCGGACCGCTCTAGGTTTCGGCCCGGACCGCGTGCCCTGCAACAACCCAGGTTCAGAACAGGTACTTCACCGTCACGTTGACCTCGCGGCCCTCCAGCGGACGGGCGAGGATCACCCCGTCGGTGCCGGCGGCGGAGCCGAAGATACGCGAGTTGCTCTCGGTCAGGCCCAGTTCGTTGGTCATGTTGGTGCCCTGCAGGCGGATCTGCCAGCTCTGCTGCACGTTGGCGACGATGCCGAAGTCCCAGGTGTTGTAGCTGCCCAGCTGCTGCAGGCCGGACTGGTCCTGGGTGTGCGCGCCGACGTGCGTGTAGGTGACGAAGGCGGTCACGTCGCCCCACGAGAACGGCAGCCGGTAGCTCGGCGTGAGCATGTAGCGCACCTTCGGCTGGCGCTGCAGCTGCTTGCCGTTGATGCCGATGCACTGGCTGGTGCCGCTGACCAGGTCGGTGAACAGGAAGCAGGAGTTGTTGTGCGAGTAGTGGCCGTCGAGGTAGTTGGCGACCACCTGCAGCTTGAAGTTCTCGAACGGCGTGATCGCGCCGGCGAGGTTCACGCCCTTGGAGTCGGAACCGTACAGCGCCTGCGCGCCGACCGGCACGCCCTGGCCGTTGGTGGGCTGGTAGGTCAGGCCGTTGAACTGGCGGTGGTACACGCTGATGTCGGCGTAGAGCAGGTCGGACTGGTACTTGAAGCCGCCCTCGAAGTTCTGCACCTTCTGCAGCGGCGGCGTGTTGCCGGTGGTGTTGCCGCGCAGCGCGTTGTCGAAGTCGCCGAAGTGCGCGCCCTTGTTGGCGCGTACGTAGACGCTCATGTTGTCGGCCAGCTCGTAGTTCACGCCGACGGTCCACGACGGGTGGGTCTTGTCGTAGCGGGTGCGTGCGTAGGTGCCGTTGCACACCGGCACGCTGTGGTCGTACAGCGTGTTCGGATTGCCGTCGAGGTCGACGTTGGTGAGGTTGCACACGTTGTTGGTGGCGTTCTCGTTCTCGATGCGGCCGGACATGTCGATCAGCCACTTGCCGATGCGCCACACGTCGGACAGGTAGAACGCCTTGTTGGTGGCGCTGCCGTGCTGGGCGATGTTGTAGCCGCCGTAGTCGAGGAAGCCCTGGCCGTCGGTGAGGTACTTGGTCTGGCCGTTGTCGACGTAGCTGACCTGGATCGGCTGCGCGTTCGGCGTGTTGGTCATCAGCATCTGGTTGCCCAGCGCCCACTTGTCGTTCATGGTGTAGTGGGTCAGGTACAGGCCGCCGGTGAGCGTGTTGCCCTCGAACAACTCCTTGCTCAGGCGGAAGTCGTTGCTGATGTTCTTCAGCCGCTTGTGGATGTACCACCAGCCCTGGTGGATCACGCTCTGGTTCGGGTCCACCGCGCCGCCGCCGTTGACGTAGCTGGCGGTGGCCGAGCCGGCGGGCAGGTTGAAGGCGCCCATGCTCGCGTTGTTGGTGTAGAGCATGTCGTTCATGCTGCCGGGGTTGTTGCCCGAGAACAGCGCGTTGGTGTCGACGTCGCCGCCGTCGAGCAGGAACTTGTCCGAGATGTTCCAGCCGTTGCCCAGGTCGTAGTCGAAGTTGCCGCCGAAGAAGCTGAACTTGGTGCCGCGGCCGTTGGCGAGGTTGGCGTCGGTGCCGCCGCCGGGATAACCGGGCAGGTGCACGTGCTGGATCGCCTTGCTGTAGTAGGTGTCGGTCAGCGGGTCGAAGCCGGGGTAGGCGCTGAACTGATCGGTGCCGTGCTGGATCAGCGGCACCGGCGTGATGAACTGGTTGCGGTCGTTGAGCTGGCGCGCGTAGAAGGTCATGGTGCCGTTGTCGCTGTCGTGGCTCAGCGTGGCGGTGAGCTGGCCGCCCTTGTCCGCGGCGAACTGCGGGTCGCGCACGCCGTCGGAGGTGCGCCAGAAGCCGCCCACGCTGGCGTACCAGCTGTTGCCGAGCGGGAAGCCGAAGAAGCCGTCCACGCGGCGCAGGTTCTCGTTGCCGTAGGTGACGCCCACGCTGCCGCTGGGCACGTCGGTGCCGGTCTTCAGCATGAAGTTCGCGGTGGCGCCGATCTGGCCGTCGCCGAACACCACCGACGGGCCGCCCTGCAGGATTTCCACGCGGTCGACGGTGTCGTCGAGGCGGAAGATCGAGGTGGTCTCGAAGAACGACAGCGTGGGCATGCCGTACAGCGGCGAGCCCATCAGCTGGGTGGAGAAGTAGGGCGCGTCGCCGCCGCCCGGGAAGCCGGCGATCTCGATGTTGGCGCCGGTCTGGCCGCCGGTGGATTCCGGCCACATGCCGGGCGAGATCTTCAACAGGTCCGCCGTGCTCTTCGGGTTGGCCATCTTGATCTGCTCGGCCGACGCGGTGGTGACCGAGTAGCTGGTGTCGATCTTGCGCAGGCCGCCGGTGGCGGTGTTGCCGGTCACCACCACCTGCTCGAGGGTCTTGGCCTTGGCGGCCTCGGCCTTCTGCTGGGCCGCGCTCTTCTTCGCCGGCGCCTGGCTGGCCTGCGCCGGCGTGGCGTCCTGGGCCATGGCCGCGCCGCAGAACAGGATGGCGGCGATGGCCACCGGAAGGCTCAGTCTGGACAGCTGCTTGGTCTTCATTTCCGTTACTCCCCACCAGTTGAATTGGATTGTTTTTGACCGCGCAACGCAGCGTGCCGGCTGCGCGGAAGGGCCGCTCATGCGATGAAGCGGCTGATGTCGAACGCGGCAATGTCCGGCAGCAGCACATCCGCCTGGTCCAGCTCCTGCGCGCGGCCGATGCCGACCGCCGTCATGCCCGCCGCGTGCAGGGCGGTGATGCCCGCCGCGGCGTCTTCCACGCCGAGGCATTCCCCCGCGGCCAGGCCCAACCCGTGCGCCGCCGCCAGGAAGATTTCCGGGTCGGGCTTGGAGCGGGCGATGCGGCCGGCGTCGACCACGCAGTCGAACAGCGTGGCGATGCCCAGCCGGTCGAGCAGTTGCGGCGCGTTGCGGCTGGCCGAGGCCAGCGCGGTCTTCAAGCCGGCGCGGCGCACGGACTCCACCGCGGCGCGCGCGCCAGGCAGCAGGTCCTGCGGACCGAGCCGGCCGATCAGTTCGACGTAGTGGGCGTTCTTGCGGGCGGCCAGCGCTTCCTTCTCCGCCTCGTCGTAGGAACGCGGCGCGCGCTCCAGCAGGATCTCCAGCGAGCCGCGGCGGTCCACACCCTTCATGCGTCCGGCGGTGATCTCGTCCAGCGGCACGCCGATCTCGTCGGCCAGCCGCTGCCATGCCGCGCGGTGCAGCACGGCGGTGTCGGCCAGCACGCCGTCGAGGTCGAACACCACCGCCTTCGGCGGCGACGGCGGCGCGATGATGCCCGCGCAGGCCAGCCGCAGCGGCTGGCCGGGGTGCAGGCGCTGCGGCAGGCCGTCGTGCAGGAAGGTGAGCGGGCCGCCCTGGGTGAGGGTGTAGCGCGCGCCGTCGCCGCCGACCTCCACGCGCAGGTGCGCGCCGCGCCAGTGCAGGCCGAAGCGGTAGCTTTTCCATGCCGCCGGCAGCCGCGGCGCCAGCGCGGGCAGGCCGTCGTGCACGCGCAGCCCGCCGTAGCCCCAGGTCAGCGCCAGCCAGCTGCCGGCCATCGCCGCCATGTGCAGGCCGTGCGCCGCGTTGCCGTGCAGGTCGTCCAGGTCGACGCGCAGGGTGTCGAGGAAATAACGGTGCGCCTTGTCGGCATGGCCCACTTCGGCCGCGAGCACCGCGAAGGTGGAGGCGGACAGGGTGGAGTCGTGCACGGTGACGCTTTCGTAGTAGTCGAAGTTGCGGCGCTTGGCGGCCACCTCGACCTGCTCGCCCGCCAGCATCAGGGCCAGCAGCGTATCGGCCTGCTTGCAGACCTGGTGGCGGTAGAGGGTGAGCGGATGCAGCTGCAGCAGCAGCGGCTGCCGCTCGGGCGTGGCGGCGAGCTGCGGCGGCAGGCGTGGCTTGGCGAGGAAGCCGTCGTCCTGAGGGAAGATGCCGAGCGCGGCGTCCTCCGGCAGATGCATCGCGCGAGCGGCGCGGCGCCACTGGCTCGCCTCGTCCGCGTGCAGGTTGAGGCGCGCGGCGAGCGCGGCATGTTCGGCCGGGTGGCTCAGCGCCATCCAGTCGGCGACGTCGGCGGCGTCCTGCAGGTGCCGCTGCGCCATGCGGTTGGTGTAGTGGTTGTTGTCGACCAGCGCGGAATACTCGTCCG
Organism: Rhodanobacter sp.; assembly: GCA_024711345.1. GTDB lineage: Bacteria > Pseudomonadota > Gammaproteobacteria > Xanthomonadales > Rhodanobacteraceae > Rhodanobacter. The sequence continues at coordinate 91,340 of JANJTA010000007.1, read as the reverse complement.
GCCCGGTCACCTCGTGGATGCAGAAGGCGCCGCCGTGGCGCGCGCTGAAGTGCCCGATCTGCAGCCAGATGCGCGCGGTCTCGAACAGCATTTCGGCGCCGTGCGCGAGCAGGAATGCCTCGTCGCCGCTGGCGTCGACGTAGAGACGGATCGCCCAGGCCACCGCCGCGTTGATGTGGTACTGCGCCGAGCCGCTGGGGAAGTAGGAAGAGCACTCGTCGCCGCTGATCGTGCGCCAGGCGTACAGCGCGCCGCGCGGGTGGTCGAGCTCGCGCGCATGGCGACGCGCGTGGTCCAGCGTGCGGTAGCGGTACAGCAGCATCGCGCGCGCCAGCTCCGGCGTCAGGGTAGCCAGCACCGGCAGCATGAACACCTCGGCGTCCCAGAAATAATGGCCCTCGTAGCCTTCCCCGGTGAGGCCCTTGGCGGCAGTGGTGCCGTGGCTGTCGCGGCTGCTCGACTGGAACACGTGGAACAGGTTGAAGCGCAGCGCCTGCTCGGTCGCCGGGTCGCCGTCGATGGCCAGGTCGGCCTGCGCCCACAGCGTGGACAGCGCCTGGGCCTGGCGCGCCAGCAACGCCGGGTAGCCGAGGGCGTGGGCGGCATCCAGCGAAGCGCGGGCGCGGGCAAGCAGGTCGTTTGCCGGATCCGCGGCCAACGGCGAGCTGAAGGCGTAGGCGACGTATTTTTCCAGGCTGACCGCGTGGCCGGGCGCCAGCACGCCCTCGTAGACCTGGGTGACGCCGTGCGGCGCCAGGTTGGCGTGGCGGAAGCGCAGCTCGCCGGCGGGTCGATGCCGCTGCGCGCAGACCAGCCGGATGCCGCTGTGGGTGGTCTGCTGGCCGACCCAGGCGAGGTCCTCTCCGGCGTGGGCATCGCAGGTGCCCAGACCGCCGTCGATGCGGCTGCCGATGCGCGGGTCGAAACCCTGTTCGGCGGCCTCGCGCGCGGTGCTGATGGACGACTCCAGCGTGATCGGCCCGGCGTAGTCGAGCGAGCGCACGCGGTAGTGGATCGCCAGCAGGCCGGCATCCTCCAGGCTCACGATGCGCTCGGCTTCGATCTCCAGCGTGGCGCCTTCCGGCGAGCGCCAGCGCAGCCGGCGCCGATAGCAGCCCTGGCGCAGGTCGAGCGCGCGTTCGAACTGCAGCCAGGTGCCCTGGTCCAGCCGTACCGGCGTGTCGCCGAGACGCAGGTGGATGCGCGCGGCGTCGGCGACCGGGATGCGCGTATCGGTATGCGCGGCGAAGCCGGGGAACCGTTCGTGGTAGTCGATCGGGCTGCGTTCCCACACGGCGGACAGCAGGGTGGCCTGGCTGGGGCTGTCGCTTTCCTCCAGGTTGCCGCGCACGCCGAGGGTGCCGTTGGCCAGCGCGAACAGGCTCTCGTCCTGCGCAAAGCCGGCCGGGTCGGTGCCGTGGCGCACCAGCAGCCAGGGGTCGACCGCGACCGCGGCGCCGACGGACGGCAGCTCGGCATCGAGCAGCACGGCTGCGTTGCTGTCCACCATGAGTCCCCAATTCTCCGTCCGGCACACCGGGCCGGGCGGCCCGCGAGGCTGCGGCTGGCGGCGAGATTGCCAGCAATTGTTATCGGTATCAAGATACCGATAACAATTGCTGCGGAGATCGCCATGACCATGCTGTGGCGGGAGGCGGCGGCCGGGGTCTCGCGCTCGCCCCATGCGCCACCGCGCGGCCAACGCCGGCCCGGCGCGAGCTTGCATCGGCACGGCGAATGTCGACACACTGCGGGCGCCGGCCCGCGCCATCGCCGGGCGGCGGCGTGGCGGCACCGGGCCGGGATCGGCCAGACCAACAGGGAACCGGGCAGTTGAGCAAGAAGGGCGCGCGCCGGCACGCGTCGGGCGGCCTCACCATGGCCGACCTGGCGCAGCTGGCCGGGGTATCCAAGATCACCGTCTCGCGGGCGCTGGGCAACAGCCCGCTGGTCAATGCGCAGACGCGCGAGCGGATCCAGGCGCTGGCGCGCGAGCACGACTACAAGCTCAACATCAGCGCGCGCAACCTGCGCCTGCGCCGCAGCCATACCGTGGCGGTGATCGTGGAGATGAAGCCCTCCACCGACCGCACCATGTTCGATCCGTACCCGCTGGTGCTGCTGGGCGGCATCTCGCAGGAACTGACCGCGGCCGGCTACAGCGTGCTGCTGACCACCCGCCAGGGCGCCAGCGCGGCGGCGGTGCAGGCCGCCGACGGGCTGATCCTGCTGGGCCAGGGCGCGCATCAGGACGCGGTGCGCCGCTTCGACAAGCTGAACCTGCCGATGGTGGTGTGGGGCGCGCCGTCGGCCAGCGACACGCATGTGGTGGTGGGCAGCGACAACCGCCTCGGCGGCGCGGTGGTGGCGCGGCACTTCATCGCGCTGGGCCGGCGCCGGCCGGTATTCATCGGCAATCCCAGCCATCCGGAAATCTTCGAGCGCCTGAACGGCTTCATCGACGCGCTGGCGGTGCGCGGGATCAAGCCGCTGCTGATGCGGCGCGACGAGTTCACCGTGGATTCGGGCATGGACGCGGTGCGCTCGCTGCACCAGCGCAAGGTCGGCTTCGATGCGATCTTCGCCTGCAACGACCTGCTGGCGATGGGCGCGATCCGCGCCACGCTGGACCTGGGGCGCTCGGTGCCGGCCGACGTCTCGGTGGTGGGCTACGATGACATGCCGCTCGCCGCCAGTTTCCTGCCGCCGCTGAGTTCGGTGCGGCAGGACTGGCAGGAGGGCGGCATGCTGCTGGCGCGCAAGGTGCTGGCACTGATCGAAGGCGAGCCGGCCAAGCCGGAAAGCCTGCCGGTCAGCCTGATCGTGCGCGCCACCTGAGAGCCTGTTCAAGATCTCCAAGTACCCCGCGTTGTCATCAAGTGGCCGCCAGGTGGTAGTGCGTGGCGCAGTGCCTGACTGGCTGTCAGGCCAAGCCGCGTGCTGCCGCATGGCGGCCACTTGATGACAACCCGCAGGGCCGGGTCTGTTTGCTCGCATGCCGGCGTCATCACTCGGTCGTGGACGGACGTCCACTCCCTCTTTCTTCCTTGGCCTGCGCGCAAACAGCTCCCGGCGCGGGGCACCTGGAGATTTTGAACAGGCTCTGAGCTTCAGCGCGCGGTATCGGCCTGCGCGGTTTCGGCGGCGTCGGCCGGGCTGCGCGCCGGCGGCGTCAGCACCAGCCGGAAGCAGCTGCCGCCGCCGGCCACGCGCACGTATTCCAGCGCGGCCTGGTTGGCGTCGCTCATCTGCCGGGCCAGGTACAGGCCCAGGCCGGTGCCGTACTCGTGGGTGGTGTAGAACGGCTCGAAGATCTGCGCGGCCACCTTCGGCGCGATGCCGGGGCCGCGGTCGATCACTTCCAGGATCGGCACGCCGTGCTCGCCCTGCCGGGCCACCACCATCACCCGCGCCGGTTCGCCGGGAAGACGGCCGTAGCGCAGCGCGTTCTGCACCAGGTTCCACACCACCTGCTGAAGCTGCTGCGGATCGGCCACCGCCGCCACCGGGGTGCTGCCGTTGGCGATCGCGCGCAGGGTGTCGGCACCGAGGTCGTTGCCCTGGCAGTACTCCTCGACGAAGGCATGCGCCCAGTGGCCCAGGTCCAGCGTCTCCGGGCGCGAGCGCTCGCGCCGCGACAGCTGCAGGATGTTCTCGATGATCTCGTTGAGCCGGATGCAGTGGTTGTTGATGATCTCGACCATGCGCTGGTCGGTGCTGTCCATGCTGGTCGATTCGGCCAGCAGCTGCGCCGAGTAGCGGATCGCCGCCAGCGGGTTCCTGATCTCGTGCGCGATCGAGGCGGACAGCCGGCCCAGCGAGGTCAGCGTGAGTTCCTCGGCGCGGCGCGACAGCAGCGAGGTGTCGTCGAGGAAGATCAGCACGTGCGAGTCGTCGTTCGGCGCCAGCCGGGTGAAGCGGGGCACCACTTCCGGCACGCCGTCGGCGAGCTGGGTGGCGGTCTCGTCCAGTTTGCCCGAGGTCATCCAGTGGTACAGCCGGCGCGACAGCTCCGGCGCCAGCTGGCCGAGGTCGCGCTGATCGGCGCCGGGGTTGCCCAGCAGCATCCAGGCCGACTCGTTGATCTGGTGGATGCGGTTGGCGTCGTCCACCAGCAGCACGCCGGTCTTCATGCGGCGAATGATCAGCTCGTTGACCTGGGCCAGGTTGGCCAGGTCGGTGCTGCGCTGCTCGGCCAGCGCCTCGGTGGCGCGCAGCTGCCGGCCCAGCACGTGGCACAGCGTGGTGGTGGCGAAGTAGGCCAGGCCGAACAGCGCGGCCTCGAGCAGGTCGCGGTCGCCGGGGCTGGCCGAGGTGCCGAAGAAGGTATGCCCGAGCATGCCCAGCGTGGCCAGCGCGGCGAAGAAGCTGGACAGCCGCAGCGGCAGGATCAGCGCGCCGGCGCTGAGGTTCACCGCCAGCATCATCGCGATGCCGATGCGCGCATCGTGCATGGCGACGATCGCCAGCACCGCGGCGACGATGTCCACCGCCAGGGTCACCGCCACCATCGTGCGGGCGTACGGCATGCTGCGCCGGTTGAACAGCAGCATGACCAGTGCAAAGACCAGGTACAGCATGGTCACGCCGCGGGCGAAGTCGGGGCTGGCCAGCGCGGGCCAGCCCAGCCCCGGCGGGCTGAAGGCCAGTGCGGCGTAGACCAGCGCCTGCACCAGCCGGAACGCGTTGAGGAAGGTCAGCTCATGGCGGATCGTCGCGGCGCCCGCGCGCTGGGCGGTCAGGGGGGCTGTGCTGGACATCGTGCGGCCTGTACTGGAGTGATGTACCGGATGGAGCAGCGCATTTCCGCGGTGGGGCGAGTATAGACGCGCCGGTCGGCGCTGTGAGCGCGACAAAAACGCAGGAAACCAGCCCGCACGGGCGAGGCCGGGCCGGCGGCCCTTTCCAACGGCGTCCGCTTCCGCGAAAATAGGCGGCCGTATTGCGCGGTTTGCCGGTCCAGTCCGGCAGGCGCACTGCATCGGCAGCGCGTCCATCCGCCGTCCGACCCTCCTGACCCACGCTGATGCGCACGCGTGCGGCCGCCATCGTTTCTCCGTTTGCTCGAGGTATCGAATGAATTTCCACGAATACCAGGCCAAAGAACTGTTCGCGCAGTACGGCATCGCCGTGCCGCCGGGCAAGATCGCCAGTTCCCCCGACGCTGCCGTCGACGCCGCCAAGGCGCTCGGCGGTTCGCAGTGGATGGTCAAGGCGCAGATCCACGCAGGCGGCCGCGGCAAGGCCGGCGGCGTCAAGTTCTGCAAGAGCCTGGACGAGGTCCACGCCGCCGCCAAGGGTATGCTCGGCACCCGCATGGCCACCTACCAGTCGGCCGGCCGCGCGCTGCCGGTGAACCTGGTGCTGGTGACCGACGCCACCAACATCGCCAAGGAGCTGTACCTGTCGGTGCTGGTGGACCGCGATTCCAAGGCGGTGTCCTTCATCGCCTCCAAGCATGGCGGCGTGGACATCGAGCAGGTCGCCCGGGAAACTCCGGAAGACATCCACACCATCGTGGTCGACTTCGTCGAAGGGCTGCAGCCGTACCAGTGCCGCCAGCTCGGTTTCGCCATGGACCTGACCGCCAAGCAGGTCGGCCAGCTGACCAGGATCATGCTGGGCCTGTACAAGCTGTTCAACGAGAAGGACCTGTCGCTGGTCGAGCTGAACCCGCTGGCGATCCTCGAGGACGGCAACCTGGCCGCGCTCGACGGCAAGGTCAACTCCGACGACAACGCCGACTTCCGCCACCCCGAGCTGGTCGCCATGCGCGACCTGACCCAGGAAGACGCCGCCGAGGCGGCCGCGGTGCAGAACAACCTCAACTACGTGACCATGGACGGCTCGATCGGCTGCATGGTCAACGGCGCCGGCCTGGCGATGGCCACCATGGACGTGATCAAGCTGGCGGGCGGCGAGCCGGCCAACTTCCTCGACGTGGGCGGCGGCGCCACCAAGGAGCGCGTGACCGAGGCGTTCAAGCTGATCCTGTCCTCCGACAAGGTGCGCTGCATCCTGGTCAACATCTTCGGCGGCATCGTGCGCTGCGACCTGATCGCCGAGGGCATCATCGCCGCGGTCAAGGAAGTGGGCCTGAAGATTCCCGTGGTGGTGCGCCTGCAGGGCACCAACGTGGAGCTGGGCCGCGAACTGCTGGCCAACTCCGGCCTGGCGATCACGCCGGCCGACGATCTCAACGACGCGGCGCAGAAAGCCGTGGCAGCCGCGAAGTGAGGAGCTACTAAGTCATGTCAGTTCTCGTCAACAAAAATACCAAGGTGCTGGTGCAGGGCTTCACCGGCCAGCAGGGCACCTTCCACGCCCAGCAATGCCTCGACTACGGCACCCAGGTGGTCGGCGGCGTCACCCCGGGCAAGGGCGGCTCCCAGCACATCGGCCTGCCGGTGTTCAACTCAGTCGATGAGGCCGTGCTGGAAACCGGCGCCGACGCATCGGTGATCTTCGTGCCGCCACCGTTTGCGGCCGACTCGATCCTCGAAGCGATCGACGCCGGCATCAAGGTGATCGTGGCGATCACCGAAGGCATCCCGGTGCTGGACATGCTGCGCGTGAAGAACGTGCTGGCGCAGCATCCGGAAACCATCCTGATCGGGCCGAACTGCCCCGGCATCATCACCCCGGGCGAGTGCAAGATCGGCATCATGCCGGGCCACATCCACAGCAAGGGCAAGGTCGGCGTGGTCTCGCGCTCCGGCACGCTGACCTATGAAGCGGTGTTCCAGACCACCAACGAAGGCCTCGGCCAGAGCACGGTGATCGGCATCGGCGGCGACCCGATCAACGGCCTCAACTTCATCGACTGCCTGAAGCTGTTCCAGGACGATCCGCAGACCGAGGGCATCATCATGGTCGGCGAGATCGGCGGCAGCGCCGAGGAAGACGCCGCCGAGTTCATCGGCGAGTACGTCAAGAAGCCGGTGGTGTCGTTCATCGCCGGCGCCTCGGCGCCGGCCGGCAAGCGCATGGGCCACGCCGGCGCGATCATCTCCGGCGGCAAGGGCACCGCCGCGGCGAAGTTCGCCGCGCTGGAGAAGGCCGGCGTCACCACGGTGAAGTCGCCCGCCGACCTGGGCAAGGCGCTGGCGAAGCTGATGAAGTAAGTCGGCACCGCCGTACCGTAAAATGCGAAGGCCGCGACTCGTCGCGGCCTTCGTCGTTTTCCGGAGCAGGACGTTCATGGCAAAGCTGCGCGTGGCACTGGCCCAATTCGATTTCCCGGTCGGCGCGGTGGCGGGCAATGCCGCACAGGCCGGCGAGCTGATCGCGCAGGCACGCCGCGGCGGCGCCGCGCTGGTGGCGTTTCCCGAACTGACCCTTTCCGGCTACCCGCCGGAGGACCTGCTGCTGCGGCCGAGCTTCCTGGCCGCCTGCGACAGCGAGCTGGCCGCGCTGGCGGCGGCCACCCGCGGCGTCGCTGCCCTGGTCGGCCACCCGCACAGCGAGGGCGAGGTGTTCAACGCGGCCAGCCTGCTGCGCGACGGACGGGTGGAGTGCACCGCGTACAAGCAGGTGCTGCCGAACTACGGCGTGTTCGACGACAAGCGCTATTTCCGACCCGGTCATGACTCGGTCACCAGCGTGATCGACGGCATCGGCGTCGGCCTGCTGGTCTGCGAGGACGTGTGGCAGCCGGAGCCGGCGGCGCGGGCCGCGGCCGCCGGCGCCGAGCTGATCGTGGTGATCAACGCCTCGCCGTGGGACGAGCGCAAGCAGGCCGAGCGCGAGGCGGTGCTGGCCGCGCGCGCACGGGAAACCGGCTGCGCCATCGCCTACGTCAACATGGTCGGCGGCCAGGACGAGGTGGTCTACGACGGTGGCTCGCTGCTGGTGGACGGCGACGGCACCGTCGCCGCGCGCGCGCCGGCTTTCGTCGACGCGCTGCTGTGGGCCGAGTTCGACCCGGCCACGCGCCGCTGGTCGGCGGACGGCTGGCCGGAGGCCCCCGACGCGTCGGCGGAGGCCACGCTCTACGCCGCCCTGGTGCGCGGCACCCGCGACTACATCGACAAGAACGGTTTCGTCGGCGTGCTGCTGGGCCTGTCCGGCGGCATCGACTCGGCGCTGACCCTGGCGCTGGCGGTCGATGCGCTCGGCGCCGAGCGGGTCACCGCGGTGATGATGCCCACGCGCTACACCTCGCAGCTGTCGCTGGACGGCGCGCGCGCGCAGGCGGAAAGGTTGGGCGTGGGTTACCACGTGATCGACATCGAGCCGACCTGCCAGTCGTTCATCGACGCGTTGACCCCGGCCTTCGCCGGCAAGGCCGCCGACACCACCGAGGAGAACCTGCAGTCGCGCACCCGCGGCACCATGCTGATGGCGCTGTCCAACAAGCATGGCCGGCTGCTGCTGGCCACCGGCAACAAGAGCGAGATGGCGGTCGGCTACTGCACCCTGTACGGCGACATGTGCGGCGCCTACGCGCCGCTGAAGGACGTCTACAAGACGGTGGTGTACCGCTTGTCGCGCTGGCGCAATGCACGGGCCGCGCGGGCCGGCGAGGGCGACCTGATTCCGGCTGCAGTGATCGAGCGGCCGCCCTCGGCGGAATTGCGCGACAACCAGACCGACCAGGATTCGCTGCCGCCCTACGACGAACTGGATGCGATCCTCGAGCGCTTCATCGAGCGCGAGCAGTCGCAGGCGGAGATCGTGGCGCAGGGCTTTGCGGCCGACGTGGTGCGCCGGGTGGTGCGGCTGGTGCTGCTGAACGAGTTCAAGCGCCGGCAGTCGGCGCCGGGACCGCGGGTGACCACCCGCGCCTTTGGTCGCGAGCGGCGCTATCCGATTACTTCGGGCTGGCATTGACCCTCGAAACAAGGGGTCGTCGCGATATCGACGAAGCTTGCCGAATTTCCGCAAAAAAAGCCGGCAATTGCGCCGGCCTTTTCAACTCTCTGGCGAGAGGGTCTTGCTCAGTGGTGCCCCGAGAACGGCACCATCTTGCGCAGCGTGGACGGCGGGTGCGGCCACTTGGCGTCGCTCAGGTACGGATGGTTCGGGTAGTTCAGCGCCAGCACCTGGCGGCTCTGGTCGGCCAGGGTCTTCTGCTCCAGCGCCAGGTAGCTGCGGGTCAGGATGGCCAGCGCGTCGCCGGTCTGCGGCGCCTGCTGGTAGTGCTCGATCACGTACTGCGCCCGATCGGCGGCGGCGACGTAGGCCTTGTTGCGCAGGTAGAACTCGGCCACGTTGATCTCGTGCTCGGCCAGGATGTTGCGCAGGTAGATCATGCGCTGGCGCGCATCGGCGGTGTATGCGCTGTCCGGGAAGCGCCGCGACAGCTCGGCGAAGTCGTCGAACGACTGCAGGTTGTAGCCCTGGTCGCGACGCGACTGCGAGCCTTCGCGGTTGATGAAGCGCTCGATCACGCCGCTGGTGCGATCGAAATTGATCAGCCCGCGCAGGTAGTAGGCATAATCGACGTGCTTGTTGGCCGGGTAGGTCTTGATGAAGCGGTTCACGGTCGACAAGGCATCATCGGGCTGGTTGTCCTTGTATTGCGCGTAGGCCATCTCCAGTTGTGCCTGCTCGTTGTACTCGCCCGACGGGAACCGTGCGATCAGGCGCTGGTAGGCCTTGGTGGCGGCGGCGTAGTCGGCGTTCTGCAGCGAGGCGTGCGCGTTGTCGTACAGCGCGACCAGCGGCAGCGTGTCGATGGTGTCCTTTTTCGACTTGAACATCGAACAGGCGCTCATCGACACGACGAGCGCGAGCACCACAAGCACGTTGAGTACAGGCAATTTGGGCAGCGGCGAGTCGGTCGTTGGGCGCATAGGACTTAAGGAATTGGGATGTTTGAGCGAAAAGGCATCATAGCCGAAACCGGCCACGGCCCGTGGAAGCGGCCATGACCACGATCCGGCACGAGGCGGAAGTGCCGCTGGGCGCGGCGGGACGCAGGTTCGACCAGGCGCTGGCCGAGATGTTCCCCGACTACTCGCGTTCGCGGCTCAGCGGCTGGATCAAGTCCGGCGCGGTGACCCTGGACGGCGCGCCCGCGCCGCCGCGGCAGCTGCTGCGCGGCGGCGAGCGGGTGTGCCTGGAGGTCGAGCTGGAAAACGAGGTGTCCAGCGCGCCGGAGGACATCGCGCTGGCCATCGTGCACGAGGACGAGCACCTGCTGGTGCTGGACAAGCCGGCCGGGCTGGTGGTCCATCCCGGCGCCGGCAATCCGGCCGGTACCCTGCTGAACGCGTTGCTGCACCACGATCCGAAGCTGGCCGAACTGCCGCGCGCCGGCATCGTGCACCGACTGGACAAGGACACCTCCGGCCTGATGGTGGTGGCGAAGACGCTGCCCACGTACACCGCGCTGGTCGACCTGCTGTCGCGCCACGAGGTGGAGCGCCAGTACGAGGCGGTGGTGCTGGGCACGCTGGTGGCCGGCGGCACCGTGGATGCGCCGATCGGGCGCAGCATGGGCGATCGTCTGCGCCAGGCGGTGCGCGACGAGGAAGACGGCAAGCGCGCGGTGACCCATTACCGCGTGCGCGAACGCTTCCGCGCGCACAGCCTGCTGCAGTGCCGACTGGAGACCGGGCGCACCCACCAGATCCGCGTGCACCTGGCGCATGTGGGCCATCCGCTGGTCGGCGATCCGCTGTACGGCGGCGGCCTGAAGCTGCCCAAGGGCGCCAGCGCGGAGCTGGTCGCCGCGCTGCGTGGTTTCCGCCGGCAGGCGCTGCATGCCGAGCAGCTGTCGTTCATCCATCCGGCCACCGGCGAAGCGATGTCGTTCGGCGCGGAGCGGCCGGCCGACCAGCAGGCGCTGATCGAGGCGTTGCGCGCGGATCTTGCCGAGCACGGAGCGGATCCCTGCTGAGCCGAAGCCAAAGTAGCGGGAATCGCGGCTGGCGGTATGCGATGCTTGCCGACTCCACATCCCCGACTTCCGGAAAATGACCGACACCTGGATTTTTCCCGACTGGCCGGCGCCGCCGCGGGTCCACGCGGCGGTCACTACCCGCCTGGGGCCGGGCATCTCGGCGTCACCGTTCGACCGCTTCAACCTCGGGCTGCGCAGCGGCGATGCGGTCGACGCGGCCCAGGCCAACCGCAGCGCGCTGCAGCAGGCGTTGCGCCTGCCGTCCGCGCCGCGCTGGCTGCGCCAGGTGCATGGAACCTGCGTGGCCCAACTGGGCCCGCTGCCCAGCGCGGACGAACCGCAGGCGGATGCGGCGGTGTCGCATATTCCCGGCACGGTGCTGGCGATCCTCACCGCCGATTGCCTGCCGGTGCTGTTCTGCGCCGACGACGGCCGCGAGATCGCCGCGGCGCATGCCGGCTGGCGCGGCTTGGCCGCTGGTGTACTGGAGGCCACCCTGACCCAGCTGAGCACGCCGCCGGCACGGCTGCTGGCATGGCTGGGTCCGTGCATCGGCGCGGACTCGTACGAGGTCGGCGAGGAGGTGCGCGCCGCGTTCGTGGCGAACGACGCGGCGGCGGCGACATGCTTCGCGGCGACCCGGCCCGGCCACTGGCGCTGCGACCTGGCTGCACTGGCGCGGCAGCGGCTGGCGGCGGCGGGGGTGACGCGGATCCACGGCGGCGGTTTCGACACGCACGCCGACCCGCGCTTCTACTCCTACCGCCGCGAGGGCGCCCGCAGCGGCCGCTTCGCCAGCCTGATCTGGCTGGAGCCGGCCAGGTCGGGCACGGGCGCCTAGCGGCCCAGAGCCTGCAGGAACGCGTTGCACCAGGCAGTGATGTCGTTTTTCCGCAGCACCGCCATCATCGCGTTCCAGCGCCGGCGGCGCTCGGCCAGCGGCATCGCCAGCGCCTGCTGCAGGGCGTCGGCGACTTCCTCGGTGTCGGCCGGGTTTACCAGCAGCGCATCGGTGAGTTCCTGCGCCGCGCCGGCGAACCGCGACAGCACCAGCACGCCGGGATTCCCGGGATCCTGGCTGGCCACGTACTCCTTGGCGACCAGGTTCATGCCGTCGCGCAACGGAGTCACCAGGCCGACCCGCGCGGCGCGGTAGTAGCCGGTCAGCAGCTTGTGCGGGAACGACTTGTTGATGTAGCGGATCGGCGCCCAGTCCGGTGCGGCGTACTTGCCGTTGATGTGGCCGGCGCTGCGTTCGAGTTCGCGGCGGATCTGCCGGTACTCCAGCACCGCCCCGCGCGAGGGCGGCGCGATCTGCAGGAAGGTGATCCGCCGATGCAGCTCCGGCGCGCGCTCGAGCAGCCGCGCATAGGCCTGGAAGCGCTGCGGCAAGCCCTTGGAGTAGTCCAGCCGGTCCACCCCGATGATCAGCGCTCGGCCTTCCAGGCTGTCGCGCAGCTGGCCGAGCTCGCGGTTCGATCCGGCGCTGCGTGCCGCTTCGGCGATGTCGGCGGTGTCGATGCTGATCGGGAAGGCGGCGCCGCGGAACAGCCGCCCGTTCGCGCTGCGCATGCGGCCGTCGCGGCGCATCGTGGCGCCGGTCTCGTGCAGGAAATAGTCCTCCAGCGCGCGCAGGTCGCGGGTGGTATGCACGCCGATCAGGTCGTAGCTGACCAGGGTTTCCAGCAGCTCGCGGTGGTTGGGCAGCGCGATCAGCAGGCCGGCGGCGGGCAGCGGCGTGTGCAGGAAGAAGCCGATGCGGTTCTTCACCCCGCGCCGGCGCAGCATCGCGGCCAGCGGAATCAGGTGGTAGTCGTGCACCCAGAGGACGTCGTCGGGGGTGATCAGCTGCTGCAGCCGGTCGGCGAAGGTTTCATTGACCCGCAGGTAGCCGTCCAGATAGCTGCGCTGATAGTCGACCAGGTCGGGTCGGTAATGCAGCATCGGCCACAGCGCGCCGTTGGCGAAGCCGGTGTAGAAGTCGTCGTAGTCGGCGTGCGACAGGTCGATGGTGGCGTAGTCCACCCTGGCGTCGTGCAGCCGGTGCACCGTGGCCGCCGTCTCGGCGGCGAGCTTGCCGCTCCAGCCGAACCACAGGCCGCCGCGTTCGCGCAGCGCCGCCTGCAGCGCCGAGGCGAGCCCGCCGGTGGCGGTCTGGCGCGGCAGCGCGACGCGGTTGGACACCACCACCAGGCGGGCCCGGCCCGGCGCGCTCACAGCGCGTCCTCCCAGCGCCGCGACAGCCGCATCGCGGCCTGGATCAGGCCGACCAGCGAATAGGTCTGCGGGAAGTTGCCCCACAGCTCGCCGCTGCCGGGCGCCAGGTCCTCGGACAGCAGGCCGAGCGCGTTGCGCCGCTTCAGCATGTGCTCGAACATCGCCCGCGCCCGCTCCTTGCGGCCGGTGGCGGCGAGCGCCTCGATGTACCAGAACGTGCAGATGTTGAAGCTGGTCTCCGGCGCGCCGAAGTCGTCCGGCGCGATGTAGCGGAACAGGTAGTCGTTGCGTCCCAGCGCCGCGCCGATGGCGTCGACGGTGGCCACGAAGCGCGGGTCGGCGGCGTCGATGAAGCCGATGTCGGCGAGCAGCAGCAAGCTGGCGTCGAGGTGTTCGCCGTCGTAGGCGTCGACGAAATGGCCCAGCTTGGCGTTCCATGCGCGTGCTTCGATGCGTGCGTGCAGCTGCACCGCCTCCTCGTGCCAGTAGCGCGCGCGATCGGCCAGCCCCAGCTCGGTGGCAATGTGCGCCAGGCGGTCGCAGGCGGCCCAGCACATCGCGGCGGAGTAGGTGTGCACGGCGCTGCGGCCGCGGTATTCCCACAATCCCGCATCGGTCTGCTCGGCCACGTGCAGTGCCACCGTGCCCATCCGTTCGAGCCGGCGGAAGGTCACCTCGTCGCCGCGATGCTGCAGCCGGCAGTCGAAGAACAGCTGGGCCGAGGCGAGCACCACCGAACCGTAGACGTCGTTCTGGCGCTGCCGCCAGGCGTCGTTGCCGACCCGCACCGGGCCCATCCTGCGGTAGCCCTCGAGCGTGTCCACCTGGCGCTCGGGCAGTTCGGCCTCGAAGGTGATGCCGAACACCGGGCCGATCTCGCCGGTATCCTTGTTGGCGACCAGGTTGAAGGCGAAGCGGATGTACTCCTCCATCGTGCGCGTGGCGCCGAGCCGGTTGAGCGCACGCACGGTGAAGGCGGCGTCGCGCAGCCAGCAGTAGCGGTAGTCCCAGTTGCGCGCGGAACCGGCCGATTCCGGAATCGAGGTGGTCAGTGCGGCCACGATTGCGCCGGTGGCCTCGTACTGGCACAGCTTCAGGGTGATCGCCGCGCGGATCACCGCCGCTTGCCATTCGTAGGGTACCGACAGGTAGCGCGCCCACTCGTGCCAGTAGTCCAGCGTGCGCTCCAGCGCCAGGTGGACGAAATCGCCCACGTTGTCCTCCAGCGTCTCGTCCGGGCCGAACACGAAATGCGCGGGCCGGTCGAGGCCGAAGCTCAGGCCGCGCTCGATCAGCGGCGTGGCCACGTTGCTGGTCAGGCGCTGCACCACGTCGCTGAGCAGGTAGCGGATGTGGTTGCTGCCGGCGGTGGTCTGCGCGGGGCGCGCGCCGTAATCGCACAGCGGGCGCATCAGGATGCGCACGCGCGGCGAGCCGCTGATCGGCGCCACCCGGCGGGTCAGCATCTCCGGGTGGTAGAAGCGCCCGTTCCGGCGGTAGCGCGGCGCGAAGTCGGTGATCTCGACGGCGCCGCCGTGGCGGTCGAACAGGCGCGTCACCAGTACCGCGGTATTGGCCAGGTAGAACTGTTCGGTGTGATCGAGATCCTCCAGCTCGATCGCCCAGTCGCCGCCCTCGATCGTCGGCGAAAGCAGGGCGCAGAAGCTGGCGTCGGCGTCGAAGCGCGGCAGGCAGCACCAGACGATGCGCGCCTGCTGGTCGATCAGTGCGGCAACGCTGCCGTTGCCGATCACGCCAAGCTCAAGGCTGGCGGGTGGGCTCTCCTTCCGGGGATCGGGCATGGGTGTGGGCTCCCAGGGCGTCGAGGACGCCGGTCAGCCAGGCTTCCGCCGCCGCGGGGCCGGGCAAGGTGGATGCGGCCAGGCTCGGTTCGCGCGTGCCGATGCGCACGCTGAGTCCGCCCTGGGCGTTGATGCGGGCGAACGCATGCTCGTCGGTGAGGTCGTCGCCCAGGTAAACCGGCCAGCGGCCGGCGAACGGCGCGCGCTGCAGCAGCTCCAGCACCGCGCACCCCTTGTCCATGCCGGCCGGCCTGAACTCCAGCACCAGGTTGCCCGGTTGCAACTGATAGCCGGGCAGCTGTGCCACCGCGGCGATCGCCGCCTCGCGCAGCGCCGGCAGCTGCGCCGGTGCGCGTCGGCAATGCAGCGCCACCGCCGCGTGCTTGTCTTCCAGTTGTACGCCGTCGAAGCGTGCAGCCAGCGTGCGCGCGACGTCATGCATGCGTGCCTGCTGCGCCGGCGCGACCGCCACCTCGCGGCCACTGCCGTCGGCATGGCGCAGCTGCAGTCCGTGCACGCCGGCGGCGGCCCAGTGCGGGGCGGCGAACAGACGGTCCAGATCGGCCAGGGTGCGGCCGCTGACCAGTGCCAGCGCGCCATCGAGCCGCCGGTGCAGGGCGTGCAGCAGTTGCAGCAGCGCGGTATCGGGTTGCACCGTCCGCGGGTCGTCGGCGAAATCGAGCAAGGTGCCGTCGACGTCGAGGAGGATCGCCCAGCGGGCGCCGGCAGCGGGCAGCGGGGGCGGCGGCAACCGATTGCGGCGTGCGCCGTCAGTAGCGGGAGTAGCCATTGACATCGTCGCCACCGTAACAAGGCGAATGTGAAGATCGCCTTGCCGGCGGCGTCGGCCGCGGCGGCGAACTTGATTCGCCTTGCCGCGCCCACACTTTTGCCGGCAGTGACGGGGGCGCCGTCAATTCCTCTGACGCAAGACCACCAGGCGGGATCATCGACATGCGAATGGACAAACTCACCTCGCGTTTCCAGCAGGCGCTGGCCGACGCGCAGTCGCTGGCCGTGGGCCGCGACCACAACATGCTCGAACCGGTGCACGTGATGGCCGCGCTGCTCGGCCAGCAGGGCGGTTCGACCGCGCCGCTGCTGACCCAGGCCCAGGTCAACGTGCCGTTGCTGACCCAGCGCGTCAACGACCTGCTGGAACGGTTGCCGAAGGTCAGCGGGCAGGAAGGCAACATCAACCTCGGCAACGACCTCAACCGCCTGCTCAACCTTACCGACAAGCTGGCGCAGCAGCGCGGCGACCAGTTCATCGCCAGCGAGCTGTTCGTGCTGGCGGCGCTGGAGGACAAGGGCGAGCTGGGGGCGGCGCTGAAGGCGGCGGGCGCGACGAAGCCGCATCTCGAGGCGGCGATCGAGCAGTTGCGCGGCGGCGAGAAGGTGCAGAGCGAGAACGCCGAGGAACAGCGGCAGGCGCTGGAGAAGTACTGCATCGACCTCACCGCGCGCGCCGAGTCGGGCAAGCTCGATCCGGTGATCGGCCGCGACGAGGAGATCCGCCGCACCATCCAGGTGCTGCAGCGGCGCACCAAGAACAACCCGGTGCTGATCGGCGAGCCCGGCGTGGGCAAGACCGCCATCGTCGAGGGCCTGGCCCAGCGCATCATCAAGGGCGAGGTGCCCGAGGGCCTGCGCGACCGCCGCGTGCTGGCGCTGGACATGGGCGCGCTGATCGCCGGCGCGAAGTTCCGCGGCGAGTTCGAGGAACGCCTGAAGGCGGTACTCAACGACCTGGCCAAGAACGAAGGCCAGATCATCCTGTTCATCGACGAGCTGCACACCATGGTCGGCGCCGGCAAGGCCGAGGGCGCGATGGACGCCGGCAACATGCTGAAGCCGGCGCTGGCGCGCGGCGAGCTGCACTGCCTCGGCGCCACCACGCTGGACGAATACCGCAAGTACATCGAGAAGGACGCCGCGCTGGAGCGCCGCTTCCAGAAGGTGTTCGTGGGCGAGCCTTCGGTCGAGGACACCATCGCGATCCTGCGCGGCCTGAAGGAGCGCTACGCGGTGCACCACGGCGTGGAAATCACCGACCCGGCGATCGTCGCCGCGGCCACGCTGTCGCACCGCTACATCGCCGACCGCCAGCTGCCGGACAAGGCCATCGACCTGATGGACGAGGCCGCTTCGCGCATCCGCATGGAGATCGACTCCAAGCCGGAAGAACTCGACCGGCTGGAGCGCCGGCTGATCCAGCTGAAGATCCAGCGCGAGATGCTGAAGAAGGAGAAGGACAGCGAGTCGAAGCAGCGCCTGGCGGATCTGGAAACCGACATCGGCAAGCTCGAGCGCGAGTTCTCCGACTTGAACGAGATCTGGAAGTCCGAGAAGGCCGCGCTGCAGGGCACGACCAGGGTGAAGGAGCAGATCGAGCAGGCACGGCAGGAACTTGACGCTGCCCAGCGCCGGCAGGACTACGCCAAGATGAGCGAGATCCAGTACGGCAAGCTGCCGGCGCTGGAAAAGCAGCTGGCCGCGGCGCAGGCCGCCGAGCACCAGGATTTCCAGCTGGTGCAGACCCGCGTCACCGCCGAGGAGATCGCCGAGGTGGTCAGCCGCTGGACCGGCATCCCGGTCAGCAAGATGCTGGAAGGCGAGCGCGACAAGCTGCTGCACATGGAGGACGCGCTGCACAAGCGCGTGGTCGGCCAGGACGAGGCCGTGCACGCGGTGTCCGACGCGATCCGCCGTTCGCGCGCCGGGCTGTCCGATCCGAACCGGCCGAACGGTTCGTTCCTGTTCCTCGGCCCCACCGGCGTGGGCAAGACCGAGCTGTGCAAGGCGCTGGCCGAGTTCATGTTCGACACCACCGACGCGATGGTGCGCATCGACATGAGCGAGTTCAGGGAGAAGCACTCGGTGAGCCGGCTGGTCGGCGCACCGCCGGGCTACGTCGGCTACGAGGAAGGCGGCTACCTCACCGAGGCGGTGCGCCGGCGGCCGTACAGCGTGATCCTGCTGGACGAGGTGGAGAAGGCGCACCCGGACGTATTCAACATCCTGCTGCAGGTGCTCGACGACGGCCGCCTCACCGACGGCCAGGGCCGCACCGTGGACTTCCGCAACACCGTGATCGTGATGACCTCGAACCTGGGTTCGCAGATGATCCAGGACGCGGCCGAAGGCAACGGCGACGCCGAAGAGCAGTACACCCAGATGAAGGCCTCGGTACTTGGCGTGGTGCAGGCGCACTTCCGCCCGGAGTTCATCAACCGGCTGGACGAGATCGTGGTGTTCCGCCCGCTGGACAAGAGCCAGATCCGCGCGATCGCGAAGATCCAGCTCGAATACCTGGAAAAGCGCTTGGCCGAGCGGCAGCTGAAGCTGGACGTCGGCGACGATGCGCTGGCCTTGCTGGGCAACGTCGGCTTCGACCCGGTGTATGGCGCGCGGCCGCTGAAGCGGGCGATCCAGCAGCAGTTGGAGAACCCGCTGGCGAAGCAGATCCTCGAAGGGCGTTTCCAGTCGGGCGACACGGTGCGGGTGGCTGCCGAAGGCGGGCAGCTGGTATTCCGCCAGGCATGAGGCAGGCGCGGGGGCGGACGTCGTCCCCGCGACGCCGTGCGGCGGCCAGGCCGCCGCACGGTCTGTCGCCGGTGCTCAGTCGAGGTCGAGCGTCTTCTTGGTGTTCTCGCGGCGGCGCTGTTCCTTCTGCTGGTAGCGGGCTTCGCAGCCGTCGCGCTTGACCATGGTGCAGTCGAGGTAGTCGGTGGCCTCGATCAGCGCCGCGCGCACCGCCTTGCTGGCCGGAGTCTTCTTGGCGTGGGCGAAGTCGCCGCCGACCCCGCTGACATAGCCGCGCAGGTTGACGCCGCCGCCGGAGCTGCGGCCTTCGACGGTGCGCGCATACACCACTTCGGAGGTCTCCGCGTCGATTACCCGCAGGTCGATCGCGACATACGCCTCCGACTTGCCGCCGCCCACCCGGAAGCCGGCGATATTGAGGCCGCCGCCGGTGTTGGAGGTGTCCTCGGTGTACGCCGCGACGCTGCCGGTGACCAGGTACTGCGCGCCGGTGATGTTGCCACTGTGCGGGCTGCTGCCCGGGCGCATGCGCGAGGAGGCGGCCAGGTCCTGTTCCGCCAGCACGGCGTCGATCTTCTGCCGCTCGATCACCTTGAAATCGCCGGTGGCGCTCAACTCGTTGCTGAGTACGTCGGCGAGCTGCCGGCCGACGTCGCCGTTCCACCAGCTGGCGGAGCTGGTGTCGTTGGTGAAGTCGATCACGGCCACGGTCATGGTCGGCGCCTCGCGGGCCATGACGGCGCCGCTCGCAGTCAATGCCAGGGCCAAGGCCGCGCCCAGCATGCTTGTACGGTTCACGGGTCTCATGAATTCCCCTCCAGTTGATGACGCAATGCAGTCCCCTATCGGTGGCCGATCCGCACTCGCCGCTGGCGCGCGCGCGCCGTGGCAAGTCGTGTCTACGCTGGATCCCCCAGGTGTCCGTATGGCCACCGTGTTGCGCGGGCGGCGAAGGCGAGAATGCCGTCGCGCGAACGCGGGGGGATGCTGTCCATGCCGGATTGGCGTTGTCAAGTGGCGGACCGGACGGCGTCGCCAGGTGGCATGGCGTCGGGATTATCCGGGGGTGCCACGCCCCCGGCTGTCGGCGCAGGCGGCAGAAGCTGTCAGGGAAAGCCGTCAGCGGACGGCGGCGGGATGACCCGGGCTGCGCCGGTTCCCGTCATGAAAAGCCCCGGACTGGCCGGGGCTTTTGTCGGCCTGGGTGGCGCCGGCCTACCAGCGGTAGGCCACCTTGCCGTAGACGTAGGCGCCGTTGAAACCGAACGGCGAGCTGGAGCTGTACGGCAGGATGCCCGAGGTGCTGTTGGCGGCGATCACCTTGTCCGGGTATTCGTTGAACACGTTGTCCGCGCCGAGGGTGAAGGTCCACTGGTCCAGCGTGTAGTCGCCGGCCAGGTCCAGTACCCACTTGGCGGCGAAGGTCTGGTCGTTGGCCGCGTTGTTGTTCAGCACGGTGAACTTGCCGTAGCGCGACAGCGTGGAGCGCAGGCCCCAGTGGCCGCGCGTCCAGTCGCCGCCGAGGGTGAGCTTGTCGCGCGGCGCGCCGACCGTGATGCGGCCCTTCTCGGTGCGGCCCATGCGCTGCAGGTTGAGTCCGTTCTGCGCCAGGATCGCCGGGTTCGGCCGGGTGTTGATGATGTCGGTCTTGTTGTAGTTGTAGCCCAGCGTGAGGTTGAGCCCGCCGCCGGCCAGCTCGGTACGCCAGCTGCCCACGATGTCCACGCCGCGGGTGCGCGTATCCACCGCATTGGTGAAATAGCGCCCGCCGGTGACGCCGGGAAAGCCGTGCGCGGTGAGGTAGGTGGTAACCGCGCTGCCGGTGAGGTTCTCCGACAGCACGATGCGATCGCCGATGCGGATCTGGTAGGCGTCGACGGTCAGTGCGGTGCGGTCGGTAGGCTGCAGCACCAGGCCCAGGCTGTAGTTGACCGATTTCTCCGCCTTCAGCGGCTCGGCGCCGAACGCGCGCCCGACCGGGCTGTTCACCGGGAACGTGCGCACTTCGTACGGCACGCTGCTGATGAACACGGTCGAGGTGGTGGAGTAGTTCTGCTGGGCCAGCGACGGCGCGCGGAAGCCGTTCGAGGCGGTGGCGCGCAGCGCGACCTTGTCGGTGAACGCGTAGCGCGCCGACAGCTTGCCCGAGGTGGTGTTGCCGAAGTCGCTGTACTTCTCGTGGCGCAGCGCCACCGAGCCGCTCAGCTGCTGGGTCAGGTCCGCATCCAGTTCGCCGTAGACCGCATAGCTGTGGCGATTGTTGGAGCCGGCGTCGGAGGGCCGGAAGCCGGGGAACACCTGCGAGCCGCCGCCAAAATACGAGGTGGGGTCGCCGGCGTCGATGGCGTAGTTCTCGTGGCGGTACTCGCCGCCGAAGGCCAGGGTCAGCGGGCCGGCCAGGCCGCCCACGTCGAAGTCGCGCGAGAAATCCGCGTTGAGCAGTTTCTCGGTGTTGTTCAGCCGGCCGGCGTAGAAGTGGGTGGGGCTGGTCGGGCCGAGCTGGGTGTTGAGGCTGTGGTTGACGTCGAACTGCAGGCTGTTCTTGCCGTAGTTGCCGCTGAGGTCCCAGTGCCAGTAGTTCGCCGTGGTGCCGCGGATGCCGGCGACGAAGGCGCGGTCCTTGGAGGCGGTGGCGATCAGCGGCAGGAAGCCGTCCGGGTAGATCGCGCGGATGTTGCGGCTGTCCAGGCCCGGGCGGTAGAAGCCGGCGGATTCCGCGTTGCGATTGTTGGCGTTGGCGAACGCGTAGACGTTGACGTTCGGCGACAGATCGTACTGGCTGTTGAGGAACACCGACTGGTGGGTGACCTCGGGGTCGCCGAAGCGCTGGTTGACGCGCGCGTAGCTGGGGTCGGCCGGGTTGCGCAGGTCCGGGCCGGCGCGGTCGGTGTAGCCGTCCTTGCCCACCGCGGCGGCCACGCGCAGCCAGCCGTCCTGGCCGAGACGGAAGCCGATGTCGCCGCTGCCCTCGCGCTGCAGGCCGTCGCCGGCGCTGTACTGGCCCACGCTGGCGGCCACGCTGCCGCCGTCGGCACCGTCCTTCAGCACGATGTTGATGACGCCGGCGATGGCGTCGGAGCCGTACTGCGCGGCGGCGCCGTCGCGCAGCACCTCGATGCGCTTGACCGCGGTGATCGGGATCGCGTTGAGGTCCACCGGCGAGGAGCCGCGGCCCTGAGTGCCGTTGAGGTTGACGATCGCGCCGGTGTGGCGGCGCTTGCCGTTCACCAGCACCAGCACCTGGTCCGGCGAAAGTCCTCGCAACTGCGCCGGGCGCGAGCCGTCGGTGCCGTCGGTCAGCGAAGGACGCGGGAAGTTCAGCGAGGGCAGCAGCCGCGACAGCGCCGTGGCCAGTTCGGTGGTGCCGGTGCTCTGCAGGTCGGCGGGGTTCAGCACGTCGATCGGCGCCAATGACTCGCCGGCGGTGCGGTTGGACACGCGCGTGCCGGTGACCACCACGGCGTCGAGGTTCTTGGCCTTGGCCGGGGCGGGCTGGGCGACGTCCTGCGCGGCGACGTTGCCGGCCAGGGCCAGCAGCACCGCGGCAGGCAGCCACGCCAGGGCGATCGGGTTGGAACGTTTGCTCATGGAAGCTCTCCGGTTCGTGGTTTGCTGCGGCGCAGCAAATGCAGGCTAATAACGCACCCTTGCTTCGTCAATGGACGTATGGACGTCTATCAGTCCAAATGCTTCAACGACCCCTTCGCATGCCAGCGGACGCGCCCGGAGCGGCAGGCTGCCGTCGGCGTTCGCCACAGGTCCGCAGGCTACTCCGCTGCACGGACCGCCCGCCATGCATCGTCTGCCGCATTGAAATCCGGCCGCACACCCTGATAATGGTCCGTTGCCGACCGCGCGATGGCCGGCGTGCCCGGAGTTCCCATGCCCATCTACGAGTTCGAATGCAGCCATTGCGGTCACCACTTCGACCGGCTGCAGAAGTTGTCCGACACCGATCCCACCATCTGCCCCGCCTGCGATGCGCCGCACCTGCGGCGGATGGTCAGTGCGCCGTCGTTCCGTCTTGCCGGCAGCGGCTGGTACGAGACCGACTTCAAGAAGAACGGCGAGAAGAAACACAACCTCGCCGGCGACGCCGGCAAGTCCAGTGCGGCGCCGGCCCCTGCTGCGGCGCCGACGCCGGCCTCCGGCGGCAGCGCAGGCAGCGCCAGCTGAACCGCTGAAACGTTCATCCGGTTGGCGTCTTCCGCTGCGGGATATGCTGGCGGCGCAAGACTCCGGCACGGTGCCGGTGTCAGGGCGAGGAGGCGGCAATGCGTGCAAGCGGGGGGTGGATGGTCGGAGTCGTCGCGGCTGCACTGGCAGGTGGCCTGCTGGGCATGGCGACGCCGGTGCGGGCGCAGTCGGACGCGCCGGTGCGCTGCGTGAGCAACGATGGCCGCTACGCGCGCTGCGCCGTGCCATGGCGTCGCGTCGAGCTGTACAAGCAGGAGTCGAAGGCCGCCTGTGTCCGTGGCGAGAGCTGGGGCATGGACGACGACACGCTGTGGGTCGACCGCGGTTGCCGCGGCCTGTTCGGCCCGGCCGGCCGCGGCGGCTACGGCCATGGCCAGCGCGGCCGCTACGACGATGCTGATGGCCGTTACGGCCAGGACGATCGCTGGGGCAACCGCTACGACGACCGCCACGACGACGACCGCGGCGGCTGGCGCCCCGGCCCCGGCTGGGATCGCCGCATCAGCCTGCAGTGCGACAGCAACCAGAAAAAGTACCAGCTGTGCCAGGTCGACGTGGGCCGCCATGGCCGCGTGCGGCTGGGGCGCCAGCTTTCCGACGCGAATTGCGTGGAGGGCTACAGCTGGGGCTGGAACCGCGCCGGGGTGTGGGTGGCGCACGGTTGCCGCGGCCAGTTCCTGGTCGACCGGCGCTGGTAGCGCGGCCCGCCGCAGCGGGCGGCAGTGGTAGACTTCGCGGTCTTTTCCCTCAGCCTGAAGTCGCCGCGGCGACGCCGGAGTTCCAACGCATGCGCACGCATTACTGCGGCCTCATCGACGAGGCGCTGATCGGCCAGACCGTCACCCTGTGCGGCTGGGTCAACAAGATCCGCCTGCAGGCGCATGTGGCGTTCGTCGACCTGCGCGACCACGAGGGGCTGGCCCAGGTGGTGATCGATCGCGACAACGCTGCGGCGTTCGCCGTCGCCGGCGAGCTGGGCTACGAGTACTGCCTGCGCGTCACCGGCACGATCCGCCCACGGGTGTCGGTCAACGACAAGCTGAAGACCGGCACGATCGAGCTGCTGGCCGACACCGTCGAGGTGCTCAACGCCGCGAAGGACCTGCCGTTCGCACTGCACGAGCAGCCGAACGAGGACCTGCGGATGACCTACCGCTACCTCGACCTGCGCCGCCCCGAGATGCAGGCGATGATGCGCAAGCGGATCAAGCTGGTGCAGGCGCTGCGCCGTTACCTCGATGCGCGCGGCTTCCAGGACATCGAGACACCGATCCTGACCAAGGCCACGCCCGAGGGCGCGCGCGACTACCTGGTACCCAGCCGCGTGCATCCGGGCCAGTTCTACGCACTGCCGCAGTCGCCGCAGCTGTTCAAGCAGATCCTGATGGTGGCCGGCTTCGACCGCTACTACCAGATCGCGCGCTGCTTCCGCGACGAGGACCTGCGCGCCGACCGCCAGCCGGAGTTCACCCAGCTCGACCTCGAGTTCGCCTTCGTCGAGGAAAAGGACGTGCAGGATTTCGTGGAGGAACTGATCCGCCACGTGTTCAGGGAAGTGCAGGGCGTGGAACTGGACGCGACGTTCCCGCGCATGACCTGGGCGGAGGCGATGCGTCGCTACGGCTCGGACAAGCCCGACCTGCGCATCGCGCTGGAGCTGGTCGACGTGGCCGAGGTGCTGAAGCGCGTCGAGTTCAAGGTGTTCGCCGAGCCGGCCAACGACCCCGCCGGCCGCGTCGCCGCGCTGCGCGTGCCGGGCGGCAGCACGTTGTCGCGCAAGGACATCGACGGCCTGGCCGAATACGCCGCGCGCTACGGCGCGAAGGGTCTGGCCTGGCTCAAGGTCGAGGATCTGGCGAAAGGCCGCGAGGGCATCAATTCGCCGGTGGCGAAATTTCTCGACGACGCGGCGCTGGACGGCGTGCTGAAAGCCACCGCCGCGCAGAGCGGCGACATCGTGTTCTTCGGCGCCGGTGCGTGGAAGACCGTCAGCGATTTCATGGGCGCGCTGCGGCTCAAGCTCGGCAAGGACCGCGGCCTGGTCGAGGACAGCTGGAAGCCGCTGTGGGTCACCGACTTCCCGATGTTCGAGTACGACGCCGAGGAGCAGCGCTTCGTGGCCCTGCATCACCCGTTCACCGCGCCGAAGGTGGATGACGCCGCGCAGCTGCGCGCCGATCCGCACAACGCGGTGAGCCGCGGCTACGACATGGTGCTGAACGGCAACGAGATCGGCGGCGGCTCGATCCGCATCCACCGGCCGGAGATGCAGAGCACGGTGTTCGAGCTGCTTGGCATCGGCGCGGAGGAGGCGGAAATGAAGTTCGGCTTCCTGCTCAAGGCACTGAAGTTCGGCGCGCCGCCGCACGGCGGCCTGGCCTTCGGCATCGACCGCATCGCCGCGCTGATGGCCGGCACCGAATCGATCCGCGACGTGATCGCCTTCCCCAAGACCACCAGCGCGCAGGACCTGATGACCGACGCGCCATCGCCGGTATCCGCCGCGCAGCTGAAGGAACTGTCGATAGCGACCGTCGAGGGCAAGCCCTGAGGCTCGGGGCGCGCCTCCCTGCCGACGGCCGATGGTGGCGAGACGCGCGATGACCGCATCCCCCATCCCTGCTCCCGAATCCCGGCTTCCCGACCAGGTGATCCTGCTGCATGGCCTGTGGATGCGCGGCTTCGCGTTGTCCATGCTGCATCGTCGGCTGATGGAGGCGGGCTTCCGCGTGCATCGCTTCGACTATCTCAGCGTGGCGGCCACCCAGCAACGCATCCTGGACCGGCTGCGGGCGCGGATGGCCGAGCTGGCCGGACAGTCCGACACGGTGCATCTGGTCGGGCACAGCCTGGGCGGCCTGCTGGCCCTGCGCGCCTGTCTCGACGGCACGCCGCCGCCGGGGCGCATCGTGTGCCTGGGTTCGCCGCTGAAAGGCAGCGCCGCCGCGCGCGGTTTCGCCGCGTGGGGACGAGGCGGCGAAGTGCTGCTGGGGCACAACCGCGAACTGCTGGAGCAGGGCTTCGAGCGCTGGGACGGCACTCGCGAGGTGGGCGTGATCGCCGGCCGCCTGCCGCTGGGCCTGGGCGCGGTGCTGGGCCATTTCGCCGGCGAGCACGACGGCACCGTGGCGGTGGCGGAAACCCGGCTGCCGGGCCTGACCGACCACTGCGTGGTGGAGGTCAGCCACACCGGCTTGCTGTTTTCGCCGGAAGTGGCTCGGCGGGTGGCGGAATTCCTGCGCCACGGCCGGTTCCCGGACGCCGCGCCCTGAGGCGTCATGTCGCGGCCGGCCGCGTCGGCGCGACCGGCACGCGGGCCGAATTTGGGTAAAATTGCCCGCTTGTCCACTCGCTTCGTGCAGGAATCGTCATGGGTAGAGGCCCGTCCATCGAAGGTCGCAAGAACGCCGAAGACGCCAGGCGCGCCAAGGTGTTCACCAAGTTGATCCGCGAGATCACCGTCGCCACCCGTTCCGGCGTGGCCGACCCTGGCGGCAACCCGCGCCTGCGCGCCGCGGTGGACAAGGCGCTGGCGGCGAACATGACCAAGGACACCATCGAGCGCGCGATCAAGCGCGGCTCCGGCGCCGACGGCGGCGCCGACATGCAGGAACTGCGCTACGAAGGCTACGGCCCGGCCGGCATTGCGCTGATCATCGAGTGCTTCACCGACAACCCCACCCGCACCGTGGCCGACGTGCGCTACGCGCTGACCAAGCACGGCGGCAACCTCGGCACCTCGGGTTCGGTGGCGTTCCAGTTCACCCGCTGCGGCGAGCTGGTGTTCGCCACCGGCGGCGACCCGGCGGCCGAGGAGAAGGTGCTGGAAGCGGCGCTGGAGGCCGGCGCCGACGACGTGCTCAACGAGCACGGCGAGAGCACCGTGCTGTGTTCGCCGGAGAGCTTCGAGGCGGTGCAGCAGGGGCTGATCGCGGCCGGGTTGAACGCGCAGCACGCGGGCGTGGTAATGCGTCCGAACAACCGCGTCGAGGTGCCGGAGGAGGCGCTGGAACAGCTGCTCGACCTGCTCGAGAAGCTCGATGCGCTGGACGACGTGAGCGAGGTGTCGCACAACGCCTTGCTGCCTTCCGGGACGGTCGAATAAGCCGGAGGCCATGCGCCTTCGCATCGCATCGTGATGACCCGCATCATCGGCATCGACCCCGGCAGCCAGCGCACCGGCGTGGGCATCATCGACGTGGACGAGGCGGGCAGGCTCGCCCACGTCTTCCACGGCGCGCTGGCGGTGGCTGGCGAGGCCAGCTTCCCGCTGCGCCTGAAACGCATCTTTGACGAACTGTGTGACATCATCGCCGCGCATCGGCCCGCCGAGTGCGGGATCGAGCGCGTGTTCATGGCGCGCAACCCGGATTCGGCGTTGAAGCTCGGACAGGCGCGCGGCGCCGCGATCTGCGCCGTGGTCAGCCAGGGGATCGAGGTGCACGAATACGCAGCCACCGAAGTGAAGCAGGCCGTGGTCGGCAGTGGCCGCGGCGACAAGACCCAGGTACAGCACATGATCGGCGTGCTGCTCGGCCTCAAGGGACCGCTGCAGGCCGATGCCGCCGATGCACTGGCGGTGGCGGTGGCGCATGCGCATACCCGCGCCAGCCTGGCCCGCGTCGGCATTCCGCGCACGGCCTGGAGGCGGCGCCGGTGATCGGCCGTCTGCGCGGCACCCTGATAAGCAAGCAGCCGCCCTCGTTGCTGGTCGAGGTGGGCGGCGTCGGCTACGAGGTCGAGGCGCCGATGTCGACGATCTACGACCTGCCGGGCCTGGGCCAGGAAGTGGTGCTGCTCGTCCATCATGCGGTGAAGGAAGACAGCATCACGCTGTACGGCTTTCTGCACGAGGCCGAGCGCGTGCTGTTCCGCAACCTGCTGAAGGTCAGCGGGATCGGCGCGAAGATCGCGCTGGCGGTACTGTCGGGCGTGTCCACCGACCATTTCGCGCGGCTGGTGCAGGCCGGCGACGTGGTCGCGCTGACCAAGATCCCCGGCATCGGCAAGAAGACCGCCGAGCGCATCGTGGTGGAACTGCGCGACCGCCTCGACGGCATGTCCGGCGTGCCCGGCGCCACGCTGCAGGCGGCTGGCGCCCCGCTGGATGCTGCGGGCGAGGCGAGCGTGGCGTTGCAGCAGCTGGGCTACAAGCCGGCCGAGGTGAGCCGGCTGGTGCAGAAAGTGGCCGCCGAAGGCGACAGCGCCGAAGCGATCATCCGCAAGGCCCTGCGCGCGGCGCTGGGGAGCTGATCGTGGGACGGCATACCGTGCAGGGCGAATTGCCGGCGGAGACCCGGCGCCGGTTGCGGACGCTGGCACTGGGCGCGGTCGGCGTGGTGTTCGGCGACATCGGCACCAGCCCGCTGTACACCATGAAGGAAACCCTCGGCACGCACGGCATGACGCCGACCGAGCCGGCGGTGCTGGGCGTGCTGTCGCTGGTGTTCTGGGCGCTGGTCATCGTGGTGTCGCTGAAATACGTCACCTTCGTGATGCGCGCGGACAACAAGGGCGAGGGCGGCATCATGGCGCTGATGGCGCTGGCGCAGCGCTCGATGAGCGGCTCGGCGCGCGCGCGCTGGGTGCTGGCCGGCTTCGGCATCTTCGGCGCGGCGCTGTTCTACGGCGACGGCGTGATCACCCCGGCGATCTCGGTGCTCGGCGCGGTCGAGGGCCTGCAGGTGGCTGCACCCGGCCTGGGCCGCTACGTGGTATGGATTGCGCTGGCGATCCTGCTGGGCATGTTCGCGGTGCAGCGGCACGGCACGCACAAGGTCGGCCGGGCGTTTGCGCCGGTGATGACGCTGTGGTTCGTGGTGCTGGCGGTGCTCGGCGCGCGCCAGATCATCGCCAATCCGCAGGTCCTGTACGCGGTCAATCCGCTGCACGCGGTGCGTTTCTTCATCAGCCACGGCGACACCTCGTTCATCGCCCTCGGCGGCGTGGTGCTGGCACTGACCGGCGCCGAAGCGCTGTATGCGGACATGGGCCACTTCGGCAAGAAGCCGATCCGGCTGGCCTGGTTCGGCTTCGTGCTGCCGGCGCTGCTGCTCAATTACTTCGGTCAGGGCGCGCTGCTGCTGGGCGACCCGCTGGCGATTTCCAGCCCGTTCTACCTGATGGTGCCGCCGGCGCTGCTGTACCCGATGATCGTGCTGTCGGCCTGCGCCGCGGTGATCGCGTCGCAGGCGGTGATCTCCGGCGCGTTCTCGATGACCCGCGAGGCGATGTCGCTGGGCTATTCGCCGCGGCTGGCGGTGGTGCACACCTCGCGCGAGATGTCCGGGCAGATCTTCGTGCCATGGGTCAACCGCATGCTGATGGTGCTGGTGATCCTGGCCGTGCTCGGCTTCCGCAGTTCGGACAACCTGGGCGCCGCCTACGGCATCGCGGTGACCGGCACCATGACCATGACCACCCTGCTGGCGCTGGTGGTGGCGCGCAAGCGCTGGCATTGGAGCTGGTTGACGGTGGTGCTGGTGGGCGTGCTGTTCCTGATCATCGACCTGTCGTTCTTCGGCGCGAACCTGCTGAAGGTGGCGCACGGCGGCTGGTTCCCGCTGGTGCTGGGCGTGGTGCTGTTCAGCGTGATGACCACCTGGCGCCGCGGCCGCGAACTGGTGGTGCGCGAGATCAAGCAGGGCGGACTGGCGCTGGCGCCGTTCATCGAAAACATCGCCGACCACCCGCCGCTGCGCGTGCCGGGCACGGCGATCTTCCTCACCGCGAACCAGCACGCCGTGCCGCACGCGCTGCTGCACAACCTCAAGCACAACAAGGTGCTGCACGAGCGCAACGTGCTGCTGACGGTGGAGACGCTGGAGACCCCGGTAGCCGAGGCCGAGGAGCGCATCGTGATCACGCCGATGGCCGGCAACTTCTTCGGACTGGAGCTGCGCTTCGGTTTCGCCGAGGATCCGAACATCCCGCTGGCGCTGACCCAGTGCACGCGCGAGGGGCTCGGCTTCGACATGATGGACACCACCTTCTTCCTGTCGCGCGAGACCATCGTGGCCGATGCGCGCCGCCCCGGCATGGCGCTGTGGCGCGACAAGCTGTTCGCCTTCCTGTCGCGCAACGCGATGCCGGCCACCGCGTTCTTCCAGATTCCCGGCAACCGGCTGATCGAGCTGGGCGCGCAAGTGGAGATCTGATCCGCGCAGCGGATCAGATCTCCACTGCGGCCCACGGATGGGCCGCACGCATGCCGGTCGCGGACGCGATCGGTATGCGGAGCCCCGGTCGGGCGAAGCCCGACGGGGGCGAGTCAAAGAAGTGCAGGGAAGCACTTCTTTGACTCATGGGCACGGGTGCTCTTGCTGTCGATTTCAGCCCCACTCAAGCGCCCAAGCCGTCATAATCCGTCCCATGACCGACCACCGCATCATCACCGCCGCTGCCCAGCTCGACGACGAGGCGCTGGAAGCCACCATCCGGCCGAAGCGGCTGGCCGAGTACCTGGGCCAGCAGGCGGTGCGCGAGCAGCTTTCGATCTACATCGAGGCGGCGAAGAAACGCGGCGGCGCGCTGGACCACGTGCTGGTGTTCGGCCCGCCGGGGCTGGGCAAGACCACGCTCAGTCACGTGATCGCCAATGAGCTGGGCGTCAACCTGCGCACCACCTCCGGCCCGGTGCTGGAGCGCGCCGGCGACCTGGCCGCGCTGCTGACCAACCTGGAGGCGAACGACGTGCTGTTCGTCGACGAGATCCATCGCCTGTCGCCGCTGGTCGAGGAGGTGCTGTACCCGGCGATGGAGGATTTCCAGATCGACATCATGATCGGCGAAGGCCCGGCTGCGCGCTCGATCAAGCTGGACCTGCCGCCGTTCACCCTGATCGGCGCCACCACCCGCGCCGGCATGCTCACCGCACCGCTGCGCGACCGCTTCGGCATCGTGCAGCGGCTGGAGTTCTATACCGCCGACGAGCTCACCGCGATCGTGCGCCGCGCGGCGAAGATTCTCGGCATCGCCTGCGCGGCGGAAGGGGCGCAGGAAATCGCCCGCCGTTCGCGCGGCACGCCGCGCATCGCCAATCGGCTGCTGCGCCGGGTGCGCGACTACGCCGAGGTGCGCGCCGGCGGCGAGATCACGCTGGCGGCGGCCCGCGCCGCGCTGGACATGCTGAAGATCGACCCGCAAGGCTTCGACGAGCTGGACCGGCGCCTGCTCGGCCTGATCATCGAGAATTTCGGCGGTGGCCCGGTCGGGGTGGAGTCGCTGGCGGCCGCACTGAGCGAGGACCGCGGAACGCTGGAGGACGTGGTGGAACCGTACCTGATCCAGCAGGGCTACCTGGTGCGCACCGCCCGCGGCCGCATGGTCAGCGCCAGGGGCTGGCGCCATCTGGGGCTGGTGCCGCCGCCGCGCCAGGCGCAGGCTGCCGACCTGTTCGAGAGCGGAGCCGACGATGCCTGAGCCTGCCGCGAAGCCGTCCTTCCGCTGGAACGTGCGGGTCTACTGGGAGGACACCGACGCCGGCGGAGTGGTCTACCACGCCGGCTACCTGCGTTTCATGGAACGCGCCCGCAGCGAGTGGATGCGCGCGCTCGGCGTCGACCAGATGGCGTTCAAGCAGGCCACCGGGCTGGCCTTCATGGTGCGCGACATGCGCATCGACTTCCTCAGGCCCGCCCTGCTGGATGATGAACTGTCGGTAACGGTCGACGTCGAAGAACGGCGCGCAGCCAGTATCCTGTTCGCCCAGACGATCACGGGAAAGGACGGCAGCTGCCTGGTCCGCGCCAGCGTGCGGGTGGCCTGCGTCGACCTGGAGCGCATGCGGCCGGCGCCGATTCCTGCCGACCTGATCCCGCAAAGCGCACTTCAAGACAACCCAAGCCGATAGGCGGAGCACCTGCAAGCAATGAACAGTGGACTGAATGTTTTCACGCTGATCGCGGATTCGAGCGTGCCGGTAAAGCTGGTGCTGCTGATCCTGCTGGTGTTCTCGTTCCTGTCCTGGGTCATCATCATCCGCAAGTACTCGCAGACCAAGGCGGCGATGGAGAATGCCGAGGAGTTCGAGGAACGCTTCTGGTCCGGCGGCGACCTGGCCCAGCTGTTCCGCGAGGTCAGCAACCGCCACGGCGGTACCGGCGGCATCGAGAACATCTTCGAGTCGGGCTTCCGCGAGTTCGCCCGCCAGCGCCAGCGCAAGACGCACGACCCGCGCAGCGCGATCGAGGGCTCCGAGCGCGCCATGCAGGTGGCCGGCACGCGCGAGATCGGCCTGCTCGAGCGCAACCTGGAGTTCCTCGCCAACGTCGGCTCGATCAGCCCGTACGTGGGCCTGTTCGGCACCGTGTGGGGCATCATGGGCGCGTTCCAGGGCCTGGGCGACATGAAGGACGTGACCATCGCGGTGGTCGCGCCGCACATTTCCGAGGCGTTGATCGCCACCGCGATGGGCCTGTTCGCCGCGATCCCGGCACAGTGGGCGTACAACCGCTACGCCACCAAGGTCGAGCGCATCGCCTCGCGCTACGACGTGTTCCAGGAAGAGTTCTCCTCGGTGCTGCAGCGGCAGATCCAGACCGACGACGTCGCCTGAGCGGAGAGCAGCCATGCGAACCTCCGGGCGCCAGCGGCGCTACAAGCTCAAATCCGAGATCAACGTGGTGCCGTACATCGACGTGATGCTGGTGCTGCTGATCATCTTCATGGTCACCACGCCGATGATGAACTCCAGCGTCGACGTGCAGCTGCCGCAGGCCGACGCCAAGTCGCTGCAGCAGAAGAAGGACCCGGTGCTGGTCTCGGTGCTGCAGGACGGCCAGCTCTACCTGACCCTGAGCGGGGCGAAGAAGGAGCTGGTCGACGCCGACACGCTCAAGCTCAAGGTGGGCGCCTTCGTGCGCGAGAACCCCGAAGTCAGCGTGCTGGTCGGCGGCGACGAGCGCGGCAGCTACGGCGGCGTGTTCAAGGTGCTGGCCGACCTGCAGCAGGCCGGCGTGGCCAAGGTCGGCCTGATGGGTCAGCCGGGCCAGCCGGGCGGCCAGGGCAAGAGCGCCTCCGATGGACGAAAGTAAGGC
Source organism: Rhodanobacter sp. (assembly GCA_024711345.1). Lineage (GTDB taxonomy): Bacteria > Pseudomonadota > Gammaproteobacteria > Xanthomonadales > Rhodanobacteraceae > Rhodanobacter. The sequence goes on along the minus strand of JANJTA010000007.1, from coordinate 58,692 downwards.
GACGCCTAAGGCGGTCGTACTTTCCGCCGTCCTGCACATCGGCATCGTGGGGTTTTTGTTCCTCGCGGTGCTGCCGTGTTCGACCTACGAGAACCTGTTCAACGCGCTGCACCTGCCGGCGTGGATGAACCCGATTACCTGCTCGAAGCCGCTGGAGCTGCAGGGCCCGGTCATCGAGGCCACCCTGATCGGCCCCACCGGCAGCCCGCCGCCGAAGGCGGTGAAGGCCAAGCCGGTACCCGATTCCACTCCGCCGCCGCCCACCGTGCCGCCGCCGACGCCGCCCAAGATCGAGGCGCCGGAGGTCAAGACCCTGCCGCCGCCGCCCAAGCAGCCCGACATCAAGGACCAGGAGCGGGTGGTGGAGGAGGCGGCGCTGAAGGCCGAGGAAGCCAAGCAGTTGCAGGAGGAAAAGCAGCGCCAGCGCCAGGCCGAGCTGGATGCGCAGGCGGCCAAGCAGAAGCAGGAGAAACAGAAGCAGATCGACGACCTGTTCGCCAAGATGGACGCGGCGGCGCAGCAGACCCGCAAGCTCGACAGCCGGGCCAAGCAGGCCAAGCAGCAGCTGGAGGATCTGAAGAACGCCCAGGACAACGGCGCGCCCGACCTGCCCGACGCGGCGCAGCGCCAGACCGGCAACAACAGCCAGAACAGCAATCTCGCCGACGAATATGCAGCGGCCATTCAGAATGCGGTCACGCCGAACTGGTTAAGGCCGGATAACATACCGTCCGTTCCGTGTCAGGTTCATATCGTGCAGTCGCCCGGCGGTGACGTGATGAGTGCCACCGTCGATTCCAGCTGCCCGTACGACGATGCGGGCCGGCGTTCGGTCGAGAATGCGGTGCTGCGCACCAAGACCTTGCCCTACAAGGGCTTTGAAAGCGTGTTCCAGCGCAACCTCACCTTCACCTTCAGGCCGCAATGATCAAGTCCATGCGCAAATCCAGCCCCAGCTTCGCCGCCCTCCTGCTGGCCGTGGTGGCGTTGTTCGTCGCCGGCCCGGCCGCGGCCCAGTCGCTGAATGTCGACATCGTCGGCGGCGTCAAGACCGCCACCCCGATCGTGGTGGTGCCGTTCGCCCAGGCCGGCGGCGCGCCGCTGTCGACCGACGTGGCCGACGTGATGCGCAACGACTTCAACCGCTCCGGCAAATTCCGCTCGCTGGCCAAGAGCGACATCGTGGAGTTTCCGTCCAAGGGCTCGGACATCAAGTTCGCCACCTGGCGGTTGCTCAAGCAGGACTACATCGTGGTCGGCAACGTCGCCGACGTCGGCAACGGCATGGTCCAGGTCGAATACGAGCTGTGGGACGTCAACAAGCAGCAGAGCCTGTTGCACCAGCAGATGCCGCCGGCCCCGGTAGGCGACCTGCGTGGCGTGGCGCACCAGATCGCGGACATCATCTACCAGAAGATCACCGGCGTGCGCGGCGCGTTCTGGACCCGCATCGCCTACATCACCGCGGTGGGCCTGGGCAACCACACCACCTATTCGCTGATCGTGGCCGACTCGGACGGCTACAACCCGCAGGTGGTGGCGCGCTCGAGGGAGTCGCTGCTGACGCCGGCGTGGTCGCCCGACGGGCGCAAGCTTGCCTACGTCTCGTTCGAGAGCGGCAATTCGTCGATCTACGTGCAGGACATCACCACCGGTTCGCGTCAGCTGGTGGAATCCCATCCGCGGGGCATCAACGGTGCGCCGGCGTGGTCCCCCGACGGCAGCAAGCTGGCGGTGGCGTTGTCCTATGTCGGCAACCTGGAGTTGTTCGTGCTGGATCTGGCCAGCCGGCGCGAAACGCGCCTGACCAACAGCCTGTCGATCGACACCGAGCCGGTCTGGGCGCCCGATGGCCAGAGCATCTATTTCACCTCCGACCGTTCCGGCCGGCCGCAGATCTACCAGGTGTCGGCCAGTGGCGGTACGCCGCAGCGAATCAGCTTCCAGGGCCAGAGCAATCTGAATGCCGACGTGAGCTACGACGGCAAGCAGATCGCCATGGTGCAGGGCAACGGGAACGTGTATCGTATTGCCATCATGGACCGCAGCCTGGGCGACCAGGTGCGTTTCCTCTCGCCGGGCCCGATCGACGAGTCCCCGAGTTTTGCTCCGAATGCCAGCATGCTGCTTTACGCCGCTACCGAAGGACGTCGCGGCGTGTTGTATGCCGTATCGGCTGACGGTCTGGTTCGCCAGCGCCTCGTGCTTTCCGATGGCGACGTGCGCGAGCCTGCCTGGGGGCCCTATCGGCAACGTTGATTTTCCAGGTGGCCGCGCGCGAGTGCGGCAGCCTGATGCCCAGGGAGTGGGCCCGAACGGCGCCGCGAGGCGCGTTTCGGTTTCCGGCCATGGCGCTTCGCCGCGCCAGGAGCCAGTCAGGGCGACCGTGCAGAGCCATGCACAGTCGACCTTTCAAGTGTCAAAATAACAGCCGGACAACCGGCGTCAGCTGTCCCGTAATCCAGTCGTCATCGTTTGTCGGAACTCAACCCGTAAGGAACGTCACCATGAATAAGACCGTTCGCGTCGCCCTGGTCGCCCTGCTCTGCGTGGGCGCGGCCGCTTGCTCCAAGAAGCAGGAAGTCAAGCCCCAGCCCGCCCCGGAGCAGGCTGCTCCGGCCCAGGCTCCCGTCTCCGACGGCAAGTACACCCCTGCCGACCTCGATACCGATGCCTGCCTGCGTCAGCGCGTCGTGTACTTCGACTTCGACAAGACCGAGATCAAGCCGGAGTTCCAGCAGATCATGGCGTGCCACGCCAAGTACCTGCAGGATCGCCCGACCTCGCACATCCGTCTCGAAGGCAATGCCGACGAGCGCGGTTCGCGCGAGTACAACCTCGGCCTCGGCGAGCGTCGCGGCAATGCCGTCTCCGACGCGCTGCAGGCCAACGGTGGCTCGGCCAGCCAGCTGGAAGTGATCAGCTACGGCAAGGAAAAGCCGGTGTGCCGTGAGCACAACGAGGATTGCTGGAGCAAGAACCGCCGCGTCGAGATCGTCTACACGGCGCAGTAATGATGGAGCGACTGGCTAACAGCTTTGCAGCCAGGTTCAGCATGGCGGGCGCACTCGCGTCCGCCATGCTGTTCGCGTTCCCGGCCTTCGCGCAGGATTCGCGGTTGAGTCTCGCCGATCGCGTCGCGCGGCTGGAACAGCAGGCACAGAACAAGGACCAGTCCGGCACCGGGTTGGTCAACCAGATGCAGCAGTTGCAGGCACAGTTGCAGCAGTTGCAAGGGCAGGTCGAGGAGCTGCAGCACCAGTTGCAGACGCTCGACGACAAGAACAAGGCCCAGTACACCGATCTCGACGCGCGCCTCGGGCGGCTCGAGGGCGGCGCGGCGGGCGCTGCCGCGGCGGCGGGCAACAACCCGCAGGCGCAGGCCGGCGGCCAGGCTGCGGCGGCGAAGACCGCTGCCGCCGGCAACTCCACGGCGGCCCAGTCCGCCGCGAAGGTCGACAACACGGGTACCGCCGCCGGCGATCCGGCTGCGGCGCAGGCTGCCTACGACGTGGCCTTCAAGGCGATCCGCGCAGGCAATTACGTGGAAGCCTCGCGCGAGTTCCGCGGCTTCATCCAGCAGTATCCGAACCATGCGCTGGCGCCGAATGCCTGGTACTGGCTCGGCGAGTCGTACTACGCCACCACCAACTATCCCGTCGCGCTGGAATCGTTTCAGCAATTGCTCAGCCAGTTTCCGCAGAGCGACAAGGCGCCGGACGCGCTGCTCAAGGTCGGCTACAGCCAGCTGGAACTCAAGCAGACCGCGGCGGCGAAGGCCACGCTGGCCCAGGTCGCCAGCAAGTACCCGGGCACCAAGGCGGCCAGCTTGGCCCAGGAACGCCTGCAGCGCCTGCAACTGCAGTCGGGCAACTGAGCGGGTAGTGCTATGAGCGGCCATGACGCGCGCGAGGCGTCCGGCGCGCCTGCCGCGGCGGTCGCCGAGCGCCTGCGCATCACCGAGATCTTCCACTCGATCCAGGGCGAAGCCGATGCAGCCGGCTGGCGCAGCGTGTTCGTACGCCTCACCGGTTGCCCGTTGCGCTGCGTCTGGTGCGACACCGAATATGCGTTCCATGGCGGCGGCTGGCGCGCGATCGACGACATCCTCGCCGAGGTCGCCACGCATGGCGCGAAGCACGTCTGCGTGACCGGCGGCGAGCCGCTGGCACAGAAGCGCTGCCTGATCCTGCTGCGCAAGCTGTGCGATGCCGGTTACGAGGTCTCGCTGGAGACCTCCGGCGCGCTGGACGTTTCCGCAGTCGACCCGCGCGTGCACAAGGTGATGGATCTGAAGGCGCCGGGCTCGGGCGAGAGCGCGCGCAACCTGTGGTCGAATCTCGATCACCTGCTGCCGCACGACCAGGTCAAGATCGTCGTCGCCAGTCGCGCGGACTACGAGTGGGCGTGCGCGATGCTGGCCGAACATGCGCTGGCGGACCGCTGCATGGTGCTGTTCTCGCCGGTATGGGGCAAGGTCGAGCCGCGCGAGCTGGCCGAATGGATCATTGCCGACAAGTTGCCCGTGCGCTTCCAGCTGCAGCTGCACAAGCTGCTGTGGAACGATGCGCGAGGAAAATAGGCGAGGGGTGAGCGCGCGGCACGCCTCCACCTGCTCCTGTTTCACGCGCCGTGGCCTGTGTCGCCGCGTGCGCTTTCCGGCCGGCGATCGGCCGTATCCCAGTGGATGAACCCATGTCCGAAACGCAACTCCGCAAGGCCGTCGTGCTCGTCTCCGGCGGCATGGATTCGGCCGTTACCGTCGCCATCGCGCGCGAGCAGGGCTACCAGGTGCATGCGCTCAGCGTGGCTTACGGCCAGCGCCACAGCTCCGAGCTGGCCGCCTCCGGCCGCGTGGCGCGGATGCTCGGCTCGGTCGAGCACAAGACGGTCGGCATCGACCTGCGCAGCATCGGCGGTTCCGCGCTCACCGCCGACATCGACGTGCCGCTGGATGCGGCCGACAGCAGCGCGATCCCGGTGACCTACGTGCCGGCGCGCAACACCATCATGCTGTCGATCGCGCTGGGCTGGGCCGAGGTGCTCGGCTCAAGCGACATCTGGTGCGGCGTCAACGCGGTCGACTACTCCGGCTATCCGGACTGCCGTCCTGCCTTCGTCGCGGCGTTCGAGCAACTGGCGAATGTCGCCACCAAGGCTGGCGTGGAGGGCGCCGGCATTCGCATCCATGCGCCGCTGATGCACCTGAGCAAGGCCGACATCGCGCGCGAAGGCCGGCGCCTCGGCGTGGATTTCTCGGCCACGGTCAGCTGCTACCAGGCCGACCAGGAAGGCCGTGCCTGTGGCCATTGCGATGCCTGTCGACTGCGCGCACAGGGCTTCCGCGATGCGGGCCTGGTCGATCCCACCCGCTACGCCTGAAGCGGGTCGGGGGGTTTGCTTGTACGGCCGTCACCCAGCCCGTAAAATCGACCGCTTGAGTTTTGCAGTGATGGGTCGTTAGCTCAGTTGGTAGAGCAGTAGACTTTTAATCTATTGGTCCCGGGTTCGAGTCCCGGACGACCCACCAGTTTCCAGAGCGTCCGGACGGACGCTCTCTTTTTATTCCTGCGACAGCGACCGCGGCTGGCTTCCGATACCTGGATCGTCGTGCACGATCAGCAGGCGCTTGTCGGTGAGCCCGGTAGACCGGTTGTCGTCCGTCCAGCCCGGGCAAATCCGATCGTGCCGTGGCGCGGGCGCGGCTTGGCGGCCGCGCCCGCGGAGCTTATTTCAGACCTTCGGTGAACCAGTACGTGCGCTTGCGCTTGCCCGTGTTGGGCGGCGTTACCTTCTGCGCGCCCAGCGCCGAGCTGTTGTTGCCGCCGCCGGTGCCGGTCTGGTTGCCGCCGCCGATGAGTACCGGGGTGTATACGCCGCTGCCGGGGTTGACTTCGACCAGACCGAATACCGGCGAGGGCGGCAGGCCGCCACCGTCGAAGACGATGTAGCCATTGCTGTTCTGGCCCTGCCCGGTCAGGAAGTTGATCGAGTAACCGCGTGCGATACCCAGGTTCGGGTAGCACATGTTGGGGTTGAGCGCCGGATCGGCCGGCGTGTTGGTGCCGAAGTAGGTGTATCCGGCCACCGTCAGCGGCGCGTTCACCGCCTTCTCGCCGGCATGGGTCAGGGTGACGTAGAAGCCCGAGGTGGTGCTGGTGGAGGCGTAGGGCGCGGTCGCTCCGGAGGCGGCCCCGGTTTCGTCGGTGAGCATGGATTCGGTGATCGTGGTCCAGCTGCCGTCCACGCTGGTGCCGGTGTTGGTGTCCTTCAGCATGTAGAAGCGGTTGACCACGCAGGAGGACGCATTCGACATCAGCGGATGCTCGCGATCGCCGCTGGCGGCCACTACGGCGTCGAAGCTGGGGGTCGGCGTGACGTCCGGGGGGTAGAAGAACTTGCGGGTGCCAGTGGGGTTGCTGGCGCAGGCGGTGCCGCTGCCGGTGCCAGCCGTGCGCAGGCTGGCAAGCCTGGTCACCTGCCAGTTGGCGGGGGACGTGTCGTCGACGTCGACGCGCCAGATGTTGCCGCCGAGGTCGCCGGTATAGAGGCGGTCGGTGTAGCCGTCGCCGTTGCGGTCGAGCAGGGTGACGTCGGACGGGATCGCATAGGTCATGCCGGAAACCGTGGCCGTGCAGCCGGAGGCACAGGCGGTCCACACCGTGTTGCCGTTGTAGGCATCCAGCACCACGATCGCGCGGCCCATGCTGTCGGCGGTGGCCACCGGATCGACGTCCTCGGCGGGGTCATAGCCGCCGCCCATGATGAGCACCGGGATGGGGTTGCCGCTGAGGTCGGTGTGACCCTTGACCAGGGCCAGCTTCGGCTGCGACCAGGTCTGGCCCAATTCGGGGATGTCGGCGTTGGTCTTGCTCCACAGGAACACCGGCGGCTTGGTCGGGTCGCTGACGTCGAATGCATAGATCAGCCGGCCACCGCGGCGCGCCGTGACGTAGATGTAAGTCTTCGGGTTGCTGGCGTCGCGCAGGTCCTGGTAGACCGTGGTGGTGCCGTCGAAGAAGTAGGGTTTGCCGCTGCTGGCGGCACCCAGCGTCAGCAGCGGGCTGTTGTTGTACAGGCGAAGGAACCTGCTGAAGAAGTCCGGGGCGATGAACGACCACAGCTCGCCACCGGGGCGCACCACGCGTCCGCTGGCCATCGTGATGACCCCGGGAGCGGTGGCGTCCTTGTTGCCATTGACCGCATGGAGGAAGCCGTCGTTGGAGCCGTAGAACGCCACGATGCCGATGGAACCGCCGTAATTGACCACCGCCGGCCGCGAATGCAGCACGTCGCCGTGGATGGAGGGCCGGATGGTGACCGGCGAGCCGGGCCCTGCCGGGCTCTCGGCGCCGGTGCCGGTGTTGTTGTCGGTGCCGCGGACCCAGTTGATCAAGTTGGCGGTGGTGGGTGTGGTGGTCGAGCTGGTGCCGAAGGCGGCGTTGCTGCCCAGAGTGGTGGCATCAAACTTGGGCAGGGTGCCGGTCGTGGGGCAGCCGCCCACGCTGGTGCAGGTGTAGATCACCCGCGTCGACTGGTCGGTGAGATAGTCCGCGCGGATCATTTCGGCGACGCCGCCCTTGTCGACGACCTCGCCGTCGGGGGCCTCGAAGGCGCCGCCCGCGCCGGCGGCGCGATTGATCCAGAAACCATTGGTCGGCCAGTTGGCGACGATGGTGCTGGTGTAGCCGCTGGCAGTGACGGTGAACGGGCCGTCGCGCGGGGTGCCGGCCTGGTGGTCCGCGGTCCAGAAGCTGAGCGCGCTGGGCGAGATGAAGCCGGTGCCGGCATTGCTGATCGCCGGGTTGCCCAGCGAGTCGTCCAGCACCACGTTGCCGCTGGAGTCGTAGCCGATCTGGTATTGCTTGAGGTTGCCTGCCCAGCGCGGCGCAGCAGTGGCATCCGGGCGGAACATGCCGACGTAGACCTGGTTGAGCGACGTACCCTGGGCGTTCACGCTGACCGGCAGGCTCACCGAGGCGAACACGCTGTTGGTGGCCTGCACTTCGGTCAGGATCGTGGTCAGCGCCTTGACCAGACCGCTCACATCGCCTGCCGCGACGTAGAAGTACTTGCCGCCGCCGTTCGAAGCCATGCTCTTGATCAGGTTGATGTGATCGGCGCACTTCTGCTGGGTGGCCTCGCAGCCGTTCGACACGGCAATGGTGTAGGTGATGATGTTTTGCGGGGTGTGCGCGACCGAGGCGGGGATACCCGACAGGTCGGCCTGGTACATGAACTTCGCCCACTCGTCGCCCCAGTTCTGCTGGTAGCCCGAGGGGTTCAGCGGGATTATCGACGGCGACCAGGGTTTGGAGCTGGCGGGCACACCCATGGCGGTGGCCAGGGTCGATTGCGCCAAGGAGACGCTGTTGGCGGTCTTGGGGGCGTTGCTGCCACTCACGTTGGCCAGGTAGATGATGAAGTTCTTCTGGCAGTTGTTGCTGATCGGATTGGTGTACCTGGTCCCGGACAGGCCGGTGGTGCCGGTGAAGAAAGCCCAGGCCTCCTCCATCGACTCGTCGAGATTGTTCGAGTTGGTGCTGGTGGCCGCCGTGCCTGGGCCGGTTCCGCCGCCAGGCGTCCCGGCGATTGCGCTCTGGAACGCGGTGGAACCGGTGGTGTCCAGCAGCGGCAGGGGGCCGGGTGGCGTCGGCGAGGGGTTCGGATAGAAGAACAACCCGCCGTCGGCCGGGTTGAACATCATCAGGCCCATGTTGACCTGGCCGTTCAACGCGCTGGTCGGCGCCCCGATGGAGCCGACCATGTTGTAGAGCGCGCACGCCTCGAAGTCATGCGCCTTGGTGGGGTTGGTGGCCATCCACGGGGGGCAGCTGCTGCCGGGGGCGACAGTGACGGCCGAGTTGCCGTTCGCCGCGTTGTCCATGATCAGCAGCACATTCGGTTGGCCGCCATTGATCGGCGTACCGGTGTACAGGTCGATGTCCTCGCCGCTGGCCATGCCCGGCAGCGCCAGGGCCGCGGCGATCAGGACCAGGATGCGCAGCCGGCGGTTCAGAAGGGGGCGTGGGTGTGACATGGCGGCTACTCCGCGGGGACGGATGCGAGGTTAAGGGCAGGGCGTGCCGATCGGCACCTGCACGGAGGCGCCCTGGTGCACGGTGACCGCGACGGCGGTGTTGCTTGGATCGGTGACGGTGGACTGGATGTCCCACTGCGTCGCCGAGCACATCGAGGGCGCCGCCGGAGGCGGGGATACCGAGGAAGCCGGGCCGGGCAGGGTCAGGTTGCCGTTGGGATTGTTCGGCACCTTGCATACGTCGCCCACCGGCAGGGATGCGTTCGGGATGATCTTGCTGTCGAGGCACACCGGCGGGGCGACCTGCGCGGTGAAATCGGCGGTGCCGTCGCCGTTGACGTCGACCGGCACCGGGGTGACGGCGGTGATCGGCACGCGGATGAACGGCTGGCTTATCACCTGTTCGATGCCTTGCTGCGCCACCGTGCCGGCTTCCAGCCGGTACTGCTGGTTGGCGGCGACCCGCGTGTTGATCATGCTGGAGCTGACCATGGAAATGGCGAACAGCATGAAGATGACCAGGAAGATCAGCGTCATCACCAGGGTGAAGCCGCGCTGCGCGGCGCGGGACGGAGAGCTCTTCATTACTGGTTCTCCCTCACGCCGCCGGTGTTCCAGACGCGCGCCACGGTGCCGTAGACGTGCCGCTTGTAATGATCGCCGTAGGGGCCGTCCACCGCGGCGCGGCCCAGGTCGTAGGTGCGGGTGTCGGTCCAGCTGGCGGTCTGCTCGAGATTGCGCGCCAGCAGGTTGACGCGCACGGCGGTGACATTGGCCCAGTTGGCGCTGGCCGACGCGGCCCAGGCATAACTGGCGGCCGTCACGACGGCGGCGCAGGCCGCCGGCACGGCGCTGGTGTCGGATGGATTGTCGACGTAGCAGTCCGGCGAGCCGTTGTTGTCGAGGTCCACGCCATAGCTGTAGTGCACGTCCTCGATGCCGGGGACCAGCGAGGAGACCTGGATCGCGCCGTTCACGAACTCGGCCATCTTCAGCGTCGGCGTGGTGTCGGCGCCGGCGCCGCTGCATACGTCGCAGGTGGCCACGTAGTAGCTGCGCAGGACGTACTTGCGCAGCTCGGCGGTGGTGCTGGTGCTGCAGGCGCCGCCGGCAACCGCTGCCTTGTTGTGCAGGGTGAAGGCGCTGGCGGTCTTGCTGTAGACCATCGAAACAGGGTCGGTTTCGCAGCCGGAACGCTGCAGGTAGTAGTCGGTGCCGCTGGGGGCGGCGGTGACGTCGCCGGCGGTGTAGCTGACGGTCAGGACTTCCGCGCCCGTGCGCATGTTCGGCAGCGTGGTCGCCAGGCAGGGCGGAGCGGGGGGCAGCGATGGCCCGTAGACCGGGAGCGGGAAGGTGAGCGCCGGCGTGGTGCTGAAACCCATCGAGGCCGGCGCTGCGGCGCAGGGGTCGGACAGGACGTAGCTGGAAGTGGTGAGCGGCTGGCTGGCGCGCCCGTAGAAGCCAGCCATCTCGATGTCGCGGGTGATGGACTGCAGGGCGAAGCGGCCGTTCTCGACCTGTTCGGAAGTCTTGTTGAACTCCGTGCGCGCCTTGCTGGTGGACACGTACAGCGAACTGAGCCCGGCCAGCAGCGCCAGGCCGATGGCGACGGCGATCATCAGCTCGATCAGGGACATGCCCGCCTGCAGGCGGGCATGCGACATGGGCTGGCCGTGGGCGCGAGGAGTCGTCATGTCGTGGTGAGGTTGCCGATCTGGATGTTGACGCTGATCACGCGCCGCAGGTTGTTGTCGCCGAGCGAGGCCTTGCCGCAGTCCAGGGCGGGTATGGCGGTGGGCATCAAACCCTGCCAGGCGACGCTGACGCGGTAGACCGGATTGTTGGGGTCGAAGGGGGTAACCTGCTCGACGCAGCCCACGGCGCCGATCATGGCGCCGACCCGGGAGGTGCCGGAAACCTCGCTGGAGCCGAGCAGGGCGTTCTTCCACGCGGCGAGATCGGCGTTGGCGGCGGTGATCTGCGTGGCCGAACCCGTGGCGCAGAGCGGCAGCGGGGTGGTGGTCGTGCTGAGTCCGGTGGCGCCGTTGGAGTAGCACGCGGCCACCTGCCGATTGGCGTTGATGCGCGAGGCCATGTCCTGCACCAGGGTCAGCGCCTGCACCCGCTGGTAGGACTCCATCTCGCTGCGGGTGGATTTCGCCATCAGGGTGACGGTGCCGAGCAGGGCGATGGCGGCGATGACCAGCGACACCAGCGCCTCGATCAACATCATGCCGGTCTGGTTCTTCATGGGCAGCTGACCTTGGTGGACTCGGTGCGGCCGGTGGCGCCCACGGTGACGCTGAGGCACAGCGGCTGCGAGGTCTTGTTGACCGGCGCGATGGCGAAGGTGGCGCCCGTGCTGGTCATCCGGCCGTTGCCGTCGAAGCTGAAACTGCCGCTGGACGGCGTAATGGCGATGTTGCCGAGGGCGCCCTGCTTGCGGATCACATTGGTACCCTGGCTGACCACCCAGCCCAGGCTCCAGTCGGTGGCGTTGGTGGCCTTCACGTCGACCGTGGCGTTGCGCTTGATCGCCTCGCTGCGCGCCAGCGCCACCGTGGAGACGATATCCATCGAGGCGTTCTTGACGCTTTGCGATTGCAGGAACGGCCGCATCGAAGGGAGCGCGATCATCAGCAGCACGGCGAAGATGGCCAGGGTGACCAGCATCTCGACCAGCGTGAAGCCGTGGCTACGTGATGTGCGCATGGCTCATTTCCAGCAGTTCGTGGCGCCGGTGCTGGCCGTCTTGCCGCCGTCACCCTTGAGGATGAGCGTGGCGCAGCCCGTGTCGCGGACCTGGCTGCCGATCGGCTTGGCGGTGATGGTGTAGCCCGGCGGGGTGCCGCCGGAAGCGGACGCGGCAGTGGCCACCATTCCCACGCTGTAGCTGGATGCCACCGTGTTCGGCACGGTGTAGCCGAGCGTGCCCAGGTCGGCGGCAAACTGCCGGCTGTCGACCATGTAGCGCTCCTGTGCGCTGGCGATTTCCTGCATCACGCTTTCGGCGGCCGAACGGTTGGAGCGCAGCGTGTACTGGAAGTAGCTGGGCACGGCGATGGCGGCCAGGATGGCGATGACCGCCACCGTGATCATCAGCTCGATCAGGGTGAAACCCCGTGCATGCGGCACGCCTTGCGTCTGGCGCAGACAATTGCGCGGCTGTGCTGCAAGCCGCCGGCCGGTATGGATCGCAACTGGCATATTCCCCCCTAGGGTCGCCGGTATTGTTTCAGTGGGCCGACAAGCTCGTCCGTCTACTGGGTCACGGCCTGGCGCTATGCGTGGTGGGAATATGAAATGTTGCCCCATCAAAGTCAATTTGCCCCAGGTCGCGCTCCGGCGGCGCGGCAACGCCTGCGCACGAACTTTCGGTCGGCCCGGCGGCGGCAATTTCCGAACCCTCGGCCAGCCGGTGCGGATCGGTCGTCTGCGGGTCCCGAAGCGGAGCGAGCCTGGCCGGACTGCGGTTCAGTCGCTGCGCCGGGTTCCCTGCCGGCGCCGCCGGGTCAGGCGTTCGAGCAGCAGCGGCAGCAGGGCGAGCAGGGCGATCGCGCCCAGCGGCAGCAGCACTTCGCGGTGCAGGAACAGGCCGATGCCGAGCGCGCCGCCATGGCTGGTGGCGATGGCGTCGCCGAGACCGGCGCCGATCGAGGTTTCGAAAATCAGCGAGACGGTGCCGCCCAGCCAGCTGGCGCCGAGGAACAGCCATAGCGGACAGCGCAACCAGGCCAGGCAGATGGTGACCAGGCCGAACGGCGCCACCGGCACGAAGCGCAGGAACAGGGTGTAGCTCACCGGATGGCGTTCGAAGCCATGGCGCAGCCTGGCCACCATCGCCGGCGGCTGCCGGCTGCCGGCGCCAAAGGCGTAGCGGCTGGCCAGGTACAGCACCAGCGAGCCCAAGGTCAGGCCGATCGACGAGTAAAGGGTGGCGTCCACCACGCCGAAGGCGAAGCCGCCGGCCAGGATCACCACGATGGTGCCGGGGATGCCGGTGGCCACGGTCAACGTCAGCAGCCCGACGTAGGCCAGCCGGCTCAGCCACGGATGGCTGGCGATCTGCGCGTGCAGCTCGGCCTGGTGTGCCACCAGCCGCTGCGGGGCCAACTGGTGCAGCGAACCGGAAGCGAACAGCACGATGCCGGCCAACACCAGCAGGATCAGCGGCAGCGCGGCGCGCCAGCGGCTCAATACGGCGCGCCGCCGGCGCCGTAGGTGGCCAGCACCGCGCGCGCGCGTTCGCGCAGGATGTCACGGCGCACGGTGATGTTGCGGCGGGCCAGCTCGCCGATCCAGTCGGCCGGCAGCGGGCCTTCGTCGAACTCGGTGAGTTCCTCCACGTCCTCCGAGCGCGCACCGATCAGCAGTTCGTCGATGCCGGCCCACACGGTGGCGCCGTAGCACTGGCAGCACGGCTGCGAGCTGCTGGCCAGCACGTAATGGCCGCCGTCCTCGTTCATCCGGTGCCGGCTCAGGCGCTGCTGCGCGATCATGATCACCATCATCTCGGCGTGCGCCACCGAGCAGCTCTGCGGCAGCACGCGGTTGACGCCGACGGCGACCAGCCGGCCGCTATGGCTGTTGAACACGGCCGCGCCGAACGGGCCGCCGCCGCCGCGCTCGACGTTGTGCCGCGACAGCTCGATCGCCAGGCCCACGCGCTCCTCGTCGCTGTGGTAGCGCCGGTTGGTGTCGGCCACGTCGCCGATCCACGGCGGCAAGGTGAGGTGGATTTGCAGCGGCAGCATGCCTCGCTCCGTTTTGTGGATAGGCCCTTCTACTGGCCGGCCGGCCTGGCCCAGACGTCGCGCAGGGTCACCGTGCGGTTGAACACCGGGGCGTCGGCGCGGTGGTCGACGCGGTCGGCGACGAAGTAGCCGAGCCGCTCGAACTGGAAACGCTGCTCAGGCGCGACGCGGGCGGCGGCCGGTTCCAGCCATGCCTGCACCACGCGCTTGGCGGCGGGGTTGAGGTGGTCGAGCCAGCTCTTGCCACCTTCCTCGCTGTCCGGCGCGGGCACGCTGAACAGGCGGTCGTACAGGCGCACCTCGGCGGCCACCGCATGCTGCGCGCTGACCCAGTGGATGGTGCCCTTCACCTTGCGGTCGGCGCCGGGCAGGCCGTGGCGGGTTTCCGGGTCGAGCGTGCAGTGCAGCTCGACCACCTGGCCGTCGGCGTCCTTGACGACCTCGACGCACTTCACGATGCCGACCCCGCGCAGGCGCACCTCGCCGTCCGGCTTCAGCCGGTGGAAGCCCTTCGGCGGTACCTCGGCGAAATCCTCGCGCTCGATCCACAGCTCGCGGGCGAACGGCACTTCGCGCGTGCCGAAGCTCTCGTCCTTCGGGTGGTTCGGGAAGACCAGCGTTTCCTCGTGGCCTTCGGGCAGGTTGGTGATCACCAGCTTCAGCGGGTCGAGCACGGCCATGCGGCGCGCCGCGGTGGCGTCCAGGTCCTCGCGGATGCAGTTCTCGAAGATCGCGTAGTCGATCACGCTGTTCTGCTTGCTGACGCCCACGCGCTCGATCAGCAGGCGGATGCCGGCCGGGGTGAAGCCGCGCCGGCGCAGGCCGCGCAGGGTGTTCATGCGCGGGTCGTCCCAGCCGTCCACATGGTGTTCGCCAACCAGCTGCGCCAGCTTGCGCTTGCTGGTGATGCAGTAGCTGAGGTTGAGCCGCGAGAACTCGATCTGGCGCGGCTTGGCCGGCTTCGCCTCCAGGCCCGCGGCGACCACCGACTGCCACAGCTCCGGGTGATTGGGCAGGTCCACCTTGTCCACGCACCAGTCGTACAGCGGGCGGTGGTCCTCGAACTCCAGCGTGCACAGCGAATGGGTGATGCCTTCCATCGCGTCGGACAGCGCGTGCGCGTAGTCGTACATCGGGTAGATCGGCCAGGCGTCGCCGGTGTTCTGGTGGGCGACCTTGCGAATGCGGTACAGCGCCGGGTCGCGCAGGTTGATGTTGCCCGACGCCATGTCGATCTTCGCGCGCAACGTGCGGCTGCCGTCGGCGAACTCGCCCTCGCGCATGCGGCGGAACAGGTCGAGGTTTTCCTCCACGCTGCGCTCGCGGTACGGCGAGTGGCGGCCCGGCTCGGTCAGCGTGCCGCGGTACTCGCGCATCTCGTCGGCGGAAAGGTCGTCCACGTAGGCCAGGCCGTCCTCGATCAGCTTGAGCGCGCCGCGATAGAACACGTCGAAGTAGTCCGAGGCGTGGCGCAGCTCGTGCCAGTCGTAGCCCAGCCAGCGCACGTCGTCCTTGATGCCCTGCACGAACTCGGGGTCCTCCTTGCCCGGATTGGTGTCGTCCAGGCGCAGGTTGCACCAGCCGTTGAACTCCTGCGCGATGCCGAAGGACAGGCAGATCGCCTTGGCATGGCCGATGTGCAGGTAGCCGTTCGGTTCCGGCGGGAAGCGGGTGTGGATGGCCACGTGCCTGCCGGCGGCCAGGTCGTCGCGCACGATCTGGCGGATGAAGTCCTGCGGCGCCGCCGCCTGCGGCACGGCGGCCGTCGGATGGGCAGGTGCGTTGGCGGGATTCTCGGTCGGCATCGGCGCGGGCTCGCAAGCGGTAGCGGAAACACGCAAGTTTACCCTGTCGCCGCCAGCGCCGCCGGGTGCCTTGCCCCGCGCGCCGGGGCGGGTTAGCGTGCGGACATGCACACCGTCTACCGCGCCGAAAACCTGTTCGATGCCCATCTGGTCAAGGATGCGCTGGAAGCGGGCGGCATCCCGGCGTTCATTGCCGGGGAGTACCTCACCGGCGGGGTCGGCCAGTTGCCGGCCATGGATTACATCGCGGTGATGGTGCCGGCATCGAGCCTGGCCGAGGCCGGCGGCATCGTGGCCGAAGTCGAAGCCCGGCTGGCCGAGGCGCGCCAGGCGATCGGCGACGAGCTGCCGGACGATCCGCTGGCTGCGCCCTGCTGAGCCGCGCGGCTGCGCGCGCTCAAGGAAACCCCATGCAAGACCTCGCCGCCCTGATTCGCGCCGTGCCCGACTTCCCCCGCCCCGGCGTGATGTTCCGCGACGTCGCCCCGCTGCTGGCCGATGCCGGCCGCTTCGCCCGCTGCATCGACGCGCTGGCCGAACCGTGGCACGGCAGCGGCGTGCAGGCGGTGTGCGGCATCGAGGCGCGTGGCTTCATCTTTGGCGCGGCGCTGGCGCAGAAGCTGCACGCCGGCTTCGTGCCGCTGCGCAAGCCCGGCAAGCTGCCGCCGCCGGTGGCCACCGTGGACTACCAGCTGGAATACGGCAGCGACCAGCTGCAGGTGCAGCGCGACGCGTTCCGCCCCGGCGAACGCGCGTTGCTGGCCGATGACGTGCTGGCCACCGGCGGCACGCTTGCGGCGGCCGCGGCCCTGGTCGGCGGGCTGGGCGCCGAGCTGCTCGGCGCCAGCGTGGTGATCGAGTTGCCCGCACTGCAGGGGCGCAGCCGCTGGCCGGCCGGCAAGCCGCTGCACAGCCTGCTGCGCTATTGAATCGGGCCGCTCACGGCGCGGGGGCATCGACCCGTTCGACATAGACCAGCTCGCAGGCGCCCGCGCCGGTGTCGTCGCGACTCAGCGAACTGTTCCAGTGCCAGCCGCCGGGGCGGCTGGCGTCGACCAGGAAGCCTTCGAGGTGCACCAGCTCGCCGGTGCGTACCTGCTCAAGCTGGCGCTTCACGTCGGGGTCGGCGGGAATCATGTGCATGTTCGCGCTGGAAGTCTCGATCTCGCGACGCGGGATCGGGAAGTTCTCGACGTGCCAGTAATAGAAGCGCCCGGACTGGCGGATGTCGATCCGGTCCAGCACCGCGCTGTCGGACATGCGGCCCCAGCCCAGCGCCAGGTCGAGCGGCACCAGCTCGCCATCGGGGCCCTGCGAATAGTCCTTGCGCGACAGCACGCGCGCGGTGATGTCGAAATGGGCGCGGGTGGTCAGGGTGACGTCGCCGCGCTGCAGCTGCGCGCCGTGGTCGAGATCGACCTGCACCGGCGCCCCGGCCGCGAGCACGCCGGGTTCCGGCTGCAGCGGGCGGTGCTGGCGGTGCAGCAGCACGCCCAGCAGCACCAGCAGCACTGCGGCTGCGACCACGAGCTTGCGCATGCTCAGGCGAAGTCCTCCGCCAACGCACGCGACTGTCCGGCACTGAGGGTGGTTTCGACCGCCATCGCCGGCAGCGTCGAGGCCAGCGCGACCGCCGCGCCGGCGCGCCAGTCGGCGATCATCGCCGGGTCCAGCTCGAAGCGCAGGAAGTGCACCGCGGCGGTCTTCTCCGCGTTGCTGCGCTCCATGTCCTCGTCGGCAATCGCGGTGACCGGCGCATGGCCGTGCACGGTCAGCGTGATCGCGTGCTCGAGGTGGCGCAGGCGCACCAGCTCGCGCTTGCGCTGTTCGGCGTCGGGGTACTCGATGAGCATGGTGGCCTTGAGGTTGCTGCCGTCGGGGAGCAACGGATTGTAGGCGTCCAGCTCGTCCTGGATGCCGGCGGCCTCGAAGATGCGCTCGATGCGCAGCATCTCCTGCACCTGGTACTGGATGCTCAGGCGGTCCTCGAAGACCAGCGTGAGGTGCTCGCCCAGGTGCACCGTGCGCCGCCGCTTGTGCGCCATCGCGCGGGCGCGGAACTCGGCGCGCTGCTGCGCGTAGGCTTCGAGGGAGAGCAGATCGGCGCGGATGAGTTTGTGCATGGGAGCTCGGAGGTGAGTGGCAAGGGGCAAAGTGGGGCGGGCAGTGCCCGCCCTACGCGGGGGCATTTCCCCATCCGCCGTTCAAATGCCGTAGGCCTTGCGCAGCAGGCTCAGCGGATGCTCCGCCGCCGGCTGGTCGCCGAGGCCGTGGGCGATGTGGCCGCCGGCCATCGGGCAATCGCTGGTGAAGTGGTCGGGTGCGGCCTGCTGCACGCGGCTCTCGACCGGCTTGGCCAGTTTGCGCGAGAGCGCGTAGGTCTTGTGCTTCACGCCGTAGGTGCCGTCGTGGCCGGAGCAGCGCTCGATGGTGGCGATCTCGGTATCCGGCACCAGTTGCAGGATCTCGCGCGTCTTCGGGCCGATCTTCTGCACGCGCTGGTGGCACGGCACCTGCCAGGCGACCTTGCCCAGCGAGGTCTTGAAGTCGGTCCTGAGCAGGCCGGCCTTGTGCCGTTCGGCCAGGTATTCGAACGGGTCGAAGAAGCGCTCGCGCACCAGCGTCACGTCGGCGTCGTCGGGGAACATCAGCGGCAGCTCCTGCTTGAACATCAGCACGCAGGACGGGATCGCCGCGGTGAAGTCCCAGCCTTCGCGCGCCATCTTCGCCAGCACCGGGATGTTGCGTTCCTTGTACCTGGTCACCGTCTTGAGGTCGCCCAGTTCCAGCTTGGGCATGCCGCAGCAGCTTTCCTGCTCGACCAGCCGGGTCGGGATCGCGTTGTGCGCCAGCACGGCGGCGAGATCCTCGACCACGCCGGGCGCGGAGTGGTCGCAGTAGCAGGTGGCGAACAGCGCGACCTTGCCGCGGGTGCGCCCGGCGGGCACCGCTTCGCCCGCGCCGTCGAGACCGCGCAGGCGCTTGCGCGCGGCGGGCGCGTGGTACTCGGGCACGCGCGCGTTCGCGTCGACGCCCAGGGTCTTTTCCAGCAGCTGGCGCGCGGCCGGGTTGCGGTTGGCGGCGTTGACCACCTGCACCACCACCGGGATCGAGGCGAGCTTGCCGACGGCGCGCGTGCTGGACAGGATCTTCGCCGACAGCGGCGCGCCGTCACGCTCGAACGCCACCGCCTTGGCGCGCAGCATCAGGTGCGGGAAATCCACGTTCCACGGATGCGGCGGCGTGTACGGGCATTTGGTCTGGTAGCACAGGTCGCACAGGTAGCACTGCTCGGTGACCTTCGGGTAGTCGGCCTTGTCGACGCCGTCGATCTCCATCGTCGCCGAGGCGTCGATCAGGTCGAACAGGGTGGGGAAGGCGTGGCACAGGCTGACGCAGCGGCGGCAGCCGTGGCAGATGTTGAACACGCGCTCCATTTCCGCTTCCAGCGCGGCGGCGTCCCGGAAGGCCGGGTCGTCCTGACCCAGCGGGTGGCGCGTGGGCGCGTCGAGGTTGCCTTCGCGCGTTTCGTGGATGGGGTCCATCGGCGTCTCCCGCGTGGCGAACGGCGAACAACCGTCATCCCGGCCTTGGCCGGGATGACGGGGCGGGCTCAGGCCATGTCGCCCAGCGCCTTGGCGAAGCGGTTCGCGTGCGAGCGCTCGGCCTTGGCCAGCGTTTCGAACCAGTCGGCGATCTCCTCGAAGCCTTCCTCGCGCGCGGCTTTGGCCATGCCCGGGTACATGTCGGTGTACTCGTGGGTCTCGCCGGCAATGGCGCTCTTGAGATTCAGCTGGGTGCCGCCGAACGGCAGGCCGGTGGCCGGGTCGCCCACCGCTTCGAGGTATTCCAGATGGCCATGGGCGTGGCCGGTCTCGCCTTCGGCGGTGGAACGGAACACCGCGGAAACGTCGTTGTAGCCCTCGACGTCGGCCTTGGCGGCGAAATACAGGTAGCGGCGGTTGGCCATCGACTCGCCGGCGAAGGCGTCTTTCAGGTTCTGCTCGGTGCGCGATCCTTTCAAGTTGCTCATGACATCACCTCGTGGCGTTGGGCTGGGAGGGGTTGTGACTTGCGGTCTTGACGGCCGGTGTGGCCGAGCCTAGCGCCGGCCCGGCGCGCAATGAAATTGATTGTCTGGATCGCGTGGATAGCCGGCGGCTATCGGCGCGCCGCCTTGCGCGCTGTCGGTGCCGGCGTGGCCGCGGTGTGCGCGTCGAGCAGGTCCGCCGGCAGTTGCCGGAACACGTCCGCCAGCCGCCGCAGAAAACCGTCCATGGCCGAGCTCTTGCGCCAGACCATGGCGATGCGCCGGCTCGGCGGGTGGCCGCGGAACTCGATCAGGTGCAGGTTCTCCAGCGGCGCCACCGGCGGCTTCACCGCGGTGACCGGCAGCAGGGTGATGCCCACGTTCGCCGCCACCATCTGCCGCAGCGTCTCCAGGCTGGTGGCGCGAAAGCCGCTGTGCTCGCCGGCGCCGCTCAGATGGCAGACCTCCAGCGCCTGATCGCGCAGGCAGTGGCCGTCTTCCAGCAGCAGCAGGTTCTGGCTGGACAGCTCGCCCAGTTTCAGCTGGCCCCGGTGCTGCGCCAGCGGGTGTGCGTCCGACACCGCCAGCAGGAACGGTTCCTCGAACAGGAACTCGCTGTGCAGGCTGTCCTCGTGCAGCGGCAGCGCGAGGATGCCGGCATCCAGCTTGCCCTCGCGCAACATGCGCAGCACCACCTCGGTCTTCTCCTCGACCAGCAGCAGTTCCAGCCGCGGAAACGCCGCGCGCACCAGCGGCAGCGCGTGCGGCAGCAGGTACGGGCCCAGCGTGGGGAAGATGCCCAGCCGCACCGTGCCGGATTCCGGGTCCAGCGTGCGGCGGGCCACGCCGCGGATCTGCTCGATCTCGTTGAGCACGTCGCGCGCCCGCGTGGCGATGTCGCGGCCGACCTCGGTCAGCAGCACCTTGCGCGGCGTGCGTTCGACCAGCGGCACGCCCAGTTCGTCCTCCAGCTTCTTGATCTGGGTGGACAGGGTGGGCTGGCTGACGAAGCAGGCTTCGGCGGCACGGCCGAAATGCCGGTGCTCGGCCAGGGCCACCAGGTATTGCAGATCGCGCAGGTTCATGGCGGGTCCGGCTGGCAATAGACGTACGCTATGGCATGGATGGTAACAATCAATTGGAGCGATGCAAGTGCCCGCCCTATGCTGTGCGCACGTTCTGCAACACCCCGCGCGTCGGAGTCCCCTCCAGCTCTCCCCCGCAGGCGCGCGGGTTTTCCCCGACCGGCGACAAGGCTTGCCCTGCCGCCGGTTTTTTTTTGTGCAGTGACTCCGTCGGTAGCCGCCATGCCTTCTGGCACTGGGTCGATAGTCATGGCCGCCCTAGCGTGGGGTCTTCCCTTGCCAACCTAGAGAAGACCCTCATGCGCCGTTTTGCCCGTCCTCTCCTGTTCACCGCGCTGGCCGCCTGTTGCGGGACCGCGTTCGCCGCCAGTGCCGACCAGGCGCCGCAGGGCCGGCTGCCCGGCTGGGCGGTGCCGCAGTCGTACCAGCTGGCGTTCAAGGTCGATCCGGCGCAGGCCGATTTCTCCGGCACCACCACGATCAAGCTGAAGCTGACCCAGGCCTCCGACCACCTGTGGCTGGACGGCGCCGAGCTGAAAGTGTCGAAGGTGACCGTCACCGATGCCGCCGGCAAGGTGCACGCGGGCAAGTACGTCGCGGTGGATCCGAAGGCCGGTGTGGCGCGGGTGGATTTCGGCCGCACGCTGAAACCGCAGCAGCTGACCTTGAAATTCGAGTACAGCGCGCCGCTCAACCAGCAGCTGCAGGGCCTGTACAAGGTCACCGCCAAGGGCCAGCCGTACGCGATGACGCAGATGGAGCCGATCAGCGCGCGCTTCGCCTTCCCCGGTTTCGACGAGCCCGGCTTCAAGACCCCGTTCGACATCTCCATCACCGTGCCCGAGCACGAAAACGTGGTGGCGAATACCGAGCAGGTGAAACAGGCGCCGGCCGGCAAGGGCTGGAAGACGGTGACCTTTGCGCAGACGCAGCCGCTGCCGACCTACCTGGTCGCGTTCGCGGTCGGCCCGTGGGACATCGTCGACGGCCCGGACATCTCGCCCGATGCCTACCGCAGCGAGCCGCTCAAGCTGCGCGGCATCGCCGCCAAGGGCGAAGGGCACCGCATGCAGCACGTGCTGAGCGAGACGCCGAGCATCATCCACGCGCTGGAGAACTACTACGGCTTCGGCTACCCGTTCGGCAAGCTCGACCTGCTGGCGGCGCCGGACTTCGAGGCCGGCGCGATGGAGAACCCCGGCCTGGTCACCTTCCGCGACTGGCTGCTGCTGCTCGACAAGGATTCGCCGGCGCGCAACGTGCGCGGCTCGTTCAACGTCAACGCGCATGAACTGGCGCACCAGTGGACCGGCGACACGGTGACCACCGAGTGGTGGAACGACATCTGGCTCAACGAGGCGTTCGCCACCTGGATGCAGCAGAAGGTCACCATGCAGGTGCATCCGGAGTACCGCGCCGACCTCGACCGCGTGCGCGGCGCGCAGGGCGCGATGAGCAACGACAGCCTGATGAGCGCGCGCAGCATCCGCCAGCCGATCACCGGCAACGGCGACATCATGACCGCGTTCGACGGCATCACCTACCAGAAGGGCGCCAGCGTCATCGGCATGTTCGAGAGCTACGTGGGCGAGCCGACGTTCCAGAAGGGCATGCGCGCCTATATCCAGCAGCAGAAGTTCGGCAACGCCACCGCCGACGACCTGGTCGGCGCGATCGCCACCGCAGCCGACAAGGGCGACGCGTTCAAGCATGCATTCAAGAGTTTCCTCGACCAGTCCGGCGTGCCGTACGTGGCGACGAAGCTTGAGCAGAAGGACGGCAAGACCGTGCTCGAGCTGAGCCAGAGCCGCTACCTGCCGCTCGGCAGCCACGGCGACCCGCAGCGCATCTGGGGCGTGCCGGTGTGCGTGCGCTACGGCACAGCCGCCAACGGCAAGAATGGAGCACCGTCCAGCAAGGTCGCCTGCGAAATGCTCGACCAGGCCACCGGCTCGATGGAGTTGCCCGGCGCCAGCACGCCGACCTGGGTGATGCCGAACGCGAACGCCAGCGGCTACTACCGCTTCAGCCTCGACCAGGCCGGACTCGACCGCCTGGTCAAGCAGGTCGGCAAGCTCAGCGACGCCGAGCAGCTGGCCTATGCCGACGCGATCAACGCCAGCTTCCGCCGCGGCGACCTCGACGCCGGTCAAGTGCTGGCCGCGCTGCAGCCGCTGACCGGCTCGAAGATCCGCGAAGTGGCGGTGGCGCCACTGGACGCGGCCAGCGGCCTGTACCGGCGCATCGCCGTCACCGACGCCCAGCGCGCGCGCCTGGCCGCCTGGGCCAAGGCCGCCTATCTGCCGCGGCTGGAGCAGCTCGGCTACCAGCGCAAGGCCGGCGAGTCGGAGGATGACGCGCTGCTGCGCAGCAGCCTGGCCAGCGCGCTGGCGTTCGACTTCAAGCTGCCGCAAGTGCGCGCGGCGCTGCTCAAGCAGGGCGAGGCGGCGCTCAAGCCGAAGGCGGACGGCCGCCTCGACCTGGCCGCGGCCGATCCCGACCTGCTCGGCGACGCGCTGGGCGTGGCGGTGCAGCAGCACGGCAAGAGCGCGGTGGATGCCTTGATCGCCGAATTGCCCAAGACCAGCGACCCGGCCTTGCGCAATGGCATTCTCGGCGGCCTGGCCAGCGTGGAGGATCCGGCGCTGGCCGAGCAGGTACGCGACTTCGCGCTGACCAAGCCGGTGAAGGTCGGCGAGATGGGCATGCTGCTGCGCGGTGTGCGCGACACCCAGGCGCAGCGCGATGCGATGTGGTCGTGGTTCACTGCGCACTACGCACAGATCCTCGCTCGCACCGGCAGCTTCTCCGGCGGCCGGCTGCCGTCGCTGGCGGCGGCCGGTGGCTGCTCGCCCGCGGAGTACGACCGCCTGCAGGCGTTCTTCAAGACCCGCGAGAAGGACGCCGCCGGCATCAGCCGCGGCCTGGCGCAGACCAGCGAGTCGATCCAGCTGTGCAGCGCGCTGAAGGCGAAGCAGGACCCGGCCGCGATCCTGCGCTGAGGCCGACGCGCCGTCCGCATGGAAAGCCCCGCTGCGGCGGGGCTTTTCGTTTGGCCACGCATGCACCACCAGGCACGTTTCGCGCAAGCGCCATTTCCGGCCGTGCGTCCGGGTTTTGTCGCCATGGCTGACGTAGCATGCGGCACGACATACATCACCGGCATCGCATGCAGGGGGCATGATGATCGAGCTGGAAATCCAGGGCCTCTCGGCACGCCGCGAGGGCCTGCTGGTAGAGGTTGGCCGGCTGGTCCTGGCCGGCGGCTTCAGCCTGCAACGGCAACGCCTGGTGCAGGATCACCACGGCATCCTGCTGACCATGGTGGTGCAGGGACCGTCGCGCAAGCTGCGCGCGCTGGAGGCGGCGCTGGACGCCTGCGAGCGCTTCATCAGCGTGAAGACGTTTCCCTTCGTCGAAGGCGAGACGCGGGAGCATTTCGCGGCATCGCGCGAACCGATGGAGCCGGCACGCACGGTTCCGCCCGTTGCCCGTCCCCGGGCGACGGCTCCTGCGTCGAAGGGCGCGCCGGTCGCCGCGCCCGCCGTGCCTGCTCCCGCGCCTGCACCGGCTCCCGCTCCCGCTCCCGCAATGGCCAATCGTGCCGGCATGGCGGGTGGGGCCGCGGCGCCGGTCGCAACGACTGCGGCGGCCACCAGGCCGCCACCGAGGCCTGCACCGGCTCCGCTGCTCGTACCTGTGCCGGCACCGGCTCCGGCACCGATCGCGGCGGACGAGTCGCCGTTCGAATTCATCCTGCCCATGCTGCCGGCATCGGTCCCGCCGCGCGTGGCCGCGGAGCCCTTCGTCGAACTGGTGCCGCTGCCGCCGGACGAGGCGGCGGTCACACGGGCGCTGCTTGAGCTGCCGTCGGAATATCCACGGATCGTGCCGCGCTTGCTGGCCTTGACGCGGGCAGTCGCCGAGGGCGCGCGCGAATCCTCGCTCACGCTGGCGGGGCAACGCACCGGCGCATGGCTGTTCGAACGCGAGTACGCGCTGGACGTCGGGCAGGACCTGGGTACGGCCATCGAGCACATCGGCGCGCCTGCGCTGCGTGCGCTGGCCGAGGTCGATCAGCAGGGCGACCAGTTGCGCATCCACGCCAGCCCGCTATGCACGGAAAGCGGCCACTCCGGCTGCGCCTTTTTCAGCGGGTTTCTGCAGGGACTGCTCGGGCCGGCCATTGCGCCGGGCAGCTTGTCGATCTTTTCCGTGTGCTGCCGCAGCTATGGCGCGGACGACTGCGTGCTGGCGATCTCGGAGTGACGGCCGGCCGGACGCCTAGCCGGCGGCGTGGTCGAACTGGCGGATGAAGTCGCGCACCTGCGGGTACACCGTCTCGCGCCAGCGGCGGCCGCTGAAGATGCCGTAGTGGCCGGCGCCTTCGATCACCCGGTGCGCGCGGCGTGCGGCCGGAATGCTGCTGCACAGGTCGTGCGCGGCTTCGGTCTGGCCGAGGCCGGAGATGTCGTCCAGCTCGCCCTCGACGGTGAGCAGCGCGCTGTGCGTGATCGCCGCCGGATTCACCCGTTCGCCGGCCACGTCCCACAGTCCGCGCGGCAGCAGGAACTGCTGGAACACCTTGTCGATGGTGTCGAGGTAGAACTCGGCCGGCATGTCGAGCACGGCGTTGTATTCGTCGTAGAACTTGCGGTGCGACTCGGCGTCGTCGAGGTCGCCGCGCAGCAGGTCCTGGTAGAAATCCCAGTGCGAGTTGAGGTGGCGGCCCGGATTCATCGCGATGAAGCCGGCGTGCTGCAGGAAACCGGGGTAGACCTCGCGGCCGCGGCCGGGGTAGTTCGGCGGCACGGTGTGGATCACGTTGCCCTTGAACCAGGACAGCGGCTGGGTGGTGGCCAGGTTGTCCACGCTGGTGGGACTGCGCCGGGTGTCGATCGGGCCGCCCATCATGGTCAGGCTGCGCGGGGTGTCCTCGCCGCGCGCGGCCATCAGCGACACCGCCGCCAGCACCGGCACGGTCGGCTGGCACACCGAGATCACGTGCAGGCAGGCGGCGCCGATGTGACGGATGAAGGCCTGCACATAGGCGATGTAGTCGTCCAGCCCGAACGGACCGACCTCGGCCGGCACCATGCGCGCATCGACCCAGTCGGTGATGTAGACCTTGTGGTCGCGCAGCAGCGTGCGCACGGTGTCGCGCAGCAGCGTGGCGTGGTGGCCGGACAGCGGCGCCACCACCAGCACCACCGGGTCGCTCTTCATCTTCTCGATGGTCGACGGATCGTCGCTGAAACGCTTGAAGCGCTTCAGCTGGCAGAACGGCTGGTCCAGCGCGACCCGTTCGATCACCGCGATCTCGTGCTCGTGCGCGGTGGCGGTATGGATGCCGAAGGCGGGTTTCTCGTAGGCCTTGCCGATGCGATGCATCAGCTCATAGCCGGCGGCCATGCGCTGCGCGCCGGGCAACTGCGCGAACGGATTGCTGGCGTCGTTGAGCATGCGCGCGCCGGCCTGGGCGAAATGACTCAGCGGACCGAGAAACGCGCGCTGCCACTCATGGATCTGATAGAGCATCGGGACGAATTTTCTGCAGGCGAAAAAACCATCTTAGCGCTGATCGGCTTTCGATGTGTTGCGTTGCCGCAAGCACCGATGCCAATCCGATCAGCGACTTGGCGCGGAAACCGGTCGGCGGCGGCAGCGCAGCAGCAGCTCGTCGACGCCGCCGGTGTCGCCCAGTCCGGCGCGCCAGCGCAGTGGCTTCTGGAAGCGCAGGCCAAGCGGCATCAGCACGCGGTTGTACCACCACATCGCGTGCTCGCGGTGATGGGTGAGGAACCACTGGCCGAGTTCGAGCAGACGCGAGGACTTCGGCTGCATGCCGTATACCGCGCTGCGTTCGATGCCGAAGCCGTGCCGCGCGAGCAGGGCCACGATCCGCTCCGGCTCGTAGCGGCGGCAATGGCCGACGAAATCGTCGAACGCCGTCCACGCCGCCGGATGCAGCGGCACCGACAGCAGCACGCTGGCGCCCGGTGCGGTCACGCGCGCCAGTTCGGCCAGGGCGTGCTCGTCGTCGGCCACGTGTTCGAGGATGTCGAGCGCGCAGACCAGGTCGAAACTGGCATCGGCGTACGGCAGCGCGCCGATCGTGCCGTGCACCGCGTCGGCCCCGCCGGCCTGCAGGCGGCGCAGCGCGACAGGGCTGAGATCGACGAAACAGCTGCCGTGCAGTGGCAGCCGTGGACGCAGGCCGGGCGCCACTTCCAGCCGGCGCGGCGCGGCCGCGGCCAGTTCGCGCAGCAGCGGCCAGGTGTTGAAGCGCTGCGGTGCGATCAGTTTCGCGCCGGCCCACAGCGAGTCGTAGAAGTCGCGGTTGGCGCGGGTCAGTTCGGCGCCGTTGCGGTTTTCGGCGGGGCGTGGGGCGGGCATCGGCGGATTGGGCGGCGAGGGCGCTGAGCGCAGCATGAAGCTCAGCGCAGCCGGCGCACCTCGGTGCCGGCGGCGATGTCGTGCAATGCGCGCCGGTGCGGGTCGGCCACGGCCACCGCGAACCAGCCGGCCCACGCCGCCAGCAGCGTCCACAGCGTCGCGCGCAGGCCGATCACCGGTTCCAGCAACAGCAGCACCAGCGGCGCGGCCGCCACCAGCACGCGGATCAGCGCCTGTTGCATGGTCGGCCTGCCACCGTCGTCGCGGGTGACCTGGATGCGCCACGGCCGCATGCCCAGCGTCTGCCCGCCGCGGCGCCACGAGCTGACGAAGTACGCCGCCACCACCGTGCCCTGCAGCGCGGGATACCACGCCGGTACCACCGTCCGCGCGCCGGTGCGGATCAGCTGGCCGCCGGTGGCCAGTTGGCATAGGAGGCCCACCACCATCACGATCGCCAGCACGATCAGCAGGTCGTAGACCAGCGCCAGCAGGCGGCGCCACAGCGGGCAGGGGGTATCGGTGACGACGGGGTTCGGTGGCATGGTGGCTCGGTCGCTTGCGTAGCGCGCGCGCAATGCCCAGCATCGTGCGCATGAAGAAGGACGAAAACCGCGCCAGTATCGCCGAAGCCGACCGGCGGGACATCAGCACGTTCGTGGAGCGGGTCTGGTCGGAAGACGGCTTGGCCGAGCGCACGCTGGAGGCCTACCGGCGCGACCTGGAGGCGCTGGCCGGCTGGCTCGCCGCGCGCGGGCGCGACCTGCGCAGCGCGCGGCGCGAGGACATCGCCGCCTACCACGGCGCGCAGCCGGCGGCGGTGCGCTCGATGGCGCGGCGGCAATCGGCGTTCCGCCGCTACTATGCCTTCCTCGCCCGCAACGAGCCTGGCTTCGCCGACCCCACCTTGCTGATCGAGCGGCCGAAGCTGCCGCGCAGCCTGCCCAAGGCGCTGGCCGAACGCGAGATCGAGGGCCTGCTGACCGCGCCCGACACCGGTGCCACGCTGGGCCTGCGCGACCGCGCGATGCTGGAGCTGATGTACGCCTCCGGCCTGCGCGTATCCGAGCTGGTGGAGCTGCCGCTGGCTGCGCTGAACCCGCGCCAGGGCGTGCTGCGGGTCACCGGCAAGGGCGGCAAGGACCGCCTGGTGCCGGTGGGCGAGGAAGCGCTGGCGCGCATCGGTGCCTACCTGGCCGAGGCGCGGCCGGCGCTGGCCAAAGGCCGCCAGCCGGCGGCGCTGTTCCTGAGCAAGCGCGGCGAAGGCATGACCCGGCAGATGTTCTGGACCCTGGTGAAACGCTACGCCCTGCGCGTGGGCATCAACCCGAAGCGCATCTCGCCGCACGTGCTGCGCCACTCCTTCGCCACCCACCTGCTCAACCACGGCGCGGACCTGCGCGCGCTGCAGATGCTGCTCGGCCACAGCTCGCTCAGCACCACGCAGATCTACACCCTGGTGGCAAAGGAAGGCCTGAAGCGGCTCCATGCGCAGCATCATCCGCGGGGGTGAGCGGGTTCGGCTTCCCAGTCCAGGCAGCTGGCGCGGCGGTGCCGTGGAAACCACCACCGCGACCGGGGCGTCGATCACCGGTCTTCTGCGGCATCGTGCACCGAATGGCGTTCAGCTGCCTGTGCGAGAATGCATGACAGCTGCCGGCGAGCGCGCCGGCCACGGCTCGAACGAGGTTGACGATGTTGAAGAAACTGTTGCTGGCGCTGTGCATCGGCGGGCTGTCCCTGGGTGCCTGTGCGGCGGACAACGACGCGGCGCCGGTGGCCGGCTCGGCGGTGCCGCCGGCGGCGCAGCAGATGGTGCGGCAGGCGATCAGGAGCCTGGCGGCGAACGTGCAGGTCGATTCGATCGAGCCGGCGCCGATGCCGGGCTTCTATCAGGTCATCGCCGCCGGCCAGATGCTCTACGTCAGCACCGACGGCAAGTACGCGATGCACGGCGACGTGCTCGACCTGCAGAGCAAGCGCAATCTCGGCGACGACGCCTGGGCACGCTTCCGCAAGGCCGAGCTGGCCAGGGTGCCGCCCTCCGAGCGCATCGTGTTCGCGCCACCGAACCCGAAGTACACGATCAGCGTGTTCACCGACGTCAACTGCGGTTTCTGCCGCGCGCTGCACGAACACGTGGCCGCGTTCAACAAGGAAGGCATCGCGGTGGAGTATCTGGCGTGGCCGCGCGAAGGCCTGGTGACCACTGCCGGCCGACCCACGCCGACCTACACCGAGATGGTTTCGGTGTGGTGCGCCAAGGACCGCAAGGCCGCGTTCACCGCCGCGAAGGAAGGTCATGCGCCGGCACCGGCCACCTGCGCCAACCCGGTCAAGGACCAGTTCAACCTCGGCGTGAAGCTCGGCGTCAGCGGCACCCCGGCGATCTACGGCCCGGATGGGCGCATGCTGGGCGGCTACGTCACGCCGGAGCAGTTGTTGCAGGCGCTCAAGCAGGGCGGCTGAGGCGGCTCGCGCTTCCCGGGCAGCCGACGGAAGAGGGGGCGACGCCCCCTGTCCGGCGGAATGGCGCCCGGCGATGCCGTATTGCAGCATGAGGTAGAATGGGCGTTTTCCCCGCCACGGTCCCGTTCCCCGCATGATCGTCCTCGACGGGCAGAACGCCCTTTCGCCGTTCCGACTCGAACGCCTCAATGCCCGCCTGGATGCCCTGCATCGCGGCGTGCGGGTGCAGGCTGCGTGGTTCGTCTACTTCATCGACGCCGCGGTGACGCCCGAGGGCGTGCTGCGCCAGCGCCTGCTGGCCGTGCTGGAGGCCAAGGACGCCGCGCCGGAGCCGGCCACGCTGTGGGTGGTGCCGCGGCTGGGCACGATCTCGCCGTGGTCGAGCAAGGCCACCGACATCCTGCATGGCGCCGGCTTCGACGTGCGCCGGGTCGAGCGCGGCCAGGCCTGGCAGGTCGCCGGGCTGCCGGCGGCGGATGCGCCGGATCACGCGCCGATCATGGCGCTGCTGCACGACGCGATGACGCAGTCGGTGCTGACCCGCATCGAGGACGCGCAGGGCCTGTTCCTTGGCGGCACGCCCGGCGAGCTGGTGCACGTGGTGCTCGGCGCCGAGCCGCAGGCCGCGCTGGCCGCGGCGAACGCGCGCCTGGGCCTGGCGCTGGCCGACGACGAGATCGAGTACCTGGCCGAGCGCTACGCCGAACTCGGTCGCGACCCGACCGACGCCGAGCTGTTCATGTTCGCCCAGGCGAATTCCGAGCACTGCCGGCACAAGGTGTTCAACGCCAGCTGGACGGTGGACGGCCAGGCGCAGGACAAGAGCCTGTTCGGCATGATCAAGCACACCCACCAGCACTCGCCGGCGCATACGCTGTCCGCCTATTCGGACAACGCCGCGGTGATCGAGGGCAGCACCGGCTGGCGCTTCTTCGCCGACCCGGCCGACGGCGTGTGGCGCGCCCACGAGGAGCGCATCGACTACGCGATCAAGGTGGAGACGCACAACCATCCCACCGCGATCGCACCGTGGCCGGGTGCGGCCACCGGCGCCGGCGGCGAGATCCGCGACGAGGGCGCCACCGGCCGCGGCGGCAAGCCGAAGGCCGGGCTCACCGGCTTCTCGGTGTCGGACCTGCGCATTCCCGGCCTGCCGCGACCGTGGGAAGTCGACCGCCCGCTGCCGCCGCGGATGGCCAGCGCGTTCGAGATCATGCGTGACGGCCCGCTCGGTGCCGCCGCGTTCAACAACGAATTCGGCCGCGCCTGCCTGGGCGGCTATTTCCGCAGCTACGAGCACGAGACCGCCGAACCCGGACTGCGCCGCGGCTACGACAAGCCGATCATGCTCGCCGGCGGCCTGGCCAACCTGCGCCCCGGCCACGTGCTGAAGCACGCGGTGCAGCCGGGCAACAAGGTGATCGTGCTGGGCGGTCCGGCGATGCTGATCGGGCTGGGCGGAGGCGCGGCCTCGTCGGTCGCCGGCGGCGCGTCGAGCGCGGAGCTGGACTTCGCCTCGGTGCAGCGCGACAACGCCGAGATGGAGCGGCGCTGCCAGGAAGTGATCGACGCCTGCTGGCGCCGCGGCGAGGCCAACCCGATCGTCAGCATCCACGACGTGGGCGCCGGCGGCCTGTCCAATGCGATTCCCGAGCTGCTCAACGACGCCGGCGTCGGCGGCGTGATCGACCTGTCGGCGATTCCCTGCGACGACCCCTCGCTGTCGCCGATGCAGGTGTGGAGCAACGAGTCGCAGGAACGCTACGTGCTGGCGATCGCGCCGGAAAACCTGGCCGAGTTCGAGGCGATGTGCGCGCGCGAGCGCTGCCCCTACGCCGTGGTCGGCGACGCCACGGCCGAGCGTCAGCTGGTGTTGAGCGATCCACGCCGCGGGTTGACGGTCATCGACCTGCCCATGGACGTGCTGTTCGGCAAGCCGCCGCGCATGCACCGCGACGCGCAGCGGCTCAAGCCGCGCGTGGACCTGTTGCCTGACCTGACCGGCATCGGCATGGACGAGGCGCTGCTGCGCGTGCTGCGGCTGCCGGCCGTGGGCAGCAAGAGTTTCCTGATCACCATCGGCGACCGCACCGTGGGCGGCCTCAATGCGCGCGACCCGATGGTCGGCCCGTGGCAGGTGCCGGTGGCCGACTGCGCGGTGACCCTCGCCGACTTCGACGGCTACGCCGGCGAGGCGATGGCGATGGCCGAGCGCGCGCCGGTGGCGCTGCTTTCCAGCGCCGACGCGGCGCGGCTGACGGTGGGCGAGGCGATCACCAACCTGGCCGCCGCGCCGATCGCCAGTCTCGGCGAGATCCGCCTGTCGGCGAACTGGATGGCCGCGGTCAACCACCCGGGCGAGGACGCCGCGCTGTTCGACGCGGTGAAGGCGATCGGCATGGAGCTGTGCCCGGAGCTGGAGATCTCGATCCCGGTCGGCAAGGATTCGCTGTCGATGCAGACCGTGTGGCAGGACGGCGACACCGCGCAGCGCACGGTGTCGCCGGTGTCGCTGGTGGTCACCGGTTTCGCCCGGGTCACCGACGCGCGCCGCACGCTCACCCCGCAGCTGCGGCTCGACCGCGGCGACTCCGCGCTGTGGCTGATCGACCTGGGCGCCGGACGCGACCGTCTCGGCGGTTCGGCGCTGACCCAGGTATTCAACCGTTCCGGCGGCGTGCCGCCGGCCCTGGACGACGCAAGGCGGCTGAAGGCGCTGTTCGAGCTGATCCAGGAAGCGAACGCGAACGGCCTGCTGCTGGCCTACCACGACCGCTCCGACGGCGGCGTCGTCACCACCTTGCTGGAGATGGCGTTCGCCGGCCACTGCGGCCTGGAAATTCGCCTGGACGGCTGGGCCGAGGCGACCTTGCGCGCGCTGTTCAGCGAGGAGCTCGGCGCGGTGGTGCAGGTGGCCGAGGCGAACCGCGAGGCGTTCGAGGCGCTGCTGGTCAAGCACGAACTGGCCGGCATCAGCCACCGCATCGGCCGGCCGAAGGAAAAGCTGGGCATCAAGCTGTTCCTCGGCGGCGAGACGCTGTTCAAGTGGCACTGGAGCACCTTGTTCAAGGCGTGGAACGAGACCAGTCACGCGATGCAGCGCCTGCGCGACAACCCGCTCAGCGCCGACGCGGAGTCGGAGTGGCGGCTCGACGATGCCGACCCCGGCATCACGCCGAAGCTCAGTTTCGATCCGGCGCAGGACGTCGCCGCACCGTTCCTCGGCACCGGCCCGCGCCCGCGCATCGCGATCCTGCGCGAGCAGGGCGTCAACGGTCAGGTGGAGATGGCGGCCGCGTTCAGCCGTGCCGGCTTCGAGGCGGTGGACGTGCACATGTCCGACCTGGCCAGCGGCCGGGTGAAGCTGGCCGACTTCCGCGGTTTCGCGGCCTGCGGCGGCTTCTCCTACGGCGACGTGCTCGGCGCCGGCCGCGGCTGGGCCACCTCGATCCTGTACAACGACTACCTGCGCGCCGAGTTCGCCGCGTTCTTCGCCGACCCGACGAAAGTCGCGCTGGGCGTGTGCAACGGCTGCCAGATGCTCTCGCAGCTGAAGGAGATCATTCCCGGCGCACAGCACTGGCCGAAGTTCCTGCGCAACGCGTCCGAACAGTACGAGGCGCGCCTGGCCACGCTGGAGATCCTCGACACGCCGAGCCTGTTCTTCAAGGGCATGGCCGGCTCGCGGATTCCGGTGGCGGTGGCGCACGGCGAGGGCCGGGTAAGTTTCCCGCACGCCTGCAGCCCGTCGAAGTCGAACGGCGCGGTGCGCTTCGTCGACAACCGCGGCAAGCCGACCGAGAGCTTCCCACTCAATACCAATGGCTCGCCCGGCGGGCTGGCCGGCTTCACCGCCGCCGACGGCCGCGTGACGATCATGATGCCGCACCCCGAGCGCGTGTTCCGCAGCGTGCAGCTGAGCTGGCATCCGGAGCAGTGGGGCGAGGATTCGCCGTGGATGCGCATGTTCCGCAACGCCCGCGTGTGGTGCGGCTGATCGCCCGCCGCGTCGCGAGGTACTGAGGATGGCCGGGCGGCGGCCGCCGGCATGGCGTGTCGTGCTGCCGCTGGCGGCCTGGCCGATCCTGCTGGCGCTGCTGCCGTGGTGGCTGGGCCTGGCGCTGCTGCTGGCGCTGGCGATCGCGGTGACCGTCCGGCAGCATCGGCTGGCCGATGCACCTGCCGCCTTGATCCGCCGCGCCCTGCGCTGGGGCCTGCCCGGCATGCTGTTCGCGCTGCAGCGGGTGCTGGGCGGCGATGCGTTCGCCTGGGGCGCGGCCCTGCTGGGGGCGCTGGCCGGCTACACCATGCTGGCCGGGATGGAGGCATGGCTCGACCGCGAACTGCGTCGCGCACCGGCGGCACCGTCCGCCGAGTGGCCCGAACTGGCGATGGCGCCGATCGGCCCGGCGGCGGAGATCATCGAGCTGCAGCCGCCGGCATGGCAGCTCGCCGGCGGCGGCCTGCCCGATCCGCTGGGCGGCTGCGTGACCCACCGCGATGGCGCGTATGTGTTCGGCATCGGCGAGCGCATCGCCGGGGCCGACGCGCCGGTCGCCTTCAGCCCCGGCGGGCGCTGGTTTGCCGCGCAGCTGCGCCGCGGCCGCGGCGTGCTGCTGTGGGATCGCCAGCGTGAGCGGCAGCACCGCCTGCGCGGCTGGCGCCTCGACGGCTGGTACCGCGACCAGCCGTATCTGGTCCGCCGCGACGACGACATGCCGCTGGCGCTGGCGGCCGTGCTTGGCGAGGACGACGCGGATGAAAGCTGAAGCCGCCGCAGGCCGCGCATCGCCGGCCATGCGGTGCGGACTGTTCTCCCTGCGCGTGTCTTTGCGCATACTTGTCCGATGAGCACGTCCGCTTCCCGATCACCGTTCGCACTGGCGCTCAGCGTGGTCGTGGTCTCGGCCGACAGCGGCCCGAGCCTGCGCGAATGCGTGCGCAGCGTGCTGGCCAGCACGCTGGCGCTGGAGCTGCTCCTGGTCGACAACGATTCGCACGACGGCGTGCCCGAAGCGATCGAGCGCGCGCATGCGCACGACCCCCGCTTCCGGCTGATCTACAACTACCGCAACCTGGGCTTCGGCCCGGCGGTGAACCTCGCCGCGAAGCAGGCGCACGGCCAGGCGCTGCTGATCCTCAACCCCGACTGCATGTTGCCGCAGGACGACCTGCAGCGCTTGCTGGACCTGCTTGCCGGGCGACCCGCCGCCGGCCTGGTCGGTGCCGTGGTGTGCGACGCCGAAGGCCGCCCCGATCCGGCGTCCTGGCGTCGCGACCCGCTGCTGCGGCGTGCGCTCAACAGCCTGTTCGGCCGTGCCGGCGAGAAGATCAACATCGAGCGGGAGATTCCGGCCGAAGTGGTCGAAGCCGAGGCGGTGTCGGGCGCGGTGATGCTGATGCCGCGCGCGATGTTCCAGCGCCTCGGCGGTTTCGACGAGGGCTACTTCCTGCATTGCGAGGACCTGGACCTGTGCCGCCGCGTGCGCAACCTCGGCTACCAGGTGCTGCTGGCCGGCGACGTGCGCGTGCAGCACGGCAAGGGCAGCTCCAGCCGGCACCGCCCGGTGTTCGTCAGCCGCCACAAGCACCGCGGCATGTGGCGCTGGTTCCGCAAGCACGATCCGGCGGCACGCAATCCGCTGACCGCCGCCGTGGTGTGGCTGGGCATCTGGACGCATTTCCTGCTGCAGATCCCCCGGCAGTTGCTGCGGCGGAAAGCGAGCAGCGAGTGAAGCGAAGCGGAAAAATGAAGAGCGCGTTTCGCCGTGCCGCAGCCTTGCTCTCGCTCCCTACTCTTGTCCACGCCGCATGAACACACGCACCCTCTCCCTCCTCGCCACCCTCGGCTTGCTCGCGATGACTGCCGTATGGGGCTCCACCTTCGTGCTGATCAAGGACGTGGTGGGGCGCATGCCGGTGGCGGATTTCCTCGCCGTGCGCTTCGTGATCGCCGCCGCGGCGATGCTGGCGCTGTTCGCGCGGCCGGTGCTGCGGCTCGGCCGGCGGCAGGTGCTGCATGGCCTGCTGCTGGGCACCGTCTACGGCATCGGCCAGCTGCTGCAGACCTGGGGGTTGTCGCTGATCGCGCCCAGCGTCAGCGGCTTCGCCACCGGCATGTACGTGGTGTTCACGCCGATCCTCGCGCTGCTGCTGCTCGGCCAGCGCATGGCCGGAGTGGTGTGGCTCGCGGTGGGGCTGTCCACCGCCGGGCTGGCGCTGCTCTCGCTCAACGGCGTCTCGGTCGATCTGGGCGTGTGGCTGACGCTGGCCTCGGCCGCGCTGTACGCGCTGCACATCGTGCTGCTTGGCCAGTGGTCGCGGCCGGGCGAGGCGTTCGGCCTGTCGGCGCTGCAGGTGGTGGCGATCGCCGCCGTCTGCCTGCTCGCCACCGCACCGCACGGGCCGGTGCTGCCGCCCGACCGCGGCGCCTGGTTCGCCGTGCTGTACATGGCGCTGATCGCCGGCGCCGGCGCGATGCTGATGCAGACCTGGGCGCAGTCGCACCTGCCGGCCGCGCGGGCGGCGATCGTGATGACCACCGAGCCGGTATTCGCCGCCGCATTCGCGGTGCTGCTCGGCAGCGACGTGGTCAGCTGGCGCATGCTCGCCGGCGGCGGGCTGATCCTGGCCGCGATGTACCTGGTCGAGTTGATGCCGCGGCGCGCGGCGCTATCTGCCGAGGTGGCGCATCACGAGGTGTGAGGCTGCGATGCACGTCGTGCAGCGCGCGTCTGCAGCGCCACGCGCACCAGGTAGACCACGATCGCCACATTGCCGGCCAGCGTCGCCAGCTTCAGCCAGCCGAAACGGTGCAGGGTCTCGTACAGTTCCAGCGGGACCAGCGAGCCGGTGGCGATCACGGTGAACCACTCGGCCCAGTACCTGCCCAGCCACAGGCCGACGCCCTCGATGCCGAACAGCACGGCATAGCCGAGCGCGACGGCGCCGACCGCCACGAAGCGGCTGGGCCCGAAATCCTGCAGCAGGCCGACCAGTTTCCAGCGCAGGCCGTTGCTGTCGCTCAGCGAGAGGTGTTCCAGCCAGTGCACCAGCTGTTCGAAGCTCTGCTGGCGGTCGAGGTGGAACGCCGCCATCGCCACCAGCAGCAGGCAGGCGGTCTTGATGATCTCGTAGATGGCGATGACGCGCAGGCCGGCGTGGCGGATTGCGACCGGCGCGGGAGCAGGGACGGAGGGGGCAGGGGACATCGGGTGGCGATCGCGGTGGCTGGCGGTATTGTCGCCGATCCGGCGCTGGCGCTGGGTGGCGGCCATGCATCGCGTGTTCATGCCGCAAGCTGCCACACTACCGGCGACGGCCGGGCGAGCCGCAGGCGTTCGCGAGGGCCGTTTCCCTGAGCTTTCGGAGAGCCGCCATGCCCCATCGTGCCGAGGATGCCGTCGCCGCCGCGGCGGCCAGCGGCGAGTCCCTGCCGCACGGGCCGTCGGCCGTCGGCCTGCACGACGCGAAACTTGCCGGCTGGTATGGCGAGGACAGCGGCGAGCTGTTCCGCGGCATGCCGATCGGCGCCGACGACGTGGTGGTGGACGTCGGCTGCGGCGCTGGCGTCAACGCCGTGTTCTGCGCGCGCCGGGGCGCCCATGTCTACGCCATCGACCGCGAGCCGCAGGTGATCCGCGAACTGCGCGCCCGGCTGGGCGCCGAGGCCCGCGGCGAATACGCCGCCCTGGTCAGCGATGCGAACCCGCTGCCGCTGGACGACGGCCGCGCCACGCGGGTGGTCTGCACCGAGGTGTTGCAGCATGTCGAGGATCCGCACCGCATGCTGGCCGAGCTGGTGCGTGTCGGCGCGCCCGGCGCGCTCTACCTGCTCAGCGTGCCCGGCGCGCTGCAGGAGACGCTGCAGGAAAAGCTGTTGCCGCCGGCGTATCGCGAACTGCCCGGCGGCGCGCTGCGGGTGATCGGCCGCGACGAGTTCGCGCAGTGGGTCGGCGAGGCCGGCCTGACGGTGCTGGAGCACACCCAGCACGGCTTCTTCTGGTCGATCTGGTGGGCGTTGTTCTGGGGCTGCCAGGTGGAGCTGCACGATCCTGCGCACCCGGCGCTGGATCACTGGACCGCCGCCTGGCAGTCCCTGCTGGACACGCCGCAGGGCCTGCAGCTCAAGCGGCAATTGGACGAGTTCATGCCGATCAGCCAGATCATCGTGGCGCGCAAGCCTTGAGCAGTGTTCGGGTGGAGTGCGGTCCCGCGCTCTCGCCACGGCGCCGAAGGACAATGGCCTTCGGGTATTCAGCAGCAGCGCCCGCCGCCGCCCTTGTAGCGGGCTTCCTGCCGTTCGCGAAAGAACTCCTCGTAGCTTGGCACCTTGCGTTCAGGATGGTGTTCGCGCAGGTGCTTCACGTACACGTCGTAATCAGGTATGCCGCAGCACAGGCGGGCAGTTTGCACCGCCCACTTGCGCACGGACTGCAGGATTGCGTTCATCGCGTCGTCCTCGGCCGAGCCCGCTGCCCGGCGCCGCATACGGTTCTTCGTTGCGCGGTGGGGTGGTTGGTTTGCCGCGCATTGACCAGCGTGTGCAGGCAGAACAGCACCAGCGTCACGATGAACAGACCGATCGTCATCGTATCCACGTAGTTGTTGATGACGATTCGCTGCATCTCCGCCGTCGATCTGGTCGGCGCCAGCAGCTGGTCGGACCGCAGAGCTTTGCCTACCCGTCGGTGAGCCTGCACACGATCAGCCAGATCGCCGGGATTCCCGGCACCAGCATATAGCGCTCGTGTTCCGGTTTCACCACCGCCGCGGTGGCCAGCATCCTGGTGACCTCGTTGCTGCTCTTGCTCTGCCACTCCCTTTTTGCTGCTCGGGGCCGAAGGTGGCTTGGCGAGAGCAATGGCCGGAGCTGACTGGCACCAGCAATGTCCGGAAGTCAGGAACCTTCGATCCCGGGGATTTTGCCGAAGGGGTTGGCCGCGGCACGGAGCGCGGGCCGAAGTTGCTGAACTTGCTTTGTTTCAGCGCCGGAAAACTTTACACAATTGACACGGTGCGCGGTGAACGTGGGAGTTAAAACTCAATGGATTTAATTTGTTATATCAATGGCACGGTTCTGGCTGGTGAGTGAAAAACCCACGAAGGAGAACGCCGACATGTTCACCAAGTTTCTTTCGATAACCAGCTGGCTGATGCTGGCCACGATTGCATATGCAATCGTTGTCGCGCCTGCCGCGAGGGCCGGTACCGTGGCGTCCGGATTCAATGCAAACACGTTCCCCGCCAACGACGACGGTGCTTCGGGGTTGGTCACCCTGCCGTTCACTGCCAACTACTTCGGCACCAACTACACGGGTCTGTACGTGAGTAATAACGGCTACATCACGTTCAACTTCCCCCAGGGCACCTACACGCCCTCCGGCCTCGGCAGCGGTTATAGCGGCCAGCCGATCATTGCCCCGTTCTTCGCCGACGTCGACACGCGTGGTGCCGGCAGTGGTCTGACCAGCTGGGGCAACGGCACCTATGCCGGGCATACCGCTTTTGGCGCCACTTGGCCGGGCGTCGGATATTTCGCTGCACACACGGACAAGCTGAACACGTTCCAGTTGATCATGGTCGATCGGTCCGATGTCGCCGCTGGGGACTTCGACTTCTACTTCAACTACGACCAGATCCAGTGGGAAACCGGAGACGCCAGTGGCGGCTCGAACGGGCTTGGCGGTATCTCGGCCGCAGCGGGCTATAACGCTGGTCAGCCGGGCAATCCTGCGGGTACCTACGCCCAGCTTGCCGGTTCGCTCACCAACGGTGCCTTGCTCGATGGCGGGCCGGACTCGCTGGTCGCCGGTACCAACGACGGCGTAGCGGGACAGTTCCTGTTCCAGGTCCGAAATGGCACCGTCACGCCACCCGTCACGTCGGTGCCAGAACCGTCCTCCCTGGCGATGTTGATGATGGGCCTGCTTGGTCTGCTCGGCTTGGAGTCCTTGCGTCGTCGGCGCCACGGCTTCCGCGACTGAGCTCCATACTGCGCTGATACGAGCGGCCGCGCCGACGTCAGTCCGTTTGACGTTGGCGCGGCCGTTGGTGCCTCCCGGGTTTTGCGGATCGGCCTGTATGCCGGCGGCCGCGAATGGTTTTGAACCTTGCGTGCGTGGTCAAGACCACGCGTGGGCGCGCAGGTGAGGTTCGTCGGCTTCACGCCAAGCCAGCAGCCAAGCGCTGGCTCCATCGCGTCCGCCCTCAGGGCTGCTCCTCGTCGTCGATGGTACTGGTGACTTCCAACCATTCAGCAACACCGCCCCCCGCCCCCTTTGTAGCGTGCCTCCTGCCGCTCTCTGAAGAACACCTCGTAGCTCGGCACCTCACGTTCGGGATGGTGCTCGCGCAAGTGCTTCACGTAGACGTCGTAGTCGGGCACGCCGCAGCACAGGCGGGCAGTCTGCACCGCCCACTTGCGCACCGATTGGAAGCTTGCGTTCATCGCGCCTCCTCAGCCGGCCACGCTGGCCAGCGCCACGTACGGTTCCTCGTGCGCGGTCGGGTGGTTGGCCTGCCAGCCCCTGACCACGGCGCGCAGGCAGAAGATCACCATCGCCACCACCAGCGCCATGAACAGACCGGTCATCGCCATGTCGACGTAGTTGTTGGTGACGATCTGCTGCATTGCCGCCTGGGTCTTGGCCGGCGCCAGCAACTGGCCCTGCTGCATCGCGGCCGCGTACTTGTTGGCGGCGGCGGTGAAGCTGATCGGGCCGACCAGCTTCTCGTAGCCGGCGGTGAGCGTGCACACGATCAGCCACAGCGCCGGGATGCCCGGCACCCACACGTAGCGCTCGCGCTTGAGCTTCACCACCACCACCGTGGCCAGCATCAGCGCGATCGCCGCCAGCATCTGGTTGGCGATGCCGAACAACGGCCACAAGGTGTTGATGCCGCCAAGCGGGTCGACCGCGCCCTGGTACAGGAAGTAGCCCCACAGCGCCACGCAGATCGCGGTGGCCAGCAGGTTGCCGGTCCATGACTCGGTGGCCTGCAGCGGCTTGTGGATCAGGCCGGCGATCTCCTGGATCATGAAGCGGCCCACGCGGGTGCCGGCGTCCACCGTGGTGAGGATGAACAGCGCCTCGAACAGGATCGCGTAGTGGTACCAGAACGCCACCATGCCCTCGCCGGGAATGATGTTGTGCAGCAGCTGGGCCATGCCCACCGCCAGCGTCGGCGCACCGCCGGCGCGGCTGAGGATGCTCTGCTCGCCGATGTCGCTGGCGGTGCGCAGCAACTCGTCCGGAGTCACCACGAAGCCCCACTGGCTGATCGTGGTGGCGGCCTGCTCCACGGTGGTGCCGATGATCGCGCCCGGCGCATTCATCGCGAAGTACACGCCCGGGTGCAGCGAGGCGGCGGCCACCAGCGCCATGATGGCCACGAACGCCTCCATCAGCATGCCGCCGTAGCCGACCATGCGCGCCTGGCCTTCGTTGGCGAGCAGCTTGGGCGTGGTGCCGGAGGCGATGATCGAATGCCAGCCGGACACCGCACCGCAGGCGATGGTGATGAACAGGAACGGGAACAGGTTGCCGGCGAACACCGGGCCGGTGCCGTCGATGAACTTGGTCACCGCCGGCATCTGCAGGGTCGGCGCAGCCAGGAAGATCGCCAGCGCCAGCAGCGCGATGGTGCCGATCTTGAGGAAGGTGGACAGGTAGTCGCGCGGCGCCAGCAGCAGCCACACCGGCAGCACCGAGGCCACGAAGCCATAGCCGATCAGCCACCAGGCCAGCGTCTTGGCGTCCATGTCGAAGATCGGCGCCCACGTGGCCGAGTCGGCCACGAACTTGCCGGCCCAGATCGACAGCAGCAACAGCACCAGACCGATGATCGACACCTCCAGGATGCGGCCCGGGCGGAACCAGCGCATGTAGCCGCCCATCAGGAACGCGATCGGAATGGTGGCAGCCACGGTGAAGGTGCCCCACGGGCTGTGCGTGAGCGCCTTGACCACCACCAGCGCCAGCACCGCCAGCACGATCATCATCAGCACCAGCACGCCGATCATCGCCACCAGGCCGGGCACCGGGCCCAGCTCCTCGCGCAGCATGTGGCCGAGCGAGCGGGCGTCGCGGCGCAGCGACAGGCCGAGGATCATGAAGTCCTGCACCGCGCCGGCGAACACCACGCCGAACAGGATCCACAGCGTGCCGGGCAGGTAGCCCATCTGCGCGGCCAGCACCGGGCCGACCAGCGGGCCGGCGCCGGCGATCGCGGCGAAGTGGTGGCCGAACACCACCCACTTGTCGGTGGGCACGTAGTCGAGGCCGTCGTTGCGCAGCACCGAGGGCGGCGCGCGGCTGGGGTCGAGCTGCAGCACCGAGTGCTCGACGAACTTGCCGTAGAAGCGGTAGCCGATCACGAAGATGGCGATCGCCGCGGCGACCAGCCAGATCGCGTTGATCGGCTCGCCCCGGCGCAGGGCGACCACGCCCAGGCAGAACGCGCCGACGATGGCGATGGCGACCCACAATATCTTGCTGGCCGGGCTGGGTTTGGGCATGACGGCGGCTTGCATGGGCGGGCTCTCCTGGGCAATGACCCAAGATTCGTCCCGCCGGCCACGGCGGTCAATCCCGAAACCGGTCCATCGGCATTAGCCATTGGTCGAATAGCGAAGTCCGCGTCGTCACGTCGTGACGAGGCGGCGGCGCTACACTGGCTGCCCCGCCGGCACAAGGAATTCGGTCATGCGCATCGCAGTCCGCTGTGGTTTGCTGGGCCTCGCCCTCACCGTCGCCGCGCTGCCGCTGGCAGCCGCGGGCGCGGGCCAGTTCAAGGACCTGCTGAACAAGGTCAGGCAGTCGACGCAGGTACCCGGCACTTCGCCGTCCGGCAGCAAGCTGCCGAGCAGCGACATCGCCGCCGGCCTCAAGGAGGCCCTGGCCAAGGGCACCACCAACGCGATCAACAGCCTCGGCCGCGAGGGCGGCTTCTGGAACAACGCCAAGGTGCGCATCCCGTTGCCGGGCAAGCTCGAGCAGGCCGGCAAGCTGGCGCGCCAGCTGGGGCAGGGCGCCAAGGTGGACGCGTTCGAGTTGAGCATGAACCGCGCGGCGGAGCAGGCGGTGCCGCAGGTGGCCGAAATCTTCGGCGACGCGATCCGCAAGATGACGCTGGACGACGCGCGCGGCATCCTGGCCGGCGGCGACCATGCGGCCACCGACTTCTTCCGCCGCACTGCCGGCGAGGCGTTGACCGCGCGCATCCGCCCGATCGTGGCCAGGGCCACCGACAGCGTCGGCGTGACCCAGAAGTACAAGGCCTTCACCGCCGGCAGCATGGGTGGCGAACTCGGCGGCGTGCTCGGCGCGCTTGGCGGCGGCAAGTCGGCCAAGGGCGGCAATGCGTTAGACCTGGACGACTACGTGACGGCAAAGACGCTGGACGGCCTGTTCACCACCATCGGCGAGCAGGAGCAGTCGATCCGCCACAACCCCGCCGCGCGCACCAGCGACCTGCTGAAGAAGGTGTTCGGCGGTTGAACCCGCCTGCGGGTTCAACCCATCGGCACGAGGTTTGGCCCGGCGCTTTGCCGTCGGGGCGCCGGAGAGCACTGCTTGCATCGGGACCGTATCGACCACAGTTCGACAGACAACAGCGTTCCTCCACGAGGCCCTCATGATCCGTGAAATCCTCAAGATGGGTGACCCGCGTCTGCTGCGCATCGCGCCGCTGGTGCCGGCCGCGATGCTGGGCAGCGCCGAGCTCGATACGCTGATCGCCGACATGTT
The DNA here is from genome assembly GCA_024711345.1 of Rhodanobacter sp. Classification (GTDB taxonomy): domain Bacteria; phylum Pseudomonadota; class Gammaproteobacteria; order Xanthomonadales; family Rhodanobacteraceae; genus Rhodanobacter. The sequence goes on along the minus strand of JANJTA010000007.1, from coordinate 15,362 downwards.
CGACACCATGCAAGATGCCGGCGGCGTCGGCCTGGCCGCGCCGCAGATCGGCGTAGACCTGCAGCTGGTGATCTTCGGCTTCGACAGCAGCGAGCGCTATCCCGACGCGCCGGCGGTGCCGCGCACCATTTTGCTCAACCCGGCGATCACGCCGCTGTCGCAGGACATGGAGGAAGGCTGGGAAGGCTGCCTGTCGGTGCCCGGCCTGCGCGGCGCGGTGAACCGTTACACGCTGATCCGCTATCAGGGCATCGATCCGCAGGGCGCGCCGATCGACCGCCGCGCCGAAGGCTTCCACGCCCGCGTGGTGCAGCACGAATGCGACCACCTGATCGGCCGGCTGTATCCGTCGCGCATCACCGACTTCGGCAAGTTCGGCTACACCGAGGTGCTTTTCCCCGGCATGGATCCCGCCGTCGACGAGTGACGCGCAAAGCGCGCCCGGTACGCGCTCGGGCTGATGCCGAGCTTGCGGCGGAAGTGGTGGCGCAGGGTGATCGGGCTGCCGAAGCCGCACTCGTCGGCGATGGCGTCGATGGGCAGCGCGGAACCCTCCAGCAGTTCGCGCGCGCGATCCACGCGCGCCGAAATCAGCCAGTCGCCCGGGCTCATGCCGGTGGCTTCCTTGAAGCGGCGCATGAAGCTGCGCTCGCTCATCGCCGCCATCGCCGCCAGTTCGGCGATCGGCTGGTGGCTGGCCAGCCGGCGCTGCATGGTGTCGATCACTTTCGACAGCGCGCTCGCTTCGCGCTTGCGCACCGGCCGCTCGACGAACTGCGCCTGGCCGCCGTCGCGATGCGGTGGTATCACCAGCCGCCGCGCGACCTGGTTGGCGATGTCGGGCCCGTGGTCGCGGCGCACCAGGTGCAGGCAGAGGTCCAGGCCCGCGGCGCTGCCGGCGGAGGTGAGGATCTGGCCTTCGTCCACGTACAGCACGGCCGGGTCGACGGCGATGCGCGGGTACCTGCGCTGCAGCGCCTCGGCATAACGCCAGTGGGTGGTCGCACGGCGGCCGTCGAGCAGGCCGGTGGCCGCCAGCACGAATGAGCCGGAACAGATCGACAGCAGCCGCGCGCCGCGTGCATGCGCCGCGCGCAAGGCCTCCAGCACGCGCACCGGCACCGCGGCGTCGATGTCCTTCCAGCCGGGGATGATGACGGTGCCGGCTTCCACCAGCCGTTCCAGCGCGGCGTCCGCCACGACCCGCAAGCCGTGCTGCGCGCGCAGCGTGCCGCGTTCGGCCGCGCAGGTCTCGAAGTGGTACCAACCCGGCCCCAGCTCCGGCCGCGGCAGGCCGAAGACCTCGGCGGCGCAGGCGAATTCGAAGCCGCACAGGCCGTCGTAGACCAGTGCGGCGACCAGCGGATTGCGTGGTTTTCCGGGATGGCGGCGAGTTGGCATGATTTGATCGAAAGCTGTCTTTCCTGCCAATTGTGCGCACATTGGCGGCGCCGAACAATGAGCCTTCCATCCACACCCAGGAACCGCCATGTCGAACGCCGTCACCCAGGTCCCCGCCGCACCGTCCGCGCAGGCGCTGCAGCATTTCGAGGGCCAATTCACCTTCGAGACCGATTGCTGGGACACTCACGATGCCCTGCAGCAGCAAAACCCGGGCTTCGTGCTGGTGGATGCGCGCAGCCCGGCGCACTACGAGCGCGGGCACCTACCCGGCGCGGTGAACATCCCGCACGGCAAGATCATCGAGTCGCGCCTGGCGAAGTATCCCGAGTCGACCTTGTTCGTGGTGTATTGCGCCGGCCCCCACTGCAACGGCGCGGCACGCGCCGCCGTGCGGCTGGCCCGGCTGGGACGGCCGGTGAAACTGATGGCCGGCGGGGTCACCGGCTGGATCGATGAGGGATTCGAACTGGCGACGGGCGCCAGCCATGACTGAGTCGCGACCGGACGAGGCCCGCTCGGCGCTGCGCGCGGCGGCCGGCCGGGCCGCCGATTTCCCGGAGGCACGCCGGGAAGCGCCGGTGGGCGGCGCTGCGCTGCTGGACGCGCTCGATTCGGCGCGCAGCAGGATGCCTCGGGCAGGAGTGCCATGAACACGGCCCAATATGTGGTACGCCGCGTGCGTCCCGATGACCTGGACACGCTGGTGGCGTTGTGCGGCGAACATGCGCTGTACGAAAAGACTTCGCATGACGCCGCGGGCAAGGCCGAGGCTCTGTCGCGGGCGCTGTTCTCGACGCCGGCGCGGCTGCATGCGTGGGTGGCCGAGGCGGCCGGGGAGTTGATCGGCTATGCCAGCGCCGCGCTGGAGTTCTCCACCTGGCAGGCGGGCGAATTCCTGCACATGGATTGCCTGTTCGTGCGCGCCGGCCGCCGCGGCGGCGGCGCCGGCGCCGCGCTGCTGCAGGCGGTGAGGGATTTTGCCGGCCGCGCGGGTTGCAGGGAGATCCAATGGCAGACGCCCGAGTGGAACGTGGAGGCCATGCGTTTCTACCGGCGTTTCGGCGCCGTGGACAAGGCCAAGCGCCGCTTCTTCCTGCCCTCGGCATCGGCCCGGCCGGACCAGGCATGAAGGCGGCGGACCGACCTCGGGCCTCGCGGTGGCATCGGCGCCGGGCGCTTCCATACCCGCGTGGTGGCACGAATGCGACCGATCTGATCGGCCGCCTGGATCCCTCGCGCATCACCGACTTCGGCAAGTTCGGCTATGCCGAAGTGCTGTTTCCGGGCATGGATGTGCGGGACGAGCGACGCGCACCGGCTGCCCATGCGCTTGCCCGCGGCGTGGTGCATCGCGGATGATGCGGCACCCCCCGGCGCGAGTGACCAGGATGCTGCCAGCGGAACCAGCCCGACCGGCCGCGCGCGACGATTTGGCCCGCAACCCCGGCATCGACCTGCTGCGCGGGCTGGCGATCGTGCTGGTGGTGTTCAACCATATCGGCCTGCGCATTCCGCTGAAAAAGACCGCCCTGGCCGAGGTGCTGCCGACGTGGCTGCTGAGCCGGCTGAACTACAACGGCTACGAGGCGGTGTTCGTGTTCTTCGTGATCTCGGGCTTCCTGATCGCGGGCAACGCGCTGCGCCGCTGGGGCAGCCTGGAGCGGATCGACCTGCGCGCGTTCTACGCGCGGCGCTTCGCCCGCATCGTGCCGTGCCTGCTGGTGCTGGTGGCCGTGCTCAGTGTGCTGCACCTGCTGGCGGTGCCGGATTACACGATCACTCGCGCCGGCCAGTCGCTGCCGCACGCGATCCTTGCCGCGCTTGGCCTGCACCTGAACTGGTACGAAGGGCAGACCGGCTATCTGCCGGGCAGCTGGGACGTGCTGTGGTCGCTGTCGATCGAGGAAGTGTTCTACATCGGTTTTCCGCTGCTGTGCCTGCTGACGCGGCGGCGCGCGGTGCTGCTGCCGATGCTGGCGCTGCTGGCGCTGTCGCTGCCGTTCACGCGGTCCATGCTGGATGGCAACGAGATCTGGCAGGAAAAGGCTTACCTGCCGGGCATGGCGGCGATCGCCACCGGGGTGATCGGCGCGTTGCTGGCGGCGCGCTGGCCGGTGCCGTCCGCGGGGCAGGCCAGGGCCCTATATGTGTTCGGCGCGGTCGGCCTGCTGGCCTCGATGCTCGGCGGCCGCTGGTTGTGGCCGCTGCTGCACGACGGCGTGATGCTGTTGCTGACGATGTCCGCGATGTCGTTGCTGATCGCCTGCCAGGCGCGTCCGCCGCGTCCGTGGCGTGGTTTGGGCTGGCTGCGTTCGTGGGGGAGGTTGAGTTACGAGGTCTACCTCAGCCATATGTTCGTGGTGTTTCCGCTGGTATGGCTGTATCGCGCCAGCGGCGGCGACGTGACCTTGGGCTTCCTGTGGTATCCGCCGGCACTGCTGCTGTGCTGGGGACTCGGTGCGCTGGTGGCGCGCGGGGTGTCGCAACCGTGCGAGCGCTGGCTGCGGCGCCGCCTGGTGGAGCCGGTCGGTGCCGCGCGCCCAACGACCGCCGAACTTCCCGTGGCGTAAGCTGCGGGAGGGCGGATGTCCGCCCGGGAGAACTTCGGTGAAGAAAGAAGATGAAACGCGCCTGCAGATCGTCTCGGCGGACATCAGCTCGGAAGCGCTGACCGGCATGGTGATCTTCCGGCCGCATTGCGTGTCCCGCGCGGGTCGCAAGGTGGACGAGGCCGGCAAGAGCGGCAACTGGTATGCCTTGCGTCCCGCCGAGGTGCGCAGCTTTGCGCGCGCGCTGCTGGACGCGGCCGATATGTTGGACCTGAAGACGAAGGCGTTGCAGGCGGCGAAGACGGCGACGGGTTGACCGCGGCGCCGGCGCGCGACTCGCTCAGCCGCGGCGGCCGCGGTTAATGGCGTCGCGCAGTTCGCTGGCGGCGGCACGCGCGGCCGCGGCGAAATCCTCGCCGTGGCCGGCGTACAGGATCGCGCGCGACGAACTGATCAGCAGGCCCGTGCCGGCAGCCGTGCGGCCGTGGCGCAGCACCGCTGCCACGTCGCCGCCCTGGGCGCCGATGCCGGGCACCAGCAGCGGCATATCGCCGACCGCGGCGCGCACCTGGCCCAACTCTTCCGGCCAGGTGGCGCCGGTGACCAGCGCGCAGTTGCCGTGGGCGTTCCAGTCGCGGGCGACGGTCTCGGCCACTCGCAGGTACAGCGGCTTGCCGCCGCAGTCCAGCGCCTGGAAATCCGCGCCGCCGGGGTTGGAGGTGCGGCAGAGCAGGATCACACCCTTGTCGGCACGGTCGAGGAACGGCTGGATCGAGTCGCGGCCGAGGTAGGGGTTCAGGGTGACCGCATCGGCGCGGTAGCGCTCGAACGCCTCGCTGGCGTAGTGCTGCGCGGTGGAGCCGATGTCGCCGCGCTTGGCGTCGAGGATCACCGGCACGCCGGGATGCCGGTCGTGGATGTGCGCGATCAGCCGCTCCAGCGCGTCCTCCGCACGCAGCGCGGCGAAGTGCGCGATCTGCGGCTTGAACGCGCAGACCAGGTCGGCGGTGGCGTCGACGATGGCGGCGCAGAACCGGAACACCGCATCCGGTGCGTCACGCAGGTGCGCGGGAAACTTCGCCGGCTCCGGATCGAGCCCCACGCAGACCAGCGAGTCGTTGCGGGTCCAGGCTTGCTGCAGTGACTGCATGAAGTGCATCGGAGTCTCCGTGAACGGATTCCCTTCTCCCCTCGGCGACCTTTGAGAGTCCCCTTGTGGGTGAGAAGGTGCCCCGAAGGGGCCGATGAGGGGTGCGGGCGGAGCGAGAGCGTGGATCTCACGCCGGATTCCAAGATCGCGCTTCGCCCGAACCCTCACCCCAACCCCTCTCCCGGCAGGAGAGGGGCCAAGTCCGGGTAGTCTGGAGCGGGGAGTTTTTCCGATTCCTTCATCCCGCTTCCCCATTCCCGGCTTTTAAGCCAGCTTCTTGTACTTCACCCGGTGCGGCCGCGCGCCCTCGTCGCCCAGACGGCGCTTCTTGTCGGCCTCGTACTCGTTGTAGTTGCCGGGGAAGAACTCCACGTGCGAATCGCCCTCGAACGCGATGATGTGGGTGGCGATGCGGTCGAGGAACCAGCGGTCATGCGAGATCACGATCGCCGAGCCGGGGAATTCCAGCAGGGCGTCTTCCAGCGCGCGCAGGGTTTCCACGTCCAGGTCGTTGGACGGCTCGTCGAGCAGCAGCACGTTGCCGCCCTGCAGCAGGGTCTTGGCCATGTGCAGGCGGCCGCGCTCGCCACCGGACAGGCTGCCGACGATCTTCTGCTGGTCGGTGCCCTTGAAGTTGAAGCGGCCGATGTAGGCGCGCGACTGGATCTCGAAGTTGCCGATGGTGAGGATGTCCGAACCGCCGGACACTTCCTGCCATACGTTGTTCTTCGGATCGAGCGCGTCGCGCGACTGGTCGACGTAGGCCAGCTTGGTGGTGTGTCCCAGCTTCACCTCGCCGGAGTCCGGCGTTTCCTTGCCCATGATCATCTTCATCAGGGTGGATTTGCCGGCGCCGTTCGGGCCGATCACGCCGATGATGGCGCCGGGCGGCACCTTGAACGACAGGTCCTCGATCAGCACGCGGTCGCCGAACGACTTGGTCACGTTCTTGAACTCGATCACCTCCTGGCCCAGGCGCTCGCCCGGCGGGATGAAGATCTCGTTGGTCTCGTTGCGGCGCTGGTAGTCGACCGAGTTCAGCTCCTCGAAGCGGGCCAGGCGGGCCTTGCCCTTGGACTGGCGGCCCTTGGCGGCGGAACGCACCCACTCCAGCTCCTTCGCGATCGCCTTCTGGCGCGACTTCTCCTGGTTCGCTTCCTGCTTCAGGCGGGCATCCTTCTGCTCCAGCCATTCGGTGTAGTTGCCCTTCCACGGAATGCCGCGGCCGCGGTCGAGTTCGAGGATCCACTCGGCGGCGTTGTCGAGGAAGTAGCGGTCATGGGTGACGGCCACCACGGTGCCGGGATAGTCGTGCAGGAATTTCTCCAGCCAGTCCACCGACTCGGCGTCCAGGTGGTTGGTCGGCTCGTCCAGCAGCAGCATGTCCGGCTTGGACAGCAGCAGGCGGCACAGCGCCACGCGGCGCTTCTCGCCGCCGGAAAGCGGACCAATCTTCGCGTCCCACGGCGGCAGGCGCAGCGCGTCGGCGGCCACTTCCAGCTGGCGCTCCAGTGCGTGCGCGTCGTTCGCGGCGAGCAGGTTCTCCAACTGCTGCTGTTCAGCGGCCAGCTTGTCGAAATCGGCGCCGTCCTCGGCGTAGGCGGCGTAGACCTCGTCGAGGCGCTTCTGTGCATCGAGGATGACGGAGACGCCTTCTTCGACCACTTCACGCACGGTCTTTTCCGGATTCAGGTCCGGCTCCTGCGCCAGGTAGCCGATCTTGGTGCCCGGCTGTGCGCGTGCCTCGCCCTGGAAATCCTTGTCCACGCCGGCCATGATCTTCAGCACGGTGGACTTGCCCGCGCCGTTGACGCCGAGCAGGCCGATCTTGGCGCCGGGGAAGAAGCTGAGCGAGATGTCCTTGATGATCTGGCGCTTCGGCGGGACGATCTTGCTGACCCCGTTCATGGTGTAGATGTACTGCGAGCTCATGCAACCTCCGAAGGCGTTCTCCGCACCGCCTGCTTGGGTCGGCACGGAAAGGGAATTCATCAAACCGCACATTATAGCGGGTTGTGGCGTTGCGCCGATGCCGCCGTCCGGAACCGCCAGGCGGTGGCTGCAAACGCCCGGCGGCGCTACACTTTCCGGCTAATCCCGTTAGCCAATTGCCGAGGCCAGAATGTTCCCCAAGGACTGCACGATTGCCGGTTACGACGACGAACTGGCCAAGGCCATCGCCGACGAAGGCCAGCGCCAGGAAGATCACGTCGAGCTGATCGCCTCGGAGAACTACGCCAGTCCGCGGGTGATGGAAGCGCAGGGCTCCAAGCTCACCAACAAGTACGCCGAGGGCTACCCGGGCAAGCGCTACTACGGCGGCTGCGAGTACGTGGACGTGGCCGAGAAGCTGGCGATCGAGCGGCTGAAGCGGCTGTTCGACTGCGACTACGCCAACGTGCAGCCGCACTCCGGCTCGCAGGCCAACCAGGCGGTGTATTTCGCGCTGCTGCAGCCGGGCGACACCATCCTCGGCATGTCGCTGGCGCACGGCGGCCACCTCACCCACGGCGCCAAGGTCAACCTTTCCGGCAAGATCCTCCACGCCGTGCAGTACGGCGTGAACGACCAGGGCCTGGTCGACTACGACGAGGTCGAGCGCCTTGCCGTGGAGCACCAGCCGAAGATGATCGTGGCCGGCTTCTCCGCCTATTCGCAGGTGATGGACTGGGTGCGCTTCCGCGCCATCGCCGACAAGGTCGGCGCCTACCTGTTCGTGGACATGGCGCACGTTGCCGGCCTGGTCGCCGCCGGCGTGTACCCGAGCCCGCTGCCGCACGCGCACGTGGTCACCTCCACCACCCACAAGACGTTGCGCGGCCCGCGCGGCGGCATCATCGTCGCCAAGGGTGCGGGCGAGGAGATCGAGAAGAAGTTGCAGTCGATCGTGTTCCCCGGCATCCAGGGCGGGCCGCTGATGCACGTGATCGCGGCCAAGGCGGTGGCGTTCAAGGAAGCGCTGGAGCCGGCGTTCAAGGAATACCAGGCGCAGGTGGTGAAGAACGCCAAGGCGATGGCCAGGACCATCATCGCCCGCGGCTACAAGATCGTCTCCGGCGGCACCGAGAACCACCTGATGCTGGTCGACCTGATCGGCAAGCCGATCACCGGCAAGGACGCCGAGGCCGCGCTTGGCAAGGCGCACATCACGGTGAACAAGAACGCCGTGCCGAACGACCCGCAGAAGCCCTTTGTCACCTCCGGCCTGCGCGTGGGCACCCCCGCCGTCACCACCCGCGGCTACCAGGAAGCCGACTGCATCGAACTGGCCAACTGGATCTGCGACGTGCTGGATGCGCCGAACGACGACAAGGTGATCGCCGCGGTGCGCGCCAAGGTCGAGGCGCAGTGCCGCAAGTTCCCCGTCTATGGCTGAGGAACCGGGCGTGTCCCTCCGCGTCGGCCTGATCGGCGACCGCGATGATGCCGTGACCGCGCATCGCGCCATTCCGGTGGCATTGGGCATGGCTGGGGACGCGCTCGGCGTGTCGATCGAGCCGGTATGGGTACCCACCGAAACGGTCGGCGATGGCGCTGCACTGGCCGGCTTCGATGGGCTCTGGTGCGTGCCGGCCAGCCCTTACCGGGACATGGACGGCGCGCTGGCGGCGATCCGCGTGGCGCGCGAGCGGCAGGTGCCGTTTCTCGGCACCTGCGGCGGGTTCCAGCACGCGATGCTCGAGTACGCGCGCAACGTGCTCGGCTGGCACGACGCGGAGCACGCCGAAACCGCGCCCGGAGTCGGCCGCCAGGTCATCGTGCCGCTGCTGTGTTCGCTGGTGGAGGTGACCGACGCGCTGCGGCTGGTCGAAGGCTCCCGCTTGGCGCAGGCCTATGGCGCCACCCGGACCTCCGAGGGCTACCACTGCAGCTATGGGCTCGACCCCGGTTTCCGCGAGGCCATGGGCGACGGTCCATTGCGGATCAACGCGCTGGACGAGGCGGGCGACGTGCGCGGGGTGGAACTGGACGGGCATCCGTTCTTTGTCGCCACCCTGTTCCAGCACGAACGCGGCGCGCTGCAGGGACGGCTGCCGCCGCCCGTGCGTGCATTCGCGCAAGCCATGATCGAGACTCGCTGACCGTGCACTGCCCCTTCTGCCAGCACGAAGACACCCGCGTGATCGACTCGCGGCTGACCGAGGACGGCAGCACCGTGCGTCGTCGGCGCGAGTGCCCGCAGTGCGGCGAGCGCTTCAACACGTTCGAGACGGCGGAGCTGAAGCTGCCGGCGATCGTCAAGAGCGGTGAGCGGCGCGAGGCGTTCGACGAGCGCAAGCTGCGGGTGAGTTTCGAGCGGGCGCTGCAGAAGCGCCCGGTGGCCAGCGACGCGGTGGACGCCGCAGTGCGCGCGATCGTCAACGACTTGCGCCGCAGCAGCGAGCGCGAGGTGCCGTCGCGCCAGGTCGGCGAGCTGGTGATGCGCGAGCTGAAGAATCTCGACCAGGTCGCCTACGTGCGCTTCGCCTCGGTCTACCGCAAGTTCGAGGACGTGCACGCGTTCCGCGAGGAGATCGAGAAGCTGGAGCGTGACCTGCCGGGCTTGGCCGAGCTGCAGTTGCCGTTGCTGGGCGGCAGCAAGCGCAAACCGTAGGAGCCCGCTCGCGGGCGATGCTCCTGGCTTTTGCGAATCCCGAGTCCTGAATCCCGACCCCAAGGCATCGCCCGCGAGCGGGCTTCTACAATGACGGCATGATCTTTTCCGGCACCGACCACGAACACATGGCGCACGCCCTGCGCCTGGCCGAACGCGGCCTGTACACCACCCAGCCGAATCCGCGGGTGGGTTGCGTGATCGCGCACGGTCGCGAGGTGGTCGGCGCCGGCTTCCATCAACGCGCCGGCGAGCCGCACGCGGAAGTATTCGCGCTGCGCGAGGCCGGTGAACGGGCGCGCGGCGCGACTGCGTATGTGACGCTGGAGCCGTGCGCACACCATGGGCGTACGCCGCCGTGTGCCGATGCCCTGGTGGCCGCCGGCGTCGGCCGGGTGGTGATTGCGGCCGAGGACCCGTTCCCGCAGGTCGATGGCCACGGCATCGGCAAGCTGCGCGCCGCCGGCATCGCGGTCGAGCAGGGCCTGATGCGCGAAGCCGCGCGGGAGCTGAACTGCGGCTTCTTCAGCCGGATCGAGCGCGGCCGTCCGTTCGTGCGGGTGAAGCTGGCGATGAGCCTGGACGGCCGCACCGCGCTGGCCAGCGGCGAATCGAAATGGATCACCGGCGCGGCGGCACGCGCCGACGTGCAGCGCTGGCGTGCGCGCAGCAGCGCCATCCTCACCGGCAGCGGCACCGTGCTGGCCGACAACCCGCGGCTGACCGTGCGCCGGGTGGAAGGGCCAGCCGGGTCGCCGCTCCCGCCATGGCGCGTGATCCTGGATACGCACCTGCGCACGCCGTCCGGCAGTCACGTGCTCGATACGACGGCGCCCACGCTGCTCATGCATGCGGCCGGCGCTCCGGTCGCCGCCCATCTGGCGGCGACCGAGCGGGTGGCCATCGCCGGTCACGGCGGCCAGCTCGACCTGGCCGCCGTACTCGCCGAACTGGCCCGGCGCGAGGTCAACGAGGTTCACGTCGAAGCGGGCCCCGCGCTGTGCGGTGCGCTGTTCGAGCAGGGCTGCCTGGACGAACTGCTGCTCTACGTCGCGCCGTTGCTGCTGGGCGACGGCGCGCGGCCCCTGCTGCAGTTGCCGCCGCTGGCCGACATGGCATCGCGCTGGCAGTTGCGGGTGGTCGACCAGCGCATGGTCGGGCCGGACCTCCGCTTGCGTCTGCGCCCGAGTTGATTCCACCGCACCCGGCCAGGGTTGGCTTCAGGCGCTGAAGTCGACGGCGAGCTTGCCGAAGTGGCCGCCGGCGGTGAGGCGTTCGAACGCCTCGCGCAACTGGCCAAAGCCGTAGACGCGATCGATCACCGGCGCCAAGCCGGTGGCTTCGATCGCCGCCACCATCCGCTCGTGTTCTTCCAGCGAGGCGACCGATATCCCCTGCAGTCGCACGCGCCTGAGCACCACTTTGGCCAGCGGCAAGGTGGCCTCCATTCCGCCGAGCCAGCCGAGCACGCCGATGAAGCCGTGCATGCGTACCGCTTCCAGCGACTGCGCCAGGGTGGCCGCGCCGACGGTTTCGACCACCGCGTCCACCCCCGCGCCGCCGCTGGCCTCGCGCACCAGCGCGCCCCACTGCGGGTATTTGGCGTAGTTGATGCCGACGTCGGCGCCCAGCGCCTTCGCGCGCTCGAGCTTGTCGTCGCTGGAGGACAGCACGATCGCCCGCGCACCGCGCAGCCTGGCGAACTGCAGCGCGAACAGCGACACGCCGCCGGTGCCCAGCAGCAGCACGCTCTGGCCGGTGGTGATGTGCGCGGTTTCCAGCACCTGCCAGGCGGTGAGCGCGGCGATCGGCAGCGTGGCCGCCTGCACGCTGGAGAGGTGCGCCGGCGCGCGCGCCAGCGAGTACTGGTCGAAGCAGGCCAGTTCGCGCATCACGCCCGGCTCCGGCCCGCCGATCTCGGCGCCTTCCCACTCCGGCCGCATCGCGCCGGCGATCCAGCGCGACTTGTAGAAGGTGGTGACGCGGTCGCCGGGCTTGAAGCGGGTTACCGCCGCGCCGACCTCCAGCACCGTGCCGGCGCCGTCGGACACCGGCACGATCGGCAGCGACACGCCGCGGTACAGCTGGCCGTCGACCAGCATCCAGTCGCGGAAGTTGAGCGAGGCGGCCTCGATCCGCACCAGCACTTCGTTCGGGCCGGGACGCGGGGCGGGCAGGTCGACCTGCTGCAGGTGGTCGAGGCCGAAGGCGGCAAGCTGGATGGCGCGCATGGGAGGACTCCGTGGTGGGGATATGGCCATGCTCGCGCCACCCGGGGCTTGCGATAATCCACACGAATGAGTGATCTTTTGTTCGCCCCATGAATCAATCCTTCGACCTCACGCCGACCCGCCTGCGCGAACTGCGCGCCTTCGCCGCCGCGGCGCGGCGGCTCAACTTCTCGCGCGCGGCGCTGGAGATCGGCTGCACGGCATCGGTGCTGAGCCGGCGCATCGCGGCGCTGGAAGAGGCTGTCGGCGCGCGGCTGTTCCTGCGCACCACCCGGCGCATGGCGCTCAGCGCGCGTGGCGAGCAACTGCTGGCGCAGTGGCAGCGCATGGAAACGGTGATGACGGAGCTGGCCGCCGGTTTGCACCCGCCGGACGGCGAACTGGCCGGCCGGCTGTGCGTGCACCTGCCAGCCAGTTTCGGCCGCTACCGCCTGGCGCCGCTGCTGGCCGGCTTCATGCGCGAGCACCCGCGGGTACGCATCGAGGCGACCTATGACGATGCCTACGTGGACATGGTGGCGGCCCGGGTCGATCTGGCCGTGCGCCTGGGGCGGCTGGCCGACGCGCAGCTGGTGGCGCGCCGCGCCGGCACGATGCGCCTGTATCCCTGCGCCTCGCCCGCCTACCTGGCCTCGGCGCCGCCGCTGCGCGACCCGATGGATCTGAAGGCGCACCGCTGCATCGCCTTCAGCGGCTACCGCCGCGGCACCCTGTGGTCCTTCAGTCGAAACCGCCAGCGGCGCGCGGTGCGCATCGAGCCGGTGCTGACCTGCAACGACTCCCAGGCGATCCGCGACGCCGTGCTGGCCGGCGTGGGCATCGGCCTGCAGGGTGACTACATGGCCGACGGCCTGGTCGCCGAGGGGCGCCTGGTGGAACTGCTGCCGGACTGGCAACTGCCGGCCTTCCCGATCCACCTGCTGTGGCTGCCCGGGGCGGACCGCGCCCCGGCGCTGCGGGCGCTGATCGACCACCTGGTCCAGGCGCTGTCGGTGGCGTGAAGGCTGGCCATGACCGTGCGCGCCGCGGAACACTGTTTCTCCGCCGGGGCGCCGGCCGGGCCGGACGATGGTGCTAGACTGCGCCGGCCGGTCATCCGGCGTTACACGTCTTCAGGGCGGGGCGAAATTCCCCACCGGCGGTAGGCCTCTCGAGGCGAGCCCGCGAGCGCTTCCGGCCACGCCGGAAGGTCAGCAGATCCGGTCGAATGCCGGAGCCGACGGTTGGCAGCGGGCGACCGCTTCCTCACAGTCCGGATGAAGAGAAGACGGCAGGCGGGCGCTTCGCGGCGTGCGCCGGGCCTCATGCCTTGAGGCGTACTCGCTCACTCCATGCGGGATACGTTTCATGAAATCCATGGCATCCATGCAGTTGCTCGCCCTCCGGCCGGAGGTGCGCTGATGTTCACCGGCATCATCCAGTCCGTGGGTCGCGTCGCGCGGCTCGAGCCGCGTGGCGGCGACGTGCGCCTGCATGTCGATACCGCCGAGCTCGACCTGGCCGACGTGCAGCTGGGCGACTCGATCGCCGTGTCCGGCGTGTGCCTCACCGCGATCGCGCTGGAGCCGCGCGGCTTCAGCGCCGACGTCTCCAACGAGACCTTGTCGCTGACTTCGCTGGGTGGGCTCAAGGCCGGCGACCCGGTGAACCTGGAGAAGGCGCTGCGCCTGGCCGACCGCCTCGGCGGGCATCTGGTTTCCGGTCATGTCGACGGCCTCGGCAAGGTGGTCTCGATCGTGCCGGACGGGCGCTCGCAGCGCTGGACCTTCGAGGTGCCGGCGAATCTCGCGCGCTACATCGCGGCGAAAGGCTCGGTGTGCATCGACGGCACCAGCCTCACCGTCAACGAAGTCGCCGGCTCGCGCTTTGGCGTCAACCTGATCCCGCACACGGTCGCGCACACCGCGTTCCACGCCCGCCGCGTGGGCGACGCGGTGAACATCGAGGTGGACGTGGTCGCGCGCTACATCGAGCGGCTGCTGTCCGGCGGCGAGACGCCGAAACTGGACGAGGCCTTCCTCAAGCAGCACGGCTTCGCCTGAACCGCTTGAGCCCTTCTCCCGTTGGGAGAAGGGTTGGGATGAGGGTTCGGGCGTGCCGCGTATTCCGCTCCGATCGAACCCTCATCCGCCCCTTCGGGGCACCTTCTCCCACAGGGAGAAGGAAACTACGACACGGACATACTCATGGCTTTCAACACCATTCCCGAAATCCTCGAAGACATCCGCGCCGGCCGCATGGTCGTCATCCTCGACGACGAGGACCGCGAGAACGAAGGCGACCTGATCATGGCCGCGCAGATGGTGCGGCCGGAGGACGTGAACTTCATGGTGCGCGAGGCACGCGGCCTGCTGTGCCTCACGCTCACCGAGCAGCGCACGCGTCAGCTCGGCCTGCGCCCGATGGTCAGCGACAACACCTCGGCCTACCACACCAACTTCACCGTCTCGATCGAGGCGGCGGAGGGCGTGACCACCGGCATCTCGGCGCACGACCGCGCGCGCACCATCCAGGTCGCGGTGAAATCGGACGCCAGGCCGCAGGACCTGTCGCAGCCCGGCCACATCTTCCCGCTCACCGCCCAGCCGGGCGGCGTGCTGACCCGCGCCGGACACACCGAAGCCGGTTGCGACCTGGCCGCGCTCGCCGGGCTGGAGCCGTCGGCGGTGCTGATCGAGATCCTGCACGAGGACGGCTCGATGGCGCGTCGGCCGGAACTGGAGATCTTCGCGCGCAAGCACGGCCTGAAGATCGGCACCATCGCCGAGCTGATCCGCTACCGCCTGGAAACCGAGAAAACCGTGCAGCGCGTGCACGAGGAGGCGGTGGAGACCGAGTTCGGTCCGTTCCGGCTGGTGGCGTACCGCGATGCGATCCGCCGCGGCCTGCACTACGCGCTGGTGCGCGGCAAGGTCGACGACGGTGCGCCGGTGCTGACCCGCGTGCACGTGCGCAACACGCTGTCCGACGTGCTGCATCTGAAGCGCGACGACCTCGGCCTCACCGTCACCGCGGCGCTGCGCCGGATCGCCGACGAGGGCCGCGGCGTGCTGCTGGTGCTGTCCGGCGAGGACACCCCCGACGCGCTGCTGGCCCGGCTCAGCCGCCAGCCGGGCCAGCCGGCGCCGCAGGAGGCGCAGCAACAGGAATGGCGCCAGCTCGGTCTCGGCGCGCAGATCCTGGCCGACCTCGGCGTGCACCGCCTGCGCGTGCTCGGCACGCCGCGCAAGCTGGTGGGGCTGGGCGGCTTCGGGCTCGAAGTCGTCGAGTACGTCTGATCCATTCCCTTCCGTGCAGGAGCCCGCGGGGGGGGGCTGCGAGTGGTTGTGTTCTACCGCCCCCACACCACGACAAAAACCGACACCCCCCCCCCGCGCCCCGCCACGAGCCGCAGGGAAAACCCCGGGAGAAGTTAGACCAAAAGAGCCCCCCAC
>JANJTA010000027.1 GCA_024711345.1 Rhodanobacter sp. | reverse complement strand
TGCGCCAGCGCCGTAGATTCGCGCCCCCGTTCCGTTTTATCTGCCGCAAGCTGCAACGGTATCTTAGGCCCGCCCCCGGCGTGAGCCTGCACGCGTAAGGATCGGCTTGGCGGATCTTCGATGATCGGATGTCTGAACGCTCATGAGGATTGACTGCAATGACCGAACCGATGGTGGGTATCGACGTGGCCAAAGCCACCTTTGACGTGGCCACGCCGCTGGAATCGAAGGGCAAGTACCGCACCAAGGGCAAGTTACCCAACACGCCCGCGGGCTTTGACATGCTGGGCGACTGGATGGATCGCCACGCGCCGGGAGCGGCTGTGTGCATGGAGGCGACGGGCGTGTACCACGAGGCACTGGCCACCTTCCTGGTGGAGCGCGGCGTGACCGTTTACGTGGCCAACCCGGCCCAGGTCGCCGCCTATGCCAAGAGCGAGTTGTCGCGCACCAAGACCGATCGCACGGACGCCAAGCTGATTTCCCGTTTTGCGATGGCGCAGCTGCAGGTAGGCGCCTCCTTGCGTCCGTGGACACCGCCCACGCCCGCCCAGCGCAAGTTGCGCGCCCTGATCCACCGGCTGAACGATCTGGAGGGCATGCGCCAGATGGAACGCAACCGGCTGGACGTCAGTGATCGTGCGGTGCACGGCTCCATCACCGACGTGATGGAGACGCTGGACGCCCAGATCACGGAGCTGAAGAAGGAAATCAACAACCACATCGACTCGGACCCGGGCCTGCGCCGGGATACCGGTCTGCTGGCCTCCATTCCCGGGATTGGCGAACTCACCGCGGCCTTTGTGCTGGGATGCGCTGGTGACCTGCGCCGGTTCGACGACCCGCGCAAGCTCGATGCCTTTGCCGGCATGAATCCCGCCATCCGCGAGTCGGGCAAATGGGCGGGACAAAGTCGCCTGTCCAAGCTGGGTCATGCACTGCTACGCGCCAAGCTCTACATGCCGGCGATGACCGCCATCCGCCACAACGTGGCCGTGCGTGCCTTGTTCGATCGACTGGTCGCCCGCGGCAAGCCACGCAAGCTCGCCTTGGGCGCGGCCATGCGCAAGCTGCTCCACATCGCCTGGGGCGTCATCCGTTCCGGCAAACTTTTTGATCCCAAAACCGCACTTGCCTGACGAGAGGCAAGACGGTATCTACAGCAAGCGGAGGCGGGAAAGCTCAGCGCAGCGCCCACTGCGTGATGATCCGATGGATCGCATCCAGCCCGTCGAACAGCGCCGCCGGCCCCGGCTGCAGGATGATCGGCGACTTGATCTCGTGCAGTTCCCCATCGCGCACCGCGGGGATCGTGTCCCAGCGCGGTCGAGCGGCCACGCGTTCGGGACGGAAGCGCTTGCCGCACCAGGAACCCAGGATGATGTCCGGCGCGCGGCGTACCACCTCGTCGCCGTTCGGCAGGATGCGCTGTTTCGCCAGCGGCTCGCGGGCGAGTTCCGGGAAGCAGTCGTCGCCGCCGGCGATGGCGATGATCTCGGCGACCCAGCGGATGCCGGTGATGATCGGCTCGTCCCACTCCTCGAAGTACACCTTCGGCCGGCGCGGCAGCCGCGCCGCGGAAGCGCGGACGTCGGCAAGGTGCTGCTCGGCGCGCTGCGCATACGCCTCGGCCTTCTCATGCGCGCCGACCATCGCGCCAAGCCGGCGGATGTAGGCCAGGATGCCGTCCACGCTGCGGTGGTTGCTGATCCACACCTCGACGCCGGCCTTGACCAGCTCGCGCGCGATGTCGGCCTGGATGTCGGAGAAGCCGATCGCCAGGTCCGGTTCGAGTTTCAGGATCTCGCCGATCTGCGCGCTGGTGAAGGCGGAAACCTTCGGCTTCTCCTTGCGCGCGCGCGGCGGCCGCACGGTGAAACCGGAGATGCCGACGATGCGCCGCCCTTCGCCGAGCGCGTACAGCACCTCGGTCGGCTCCTCGGTGAGGCAGACGATGCGTTGCGGGAAAGGGTCCGGGCGGACGGCCGCGGACCGGTCGGGACGGGTCACTCGCTCAGCTCCCCAGCACGGTCACCACCACCTTGCGCTGGTGCGGGTCGAGGCGGTGTTCCCACAGGTAGATGCCTTGCCAGGCGCCCAGCATCAGCTTGCCGCCGTGGACTGGCAGGCTGAGGCTGACCCCGGTGAGGATCGAGCGCACATGCGCCGGCATGTCGTCCGGGCCTTCCGCGTCGTGCCGGAAGATCGCATCGCCGTCCGGCACCGCGCGCGCGAACCAGCGTTCGAGGTCGTCGCGCACCGTGGGGTCGGCATTCTCGCTGATCAGCAGCGAACAGCTGGTGTGCGCGGTGAACACCTGCGCGATGCCGGTGTGCACGTGGCTGGCCGCCACGGCGTCGCCGACCTGCAGGGTGATCTCGCTGAAACCGCGCCCGCGCGTGTGCACGGTGAAGCTGCCCTGCGCCACATGCTCGGCGGGCAGCGCGCGGGTCATGGATAGAGCATCCGGCTGGTCCAGGTCTGGCCGTGGCGATCCCAGCGCACCCGCTCGTGCAGGCGAAATTCGGCGCCGTACCAGAACTCGACCATGTCCGGCTCCACCACGAAGCCGCCCCAGTGCGGCGGCCGGCTCACCTCGCGGCCGTCGAACTGCTGCTCGTAGCGCGCCACGCGCTGCTCGAAGGTGTCGCGGTCGGGCAGGGTCTGCGACTGCAGCGAGGCCCACGCGCCGATCTGGCTGCCGCGCGGGCGGCTGGCGAAGTAGGCGTCCGACTCTTCCGCCAGCAGCTTGCGCGCCACGCCTTCCACGCGCACCTGCACGCCCTCGCGCAGCTGCTTCCAGTGGAAGCACAGCGCCACCTGCGGATGCACCTCCAGCTGGCTGCCCTTGTCGCTCTGGTAATTGGTGTGGAAGCGGAAGCCGCGCTCGTCGGCGCCCTTGAGCAGCACGATCCGCGAGGCGACCCGACCGGCGCCATCCACGGTGGCCAGGTTCATCGCGGTCGGTTCGCGCTCGCCACTGGCCCTGGCCTCCTCCAGCAGACGCTGGAAGGTGTCTAGAATCTCGGATTTGAGCATGGTGTCTGAAACTTTCCTTTTGCATCGTGGCCGACACGCGCCATCATGGCGCGGATGAATCTGACCGATAATAGTGCAATGCCCCATCCCTCCAGTACCCGACCGGCCCGGATGGCGACGTCATCTTCCACCACGAAACGTGAAGAGGGCAGCGACATGCCCGCCGGCGCCAAGCTCCGCCGCCGCGGCCTGCCGGTGGCGCAAATCCCTCCCGGAACCACGGTGCGCCGCGGATGACGTCCCACGCCGACCTGCAGAACGAGGCCCTCGCCGGCCACCTGCTCGACCAGTACGCCGGGCGCATCGCCCGCTCGCGCCGCCCGTACATCATTGGCCTGTCCGGCCTGCAGGGCAGCGGCAAGAGCACCCTGGCGCGGGTGATGAAGGCGCAGGCCGAGGCCCGCGGCTGGCCCACCGAGGTGCTCTCGCTGGACGACTTCTACTACGCTCGCAGCGACCGCGAGGCACTGGCGCGCGACGTGCACCCGCTGTTGCGCAGCCGCGGCGTGCCGGGCACGCACGAGATCGAGTTGCTGATGTCGGTGCTGGCCGCCCTGCCGCACGCCTCGGACAAGCTGCCGGTGTCGCACCCGCGCTTCGACAAGGGCCGCGACACCCGCTTTCCGCCGTCGCGCTGGCCGCGCACCACGCGGCCGCCGAAGCTGGTGATCGTGGAGGGCTGGGCGCTGGGCATCCGGCCGCAACTGCAGGCCGCGCTGGCCCGGCCGGTCAACGAACTGGAGCGCACCGAAGATCCCGACGGCAGCTGGCGGCACTGGGTCAACAAGCAGTTGCGCGGCTACCAGCCGCTGTGGCGCAAGTTCGACGCGCTGATCGTGCTGCAGGCGCCGAGCTGGGAGATCGTGCGCCGCTGGCGTGGCGAGCAGGAGCAGGAGCTGCTGGCCCGGCACGCGCCGCTGGCGATGGATGCGGCGGCACTGGAGCGGTTCCTGGCGCACTTCGAGCGGCTCAGCCGGCACGCGCTGGCCACCTTGCCGGCGCTGGCCGATACCTGCGTGGAGTACGACGACGATCGCCACGTCACCGGCCTCAGCCACGGCTGACCCGGCCGCCGGCGAGGCGCACTGGCCGCCACCTTGTCGGCGCGGGGCGATCAGTCGACGATGAAGTTGACCTTCATGTTCACCCGCCACTCGGTGATCGTGCCGTCGTCCCTGGTCACCGCCTTGATCTCGTTGACCCAGGCGCTCTTGATGTTCTTCACCGACTCGGCGGCCTTCTTCAGGCCGCCCTGCACGGCGTCTTCCACGCTCTTGCTGGACGAGGCGTTGATCTCGATGACCTTGGCTACCGACATGGCGTCGACCTCCGGTGGAATCGTGCAAGCGGCACGGCGCTCCCCGTTCCGGAAACCCGAGTCTGGTCCGCGCTCGCCCGTGGCAGCAAGCCGCACTGCAAAATCACCTCACGTTGACGCTTCCACCTGCACCGCCGTGCCGTAGGCCAGCACTTCGGTGACGCCCTGGGCGACGTCGTTGGCGTCGTAGCGCATTGCCACCACGCCGTTCGCGCCCATCGCCGCGGCGTGTTGCAGCATCAGCTCGAACGCCTCCTCGCGCGCCTTCTCGCACAGCTCGGTGTAGATCGAGATATTGCCACCGACGATGGTCTGCAGCGCCGCGCCGAGATTGCCGACCACGCTGCGCGAACGCACGGTGATGCCGCGCACGATGCCCAGCGAACGCACGATGCGGCAGCCTGGAATCTCGTTGGCGGTGCTGACCTGGTGATGCGGAACGGTGTTGGCCATGGCGGTTCTCCTTTGGTGGACGGTTCAGCCGTCGAGCAGCGCGGCGTAGCCTTCGCGCGCATCCGGCCATTGCGGCGCCCAGCCGCTGGCGCGCAGCCTCGCGTTGCTGAGCCGCTTGCTGCCGACGCCGGCCGGCGGCGCGCCTTCGGCGGGCAAGGGAGCGTCGAGCAGCGCCGCGAGGAAGTCGTACAACTCGTCGAGCGGCATCGGCGTGTCGTCCACGCCGAGGTACAGCGGTTGCGGCGACTTCAGCCCCAGCAGATGCACGATCGCCGCGGCGGCGTCGTCGACGTGGATCCGGTTGGCCCAGTGCGGCGTCTCGCGCGGCACGCGCAGCTGACCGGCGCGCAGGCGCTCGACTAGCTGCAGCCGTCCGGGTCCGTACAGGCCGGCCAGCCGCAGCACGGTCGATGGCAGCGGCTGCTGCGCCAGCCACTGCTCGGCCTCGAGCAGTACCGCACCGTTGAAGCCCAACGGCTCGACTGAAGTGGTCTCGTCCACCCAGTCGCCGTCGTGCTCGCCATACACGGCGCTGGACGAGACGAACAGCACCCGTGCCAGTTTGCGGGTATCGAGCGCATCGAGCAGGTGGCGCAGGCCGTCCACGAAGATCGCCTGATACGTCGCCTTGTCGCGCGTCGCCGGCGCCGGCAGATAGGCCAGCCGGGTGATGCCCGCCGGCAACCCGCCCAGGCTGGCCGGGTCGGTCAGGTCGCCGCGCAACCAGTGGATGCCGTACTTGCCGCGCACCGGCGGCTGGCGCCGCAGCGCCCAGACTTCGTCGCCGCGGGCGCGCAGACGCTGCGCCACGCGCTCGCCCAGGTCGCCGCATCCGGCCAGCAGGACACGTTCGCTCACCACCACCTCCCATCGCACTGCCCGGGCCGATCCGCCCTGCTAGCATCTGCGCATGAACCCTTCGCCCAACCTGTTCCTCATCGGCCCGACCGGCGCCGGCAAGAGCTCGATCGGGCGACGGCTTGCGGCGCATTATGGCCTGAGCTTCGTCGATCTCGACCAGGAGATCGAGCACCATTGCGGCGTGGACGTGAACCGGGTGTTCGAGATCGAGGGCGAGGCGGGTTTCCGCCAGCGCGAGAGCGCATTGCTGGACGAGTGCAGCCGCCGCGACGGCGTGCTGCTGGCCACCGGCGCCGGCGCGGTGCTGGCCGACGCCAACCGTCGGCAGCTGCGCGAGCGTGGCTACGTGGTGTGGTTGCAGGCCAGCATCGAACAGCAACTGGAGCGGCTGGAGCGCGACCACCGCCGCCCGCTGCTGGCGGTGGTCGACCGCCGCGAGCGGCTGCAGGCGATGGCGCAGCTGCGCGAACCGCTCTACCGGGAACTGGCCGACCTGGCGATACCCGGCGAAACCGGCAGCCTCGCCGTCAGCGGCGAACGCTGCATCGCGCTGATCGACCGCCACTGGCAGCGCCCCGACGCGGCGCCCAGGCAGACCGCATGAACGACCCCGCACGCCAGACCGTCACCGTCGCCCTCGGCCAGCGCAGCTACCCGGTGTGGATCGGCGCCGGCCTGCTCGGTGAGCAAGCGCGCTGGCGCAGCATGGTGCGCGGGCGCCACGTGCTGGTAGTCAGCAACACCACCGTGGCGCCGCTGTACCTGCCGCGCATCGAGGCGGGACTGGACGGGCTGCGCTGGGCCAGCTTCCTGCTCGACGACGGCGAAGCGCACAAGACCTTCGCCAACGTGGGCCGCGTGCTGGAAGCGCTGGGTGAACTGGGCGCCACCCGCGACGCCTGCGTGATCGCGCTGGGCGGCGGCGTGGTCGGCGACCTGGCCGGCTTCAGCGCGGCGTGCTGGATGCGCGGCATCGACTTCATCCAGATGCCCACGACCTTGCTGGCGATGGTCGACTCCTCGGTCGGCGGCAAGACCGGCGTGAACCTGCCTGTGGGCAAGAACCTCGCCGGCGCGTTCCACCAGCCGCGCGCGGTGGTCGCCGACATCGACACCCTGGCGACCCTGCCCGAGCGCGAATACCGCGCCGGCCTGGCCGAGGTGATCAAGGGCGCGGCGATCGGCGACGAGTCGTTCTTCGCCTGGCTGGAGCAGCACGCCGCCGCGCTCGCCGCGCGCGAGCCGGCCACGGTGCAGCAGGCGATCGCGCGCAAGGTGGCCTACAAGGCCGGCGTGGTCGCGCGCGACGAAACCGAACAAGGCGAGCGCGCCCTGCTCAACTTCGGCCATACCTTCGGCCACGCCCTGGAAACCGCCGGCCACTACACCGCCTTGCTGCACGGCGAAGGCGTGGCCATCGGCATGCTGCTGGCGGCGCGCCTGTCCGAGCGGCTCGGCATGGGTGCGCCGGCCGCCACCGCCCGCCTGCAGCGCCTGCTGGAAGCCGTCGGCCTGCCGGTGGCAGTGCCGCCCGGGATGGATCCGCCGCAGTTGCTGGCGCTGATGCGGCTGGACAAGAAGAACACCGCCGGCACGCTGCGCCTGATCCTGTGGCGCGGCATCGGCCGCGCCGAGATCGTCGCCGGGGTGGCCGAGGCCGACGTGCTGGCCGTGCTGCAGGCCACGGGATGAACCGCCGGGCGTGACGGCGTGGCCCAGCCGGGACGCGGGCGCGTCCGCGCAAATCCTATAAACTGTGTCGTCCGGCCACGCGCCTGTTCGTGCTGCACCTTCGGAACCCATGCGCCTTTATCTGCAAACCGTGCCCGGCAGTACCGACGCCCCCCGCTACGTCCAGATCACGCTGGAACAGGACCTGCTCGGCGGCTGGACGCTGTACCGCGAATCCGGCACCCAGGGTGGCCGCGCCAGCATGAAGCGCGAGCAGTTCCTGGAACGCGACGAGGCCGTCGCCGCCTTCGAGAAAGCCCGCGACAGCCAGCTCAAGCGCGGCTACCGCCTGATGTTTGCCCAGGGCCTGGAAGGCCCGTACGGACGTTGAAATGCCTGCCGAAGAACTGAAGAACGACCGCTTCCTGCGCGCGCTGCGCCGCGAACCGACCGACACCACGCCGATCTGGGTGATGCGCCAGGCCGGCCGCTACCTGCCGGAATACCGCGCCACCCGCGAACGCGCCGGCAGCTTCATGGGCCTGGCGCAGAACCCCGAGTTCGCCTGCGAAGTGACGCTGCAGCCGCTGGAGCGCTTCGAGCTGGACGCGGCGATCCTGTTCTCCGACATCCTCACCATTCCCGACGCGATGGGCCTGGGCCTGTCGTTCGCCCACGGCGAAGGCCCGCAGTTCGCCCGCCCGGTGCGCAGCGCCGCCGACGTCGCGAAACTCGCCGTGCCCGACATGGACGGCGCGCTGCGTTACGTGATGGACGCGGTGCGGCTGATCCGCCGCGAACTGCACGGCCGCGTGCCGCTGATCGGCTTCGCCGGCAGCCCTTGGACGCTGGCCTGCTACATGGTCGAGGGCCGCGGCTCGCGCGACTTCGCCACGCTGAAGGCGATGTGCTGGAACGAGCCGAAGCTCGCCCATCGGTTGCTCGACACGCTGGCGCAGTCCGTCGCCGCCTACCTGATCGCGCAGGCCGAAGCCGGCGCGCAGGCGCTGATGATCTTCGACACCTGGGGCGGCATGCTCGGCCCCGCGCCGTTCCGCGAGTTCTCGCTGCGCTACCTGACCCGGATCGTGGCCGCGCTGAAGGCCGATGCCGCGGCGCGCGAGCTGCCGGTGATCCTGTTCTCCAAGGGCGCCGGCATGCACCTGGCCGAGATGGCCGATTCGGGCTGCGCCGCGCTCGGCGTGGACTGGACCATCGACCTGGCCGACGCCCGCCGCGCCGTCGCGGGCAAGGTGGCACTGCAAGGCAACCTCGACCCGGCCGTCATGCGCGCCAGCCCCGAGGTGATCCGCCGCGAAGCCCGTGCCGTGCTCGACAGCTACGGCAACCACCCCGGCCACGTGTTCAATCTCGGCCACGGCGTCACGCCGGAAGTCGACCCCGAGCACGTGCGGGTGCTGGTGGACGAGGTGCATGCTTACGGGCGCGCGTTGCGCGGCGGCTGAGCGGAGGAGCGGCGGCATGGCCTGGCTCGTCAGCAAATACCTGATCACTGCCGCCGTGGTGGTGATCGTCTCGGAGACGGCCAAGCGCAGCGATCGCCTCGGCGGTCTGATCGCCGCGCTGCCGCTGGTCACCGTGCTGGCCCTGATCTGGCTGCAGGTCGAGCACCAGCCGCAGGAGAAGATCGCCAACCACGCCTGGTACACGTTCTGGTACGTGGTGCCCACGCTTCCCATGTTCCTGGCCTTCCCGGTGCTGCTGCCACGACTGGGTTTCTGGTTCACCCTGCTCGCCTGCGTGGTGATCACGGTGGCCTGCTTCGGCCTTTTCGCACTGTTCGTGCGGCGCTTCGGCATCGAACTGCTGCCCTGAAAGCCCGGCCCGGGCATGCAGCCGCGAGGCCTGCCCCAAATGGCACCCCGGCGCTGCCGCCCGTACAATTGACGCTTTGCTGCCATTCCAGGCGCGCCGGCCCCGGCGCGCCATCGCGAGTCCCCATGGAAAAGAGTTTCGAGCCTGCCCAGATCGAGTCCACGTGGTACGCGCGCTGGGAAGCCAGCGGCGCGTTCAGGCCGTCGGGCCAGGGCGAGCCGTACTGCATCCTGCTGCCGCCGCCCAACGTCACCGGCACGTTGCACATGGGGCACGCGTTCCAGCAGACGGTGATGGACATGCTGGTGCGCTATCACCGCATGCGCGGCTTCAACACCCTGTGGCAGGTTGGCACCGACCATGCCGGCATCGCCACGCAGAAGATCGTGGAGAACCAGCTGGCGATCGAGGAGAAGACCCGCCATGACCTCGGCCGTGACGCGTTCGTCGAACGCGTGTGGCAGTGGAAGGAGGAGTCCGGTTCCACCATCACCCGCCAGATGCGCCGCATCGGCGCCGCCGCCGACTGGTCGCGCGAGCGCTTCACCATGGACGAGGGGCTGTCGGCCGCGGTGCGCAAGGTCTTCATCGACTGGTATCGCGCCGGCCTGATCTACCGCGGCAACCGGCTGGTGAACTGGGACCCGCTGCTGGGCACGGCGGTGTCGGACCTCGAAGTGAACAACGTCGAGCGCGACGGCCACCTGTGGTCGATCCGCTATCCGGTCGCGGGCAGCGACGAATCGCTGGTGGTCGCCACCACCCGCCCCGAAACCATGCTCGGCGACGTCGCCGTGGCGGTGCACCCGGAGGACGCGCGCTACGCACACCTGGTCGGCAAGGCGCTGAAGCTGCCGCTGACCGGCCGCGAGATCCCGGTGATCGCCGACGACTACGTCGACCGCGAGTTCGGCACCGGCTGCGTGAAGATCACCCCGGCGCACGACTTCAACGACTACGCGATCGGCCAGCGCCACGGGCTGGCGCCGATCACCATCTTCACGCTGGACGCGAAGGTCAACGACAACGCGCCGGAAAAATACCGCGGCCTCGACCGCTACGACGCGCGCAAGGCGGTGCTGGCCGACCTGGAAGCGCTCGGCCTGCTGGTCGAGACCAAGGCGCACAAGCTGCAGGTGCCGGTGAGCCAGCGCTCCGACGCGGTGATCGAGCCGATGCTCACCGACCAGTGGTTCGTCGACCTGACTTCGGACGTCCAGCCGGATGGCCGTCCGGGCGGCCGCAAGGCGATCACCGAACCGGCGCTGGACGCCGTGCGCAACGGCGACATCAAGTTCGTGCCGGAAAACTGGAGCACCACCTACACGCAGTGGCTGGACAACATCCAGGACTGGTGCATCAGCCGCCAGCTGTGGTGGGGCCACCGCATCCCGGCGTGGTACGACGAGGCCGGCCACATCTTCGTGGGCGAGGACGAGGCCGACGCGCGCGCCCACGCCGGCACCGCGCCGGTCGGCGCGCTGCGCCAGGACGAGGACGTGCTGGACACCTGGTTCAGCTCCGCGCTGTGGCCGTTCTCCACCCTGGGCTGGCCGGCCGACGGCCCGGTGAAAAACGAGCGCGGCGAGGTGGTGGCGAACTGGGCCAACGACCAGATCTTCCTGCCCAGCGCCGTGCTGGTCACCGGCTTCGACATCATCTTCTTCTGGGTCGCCCGCATGGTGATGGCGACCAGGTACTTCACCGGCCGCATCCCGTTCCGCGAGGTCTACATCAACGCCATCGTGCGCGACGCGGAAGGCCAGAAGATGTCCAAGTCCAAGGGCAACACGCTGGACCCGCTGGACCTGATCGACGGCATCGCGCTGGAGCCGCTGGTGGAAAAATCCACCAAGTCGCTGCTGATCCCGCAGGTGCGCGCCAAGGTCGAGAAGCGCGTCCGCAAGGATTATCCCGACGGCATCCCCGCGATCGGCACCGACGCGTTGCGCTTCACCTTCGCCGCGCTGGCCAGCTACAGCCGCACCATCAACTTCGACATCAAGCGCGCCGAAGGCTACAAGGCGTTCTGCAACAAGTTGTGGAATGCGGCGCGGTTCGTGCTGATGAACGTCTCCCCTCTCCCGGCAGGAGAGGGTGCGGGCGGAGCGCAGCCTTCCGGCATCACCGCACCCTCACCCCAACCCCTCTCCCGGGGGGAGAGGGGTCCAGCACCGGTTACCGAAGCGGAGCGGTGGATCCTGACGCGCCTGTCGCGGACGCTGGCCGAGGTGGAGGAACATTTCCGCACGTACCGTTTCGACCACCTGGCGCAGGCGCTGTACGAGTTCGTCTGGAACGAGTATTGCGACTGGTTCCTGGAGCTCTCCAAGCCCGCCTTGAACGGCGACGACGCGCAGGCCGCGGCGTCCACACGGCACACGCTGCTGGTGGTGCTGGAAGCGGTGCTGCGCGCGCTGCACCCGGTGATTCCGTTCATCACCGAGGAGATTTACCAGGAAGTGGCGAAAGCACTCGCGCGCTCCTCCATGAGCGCAACGAACAGCCCGGCATCCCCGCCGGACTCTTCGACAAGGAGCATTCTGCAGTCCACGTATCCGCGCGGCGCCGACTTCGCGCACGACGACGCGGCGACCGCCGAGATCGAATGGTTCAAGGCCGTGCTCTCGGGCGTGCGCCGGATCCGCTCGGAAATGAACATCGCGCCGGGCAAGACCATTCCGCTGCTGCTTGCCGACGGCGACGCCGGCGATCGGGCGCGCGTGGCGAAGTTCGCCGCGCAGATCGCCTTCCTCGCCCGCACCGAAGCGCCGCAATGGATCGCGGCCGGCGCCGACGAACCGGCCGCGGCGGCGGCCGTGGTCGGCACGCTGCGCGTGCTGATCCCGCTGGCCGGCCTGATCGACCTTGACGCCGAAAAGGCGCGGCTGACCAGGGAAATCGGCCGCATCGAGGCCGAGATCAGGAAGTGCGAGGGCAAGCTCGGCAACGCCAGCTTCGTCGCCAACGCGCCGGCCGAGGTGGTGGCGCAGGAGCGCCAACGCATCGCCGACTGGAACACCACGCTGGGCGCGCTGCGCGAGCAGGCACAGAAGCTGGGCTGATGTTCGCTGCCCCGCCGCGCGACGGCCCGGCCCCTCAGGTGTCGTGGCCGACCTGCCCCGGCGTGAAGTCGCGCGTCTTGCGCACGGCCAGCTGGTTGCTGATGCCCAGCAACTCGTAATGGCCCTCCAGCGTGGCCAGCAGGCCGTCCACACCGAGCTTGGGCGTCTGCGTCCTCACGCTTTCGATCTGCTTCTTCAACCCCTCGCTCTGCCAGCGGCGGCCGCTCCAGCGCAGCCACTTGCGTGTCAGCCAGCCAGGGCGCGGCGGCGAACCCAGCTTAGGCGGCACCCACAGGTAGTCGTCGAAGATCATGATGCCGCCGACCTTCAGCAGCGGCCATGCCATGGTGCCGTCGGCCAGTGCGCCGAAGGCGGCATGCCAGCCGTCGACGTAGACCAGGTCGTAGGGCCCTTGCACGCGCCGCAGGGCATCGAAGCTCGGCCCGGGGAACTCGCTGATGCGCTCGCGCCAGGGTGCGGTGTTGGCGCGAAAACGCGCGTGGTAGTCGCCGTACAGCGGGTCGGGCTGGAAGAAATCCAGGCAGTCGATCGCGCTGTCTGCGGCGGTCAGGATGTTCTCGCACAGCCAAACGGTCGAGCGCCCCTCGAAACTGCCGATCTCCAGCGCGCGCAGGCCCGGCTTGCCGCGCAGCGAAGCAAGCCACTGCTCCCAATGCGGAATGTTGTGGTGGAACCAGTCGGTCGAGAACTGCCCTTGCACTGAGGAGACTCCCGCACGGAATGCGTGCGGCATGCTAGCAGTTGCCAGCATCGTGTTTTGCGCGGCGGGTCCGCTCGCGGCGCCTGCCGGGCGCGGCCCGCTAGGGCACCCCCGGCTCCAGCGCCATCACGATCGCGTCCTCGCGCCCATGGTGCGCCGGGTAATAGCGCGGCCGGCGGCCGATCTCGCGGAAGCCCACCGACTCGTACAGCGCCTTTGCCAGCGGGTTCGACGGACGCACCTCGAGGAATATCCGTTCGGCACCGTTCCAGCGTGCGATGTCCAGCAACCGGCCCAGCAGGTGCCGGCCCAGCCCACGGCCGCGGTATGCCGGTCCGATGCACAGGTTCAGCACATGCGCTTCGCCGGCGCCCGTGGACAGGATGCCGTAGCCGGCGACCACGCCGTCGACGCACAGCACCCAGCATGGGTGCCCCGCCTTCAGGCAGTCGCCGAAGATGCCTGCCGACCATGGAAACTCGTAGGAGAGGTTTTCCAGCGCGCTGACCGCGTCCAGGTCCTCGACCCGCATGCCGCGCACCTGGACCACCGGCTTGACCACCGCGGCCATGGCCGTCAGTCGCCGGCGGCGGCCAGTGTGCGGCGCACGCTGCGCAACGCATTCCACAGGCGTCGCTTGGCGCCGGCGCTGGTCAGCAGCAGTGCCGGCTCGTCGGCCAGCACGATCTGCGCCTGGTGCATCGCCGCCGCCGGCAGCGCGCGACCCAGCGCGTGCGCCTGCGCCTCGCCGAATACCAGATAGGCGCGCGCCTCGGGCACGTCGGCGGCCAGCTGGCCGTCGCTGACGGTGACCCGGGCGGCACGCGCCAGCGCGGCGCCGCAGGTGGCCAGCGCGCGGCCGAGCAAGTCGAGCTCGCGCGCGCTGCAGCCTTGCGGCAACACCGCCACGCAAGCCACGCCCGCAGCTGCGGCTGCGGCCGGCGCATGGGCCTGCCCGGCCTGCGCGACGGCCACCGCAGGTGCACCCCGCCGCTGCCACGGTGTCACCCCCAGCGCGCGCAGCACGCGGGCGCGATGCGCAGCGTCGGCGGGCTGGCGTGCGGCGGCGTTCATGCCGTGCCGCGCCGCACCCGGCGCCGATGCGTGGCCAGGCCCCAGATCGTCCATACCGGGCCGGACAGCAGGTAGACCGCGAAGCCCACGAACAGCACGCGCGGCGTATCCAGGATCAGCAGCGCCAGCAGCAGCACCGCCACCACCATCCACACGAACGGCACGCGCTGGCGGTCGCCCATCGGCAGCGACTTGAAGCTGAAATAGCGGAAGCGGCTGACCATCAGCAGGCCGACCAGCACCGCCAGCACCGCGGTGACGAAACAGAAATCGCTGCCGGCCAGGCCGAACTTGTCCACGCTCCACACGAACGACATGCACACCGCCGCCGCCGCCGGGCTGGCCAGCCCCTGGAAATAGCGCTTGTCGGCCACGCCGACCTGGGTGTTGAAGCGCGCCAGCCGCAGCGCGGCGCAGGCGGCGTAGATGAACGCGGCAGCCCAGCCCAGCTTGCCCCACAGCGGGCCGAAATCGCGCAGCGTCGACAGCGACCAGGTGTACATCACCAGCGCCGGCGCCAGCCCGAAACTGACCAGGTCCGACAGCGAGTCGTACTGCACGCCGAACTCGGTCTGGGTGCCGGTCATGCGCGCCACGCGGCCGTCCATGCCATCCAGCAGCGCGGCAATGAACACCGCCACCGCAGCCTCGGTATAACGGCCGCTGATGCTGGCGATGATCGCGTAGAAACCCGCGAACATCGCCCCCGTGGTGAACAGGTTCGGCAACAGGTAGATGCCCCGGTGACGGGGCGGGCGTACGGGCAGGGACTCGCTCATGAATCAATCCGTGACGGGATGCGCGCAGTGTAAACCATCGGCTGCTTGAGTCCGGCAGGCCGGAGTGATAACAAGGTGCACCGTCATTTTCCCGCGAAATGGAGAACCCCATGCATCGTTCGCTGATTGCCGTGGCGCTGCTGTTGCTGGCCCCGCTGGCCACCGCCCAGGTCTACAAGTGGACGGATGCGAGCGGCACCGTGCACTACTCCGAAGCGGCGCCGGCGCGGGGCACGAAATACGTGAAAGTCACCACCACCGGCACGGTGGAACCGCTGGCCGCGCCGGCCCCCGCCAGGACGGCGCCTGCCAGCGAAACTCCGGCCGAACCCGCCAGGCCGATGGCCGACACGCCGGAAAACCGCAGCAAGCTGTGCGAGACGCTGAAGACCAACCTCGCCGCCTTGCAGGGCAGCGGGCCGGTGGTGATGCAGCAGAACGGCAAATCCGTGGCGCTGGAAGGCGACCAGCGCAAGCAGCAGACCGCCTCGGCGCAGGCCCAGTACGACCAGTACTGCAAGGGCTGACCGCGGCGGCCACGCCCGTCCGGCGAGGGTATCGGCAGGCCGCTACAATAGGCGCTTTACCACGCCGGAACCGCCCGCATGCGCCTCAGCCAATTCCACCTGGCCACCGTCAAGGAAGTCCCCGCCGACGCCGAAATCGCCAGCCACCAGCTGATGCTGCGTGCCGGCATGATCCGCAAGCTGGCCTCCGGTCTGTACACCTGGAGTCCGCTGGGCCTGCGCGTGCTGCGCAAGGTGGAACATATCGTGCGCGAGGAAATGGACCGCGCCGGCGCGATCGAAATGCTGATGCCTTCGGTGCAGCCGAAGGAACTGTGGGAAGAAACCGGTCGCTGGGAGAAATTCGGCGGACAGCTGCTGAAAATCAAGGACCGCAAGGGCCAGGAATTCTGCTACGGCCCGACCCACGAGGAAGTGGTTACCGATTTCGCCCGCAACGAGCTGAAAAGCTACAAGCAGCTGCCGGTCAACTTCTACCAGATCCAGACCAAGTTCCGCGACGAGATCCGCCCGCGTTTCGGCGTGATGCGCGCACGCGAATTCCTGATGAAGGACGCTTATTCGTTCCACCTGACGCAGGACTCGCTGGCCGAAACCTATGCGGCGATGTACCAGGCCTACGTGCGCATTTTCACCCGCCTCGGCCTGACCTTCCGCGCGGTGCAGGCCGATACCGGCGCCATCGGCGGCAATGCCAGCCATGAATTCCAGGTGCTGGCCGATTCCGGCGAGGACGCCATCGCGTTTTCCGACGGCTCCGATTACGCCGCCAATCTCGAAAAGGCCGAGGCGCTGGCACCGACCGCGGCGCGCCCCGCTCCCGCCGCCGCCCTGCAGCGGGTCGACACGCCCACCCAGAAAACCATCGGCGACGTCGCCGCCTTCCTCGAGGTCAGCCCGCGGCAATGCGTAAAGACCCTGCTGGTGCGCGGCCGTGACGGCCTGGTGGCGCTGTGCCTGCGCGGCGACCACGAGCTCAACGAGGTCAAGGCCGGCAAGCTGGCCGAGCTGCCGGGCGAAGCGGTGCTCGCCAGCGAAGAGGAGATCCTCGCCGCCACCGGCACCCGCCCCGGCTTCATCGGCCCGGTCGGGCTGCCGGCGTCGATCCCGCTGATCGTCGACCGCGACGCCGCCGTGCTGGCCGACTTCGTCTGCGGCGGCAATGCCGACCGCAGCCACTGCACCGGCGCGAACTGGGAACGCGATGCGCGCATCACCCGCATCGCCGACCTGCGCAACGTGGTCGAGGGCGACCTGTCGCCTGACGGCCACGGCGTGCTGCACCTCGCCCGCGGCATCGAGGTCGGCCACGTGTTCCAGCTCGGCACCAAGTACGCCGAGGCGCTCGGCGCCACCGTGGTGGACGAAACCGGCAAGCCGCAGCTGATGACCATGGGCTGCTACGGCATCGGCGTCAGCCGCATCGTCGCCGCCGCGATCGAGCAGCGCCACGACGACGCCGGCATCCTCTGGCCGGAAGCGATGGCGCCATGGCGCGTGGCGGTATGCGTGATCAACCCGAAGAACTCGCCGGCCGTCAGCGCGGCGGCCGAGGCGCTGTACCAGACGCTCGGCCAGCGCGGCATCGAGGCGGTGCTGGACGACCGCGGCGTGCGCGCCGGCAGCATGTTCGCCGACATGGAGCTGATCGGCATTCCGCACCGTGTGGTGGTCAGCGAGCGCGGACTCGCCGCGGGCACGCTGGAATATCGCGCGCGCGCAGACGCCGAAAGCCGCTCGCTGAACGAGGCACAATTGCTCGCCCTGCTCGGCTGAGCCCAAGCGGATTCGCATTAACGAAACGGCCGCCCGCTGCGGCCGTTTTTGTATTGCCCCGATGAAACCAGCGGGCGGACTAATTCGCGACCATCCGCACATTAATCGCCCTTAATGTGAAGCTATTGTCCACGGCCGGCGTTGCGCTTTACAACAATTCTGCAAATCAGCGAGAATGCCCACCGCAACAACTTCCACTGCGTCGGGCTTTGTTCCCGATAATGGCCAGACCATCGCCAGACCGCTTAATACCGATACTTACCGGGAGTCAATCATGGCCGTCGACATCAAGAACCTGAATCACAACCAGCTGACCGACCTGATCAGCAAGGCCCAGCTGCGCCAGAACGAATTGCGCAAGGAAAAAGTCGTCAAGCTGCGCGAGAAAGTGCATGCCTTGATCAAGGCCGAGGGTTATACCTTCGAGGACATCTTCGGTGGCGCGCGCGGCAAGGCCAAGCGCAGCACTGGTTCGGTTCCGCCGAAATACCGCAACCCGGCCAATCCTGCGCAGACCTGGTCCGGCCGCGGCAAGCGCCCGCACTGGTTCAATGACGCGCTGAAGGCCGGCAAGAAGGAAAAGGACCTGGCGATCTGATCGTCTGTCGTCCGAACAAAAACGCCGGCCTCGCGCCGGCGTTTTTGTTTGGAGGTTTGAAGCAATGCCTCGTCCGTTTGATGCGGTCGGCACCTACCCGGTTCCTCCCCCTGCGAGACAGGGGCAGGTCAGCGACCGCAGGGAGTCCTTCAGGTGAGGGGTGGCTTCTGATCTTGTCCAAATCAAGCGCAATCCCTCCCCAACCCTCCCCTGCTTTGCAGAGGAGGGGGCAAACGGGCCGTGCGGTTTCGCTGCCGTGACGAGTGAGGCGGCGTGGAGATCCGGGATTTATGCCGTTTTTGTCTTACAGGGACCTGCGCGGCGATACCAGCAGGTCGCCGAACATCAGTCCCGCCACCAGCGACACCAGCAAGGTCACCAGCAGCAGGCCGGTGTCCAGGCTCGGCGTGGTGTCGCGTTCGAGCAGCAGCGACACGCTGCGGAAGCCCACGCTGCCCGGCACCAGCAGCAGGATGCCCGGTTCGCGCACCACCGCGCCGGGGCGATGCGCGAAGCGCGCATACACGTTCGCCAGCGCGCCCAGCAGCAGCCCGCCCAGGAACACGCCCACCGGCGCGCCGGGCAGCGAACCGGAGATCGCCCCGCCCCAGCGGGTGGCCAGGTAGCCAACCACCACCGCCACGATCACCACCGGCCAGTCGCGCCGCGCCGCACGGAACAGGATGGCGAAGGCGACCGCCGCGACCAGCAACGCCGGGTAGTCGGTCCATACCGGCAGCGCCGGCAACGCGAAGTCGCGCGCGGCGATGCCCACGGCCGCGCACAGCTGGGTCGCCGCGATGGTGCCGAAGGTGAGCTTGAGCAGGGTCGACATGGCGCCGCCCATGCGTGCCATGCCGGACACCAGGTGCCCGCTGGAGATCTCGCGCACGGCGTTGGTCAGCGACATGCCCGGCACCAGGATGATCAGGCTGGCGAGCACCACCGACTTGATCGACAGCGGCACCACGAACGCGCTCACCACGATCGCCACGGTGGTGGCCACCAGCGCGCAGATCGCATCGCTGGCCACCGCCAGCCGCGGCCGGCTGCCGGCCAGCAGGGTGATCCAGCCGATGCCGGCGCCGATCGCGCCGGCCACCACCAGGTCCACCCAGGCGCTGTGCAGGAACAGCGCCGCGATGCTGGCCGCGGACAGCCCGTAGCTGGCGATCGAGCCGATCTTCTCGCGGCGCGTGTCGGGTCGGCCCAGCTCGCGCAGGCGGCGGAAGCCTTCGCGCAGGCCCAGTTCGCCGGCGATCGCGCGGTCGGCGATGTCGTCGGCCTGGCACAGCCGTTCGAGGTTCACTTCGCCCGGCGCCAGCCGCATCACCTGGGTAGTCTGCGCCACGCCCTCCTCGCCCTGGGCCAGATCGGCGAAGGAGATGATGATCGCGGTGGGGCTGGACCACACGTCGGCGGACATCCCCAGCCGCTGCGCCGCGCCGGCAATGGCCATCTCCAGCCGCGGCGCGGAGGTGCCGTACTGGTGCAGCCGCCGCGCCAGCTCCAGCACGAATGCGATGCGCGTGGTCAGCGCCGTGGTGGCGAACTGCTGGCGGTCGATGGCCTCGGCGGCACTCATGCGGCGGCGCGCACCTTGAGCGTGGTGCCGTCGACCGCGATCACCTCCACCGTGGTGCCGCGCGGCAGGTCCGGTCCGCTGACCAGCCACTGGCCGTCGCCGACGCGTGCCTTGCCGCGGCCGTTGACGATCGGCTCGATCAGTTCGTAGCGCTGCCCGATCATCTGCTCGGCACGGCGGTTCAGGCGCTCGTCGCCGCTCGCGCGCCGCTCCAGCCGCGGCCGCAGCCAGCGTGCATAGCCCACGCACGAGGCGAACGCGAGCAGGCCAAATAGGATGGCCTGCCCCAACACGCCCAGCGTGGGGTCGAGCCACAGCACCACGCCCATCGCCGCCGCGGCCAGGCCGATCCACAGCAGGAAATAGCCCGGCAGCAGCAGCTCGCCGGCGATCAGCAGCAGGGCCAGGATCCACCACAGGTAATGCGTCGAAAGCTCGCCCATGGCGATGCCCTCAGCGCAGCGGCGGCTGGATCGCCGCGGCTTTCTGCTGCTGGCCGAGCGATTCCTTCGCCAGCTCGCCGATGCCGGCCAGCGCGCCGATCACGCCGGTGGCCTCGATCGGCAGCAGCAGCATCTTCTGGTTCGGCGACGCGGCCATCGCCTTCAGCGCCTCGACGTAGTTGTTGGCGACGAAGTAGTTCAGCGCGTTGACGTTGCCGCTGGCGATCGCGCCGGAGACCATGGTGGTGGCCTTGGCCTCGGCCTCGGCGGTGCGCTCGCGCGCCTCGGCGGCGCGGAACGCGGCTTCCTTCTCGCCCTCGGCGGCCAGGATCACCGACTGCTTCTCGCCCTCGGCCTTGAGGATCGCCGCCTGGCGGAAGCCCTCGGCATCGAGGATATTGGCGCGTTTCTCGCGCTCGGCCTTCATCTGCCGCGCCATCGCGTCGACCAGGTCGCGCGGCGGCGAGATGTCCTTGATCTCGATGCGGTTGACCTTGACGCCCCACGGGTGGGTCGCCTCGTCCACCACGCTGAGCAGTTTGGCGTTGATCGCGTCGCGCTGACTCAAGCTTTCGTCCAGGTCCATCGAACCGAGCACGGTACGGATGTTGGTCATGATCAGCGCCAGCGCGGCGCCTTCCAGGTTGGCCACCTCGTAGGCCGCCTTGGCCGCATCCAGCACCTGGTAGAACACCACGCCGTCCACGCGCACCACCGCGTTGTCCTTGGTGATCACATCCTGCGAGGGCACGTCCAGCACCTGTTCCATCATGTTCATCTTGCGCCCTACCGCCTGGTAGATCGGGACCAGGAAATGCAGCCCGGGGCTGAGCGTACGGGTGTACTTGCCGAACGTCTCCACCGTCCACTCGAAGCCCTGCGGCACGATCCGCACCAGCTTGGCCACGCCGATGACGACGACGGCCACGATGACCAACGCCAGAAGCTGTCCCATTGCCTGCCCCCGTTCCTGAAAGAAGGTTCGAGTATAGGCGAGCCGGCGGCTAGCGCGGTTGCGGCAGGCGCAGGCTTACCCGCAGGCCGCCGCCCTCGCGGTTGGCCAGCAGCACGCGACCGCCGTGCGCCTCGGTGATCTCGCGCGCCAGCGCCAGGCCCAGGCCGGTGCCGGAGCGCTTGG
The DNA here is from genome assembly GCA_024711345.1 of Rhodanobacter sp. Classification (GTDB taxonomy): domain Bacteria; phylum Pseudomonadota; class Gammaproteobacteria; order Xanthomonadales; family Rhodanobacteraceae; genus Rhodanobacter. The sequence continues at coordinate 38,678 of JANJTA010000027.1, read as the reverse complement.
TCGAATAGAACGGCAGCAAGGCCTGCGCCAGCACCGTCTCGCTCATGCCCGGGCCGCGGTCGGCGACCTCGATGCGCAGCTCGCTGCCGACCTCCATGATCGACAGCGTGACCTCGTCGTCGGGTCCGCCCGACTCGTGCGCATTCTTGACCAGGTTGATCAGCACCTGCTCGATCTGCACCGCGTCGAAATGCCCCGGCCGCGGCGGCACCGGCGTGGCCAGGCGGTACTGGCAGTGCAGCGCCAGTCCGTCGAGGAACGGTTGCCATTCGACGTCCACCGGTTGCGGCGTGGGCAGCTTGGCGAAGCTGGCGTAGCCGGCGATGAAGCGGTGCAGGTGCAGCGCGCGCTCGCCGATGGTGGCGAACACGCCGGGCAGCCGCTCGAGCTGGCCACGGCGGGCCAGCTCGGCGCCGGAATGCGCCAGCGAGGTGATCGGCGCCAGCGAGTTGTTGAGCTCGTGGCTGATCACCCGGATCACCCGCTTCCAGGTCGCCACTTCCTGTCGCGACAGCTCGCGCGTCATGCGCCGGAACAGGTGCAGCCGGTGCGGCCGGCCCTGCAGGCGGAATGCGCGCTGCGACAGGTGGAAGGTTTCCTCGCTGCCGTCCATCTCCACGCTGAGCAGCGCGTCCTCGCCGCTTTCCACCGCCTTGCGCAGCGCCTCGGGCGCTTCGGCCAGCAGCTCGGCGAAATCCAGGCCGACCAGGCTGCGGCCTTCATTGAACAGGTGCCGCGAGGCGATGTTGGCGTAGGCCACCTTGCCGATCGCATCGGTCAGCACCAGCGCCACCGGGGTGTTCTGCACCACCGTGTCGAGCAGCAGTTCGCGCTGCACCAGGTGCTGGCGCTGCTCGCGCAGGGTCTGGCCCAGCGCGTTGTGCATGCGGATCAGCTCGCCCAGCTCGTCGCGCCGATGGATCGCGATCGAGAAGCTGAAATCGCCGTCGCGGTAGCTGGCCACCGCGCCTTCCAGCGCGCGCAGCAGCCGGCTTACCGGCGCCATCACCCGGCCGGCCAGCCAGAACGCCAGCGGCAGCAGCACCACCACGCTGGCCAGCAGGCTGCCGTAGATGCCCAGCTGCATCGGCGCGCGGATCGACAGCGCCAGGTCCTTGCGCAGCCACGCCAGCAATTGCGGCAGCGGCCACTGGGTCACGCCGGCGTAGATCAGCGCGCCGGCCAGGCCGGCCACGGCCAGCAAGAGGGTCAGACGCCCCTGCAGCGAATTCAGGCGACGCCACATCGGCGGTGCTCCCCGGCAGGGAATGGCCGGGCCGTGAAGCGGGGAAATGCGCTTCCGCTCAGTGGCACCTGGCGTCCAGCGGCGTCATCGCGCAGTCCAGCGGCGGTCGCCCGCCGACCCAGGCGCGTTCGGTGCCGAGCACCGCGGACCGGTCCATCGGGCGCGGCGGCGGCTTGTTCAGCACGCCGCCCTCGCGGCCATCGCTGAAGCGGAACGGGCTGCTGCCCGAGTCCGCCAGCACGATCGTCGAGCCAAGCCGATACTCGATCGCGCCGGTGGCAACGGGACGCAGCGACCAGTCCTCGCGGGCATCCGAGGGCGCTTGCGCCAAGGCCGCCCCGGCGCTCAGCCAGGCGGCGACAAGCATGATCCGGCGATATCGCATGGCCCTTCCCCTGCTGGATGCATGCGGTCATCTTTCTACGCCTTCCGGGTCGGGGACAAGCATCGCCGTCACAGTTCGCTCACGCCGTGGTGGCCAGGCCATAGCGCTCCATCCGCCGGTACAGCGCCTGGCGCGACAGGCCCAGGCTCTGCGCGGCGCGGCTGACCACGCCGTCGGCCTTGTGCAGCGCGCTTTCCACCGCTTCGCGGCTGGGCTCGTCCAGGTTGCGCACCGCCGGGGCGGCTGCCGCATGCTGCGGCAGGTTCAGCAGCTCGGCGGTGATCGGCTGGCCGCCGGCCAGCAGCGCGGCGCGCTCGATCGCGTTCTTCAGCTCGCGCACGTTGCCGGGCCACGGGTAGGCCAGCAGCGCCTCGCGCGCGGCGTCGCCGAGTTCGGCACGGCCGTCCAGGAAGAATTCGGCCAACGGCAGGATGTCGTCGATGCGGTCGCTCAGCGGCGGCAGGTTCACCTCGATCACGTTGAGCCGGTAGTACAGGTCCTCGCGGAAGGTGCCGGCCTGGATCATCGCCTTGAGGTCGGCATTGGTCGCGCTGAGCACGCGCACCTTCGCCTGGCGCGTCTTGCCGGAACCGAGCCGCTCGAACTGGCCGGTCTCCAGCACGCGCAGCAGCTTCATCTGGCCGGGCAGCGGCAGGTTGCCGATCTCGTCCAGGAACAGCGTGCCGCCGTCGGCCAGCTCGAAACGGCCCTCGCGCGCCTTGTTCGCGCCGGTGTACGCGCCGGCCTCGGCGCCGAACAGCTCGGCCTCGATCAGCTCGCCCGGCAGCGCGCCGCAGTTCACCGCCACGAACGGGCCGCGCCGCACCGCCGAATTCGCGTGCACGATCGCCGCGATGCGCTCCTTGCCGGTGCCGTTCGGGCCGGTGATCAGCACCGGCACGTCGGAGCGCGCCACCTGACAAGCCAGGTTGAGCGTGCGCCCCATCGCCTCGGAGGCGAACACCAGGCCGTCGAGGTCGTACTTGCTGCGCAACTGCTCGCGCCGCTGGCGCCGCTCGCGCCGGCTGCGGGCGAGCTCGCGGGTGGACTCGGACAGCTCCAGCAGGTTCTCCACCGTGGCCAGCAGCTTGTGGTCGTCCCACGGCTTGGCCAGGTAGTCGGCGGCGCCGGCCTTGACCAGCTCCACCGCGGTTTCCAGGTGCGTCCAGGCGGTGAGCAGGATTACCGGCAGGTCCGGGTGGCGCTCGCGGATCGCCCGGAACAGCGCCACGCCCTCCTCGCCCGAGGTGGTGTCGGCGGTGAAGTTCATGTCCTGGATCACCACGTCCACCGCCTCGTGCTGCAGCAGCGCCAGCCCCTCGTCGGGGGTCAACGCGACCAGCGGACGGATCTCGTTCAGCGACAGGGCCAGCGACAGCGCCTCGCCTACGGCCGGGTTGTCGTCGATGATCAGGACGGTTCGCATCTTTTTTCTGCACATGCGGCCATGGATGCCGCTCCGGTTCGAAAGGTTGCCATGACCAACGGGCCATGGCGAGCGGCTTATTCGGCCGCCGGCGCGCTGCCGGCCTTCACCGCCGCGATCCAGGCCTCGGTGCGCGCCTCCAGCACGTCCAGCGGCAGCGCGCCGCCGCCGAGAATCTCGTCATGGAACGCGCGGATGTCGAAGCGCTCGCCCAGTGCCTGCTTCGCCCGCTCGCGCAGCGCGAGGATCTTCAACTGGCCCATCTTGTAGGCCAGCGCCTGGCCCGGCCAGGTGACGTAGCGGTCGGTCTCGGCCTGGATGCTGGGCTCGTCCTCGCTGGAATGGGCGCGGAAGAAATCCACCATCTGCTGGCGCGTCCAGCGCTTGTAGTGCACGCCGGTGTCGAGCACGAGACGGTCGGCGCGCAACAACTCGTCGGCAAGGCGGCCGTAGTCGGACAGCGGATCCTGGTAGAAGCCGATGTCCTTGCCCAGGCGCTCGGCGTACAGCGCCCAGCCTTCGATATAGGCGGTGTAGCCGGCCTGCTGGCGGAACGGCGGCAGCGCCGGCAGCGTCTGCGCGATCGAGATCTGCATGTGATGGCCGGGGATCGCCTCGTGATAGGCGGTCGACTCGATCGACAAGGTGGTGCGGTTGGCATAGTCGCCGGTGTTGACGTAGACCTGCCCCGGCCGCGAACCGTCCGGCGTGCCCTGGTGGTACTCCGCGCCCGGCGCCTCCTTCTCCCGGTAGGCTTCCACCGGCAGCACCTCGACCCGGGTCTTCGGCAGCAGGCCGAACAGCTTCGGCAGCTGCGGCTGCATCTGCGCGATGAAACCGCGATAGCGGTTCAGGATGTCCTCGCGCGAGGTCGGATGCACTTGCGGGTCCTTCTTCAGCGCCGCACGGAAACTGGCCAGGTCCGGGTAGCCTTGGGCTTTCGCGATCGCGGTCATTTCCGCCTCGATGCGGCTGACCTCGGCCAGGCCCAGCTCGTGGATGTGCTGCGGGCTTTCCTGCGTGGTGGTCATCTGCTCCACCTGATAGCGGTAGATCGCCTCGCCGTTCGGCAGCTGCCACACGCCAGGCTGGCTGCGTCCGTGCGGCGCGTAGTCCTTGGCCACGAACGCGCCGAGCTTGCGATAGGCCGGGCGCACCTCATGGTCGATCGCGGCGACGATCGCCGCGCGCAGGCGCTGCTGGTCGGCCGGCGCCACGCTGGCCGGAAAATGCTTGAGCGGCTGGCCGAACGCGCTGTCCGCGCCGGCCGGCTTGGCGATGCTGTCGATCTGGGTGACCACTTTCTCGAGCAGATAGCGCGGCGGCATCATGCCGTCGTGCAGGCCCTGTCTCGCGACGGCCGTGACCTGGTCGAGCAGCTTCGGGATCGCGTGCAGGCGTGCCAGGTAGTCTTCGTATTCCTTAGTACTGTTGAACGGAATCGAGCTGACGAAGCCGGCCAGCTGCAGGTGCGCGCCGCTCATCTGCTCCAACGGCATCTCGTTGAGCTTCAGGTCATAGGCGCGCAGGCCGTCCTTCAGCTGGCGCACCATCAGTTGCTGGTTGAGCTTGTCGCTGTCGGGGAAGCCGCGGGTGTCGATCGCCTCGAAACGCCGGAGGAAATCCTGGTTGACCTTGTATTCGGCCCTCGCGTGTTCGAGCGAGGCGTCGCTCCAGCGGTCGTTGTAGCGCAGGTCGCCGAGGATGGTGGCGAACTCCGGCGAGTTCTCCAGCGTGTGCTGCCACTGCTCGGCCAGCAGCGCGTTCAGCGCCTTCACCCGCGTGGCCACGTCGGCCGTCGCCAGCTGCGCCGCCGGAGCCGTCGGAGCCGGCGAAGCGAGGGCGGCCGGGCCGAGCAGGCTCGTGCAGATCAGCAGCGACAGGATCTTCATGGGTTTCTTCTCCAGATGGGTCATGGCGATTGTGGACGTCGCACCGGACTTTCTCCTGTGCCAGACAGCACGGCCTCACGCCGATCGCGTCGCCACTACCGGCGGCACCGCCGCCGCGCGCAGCGCAGGGCCGAGCACCGCCAGCTGGCCCAGCACCCACAGCGCCAGCGCACCGACCGGCAGGTAGTACAGCGGCAGGCGCGGCAGCTCGTACTGCGTCATCAGCATCAGGTTGAGCGCATAGGCAAGCACCATGCCCAGCACGATGCCGCCGCTGACGATCAGGAAATTCTCGGTCTGGAAATAGTGCAGGATGTCACTGCGGGTGGCCCCGATCGCACGGCGGATGCCGATCTGCTTGCGCCGCTGCGCCACCCAGAAACTGGCCAGGCCGACGATGCCCAGCGCCGTCACCAGCAGCAGCGCGGCGATCACGCCGACCAGCATGCCGGCCATGGCGCGGTCCGGGCGGAAGTAGTCCTGGCGCAGGTCGCTGATGGTCTGGCTGCCGAGGGTGTCGACCACCGCATCCGGCGCAATCTTCGTCATCGCGGCACGCGCGTCGCGCAGCACGCGCGGCAGCTCTCGCGGGTCGGCGCGCAGCAGATAAGTGCCGGCCAGGCTTGCGCCGGGCTGGGCCGGCACGAATACCGACCACTCGACGGTGTCGGGCCCGCCTTCGCCCCCGCTGGGCCGCACCAGGTGAGCGAGCACGCCGCCCACCCGAAAGTGCGACTTGCCCATCCAGAACTCCTTGCCCAGCGGATCCGCGTCCGGCCACAGGTGCCCGGCCAGGGCGCGGGTCACCCATACCGTGGCCTCGTCGGGGATGAAGTCGTTCAGCGGCCGGTAGTCGTCGGCCTGCGGCTCGCCGCCTGCTACCAGTTGCAGGCCCAGCGCCTTGAAGCTGCCGGGCCCGCCGACGTAGAAATCCACCACCCCGCCGAAGTGCTTGCCGGCGGCATCGAGTGTGATGCCGGCGGTGCCCGCATGCTCGCCGAACGGTACCGCATTGATCACGCTGACCGACTGCACGCCGGCGATGCGGCCCAGCCCGGCCTGCACGCGCGCATTGAGATCCACCGCCTGTCCGGCCTCGTAGCCGGTCAGGTGGAGCGTGGCCAAGGCGGCTTCGTCGACCCCGCTGTTGACCTGCATCTGCGCAAGCCGGTTGGCGATGAGGAAGCAGGCGTTGCAGAGCACCGCGCAGGCCAGCGCGATCTCCAGCGCGATCAGCGCAGTGGCAAGGCGATGGCGGCGCAGCGCGGCGAGAATCGGTTGAATCTGCATATCCGGTGCCCTCACAAAGTCTTCAATTGCAACGCCGGCGCCACCCGGGCTGCCAGCATCGCCGGCAGCAGGCCGGCCAGCAGGCTGGTGGCGACGGCCAGCGCGAAAGTGGCAAGGAACATGCCCGGATCCAGGTGCACCATGTCGGCATACGGCGTGGGTTGCCGACGCACCAGCCACAGGCCGGCCAGAGTGAGCAGCCAGCCGGCCACGCCACCGATCAGCCCGATCATCCCCGCCTCGGTCAGGCATTGCGCGAACACCGCCGCACGGCTGGCCCCGAGCGCGCGGCGCACGCCGATCTCGCCGCTGCGGCGCAGGAATTTCGCCAGCAGCAGGCCAACGGTGTTGAACAGGCAGATCGCCAGGAAGGCGAATGCCAGCCAGGTCTGCAGGCGCACGTCGCGCGGCACCACGCCGTTGAAATCCAGCCACTGCATCAGGTCGCGCAGGCGCGTGTCGCTTCGGGTGATGCGGCCCAGCGCCTTCTGCTGCGCGACATAGTCTTCGAGGAAGCGGCGATAGCCGGCGACCCTGGCCGCGTCGTCCAACTGCACCCAGAGCCCGATCCATACACAAGGGGCGCTCTGCAGATGCAGCGGCATGCTCGGCCGGCCCCAGCAGGTGAACGGCTGGAAATTGTCGCCGTTGATTTCCAGCCCGCTGCCCAGCGGCGTGAACACGTCCTCCGGCTTGGTATAGAAGGCCGCCGTCTGGCCCTCGGAGAAACGGCCACCGGCCACGTTGTAGAACTGCGGCGACGGGCGCCACGGCTTGAGCACGCCGACGATGCGCACGTCGCTGTCGCGCAGGCGCAGGCTGCGGCCGGTGCTGTCGGTGCCGCCGAACAGCTTGTTGTTGAGATCCGCCGAGATCACCGCCACGCGCGCGTGCGTCGCGTCGTCCTCGGCACTCCAGCCGCGCCCGTACTGGAACGGCACGTCGAACATCGGGAAGAAGTCCGCGGTGGTGGACAGCATCATCAGCATCAGCGGCGGCTGGTTCGCCTGCGGCGCGTGCACCTTGATCTGGCTGTCCGCGATCAGCGTCTGCCGGTCGGCGCGCTTCGCGCTCCACAGATCCATCGCCGACTGGTAGTCCAGCACGTCGTACGGCTCGCGCTTCTTCGCATCGGGCGCCGCATCCACCTGCGCGTAGAACAGATGCGCGCTCTTGCCCGGCAGCGGGTCGCCGGACAGCAGGTGCATCACCGTCAGCGTGGTCATGCTGGCGCCGATGCCCACGGCGATGGCCAGCACCATCAGCGCGGTGAGCACCTTGTTGCGCTTCAGGCTGCGCAGCGCGAGGTCGAGGTAGTAGCCGAGCATCCCATGTCTCCGTGGTTGAACTCCCCTCCCCCACCGGGGGAGGGGTTGGGGGAGAGGGTTCGGGCAGCGCGCAATGCTTCGCTCCGCCCGTCCCTTCTCCCGCCCGTCGGGCACCCTCTCCCGGAGGGAGAGGGGAAAAGCCTCATCACACGCTCCGCGTCGCCACCACCGGCGGCACCGCCGCGGCGCGCAGCGCCGGGCCGAGCACCGCCGCCTGTCCGATCAGCCACAGCACCACCGCGCCGACCGGGAAATAGATGGGCGGCAACCGCGGCAACTCGTAATGGGTCATCAGGAACAGGTTGATGCCGTAGGCCAGCACCATGCCCAGCGCGATGCCGATCGTGGCGAGCAGGAAGTTCTCGGTCTGGAAATAGTTGAGGATGTTGCGGCGGGTGGCGCCCAGCGCGCGGCGCACGCCGATGGTGCGGCGCCGCTGGGCCACCCAGAAGCTGGCCAGCCCGACGATGCCCAGCGCGGTGACCACCAGCAGCGCGATGATCACGCCGACCAGGATGCCGGCCATGGCGCGGTCGTTCCGGAAGAACTCGCGGCGGATGTCGTCCAGTGTCTTCTTCTCGAGGATGATGCGATGCGGGTCGGCCTTGCGCAGTGCCTTGGCTGCGCCTTCCAGCACGGCTTCACGCTGCCCGGACGCCGTACGCAGCACATAGCGCGAGGCGCTGGCGGCGCTCATGCGCAGCGGGAAGATCATGGTCCACTGCGCCGCGTCGTCGCCCATGAACAGCGAGGGCCGGATCAGCGCCTGCACCACGCCGATCACCCGTACCGAGGTCTCGCCGAGATAAATGTTCTTGCCCAGCGGGCTCTGGCCCGGCCACAGGCGTTCGCCCAGCGCCTGCGTGACGATGACCGAGCCCACCTTGCTCTGCAGGTTGGGGTCGCTTTTCATGGCGTCGAAGTCCAGGTACTCGTCGGCCTGGAAATCGCGCCCCGCCACCAGCCGGACGCCGTAGGTTCCGATCAGCCCCTCGCCCATGTACATGGTGGCGTTGAGCGTGGGCAACTTCTGCGCCGGGTCGAGCTTGATGCCGGTATTCGAGGAACTGTTGGTAAACGGCACCTGGCTGACCAGCGCCGCGGCGGTCACGCCGGGAAGCTGCCGCAGCAAGGCCAGGTCTTCCTGCGCGCGTGCCTTGGCATCGGCCGGCTTGCCGATGGCGGCCAGCTGGATCTGCACCAGCTCGCTCTCGGCCACGCCGCTGGCCATTTGGGTGCGCTGCAGGCGCTGGCTGATCAGGAACACGGCGTTGCAGACGATGGCGCAGGTCAGCGCTATCTCCAGCACCAGCAGCAGCGCGGGAATCCGGTGTCGACGCAGGGTCGAGAGTATGGGTCGCAGTTCCACGATGATGCCTCGCACTCCGGCCGGAGCCGGTTTTCTTGAGAAGGGCGGCCATGGATGGCCGCTTCCACGCGCAGGGACAGCGCCCTAATTGCTCTTCAGTTGCAGCGCAGGCGGAATCAGGCAGGCTCGCCACGCGGGCAGCAGGCCGGCCAGCAGGGTGGCCACTACGGCAAAGGCGAACGTCGCCAGCAGCATCGGCAGGTCCAGGTGCGCCAGCGCGGCGTAATCCGAGGGTTGCCGGCGCACCAGCCACAGGCCGGCCAGCGCCAGCAGCAGGCCGCCGGTACCGCCGACCAGGCCGACCGCCCCGGCCTCGACCAGCAGTTGCGCGAACAGCGACCGGCGCGAAGCGCCCAGCGCGCGCCGCACGCCGAGTTCGGCCGCGCGGCGCAGGAACTTGGCCAGCATCAGCCCGACCGTGTTGACCAGGCACACCAGCAGGAAGCCGAACGCCAGCCACACCTGCAGGCGCACGTCGCTGGGCACCACCTTGTTGTAATCCAGCCAGCCCATCACATCGCGCAGGCGAACATTGGGCGGTCGCTGGAAGCGGCCCAGCGCCTGCTGCTCGCGCGAATAGTTCAGCAGGTATTCCCGGTAGGCGGCCGCCTCGGCCGGCGTGTCCAGTTGCACCCAGAACTGCAGCCAGGTGCAGGTGGCGGTCTTCATGTTGTCGCTGAAGCCCTTGCCCCAGCAGTCGGTCGAACCGTTGTGGGCGAACTTCAGGTCCGTCGCCGTGGTCAGCGGCACGAACACGCCCTCGTCGGCGGAATAGCTGCCGGTCATGAGGTCGTAGAAATGCGGCGTCGGCCGCCAGCTGTCGAGCACGCCGACGATGCGGAACGCCACGTCGTCCATGCGCAGGGTCTGCCCGGTGCTGTCCTTGCCGCCGAACAGCTTGTCGTTGAGTTCGCGGGTGAGCACCGCCACGCGCGCACCGGCTTCGTCGTCGGCCGCATTCCAGCCATGTCCGTAGAGAAACGGCACGTCGAACATCGCGAAGAAGTCGGCGGAGGTGTAGCGCGCGTTCTCGAAGAACGGCTCGATCGCGGACTGCGCCGGCTGGATCGGCACCGCGCCGCCGGTCATCAGGGCCTGGTAGCGGGCACGCTTGGCATGCAGCAAGGCCATGCCGTCGATCCAGCCGACCTGCGCCGGCGGTTCGCCCTGCGGCTTGTAGCCGTCCATGTCCTGCGGATCGAGCTGCGGATAGAACAGCTTGCCGCTCTTGCCCGGCAGCGGATCGCCCGACAGCACGTGCAGCACGGTGAGCGTGGTCATGCTGGCGCCGATGCCCAGCGCGATCGCCAGCACCATCAGCGCGGTCAGCGCCTTGTTGCGCTTCAGGCTGCGCAGGGCGAGGTCGAGGTAGTAGCCAAGCATCGCGTCACTCCATCTCCGGTCATGGCCCTCCCCTGCTTGCAGGAGAAGGGTAAAGAAACGTCACACCGATCGCGTGGCCACCACCGGCGGCACCGCCGCCGCGCGTAGCGCCGGGCCGAGCACGGCCAGTTGACCGATGATCCACAGCGCCAGTGCGCCGACCGGGAAGTAAATGCCCGGCAGATGCGGCAGTTCGTAGTGCATCATCAGCCACAGGCTGAGACCGTAGGCCAGCAGCATCCCGATCACGATGCCAAACGTGACGATCAGGAAGTTCTCGGTCTGGAAGTAGTGCAGGATGTCGATGCGCGTCGCGCCGAGCGCGCGACGGATGCCGATCTGCTTGCGACGTTGCGCGACCCAGAAGCTCGCAAGGCCGACGATGCCGAGCCCCGTCACCAGCAGCACCGCCACGATCACGCTGACCAGCATGCCCGCCATCGCCTGGTCGTCCTGGAAGTAATCGCTGCGGATCTGGTCGAAGCTGCGTGAATGCATGATCACGCGCGCCGGGTCCGCGCGTTTCAGCGCCGCCACCGCCGCCGCGAGCACGCGCGGTCGGTCTTCGGGCCGGGTACGCAGCAGGTAGCTCTGATCCTTGTCCGCGCCCATGTGCAGCGGAATGATCATCGAATACTGCGCGGTGGCGGTGTTGTAGGCATTCGCGCGCGCCAATGTCTCCACGACGCCCACCACGCGGAAGCTCGCGGTGGGCGCGAGCCAGATCAACTTGCCGAGCGGGTTCTGTTGCGGCCACAGACGCACGGCCAGGGCCTGACTGACGAGCATCGGCATGGGAAAGCCCTCGCTGCTGCCATCGGCGAGCGCCCGGATCACCACGTCGGCATCGACGTATTCGTCGGTCCGCAAGGTACGCCCTGCGATCAGATGCAAACCCAGTGTCTGCACAAGGTTCTCGCCGAAATACTCGGCAGCACTCAGCGTCGGATGCGGCTGCGTCGGCGAGAGCATCACGTTGCCGTTCGAAGACGAACCGCCAAAGGGAACCTGGTTGCTCATGCCGACTGCCCGCACGCCGGGAATCTGCCGCAGCATCGCGAGATCTTCCTGCGCCCGTGCGTAGCGATCCGGAGGCGGCACGATAGGCGCTTGCTGGATCTGCACCAGTTCGTGTTCGGCGACGCCACTGGGAATGTCCATATGCTGCAGGCGCTGCGCGATCAGGAACACGCCATTGCAGATGATGGCGCAACTCAATGCGATCTCCAGCATCAGCAGCCAGAGGATGACCTTGTGCCGGCGCAGCGTGGCGAGGATGGGCAGGATGTCCATGTCAATTGCTCTTCAATTGCAGTGCGGGCGCGACCTTGCTGGCACGCCACGCTGGCAACAGGCCGGCCAACAGACTGGCGCTGATCGCGAGCGCGAAAGTGACCAGCAGCATCGCCGCATCGAGGTGGACCAACGCCGCGTAATCCGACGACCTGTGCCGAACCAGCCACAGCCCGAAGAAGGCCAGCAACAGGCCGCCGATTCCGCCGGCAGTTCCGACCACCGCCGACTCGATCAGCAGTTGCGCCAATAGCGCGCGCCTGGATGCACCCAGCGCGCGCCGCACGCCCAGCTCGCCCGAGCGGCGCAGGAACTTCGCCAGCATCAGGCCAACGGTGTTGACCAGGCACACCAGCAGGAACCCGAACGCCAGCCACGCCTGCAGGCGCACGTCACTCGGCACGACACCGTTGTGATCCAGCCATTGCATCAGGTTGCGCAACTGCACGTTCGGTGCGCGCTGGAAGCGGCCCAACGCCTTCTGTTCCTCCGAGTAGCGGACCAGGAACTGCCGGTACGCCGCAGCCCTGGCCGGACTGTCCAGCTCCACCCAGAATTGCAGCCACACACATGTCGCCGAGGGATAGGCGCCGCCCACTACGCCACCGGTGCCGTTGCCCCAGCAATCATTGGAGCCGTTCTTGGCGAAACGCAGTTCCAGCGCGGTCTGCAACGGTAGGAAAGCCTGTTCGTAGTAGTTGTAGGAACCGGTGGTGAGGTCGTAGAAATGCGGGTTGGGCCGCCAACTGTCGAGCACGCCGGCGATGCGGAACATGGTGCCGCCGATGCGCAGCGTGCGCCCCACGCTGTCGGCGCCCTTGAACAGCTTTTCGTTGAGCTCGCGCGCGATCACCACGTCGCGGACATGCGCCTCGTCATCGATGCCGGTCCAGCCGTGGCCGTACAGGAACGGCACATCGAACATGGCGAAAAAATCTGCCGTGGTGTAACGCGCCTCCACATAGAACGGGTCGAGCGCCGAAGCATCTGGCTGGATCGGCACCGCACCGCCAGCCATCAGCGCCTGGCGATCCGCCTGCCTGGCGCGCAACAGGTTCGTCCCGTCGATCAGGGTGACCTGCTCCGGCGGCATCGTGCCGGGCATCATGCCACGCGCATCCTGCGGGTCGATCTGGGGGTAATACAGTTCACCGCTCTTGCCGGGCAGCGGGTCGCCGGAAAGCACGTGCAGCACCGTCAATGTGGTCATCGATGCACCGATGCCGACGGCGATCGCCAGCACCATCAACGCGGTCAGCACCTTGTTGCGCTTGAGGCTGCGCAGGGCGAGGTTGAGATAGTAGCCGATCACCTTCGGTGTCTCCTTCGGAGGAAGGAAGTGGAGAATCGGGAATGGGAAGAGCCAAGGCGTGCGATCGTTGCCTTTGCCGATTCCTTATTCCCGGCGCAATTCACGCCGCCCGCGTCGCTTCCACCGGCGGCACGTTGGAGGCGCGCCGGGCCGGCACGAACACCGCGGCCTGGCCCATCGCCAGCATCGCCAGCACGCCGGTCAGCACGTAGGGCAGCGGGATGCGGCTCATCTCGTAGTGGGTCATCAGCCACAGGTTCAGGCCCACCGCCAGCAGCACGCCGATCACCACGCCGGCGCCGGCGATCAGCAGGTTCTCGATCTGGAAGTAGTGCAGGATGTCCGCCTTGCGCGCGCCCAGCGCACGGCGCACGCCGATCTGCCGATGGCGCTGGCCGACCCAGAAGCTGGTCAGGCCGACGATGCCCGCCGCGGTGACGCACAGCAGGATCAGGCAGACCACGCCCATCAGCACCGCCATGCCGCGGTCGGCGCGGTAGGCCTTGGCGCGGATCTCGTCGAACGGCTTGACGCTGTCGTCGTCGAGCACGCGCAGCGGGTTCACCTTGTACAGCACGGGCGCCACCGCACGCATCGCCGCGTCCAGCCGGCCCGGCTTGGTGCGCACCGCGTAGCGCGCGAAGTTCGCGTCGAGCCGGGTCGGGATCAGCGTCGAGTTCCACACGAACTCGTTGCCCCAGCTGCCGCTGGCGGGAATCTGCAGGCGCTCCACCACGCCGACCACGGTGGTCGGGGCGCTGCTGCCGTCGGTGTACATCACCTTGCCGACCGCACTGCCCTGCGGGAACAACTTGTCCGCCAGCTGCCTGGTGATGATGGCGATCGGCCGCTCGCGCTGGTCGCGGAAGCCCTGGTGCTGCACGTCGCCGGCCGTGAAGGCGCGGCCGGCCACCAGCCGCAGCCCCAGCGTGGACAGCGCCTGCTCGTCGGTGAAGTAGTACGCGGTGCGGGTATTGCCCTTGCCGCCCAGCTGGGCGCCCGGCTTGAGCGACACCGAACCGGTCCAGGAGGAGTTGAGCAGCGGTATCGAGTTGATCGGCGCCACCGAGACCACGTCCGGCAGCTGGCGCAGCGCGGCGAGATCCTCGCGCTGCATCGCGTCCAGCTTCTCCACGCCGTCGGGCGTGTCGGCGCTGGGCGCGCCCACCCACTGCTGGCTGATCAGGAACAGGTTGCTCTCGTCCAGCCCGGTGGGCCGGTTCACCCGCTCGATGCGCTGGCCGATGATGAACACCGCGTTGCACACGATCGCCAGGGTCAGCGCGATCTGCAGCGCGATCAGCACGGTGCCGGCCTTGTGCTTGCGCAGCGCGGCGAGGATGGGGTGCAGTTTCATGAGCTTTGTTCCTTGCGTAGATCTGACGATTGGGCCGGCTTTGTCTGAAAAGTGCGGCCATGGATGGCCGCTTTCCTGCGCAGGGACAGCGCACTAATTACTCTTCAGCTGCCACGCGGGCTGCACGCGCGAAGCGCGGAAGGTGGGATACAGGCCGGCCAGCACCGTGGCGATCACGGCCACCAGCAGGGTGAGCAGCAGCAGCGACACGTCCAGCCGCGCCAGTGCGGCGATGTCCTTCGGCAATACCCAGCCCACGCTGGCCACGCCCACGCCGGTGAGCAGCAGGCCCAGCACGCCGCCGGCCAGGCCGACGATGCCGGCCTCGGTGATGAACTGCGCGTAGATCGCCGCACGCGGCGCACCCAGCGCGCGGCGCACGCCGATCTCGCTGCTGCGGCGCAGGAACTTCGCCAGCAGCAGGCCCACCGTGTTCACCAGGCACACCAGCAGCAGGCCCAGCGCCACCAGCAGCGAGACCTTGGTATCGCTGGGCACCACGTGCTGGTTGTCCAGCCATGCGCGCAGGTCGCGCAGGCGGCCGTTCGGCGCCCAGGCGAAGCGTCCGGCGCGCTGCTGGTCGCGCGCGTAGCCGTCCAGATAATCGCGATACGCGGCCACCGCGCCGGCGTCCAGCTCGGCCATGTAGGCGATCCACACGCATTCGGAACGCTGCAGGCCGACGAAGCCGGACTCCTTGGGCACCGCGTTGCAGTTGGTATTGCCGTCGTTCGGCAGGTCCGCCTGGATCGCGGTGAGGAATGGCAGGAACACGTCGTCGCCGTTGACCGAGAAACCGCCGCTGTTGACCACGTCGTAGAAGCGCGGCTGCGGGTTCCAGTCGTCGAGCACACCGACCACGCGGTAATCCTTGCCCTCGATGTTGACCGAGCGGCCCACGCTGGCGGCGCCGCCGAACAGCTTCTGGTTGAGCTTGCTGCTGATCACCGCCACCAATGCGCGGCTCTCGTCGTCGCTCGCGCTCCAGCCGCTGCCGTACTTGAACGGCACGTCCAGCATCGGGAAGAACTCGCCGTAGACCGCGTGGCCGCTGACGTTCATCGGATGCTTGCCGGCCTCGGCCGGCACCACCGACGGCGAGATCTGGTACATCGCCGACTGCCGCTTGGCGCGGTGGTCGCGCATCAGCGCCATCGCGTCGGCATAGTCCATCGCGTTCGGCGGCTCGCCGTCGCTGCTGCGCCCGTTCGGCCCCCAGTTGTCGATCTGCGGCACGAACAGCTGCGCCGACTTCCACGGGATCGGGTCGCCCGACACCGCGCGGAACACCGACCAGGTGGTCATCGACGCGGCCACGCCGAAGCCGATCGCCAGCACCATCAGCGCGGTGAGGCCGGGGCTGCGTTTCAGGCTGCGCAGGGCCAGTTCGAGGTAGTAGCTGAACATTTCGTCTCTCCGTTGTTTGAGCCCCTCTCCCGCCGGCGACCTGAGGGAGTCCCCTTGCGGGTGAGAGGGGTTGGGGTGAGGGTCCGGCAACGCGCAGCGCCGCGCTCCGCCCGTACCCTCTCCCCCGCCCCTCTCCCAAAGGGAGAGGGGAGAAAACCGAAATCACACGCTGCGCGTGGCCTCCACCGGCGACACGCGCGAGGCGCGCAGCGCCGGCGCGAGCACCGCGCCCTGGCCAAGCAGAAGCAGCGCCACCACACCGATGCCCACGTAGGCCATCGACATGTGGCTCATTTCGAAACGGGTCACCGTCCACAGGTTGAAGGCGACCGCCAGCACGGCGCCCAGCACCACGCCCGTCGCGCTGATCAGGAAGTTCTCGGTGAGGAAGTAGGCGAGGATGTCGCGCTGCCGTGCGCCCAGCGCGCGGCGCACGCCGATCTGCTTGCGGCGCTGGCCGACCCAGAAGCTGGTGAGGCCGACGATGCCGGCGGCGGTAATCGCCAGCAGCACCACGCTGATGACGCTCATCAGGATCGCCATGCC
The DNA here is from genome assembly GCA_024711345.1 of Rhodanobacter sp. Taxonomy (GTDB): domain Bacteria; phylum Pseudomonadota; class Gammaproteobacteria; order Xanthomonadales; family Rhodanobacteraceae; genus Rhodanobacter. The sequence continues at coordinate 22,444 of JANJTA010000027.1, read as the reverse complement.
GCGGTCGCGGTCGTAGACCTTGTGGCGGATGGTGGCGTAGTCCTGGATGCCGTCCACCGGGTCGATGATGCGCAGGCGGTTCTGCGCGTACAGCGCCTTGGGCGCCTCGCGCATCGCGTCGGCCAGCTGGCCGGGTTTGGCGCGCACGATGTAGTAGATGCCACGCTCGTCATCCGCGCGCAGCGGCCAGATCAGCGCCTGCCCGGCATAGCCGTTGCTCCATTGGTCCACGCCCTGCCGGTGCAGCGGGTCGACGATGCCGACGATGGTGCTCGGCGCGGTACCCATCGCGTAGAAGCTCTTGCCCAGCGCGTTGCCGTCGGGGAACAGGCGGTCGGCCAGCGCCTGGCTCACGATCGCCGTCGGCGGCGTGATGGCCTGCTGGGTGCCCATCACCATCACCTCGTCGGGGCGGAAATTGCGCCCGGCGACGAGCTTCAGGCCCAGCGTGTCGAGGAAATGCTCGTCGCCGGTGTACACCGCCGCATCCGTGGTCGGCTTGACCTGCTCGGGCGTCATGGTGACGAAGTTGTCCCAGCCGCCGCCCCTGAGCGGATAGCCGCTGGCCGGCGTGGCGTTGCGCACGGCCGGCAGCTGGCGCAGCGCGAGCAGGTCGGCGCGCACCTGCGCATCGACCTGTTCCGTCGAGCGGTCGAGGTCGGCCCACATGTTGGCGATGACGAACACGTTGGCTTCGTCCACGCCGCTGGCCGCGGACAGGTTGGCCAGCCGCTGGTGGATGATGAACAGCGCGTTGCACACGATGGCCAGCGTCAACGCGATCTGCAGCGCAATCAGCAAGGTGCCTGCCTTGTGCCGGCGCAGTGCGGCGAGGATGGGCCTGATCTGGATATGCATGGCGCGCTCCTCAGCTCGACTTCAGTTGCCAGGCCGGTTGCACGTGCGCCGCGCGCCACGCCGGGTAGAACGCCGCCGCCACGGTGGCGAGGATCGCCACCACGAAGGTCAGGCCCACCAGCGAGAGGTCGAGCCGCGCCAGCCTGGCGATCTCCGGCTGGAACAGGATGCCCACGCCGGACACGCCCAGCGCGGTGAACAGCAGCCCGAGCACGCCGCCGGCAAGGCCCACCGTGCCGGCCTCGACCAGGTATTGCGTATAGATCTCGCGCCGCGTGGCGCCCAGCGCGCGGCGCACGCCGATCTCGCCGGCGCGGCGCATGAACTTGGCCAGCAGCAGGCCGATGGTGTTGACCAGGCAGATCAGGAAGAAGCCCAGCGCCACCACCAGCGCAATGCGGCTTTCCGGCGGCACCACGTGCTCGTAGTCGAGCCACTGCATCACGTCGCGCAGGCGCACGTTGGCGGCCCAGCCGAAACGGCCGGCGCGTTGCTGGTCGGCGGCATAGTTCTCCAGGAAGCGGTGGTAGCGGGCGACGTCGGCGGGGCTGTCCAGCTCCACCCACGGCGTGACCCACACGCAGTTGCTCTGCAGGTAGCCCTGCCAGCTCGTGTAGCTGATCGAGCCGCGGCAACTGTTGCGCCCGCCCGTGCGCATCTGCAGGTCCAGCGCACGATTGAACACCATGTAGATGTCCGGCTCGTCGGCGAAGCCGCTGGTGCTGAACAGGTCGTAGAAGCGCGGGCGCGGATTCCAGTGGCTGACGACGCCCACGATGCGGAAGTCATGGCCGCCCAGGCCGATCGTGCGGCCCACGCTGTCGGCGCCGCCGAACAGCTTCTGGTTGAGCTTGCTGCTGATGACCACCTCGCTGCCCCGCGCCTCGTCATCCTGCGCGCTCCAGCCTCCGCCGTAGCGGAACGGCACCTCGAACATGGCGAAGAAATCCGCGGTGACGGCGTAGCCGTCGGCGTTCAGCGGCAGCTCGCGACTCCCCTGCGGTATCACCGAGAGGCGCAGCGGATACAGCAGGGTCTGGCGCTTGGCCTGATGCGCGCGCAGCAGCGCCATCGCGTCGACGTAGCCCAGCGCTTCGGCCGGCTCGCCCTTCAGGTTCTGCTGCGGCCCCCAGCCGTCCACCTGCGGCGTGAACAACTGCGCGGACTTGCCGGGGATCGGATTGCCCGACACCGCGCGGAACACCGACCAGGTGATCATCGACGCGGCCACGCCGAAGCCGATCGCCATCACCATCAAGGTGGTGAGCGCGGGGTTGCGCCGCAGGCTGCGCAGGCCGAGTTGGAGGTAGTAGGCAAGCATGCTCAGCGTCCGGGAGTCGGGGGACGGGATCCGCGGTGCGGAAAAGCGGCGGGCGCGCGAGCCATGGCTCTGGCGCATGCGCCGCCCTCGCGCCCGAGCTTCGGCCCCTCAGCCATGGGCTTCTTCCGCGACATGCACGGTGTGGAAACGCGGATCCTCGGACAGGTCGACCACCTGACCGTCGATGATGTGCACGTTGCGCTGGGCACGCGCGGCCAGTTCCGGATCGTGGGTGACCATCACGATGGTGGCGCCTTCGCGGTGGATGTCCTCCAGCAGCTCCATCACGCCGCGCGCCATCTGGGTGTCCAGGTTGCCGGTCGGTTCGTCCGCCAGCAGCAGGCGCGGGCTGCCTGCCAGCGCACGGGCGATCGCCACGCGCTGCTGCTGGCCGCCGGAAAGTTCGGCCGGGTAGTGCTTGGCGCGCGAGGCCAGGCCGACGCGCTCCAGCGAATCCATGATGCGCTGCTTGCGCTCGGCCGCCTTCATGCCGCGGTAGCGCAGCGGCACCTCGATGTTGTCGAACACGTTGAGGTCGGGAATCAGGTTGAACGCCTGGAAGATGAAGCCGATCTTCTCGTTGCGGATCTTCGAGCGGGCGTTGTCGTTGAGGTTGCTCACCTCGATGCCGTCCAGGTGGTACTCGCCGCCGGAGAACGTTTCCAGCAGGCCGGCGATGGTCAGGAAGGTGGTCTTGCCCGAACCGGACGGGCCGGTGACGGCGACGAACTCGCCCTCCTTCACGTCGATGTTGAAATCGCGCAGCGCGTAGGTCTCCACCACTTCGGTGCGGTAGACCTTGGACAGGTGGGTCATCTTCAGCATGGTTGCGTCCTTTGGTGGTGGTGTCTCGGCTCCCTCCCCTGCACGCAGGGGAGGGAGAAAATCGTCAGTTGCTGATCGCGACCGTGGCCGCGCCCTTGAAGCTGTCGGTGCCGGAGATCACGATGCGGTCGCCTTCCTTCAGGCCGCCGAGGATCTCCACCTTGTCGATGCTGGAGGCACCGACGCGGATCGGGGTTTTCTTGGCGATGCCGTCCTTCACCAGGTAGGCGTAGCTGCCGCCGGATTCGTCGACGAACGAGCCGCGCTGCACGGTCAGCACGTTGTCGCGCTTGTCCAGCAGCACGCGCACCGACAGGCGCTGGTTCTGCCGCAGCTGCTTGGGCGTGTCGCCCTCGAAGCGCAGCCGCGCGGCGACCTGGCCGTTGACCACTTCCGGCGAGATCGCGCTGACCAGGCCCTTCCAGGTGTGGCCGTTGCCGCTGATCTCGCCGGCCATGCCGATGCCGAGGTCGCGGGCGAAGCTCTCCGGCACCTGCATTTCCACCTGCAGCGCGGACAGGTCGATCACGCTGAGCAGCTGCGCGTCCTTGGCCACGGTGGCGCGTTCGGCGATGAACAGCTGGCCGACCTGGCCGTCCACCGGCGATTTCACGTTGAGGTCGTCGACCTGGCGCTGCAGGTCCTTGACCAGCAGCAACTGGCGCTCGTGCGCGAGCTTCTTCGACTGGATGTCGAAGTTGAGGCTGTCGTTGTCCAGGCCCAGGTTGGCCTTGGCGTGCGCGGTGGCGATCTTCGCCTTGTCCAGCGCGTCCTTGGCCTTGTCCACGTCCATGTTGGACACCGCGCCCTTGGCATACGCCTTCTGGTAGCGATCGAGATTGCGCTCGGCGGTGGTCTGGTCGATGGTGGCGTTGTCGTAGGTTTCCTGCAGCGCGGAGCGCTGCTTGCGCGCGTCGATCTGCGCGCGCCGGTATTCCACTTCCATCGCGTCGGCGTTGCTCTGTTCCTGCGCCAGCTTGTTGGTCAGCTCGGGGCTGACGATGGTGGCCAGCACCTGGCCCACCTTCACCGTGTCGCCGGCATGCACCTTCAGCGTCACCGCGCCGCCGGAAGTCGCGTACAAGGTGGGGCTGACCGCGGCCACCACCTTGCCCTCGGCGGCGATGTCGCGCACGAACGGGCCGCGTTCGACGGTGGCGAAGGCCAGCCGCGAGCTGCTGACCGATTCGGACGCCGAGAACAGCCGGCCGACGCCCGGCGCCAGCCAGGCCAGCAGCGCCAGCACGAGCACGCCGGCGCCCAGCAGGACCAGCCGGCGCTTGCGGTTGGGTTTGACCTCGACCAATCGGTCTTGTGCGGAAGTGTCGCGGATCATCATGCCGTTCCTGACCGCGGACAGCGCGGTTGCACAGCGGTCACTGCAATCCGCGTGCCACACGGCAAACGGCGCGACAACCCAATGACTTTCAATGGCTTGGCGCAAACCAACGGCCGCGGCGAAGTGTCCGCGGACACCGCACGGACAACCGGACGAACACGCCCCCGGCCAGGCGGATACCGCCCCGGAAAAGGCAAGGCCCCGGTTCGCACCGGGGCCTTGCGTGGCCGTCCTGGGCTTGGCGGAAGAAACTCCCCTGGTCTAGAACTCCTGCTTGAAGCGGATGCCGAACGTGCGCGGCACGCTGAAGCCGGTGTACACCTGACCTTCGGGATACTGCGCGTCCGCACCATGGGCCGCGCAGACCGTCACGCCGCACTCGGTGAACTTGTACAACGACGCTCGCTTGTCGAACACGTTGTCGACGTAGGCATCCAGCGACCAGCTGCCGTGCTGCACGCCGGCGGAAAGGTCCACGGAGTTGTACGCCGGCAGGTCGCCGAGCAGGCTGCGCTCGAGCAGACGCAGGTCGGTGGTGCGCCGCCCCACGTGCACCAGGGCGCCCTGCACGAAGGCGTCGTTGCCACCCAGGCTGAAGGTGTAGCGCGCCACCAGGTTGCCTTTGAAGCGGGGCGTGATCGGCAATCGCGTACCCTTCGGCGCCAGTGGCCCGTCCACCACGTCACCGGTGGACTGATTGATCGAGCCGGGCGGGCAATAGGTGACCGCGTTGCCGTTGGCGTCGGTGAAGCCGCAGTAGTTGGCGGTCAGCTTGGCGTCGTAAAGCGCGATGCCGGTGCTGATGTTCAGGTTGTAGGTGGCCTGCCAGACCAGCTGCGATTCCAGGCCGTCGATGCGCGCCGAGTTGGCGTTCTTGATCTGGGTGAGGCCGTTGGCGCCGAGGATGTTGAACTGGAAGTCGTTCCAGTTCTCGCGGAACACGGCACCGTTGAACGACAGCCGGTTGTCGAACCAGGAGGTCTTCCAGCCCAGCTCCAGGTTGGTGAGGAAGTCCGCCTGGTACGGCGGCAACTGGCCGGCACGGTTGACGCCGCCCGGGCGGTAGCCTTCGGAGCGGGTGGCGTAGACCATGGCGGTGGGCGAGATGTTCCAGGTCAGGTTGACCTTGCCCAGCGAGCCGCTCTGCCGCACGCGCTTGTCGAACACCAGACACGGCGCGTCGAGGAACGGCTGGCTCGAGATGCAGCCTGCCTCGCCATAGCTCGAGTTCGGCGAAAAGCCCTTGCTGAAACCGTAGAAACCATACAGCTGGTTGGCGGTGCGGAAGTAGCGCCCGCCGACGGTCGCGGTGAGCGTGTCGGGGATGATGTCGTAGGACAACTCGCCGAACACGGCCTTGTCGTAGTCGTAGCGCATCTGCCGGGTCAGCCAGATCGTGTTGGGCCAGCCGGCGACCGACAGGTCGGTGGCCAGGTTGTTGATCTGGTAGTCCTGCATGATGTCGTGCTTCTGCTTCTGCCAGAACGCGCCGGCGGTGAGCCGCAGGCGGTCCTCGCTGGGCGAGACGATGCGCAGTTCGTGGCTGCTGATGGTGTAGTGGTCGCGGTCGCTGATGAACTCGGACGGGTTGATCAGCGCGCCGCTGTTGTCGGTGATGTAGGCGCCATAGGAAAGCAGGGTGTCGTACCAGAACGAGTAGTCGTTGTAGTCAGTCGCCTCCTCCTGGTTGCGCTTGAGGTGCGCGTAGGCGTAGGTGAGGTCGAAGTTGCCGATCTTGCCCTGCACGGTCAGCGCGCCCTGCCACCAGCGGTCGTTGACGCGCTCGGGGTAGAAATGGGTCACTGCGAGGTCGCCGACCACCGGATCGCTGGCGAAGGTGCCGTGCGAGATGGTCTGCTGCCCCATCAGGGTCGGGCTGATCGACCAGTTGTCGTCGAGGTCGACCTTCAGCGCCGCGCGCGCGCCGTTGGTGTTGACGTCGTTGTAGTGCTTGCGCGCGTGCCCGAAGCACTCCAGCAGCGGACCCGGCGTGCAGCCGTCGGCATTGCTGACGGTGATGCCGGACACCGGGAAGGTGCGCGAGCCGGGCTTGTTGTCGATGTAGCCGGCGTCGTGCTCGCGCCAGCCGACCAGGCGCACCGCCGCGTTCTTGCTGATCGGCAGGTTGAGCATGCCCTCGGCGGTGAAGCCGACGCCGCCGTGCGCCACCTTGTTGACGCCGAGGGTGTAATTGGCCGCGAAACCGCTGGGGTCGGGCTTGTTGGTGATGATGCGCAGCGCGCCTGCCTCGGCGCTGGCGCCGTACAGCGTGCCCTGCGGCCCGGCCAGCACCTCGATGCGGGCGATGTCGTACATGTGGATGTCGAGCGGCCCCTGGATGGTGGTGACCGGCTGGTCGTCGAGGTACACGCCCACGCTGGGCTGCGAGCCGGAGTGGTTGGTGTTGCCGCCGCTGGCCACGCCGCGCATGTAGATGGTGGCGAAGCCGGGACCGGTGGCGATGCCGCCGCCGCCCTGCTGGAAGGTGACGCTGGGCAGGTACTTCACGTAGTCGTTGAAGTTCTGCACGTGCAGCGCCTCGAGCTGGTCAGTCTCCAGCACGCCGATGCTGATCGGCACCTTCTGCAGGTTCTCGGTGCGCTTCTGCGCGGTCACGTTCACCACGCTCAGCGTAGTGGTCTTCGGTTTCGCCGCGGGCGCCGTGCTCGGCGTCTCGGCCTGCCCGGCATCCTGGGCGAAGGCCGGTGCGGCCATGGCCACGCAGATCGCCGCGGCGAGCGGCAACCTGGCCAGCCTGATCCGCCGCGTTCCCGCGGTCTTTTTGAATCTACTCGTGTGCATAAGCCCCTCCCCTCGAAAGTCCACGACAATCCATCGGATTCAGCCATCACTCCCATACCGGTACGTCGGGGTAGCTCTCCAGCACCGGTCCCAGCGCCGACGCTAGCGGCCCCAACCATGCGGCGTAATGGCGCCAGTGATCCACCCCCTCGCGGTAGATCGGCTGGCGCACCTGTTCCGAACTGGCCGTGCGCACCGGCCGCGGATTCTGGAAGAACCGCAGGCACGACGCCTCGAACGGCAGGCCGCAATAATCCAGCAGGCGACGCACCTCGCCCTCGGTGTCCTCGACCATGCGTTCGTACACCACGCGGTGCACGCGCCCCGGCAGCACGGCGTCGAAATGCGCCATCAGCGCCACGTAATCGCGGTAGTAGCGCCCGATGTCGCCGAGGTCGTAGCTGAAGCCCTGGCCGCGCGCGAAGTGCTGCTTGAAGGCCGAGAAGCCGCAGGCCAGCGGGTGCCGGCGCGCGTCGATGATCTTCGCGTTCGGCAGCATCAGGTGGATCAGGCCGAGGTGCATGAAGTTGTTCGGCATCTTGTCGATGAACAGCGGCACCGCGGTCTTGCGCTGGATCCGGGTGTGCGCGAGATAGCGCTCGCCGAGCGCGCGCAGCGCGTCGGCGTCCAACGCCGCCAGTGCGCCGTGGTAGGGCATCGCCTCGTCGGCGTCGCCCTGCAGGCGCAGCAGGCGCGCGATCGAGGTGACCTCGGGCAGCTCCATCGTGCCCTCGACCTGGCTGTGGCTGGACAGGATCTGCTCGATCAGGGTGGAGCCGGCGCGCGGCAGGCCGACCACGAAGACCGGGTCGGGCGCCGGGCTGCCGGCGCCGGCGCGCGCGGCGAAGAACTCGCGCGTGTAGTGTTCGCGGATGTAGCGCACCCGCGCACTGGTGTCGTCGGCGCTGTAGTGCACCTGCGCGCGGCGGATCGCGTTGCCCCGCGCATAATGCCGGAACGACGTCTCGTACTCGCCGGCGTCTTCCCATGCCTTGCCGACGGCGAACTCCAGGTGCAGGCGGTCGTCCTCGGCCAGGTCCGCGCGCGCCAGCTGCCCGCGCATCGCGGCCAGCTCGTCGGTACTGAAACGGAAGGTCTTCAGGTTGGCCAGGCTCCACCAGACCTCGCCGAACGACGGTTCGAGCTCCAGGCTGCGGCGATACGCGGCGATGGCGCGCTCGGTATACCCGGCGGTTTTCAGCGCATGCCCATAGCTCACCCATACCTTCGCATTGCGCGGGTAGTGTTCCAGCAGATCGGCATAGATGCCGATGGCCGACTCGTAGTCGCCGACCCGGCACAGCACCACCGCCTTGAGATTGCGGCAGCCCAGGTGCCCCGGATCGGCCGCCAGCAGGCGCTCGATCTGCACCAGCGCCTGCTCCGGCTGGTTGCTGCGATGCAGGACCAGCGCGTAGTTGCGGCGCGCCTCCTGGAAGCTCGGCGCCAGCTCCAGGCAGCGTTCGAGCAGGTGCAGGGCGTCCTCGTTGCGGCCCAGCCGGGCAGCGACCTCGGCGAACATGCGGATCGCCGCCACGTCGGTCGGCGCCTGCTTCAGGTGCTCGCGCAGCCGCGCCTCGGCCTCGGGGATGCGGTTCTCGACCAGGGCGACGGCGGCGGCCAGCAGGCGCGGGTCGCGGGTGGAGTAGCGCACGTGGCTGGCGTACGCCGCATCCGCCGCCGCCTGCTCGCCGGCCGCCATCAGGTGGTCGCCAAGCGCGCGCCACGCCTGCGGCAGGTCGGGCTTCAGCGCCACCGCGCGGCGCAGCGCCTGGATCGCTTCCTGCCCGCGCCCGCAGCGGCCGAAGGCCAGCCCCAGGTCGACATGGACCATGGCCCACGTCGGCTGGGCCTGCGCCAGGGGCACCAGCAGGTCGAGCGCGCCCTGCGTATCCCCTTGCAGCGAGCGCGCGGCGGCCAGCAGGTGCAAGGCCACCGGATGGCCCGGGACCGCCTGCAGTATCTCGTCGAGCTGTTCGATGGCCAGCGCCGGGTTTCGCTCCAGCAGGTGTGCCGCGTGGGCCAGCGCCTGGTCCAGCGTGCCGACGGCCTGCGCGCCCGTCACGACTGTCTCCGCTGCAACGGTGCACCCCGCCCGCGAGGGTCGAGTCTCGGGCGGCGGCACAGCCGGGGTACGGCGCGTGACATGGACGGCTGCGGCTCCTCGCAGGAATCGTCGCAATCTACAACCGATTCCGACCGGTAGATAGTAGGTGCCGGCAAACATGCCGGCACCGGTACCGGTTGCTCCCGCTTCGACGGAGGCGCTAGGCTGGATCAGCGAACACTGTTGCGGGCGCGAGACGACAGGGGAACATGGAAGCTCCGTAAGACGGCTGCCCGTCGCGCCCATCTATCCGGGGATCGAATCTGCTCATGCCTGACGACACCATGGCCGAGGAACTCAACCGCGCGCACGCTCTGCCCGCCCGCTACTATGCCGGCGACGCGATGCTGGCGATGGAACAGCGCGCGGTATTCGCGCGCAGCTGGCAGTTGATGGCCCACCAAGGGCAACTGGCGGAGCCCGGCGACCATGCCGTCGGGCAGATCGCCGGGGTGCCCATCCTGCTGGTGCGCGGCGCGGACGGCGTGCTGCGCGCCTTCCCCAATGTCTGCCGCCACCGCGCCGGCCCGCTGGCGCTGTGCGACGGCAAGGGCGCGCGTGCCCTGCACTGCAAGTACCACGGCTGGACCTATACGCTGGAAGGCCAGCTGCGCAGTGCGCCCGAGATGCAGGACGCCTGTGATTTCAAGGTCGAGGACATCCGCCTGCCGCCGCTGCGCGTGCACGAATGGCAGGGCCTGGTGTTCGTGGCGCTCGACCCGGAGGTGCCGGCGTTCGAGGAGGTCTACGGCGGCATCGCCGAGCGCATTGCGCCGATCGACCTGTCGGCGATGCGCTACCTGCGCCGCGACAACTATGACATCGACTGCAACTGGAAGGTCTACGTCGACAACTTCCTCGAGGGCTACCACCTGCCGCACGTGCACCCGGGCCTGTCGCGGGTGCTCGACTACCGCGCCTACGACACCGAGCTGTTCCCGTGGCACTCGCTGCAGTCCTCGCCGCTGCGCAACAGCGCCGACATCTACGGCGACGGCGAGGCGTTCTACTACTTCGTCTACCCCAACGTGATGCTCAACATCATGCCGGGGCGCATGCAGACCAACCGCATCCTGCCGCTGGGGCCGGGCCGCTGCCGCGTGGTGTTCGACTACTACTACGCGCAGGACGAGGCTGCGCAGGCGCGCATCGCCGCCGACCAGGGTTTCAGCGACGAGGTGCAGCACGAGGACATCGCGATCTGCGAGGCGGTGCAGTTGGGCCTGGCCTCCGGCCACTACGTGCCCGGCCGGCTGAACCCGAAGCGCGAGGGCGGCGTCTGGCATTTCCAGAACCTGCTGCGCGCGGCCTACGCTGGTCCCGCCGGCGAATCCGCATGAGCACGAACCGTCGCGGCCGGCCGCGCCCCTCAAACTGACCCAGCATGCACGACGGCAACAAGATCGGCTTCTGGACCTGCACCGCGCTGGTCGTCGGCAACGTCATCGGCATGGGCATCTTCGTGCTGCCGGCGTCGCTGGCGCCGTTCGGCTTCAACGCGCTGATCGGCTGGGTCATCGTGCTGGCCGGCTGCCTGGCGCTGGCCCGCGTGTTCTCGCACCTGGCCCATGCGCTGCCCCACGCCGGCGGCCCATACGGCTACATCCGCCAGACCCTGGGCGAGCCGCTGGCGTACCTGGCGCTGTGGGCATACTGGGTGTCGCTATGGCTCACCAACGCCGCGCTCGCCACCGGCGTGGTCGGTTACATGGCGGTGGTGTTCCCGCCGCTGGGCGCGCTGCCGCCGGCGGCGTTCGCATTGGGCCTGCTGTGGGTGGTGGTGGCGATCAACCTGTTCGGCGTGCGCACCGGCGGCGGCGTGCAGATCGTCACCACCGCGCTGAAGCTGCTGCCGATGCTGGCCATCGCGCTGCTCGGCGGCTGGCTGCTGCTGACCGCGCCGGCGAGTTACGCCGCGCACCCGCCGACCACGCCGATCACCCTGGGCGGCGTGACCGCGGCCGCGACCATCGCGCTGTTCGCGATGCTCGGCATCGAATCGGCCAGCGTGCCGGCGGCGCGGGTGGACGACCCGGCGCGCACCATTCCGCGCTCGACCATGACCGGCACCGTGCTTACCGCGGTCGTCTACATCGTCGTCTCGGCGGTGCCGCTGCTGCTGATCCGCCAGGCGGAGCTGGCCGAAGCGAACGCGCCGTTCGCGCTGCTGATGGACCGCTTCGCCGCCGCCGGCTCCGGGCGCTGGCTGGCATTGTTCGTGGTGATCAGCGGGCTGGGCGCGCTCAACGGCTGGACCCTGCTCGCCGGCGAGCTGACCCGCACCATGGCGTGCAGCGGCGTGCTGCCGGCAGTGCTGGCACGCAACAACCGCCACGGCGCGCCGGCGGTGGCGCTGCTGGTGACCGGCGCGCTCGCCTCGGCGATGGTCGGCATGAGCTACAGCAAGTCGCTGGTGGCGGCATTCACCTTCCTCACCCGGGTGGTGACCGCGGCCAACCTGCCGCTCTACCTGTGCTGCGCGCTCGCGCTGATCGTGCTGTGGCGGCGGCGCACCGCGGCCTGCGCCTCGCCGCGGGTGCTGCTCATCGCCGTCGCCTGCGTACTGTTCGTGGTCTTCGCCTTCATCGGCATCGGCCATGAGCCGTTCGTGTACGCGCTGGGGCTGATCGCCGCGGGCCTGCCGCTGTACGCGCTCATGCGCCTGCGCCGCCGGAACGGGCCGCCCGCCGAGGTCATTCCGGAATGAGGGATCCGCGCTACGACATCCTGTTCGAACCGGTGCAGATCGGCCCGGTCACCGCGAAGAACCGCTTCTTCCAGGTGCCGCATTGCAACGGCATGGGCCACGCGATGCCGCTGGCGCACGCGGCCATGCGCGAGATGAAGGCCGCCGGCGGCTGGGCCGTGGTCTCCACCGAGGAATGCGAGATCCACCCCAGCGGCGACCTCACGCCCTACGTCGAGGCGCGGCTGTGGGACGACCGCGACATCCCCGCGCTGGCGCTGATGTGCGACCAGGTGCACGCGCACGGCGCGCTGGCGGCGCTGGAGCTGTCGCACAACGGTCCGACCGCCTCCAACCTGTATTCGCGCGAGGTGCTGATCGCGCCGTCGGCGCAGCCGACCAAGTACGGCTACCCGCACCAGGCGCGGGCGATGACCAAGCACGACATCCGCGAGTACCGGCGCTGGCACCGCGAGGCGGCAGTCCGCGGCAAGCGCGCCGGCATGGACATCATCTACGTCTACGCCGCGCACGACCTGTCGCTGGCGATGCACTTCCTGCAGCGCCGGCGCAACCAGCGCAGCGACGAATACGGCGGCGCGCTGGAGAACCGCGTGCGGTTGCTGCGCGAGGTGCTGCAGGACACCAAGGAGGCGGTCGGCGACACCTGCGCGGTGGCACTGCGCTTTGCGGTCGAGGAAGGACTCGGCCCCGGCGGCGTGGAGCTGGCCGAGGCGCAGGACATCGTCGGCATGCTGGCCGAGCTGCCCGACCTGTGGGACGTGAACCTCGCCGCCTGGTACAACGACTCGGTGCCCTCGCGCTTCGCCGGCGAAGGCGCGCAGGAATCGTTCATCGCGTTCGTCAAGCAGGCCACCAGCAAGCCGGTGGTCGGCGTGGGCCGCTTCACCTCGCCGGACACCATGGTGTCGCAGCTCAAGCGCGGCGTGCTGGACCTGATCGGCTGCGCGCGCCCGTCCATTGCCGACCCGTTCCTGCCGAGGAAGATCGAGGAGGGCCGCGTCGACGACATCCGCGAATGCATCGGCTGCAACGTCTGCGTCTCGGGTGACATGACCATCTCGCCGATCCGCTGCACGCAGAACCCGACCATGGGCGAGGAATGGCGCAAGGGATGGCACCCGGAACGCATCGCGCCGGCACGCACGGCGGCGCGCGTGCTGGTGGTCGGCGCCGGTCCGGCCGGGCTGGAGGCCGCGCGCGCACTGGGCCAGCGCGGCTACGAGGTGAGCCTGGCCGAAGCGCGCAGGGAGCTCGGCGGCCGCGTGACCCGCGAGGCGCGCCTGCCGGGCCTGGCCGAATGGGCACGCGTGCGCGACTGGCGCGTGGGCCAGATCCACAAGCTGGCGAACGTGGCCGTCTATCTCGATTCGGCCTTGAGCGCGCAGGACGTGCTGGATTTCGGCGCCGAGCACGTGGTGCTGGCCACCGGCTGCCACTGGCGCCACGACGGCTGCGGGCGCAGCCATGGCTTTGCCCTGCCCGGCTTCGCGGGCAATCCGCGCGTGTTCACCGTCGACGACCTGATCGACGGCCGCGTTCCGCAAGGCCGCGTGGTGGTATTCGACGACGACGGCTACTACCACGCCAGCGTCGCCGCCGAGCTGCTGCGCCGGCGCGGCTGCGAGGTGATCCATCTCACGCCCGAGGACAGCCTCGCGCCGTGGACGCTGAACACGCTGGACTACCGGCATGTGCGCAAGCGCATGGCCGAGCTCGGCATCGAGGCGCTGGTGTCGCACGACATCGTCGGCTACGACGGCGGCACGCTCACCGTCGAGGACGTGTGGACCCATCGCCAGCGCGAGCTGGCCTGCGACGCCGTGGTCACCGTCACCGCGCGCCTGCCCGACGATGCGCTGTACCAGGAACTGCAGCAGCGCGAGGCGGCATGGACGGATGCCGGCATTCGCAGCGTGCGCTGCGTCGGCGACGCCGAGGCGCCGGGCCTGATCGCGCACGCGGTCTATGCCGGCCATCGTTACGCGCGCGAGCTGGAGGAGCCGGTTTCCGGCGAAGTCGCCTTCAAGCGGCATTTCCACAGCGCGGACGCCGGCAACCTGTTGCGCCCCGGCGAACAGCCGTCCGCCGGCCGTTCCTAGCGAGGCTGCCGCGCGCCCTGCCCGGCGTGCGCGCGGGCGATCCGGGCGGCCAGCTGGCGGCCCAGCGGCGACAGCCGGATGACCCTCTCGCCGCGCAGCAGGTCGAAACCGGCCAGCCGGCGCCAGTGGAAGCGCAGCGGACAGGCGTCGAGCGCCTGCATATGCGGAGCGTGCGGCATTGCCGGCGCCGGCTCGCCGCGGGCGAGCAGGCGGTCCCAGCCCAGGTAGTCGGTGTCCGGCAGCAGGTGCAGGCGCACGCATGGGCGGCCGTCGCGATCGAGGCCGTCGATCCATTCGCGCGGCCCGTCCAGCGTGACCTCGCAAACTGCCAGCAGTCCATGCACGCGCAGCAGTGGCGCCAGCAGCGGCGTCTCCACCAGCACGCCGTCCGGCTGCGGCGGCAGGCCCGTGCCGCTCTCCGCCAGCGGCATGTACAACACGCTGCCGAGCGCCGGCAGCGAGGCGGCCAGGGCGGCGGGCGTCATGCGCAGCCGGCGCCGGCAGGCATCCGCACCGATCGCCTGCGGGCACCACTGCAGCCATTGTCGCCACCACGGACCGCACATCGCCTGCCTCCTGCGCCAGGAACCCGGGGCCGCCCCGGCGAATAGCGCGCGGGCCCTCGCCCGCGGCACCGGAACAGCGGCCGGCGTCGCTACTTGGTCAGGATCAGCTTGCCGTTGCGGGTCAGACGCAGGTGGTACTCGCTGCCCTGATGCTGGATCACCAGCTCGCGCTCACCGGCCAGCAGCGCATGACTGGAGACATGCCGGGCCGGGGTCGGCATCGGCGGCGGCAGGGCCGGCCGCGGGATCGAACGGGACGACGGCGGTTGGCGCAGGGACAGGACAGGCATCGGGACATCCAGCGGAAGCGGTGACGCCTTTGATGATAATGATTCTCATTTGACTGTCAACCGCCGCCAGCTCAGCCCGCCTCGACGGCCCGCCGGATCCGTTGCGCCACGGATGCATCCAGCCGCGGCAACAACTCCAGCGCATCCAGGTTCTGCGCCAGCTGCTCGCGCTTGCTGGCGCCGAGCATCACGGTGGAAACGTGCGGATTGAGCAGGCACCAGGCGATCGCCAGCTGCGCCAGGCTGGTGCCCAGCTCGGCGGCGATCGGCTGCAACGCGCGCACCTTGCCGAGACGTTCGTCGCCGTGGCCCAGCACGCTCTCGCGCAGCCACTCGTAGCCGGGCTGGGCCAGCCGCGAGTCGGCCGGCACGCCGTCGTTGTACTTGCCGCTGAGCAGGCCGGACGCCAGCGGCGACCAGATCGTGGTGCCCATGCCGTAGGCCTCGTACAGCGGCGCGTACTCCACCTCCACCCGCTCGCGGTGCAGCAGGTTGTATTGCGGCTGCTCCATCACCGGTGCGTAAAGATGGTTCTCGCGGGCGATGCGGTGCGCCTCGTGGATCGCCTCGGCCGGCCATTCGCTGGTACCCCAGTACAGCACCTTGCCCTGGCGCACCAGCGTGTCCATCGCCGCCACGGTCTCGGCGATCGGCGTATCCGGGTCGGGGCGATGGCAGAAATAGAGATCGAGGTAGTCCACGCGCAGGCGCTGCAGCGCCTGATGGCAGGCTTCCGTCACGTGCTTGCGCGACAGCCCGCGCTGGGTCGGCAGCGGCTGCTCGACCGCGCCGAAGAACACCTTGCTGGACACGCAGTAGCTGTCGCGCGGAAAGCGCAGGTCGGCCAGCACGTCGCCCATCAGCTGCTCGGCCACGCCGTTGTTGTAGGTCTCGGCGTTGTCGAAGAAGTTGACCCCGCGGTCGTGCGCCAGCGCCAGCAGGTCGCGCGCCTCGCCGCGCCCCACCTGCCGGCCGAAGGTGACCCAGGCGCCGAACGACAGCGCGGAAAGTTGCAGGCCGGAGGTGCCGAGGCGACGGTAAAGCATGGGGAGGCTCCTGTGGCGGGAAAGATCGCCAGCATGGCCAATCCACGCACGCGACACAACGGCGTAATCTTGGGTTTCCCCACCCACTACAGGAGTTCGCCATGTCCTCGATCACGGGCTGGGCCGCCAGCGCGGCCGGTCAACCGCTGAAGCTGGCCACGTTCGACGTGGGCGGATTGGGTGCCGAGGAGGTCGAGGTGGCCGTCGACTACTGCGGCATCTGCCACTCCGACCTGTCGATGATCAACAACGAATGGAGCAATGCGCGCTACCCGTTCATCCCCGGGCACGAAGTGGTCGGCCGGATCGTCGCGCTGGGCGCGCAGGCCAAGGGGCTCAGCGTGGGCCAGCGCGTCGGCATCGGCTGGACCGCGGAAAGCTGCATGCATTGTCGCCAGTGCCTGTCCGGCGACCACAACCTGTGCGCGCAATCGGTGGCGACCATCGGCGGCCACCACGGCGGCTTTGCCGACAAGGTTCGCGCGCACTGGGCGTGGGCGATTCCGCTGCCCGAGGGTATCGACCTGGCCAGCGCCGGCCCGCTGCTGTGCGGCGGCATCACCGTGCTGAAGCCGTTCCTCGCCTACGACATCAAGCCCACCGCGCGGGTCGGCGTGGTCGGCATCGGCGGGCTCGGCCACATGGCGGTGAAGTTCGCCGCGGCGTGGGGCTGCGAGGTCACCGCATTCACTTCCACGATGGCCAAGGCCGACGAGGCGCGCGGCTTCGGCGCGCACCGCGTGGTCGCCAGCCGCGACAGCGACGCGATCAAGGCGATCGCCGGCTCGCTCGACCTGCTGCTGGTCACCGTCAACGTGGCGATGGACTGGAACGCGCTGCTCGGCACGCTCGCGCCGAAAGGCCGCATGCACGTGGTCGGCGCGGTGCTGGAACCGATCCCGGTGCCGGCGTTCAGCCTGATCGGCAAGCAGCGCGAAGTCTCCGGCTCGCCCACCGGCTCGCCGGTCGACATCGCCCGCATGCTCGACTTCGCCGCCCGCCACGACATCCGCCCGCAGGTGGAGATGTTCCCGATGGCGCAGGTCAACGAGGCGCTGCAGCACCTCGCGGACGGCAAGGCGCGCTACCGCATCGTGCTGCAGGCGTAGCCGGCCGGACCCCTTCCGTCGGCGAACGGCGCCCGCCGCTCGCCGACGGCCACGCGCTCCTGCAGGGAAAGCGCAACCATCGCGGATTATCCTTCGTGCCCGGGGCACTCATGCCGGGTCACTTTCAAGGAGCACGCGATGAACACGGCACGCAAGGCCCTGGTACTGGGCGCCACCGGCGGTGCCGGCGGCGAGATCGCGGCGGCGCTGCTACGTCGCGGCTGGCAGGTGCGCGCCCTGGTCCGGGACGCTTCCCGACCGGGGCTGCCGGCGCAGATCGCATGGCACGCCGGCGACGCCATGCACGCTGCCGACGTGGCGCAGGCGGCGCAGGGCGTCGAGGCGATCGTCCACGCGGTCAACCCGCCGGGCTACCGCAACTGGCACAAGCTGTCCCTGCCGATGCTCGAGCACACCCTCGCTGCCGCACGCGCCACCGGCGCGCGCATCGTGCTGCCCGGCAACGTCTACAACTACGGGCCGGACGCACTGCCGCTGCTGCGCGAGGATTCGCCGCAGCACCCGCTGACCCGCAAGGGCGCGATCCGGGTAGCGATGGAACGCCGCCTGCAACAGGCGGCAGCCGAGGGCGTGCGCACGCTGATCCTGCGCTGCGGCGATTTCTTCGGCCCCCGTGCCAGCAACAACTGGTTCGCGGCGATGGTGAAGCCGGGACGGCCGGTGCGTGCGGTGAATTATCCGGGCGAACGCGAGCTGCGCCATGCCTGGGCCTACCTGCCCGACGTCGGCGAGACGGTGGCGCGTCTGCTGGAACGGGAGAACGAACTGGCCGCATTCGAGTGCTTCCATTTCGGCGGCCACTGGGTCGACGGCCATGCCATGGCCGACGCGACCCGGCGTGCGACCGGCCACCCGGAGCTGCCGCTGCGCGCTTTCCCGTGGTGGCTGGTCACGCTGGCCGCACCGTTCGTCGCGCTGTTCCGCGAGCTGCGCGAGATGCGTTATCTGTGGCAACGGCCGCTCCAACTGGACAACCGCAAGCTGGTGGCGCTGCTCGGAACGGAACCCCATACGGATCTGGACCAGGCGGTCGCGGCGACACTGCGCGGACTGGGTTGCCTCGATGCGGCCGCCGCCAAGCCGCCCCGCCCTGGACGCTGACACGACCGTCAGCGCTGCAGGTACAGCCCCAGCGCCAGCACGATCGCGGCGAAGATGCCGGCCACCCCGTCGTCGATCATCACGCCCATGCCGCCCTTCACGCGCCGGTCCAGCCAGCGGATCGGCCACGGCTTCCACACGTCGAACAGGCGGAACAGCGCGAAGCCGGCCAGCACCATCCACCACGCGAATCCGCTGGGCGGCAGCAGCGCGGGAACCAGCAATGGCAGCAGCGCAATCCACTGGCCGATGAATTCGTCCCACACCAGGCTGCGATGGTCGGCCACGCCCAGCGCGCGGCTGGCCACGTTGCAGGCCCACACGCCGATCACGAAGCCGGCCACGATGACCAGCAGATAGAACGGCAGCGACAACTGGCGCAGCCCCAGCCACGGCAGCAGCGCGGCCAGCGAACCGAACGTGCCTTGCGCCACCGGCGCCAGCCCGGAGCCGAAGCCGCAGGCCAGCCAGCCGGCCGGCGTGGCCAGCAACGCGCGTCGCTGTTCGCCGCTCAGGCTCTTCTTCGCGCTCACGCGAAGTGCTCCCAGCCCGACCGGTCCGTGGCCAGCCACGAGCCATCGGCGGCGCGCACGCGTGCGCCTTCGCCTTCCACGATGCGGCCGATCTTCGTCGCGCCGCAGCCGAGCCGGGCCAGGCCGGCCTGCAGCTCGGCCACGCGATTGGCCGGCACGGTGAAGCACAGTTCGTAGTCGTCGCCGCCGCTCAAGGCAAAGTGCAGCGCCGTGGTGTCGTCGTACAGCTCCAGCAGCGCCGACGAGCGCGGCAGCAAGGAGGCCTCGATCTCCGCGGCGACGCCGCTGGCGGCGCAGATGTGGCCGAGATCGGCGAGCAGTCCGTCGGAGACGTCGACGCACGCTGTAGCTTGTCCGCGCAGCGCCGTGCCGACCGCCAGCCGCGGTGTCGGCCGGTTGAACCGCTCGATCAGGAAACCGCGCAGTCCGGCGCGGCCATCGTCTTCGCGCAGCGGATGTTGCAAGGCATGCAGGCCGGCAGCGGCATCGCCCAACGTACCGGTGACCAGCACCACGTCGCCGCTCCGCGCGCCGGCGCGGGTCAGCGCCTGGCCCGGCGGCACGAAGCCGTGCACGGCCACGCTGATCGTCAACGGCCCGCGGGTGGTGTCGCCGCCGACCAGGGCCAGCCGATACGGCTGCGCCAGCTTCGCGAAGCCTTCGGCAAAACCCTCGACGAAGGCCGCGTCCGCGCTGGGCAAGGTCAGCGCCAGCAGCGCCCAGGCGGGGCTGGCACCCATCGCCGCCAGGTCGGACAAATTCACCGCCAGCGCCTTCCAGCCAATGTCGGCCGCCGCCGTACCGGGCGGGAAATGCACGCCCTCGACCAGGGTGTCGATCGCCACCGCGAGCTCTTTCCCCGGCGGCGGCGCCAGCACCGCGGCGTCGTCGCCGATGCCGATGCGCACGTCGTCGCGCGGTTGCGCGGTGAGTTCGCGGAGGCGCTCGATCAGGCGGAATTCCATGGCGGCGCGGCTAGCGGCTGAACACCAGGGTGGGGCTGTCGTGATAGCTCGACGACTGCCACAGCCGGAAGCCGGCCTTCTCCGCCACGCGGATCGAGGCGCGGTTGTCCGGCGCGATGATGCAGACCGCGCGCAAGCTCGGCCGATGCTGCTCCGCCCAGCCGATCGCGGCGGCCACGGCTTCGCTCGCATAGCCCTTGCCGTGCGCGTGCGCTGCCAGGACCCAGCCGAACTCCAGCATGCCGTCCAGCGACGGCTGCAAGTCGCGCCTGAAGTCAGCGAAGCCGATGTCGCCGATATAGCGCCCGGTGGACTTCTCTTCGACGGCCCAGTAGCCGTAGCCCAGCACGCTCCACAGGCCCACGAACTGCAGGAAGCGACGCCAGACTTCCTCTCCGGTCAACGGCCGGCCGCCGATGAAGCGGGTCACCTCGGGATCGGACCAGATCGCCACGCGTTCGGCGTGATCCTCGGCGCGGTGCGCCCGCAACCGAAGGCGTGCGGTCTCCAGCTCCGGCACCAGCCCGGGCAGCGCGGACATCAGCCTTTCTTCTCGACCGCGCGCAGCTCGCCGGCCAGCTTGTCCAGCACGCCGTTGACGTAGCTGTGGCCGTGGTCGGCGCCGAAGCGCTTGGTCACCTCGATTGCCTCGTTGATCACCACGCGGTACGGCACGTCGGGACGGAACTTCAGCTCATAGGCGGCCAGGCGCAGCGCGGCGCGTTCGATCGGGTCGACCTGCGCCACTTCGCGGTCGAGGTGCGGGCGCAGGGCTGCGTCCAGCGCATCCACGTTCTTTTCCACGCCGTGCAGCAGGTCCTCGAAGTAGTCCAGGTCGGCCACTTCCATGTCCTGCTCGTGGCGGAACTGCTCGATCACCGCATTCATGTGGCTGCCGGAAAGCTGCCACGCGTACAGCGCCTGCAGCGCGCGGCGGCGCGCACGCGAGCGCGCCTGCATGTCGAGACCCTGCGGATGCTGGCTCATCCCAGCTTCCCGTACAGATTGGCCATCTCCAGCGCGGCGATCGCGGCGTCGGCGCCCTTGTTGCCGGCCTTGGTGCCGGCGCGCTCGATCGCCTGCTCGATGCTGTCGGTGGTCAGCACGCCGAACGCCACCGGCACGCCGGAATCCAGCGCAGCCTTGGCCAGGCCCTTGGCGCATTCGCCGGCGACGAAATCGAAGTGCGGGGTGGCGCCGCGGATCACCGCGCCCAGCGCGATCACCGCCGCGTACTTGCCGGAGCTGGCCAGCTTGTGCGCGGCCAGCGCGATCTCCCACGCGCCCGGCACGCGCACCAGCTCGATCGCCTCGTCCTTCACGCCATGGCGCCGCAGCGCATCGTGCGCGCCGGCCACCAGCGGCTCGACGACGAAGCCGTTGAAACGGCCCGCGACGATGGCGAAGCGGCCTTGCGGAGTGGCGAAGTCGCCTTCGATGGTCTTCATTGCGGTTTCCTTGAGTGGGCGCGCGGCCCATGCAGAACGGGCATTTTACGGGTTTGACGGTGATCCTGCCCGCTTGGCCCCTTGCCTGCTTGCCCCAAAGGGACTTCCTTCGGTCGCAGGGGAGGGAGCCAGAGCGTCAGGACTGAAGCGGCAAATGCGGATAGCCGCTGAACGACAGTTGCGCCCTGCCGCCGGCGACCTGCAGCCGCGCCGGCGCGCCGAACGGCAGGGTGAGCTTGTCCGGCTCGTGGCCGATCGGCAGGCCGCCGAGCACCGGCACGCCACTGGCGCGGCGGATCTGCGCGAAGCTGTCGGCGAGGTCGTAGCCGTTGTCGTAGGCGCTGGGCCGGCACTGGCTGAAGTTGCCCAGCAGCAGCGCATGCTGGCGCCCCAGCACGCCGGACAGATGCAACTGGTACAGCAGCCGCTCGATGCGGAACGGCGGCTCGCCGACGTCCTCCACGAACAGGATGCCGCCGTCGATCCCGCGACCATCGGTGCCGGGAAAATACGGCGTGCCGATCAGGCTGCACAGCACGGCCAGGTTGCCGCCCCACAGCGGCCCTTCGACATCGAGTCGGGCGTCGGGTGCGGCGGTCCACTCGACCTGCGCCGCGGACGCACGCACGGTGTCCCAGAACTGCCGCCAGGTGAATTTGCTGAGCGCTTCGGCGCCGAAATCGGCGCCCAGCATCGGGCCGCTGAACGTGGTCAGGCCGCTTTTCGCATGCAGCGCCAGCTGCAGCGCGGTGAAATCGCTGTGGCCGACCAGCACGGCGTGGCGGTCGCCGAGGCGTTCGCGCAGGGCGTCGTAGTGCAGCTGCGCCAGCAGGCGGGTGGCGCCGTAGCCGCCGCGGATCGCCAGCGCGATGTCCGGCAACTCATCCATCGTGGCCAGCGCGTTGAGGTCGGCAGCCCGCTCGGCATCGCTGCCGGCGTAGCGCTGCTCGCTGCGCTCGAGCACCTCCAGCCCGTCCACGCGGCAGCCCGCCGCCCGCAGCCGCTGCACCCCGCGCGTCATGGCGGCGCGGTCGTGCGGGTAGCCGGAAGGGGCGATCAGGCGGATGCGGGTTTCAGGCATGGGCTGGGTCGCTGCAGGAAAGCTCGATTATGCGGTGAGGACGCGGGCACTGCATGGCGAAACGATAGCCTCGGAGTGACAGATCCGCTGTCGCAGGAGCCCGCGGGGGGGGGGTGCGGGTGTTGCGAGGGTGGGGGGGGGGGTTGAAGGCCAAAGCGAGGCCCGGCCGCGGGGGGCCGGCCCGGAGGGGAAGGGTGAGACCTGCTAGACGGCATAGGGGCCC
>JANJTA010000020.1 GCA_024711345.1 Rhodanobacter sp. | reverse complement strand
TTGCCACCGCACCGCATCGGCACGTACCACGCGCGATCGAAGGACAACACCATGACCGGCAGCGGCCCGAAAGCCTGGGGCAAAAGTGTCACGCGCCCAAGGTTGATCGGAAGTCTCCTAAGGAGTAGTTAGAAGATTGCGCCGCCGCTACCTACCACGTGAACGAGCAAAAACGCACCAGCCGTAGAGTATTGCGCCGATGCCACCGAAGATGCCGGTCACTGCGCACGCGAACCCCAAAACGAAGAGTACGCGCGCATGCCAAGACATTGCGAGAAGGACCAGCAGAAAACCGGCGAACGCGAGACACACCGCAACAACGGCCAGTCGCAGAGCGGTAGAAAATGGGGTGATGTTTTGCCCTACGAAAAAGTTACGCACGTTACCTTCTAACGCTGGAGTTAAGCGGCGGCGTAGCCGTCCGCCTTGAACGAACTGTTAGGCGCCGCTACTCGAAGTGGATGCGCCGGATTGTCACGAATGAAAGCCTCTACGTCCGCGAGTCTGCTGGGCAGAGACGGTCCTGAAGTGCTGCGGTAGCTGAAGAAGCGGAAGCCTGCGGCAAACAAGGCTTGTACTTTTGCCCATTGCTCCAAGTCTTTTGCAGGTGGCGCCTTGAAAGAGCGGCCCATCTCATGAAGCGTGCCTCCGCAGTTTGGGCAGATGGCAACATAGTCAGGACGCGGAGCCACCTTGAAGCTCTTGCGGCAGCCAAAGCACGCGTGGGCAATCAGGTACTGTGGGCTAGGCATGCGATTGTCCTGTATAGGCGCCTAACGCTAAGTAGACCCCAAAAGTGGGGTGTTGCGCCGAGTATGCGGCGCCATTCTTGACCGCACAAGCGGCGAATTCCTACATCGGATCATGGTCTTGCGTGGATGCCCTGCGCAGGGCGGGCGGGCATGCTGCCGGTGTTATCAGCGACTTTTGAGGGTGTATGAGTTACCGGGGCGAAAGTGAGGGTGTAACGGGGGCAGTGCCGCGACTACCGTCATTCGCTCCACGCCGCACCGCCCGCTTCCGCCTCGATGACGCCGCGCCGCGGACATCGCGCAACCACCGCCCGTTTCGCCTCAATGGAACTGGTCGCTCGCCGGCACCCACGAGGTCGACGACGACGGCGCGGGCGAGGCGGGTTTCACCGGCAGCACGATGCCCTCGCAGCCCGGCGGCGGCGGGCCGCCGGCGACACGGGCGGCGGCGCATTCGGCGCTGTTGTCGAACTTGACCATCGGCGCGGGCGCCGCACGGCTGGCTGCCGGCGCGGGCGCGACCGCCGGGTTGGCGGGCGCCAGGTGCAGGCGCTCGTAGACCTTGGCGTCGACCGGTTTGGGGGGCGGGTCGGGGTTGGCGCAGCCGAGCAGCGCGATCGGCAGCAGCGGCTTGACCGAGCACTTCACGCGCACGCCGCGCGGCAGGTGGAAGGTGTGGTTGACCGTGGTCTTCTCCACCGCGCGGCGCAAGGCGGTGTCGATCGAGCTTTCGCCTTCGGGGGTCCAGTCCTGCTCGAAGCGGGTGGGCCGGTAGCCGATGTTCGGCGCGCCGTGGCGCATGATCTCGGCGTCGCCGCGCGGCTTCAGCTGCACGTAGCTGCCCAGCGCGCCCGCGCGCTCGCCTTGTTCCGCGCCGGGCTGGTGGCCGCCGGGCTGGCTCTTGCCGGGCTCCCCGCCGCGCCGCCCGTGATCGTTGCCTTGCCGCGGTGCCGGCGGCGCCGACGATGCCGTGGCGCGGGCGCTTTCGGGCGCGACGGGCACGCCTTCGGGCGTGCCGGGCGCGGCCAGGTCGCTGCCCTGCGGCGTGGCGTCGGGAGCACGGCTGACATCGCGTGCAGCGGCAGCCTCGGCCGGGCTGGGCGCCGTCGGCTCGGCCGCGGTGGACGACGGTTCCGCCGGCGGGCTACTGGTCGACGGCGCCGGCGCGGCGGCGACGGAGGGTGCGCTTAGCTGCGGCCGCGCCACGGACGGCTGGACGTCCATTTGCTTCGCGGCTTCGGTGGCCTCGAGCTTCACCTTCGGTGCCGACGGTTCGACCCGCGCCGGGGTTGCCGGCGCCAGCGGCACCGCCTCGAGTTCCGCCTCGGCCACCTCGATCGACGGGGCCTGCAGCTGCGGTTTCGTGGTCGCCACGGTGGGCGCGGGCACGCTCAGCGGCGCCTGCAGGTTCACGCTCGGCGACGGCTGCGCCGGCAGCGGCACCGGCTGCAGCTCGGGCACCGGCGGCGCTGCGGGAAGCTGCGCCCGGGCCGGCGTCACGCTGGCCGGCGCGGCGGATTTCGGCGGCTCGGTGCTCAGCGCGATGCTGGACACGGTGATCGGCGGCGCGGCCTGCGGCGGCAGCTCGGGCAACGCCAGCGACGGCGGCGGCAACATCGGGTGGTTGCCTTCCAGCTGCGGCCGGCGCACCGCCTCGGGCTGGAACTTCGGCCGTACCGGCGGCTGCACGGCCGGCGTCGGCAAGGTCACCGCCGGCGGCTCGCCGGCCAGCGGCACGGGCTGCAGCTCGGGCGTCGGCGCCGGTTGCGGCAGGCGTGCCGGCGCCGGCGGGGCGGCCGGGGGCTGCGCTTTCGGCGCATGCGCCTTCGCGACTTTCGCGACGGCCGGCGGCGCCACGGCCGCAGCCGGCGGTGCGACCACGGCCACGGTATTCGCGCTGCGCTCGCTGACCGGTGCGGGTCGGCGGCTGCGGCCCTGATGGCGCGGCCCGCGTTCCTTCGGCGGGGTGCCGCGCACCGGCGGCGGGGGTGGCGGTTCGGGCGGCTCGATCAGGCGCACCTGCAGCAGCTGCTGCCGCGGCTCCGGCGGCGGCACCACCTCGAACGCCGGGCCGAGCACGAAGCCGAACAGGAACACCAGGTGCACCAGCAGCGTGCCGAGCATGGCGAGGAGACGCAGCCCGCGTTCGCGCGGACGCGGGCGGGTGCGCTGGTGGTAGACCCGGGCCCGCGTGGCCGCCGCCAGCGGCGAGTTCAGCATCACCCGCGCCGGATTGGCGGGGCGGCGGGCGGCGGATGGGTCCGGCGGCAGGGGCATGCGGCGAGTTTAGCGGGCGCGGGCGCACCCCCGCATGACGCTCAGTGGCCGCGTGCGGCGCCCGCGGCACGCTCGCGCAGCTCGGCATCGACCGCGCGACTCGCGGTGTCGACCGGGCAACCCCACGCCAGTGGCTTGCCGGCGCGATACATGGCGATGCATGCGTCTTCGCTGGGCTTCGGCGGCGCCTGCGCGTCGCCGGCCAGCGGTTTCGCCGGCGCCATGCTCAGGCGCTCGTCGCCGCTTTTCGCCGAAGGCGGTGGCGGCGGATCGCCACCGCAGCCGCCGGCCAGCATGGCCAGCGACACGCCGCAGTGGATGCGCACGCCGCCGGGCAGATGCACGGTCTTCTTCACCGTGGTCTTGTCCACCAGCTTCTGCAGCGCGCTGTCGAATGCGTTGGCATTGCTGTCCCAATCCTGCTCGAAGCGCGTGGCCCGGTAGGGGATCGGGCTGCGGTGCTGCATGATCCGCGGATCGCCCTGCGGCAGGCGCTGCACGTAATCCGGTGCGGGTGCGCTGGCCGCGGCCGCCGGCAGCAGCGGCTGGCCGTGATCGTCGTAGAGCCGCGGTGCGGCGGTCGGCGCCGGTGTTTGCAAGGTCATCGCGCCCTTCGCTGGCGGCTCGTGCGAACGCGGCGGCACGCGCACCCGCGGCGGCGCGATCGGCGATGGCGGTGGCGGCGCCGGCGCGGCGGGCGAGGCACGCAGGATGAAGCGCACCTGCAGCGCCTCCGCCGGCGCGGGCACGACCCGGATCGTGGGTGGGCGCATCTGCTGCCAGACCACCAGCGCGAACAGCCCGTGCAGCAGGCCAGCCACCAGCAGCGCCAGCCAGTGCGGGCGACGATCGCGCCGCGGCTCGCGCCGTCGTCGCAACAACGCCCGCCCCGCATCATCCAGCGGGCCCGGACCTCGGTCCGGCGATGCCGGTGGCGGGTTCGATGGCGAAGGGTAGTGCCGGGCAAGCGGCTGCGGACGGACGATGACGGTGCCTCACGGGTGATGGCTGCGCGCAGGATGGCCGATGACGCTTGAACCTGCGCCAAGCGGCGGCAGCAGGCGCGCGGGGCCTTCTGCTGGGACCGCCGCGGCGCCGCGGCGGTTCCCCGCACTGCAGCTTGACCGCACCAGCGGATGGCTCAAGGCTAGCCGGACGGCGCCATGCGCCGTCTCTCCGCCATGACCGCCCCTGCCCGGCGCACGGCTCGCCTGCCCCGGCGCAGGACGACCATGACGGCCCGCCATCGTCAGCCGCCAACGCGCGGCCTCGTGCGGTGCCGTTCATGTCACGAGGCCGTGCCCTGCATGGGAGGGTCGCATCGTGACGTATTCCACGGAAAGCATCCGCAACATCGCGCTCGCCGGGCACGCCGGCGTGGGCAAGACCACGCTGTTCGAAGCGCTGCTGCACGCCGGCGGCGCGATCCAGGCGATGGGCTCGGTCGAGCGCGGCAACACGGTGTCGGACAGCGACAGCCAGGAAAAGGCGCGCGCCCACTCCATCGACAGCTGCATCGCGCAGATCGAGCACGGCGACTGCCGCATCAACCTGATCGACACCGCCGGCTACGCCGACTTCCGCGGCGGCACGCTGTCGGCGCTGGCCGCGGTGGAAACCGTGGCGGTGGTGGTCAACGCGGTCAACGGCATCGAGCACGGCACCCGCCGCATGATGACGCACGCCAAGGCGCGTGGCCTGGCGCGCATGCTGGTGATCAACAAGATCGACTACGACGGCGCCAAGCTGGCCGCGCTGGTGGAGGCGTTGCGCGAAGAGTTCGGCCCCGAGTGCCTGCCGGTGAACCTGCCGGCCGGGCGCGGCAGCCGCGTGCTGGACTGCTTCTTCCACACCGACGGCGCCACCGATTTTTCCTCGCTGGCCGAGGCGCACCAGCGCATCCTCGACCAGGTGGTGGAAGTCAGCGAGAAGCTGATGGACACCTACCTCGACGCCGGCGAAGGCGCGCTGACCCCGCAGCAGCTGCACGACGCGTTCGAGCAGTGCCTGCGCGAGGGCCACCTGGTGCCGATCTGCTTCGTCAGCGCGCGCACCGGCGCGGGCGTGCGCGAACTGCTCGACGTGGCCGCGCGACTGCTGCCGAACCCGGCCGAGGGCAACCCGCCGCCGTTCGTGCGCGGCGACGGCACGCCGCTGCAGGTCCGCGCCGACGCCGACGCGCACGTGATCGCCGACGTGTTCAAGATCGTCAACGACCCGTTCGTGGGCAAGCTCGGCGTGTTCCGCGTGTGGCAGGGCACGGTGCGCCGCGACAGCCAGCTGCTGGTCGACGACGGCCGCAAGCCGTTCAAGGTCGGCCACTTGCTGCGCCCGCAGGGCAAGGGCCACGTGGAGATCGAAGCGGCCATCCCCGGCGACATCGCCGCGGTGGCGAAGGTGGAGGAGATCCACTTCGACGCCGTGCTGCACGACTCGCACGACGAGGACCGCATCGCGCTGGCGCCACCGAGCTTCCCCGCGCCGATGTTCGGCCTGGCGCTGGTACCGCGGCACAAGGGCCAGGAACAGAAGCTGTCCAACGCGCTGGCGCGGCTGGCCGAGGAAGATCCGTGCTTGCGCGTCGAGCACCACAAGGAGCTCAACGAGACGGTGGTGCGCGGGTTGTCCGAGCTGCACCTGAAGGTGATGCTGGAGCGCATGCGCGAGCGCTACGGCGTCGAGGTGGAAGCGCAGCCGCCGCGCATCGCCTACCGCGAAACCATCGCCGCCCAGGCCGAGGGCCACCACCGGCACAAGAAGCAGACCGGCGGCGCCGGCCAGTTCGGCGAGGTGTTCCTGCGCGTCGAACCACTGGCGCGCGGCGCCGGCTTCGAATTCGTCGACGCGGTAAAGGGCGGCGTGATCCCCAACCAGTTCCTGCCGGCGATCGAGAAGGGCGTGCGCCAGGCGATGGAGCACGGCGCGGTGGCCGGCTACCCGCTGCAGGACCTGCGCGTGACCGTGTACGACGGCAAGTACCACCCGGTCGATTCCAAGGAAGTGGCCTTCGTCAGCGCCGGCAAGAAGGCCTTTCTCGACGCCGTCGGCAAGGCGCAGCCGATCGTGCTGGAGCCGATCGTCAACGTCGAGGTGGCGATCCCTGAGAGCAGCGTGGGCGACGTCACCGGCGGCCTCGCCGGCAAGCGCGCCCGCATCCTGGGCACCGACACCCAGCGCGGCGGCGAACTGGTGATCAAGGCGCAGGCCCCGCTGGCCGAACTGACCGACTACCCCACCGAACTGAAGTCCATGACCGGCGGCCGCGGCCGCTACAGCCTCGACCTCAGCCACTACGAAGCGGTACCACCCGCCGTGCAGAAGCAGCTCGGCGCGGCGTGGAAGCCGCATGCGGAGGAGGATTGAGGCGTTGAGCTGTAGAGCCCCTCTCCCCTCGGGAGAGGGGTGGGGGTGAGGGTTCGGATTGGCGATGAAGCCGCGCGCTCCCGCCCGAACCCTCACCCCTGCCCCTCTCCCGCAGGGAGAGGGGTTTTGCCGGATCCCGCTTCGTTCCCTCGATTCAGGCCGCCAATCGCAGCCTCGGATGCAGGCCGGCACGCGCCGCCAGCGTCAGCAACATGTCCAGACTGAAATCTTCCCAGCGCCCTTTCACCATCCGCGAAATGCGCGGCTGAGTCACGCCCAGCCGGCGCGCAGCCTCGGCCTGCGTCCAACCCTTCTCGCGCAGCAACTGCTCCATGCGCAGCATCACCTCCGCGCGCAGTCGCATCACCTCCGCCTCAGCCGGATCGAAGCCCATGTCCACGAACACGTTGCCGCTGCCCTCGATGCGGCGCGTGTCGTCCCAGCGGGGATCGTTCTTCTTCATGACTCAACCTCCAATCAGCTTGTAGCGTCGCGCGGCCAGGTCCAGATCGGCCTTGGCCGTCTTCTGCGTCTTCTTCTGGAAGGCATGCAGCACGTAGACCGCCTCCGCGAACTTGGCCACGTAGATCGTGCGCCAGGCACCATTCGCCTCACGCAGCCGCACCTCGTACGCCCCCGGCCCGACCGACGGCATAGGCTTGAAGTCCGCGGGCTCGCCGCCGAACTGCACGCGCATCAACTCCATGCCAATGGCGTGCCGCACCGGCGCCGGCATCGCGCGCAGATCGTCCTGACTGCTGCCGATGAACACCAAGGGCTTCATGCGCGAATTATGCAAATTTTTGCATAACTGCACAAGCCGCCAGCGACGGCCTCGCCGGCAAGTGCGCATCCTGGGCACCGACACCCAGCGCGGCGGCGAACTGGTGATCAAGGCGCAGGCGCCGCTGGCCGAACTGACCGACTACCCCACCGAACTGAAATCCATGACCGGCGGCCGCGGCCGCTACAGCCTCGACCTCAGCCACTACGAAGCCCTGCCGCCCGCCGTGCAGAAGCAGCTCAGCGCGGCGTGGAAGCCGCATGCGGAGGAGGGGTGATACAAGTGGGGGAAACGAGGCTGGCAGCTGTTGGCTTCATGCACCCTAACGCTGGAATTGAGCGGCGGCGAAGCCGTCCGCCTTGAACGAAATGTTAGAAAGCTACCGGTGTATGAGCTTAACGAGCGCCGCGTTGTAGCGAGCAGCATACACGGCCGCCTGTTTATTAAGGTCGCGAAGGCCAACGTCAGAAGTTCCGTCCAAACAGTACATCCCGTTTTGCTGTGCCAACTGTTCTTGAGCCACTAAAGGCCTGCCGGGAAGAGAACAAGAGAAGCCGTTGACGCCGATCAGACGTAGGTCGCCTTTGGTGAAATTCTTCATCGCATCGGATGCCGGGTTCTTGAGGTTGAGCAACCCCAGCGTCTTTTCCAGCGTTTGCGCGCGCGGATCTGGAGCTTTAGCGGTGCAGCCGACCAAAGCTAGAAGCGCTGTTGCAAAAATAAAATTGAACATCTGTTTCATTAGCTGTCTAACGCCTGGGTTAAGTGGCGGCGAAGCCGTCCGCCTTAAACGCGATGTTAGGCCGCAACCTACTCACGTGAATAGAAGGTATACCCGGCTGGCTTGCGGCCAAAGATGCCACGCAGCAAGCCTATTTGCCATGACTCATCAAGAGTGACGACAGGGAGCCCGCCTTTGTTGGCGGCGGCGTACTTGCCACCCGGACGCCATTCAATAAGTACGAGATCGGTTGCCACCCGCGTCGCCTGCTCGATACAAGCGGCACGAACGTCTCGCGTGGTGAAGAATCCGATGACAGGGTCAGAGCGATCTTCAAAAGGTAGCCAGATACCTTCGCCGGAAAGTATTACTCGAAAGAACGGCATAATTTCCTTTGCGGCCTAACGCTGGAATTAAGCGGCGGCGTAGCCGTCCGCCTTGAACGAACTGTTAGGCGGCGGACTGCGAAATGATTAGCCACAGCAGCGCCAAGTAACCGACTCCCATAGTCAAGTGCCAAAGGCGCATGGCATTGACTTGGAATAGCAATGATTTGTCGTTGAGCCCTTCTGGCTCGCGCGTGTACAAGAACTTGAGCAGGCGAAACGATGCTGAAAATGTATCATTTTTAAATACCGACGGTTCGCCCAGGTCCTCATACTTCTGCGGGTGGCGCGCCTCCAAGTCATTGAATAGCGCGTGTAGCATTGCGAACCAGCCAATGGTCATGGCGAAGAGTACGGAAAACACCACTGTGGTGACTGACGGATCCATAGGGGCCTAACGCTGGAGTTAAGCGGCGGCGAAGCCGTCCGCCTTGAACGAGTAAAAAGAGACTTCCTCCCCTTTCGGCCTCGAGGGCCATGATGGTGTTGCGACACAACCGTCAGCAGAGGAGGAAGTCTCCATGAGCACTATAACCCTGGGTGT
>JANJTA010000013.1 GCA_024711345.1 Rhodanobacter sp. | reverse complement strand
CATGGACGACATGGCCGGCACCGGCAGCATGCTGCGCGTGGCCTCCGGCGGCAGCTTCATCGCCCCGGCGGTGTTCACCGTGCCGCTGCAGCTGCTCGCCTACCACGTCGCCGTGCTGCGCGGCACCGACGTCGACCAGCCGCGCAACCTGGCCAAATCCGTCACCGTGGAGTAACCGGCCAACGGCCAGGCTCTCCGCGCACGGCCTTTGCACGCCGTAGTTGATCGAGGTCAAGCCTGCGGTCTGCGGCATCGCTAGATTGTCTTCCGTGTGAGGAGGGCAGCGACATGCGGGACATCCTGGCCTACACCGGCAGCTACGCCGCCTGGTCGCGGGGCCCGGCGTACGCGGCGCACCTCGCCGCTGCGCTGGACGCCGCGCTGACGGGTCTCTACGTCGCTCCGTCGCCGATGGCGCTGATGCAGGCGTACGAGACGCCGGAGCTCACGACCTACGTCCTGGAGGGTATCCGCGACTTGGTGGAGAGCGCTTCGGCCGCCTGCCCCGCGTTCGTCCGCTGGGCTGGCGAGCACGGCGTGACGAAAGCGGCCTGGCAGGTGGCCGCCGGCGACGTGCCGAGCGTGCTCGGGCACATCGGCAATTGGCACGACCTGCTGGTGCTGGAACGCACGTCGGCGCCCGAGGCGAGCGTCGCGGAACTTGGCCGCATCGCGCTTTCGGTGGAGATCCCGTGCCTCGTCGTTCCCCCGCAAGGAGCGCTGTCATCCGCGCCCGAATGCATTGCCGTGGCGTGGAACGGCTCGCCGGAGGCGATCCGGGCGATCCATGCGGCGCGGCCGCTGCTGGCGCGCGCTGACCGCGTGGTGGTGCTGAGCGGAGCGCAGCGAAAAGCCCTCACCGAAATAGACTGGAAGCCGGAGTTCGATCTCGGCGTCTATCTCCGGCGGCACGGCATTTACGCCGAAGAACGCCCGCTGCTCGCCAGCGACGAAGAGGCCGGTGCGGCCCTGCTCGCCGCCGCGGCGGAGGTCGGCGCCGGCCTGCTGGTGATGGGCGCCTATGGTCGTACCCGTTTCAGCGAGTGGTTCTTCGGCGGCGCCACCCGCCATGTCCTGAACCATGCCGGCATTCCGGTGGTGATGCGGCATTGATGCCGGCATGGCCGTCTTGCGCACGTGCGCGGGAGGTTCGATATGTCGAACGTGATGGTCGTCGTCGCCGATAGCGTGAGGGCGCGATGCTTCGAGGCGAACACGAAGCCTGCGGGGTGGAGCGAGGTCGCCTGCCTGGTCAATCCCGATGGCCGCGCGCTCGGCCGCGACGCGCCGACCGAGCGCCTGCCGCGCACCAACGAGAGTGCGGGGCCGTCGCGCCATGCCATCGAACCGCACACGAGCCTGCCCGAGAAAAGCCTCGATGCGTTTGCGCGCAGCATCGGCGAGACGCTGGAACGCGACCGCCGCGCCGGGCGCTTCGAGCGGCTGGTGCTGGTCGCGGCGCCGCATCTGCTCGGCGTGCTGCATGCCCGCCTGGGCAAACCCGTGCGCGAGTGCATCGTCGGCGAGCTCAAGCTCGATCTCGCCGGGCTGACCGCCGAGGAGATCCATGCGCGACTGCCGCGGGAATTCCTCCGCTAGGCAGAGGTCCCACCCGCTTTCGCTCGTCCCTGGCGCGGCTGCCGTCCGCCGGCTCATGCCGAGGGGTTGCGCTCGTCGGCATCCATGAATCGCCGCTTGGCCAGTTCGACCAGCAGCAGGTAGGTGGCCGTCGCCGCCAGCAGGAACACGAAGAAGGCCGCCGGCAGCGGTGTCATGCCGAGCCGGGGCGCGAGCGGCGTCCAGGGCAGCGCCATGCCGATGCCGAGCGCCGCCAGCACGGCGACCGCCAGCGCCGGGCTGGGGCGGCTGCGCAACGGATGGCCGGCGGTGCGGATGACGAACAGCACCAGGGTCTGGGTGGCCAGCGATTCGATGAACCAGCCGGTGTGGAACGCCGCCTCCGAAGCGTGCAGCCAGTGCAGCAGCACGTAGAACGTGGCGAAGTCGTACAGCGAGCTGATCGGTCCGACGCCGAGCATGAAGCGCCGGATCACGGCCACGTTCCAGCGCCGCGGCCGGCGCAGCTGCGCCTCGTCCACGCGGTCGGTGGGAATGGCGGTCTGCGCCAGGTCGTAGAGGAAGTTGTTGAGCAGGATCTGGGTCGGCAGCATGGGCAGGAACGGCAGGAACAACGTGCCGGCGGCCATGCTGAACATGTTGCCGAAGTTGGAGCTGGTGCCCATCAGCAGGTATTTCATGACGTTGGCGAACGCGCGGCGGCCCTCGATCACGCCAGCGTGCAGGATGCCCAGATCGCGCTCGCGCAGCACGATATCGGCCGCGTCGCGGGCCACGTCCACCGCGTCGGCCACCGAGATGCCCACGTCGGCGGCATGCAGCGACGGCGCGTCGTTGATGCCGTCGCCGAGGAAGCCGACCACGGCGCGGCGCGCCTTGAGCGCCAGCACGATGCGGTGCTTCTGCGCGGGCGACACCCGCGCGAACACCTGGGTGCGCTCGGCCAGCGCGCCCAGCGCGGCCTCGCCCAGCCCGTCGAGCTGCGCCCCGGTCACCAGCTGGCTGGCGTCGATGCCGACCTCGGCGCACACGTGCCGCGCCACCTTCTCGTTGTCGCCGGTGAGGATCTTCACCGCGATGCCGTCGCGTGCCAGCGCGCGCAGGCAGTCGGCCACGCCGGGGATCAGCGGATCGGCGAAGGTGACGAAGCCGGCCAGCACCAACGCGGTTTCGTCGGCCACCGTGTAGCGGTCCTGCGCCGGCACGTCGCGCCAGGCCACCGCCAGCACGCGCAGCCCCTGTTCGCCGAACGCCTCGTAGCAACGCGTGCAGCGCGCCGTGGCATCGTCGTCGAGCGGCCGCAACGCGCCGCCCGCCTCGTACCGCGTGCAGGCGGCGAGCACGGACTCCGGCGCGCCCTTGACCACCAGCAGCCGTTCGTCGCCGTGCTGCAGCACCACGCACAGCCGGCGCCGCTCGAAGTCGAACGGGATCTCGTCGAGCTTGCGGTACTCGTCGGTCGCCGGCGTGGAGCTGCGCAGGATGGCCGCATCGAGCGGGCTGCGGATGCCGGTCTCGAACGCGGCGTTGAGCCGGGCCAGCAACTGCGTGCGGACGGAGGCCGCGCCGAAAGGGTCGACCGTGGCGGCGACTGCCGTCTCGCTGCTGGTCAGGGTCCCGGTCTTGTCGCTCAGCAGCACCGTCATGCTGCCGAAGTCCTCGATGGCGGCAAGGTGCTTGACGATGACCCGCCGGCGCGCCATGCGCACCGCGCCGCGGGCCAGCGTGACGGTGGTGATCATCGGCATGAACTCGGGCGTGAGCCCGACCGCCAGCGCCAGCGCGAACAGCAGGGTCTGCAGGGGCGGGCGGTGCAGCACGACGCCGGCGAGCAGCACGCCGAGCAGCAGGAACACCACCGTGCGCATGATCAGCCGGGAAAAATCGGCCAGGCCGCGTTCGAACTCGGTCGGCGGCGGACGCTCGGACAGCGTCTCGGCGACGTCGCCGAAGGCGGTGCGGCGCCCGGTCGCGAAGACCAGCGCGGTGGCCGTGCCGGCCACCACCGAGGTGCCGAGGAAGACCAGCTGCCGTGCGTCTGCGCCGCCGGCCGCGGGGTCCGCGTCGGCCATGGACTCCTTGGCCGCCGGTGCCGATTCGCCGGTCAGCGCGGCCTGCTGCACGTGCAGGTCGCGCGCGTCGATCAGGCGCGCATCGGCTGGCACCCGGTTGCCGGCGCACAGCCGGATCACGTCGCCCGCCACCAGTTCGCGGCGCGGCCGTTCCTGCCAGCGTCCGTCGCGGCGCACCGTCGCCATCGGTGCGATCTCCTCGCGCAGGCGGTCGGCCGCCTGCTGCGAGCGGTAGCTGAGCGTGAAGTTGAGCGTCACGCTCAGCAGCACGATGGCGACGATGATGGCGGCGCCGGCCCAGTCGCCGAGGAAGCCGGAGACGCCTGCCGCCAGCAGCAGGATGACCACCAGCGGGTTGGCGAACAGGCCGCGCACGGTGGCGAGCACGCCATGGCGGCCAGCCGCGCGCGCCTGGTTCGGGCCGTCGCGCAGCAGCCGGCGCGCGGCCTCCGGTGCGGACAAGCCGTCCGCGCGGCTGTCCAGGGCCTGGAACAGCCCGGCCAGCGGGATGGCCGCCGGCTGCCCGGTCGGGGAGAAGGTTGGGCCGGTGTCGTTCATGCTGCCGGCGACTTTGCGGCGCGCGCCGTGGCGCCGTGTTGATGCCGGTCAACTGGCCCGGCCATTGCCGGGGCGGCCCGGCACGAGCGGCCGGCGCCGCCCGTTCAGCCGGCGGTGCCAGCGTCGCTCAGGCGCGACCGTAGACGTCGTCGTAGCGCACGATGTCGTCTTCGCCGAGGTAACTGCCGGACTGCACCTCGATCAGTTCCAGCGGCAGCTTGCCGGGGTTGCGCAGGCGGTGCCGGCTGCCGAGCGGAATGTAGGTGCTCTGGTTCTCGCCGAGCAGGAACACCTTGTCGTCGCAGGTGACCTCGGCGGTGCCGGAGACCACCACCCAGTGCTCGGCGCGATGGTGGTGTTTCTGCAGGCTCAGGGAAGCGCCGGGCTTGACCACGATGCGCTTGACCTGGAAACGCGAGCCTTCCTCCAGCGAGTCGTAGCTGCCCCACGGCCGGTACACCACGCGATGCAGCGAGTGCTCGCTGCGGCCGGCGGCCTTCAGCCGCTCGACGATCTTTTTCACGTCCTGCGCGGCGTCGCGGTGCGCCACCAGGGTGGCGTCCGGCGTGGTCACCACGATCAGGTCGTCCACGCCCACGGTGGCGAGCAGGTGGCGCTCGTGCGAGCGCAGCAGCGAGTGGCGCGTGTCCACCGCCATGGTGTCGCCTTCGCACAGGTTGCCGTCGGCGTCCTTGTCGCCGGTCAGCCACAGCGCCGACCACGAGCCGATGTCGCTCCACGCGCAGCTGACCGGGATCACCGCGGCGCGCCTGGTCTGCTCCATCACCGCGTAGTCGATCGACTTGTCCGGCGCCTGCGCGAACGCATCGCGGTCGATGCGCACGAAGTCGAGATCCACGCTGGCTTTCGCGTGCGCTTCGCGCACGGCGGCCAGCATCGCCGGCGCGTGCGCGTCGAGTTCTTCCAGGTAGCGCGCGGCCTTGAACAGGAACATGCCGGAGTTCCAGTCGTAGCCGCCGTCGGCGAGGTACGACGCGGCGGTGGCCAGGTCGGGCTTCTCGACGAACTGCTCCACGCGAAAACCGTGGCCGTCGATCGCCTCGGCGCGGCGGATATAGCCGAAGCCGGTCTCCGCGCGATCCGGGCGGATGCCGAAGGTGACCAGCCAGCCCTGCGCGGCCAGCGGCAGCGCCTGCGTCACGCCGTCGACGAAGGCGGCGGTATCGCCGATCAGGTGATCGGCCGGCAGCACCAGCAAGGTGGCGTCGGGGTCGCGTTGCAGGGCGCTGAGCGCACCCAGCGCAATCGCCGGCGCGGTATTGCGGGCCAGCGGTTCCAGCACGATGGTGGCGTCCGTCACGCCCGCTTCCAGCAACTGGTCGGCGGCGAGGAAGCGATGATCCTCGCTGGCCACCACGACCGGCGCGGCGACGTCCGGCAGCTGCCGGGTGCGCGCGATGGTCTGCTGGAACAGCGTGCCCTTGCCGGCCAATGCCAGGAACTGCTTGGGCAGGTTCTTGCGCGACACCGGCCACAACCGGGTGCCGCTGCCGCCGCTGAGGATGAGTGGGATCAACATGGCGTTTCGCGCGCAACCGGGGGAGTGCGCGTGATTGTGGACCAAACCCCTCATTCATGTCATTCGAAAGCCCATCGCCCCGACAGCGCCACACAAGCGCGATGCCGCAGGAGCCCGCTCGCGGGCGATGCGTTTGCTCAGGCGCCTACCACCTCAAACGCATCGTCCGCGAGAGCGCTCCTACGGCGAGGGGAGAAGGCCGATGACCTTGTCCAATCCCTCGCGCCAATCGGGCAGGGGGAAATCGAATCGCTGCTGGAAATCGCGGTTGTCCAGCAACGACCACGCCGGGCGCACCGCCGGCGTCGGGTAATCGGCAGTGGTGATCGCCACCACGCGTGGCGGATGCGGCAGCAGGCCGCGCGCCTGCGCCTCCCCGAAAATCGCGCTGGCGAAGCCGTGCCAGGTGGTTGCGCCGCTGGCGACCAGGTGATGGGTGCCGGCCAGTGCGCGGCGCTGCGCGCCATCGGATGCCCGCCAGCGATCGAGCGCGGCGAGCGTGCCTTGCACGATCAGGCCGGTGTCGGTGGGCGCGCCGTGCTGGTCGGCCACCACGCGCAACTCCTCACGTTCGGCGCCCAGGCGCAGCATGGTGCGCAGGAAATTGTGGCCGTGCGCGGCGTAGACCCACGCGGTGCGGAAGAGGAGGTGGTCGGCGCCGCTGTCGCGCAGCGCCTGTTCGCCGGCGAGCTTGCTGCGGCCGTAGGCGCCGAGCGGACCGGTCGGCGCGTCGACGGCGTAGGGCTGCGACTGCTTGCCGTCGAACACGTAGTCGGTGGAGTAGTGGATCACCAGCGCGTCGTGCGCCGCGGCCCAGCGACCGAGCACGCCGACCGCTTCGCCGTTGACGCGGGTGGCCAGCGCTTCTTCCTGCTCGGCGCGATCGACCGCGGTGTACGCAGCGGCGTTGACGATCACGTCCGGCTGCACGCGGTCGAACAGGGGCGGCAGGGATTCGGGGGCAGACAGGTCGGCGATTTCGCCGTGACCGCCGCGCGCCAGGGCACCGTCACGACTGGCGACGAACAACTCGCCGCGGGTGGCCAGACCACCATGGTCCACGAACGTACGGCCAAGCTGGCCGTTGGCGCCGAGCAGCAGGATCCTCACGGCAGATAGACCGGCAAGCGCTCGGGCGGCACCTCGGCCAGCAGCGGCGTCCTGCCGTCCTTGTCCGACAGCAGGGGCGCGCTGATGGGCCAGTCGATGCCCAGCGCAGCATCGTTCCAGCGGATGCCGGCGTCGGCCTTCGGATCGTATAGCGCGGTGCACTGGTAGCAGAAGGTGGCGAACTCGGAGACCACGCAGAAGCCGTGCGCGAAACCTTCCGGTATCCAGAAGTGGCGGTGGTTCTCAGCGGTGAGCATCACGCCCACCGATTGCCCGAAGCTGGGCGAGCCGCGGCGGATATCCACCGCCACGTCGTAGACCTCGCCTTCGAGCACGCTGACCAGCTTGCCCTGCGGGTTCGGCCACTGGTAGTGCAGGCCGCGCAACACGCCGCGTGCGGAGCGCGAGACGTTGGACTGCACGAAGCGGTGATCGATGTCGGCCGCGCGGTACTTGGCTTCGTTGTAGCTTTCGTAGAAGAAGCCGCGGGCGTCGCCGAACACCTGTGGTTCGAGTACCAGTGCGCCGGGAAGCGCTGTCTCAATGACCTTCATCGTGCCAAGCCTTGTCGTGTCAGCTGCTGCAGATATTGCCCATAGCCGGTCTTGGCCAGCGGTGCAGCCAGCGCCAGCAGCTGCTCGGCGTCAATCCAGCCGTTGAGGTAGGCGATCTCCTCCGGGCAGCACACCTTGAGCCCTTGCCGGTTCTCGATCGTCTCAATGTAGTTGCCTGCTTCCATCAACGACTCGTGGGTGCCGGTGTCGAGCCAGGCGAAGCCGCGGCCGAGCTGCTCCAGGTGCAGCGAGTCGTCGTCCAGGTAGCAGCGGTTGAGGTCGGTAATTTCCAGCTCGCCGCGCGGCGAGGGTTTCAGCGCGGCGGCGTAGTCGCATACGCGGCCGTCGTAGAAGTACAGGCCGGTGACGGCGTAGTTCGATTTCGGTCGGGCCGGTTTTTCTTCCAGCCCGACCACCTTGCCGGCGGCGTCGAACTCGGCCACGCCGTAGCGCTCAGGGTCCTTCACCCAATAGCCGAACACGGTGGCGCCACGTTCGCGCGCGGCGGCGCGCTTGAGCCGCTCGGTGAAGCCGTGGCCGTAGAAGATGTTGTCGCCCAGCACCAGGCAGCTCGGCTTGCCGTCGACGAAATCGCGGCCGATGGTGAACGCCTGCGCCAGGCCGTCGGGCGAGGGCTGCACCGCGTAGTGGATGGCGATGCCCCATTGCGAGCCGTCGCCGAGCAGGCGCTGGAACATGTCCTGCTCGTGCGGGGTGTTGATCACCAGCACCTCGCGGATGCCGGCCAGCATCAGCGTGGCCAGCGGGTAGTAGATCATCGGCTTGTCGTACACCGGCAGCAGCTGCTTGCTGATCGCGCGGGTGATCGGGTGCAGCCGGGTGCCGGAACCGCCGGCGAGGATGAGGCCTTTCTGCGTGCTGTTCATGCGCCGAGCCTCTCCATGCGGTAGCTGCCGTCCAGCACGCGCTGCACCCACGGCTGGTTCGCCAGGTACCAGTCCACCGTGGCGGCGATGCCGCTCTCGAAGGTCTGCGAGGGCTTCCAGCCCAGTTCGCGCTGCAGCTTGCCGGAGTCGATCGCGTAGCGGCGGTCGTGGCCGGGGCGGTCTCTCACGTAGGTGATCAGTGCTTCGCGCGGGCGGCCGTCGGCCAGCGGCCGGCGCTCATCGAGCAGGGCGCAGATCGTCTTCACCACGCTGATATTGGTGCGCTCGGCGTTGCCGCCCACGTTGTAGGTCTCGCCGACACGACCGGCTTTCAGTACGCGACGGATCGCGCTGCAATGGTCGCCCACGAACAGCCAATCGCGGATGTTGAGGCCGTCGCCGTACACGGGCAGTGATTCGCCGGCCAGCGCCTTGGCAGTCACCAGTGGAATGAGCTTCTCGGGAAACTGGAAGGGCCCGTAATTGTTCGAGCAGTTGGTGGTGAGCACCGGCAGGCCGTAGGTATGGTGGAACGCGCGCACCAGGTGGTCGGAGGCGGCCTTCGACGCCGAGTACGGCGAGTTCGGCGCGTACGGCGTGGTTTCGGTAAACATGCCGGTATCACCCAGCGAGCCGTACACCTCGTCGGTGGACACGTGCAGGAAGCGGAAGCCCTCGCGGGCGGCGCCTTCGAGACCGCGCCAGTAGTCGCGGGCGCATTCCAGCAGGCCCAGCGTGCCGACCACGTTGGTCTGCACGAACTCCGCCGGACCGTCGATCGAGCGGTCCACATGCGACTCGGCGGCGAAATTCACGATGGCATCGGGCTGGTGCTCATCCAGCAGCTTCGCCACCAGGGCGCGGTCGCCGATGTCGCCTTGCACGAAAACGTGACGCGCATCAGCCTGCAGCGAGGCCAGCGTGTCGAGATTGCCGGCGTAGGTGAGCTTGTCCAGGTTGACCACGCGCAGACCGTCGGCCACCGCCTGCAGCACGAAATTCGCGCCGATGAAGCCGGCGCCGCCGGTGACGAACAAAGTTTTCATGAATCACGCATCCCTTCGGGTAACGAAATGCCAATTGTTGCATGGCGGCCACACAAACCGGCACGCCGTGCAACGGTGCACTGGCCAGGCAGCACCCAGCGTTAAGGCAAAGCAAGGCGGCATGAGTACAATACGCGATCCCTCACGCGACACCGGCTCTTGCCCGTGCCGCACAGCCTGCGATGCCTGCCATGCCCAAGAAGACGCCTGTCACCCCCCACGGACTCGGAACGCGCGCGATCCACGCCGGGCAGCATCCCGACCCAGCCACGGGCGCCATCATGACGCCGATCTACGCCACTTCCACCTATGTGCAGGAGAGCCCCGGCAAGCACAAGGGCTACGAGTACTCGCGCACGCAAAATCCTACGCGCATGGCCTACGAGCGCTGCGTGGCGGACCTGGAAGGCGGCGTGGCCGGTTTCGCGTTCGCCTCCGGCCTGGCTGCCGCGGCGACCGTGCTGGACCTGCTTGACTCGGGCAGTCACGTGATTGCGATGGACGACCTCTATGGCGGCACCTACCGTCTGTTCGAGCGGGTGCGCCGCCGCTCGGCCGGGCTGGATTTCAGCTTCGTCGACCTGAACGACATGGCGGCACTGAAGGCCGCGCTGAAACCGAACACCCGGATGATCTGGGCCGAGACGCCCACCAATCCGATGCTGAAGCTGGTCGACCTGTCCAAGGTCGCCGCGTTCGCGAAGAAGCACGGCCTGATCCTGGTGGTGGACAACACGTTCTGCTCGCCGATGGTGCAGCGTCCGCTGGAATTCGGCGCCGACCTGGTGCTGCACTCGGCCACCAAGTACTTGAACGGCCACTCCGATATGGTGGGCGGCATCGTCGCCGCCAACAGCAAGGAGCTGGCCGAGCAGATGGGTTTCCTGCAGAACTCGGTGGGTGCGGTGGCCGGCCCGTTCGACGCCTTCCTCGCCATGCGCGGCCTGAAGACCCTGCACCTGCGCATGCGCCAGCACTGCGCCAGCGCACTGGAACTGGCCACCTGGCTGCAGAAGCACCCGGCGATCGAGCGGGTGATCTACCCCGGCCTGAAGAGCCACCCGCAGCACGCGTTGGCGAAGCGCCAGATGCACGGCTTCGGTGGCATCGTCACCATCGAGGTGAAGGGCGGGCTGAAGAAGGCGCGGCGCATGCTGGAGCGCTGCGAATTGTTCGCGCTGGCCGAGTCGCTCGGCGGCGTCGAGAGCCTGATCGAGCACCCCGCCATCATGACCCACGCTTCGGTGCCCGCGGTCAATCGCAAGCGGCTGGGCATCAGCGACGGGTTGGTGCGGTTGTCGGTGGGGGTGGAGGATATTGAGGACCTGCGTGCGGAGTTGGCATCGGCGCTGGCGTGATAGGACTGAGTATGAGCTTGGAGAGTACGATTAACGTAACAGGCAATGCGGCTTTTCTACGTGGCCTGCTTGCACCGTATAAGGCGTTGACCTCACGGTGGACACTGACCTTTGAGTTGACCAAACGCGATATTTTGGGGCGCTATCGGGGTGCGAGCTTCGGTTTGTTCTGGTCATTGCTCAGCCCGTTCCTGACGCTACTTATCTATACTTTTGCATTTGGTTTCGTGTTCAAGTCCAAGTGGCCGCCTGAGGCGGGAGGTGATCACTCCTATGCGATCATCTTGTACATGGGTCTGATAGTGCATGGCTTTTTTTCCGAGTGCTTGACGCGTTCGCCGACACTGGTGACCAACAATACCAACTTGGTCAAGCGGGTAGTTTTTCCGCTGGAGATTTTGCCATGGTCCATCATGCTATCGGCGCTTTTCCATGTCGGCGTGAACCTGCTGGTGTTTACTGTGTTGCTTCTGGCCTTGGAACACACTTTGTGTCTGAGCATGTTGTGGTTGCCGGTGGTTTTTCTGCCGCTGTTGCCATTAACTTTGGGCGTATGTTGGTTCTTTGCTTCGTTCGGCGTTTACCTTCGCGACATAAATCAAATAACGGGTGTGCTCTCCACTGCCATGTTGTTTGTATCTTCAGTGATGATTCCGGTCAGTTCATTGCCGCCCGGCTATAGGATTTTTTTTGAAATCAACCCGCTTACTTTCATTATTGACCAGGCGCGCGAAGTCGCGCTGGCCGGGCATGCACCGGATTTCGCCGGTTTGTCGCTATATGCGCTAGCGGCCTTTATCTTCATGTACTTCGGATATGCCTGGTTCATGCTAACTCGCCGAGGGTTCGCCGATGTCCTCTGAAGTCTCGATACAAGTTAGTGCTCTCGGAAAGTCGTTTCCGATTTACGACAAACCGCATCATCGTC
The DNA here is from genome assembly GCA_024711345.1 of Rhodanobacter sp. Lineage (GTDB taxonomy): Bacteria > Pseudomonadota > Gammaproteobacteria > Xanthomonadales > Rhodanobacteraceae > Rhodanobacter. Next base: position 78,328 of record JANJTA010000013.1, on the reverse strand, counting down.
TGATGCAGATGATCGCGCCAGGCCCGAAGGACCGTTGGTATCGCACGTTTCGAGCTCTGAATGACGTGAGTTTCGAAGTGTGGCGTGGCGAAACCGTGGGTATCGTTGGCCGCAATGGTTCGGGCAAATCTACCTTGCTCCAGCTAATCTGCGGTACGTTGACGCCGTCCGCGGGTACTGTGCAGGCACATGGGCGCATTGCTGCGCTACTGGAACTGGGTGCGGGATTCAACCCGGATTTCACTGGACGCGAAAACGTCTACCTTAACGGATCGCTGCTCGGTCTGACGCGCAAGGAACTGGACGAACGTTTCGACGATATTGCGGCCTTTGCCGATATCGGTGAGTTTATCGAACAACCTGTCAAGAGCTATTCCAGCGGCATGTATATCCGTCTGGCGTTTGCTGTGGCCATTAATTCGACACCCGACATCCTCGTGATTGACGAGGCCCTGTCGGTCGGCGACGAGGCGTTCCAGCGAAAATGCTTTGCCCGCATTGACGCGATTCGTAATGCTGGGGCAACCGTGCTTTTTGTATCGCACTCAGCGGGTGCAGTGATCGAATTATGCGATCGCGCCCTGTTACTTGATCGTGGTGAACTGATCGCGAAAGGTACGCCAAAGCATGTAATATCTCATTATCACAAGCTCATCTACGCGCCCATCGACAAGCAGGAGACGGTACGCGAGTCGATACGGAGCAGTACAGCTGTTATACACGGTGTCACGTCTACAGAATATGTTGCCGGATCCCCGGAGGTCGTTGAACCCGAGGATGGGGCGTGTTTCGAGGAGGGCCTGCTGCCGCAAAGCACCGTGCGTTACGTCTCCCGCGGCGCGACGATCGAGGATCCGCACATCGAGACGCTACAAGGGCGTAGGGTCAATGTCTTGCGTCGTGGGCAGGAGTACATCTACACCTATCAGGTGGCCGTGCAATGCGTAGCTGCCGCCGTCCGTTTCGGGATGATGATTAAGACGCTTACTGGGTTCGAACTGGGTGGGGCAGCTTCAGCGCCACAAGGTATGAGTGAGCTGATCGTTGCGCCTGGTCAGTTATTTGTTGTGCGCTTTCGCTTTCAGGCACAACTTGCTCCGGGCACCTATTTCATGAACGCCGGCGTCACTGCGTTCGAAGAAGATGGTGAAACCTTCATCGACCGCATTGTGGACGCCGCGATGTTCAAAGTCATGCCCGATCCTTATCGATTAAGTACCGGCGCCGCCGATTTTCTCGTGGATGTCGATGTCAGTGAACTCGCTAGAGAGGCAGCATGACTGAGTCCGAAGTCCAGTCGCGCGCGATCCTGGTTCTCGGCATGCATCGCAGCGGGACCTCTGCGATTACTCGTGTGCTGAATCTGTTGGGCGTCGAGCTGGGTAGTCATTTGATGCCCGCAGCTGCCGGTAACAACGAGACTGGATTTTGGGAGCATGCAGGTATAGTGGAAGCGCATGACGCTCTGCTATACGGGCTTGATCGCAGCTGGCACGACTTGCGTCCGCTGCCCAACGGCTGGCTGCGTAGCGACGCGGCTCAGGTGGCTAAGGCTAGGTTGGCGGCATTGATCGAAGCCGATTTGGCCGGGGCGCCGCTTTGGGCCGTGAAGGATCCGCGCTTGTGCCGATTGTTGCCGCTGTGGCGCGAGCTGTTAGAAGAATTGGGGATCGAGCCTTGCGTCGTGAGGGTTTTGCGTCACCCTGATGAAGTGGCTCGCTCTTTGCGTGACCGGGACGGATTTCCGTTGGAGCTGGGGCGCCTTCTTTGGCTGGAACATGTTGCAGATGTCGAGCGGGATTCCCGTGGTTGGCGCCGCTGCATCATTTCCTACGACGATCTGCTGTCAGATTGGCAATCCGTTGTGGACCGTGCAGGAATTGAGCTTGCCATCCACTGGCCGGAGGAGCCAATGCACGCGGCGGCGAAGGTGGATGCCTTCCTCAATCGTGGTCAACGTCATCATACGGTTGATACGGCGCAGGAAAGCGAGCTCCCTGCGTTGATCCAGGAAGTGTATGACTCTATGCGCGCCATCGCTCAAGGTACGAGTTCGTGGGATGGCTTGGCGTCTGTGATGAATCGCTACCATCCGATCGCCGAGGTTTTTGCCCGCGGGTACGAAGCAGACATCCAACGCAGCAAACTCGAGGTTATGGAGCAAGTCGCCGCGCTGAAGAGCGATGCGCGTCAACGGGGAGAGGCCATGCTCGCGACGCTGCGCGAGATGGGTAATTGGGTCGATGTGCCAATCGACGCGGCAGAGACGCAATCGCGCGATGATTGCGCCTCGCTTTACTGGTGCGAGAAGGCATCAGACGCGTTTGATGAGTCGCGCAAGGTTACCTTGACTGGTGGGGGCGCTTCCGGCGACGCACGACTGGCCTTCCACCTGCCGGAATTGCCGCATGTGCCCAAGTTGCGGATTGACCCTTCGGTGCATCCTGGCCGGTTTGACCTTCTCGGGCTGCGCATCGATGGGTTGCTTGTCGAGGATTTGGCTGAACGCGTGGAACGCGTGAGCCAACTTCGCCTGGCAGGTCAAGGGTCGGGACACGTAGCCTTGGTCGCGATGGATGATGATCCTCATGTCGATATGAATGTCGACGATCTAGCCGTCGATTGGAGCTCCGGAGTAACTGTGGAAGTTCACGTCCTGCGGCAAGAATTGCCAAGAGCCGGCTTCGACGAAGTTTGGCAGCGTGTTCAGGGAGGCGTCGCGGCTGCCTGCGCGTCATCTCTCGTGGAACATGGGCGAAGTCAGCTGCAGTCCATCGAGAACCTGGAGATGCGCTTGCAGCAGTTCTGCCGGCAGTTGGGCATGGAGCTGGAAAGACATTTGAGCGCATCCGTCACAGGTGGGATGAATAAGCTGCATGCAGAGATGCGCGCAATCGAATCGCGTTTGATACAGAGTTTAGAGGAGCTGCTTCAAGGCCCTAACGACAGTCACAACGCACATCTGGTGCAGTTTGCTCAGCGGTCCGACGTCCTTGAACAATATCTGTCCGACCTTTCTCATTCGCTGAAGCAACAAATGGAGCGGCTCGACAGGCGTCTGGATGCGGACATGCAAGGGCTTGAACAGCAGGCGAATACACACACCATGGCTGTTGTCGAGCAGCTGCGCGTGGAGGAGCGAGCATCTAGGTTGCAGTTGTTGAATCGGCTGGAAGAGGTTTTGCGTGGCTCAGATGCGCTGCATTCCGAGCGACTCGACGTCTTGAGCCAGGGTGTGGAGCGCCTATATGACCGTGATGATGGCCATTCCGCCGAGTTGGCCGAATTGCGCCGGATGCTTGAGGCGATGGACAACGAACGCCGCAAGACGCTGTTGCAACGCCTGCGTGGCTCGTTGCGCCGGCGTTGATGATGGGTGCCCCGTTCGTTTGTGACTCACCAGGAGTGGCTAGTCATACCCGGATAACCGGGAGTCACACGAATGCCATCAGATGTCTTATTATCGTGAAACTTGGCCGCAAGCTGTGACTTGGCTGGCGTTGGTACGGCCTGTGACATCCAAGAACGCATTTCTTACTAACATCCGGGGAGATCGGATCATGAAGTTTAAGGACACCTTTTCGCGACGCGCTTTTCTACCCGTACTGCTCGTCATCGCACCGATCGCTCTGTCCGGTTGCTCGCAGGGATCCGAGTCATCGGGCTCACAGCCCGCAAGTGCGTCCACTGCCGTGTCGGCAACTTCAGAGACTTCGGCAGCCCCAGCAGCTCCAGCTGGGAATGCGCAAAGTGACACTGCACCGGTTTCACCCGCCGTGGCCTTCGCTCCTCTGGCAGTAGCGGCCCCGTCTCAGTCGCCCAATACTCAATGCGCGATTGACCGCATTAATGATCAGCCCGCGGCAAGCACAAACATTGTCAACTCGGGTACGCATGCCTATCTTGGCGGTTGGGTTGGGGATGGAAAGCTCAATGCCTTGGGTAATGGCCTGTTCATCCTGAAGGGTGTCGATGTGTCTTATTCAGTCCCATTTTCGACAGGCGACAATCGTCCCGATCTGGTGAAGGCCTTTGGTGCTGAAGGGATGGCGAATGCCGGTTTCCATGTGGAGGCTTCACTTGATAACGTGAGGGCAGGAACTTATACCCTCTTGGTAGGTGGGGCGTCGGACACGTCAACCGTGTGCAATCTCCAACGTACTTTGGAAGTGCAATAGTCAAGGTCGTTGTGTGTGAGTATGCAGGCCAATGATGGCGGCCGGACCCCGGAATATCTACCGTGTCCAAACCTGTACACTAGTGATTGGTCGGCTTTGTTCCCTGTGGCATCAATAGGCTCGCTAACGCCACCATACCCAAGCTGCGTGAAAGCGAGCCGGGTATTAACGATAGCCAGCCATTAGTGCTACTGCAGTCGGTTCGTGGATTCTCTGAACTTGAGGTAGGTATGAGAAGGATTTCGGCAACGCGCTCAAGGGTTATTGGGCTCCTCAAGGCTATTTATCGGCCCATGATGGTATCCAATAGCCAAGCGGCATTGGCTCAGGATGGCGGGGAGGTTTCCAGGGTGGTCGCGGAATCGGGGGACTATTCATTTGACGGTGATTTTTACCTTCGAGCCAACCCAGACGTTGCCGCATCCGGTATAGATCCTTTTCACCATTACATCAATCACGGCCGCCAGGAAGGGCGGTTGGGGGCCCCGCAGAAGATCGAATACATCGGAAATATCGCTGGACTCGATCAGAGCCGGGAAACCGTGCTGGTGGTAACGCACGAGGCGACCCTTTCCGGAGTGCCCGTTCTCAGCCTCAATATCATTAAGGAACTGAAGAAACGCTACAACGTCGTGGCCATGCTGCTTGATAGTGGTACGTTCGTTGATAACGGCTCCCTGACCGATGCATTTAAGAAGTATGCCGATTTGCTGATTAAGCCAGCAAAGAACGGCCGCAACTTTGTAGTCGTCGCGTCCATCATTGATCAGTTGGCAAGGGACTTCGCGATTAGTTTCGCGGTCGTCAACAGCATTGAATCGCGCTGGGCGCTGCGAGGTCTCGTGCGGAATTTTATTCCATCCATCAGCCTGATCCATGAATTCACCGCCTACACCCGGCCGCGGGGCGCGTTCTGGGAGATGGCATTCTGGTCTTCGGATGCTGTTTTTTCTGCGCCCATAGTATTGAAAGATGCCGTTGAAGAATATCCGGCCATTGCAGCATCGACATTCCATGTCATTCCACAGGGACGATGCGAGTTGCCGGTCCCCAAGGCCGAGGCTTCCGACGCCTCAAAGGAAGCGGCCGCCGTCGTCAAGGCCATGCGCCCGAAGGACGGCGACGACGCGGTCATCGTTCTTGGTGTGGGTAACGTACATTTCAGAAAGGGCGTGGACCTGTTTCTGGATTGCGCAGCCCGTATTCTCCGGATGTCTCCCGAACAAAGCTTTCGCTTTGTCTGGATCGGCCGTGGGTACGAACCAGAACAGGATTCGTATTCCCTGTTTCTGTCTGACCAGGTTCGTCGTGCGGGACTTGGGGGGCGTGTCGTTTTTCTGGAGGAGACATCGAGTCTGGAGTCTGCCTATCGGACGGCCGACATCATGATGATCAGCTCCCGGCTTGATCCGTTGCCAAATGTTGCCACCGATGCAATGGCGCACGGTAAACCTGTCGTTTGTTTTGCCGAGACGACGGGTGTCGCGGACCTTTTGGGGGGACACGGCCTGAGTGAGGAGTGTGTTGCGGCTTATCTCGATACGGCGGACTTGGCTGCCAAAACCCTTGCGCTGATGCGCTCGCCGTCGCTGAGGTCGTCTGTAGGGGCGAAGTCGTCGGCTATCGTGCGTGACGAGCTCGACATGGGGCACTATGTCGACAAGCTGGTGAAACTGGCTGAGTCGGCGAAAAAGCGTGTTGAACAAGAGCGCGAGGATGTCCAAACCATCATGGACTCGAAGCTGGCTGATCCGGAGTTCCTGCTCGATTTCCATCAGCGCGGCACGCTGTTTGAAGACGCCGTGAGAGGCTATGCGCGAGCTTGGGCAAGCCGCGTTGCGCAGAGGAAGCCGTTTGCGGGATTCCACCCGGGCGTCTATCGAGACCTTAACGAGCATGCGCCGAAATTCGGTGACCCACTTGCGCACTATCTGCGATGCGGACAGCCAAAGGGTCCGTGGCGCAATGAAGTGATAACGAATGCTACAAGGACTCGCTCCCTACCCAAGAGTGTGCGAGTGGCCCTGCATGTGCATGTCTATTATCCAGAATTGCTCAGGGACATCCTGGCAGAACTCAGGCCCAATGAAGTGCGCCCCGATCTGTTCATCAGTGTTCCGAATGCAAAGGTGAAGAGCGAGGCCGAGGGGGCGCTTCGCGGCTATTCGGGGCGACTGGTAGAGCTTGTGGAGGTCCCCAATCGCGGGCGCGACATCGGTCCGTTCCTGACGGCGTTCGGTGCGAAGATTGCCCGCGACTACGATTTCGTTGGGCATATGCATACCAAGAAATCGCTCCACTGTCCGGATCCGGTTTATATCGAAAGGTGGCGCTACTTTCTGATGGAGAACCTGCTCGGCGGGTCGGCCAGGATGGCCGACATCATTCTTGGCCGTCTTGCGGAAGAACCGTCCATTGGCATGGTTGTCCCGGATGACCCAAACGCAGGTGGTTGGGACCAAAACAAGAGCTATGCCGAACCGTTGGCGCAGCGCATGGGCATCGGAGCACTTCCGGACCATTTCCTGTTTCCAATGGGATCGATGTTCTGGGCGAGGGTGGATGCTCTGCGTCCCCTGTTCGATTTGAAGCTCGACTGGGAGGACTATCCCCAGGAGCCCATTCACCATGATGGAACCATGCTGCATGCCATCGAGCGTCTGTTCGGAATTGTTGCCTCGCACGGAGCTTTCAGGGTGGCCACGTCCAGCATTCCTGGCGTCACGAGGTAAAGGCGATGAAGGTAGTGGTCTTCGGTGGTGGAGGTTTCATCGGTTCTGCCATCGTTGACAGGCTGCTCAGAGACGGGCACTCGATCCGTGTCTTTGAGCGGCCGAGGGTAGCGCCTTATCGTGCCTTCTCGGCAATGGAGCATGTCGAGTGGCTGACGGGGGATCTCCTCAGCATGCATGACGTCGGTGAGGCCATCGACGGGGTCGATGTCGTGATGCACCTGGTATCGACGACACTGCCCAAGAACTCAAATGACGACCCCGTCTACGACGTGCAGAGCAATCTGGTGTCCACGCTGCAGATGCTCAACCTGATGGTGCAGAAGAAGGTACCGAAGATTGTCTTCATCTCATCGGGTGGTACGGTTTATGGCAGCCCCGAATACCTACCCATCGACGAAAAGCATCCCACCGACCCACACGTTTCCTATGGCGTCACCAAGCTCGCCATAGAGAAATACCTTCTGATGTACCAGCGCCTGCATGGATTGAAGGCCGTGATCCTCCGTGTTGCCAACCCTTACGGAGAGCGGCAGCGGGTGGAAACGGCGCAGGGAGCGGTGGGCGTTTTTTTGCAAAAAGCTTTGCACAGCGAAACCATCGACATCTGGGGCGACGGCAGCGTAACGCGTGACTACATCTACATCGGCGATGTGGCCGAAGCGTTCGCGCGGGCCGTTCGCTATGAAGGCGCCCACAGCGTTTTCAATATCAGTTCAGGTCAGGGAACGAGCTTGAACGAATTGCTTGGCGTGCTCGAGCGTGTACTTGGGCGTCCTGTTGAGCGCAACTATCTGCCAGGCCGCCCCTTCGATGTCCACACCAGCATTCTTGCCTGTGATCTGGCCAAGAGTGAACTTGGGTGGTCGCCCACCGTCGGTCTTGAAGATGGTGTTGGCATTGCGATCGAATGGCTAAGGCGACAATCATCTTTTAGTTGCATTAACGGCCTGTGACAACATATGGTCCTGAAAGATTTTGAAAACAACAAAAACAACAATTTCACCTTGGTGAGGTTGCTGTTTGCCTGGGCGGTATTGTTTGGTCACTCGTTTCCGCTCACCGCCAACGGTTCGGATCCCTTGTCGATGTTGATGCTCCCCTATGCCTGGATCGGGAGCATTGCGGTAGGCGGCTTTTTCGCCATCAGCGGTTATCTGGTGACTGCGTCTTTCGTTCAGCGCGGCGCGGCAGCATTTATCGTTTCGCGCGCGCTGCGGCTATACCCGGCGGTCATCGTCTACTGCGCCGTTGCGGTACTTGTCATAGGCCCCATTGCAACTGACGTCCCGCTCAGGGAGTACTTCGCAGCCGATCCTTGGTCGTATTTCAGGAACGCACCACTCTGGACGTGGAATTACAACCTCCCGTACGTATTCACGCACAATCCGTTCGGTGGTGGAACGAATGGATCGAGTTGGACTCTGCCGGTCGAACTGAGGTGTTATCTGCTTATTTTCGCCTTGGGCTTCTTCGGCGTGCTTGAGGCAAGGGCGCGGGCCAATATAGCATTGCTTGGCATGCTGCTTTTGCTTCACTTTGATTACGCCAATCTCCCCATTTTCGGGAAGGATCAGCACTCTGCAGAACCGCTGAATTACTTCCTGTGTGGTGCTTTGCTTTGGGTCAACCGATCACTTGTTCCGATGAATTGGATACTGGCCGGCATCCTTATACTTTGCATTCCGCTTTCCATCAAGTTCGGTGCCTTCGGAATAGTCTGTCCTCTCTGTGTGGCTTACGTCACATATATGTTGGCGTATCGCTCCCCGCACATTGATCTGGACAGGAAGTTGGGCGACATCTCGTATGGCGTTTATATCTACGCTTGGCCCATACAGCAGATGGTCTACAGGCCGGGACAGAGTGCATGGCTGAATGCAGTAATCGCTACCATGATCGTGGTGCCGCTGGCTTTGCTTTCGTGGTACCTGGTGGAGAAACCCGCCCTGCGGCTCAGGAAGAAGCTGTCCATTCTTACTCAGGGGCGTGCCATAGCCGTCGCAAAAGCGTCTAAGTCCAGTGATCTTCCGGCGAGCTAGTTATGGTGTCTGGTAGCGGCCACTTTTACACCGTGACCTCCAACATGATGCGAAATGCTTGATAAGGATTATCCGAACAAGCCGACGTTTTCTGGCGTCTTGCGATGTAGCTTATTGATTTTTCATGTGGGAAAATTCCGCGCAAGGACTTGTTCAGATACTCCTTAGGCAAAGGCCCCCCACATTCGGGAGCCAGTTTGCCCATTTGCAGACGTCAAGATCTAGTCAGCACGCTGATGAAGTGCAGTTTGGCGGGGAGAATCAATCCGAAAATACCAGTGTGAATCGTTATGCCGGTTGTCCTGCGCACTTCCTTTAGTCCGGCGAGAGATACGGTCTTTGGCCAGGATGATGTGTCGAAGTAGCGTTCTGGAACATTGACGTCATACGCCCAGTTTCCATACCAGTCTGCAAGCCTAAGCAACTGCCTCGAAACGGGTCCGTATTCAAAATGATCCTTCACCACTATGTATGTGCTGGGACGTGCGAGTTCGCGCAAAATGGTGACGGCACGTTCCGTGCCTGCGTGGTGCAGCACATCTATGACCATGGAAGCATCAAATGCGCCATTTTCGAACGGCAGTACATCCCCTTTAACTTGATGGTATCGGGCCCATTTTTTCTGATCACCATCGGAAGGTGCCTGGTAAATGTCAGTACAGGCTACTAATTTAGCGCAGGAGGCCTGATCCAGTGCCTCTCCGATTGCCATATTTCCGCACCCGAAGTCTAGTAACTGAGGGACATGACCGATGTCGGAGCCTAGCTGCAAAAACTCGACCTCGAGTGCTTTCGTCAAATTCGAAAAACGGTCGCCACCGCCTACTAATCGGAAGACAGAGTTTGCATAGGCGACAACGCGCTTTAGTGCTGTCGACTGTTTTGTGAGCCGCACAGCGTTTATAGAAGCTTTTTTCATAATCTTCCCTTATCTCTCCAAGGAGATACTAATTGACCATCAAGCTCTTAGGCAATGGTTCTATCCGCTACGGTGCCTTTGTCAGGAACGGCCTTTTTACCCGCTGATTCTGGCTGCTATTGAGGCATTGATGGGGCTAGCACCGCCACGGAAATGTGAATAGCGCGCTGGGTTAGATGTTGGTGATCCTTGGCAGTTGGGGCGCTACGGCCGGCTACCGCGGTCTGGATGGCTTTAGAAGCTCATATAGAGCAGTAAAGGAGATAACTGGTGTAATGCAGGCAAGCAGGTAGGCCGGTGATAGGTATGGCACAATCATTGCGGGGAATGACGAAATGTCCACCAATGTCAGCAACATGAGCCGCGATGCGAACAGTACCCACAGAGTCATTGCCAACACAGTTGTGGCCGTCAATGCGCGCCTCCGAAGGCTGATCAAGAGTGCGACGGATATGGCGAGGAGCGAAAGCGGGAGCAGCCAAGGCAGCACGTGGCCATAAGCTTTTTCCATGATCTCGCGCCAAGCTGCGGCCAGTCGGTAGCGTGGATTGGCTTGGATGGAAGAGCTTGAGCTCTCGCTGACTTGGTCGATGTTCAGCGTAGCGCCATTGAATGGGTAGCTCGAGGGGTGCCCAGCCGCCTGCGCCAAGTGAATGTTGATCGTCGCGCCGACATCATCGACGAAACTATAAATGCAAGGCGCCTGACAGTTGATCGTCGTATTGAATCGTTGGCGTGATGCATCTGGGGTTCCCAGCCCATTGACGAGATCCGGGCTGTCGGCGCGAACAATGTGTGATGCATTGATTTCATCACCCGACGCTATCTTTCCGGTGATCCAGCCTTTCTTGCCTACGCCGTAGTACCAGCCATGAATACTGTAGATATTGGTGTCGCTCGGACTGGGTGTGCGCACCGGCGAGCCGAGAAATTCCATGTCCGCCATGAGATCTGCGGCTGGCCCGCTGGAAGGAATGTTCGCCAGACTGGGCGTATAGAGGGTGACCTTCTGGAGGCCGCGCAGAAGGCTGGTGGGAAAGTTTGCCCACTGCGAAGCGGCGATGCGTGGAAGCATGCTGATCAGTAACGGTTTGCATTGGAGCTGACCCATCCGACAGGCTTTCTGCACCTCATCCGCTAGCCCGCGATAAAAAGCTGCCGCTCTCTTCGGCGAGTCATAAGAACCATTCGTGGCAACCGCATCACGAAGGGCCCACATGAACCATCCACCGGCGATCTCCCCACAAGTTTGGGCATAGAACTGGCAGCCGAATTGCCACGGCGAGCCGGTGGGCGGATCAAGATATCCCTTCAATTTAAGGAACGATGGACTTACCTGGTAGATGGCTTCACGGGCGCGCTTCGATACGGGCACGTAAGGGATCTGTTCACCGGCCTGGACTGACTGCAAGGCTGACATTGCATCCTTGAATGGAGACGAGTTGACTTCCACTCCGACAAAAGATCCGTAGGCGATCTTGTTGATGGAAAGGAAGGTTAGTTGGGTCATACCGTAAGCGACGATGATCAGGGTGGAAGGTATCAATACAAATGCTTTCACCTGTTGCTTACGTCGGTGGTAGATGGTTGAAGCCAATGCGATGACAGCGATGCCGGGAGCGATCCAGATGCCTTCTTCGCGAGTCAGGGAAAACCAACCAAGCAGGAGGCCTGTCGCCAATGCGCACGCGTACCGCCGATTTCGGGGCATCTCGATGTAGAGCGAGACGATCAACCCGGAAAGCACTAGCAGCATCTGCCCCGGGTAGATACAGTCGCGCATGATGCGTTCGAGATACGGTGCAGGCATCCAGAGCGTTGCTATGTAGCCGAACAGCGCCACATTCGGCATGCGTGAAATGCGGGCAAAGACCAGGAAAAACACGCCGATCGCTAACCCGAGGAACAACGCTTCTGTCAGAGACAGCGGCGTACCGAGCCAGGCGTTGGCAGCCAAAAACAAGGGGTAGCCTGGACCCTTGATCAGGGTCATTTGATTGTAGGCGCCCAGCCAGTGCCCATCCGCAATACGCTGCCCCATCGAGATGAAGAGCTGATCGTCGTGGATTGACTCCGCATGTACCGCAATGGGTATATGTGTACGGATGATCAGGTAGAGAAGGCTGGCGACAATACCGAGTACCAATCGAACACGCTGCGCGCGTCGAGGCCATTCGTCGTGCTTTGCGCCGGTTTCCAGTGCGCTTGTTGCGGTCATACGGGCTGCATCTCCTTTCGGCGGGCCGGCACAACGAGTGGCGCCAAGGCGGATACGCTATCCGCGCGCCACCTCCGACGGTGATTGAGTAGAGGCCCTCCAACTCATTTCGGCGGCGCCGAGAACACCCACATGGACGACAGCGCGAAGCTAAGGCCGGAGGCCAGTACCGTGCTGATTCCGGCTAGCATCCATCCTGGCGCCTGTGGGTAGATATGCGAAACCGCTTGGGTGATGCTCGCCGTGAGGAGGGCGCATGTCGCCTGCACAAGAGCGTAGCGTGGAAGCGTCACGCGGTGCGTTGCATCCGAGCGAAAGGTCCACCTGTGCTGCAATATGTAGGCAGCACAAAAGGAGACCCCGTAGGCACATATAGTTGCCAGGAAGGGTGTCAAGCCCAGACTGGCCTGGCAGAACCACATCAACACAAAGTAGAGCAGGGCAGAGCCACCACCCACGATGACGAAGCGGATGAACTGGCCGCTCATTGGAAGGTGTTGTTGTCGATCCGCGCGGGCTCGCTCGGTGGCCGCACTTCGATATCCAGCATGGCGGAGAGGAAACTGGTAAAGGCAATCTGCATGGCCAAGGCTATGCCGGTGCCGGAAACGACCAGCAGGCGGATCAGCTCGCCGTAGCGAAGCGGACCGAAGCCAGCGTCACTCCATACCACGAGACAGCGAACGACGCCGACCAGACCCGCGGTGAGCAGCGCGCCCGCCAAGAACAACGAGCGTTCGAGGGTCAGCGGCGATACGTAGCGTTTGAGTGCGTACTCAGTCGGTAGGAGGCCGCGCGCAGCCGCATAGCGTCGGGCAACGAGCGCGAAAGAAATGCATTGCGTACCTATCAGCATGGTGATGCAGCCCGCCACGATGCTGTGTACGTCGAGTGTCAGGCCGTTGGCGATCGTGATCGGGCCGGGAAGTAGCGCAAAGGTGAGCAGCGCGCCGATGGCGAAGATAATCAGACCCGGGTACAGGAACAGCCAACGGGGGCTGTAGAGCAGCAAGAAGCGCAGGTGGCGCCAACCGTCGCGCCAGGTACGCAGATGGGGCGGGCGCGAGCGACCGTCCTTTGACAGCGTGGTCGGTACTTCGACGATGGCGTACTTGGCCAGCGCCGAGCGCACCACCATTTCGCTGGCGAACTCCATGCCAGTAGTGTTGAGGTGCAGGGCCAAAATGCGATCGCGGTTGAAACCACGCAGGCCGCAGTGGAAGTCCCGGACCGGGATCGAAAAGAACAGCCGGCCGATGAAGCTCAGCACCGGATTGCCTAGGTACTTGTGCAGGAGGGGCATGGCGCCCTGGGCAATGCCGCCACGGAATCGGTTGCCCATGACCAGGTCGTTGCCTTCGCGCAGCTTGGCCACGAACGAATCCAGCCTGCTGAAGTCGTAACTGTCGTCCGAATCGCCCATGATGACGTACTTTCCTCGCGCATTGGCGATGCCGTGTGACAAGGCGGCGCCGTATCCGCGGATGGGGACATGCACGACACGTGCGCCGTGCTTTTGCGCGATTTCGATCGAGCCGTCGGTGCTGCCGTTGTCCGCGATCAGCACTTCGCCATGAACCCCACTCCGCTGTAGGTAGGCTTGGGCCTTGTCGATGCAGATGGCCAAGGTCTCGGCCTCGTTGAGGCACGGCATCAGGATGGTCAGTTCTAGCGATGAATGGTCATTCATGGAAGTCTATTTCCCCAAATCGCTTGCACTACTTCGGGCCTCTCGGAACTGGAGCCCAAGGTAAACGCTAAAGCCCCGCATATTGCTGTAAACTCGTCGTTAAGTCAATGTTTCAATCGGTGCAAGCGCGCCTGGCTCAGGATCGGTGTATGTATGCTCAACAAGTCCCCGTGCAAGTGGTTCTTGCAGAGCCAGCTTGAGACGCGCCTCTCGGAGCTGGCGTCGGGATTTTTCGGTACCCGAATTTACCGCGCTTAATAAAATATTGTCCAAGCATCGAGGTCTTGCCATTGAACTCCCGTCCGCGCCGCCTCTGCATATTTTCGTTCCGTGACGATCAGGGCGTCGTCGACGACTATGTGGGATTTCTTCTACGGGAGCTTCGCCCCTTCGTGGAGAAAATCGTCGCCTGCGTGCAGAGGAACTTGGTGGCGGACTCCGGGGAGAAATTGTTGGCCTTGGCCGATGAGGTCATCAGGGTGCCTGAAACGACCGGCCGCCTTGCAGTATTCGGTCAAGGCCTTGAACTAATTGAATTCGACCGGGAAAGTAATTATGACGAGATTCTTTTCGTCGATGACACTTGTTTTGGACCGCTCTTTTCGCTGGAAGAATTATTTGCGTCCATGGATAGTCGAACCTGCGATTTTTGGGGAATTACTGCGCGCCCCGAAAGAAAACCGGATTCGCTTTCAGGCGAACCGGGACAGTCGTTTTCCCTAGATTTAAATTTTCTGGCCATCCGACGTTCGCTGACCGGATCTGAGGCTTTTAGGAAATATTGGCGGCGTCGCAGACTGGATGTGAGGAACGCGTTTGAAGAAGATGACCTGTTTACCTCGCATTTCGTGCAACAGGGATTCGTATGTGAAACATATCTGAAATCGGAAAAGTACGGCACGGAGTGTCCGGCCATATTCGACGTCGATGAAACTATCCGTGATCGCAATCCTTTCATCAGTCGATGTGTCTTTGCTGCGGAACCGCTGCTCGTGGAGCGCCATGCGGGCGACCTGCCCAGGGCGCTACGGATTCTCGACCAGGTTTCTGCGTACGATCAGTCTTTGATCTGGCGCAGCGTGATTCGCCACGCGCAATTACGCACCATCAATACCAATGCCGCACTCACCAGCGTTCTACCCGACATGCGGTTGAAGCTGAATGGCGGCACGGTGGCCTACGGTCGCATTGCGATGTGTGTGCACGTGTATTACACAGATATGCTGGATGAAATTCTTGCGCTCACGGATACGATTCCTTGTGCGCACGATTTCATAGCGACCACCGATGACGACGGAAAGAAAGCTGTCATCGAGCAGGCTGTTGCACGACGTCGAAACGTCGCCAATATCATTGTCCGTGTTGTCGAAGAAAATCGCGGGCGGGACATGTCGGCATTGTTCATTACCTGCCGCGACTTATTTCTGGATGATCGTTACGATCTTGTCTGCAGGTTGCACACCAAGAGATCTCCGCAGGTGTGGGCAGGGAGAGCGAACATGTTCAAGCGACATATGTTCGAGAATCTCTTGAACAGCCCGGGATTTACTACCAACGTAATGGACATGTTCAAGGACAAGCCAACTGTAGGCGTTGCCGTGCCGCCACTCGTCCATATTGCTTACCCAACCATGGGACACGTGTGGTTCGTCAATCGGGAGCGCGTGCAGGCCTTGGCACGCGATCTCGATATCCGTGTTCCTTTCGACCCGGATACGCCCGTGGGCGCATTCGGTGGCATGTTCTGGTTTCGGCCAAAGTCACTACGCAAACTGTTCTTGCATCCTTGGAAATGGACGGATTTCGATGGTGAGCCATATCCCCACGACGGTAGTTTGGGGCATGCGCTTGAGCGAATCATTTGTTACGCCGCGCAGGACGCTGGTTACACGACGCAACAAATCATCAGCTCGCATCAAGCCGCGTGGACTTATGCGATGCTCGAATACAAGCTCCAGAAGCTCGCCAGTATGCTGCCTTTCGCTGATTTCCACGCCCAGGTGGCGTTCTTGAGCGAATGGAAAAAGGCGGGTTATCGCCCATCGCGAATGGCGGTCAACATGCGTTTGGCCGTTCAGCTTCCGACTGTCGGAGATGCGTTGATCGAATTAGTGTTAGCGATAAGGCGCTCGTTCGTTCGCCGTTTCCCACGTGTCGCCAAAGTGCTTCGCCCGCTTTACCGTCGCTGGAAAAGCGCGCCACCGACGGGACACGACAGATGATGGGGCGTGGATTCAGCCAATAGCTCGTTCGAGTTCAGGGATGAGCTTGAACAAATCCCCCACCAGCCCAAAGTCGGCCACTTCGAAAATCGGCGCCTCGCCGTCCTTGTTGATCGCCACGATGGTGCCGGCGTCCTTGATGCCGGTGAGGTGCTGGATGGCGCCGGAGATACCGATGGCCATGTACAGCTCGGGGGCGATGATCTTGCCGGTCTGGCCAACCTGCAGGTCGCTGGGCACGTAGCCGGCGTCCACGGCGGCGCGCGAGGCGCCGACGGCGGCGCCGATCTTGTCCGCGAACTTGAAGATGATGTCGAAGTTCTCCTTCGAGCCGACGCCGCGGCCGCCGGAGACCACTTTGCTGGCGCTCTGCAGGTCGGGGCGGTCACTGGCACCCTGTTTCAGCTCGACGAAACGGGTATGCGTGGGCAACGCGGCGTCAATGGCCAGCGTTTCGATCGGCGCGTTGTTGGCGCCGGTGGCGGCGGCCGACCACGAGGCCGAGCGGATGGTGGCGACCACGGTGTGGGCCGGGTCGGCTTCGACCGTGATGATCGCGTTGCCGGCGTAGATCGGGCGCTTGAAGGTGTGTGGGCCTTCCACGCTCATCACGTCGCTGACCTGGGCCACGCCGAGCAGGGCGGCGACGCGCGGGGCGACGTCCTTGCCGAACGTGGTGGACGGCACGAACACGTGGCTGTAGCCGGCCGCGGCCTTGGCGATCTGCGGCGCCAGCACGGCGGCCAGCGGGTGGGCGTTCTCGGGCCGGGCGACGGTGAGCACGCGGCTCACGCCGTCGATCTTCGCAGCTTCGGAAGCGATCGCGTCGACGCTGTCGGCCAGCACCAGCACGTCGATCGCCTCGCCTTTCACGGCGACGGCGGCGCTCACGGCGCGCGCGGTGGATGAGTTGAGTTTGCCGCCGAGGTGTTCGGCGATGACCAGGATCTTGCTCATGGCGTTGTCTCTCTCTTGAGCCCCTCTCCCTGCGGGAGAGGGGTTGGGGTGAGGGTCCGGTGGTGCGTGAGTACTTCGCTTCGCCCGTACCCTCACCCGGCCTGCGGCCACCCTCTCCCGAAGGGAGAGGGAATGAATGAGGTGTTTACAGCAGCCCCTTCTGCTTCAGCGCGGCGACCAGCTCGGCCGCGTCCTTCACCATCACGCCCTTGCTGCGCTTGGCCGGCGCGGCGTAGTGCGTGGTCTTCAGATGATCGTTCGCTTCGACACCCAGCGAGCCGAACTCGATCGTGTCGATCGGCTTGGACTTCGCCTTCATGATGTCGGGCAGCTTGATGAAGCGCGGCTCGTTGAGGCGCAGGTCGGTGGTGATCACCGCCGGGAGTTCCGCCTCGATCACCTCCAGGCCCGCATCGACTTCGCGCGTCACGGTAGCCTTGCCGTCGGCGATCTCCACTTTGCTGGCGAAGGTGGCCTGCGGGCGGTCCCACAGCGCGGCGAGCATCTGGCCGGTCTGGTTGGCGTCGTCGTCGATCGCCTGCTTGCCCAGGATCACCAGGCCCGGCTGCTCCTTCTCGATCAGCTTGAGGAAGACGCGGGCGGCGGTCAGCGGCTGCACGGCGTCGGCGGTGACCACGTGGATGGCGCGGTTCGCGCCCATCGCCAGGCCGTTGCGCAGGTGCGCGGTGAGATCGGCCGGGCCGATGCCGACCACGATCACTTCCTCGGCGACACCTTTCTCGCGCAGGCGCAGTGCCTCTTCCAGCGCAATGTCGTCGAACGGGTTGGCGGACAGCTTGACGCCGTCAGTGACCACGCCGCTGCCGTCGGGCTTGACCTGGATGCGCACGTTGTAGTCCACGACGCGCTTGTAGCCGATCAGAATTTTCATCTGCGATTCCTTGTATCTGGCGCCTGAGGCGCTGTGAATTCTCATGCAAACCTTTATTCTAACCCGATGCCCATCCGGCTGCGGACGGTGATGGCGGGCATCGCTCCCGCCAAGGACTCAAGGAAGCGGACATGAAAGTTCTGGTTTGTGGGGGTGCGGGTTACATAGGCTCACATATGGTGCGCCATCTTGCCGCATACGGGCATGAGGTGGTGGTGTTTGACAACCTCTCCACCGGCCATCGCGAGGCGGCAGACGCTGCAACGTTGGTGGTGGGCGATCTACTCGATCCGGCGTCGCTGGCGTCGTTGTTTGCGTCCCATCGCTTCGATGCGGTGATGCATTTCTGTGCGTTGTCGCTGGTCGGCGTGTCGATGAACGAACCGTATCTCTACTACCGGAACAATGTGGCAGGCACACTCAATTTGTTGCAGGCGATGCGTGTTGCGGGTGTAGCAAAGCTGGTGTTTTCATCCACGGCCGCGGTGTTTGGCAATCCCGAAACTGAGTTGATTGACGAAAACCACCCGACCCGTCCGATCAATCCTTATGGCGCCAGCAAGTTGATGGTCGAGCGGATTCTTGCCGATGCCGCACATGCCTATGGATTGCGTTCGGTGACCCTGCGTTACTTCAATGCAGCTGGCGCCGACTTGTCGGGTGAGGTCGGTGAATCCCATGAACCGGAAACCCATCTAATTCCGAATGTGCTGCGCGCTGCGTTGGGTGGCGGCGCGACACTGAAGGTGTTTGGTGACGATTACGTCACGCGTGATGGCACATGTGTGCGCGACTATATCCACGTCAATGATCTGGCCTCGGCGCACCTGAAAGGTATCGAATTCATGGCCGACCATGATGGCGCGCACGTTTTCAACCTAGGTAATGGACAGGGTTTCACCGTGCTGGAGGTGATCGAGGCAGCACGATGCGTGACGGGTGTGGACATCACCTTTGAGCGTGCGCCGCGTCGTGCCGGTGACCCGCCGGTATTGGTGGCTTCCAGCGGCAAGGCGCGTAATTTGTTGGGCTGGGTGCCTGTATTCACCGATGTGGCCGCGATCGTCGAGAGTGCTTGGCGCTGGCATCAGCGGCCACGTTACTGATGAGTCGCAGCGATCAACCGCTGCATCGCATAAATAAGGGTGCAGCGTAGACTTCGCTGCGACGAAGCCGAGCGGATTGGCTGCACTGGTTGGGGTGAAGCCGCGGGCGCGGCTGTCCATTCCGGTATGATGCCGCGATGCCGAGTCGGCCGGCATGTGGCGGCATTGATGGCGTCCCCATGGTCACCCGACTTGAGCAGGGGCGCCCGCGACAACAAGTGATCATGACGCGACCTCGCCTTTCCATCGTGCTGTGCACCTACAATGGCTCTGCCTACCTGCGGCCGCAGCTGGACAGCCTGCTGGCGCAGACGCGCCTGCCCGACGAGGTCGTGATCGGCGACGACGGTTCGACCGATGCCAGCGTGGACATGCTGCTGGCATTCGCGCAGCGGGCGCGTGAGGCTGGCATCGCAGTGCAGTTTCGGCGCAACCGGGAAAACCTCGGTTATGTCGGCAATTTCTCCGCGGGCCTGCGCGCAGCCGAGGGCGAGTTGCTGTTCCTCTGCGACCAGGATGATGTGTGGCGTGCCGACAAGCTGGCTCGGATGGCCGACCGGTTCGAGCAGGATCCCTCGCTGTTGCTGCTGCACAGTGACGCGCGGCTGGTGGACGCGCAGGGCGACTCGCTTCAGTGTTCGCTGTTCGAGGCACTGCAGATGACGCCGCAGGAAAAGCAGGCAATTCAAGACGGCCATGCGTTTGAAGTGGTTCTGCGGCGCAGTTTCGTGACCGGCGCCACTGCGGCATTGCGAAGCAGCCTGATCGACCTGGCGCTGCCGGTGGAAACGGGCTGGATCCACGACGAATGGCTGACCGCGGTGGCGGCGGCGATTGGTCGAGTCGACTTCATCGACGAGCCGCTGATCGACTACCGCCAGCATGGCGCCAACCAGATCGGCATGCGCAGGCGCACGCTGGCGATGAAGTGGCAGGATCTGCTGCTTCCGCGTGGTCGCCTGCTGTCCGACGAGGCGCTGCGCCTGCGGCGACTGGAGGCATTCCTGTCCCGGGACGAATTTCGCGGCAGCGCCGAACGTGCGGCGCAGGTACGCCACAAGTCCAGCCATTTCGATCGGCGTGTGGCGATCGGCCGCCTGCCGCGGCTGCGGCGCTTGCCGGCAATCATGCGGGAGGCGCGCAACGGTTGTTATCGTCGCTACGGCACTGGCGGCCGCTCGATGTTGCGGGACTTGCTGAGGCATGACTGAGACTTCCGCCAGCGACACCTGCGCGGTGATCGTGAGCTATCAGCCCGATCCGGTGGCGATCGCCGATCTGGTCGGGCGGATGATGCCGCAGGTCGGCGCCGTGGTGCTGGTCGACAACGCCAGCGCTGGCAGCTGGCAAGCGGCCATTGGCGAACTGTTGGCGGGCCATGGCGGGGCGCTGTTGGGCCAGCCGCGCAATATCGGGCTGGCTGCGGCGCAGAACGTTGGCATCGACTGGGCGCGTGCGCACGACTTTCGCCATGTGCTGCTGCTGGATCAGGACAGCGAGCCCGATGCTGGCATGGTGGCCGCCTTGCTGCAGGCGTGGCGGACGCTGTCCGTGGCAGGCATGGTGGCCGCGGTGGGGCCGCGCTTCCAGGACCTGCGCGAACATCGTGATGCGCCCTTCGTGCGGGTTGCCTTCCCGTTGAACCGCAAACTGTGGTGCGACACCGATACGCAATCCATTCCATGCGATTTCCTGATCAGTTCCGGAGCGCTGATCCCGCTGGCCGTGCTCGACGAGGTTGGCCCGATGGATGCGGGGTTGTTCATCGACAATGTGGATCTGGAATGGGGTTTTCGCGCAAGGGCTAGGGGTTACACGCTGCATGGCGTGTGCGCGGCGACGATGCACCATCGTCTCGGTGACGCTCGTCGTACGCTGCCGTTCGGTCGTGGGCAGATCGTGGTGCATGGTCCGCCTCGGCTGTACTACATGATGCGCAATCGCCTGCTGCTGTACCGATTGCCGCATACGCCGCGGACATGGATTGCGCAGGATTTGCCACGCGTGCTGGCCAAGCTGTTCCTGTTCGGCGTACTGGTCGGTCCGCGTCTGCGCAACCTGCGCTATATGCTGCGTGGCCTGCGAGACGGCTTGTGGGGGCGGCGCGGGGCGTGCCCGGACGAGTTGTCCGCGCGCGGTTGAGTACGGGGCTACAGCGGCCTACAGATTCTGATAATTCGGCCCCGAACCACCCTCCGGCGTCACCCAGGTGATGATTTCGTACGGGTCCTTGATGTCGCAGGTCTTGCAGTGCACGCAGTTGGCGGCGTTGACCTGCAGGCGCTTGCCGTGCGGGGCGCTTTCGTCGGGCACCATCTCGTAGACGTTGGCCGGGCAGAAGCGGGTGCAGGGGTTGTCGTATTCCTCGACGCAGCGGGTGGCGCAGATGTCGGTGTCGGCCACGTGCAGGTGCACCGGCTGGTCCTCGTCGTGCTCGGTGGCGGCGAAGTAGACGCCGGCCAGGCGGTCGCGCGGCGGCAGCGTGCGCTGCACGTAGTCGCGCTTCGGCTCCTCGTACTCGCCGAGCTTGTGCAGGCTGGACCAGTCGGGCTTGTTCTTCAGCGTCCACGGCGACAGCCCGCCGGTGACGGTTTCCCAGGCGGCGTTGAGCATGCCGAACCACAGGCCCTTCTTGAACGCCGGCTTGATGTTGCGCACCTTCCGCAGCTCGGCCATCGCCGCCGAGCCGCGCAGCTTCGCGTCGAAGCCGGTGGCGTCGAGGCCGTTGGCGGCGAGGTGCTCGGCGGCGAGCATGCCGCTGCGGATCGCCTGGTGGGTGCCTTTCACCTTGGGCACGTTGAGCAGGCCCGCGGTGTCGCCGATCAGCAGCGCGCCGGGCATCTCGCACTTGGGCAGCGACTGCCAGCCACCGGTGACGATCGCGCGCGCGCCGGCGGAAAGGATGCTGCCGCCTTCCAGCAGCGGTAGGTTCATCGGGTGGTTCTTCCATTGCTGGAACGCTTCCCACGGCTGGTACTTCGGGTCGCTGTAGTCGAGCCCGCTGACGTAGCCGAGCGCGATGCGGTCCTGGTCCAGGTGGTACATGAAGCTGCCGCCGTAGGTATGCGTATCGGCCGGCCAGCCGAAGCTGTGCACGATCTTGCCGGGGGTGACGCGGCCGGGCGGCAGCTGCCACAGCTCCTTGATGCCGATCGAGTAGCCCTGCGGATCGCTGTCCTTGTCCAGCGCGTAGCGCTTGATCAGCTGCTTGGTCAGGCTGCCGCGCGCGCCTTCAGCCAGCACGGTGACCTTGGCCTTGATGTCGATGCCCTGGGTGTAGCCGGCCTTGTGCGAGCCGTCCTTCGCCACGCCCATGTCGCCGATGCGCACGCCGGCGACCGCGCCGTGCTCGTCATAGATGTTGTCGGCGGCGGCGAAGCCGGGGAACACGTCCACGCCCAGCGCCTCGGCCTGCGGCGCCAGCCACGCGCACATCGCGCCCAGCGAGACGATGAAGTTGCCATGGTTCTTCATGCCCGGCGGCACCAGCATCCGGCGCCCGCCGGTTTTCGACAGCAGCCAGAACTCGTCCTCGCCGGCGGGCACGCAGATCGGCGGCGGGTTGTCGCGCCAGCCGGGCAGCAGCGCGTCCAGCGGCTGCGGCTCGATCACCGCGCCGGAGAGGATCTGCGCGCCGATGGTCGACGACTTCTCGATCACGCACACGCTGGTGTCGGGCGTGATCTGCTTCAGGCGGATCGCGAACGACAGGCCGGCCGGGCCGGCACCGACCACGACGACGTCGTATTCCATGGTTTCGCGTTCGCTCATGGCGGACTCCCTGAAGCTCGGTGGCGGCGCAGGCGTGCGCCGTGCGCGCAGGTATGGGTGAAGCCGCCATTGTCCGTTTTCGCGCGTCGTGCGGCAACGCGTGCTGCGCCACGGCTTGCAATCGCTTCACCGGAGGCGGTGATAATCGGGCCAAACCAAGGGAGCGTTCATGAATTCCATGCCGCCGATCGCCGACCTCGACCTGCGTCGCGCCTCGCTGTGCCAGT
This sequence comes from Rhodanobacter sp., assembly GCA_024711345.1. GTDB lineage: Bacteria > Pseudomonadota > Gammaproteobacteria > Xanthomonadales > Rhodanobacteraceae > Rhodanobacter. Next base: position 55,374 of record JANJTA010000013.1, on the reverse strand, counting down.
TGCTGCACTGGCTGGCAGTGGGGCGCGTGCAACCGCAGGCGCTGGCCGACGTCTACCAGCAGGCGATCGAGCGGATCGATCCGCAATTGCACGCCTACGTCGACCAGCGCTCGGGCCTGCTGCAGGATCAGGCGGAGCTGGCCGAGCGGCGCCGCCGCGACGGCGTGATCGGTCGACTGGACGGCATTCCGATCGCGCTGAAGGACAACTTCGACATTGCCGGCTGGCCTACCCGCGTCGGCCTGCCCGGCCGCGGCAAGCCGGTGCGGGAGGACGCGCACGTGGTGGCGCGGCTGCGCGCGTCCGGCGCGGTGCTGCTGGGCAAGACCAACATGGACGAAGGCGCGCTGGGCGCGGTCACCAACAACCCGCACTTCGGCGCCACCCACAACCCGTACCGTCACGGCTACACCGCCGGCGGTTCCTCCGGCGGCGCGGCGGCGGCGGTGGCCGCGGGCCTGGCCGCGGCCGCGGTGGGTTCGGACAGCCTGGGCTCGATCCGCATTCCGGCCAGTTATTGCGGCGTGTACGCGCTCAAGCCCACCCACGGCGAGATCTCCGCGCGCGGCCTGGTGCCGGCAGCGCGCCGGCTCGATGCGGTGGGCCTCTTGGCGCGCAGCGCCGACGACCTCACCGTGCTGCTGCAGGTGCTGGCCGGCTACGACGCCGACGACGCGCGCTCGCGCCGGCGTCGGGTCGCGTTCGCACTGCCGGACTGGGAGCCGGGCAACCTGCGCGCGGGGCTGATCCCCGATCTGGCCGCGGTCGGCGTGCAGCCGGAGGTGATCGAGGCGTTCGAGGCGGCGCTGGCGAAGTTGCCGCATGCGCTGGGCGATCGCCGCACGGTCGACTTCGCCGACTGGGATTTCGCGCGCACCCGCCGCGCCGGCCTGCTGCTGATGGAGGCGGAGATGCTCGGCACCTTTGCCGCGGACCTGGCCGATACCGGGCGCCCGGTATCGGAACACTTCCGTCGCCTGCTCGGCTACGCCGCCGGCAAGAGCGCGGCCGACTACGCGATGGCCGACCGCGTGCTCGACGCGGCCACGCTGAAGATGCGCCGGCTGTTCGCCCAGGTCGACGTGCTGGTGCTGCCCACCACGCCGCAGGGTGCGTTCCCGCTGGATGGCCCGGTGCCCGATTCGCAGGCCGATCTCACCAGCTTCGCCAGCCTCGCCGGCTGCCCCGCGGTGAGCCTGCCGATGGGCACGCTGCCCAATGGCATGCCGATCGGCCTGCAGCTGGTCGGCGCCCGCGGCTCGGACCTGCGCCTGCTGGAACTGGCCGCGGTGTGCGCGGCCACGCTGGATGCCGATCCGGTCTACCCCGCCATCGCCTGACGCGGCGCCAAGTCACCCTCTCCGGCGCGCAGGGGAGGGTGAATTCGCTCCCCATATGCCCCGCGTTGCGGCGCGCGCCGGGCAAGGTCATTTCGGAACCCCGGCGGTGATCGCGTAACATGGCGCGGATAAGCGGTGCGCGATGGCGCGCCCGCGCAAGGCAATCCGGGTTTCGCGCATGAGTACAGGCAACGTGTCGGCGCTTTCGCATCTGGACGAACTGGAGGCGGAAAGCATCCACATCTTCCGCGAGGTGGCGGCCAGCTTCCGCCACCCGGTGATGCTGTATTCGATCGGCAAGGATTCCTCGGTGCTGCTGCACCTGCTGCGCAAGGCGTTCTTCCCGGCCAAGCCGCCACTGCCGCTGCTGCACGTGGACACCACCTGGAAATTCCGCGAGATGATCGCGTTCCGCGAGCGGGTGGCGGCGGCCGGCGACGTGCAGGTGCTGGTGCACATCAACCAGGACGGCGTGCGCCAGGGCATCTCGCCGTTGACCCACGGTGCCACCGTGCACACCGACGTGATGAAGACCCAGGCGCTGAAGCAGGCGCTGGACCAGTACGGCTTCGACGCGGCGATCGGCGGCGCGCGCCGCGACGAGGAGAAGTCGCGCGCGAAGGAGCGCGTGTTCTCGTTCCGCAACGGCCAGCACCGCTGGGATCCGAAGCGCCAGCGCCCGGAGTTCTGGCACACCTGGAACACGCAGATCCGCCAGGGCGAGAGCGTGCGGGTGTTTCCGCTGTCCAACTGGACCGAGATGGACGTGTGGCTGTACATCCGCCGCGAAGGCATCCCGGTGGTACCGCTGTACTTCGCCGCGCCGCGCCCGGTGGTAGCGCGCGACGGCGCACTGATCATGGTGGACGACGAGCGCTTCACCCTGCGCGAGGGCGAGGCGGTGGAAACACGCCTGGTGCGTTTCCGCACGCTGGGTTGCTACCCGCTCACTGGCGCGGTGGAATCGTCCGCCGCCACGCTGGACGAGATCATCGCCGAGATGGCCGACTCGCGCAGCTCGGAACGGCAGGGTCGGGTGATCGACCACGACCCCAGCGCCTCGATGGAGCGCAAGAAGCAGGAGGGCTACTTCTGATGGCCGCCACCCCCACTACGGCTACCGCCACCCCCGGTCGCGGCCTGCTGCGTTTCATCACCTGCGGCAGCGTGGACGACGGCAAGAGCACCTTGCTCGGCCGCCTGCTGTACGACGCCGGCACGGTGCCGGAGGATCAGCTCGCCGCGCTGGCGCGCGACAGCCGCCGGCTGCACGCCGACGCCGGCGATGCGCTGGACTTCGCCCTGCTCACCGACGGCCTGGACGCCGAGCGCGAGCAGGGCATCACCATCGACGTCGCGTACCGCTACTTCCATACCGCGCGGCGCAGCTTCATCGTGGCCGACTGCCCCGGCCACGAGCAGTACACCCGCAACATGGCCACCGGCGCCTCCAATGCCGAGCTGGCGGTGGTGCTGGTGGACGCGCGCAAGGGCCTGCTGCCGCAGACGCGCCGCCATACATATATATGTGCGCTGCTGGGCATCCGCCAGGTGGTGCTGGCGGTGAACAAGATGGACCTGGTCGGCTGCGACGAGGCGGTCTACCGCGACATCACCGACGCCTACCGGGCGCTGGCGCAGACGCTGGGCATCGCCGAGGTGACGTGCCTGCCGGTGGTGGCACCGGACGGTGACAACGTGGGCACGCGTTCGGCGCGGATGCCCTGGTATACCGGCCCCAGCCTGCTCGAACTGCTGGAGGCGGCCGACGTCGCGCCGCGGCGTGCCGGCGATTTCCGCATGCCGGTGCAATGGGTGAACCGGCCTGACCAGAGCTTCCGCGGCTACGCCGGCACCATCTGCGGCGGCCGCGTGGCGAAGGGCGACGAGGTGCTGGTGCAGCCGGGCGTACAGCGCGCTCGCATCGCGCGCATCGTCACCGCCGACGGCGACCTCGACAGCGCCGGCGACGGTCAGGCGGTGACGCTGTGCCTGGACCGCGAGATCGACGCGAGCCGCGGCGACGTGATCGCCGACGCGCTGCGCCCCGCGCCGGTGGCCGATCAGTTCGCCTGCCACCTGCTGTGGCTGGGCGACAACGCGCTGCTGCCGAACCGCGCCTACTGGCTGAAGCTCGGCACGCGCACCGTCAACGCGCGGGTGATGTCGATCAAGCACAAGGTGGACGTCAACAGCCAGGCCAAGCTCGCCGCGCGGCAGCTGCTGCTCAACGAGGTGGGCTACTGCACGCTGGGCCTGGACGAGGAGGTCGCGTTCGAGGCGTACGCGGACAACCGCATGCTCGGCGGCTTCATCCTGATCGACCGCCAGAGCAACGCCACCGTGGCCTGCGGCATGCTGGATTTTGCGCTGGGCCGCTCGGCCAACGTGCACTGGCAGCACGTGGACATCGACAAGGGCGTGCGCGCCTCCAGCAAGGGCCAGCAGCCGCTGTGCCTGTGGTTCACCGGGCTGTCCGGCGCCGGCAAGTCCACCATCGCGAACCTGGTCGAGCGTCGCCTGCACGCGCTGGGCTGCCACACCTACCTGCTCGACGGCGACAACGTGCGCCACGGCCTCAACCGGGACCTGGGCTTCACGCCGCAGGACCGCGTGGAGAACATCCGCCGCATCGCCGAGGTGGCGCACCTGATGGTGGACGCCGGGCTGATCGTGCTGGTCAGCGCAATCTCGCCGTACCGCAGCGAGCGGCGCTCGGCGCGCGAGCTGTTCGCCGCGGCGGAGTTCATGGAAGTGTTCGTGGACGCGCCGCTGGAGGAGTGCGAGCGGCGCGACCCGAAGGGCCTGTACCGCAAGGCGCGCGCTGGCGCGATCCGCAACTTCACCGGCATCGACGCGCCGTACGAACGGCCCGAGGCGCCGGAGATTCACCTGCTGAGCGGCGGCCAGCGCGCCGAGCAGCTCGCCGAGCAGGTGGTGGCGCGGGTGCTGGCCATGCTGGACGGCGGCACAGACGACTGACGCGCCGCGGCCAACGGCCGCGCCCGGCTTGGATTGCCCGGTGCCGGCGGCGATAATGCGGGACTTCCCCCCGCAAGGCGCCCCGCGATGACCGAGAAGACCGTACTCAACGCCACCCACCGCGCGCTCGGCGCGCGCATGGTCGACTTCGGCGGCTGGGACATGCCGATCAACTACGGCTCGCAGATCGAGGAGCACCACGCGGTGCGCCGCGACGCCGGCATGTTCGACGTCTCGCACATGACGGTGATCGACCTGCACGGCGCGCGCACGAAGGATTTCCTGCGCCATCTGCTGGCCAACAGCGTGGACAAGCTGAAGGTGCACGGCAAGGCGCTTTACTCGTGCATGCTCAACGAGCGCGGCGGGGTGATCGACGACCTGATCGTGTACTTCCTTGGCGACGAGTTCTACCGCCTGGTGGTGAACGCCGCCACCCGGGCCAAGGACCTGGCCTGGATCGAAAAGCAGGCACAGGCCTTCGGCGTCGACGTGAAGGAACGCCCCGAGTTCGCCATGATCGCGGTGCAGGGCCCGCATGCGCGCGCCAGGGTGCTCGGCCTGCTGCACGAGGTGGACCGCCCGCGCATCGAGAAGCTGGGCAAGTTCGCCGCCGCCGCGGCGCAGGGGCCGCACGGCATGCCGCTGTTCGTGGCGCGCACCGGCTATACCGGCGAGGACGGCTTCGAGATCATGGTGCCGGCCGAACATGCCGTCGCGCTGTGGGAGGCGCTGGCCGCCGCCGGCGTGAAGCCGGCCGGCCTCGGTGCGCGCGACACGCTGCGGCTGGAAGCCGGCATGAACCTGTACGGCCAGGACATGGACGAGAACGTGTCACCGTGGGAAGCCAACCTCGGCTGGACCATCGCGCTGGACGAAGGCCGCGACTTCATCGGTCGCGCCGCGCTGGAGGCGCAGAAGGCCGCCGGCGTGCCGCGCGTGATGGTCGGCCTGGTGCTGGACGAGAAGGGCGTGCTGCGCCACGGCCAGAAGGTGCTCACCGCCAACGGCGAGGGCGAGATCCTTTCCGGCAGCTTCGCCCCGACCCTCGACAAGGCGGTGGCGTTCGCGCGCATCCCCGCCGGCGAACCGGGCGCGATCCGCGTGGACATCCGCGGCCGCGAAATGCCGGTGCGGCTGGTGAAATACCCGTTCGTGCGTGACGGCAAGCCCTGCGAAGGGATCTGAGCGATACCTTGCGCGACACGTTTTTCCAACGGCGGATATGGCTAGAATCACCGCCGGCAACCCGACCCAACCCAATGACTGGACCCCGATCATGAGCGAGATTCCCGGCGATCTGAAATTCCTCAAGTCCCACGAGTGGGCCCGCGCCGAAGACGACGGCCTGGTCCGGGTGGGCATCTCCGACCACGCGCAGGACCAGCTCGGCGACCTGGTCTACGTCGAGCTGCCGGAAGTCGGCTCCGCCGTGAAGGCGGGCAGCGGCGCCGCCGTGGTGGAATCGGTGAAGGCCGCCTCGGACATCTACTCGCCGGTGTCCGGCGAGGTGGTCGCGGTCAACGAGCTGCTCAACGACAAGCCCGAGACCATCAACGAAGACGCCTTCGGCGAAGGCTGGATCTTCCTGGTGCGCCCCAGCGATCGCGCCGAGCTCGGCGAATTGCTCGACGCCAACGACTACCAGGAACTGGTCGAGAACGAAGACCACTGAAGTCGCGCGCGATCATGCTTCACCCTGCCGGCCGCCCTGTGCGGCCGGCGTCGTTTTTGCCGCGGTGATCGCTGCGCGCGAGGTGCGCGCGACGGGTGTTGCGCAGGCGCATCTAGTCGACGCAGCGCTGTCAGCGATCACTTCGCGCGCTCATCCGGCGCGAGGTCGCCGCGACCGACGCCACGCCTTCCATTCGCCTCGCCAGGGTCCGGACGGGGCGGCCGCGGGAAATTTTTTTCGCCTGGCCAGGACGCGAATCGGGCCCGTTCCGGTCGTGTTCCGTTCATCTGCGAGCAACCTGTCGGCGACCCGGAAAACGCTTCGTGCCGCAGGCTTCGTTCGATGGTCGTTTCAGTGAGCGTTGCGGCTATTGGCCTTGAAATCGTTGTGTACCAACGGTTTCAGGAGTAAGGCGTATTTAAGGAAGGAAATATTATGGACGTCCAGACGTCTATTTGATTAATGCCGATAATGCCCCGAAAGCCTTGTTGCGGAAGGCCTGGGGCCGATTTGGGGCGGTTGGAACGGGGTTGATTTGATGACTAAAATCAATTGACAGCCGAAATCTTCGGGGATAGCTTTCGCAACAGATCACGGGGAATGGGTTTTCATGGCGACAACGAAGTACATCAAGCCGTATGTCGAGCACGGTGAAAAGGCCAACGCAGTACGCAAGATCACTGTCTCGATTCCGCTGCATGTGCTGCGGCGGCTTTCCGATTTGCGCACCCACCGCCAAGTGAACAACCTTCGGCACGCCACCAACAGCGATGTGTTGGTCGAGGCGTTCCTGCACGCTTTTACTGGGCAACCACTGCCAACTGATGAGGAGCTGAGACGAACCATGGCCACTGCCAAGAAATCCGCTGCAAAGAAACCGGCCGCCAAGAAGGCCGCCGCCAAGAAACCCGCCGTGAAGAAGGCCGCCGCCAAGAAGCCGGTTGCCAAGAAGCCGGCCGCCAAGAAGGCTGCCGCCAAGAAGCCGGCCAAGAAAGCCGCCGCCAAGAAACCGGCGGCCGCCAAGAAGGCCGCGGTGAAGAAGGTCGCGAAGAAGGCTGCGCCGAAGAAGGCCGCCGCCAAGAAAGCTGCACCGGCCAAGGTGGTGAAGGCCACCAAGACTGCGAAGACCAAAGCGAAGAAGTAAGGCGACACGCGACACCCACAATAAGATTAGCCATCGACTTCTCTCCCCGCGGTGCCCAGCGCGGGGAGAGTACTTCGAGAAGCCTTCGTCCCGGCCTGGCCGGGACGCTTCGTTTCAGGGGCCGGAAAATTTCGCCTGCCCCGACCGTGCCCCCGCTTTTCCCCTGCGCGGCCGCCTCGCCTGTGCCGCCGGCGATGCCTCCGGCAACGCTTGCCCGAAGCGGATTTCCGGCCGCTGCCGTGACCGCGCGCGTGATTTGCCGTACCGCCCCGTTGGAGTTACCTTCTGCATATCCGCGCCGCGGCGAATCCGGGGATTCGCCGCTCCTGGATGGACAGGGGGAAAAAGCGCGGGCATCTGTCGATACTCAGTGAGAGACCATGGATACCCGATACATACTCGATACGCGCCGGCATGCGCGCGGGGCCGTTCGGCCGCTGGTCATTGCCATCCTCGCCATTTTTGCCCTGCTCGCCGTGGGCGCGTGGTTCCTTATCATCAAGCCGCATCAGGACCTGATCATGGCCGATGCGGGCGGTCATCCGTCCACGCCGGTTTCCACCGCGACACGGGCGGCGCCGCCGCCGGCCAACGTGGCGGCGATGGATCTGAATCAGCTGCTGGCCGAGGCGCGTACCGCCATGAACGAGCAGCGCTACCTGGCGCCGACCGGCAACAACGCCTTCGAGTTCTACCTGCGCGTGCTGGAAAAGGACCCCGGCAACAAGGTGGCTTCCGACGCGTTGCGCGAGACGTTCCCGTTCGCGGCCAGCTCCGCCGAGCAGGCGATCAACTCGCGTGACCTCGGCGAGGCGCAACGCCAGATCGAGCTGCTGGCGAAGGCCGATCCGGCCAACTTCACGCTGACCATCCTGCGTTCCAAGCTGGACGCCCAGCGCAAGACGCTGGACAAGCAGCAGCAGCTGGCGAGCGAGCAGGAGAAGGCCGCGCAGTTGGCCGCCCAGAAGGCCGCGGCGGAGAAGCAGGCGGCGGATCAGCTGGCCGAGCAGCAGAAGGCCCAGCTGGCCGCGCAGCAGAAGGCGGAGCAGTCGCGCACGGCGCAGCAGTCCGGTGCGACGCCGGCGGCCGGTGGCGGTACCGCTACCGCGGCGGCGGACGGCGGTGGCAATGCAGCTGCCGCGACCGTGGCGGCGGTACTGGTAAAGGGCGCCCCCGCACGCTACCCCACGGCCGCGATGCGCGCCCGCCAGGAAGGCTGGGTGGTGGTGTCGTTCACGGTCGATCCCGACGGCACGACCAGCGACGTGAAGGTGGTCGAGTCGCAGCCGCGGCATGTCTTCGACCGCGCCGCGGTCGACGCGGTGGAGCGTTACCGCTTCAATCCGGCGATGAAGGATGGCGTGGCGGTTTCCAGCGTCAAGCAGCAGCGGATCGAGTTCAAGCTCTGATCGCGGCGCAAGTGCGGCAGGACGGGCGGCGCATGTTTCGCATGCGCCGCCTTTCGTTTCCAGGCCAGCGGTTCAGCGCTGCCGCGGCGTGCGACGATGCACGCGGGGTTTCGCTTTGGCCTTGGCCTTGGCCTTTGCCTTTGGACGCGGTTGCGCCACCGGCTTGGCGGCCCCGTCGAGATTGGCCCAGTCCACGTGCGGCAGGCCCAGCAGGTCGTCGAACACCATCGGCATCAGCCCGCTTGGCGTGGGGCCGGTGGAGTTCCACAGGGTGACCACGCCGACGCGGTACTTCGGGAAGAAGCCGATCATGGTGCGGTAGCCGGCGACGGCGCCGGCGTGGTAGATCAGCGTTTCGCCGCCGTAGTCGTACACCCGCCAGCCGAGCCCGTAGTACGCGCCGCTCAGCCGCTCGCGGCGCCAGGGCGTGGCGTGCAGTTCGCTGGGGGTGGCGACGCCGGGCTTGTGCAGCGTGTCCAGCAGCGCGGTGGGCAACACGTCCGGGCGACCGCCCATCTGCGCGATCAGCCATTTCTCCATGTCGCGCAGGCTGGCGTTGACGCCGGCCGCCGGCGCCACCCGGTAGTAGGTTTCGTTCGGATCGAACGGTGCCCAGCCCCGGCTGGTGGCGCGGTGTGGGCGTGCCCAGCTCTTGCTCGATTCCAGCGCGGCGCGGCCGTAGCTGGCTGTGGTCATGCCCAGCGGGTAGAAGATGCGCTTGTCCACCTGGCGATAGAAGAAGTCGCCGGTGCGCGCGAGCACCACGTCGCCGATCATGCTGAAGGCGACATTCTGGTAGCCGTAGCATTGGCCCACGCCGCAGACCATGCTGACCTCGTCCAGCTTGCGCACCAGCTCTTCGTACGAAGTGTCGCCTTCCAGCATGTTGTCGTAGGTGTTGCGCGGCAGGCCCAGCCGTTGCCCCAGGATGTCGCCGACGGTGGCCTGCGAGGCGGCCTGCATGTCCTTCAGCTTGAAGTACGGCAGCACGTCGACCAGCTTGGTGTCCCAGTCGAGCTTGCCGTCGTCGACCAGCAGGCCGGCAATGGCGGTGGCGAACGCCTTGGACAGCGAGGCGAGGCGAAACACGGTGTCCGGCTTGATCGGCTGCTTGGTGGCGGCATCGGCATAGCCGACGGTGCCTTCGAACACCACCTTGTCGTCGATCACCACCGCCGTGGCCAGGCCGGCCACGGCATCGCGCTGGGCGAGGCGGTTCAGCCAGTGCTGGTAGTCCGCGAGCGTCTGTTTGACGCGCGCCGCCGGCAGCTTTTGCGGCGCATTGCCGACGCTGGTCGACAGCGCGGCGGATGCCGGCGGGGCGAGCGATGCGGCAGCTCGCAGTGGCGTGCAAGCCAGCCCCAGCGCCGCGGCGATCAGCAGGAAGATGTTCTGAAACTGCATGGTATTCTGACGTGGTTCCGGCGCTTGGGGATGCGCCTTCGGAGGGGGAGCGTGACGATGGGCCTGATCATTTTTCTGACGATCATCATTCTGATTGTCTTGTACTTCGTGGCGATCTACAACGGACTGGTCACTTCGCGCAATGCGTTCAAGAACGCGTTTGCGCAGATCGACGTGCAGCTCACGCGTCGCCACGACCTGATTCCGAACCTGGTGGAGACCGCCAAAGGCTACCTGGCGCACGAGCGCGGCACGCTCGAGGCGGTGGTGCAGGCGCGCAACGCGGCGGTCAGCGGGCTGGCCGGCGCGAAGGCCAAGCCGGGCGACCCGTCCGCGATGCAGCAGCTGGCCAGCAACGAGAACGCCTTGACCCAGACCCTGGGGCATTTGTTCGCGCTGCAGGAAGCGTACCCCGACCTCAAGGCGAACCAGACCATGATGCAGCTCTCCGAGGAGCTGACCTCCACGGAAAACCGGGTGGCGTTCGCGCGGCAGGCCTATAACGATTCGGTGTTGACCTACAACAACAAGCGCGAGGTCTTTCCCGCCTCGTTCGTGGCGAACGGCTTCGGCTTTGCCGCGGCCGAGCCGCTCGCGATCGACAACCCGGCCGTGCGCGAGGCGCCGAAGGTTTCCTTCGGCTGATCGCCGCCGCGCCGCACGTCGTGGCGCACTGCGGGAGCTTGCATGGATTTCTTTGCGCAACAGGCGCGCGTGCGCAGCAGCAGCCGGCGACTGGTGGTGCTGTTCGCGCTGGCGGTGGTGGCGATCGTGGCGGCGATCGACGCGGTGGTATGGCTCGCGGTGGGCCACCACTCGGGCGACGGCGAGCCGACCGCGTCGAACCTGCCGCTGCTGCTGGTCAGCAGCGTTGCGGTGATTGGCGGGATCGGACTCGCCTCGCTGTTCCGCATCAGGAGCCTGTCCGCCGGCGGCAAGGCCGTGGCCGAGAGCGTCGGTGCGGTGGCGGTGCCGCCGGATACCGGCGACCCGTCGCTGCGCCGGCTGCGCAACGTGATCGAGGAAGTCGCCATCGCGTCGGGCGTGCCGGTGCCGGACATCTACCTGATGGCCGATGAGCCGGGCATCAACGCCTTCGCCGCCGGCTACTCGAGCTCCGATGCGGCGGTGTGCGTGACCCGGGGTTGCCTGGACAAGCTCAGCCGCGACGAGCTGCAGGGCGTGATCGCGCACGAGTTCAGCCATGTGCTGAATGGCGACATGCGGCTCAACATCCGCCTGATGGGCCTGCTGTTCGGCATCCTGGTGCTGGCGGTGGCGGGGCGCAAGCTGCTGCAGTTCGGCGGCCGCGGCAGTCGTCGCGGCGGCAGCCAGCTGTTGCTGATCGGCGCAGCGCTGATGGTGGTCGGCTACCTCGGTCACTTCTTCGCGCGCCTGATCCAGGCCGCGGTGGCGCGCTCGCGCGAAGCATTGGCGGACGCCTCGGCCGTGCAGTTCACCCGCCAGACCCACGGTCTCGCCGGTGCGCTGAAGAAGATCGCGATCGACGTCGAAGGCTCCGCCCTGCAGGTGGCCAACAAGCAGGAAGTGGCGCACATGCTGTTCGGCGAGGCCGGCGGTTTCAACGCGCTGTTCGCCACCCATCCGCCCCTGCTCGAGCGCATCCGCGCGCTGGAGCCAAGCTTCAAGGAGGTCGACCTGGCGCGCATGGCGGCGGGGATGCAACACGAAGCGGCGTCGCCACCGACTGCGCGGGCGAACGCCGCGGCCGCCGCCTCCGACGCGCCGCGCAGGTCGGGGTCGCCGTTGCCACCGATGCTGACGGGCGTGCTGGCCGGCGGCGTGGCCGCGGCCGTTCCGTCGTTCCAGCGTGCGGCGGCCGTGCAGCAGGCGATGCCGTCGAGCCTGAGCGAAGCCGTGCAGCAGCCCGAGTCCGCACTGACGGTGATGCTGGCGCTGGCGTTGTCATCGGAGGCGGAGCTGCAGCCGGCACAGCGCCGGATCGTCGCCGATGCGTTTGGCGACGACGTGCAGCGCGCCGTGCAGGCGCAGACTTCCGCTCTCGCCGCCTTGGCGCCGATCGCGCGCCTGCCGCTGGTCTCGCTGGCGTTTCCCGCGCTCAGGCAATTGCCCGACGGACGCCAGCAGACCTTGTTGCGCGCGCTCGACGATCTGGTCAAGGTGGATGGCCGGGTCGACCTCCACGAATACGGCCTGGCCCGGCTGCTGCGCATTCAGCTGAGCGAGGCGCGTGCGCCGCGCCGCGCGCCGGTCGATGGCGTGAAGAAGCTTCCGGCGGCGCGCGGCAGCGTGATCCTGGTCTGCACCGTCGTCGCTGCGGCCGGTTGTTCGGACCAGGCCGGCGCAAAGCGTGCATGGCTGTTTGCCATGCAGCAGGCATTCCCCGGCGAGGCCATCGAGTGGACGCCGCCGCCGGCCGCCTGGCGGACGCCGTTCGAGCATGCGCTGGACGATCTGGACGGCCTGAGCCCGACCGCCAAGGAGCTGGTGATCCAGGCCCTGCTGCGCGCGGTCCACGCCGATGGTCAGGTCAGCGTGGAGGAGGCGGAACTGCTGCGGGTGATCTGCGCCAGCCTGCATTGCCCGCTGCCATTGTAGGAGCGCACTTCGTCCACGAAGGACGTCCTTCGGTCGTGCGCGCTGCCTTTCCTCACGTGACGAAGAGCATCGCGCATGAAGTGCGCTCCTACGGGCTTCGTCCTTCCCCGCGGATCAGTGCGCTGGCGCGCTCGGCGATCATGATGGTGGGCGCGTTGGTGTTGCCGGTGGGCAGGCTGGGCATCACCGAAGCGTCCACCACGCGCAGCTTGTCCACGCCATGCACGCGCAGCTCGCTGTCGACCACCGCGCGATCGTCGCTGCCCATGCGGCAGGTGCCGACCGGGTGGTAGATGGTTTCGGCCTTGCGCCGGATGAAGTCGACGTACTCCGCGTCGCTGCCAATGCGCCGTTCGGGGAACACCGGCGCGCCGCGGAACGGCGCGAATGCGGGCTGGTCGAGGATCTCGCGCGACAACCGCGCCGCCTCGATCATCAGCTTCAGGTCGTGGCCTTCCGGGTCGCCCAGGTAGTTGGCGTGGATCGCGATCGGTTGCGCCGGGTCGGCCGAGTGCAGGCGCAACCGGCCGCGGCTGTGCGGGTGCAGGTAGCACGCATGCAGGGTGTAGCCGTAGCCGGGCAGGCGGTGGCGGCCGTGGTCGTCGAGCAGTGCCGGCACGAAATGGAACTGCAGGTCGCAGCGCGCGTCGGCGGCGTAGCGGCTGCGCACGAAGCCGCCGGCCTCGGCCACGTTGGAGCTGCCCGGCCCGTCGCGATGGCGCAACCAGCGCCAGCCGGCGGCCAGTTCGTTGAGGTGGTCGTAGCTGACGCGGTTCGGGTTGCCGTCGAGCGTGCAGATGTCCAGATGATCCTGCAGGTTGGCGCCGACCCCGGGCAGGTCGGCGAGCACGGCGATGCCGTGTTCGCGCAGATGGTCGGCCTGGCCGAGCCCGGACAGCATCAGCAGCTGCGGCGAGTTGATTGCGCCGCCGGCGAGGATCACTTCGTCGGCCGCGATCCGTTCGGCAGCGTGCCGGCCGCGCCGCAGCTGCACGCCGACGGCGCGGCCGTGCTCGATCAGCACGCGCTCGACCAGCGCATGCGTGCGCACCTGCAGGTTCGCGCGCTGGCGCACCGGCTTCAGGAACGCCGTGGCGCTGGAGCAGCGCGCGCCATGGCGCTGGGTCACCTGGTACAGCCCGAAGCCGGCCTGCCGCTCGCCGTTGAAGTCGTCGTTGCGCGCGAAGCCGGCACTGGCAGCCGCATCGAGCAGCGCTTCCGACAGCACGTTGTGGTGGCGCAGGTCGGCGACGCCGAGCGGACCACCGACGCTATGCAGCGCGCTGGCGCCGCGGCTGTTGTCCTCGCTGCGCAGGAACCACGGCAACACCTCGCGCCATGACCAGCGCGGGTCGCCGCAGGCGGCGGCCCAGCCGTCGTAGTCGGCCGCCACGCCGCGGACGTAGCACATCGCGTTGATCGAGCTGGAACCGCCGAGCGTCCTGCCGCGCGGCCACCACAGACGGCGCTGGCCGAGCGCCGGTTCCGGCTCGGTGCGGTAGTTCCAGTTGAGCGCACGGTGGTTGGCCAGCCGGGCGATGCCGGCAGGCAGGTGGATCAGCGGGTTCCAGTCGGAGGGGCCGGCTTCGAGCAGCAGCACGCGCGCGGCCGGATCGGCGCTGAGCCGGTTGGCCAGCACGCAACCGGCCGAGCCGGCGCCGACGATGAGGTAGTCGTAATGGTCCATGGCATTCCCCAGCGTGACGGGATCGGCGGAATCGCGTGCTAGGCTTGCCGCGCCCCACGCCGGATGTCCCCGTGAGTTTGCCCCGCCCGCCATCAGTGGAACAAGCTGCCACGCCGATGCTGTCCGCGCTGGCGTTCTTCTTCGTGATGACCTCGTACTACATCATCCGGCCGGTGCGTGACCAACTGAGCGGGGCGGTCGGCTCGCAGTCGCTGCCGCTGTTCTACGGCGCGGTGTTCGTGGTGATGCTGCTGCTGACGCCGCTGTTCGGCATGCTGGTGGCGCGCTTCCGGCGCCGGCCGCTGTTGGGCTGGAGCTACGGCTTCTTCATCGCGTGCCTGCTGGCGTTCGTGCCGGCGTTCATGGCGCAGGAGCGCATTGGCGCGCGCGAGCTGGGCGTGCTGTTCTTCGTCTGGGTCAGCGTGTTCAACCTGTTCGTGGTGTCGCTGTTCTGGAGCTTCATGGCCGACATCTTCTCCAGCGCGCAGGCGCGGCGGGTGTTCTCGCTGATCGCGCTGGGCGGCATGGGTGGGGCGCTGTTCGGTCCGCTGGTGACCAAGCTGCTGGTGCGGACGATCGGCGTGGCGCCGCTGCTGCTGGTCTCGGCGCTGGCGCTGGCACTGGCGCTGGCGCTGCTGCTGCGGCTCTCGACCGGGCACGGCCGGAACTCGGGCGGCGGCAGCGAGGAGGCGGTGGGCGGTTCGCTGTGGGCCGGCGTCAAGGAGCTGTGGTCGCGCCCGTTCCTGCGCTACATGGCCCTGCTGATGCTGTTCGGCGACGGCATCGGCACGCTGGCCTACGCGCTGGTGGCCGATTACGCCAAGGCGCACTTTGCCGACGCGGTGTCGCGCACGGCGTTCTACAACGATCTGGACCTGGCCACCAACCTGCTCGGTGCGCTGCTGCAGCTGAGCGTGACCCGCTGGTTGCTGATCCGCCATGGCGCCGGCTGGGGCCTGCTGCTGCCCGCACTGGTGAACGTGGCGCTGCTGGCGGCAGTGGCGCTGCTCGGTGGCGTCGACGTGGGGCTGCTGGGCTACGCGGTGCCGCTGCTGGCGGTGATGAGCGTGACCACGCGCGGCTTCGCCTACGGCATGACCAAGCCGGCGGTGGACGCGCTGTACACGCGGGTGCCGCGCGAAACGCGCTACAAAGGCAAGAACTTCGTCGAGACCGCGGTGTGGCGCTTCGGCGACGTGGTGGTGACCAGCGCGGTGAGCGGTTTGCGTCTGCTCGGCTGGGGCATCGGCGGGCTGGCCCTGGCCGGTGCCGGCGTCGCCGCGCTGGCGGCGGTGGTGGCGCGCCGCGCGGGCTGGTCGCCGGACCTGGCGCCGGACGAGCACGTGCCCGTCGGCGAGGGCACGAAAGCATCGGCTTGAGCCGATGCTTTCCCGCATCCCGGCTCTCAGCTGGTGATGTAGCGCTGCAGGTGCTCGATCTGCTCGGCCTGCGCATCGATCACCGCCTTGACCAGGTCGCCGATCGAGATCACCCCCACCACCTTGCCGTCCTGCACCACGGGCAAGTGGCGCACGCGGCTGTCGGTACACAGGCGCATGCAGTCGAACACGTCGGTGTCCGGGCTCACCGTCAGCGGGCTGCCGCTCATGATGTCGGACACCGCGGTCTGCGAGGAGGAGCGGCCCTGCAGGATCACCTTGCGCGCGTAGTCGCGTTCGGACATCACGCCGACCAGCTCTTCGCCGCGCATCACCAGCAGCGCTCCGATCCGGTGCTCGGCCATGTGCTTGATCGCATCGAGCACCGGCGCATCCGGCGCAATGCTGTAGATCGCGTTGCCCTTGCCCTGCAGCAGATGTTTGACCTGGCTCATGCTTGGGTCTCCCTGCGGCCCGGACGGGCCGTCTGCGGCGAGTCTAGCGCCGCCTTCACGCCGGCGTGTAGTGAAGTCGTGAACCGGCCGCGCGCGGCTCAGCGCGCCGCGCGCGGCGACACGCGGCGGTCGAGGTAGCCGGGGCCGCCGAGCTGGTACATCTGCCGCTGGATCCACGCCGCGCGGCGCTGCACGTAGGCGCTGGGGCGGTCGGCATGCAGGCGCCGCGGGTTCGGCAACACCGCGGCGAGGCGGGCAGCCTGGGCCGGCCCGAGTTGCGCCGGCGGCACGTGGAAGTACGCCTCGCTGGCCGCCCCCACGCCGTAGATGCCGTCGCCCAGCTCGGCGATGTTCATGTACACCTCGAGGATGCGCCGCTTGGGCCAGGTCAATTCGATCAGCACGGTGAAGTACGCCTCCAGCCCCTTGCGCACGAAGCTGCGGCCGTTCCACAGGAACAGGTTCTTGGCGGTTTGCTGGCTGAGCGTGCTGGCGCCGCGCAGGCGCTTGCCGTCATCGGCGGCGTCGAGCGCGTCCTGGATCGAGTCGAGATCGAAGCCGTGGTGATAGGGGAACTTCTGGTCCTCACCGGCCACCATCGCCAGCGGCACCCAGCCCGACACCTGCTGCCACGGCACCCAGTGCTGGCGCAGCCGGAAATCCTTCTCGCCGTGGATCCACGCGCCGAGCTGGCGCTCCAGCATCACTGCCGAGGTCCATGGCGGCATGAAGCGCAACACCAGCACCACCAGCCAGCTCAGCGCCAGCCATGCCAGCAGTGCGATCGCCAGCATGCGCAGCAGACGTGCCAGCGGGGTGCGGCGGGACAGAAAAGGCATGGCGGTATGCGCGGAAGGAGGCAGGCAGTATAAGGGCCAGCCGCCAGGGCGTTGTCCGGGCGCGCTGGTGCCCCCATCTGTGGCGCTTGACCCGAAGAGACGCTTGCCGTGGACGAACTGCCTGTGGACGACGTGTTGCACCGCTTCCTGCTCGAGCGCGCCGGCGTGCGCGGCACCCTGGTGCGGCTGGGGCCGGCCTGGCGCGAAGTGGCCGGCCGCGCGGACTACCCGCCGGCGCTGCACGCCCTGCTGGGCGAGGCGCTGGCGGCCAGCGCGCTGCTGACCGGGGGCATCAAGCTGGACGGCGCGCTGTCGATCGAGCTGAAGAGTTCGGACGCGTTGCGCCTGCTGTTTGCCGAGTGCAGCGACCAGGGCCGCCTGCGCGGGCTGGCGCGCTGGAACGAGCCGCTGTCCGCACCGCTGGCGCTGGATGCGCTGGCCGGCGCGATCATGGCGATCACCATCGGCAACGTCGATCGCGGCCAGCGCTACCAGGGCCTGGTCGACCTCGGTCATGCCGAGCTGGCCGCCTCGCTGGAAGACTACTTCACGAAATCCGAGCAGCTGCCGGCGCGCATCCTGCTGGCCGCCGACGGCGAGCGCGCGGTCGGCCTGATGCTGCAGAAGATGCCGGGCGAGGGCGGCCACGCCGGCGTGCAGGACGACGACGCCTGGAACCGCGTGATGCACCTCACCGCCACGCTGGGCGCGGCGGAGCTGCTGGCCAGTGCGCCGGAGCAACTGCTGTACCGCCTGTATCACGAGGAATCGGTGCGCCTGTTCGAGCCGCGCCCGCTGGCGTTCGGCTGCAGTTGCAGCCGCGAGCGGGTGACGTCGATGCTGCGCTCGCTCGGCCGCGACGAAGTGGAGGCGGCGCTGGCCGCGCGCGGCGACGAGATCGAGGTGGTCTGCGAGTTCTGCGCGCAGCGCTACCACTTCGACCGCATCGACGCCGAGCACCTGCTGAGCGAAGGCGCGGCTCCCGGCGCACCGGGCACGGCGCAGTAAGGCGAGCGGGCTGCCCGCTCAGGCCAGCAGCAGCGGCTTGTCCGCGCCGAGCCAGGTGGCGGCCGGCTGCGCCTCGGCGAACAGGAAGCCCTGGCCGTAGCGGCAACCCACACGCAGCAACGCCTGCCGCTGCGATTCGTCCTCGATGCCTTCGGCGATCACCTTCATCTGCAGCGAGTCGGCCAGCACCTGGATCGCGCGCACCAGCGCCAGGCCCTGCGTTTCGGTGTCGTCCGGCGGCAGTTCGGTGATGAACGAGCGGTCGATCTTCAGCGTCTCGAACGGGTACTGGTGCAGGTAGCTGAGCGAGGAATAGCCGGTGCCGAAATCGTCCAGCGCGATGCCGACGCCGTGGCTGCGCAGGTTCTGCAGCATCTGCTTGACCTGGGTCGGGTTCTCCAGCAATGCGTGTTCGGTGACCTCGATGCGGATGCAGCGCGTGGGCACGGCGTACTGTTCGAACAGCGCGAGCAAGCGCTGGTCGAGGTCGGCCGAGCGAAAATGCCGGCCGGACACGTTGATGCTGATGAAGCCGTCGGCGCCGATCAGCCGCACCGCCTGGGTGCACACCTGTTCGAAGATCTGCCAGTCGATCGCCTCGGCGCAGCCGCATTCCTCGGCGATCAGCAGGAAGTCGTGCGGCGGCAGCAGGCCGCGCTCGGGATGATGCCAGCGCAGCAGCGCCTCGTAGCCGGTGACGCGGCCGTCGGCCAGTTCCACGATCGGCTGGTAGAACGGCTCGAACTCGTTGCGGCTGAGCGCGTGGCGCAGGTCGCTCTCCATGTCCAGCAGCGACAGTGCCTCGCGGCGCAGGCGGTCGTCGAACATCGCCGCGCGATGGCGGCCGCCGTCCTTCGCGTTGTACATGGCCGCATCGGCGTCGCGCAGCAGTTCCTCCGGCTGGCGGTAATGCGGGCGGGCCAGCGCGATGCCGATCGAGGCGGAGGTGAAGATCTCCTTGGTGCCGAGCCGGAACGGCGTCTGCAGCTCGCTGATGATGCGCTCGGCGATCAGCGTCGCCTTGTCGGTCTCGACGATGCCTTCCAGCAGCACCGCGAACTCGTCGCCGCCCAGGCGGGCGACCACGTCGCGGGTCTTCAGGCAGGCGCGGATGCGGCCGCCGACCTGGAACAGCAGATCGTCGCCGACCAGGTGGCCGACCGAGTCGTTGATGACCTTGAAACGGTCCAGGTCGATGAACAGCACGGCGAACTGTTCGTCGGGGTTGTCGGCGTAGCGCTGCATGGCCTGTTCCAGCCGTTGCAGCAGCAACGTGCGGTTCGGCAGGCCGGTCAGCGAATCGTGCAGGGTCTCGTACTTCAGCCGGCGCTCGACGCGCTCGCGCTCGGCGATCTGTTCGCGCAGGTCGCGGTTGGCCAGCGCCAGCGCGCGGGTGCGCTCGGTGACGCGGCGCTCCAGCCCGGCATAGGCGTGCTTCAGTGACGCGGCCGCCTGCTTGCGCTGCAGCGCGTTGGCGATGTGGTAACTGACGAAGGTCAGCAGCTCCTGGTCGCGCTCGGTGTAGGTGTGCTCGGGCGAGTAGCTTTGCAGCGCCAGCACGCCCATCGCCTTGCCGCCCCAGATCAGCGGCACGCCCAACCAGCACACCGAGCGCGCGCCGAAGTGGCTGATCTCGCCCTGCGCGCTGAGGCGGTCGATCTCGGCCGGCGTGGCCAGCAGCGGCTTGGCATGGCGCAGTACGTACTCGGTGGCGCCGCGGCCGTGGGCACGCGGCGGACGCACGTGGTCGACGTCGTCGACCGAGTAGGGGAAGGTGAGGTGGCCGCTCTCCTCGTCCAGCAGCGCGATGTAGAAGTTGCGCGCGTACAGCAGGCCGCTGATCACCTGGTGCATGGCCGCGTAGAACTTGTCCAGGCTGTCCGAGGTGTTGGCCAGCTCGGCGATGCGGAACAGGGCCGCCTGCAGGCGCTCGCCGCGCTGGCGCTGCAGTACCTGCTGGCGCAGTACGCGGTTCGCCTCGCGCAGCGCAGCGGTGCGGTCGGTCACCCGGCGGCCCAGTTCGAGGTGCGCCTCGCGCCGCTCCAGTGCGGTCTGCACGTGCTGGGCCACGTAGTTCAGCAGTTCCAGGTCGTGCCGCGAGTAGTGCGTATCGGCGCGATAGCTCTGCATCACGATGCCGCCGACGACGCGGCCGGCGCGCAGCAGCGGTGCGCCAAGCCAGTGTTCGCAGCTGGGGCCGAGCGGCACGAGGCGGTCGCCGAACTGCTGGTGCAACTCGTCGATCGAACCCATCAACGGCCGGCCTTCCTGCAGCAGGTTCCAGGTCAGGCTGTGCAGCATCTCGTGCAGCGGCACGCTCTGCTCCGGCAGCGGCGGATCGGTGTCCTTGATGTCGACGTAATAGGGGAAACGCACCGTCTCGGTGGCCGCATCGTAGAGCGCGATGTAGAAATTTTCCGCGTACATCAGGCTGCTGACGATGGCGTGCAGCGAGCGCATCATCTCGGGCATGTCGTGCTCGGCGCCGGCCTGTTCGGCGATCGCGTACAGCGCGCGCTGCAGCCGCTCGGCCTGGGCCAGCCGCGAGATGGCCTCGTACAGGCGGCTGGTCTCGGCCAGTTGGTGCAGGCGGATGTCGGCCAGCCGACCCAGCCAGTCCAGGCGGTCGCGCAGGAGCTCGGGCAACGGCAGATCGGCCCATTCCAGCACCAGGCTGCGCGAGCCTTGCGGGTCCTCCGCCAGCGCCAGTTGTCCGGCCAGGTGACCGGGCTGCTCGTCCATGCGCCGCCAGCGCAGGCGGCCGTGGATGCCGAGGTTGTCCAGCATGAGCTCGCAGACTTCCATGACGCCGGCAGCGTCGGGAGCCTCGAACAAGCGTTCGACCGCCGCATGCAGGGCCGCAAGATCCTTGGCCACCGGCGGCGGCTGGGATGAACGGATCGTCGGTGTGGCGCTCATGGGGCTGCGACTGGTTCCGGTGCGATCTGGCGGGTTGACGTGTCTTTATATCGTGTAAGTCCGCCCCCTCGCCAGCTTCGTGGCGGGGCGGGAACCCGCGGCGGACCAAGGGGTCGAAGCTAGGCCGGATGCCGCCATTTGTGCGTTGGGGCGGGTTTTCGGGGTGTTAGTAAAACGTAAAGCGGGGTATACTGCGTGCCAAGTATCCTCCATCGAGCGAGTCTTCGGTCCGTCTCATGCGCCGCCTGTCCGTCCTGCTGCTGATTCTCGCGCTGCCGCTTGCGGCGGCCGGGCAGTCCGTGGACGGCGACAGCAGCCTGGCGCAGCGCCTGCTGGCGCAGCCGCCGGAGCAGGTGACCGAGGTCGCGCCGGGCGTGGTGGTGCCCTTGTGGCGCAGTGCCGATGGCCGGCTGCTGGCGCTCAAGGCGGATCGCAGCACCGGTGCCGAAGCGCTGCGCAAGAATGTACCGCTGGCGCTGCGGGTGGTGGATGCCTCCACGGTGATGACCACCGGCGTGGAATACGGCCTGGGGCCGCGGCTGCAGGCGCATGCGGAAGTCAGCGAGCAGGCGTGGACGAACCCGGGCCTGCGCGTGTTCGGCAGCGAAGTGGGTGCCACCTACGACGCCGGTCACTACAGCGTGGGCGTCAGCGTCGGCAGCACCTCCACGCCGACCAGGAACGTGTTGCCGCGCGTGCTGCCGGGTGCTGCGCCGGGGGTGGATGGTCTGTCCAGCTTCGAGAGCAGTGCCCAGCTCAATGCGCATGGGCGGCTGGCCCTGGGCAGCAAGAGCGGCATCGACCTCGGCGCCAGCGTGGGGCGCATCCACCTGCTGCCGGGCAACCTGCTCGGCGTCGACACGCTGGATCAGAAGGCGCTGAGCTTCGGCGTCGACCATGGCCCGTTGAGCGGCGTGGTGACCGGCCGCACGATGCAGCCGCAGGCGGGCATTCCCGGCGGCCTGAATGCCGACCGGCGCTGGAACAGCATCGATCTGGGCGTGACCTGGCGCCTGCCGTGGCGCGGCTCGCTGAGCGTGGGCGCGCAGAACCTGTGGTCGTCCGGCACCCCGGCCAATACGCCGGCCGGCCCGGAACCGGACCAGTCTCGCACGCCGTACGTGCAGTACCACCAGGATCTCTGACCGGTCTTCTACCGCCGGTTCGATGAGAAAACGCCGTCGCCACGCGACGGCGTTTTTCGTTGGCGCGCGTTCAGTCCTGCCTGCGCACGCGCAGGTCGCCGCTGAACGTCTCGATGTTGATCTTGCCGGTACCATTGCCGAGACGCACGTCCAGCGAGCTGCCGGGACCGTGCTCGGGTTCCTTCGGCGTACCGAAATCGCTGCGCAGGTCGCCGCTGAAGCTGCTCGCATGCAGGCTGGCCGAGGTGGTGGCAGGCAACTGGAGCTGGACGTCGCCACTCATGCTGTCGATGCCGAGGCTGCCGCCGGCGGCCAGGCCGCCGGTGAGTTGGACGTCGCCGGACACGGTGCTGAGGGTGAGCTTGCGCCATGGCCCGCCGCTGGCCTGGATGCGGCCGGAAATGGTCTGCAACTCGACCTCGGGACCCAGCGCGGGCGCGAGGATCTCGCCGCTGACGGTCTGCAGATCCGCCCGGTCGGCATGCCCGGCCTGCTCGATGCCGCCGCTGACGCTGTGCACCTTCAGCGAGGGCGTGCGTGCGTTGATGCGCGCCTTGCCGCTGACCGTGTTGACCTGGATGCTGCCGCCGTCCATGCCGTCGATGACCAGCGGCGCGCTGACCACGTTGACGTCGAGCGAGGCGGCCCGGGGCACGTGCAGCTCCAGTGTGGTGGGCGCCATCTTGCTGTCGCCGCCCCAGTTGAACCAGCCGGAGCCGCCCTGCGGTTCCACCCTGATCTCCAGGTTGCCGTTGCTGCCGGTGATCGCCAATGGCTTGGCGCCGTCACCGAGGCGGCCGCTGACTTGCACTTCGTTGCGGTCCCAGGCCGTGACGTTCACCGTGCCGGCGACGTTGCCGATGCCGATGCGGGCGGTCGGGGTGGCGTCGTGGCGCAGCTGGATCGGCGTGTCGGCGAGCGCTTCGCCGATGCACAGGCACAGCAGCAGGGGGAGATAGCGGACGGGTTTCATGGTCGTTCCTGGGGGTCTCAGCCGGCCTGGCGGCCCAGCTGGCGCAGTTGTGTCTGTTGCTGTTCGGTGCGGCCGAGCAGGCGTTGCAGCGCCGGTGAATCCGGGGCCTGCTGCAGGGCCAGCTGCAGCTCCATGCGGGCGGCATCCAGTTCGATCGCGGCGCCGGCGAAGCGCGGGTCGGCGGGTTTCCAGTGAGCGCCGGCCTGCAGGCGCTCTGTCGCCGGCGCGGCCGTCGGGTGCTGCCACGCGCGCCAGCCGATGCCGGCGGCCAGCAGCAGCGAGGCGGCGAGGCCGGCGGCGGCGAGCAGCTGGCGCCGGCGCGGCTCGTGCGAGTGCGGGGGCACTGGTTCCTGTGTGCGCTCGGCGTCTTCCAGCAGGGCGTCGATCGAGGTCCACAGGTCGCGTCGTGGTGCCAGCGGCTGGCGCAGGTCGCGCAGCTGGCGGCGCCATTCGAATTCGTTCATGAGCTTTCTCCCAGGATCTTGCGCAGCAGGCCGCGCGCGCGGTGCAGTTGCGCTTTCGAGGTGCCGGTGGCCATGCCCAGCTCGCCGCCGATTTCCTCGTGCCGCCAGCCCTCGATGTCGTGCAGCACCAGCACGGCACGGGCGCGCGGCGGCAGTCGGGCGATGGCGCGTTCCAGCTCCTCGCGCTCGGCGGCGCAGAACGGGGTCTGGCCGGTATCCGGCAGATGTTCGTCGTCGAGCGTGCTGACCGGGTCGGCGCCGCGCGCGCGGATGTCCATCAGTGCGACGTTCACCGCCAGCCGGTACAGCCAGGTGCCGAACGCGCTCTCGTGACGGAAGCCGGGCAGCTTCTGCCAGGCGCGGATGAACGCGTCCTGGGTGAGGTCTTCGGCGCGGGCATGGTCGTAGCCGGCGAGCCGGCATACCGCGCCGTGCACGCGGCCCACGTGCAACCGGTACAGCCGCTGGAACGCCTGGCGGTCGCCAGCGGCCGCCGCGCGCACGTCATCGCTGTCGTTGGCTCCCGCTGAGGCAGGCGACATGGAGCTTCCAGGGGCGGGACAGGCGGCGATCATCTTGCCAGCTTGGATGCGCCGTGACACGAAAGGGTTTGCACGGCGGCCTTGCGGGTATCGCGCGCAGGTGGCGACAACCCGCGCGCGGTGCGGCTGGCTCAGGAGGCGGCGGCCTCGCGCCGCGCCGCGCCGGCCTCGCTCTGCAGGGCCTGTACCACACGCTGCTGCTCCTGCTGCAGGCGTTCGGGCAGGCGCGGCGCAAAGCTGGCAAGGTAATCGCCGATGGCGGACAGCTCGGCCTGCCAGGCGGCGGTGTCCACCTCGAGCAGTTCGTCGAGCCGGCTGCGCTCGAGCTTGAGCCCGTCGAGCTGGAGTTCACCCGCGTCGGGCAGGATGCCGATCGGCGTCTCGACGCCGCGCGCGCGACCCTCGGCGCGGTCGATCATCCACTGCAGCACGCGCAGGTTGTCGCCGAAGCCCGGCCACAGGAACTTGCCGTCGGCGCCCTTGCGGAACCAGTTGACGTGGAAGATCTTCGGCAGCTCCGCGCCGGGCCGGTCGAACGACAGCCAGTGCGCGAAGTAGTCGCCGTAGTGGTAGCCGCAGAACGGTTTCATCGCCATCGAGTCGCGACGCAGCACGCCGACCGCGCCGGTGGCGGCGGCGGTGGTTTCCGAGCCCATCGCCGCGCCCATCAGCACGCCGTGGGTCCAGTCGCGCGCTTCCATCACCAGCGGCAGCAGCGAGGGCCGGCGGCCGCCGAACACGATCGCGCTGATCGGCACGCCTTGCGGCGCCTCGGCCTGCGCCGACCAGGTCGGGCACTGCCTGGCGCTGACCGTGAAGCGCGAGTTCGGGTGCGCGGCCGGGCCGTTGGCCGGGTCGTAGGGCCGGCCCTGCCAGTCGGTGACCGGCGTGCCCGGCAGGCCTTCCCACCACGGCTGGTTGTCGGCGGTGACGGCGACGTTGGTGAAGATGGTGTCGTGCGAGATGCTCCGCATGGCATTGTGGTTGGTGGCGTCGCTGGTGCCCGGTGCCACGCCGAAGAAGCCGGCTTCCGGGTTGATCGCGTACAGCCGGCCATCCGCGCCGGGGTGCATCCAGCAGATGTCGTCGCCGACCGTCCACACCTTCCAGCCGTCGCGCAGATAGCCTTCCGGCGGGATCAGCATCGACAGGTTGGTCTTGCCGCAGGCGGAGGGGAAGGCGGCGGCGATGTAGTGCGTCTCGCCGCGCGGGTTCTCGATACCGACGATCAGCATGTGCTCGGCCAGCCAGCCTTCGCTGCGCGCCTGGTGGCTGGCGATGCGCAGCGCGTGGCACTTCTTGCCCAGCAGCGCGTTGCCGCCGTAGCCGGAGCCGTAGGACTTGATGCTGAGCTCGGCGGGGAAGTGCATGATCCAGCGCCGTTCGGGGTCGAGTTCGCCGACCGAGTGCAGGCCCTTCACGAACGAACCCTCGCGCTCGATCCGCGCCTGCGCGGCGGCGCCCATGCGGGTCATGATCTTCATGTTGGCGACCACGTACGGGCTGTCGGTGATCTCCACTCCGCAGCGCGCCAGCGGCGAGTCGATCGGGCCCATGCAGTACGGGATCACGTACATGGTGCGGCCTTCCATGCATCCGTCGAACAGCGCGTCGATCTTCGCGTGCGCCTCGACCGGGTCCATCCAGTGGTTGTTCGGGCCGGCGTCCTGCTTGCCCGGATGACAGACCAGGGTCAGCTGCTCTACGCGCGCCACGTCGGACGGGTGGGAGCGGTGCAGATAGCAGCCCGGATGGGTCTGCTGGTTCAGTTCGATCAGGGTGCCGTCGGCCAGCATCTGCCGCACCAACGCCTGGTATTCGGCCTCCGAACCGTCGCACCAGTGGATCCGGGCGGGGCGGGTCAGCGCCGCCACCTCGGCGACCCAACGATCAAGCGCTTCCAGCGTGCTGGCCATCGTGTCCTCTAAGGTCTTGTGGAAAAAAAGAGTTGGAACGCTAGTTTGCGCGCACTGGTATTGCAAGGTTGGGCGCAGCAAAGGCGGCGCCGGAGGGCGCCGTCCGGGGTGTTCCGCGGCAGCCGGCTCAGGCCGGGATCAGGGTCGCGATCATGTGTTCGACGTAGGCGTCGAACTCTTCGAGGTTGATCCGCGGCAGGCCCAGCGTGAAATTCAGCTGGAGGAAGCCGACGTAGGCGGCGTAGGTCAGCCGCGCGCGATTGAGCGCCTCGGCCGGCGGCAAGCCGGCTTCGCGGTAGGCGGTGGTGAGGAACTCCATGCGCCGCTGCGATACGCGCGCCATCACCGGCACCACCTGCGGATGATCCAGCGCCTTCAGCAGCGCGGCGTAGACGCGGTGCGGCTGCAGCTCGTGGGCGACGCGGCGGAACAGCTCGGGCAGGCGCTGGCGCGGATCGCCGATCTGCTCGATCTGGCCCAGCACCTCGCGCTCGCCGTACTGCTCCCAGCGCTCCAGCGCGGCATGCAACAGCGCCTCGCGGGTGCGGAAGTGCCAGTAGAAGCTGCCCTTGGTCACGCCCAGCTGGCGGGCCAGCGCTTCCACGGCCAGCGCGCCGACGCCGTGTTCGGCGATCATCTGCAGCGCGGCAAGTTCCCAATCCTCGGCCGATAGCCGGGTACGTTCTGGCTTGCTGCTGACATTCATTTGCGTATGGTAGCGGCAGCCCGCGCATTTTTGTAATGCGGCGTGCCGTTCGGCGCGGTCTCCGACCCGTATCCGGCTGGTTGCCGCGGCGCCGGGCCACGGTTGACGCGACTTGTCGGGGCGATCCATACTCATCCGTATGGTCAACCCTGTCCCCGCCCCCCCGACGATCAGCCGCTTCGCCACCGCCGACCTGCACCTGGCGGTGGAAACGCGCGGCCCGCAGGGCGGCCCGGCCCTGCTGTTCGCGCACGGTTTCGGCCAGACCCGTGGCGCCTGGAACGGTGCGGCCACCGCGCTGGCGCAGGCCGGTTGCCGCTGCGTCACTTTCGACGCGCGCGGGCACGGCGAAAGCGACCGGGTGCCTGGTGGCAGCTACCACATGGACCAGTTCGCCGACGACCTGCGGCGGCTGGCCGCGGCGCAGCCGCAGCCGCCGATCCTGGTGGGTGCCTCGATGGGCGGCCTGCTCGGCATCGTGCTGGCCGGCGAGCTGCGGCCGTCACCGTTCCGTGCGCTGGTGCTGGTGGACATCACCCCGCGCTGGGAGACGGCCGGGATGGAACGCATCCTCGCCTTCATGCAGGCGCATCCACACGGTTTTGCCAATTACGCCGAGGCCGCCGAGCAGATCGCCGCCTACCTGCCGCAGCGGCGCGAACGCAAGAGCGAGCAGCAACTGCGCCCGCTGCTGCGCGAAGGCGCCGACGGGCGGCTGCGCTGGCACTGGGACCCGGCCCTGCTGGCCGGCGACCTGGTGCAGGAAAGCGAGCGCTACCAGCCACGCCTGCAGGCCGCCGCGCGGAAGATCGAGGTGCCCGTGCTGCTGCTGTCCGGCGGGCGCAGCGACGTGGTGTCGCGCGCCACCGTCGACGAATTCCTGCAACTGGTGCCGCACGCGCAGCACGTGGAGCTGCCGCACGCCACCCACATGGTGGCCGGCGACGCGAATGACGCTTTCACGCGCGAGGTGGTCCGCTTCGCGCAGAACCTTGCCCTTGACCCACCGGCCGGCGCGTCGCCGGCGCCGTTCCATCGCCCTGAGGTGTTGAGATGTCCGTGATACTGACCCTGCTGGCGGCACTCGTTGCCACCGGCGCCTGTGCCTACCACCGCAGCAGCCTGCGCAGCTGGGCGATCGCCACGCTCGCCGCCACGCTGGTGGTCGGCCTGATCGTGCATGCGCCGTGGACCACGGCGATCCTGCTGGTGATCGAGCTGGCCATCGCGTTGCCGCTGCTGCTGGTGGATTTCCGTCGCCAGCAGATCAGCCTGCCGATCCTGAAGCTGTTCGCCAAGGTCACGCCGAAGCTGTCCGAGACCGAGCAGACCGCGCTGGAGGCCGGCACGGTCGGTTTCGAGGGTGAGCTGTTCTCCGGCAAGCCGGACTGGCACGAATTGCTGAAGCAGCCGAAGCCCGAGCTCTCCGTGGAGGAGCAGGCCTTCATGGACGGTCCGGTGGAACAACTCTGCGGCATGATCGATGACTGGCAGATCACCCACGAGCTGGCCGACCTGCCGCCGAACGTGTGGGAGTTCATCAAGAAGCACCGCTTCTTCGGCATGATCATCCCGAAGCGCTACGGTGGCCTGGAGTTCTCCGCGCTGGCGCATTCGGCGGTGTTGCAGAAGCTGTCCACCGTGTCCGCCACGCTGTCCTCCACGGTGGCCGTGCCGAACTCGCTGGGACCGGCCGAGCTGTTGCTGCACTACGGCTCGGAGGAGCAGAAGAACCACTACCTGCCGCGCCTGGCGGTGGGCGAGGAGATTCCCTGCTTCGCCTTGACCGGCCCCTACGCCGGCTCCGACGCCACCTCGATCCCCGACGTGGGCATCGTCTGCAAGCAGGTCGTCGACGGCGTCGAGACGCTGGGCATCCGGCTCACCTTCGACAAGCGCTACATCACGCTGGCGCCGATCGCCACGGTGGTCGGCCTGGCCTTCCGCATGTACGACCCCGAGCACCTGCTCGGCGACAAGGAAGACCTCGGCATCACCCTGGCGCTGCTGCCGCGCTCCACGCCGGGGCTGGAGATCGGCCGCCGCCACTTCCCGCTGAACATCCCGTTCCAGAACGGGCCGGTGCGCGGCAAGGACGTGTTCGCGCCGCTGTCGGTATTGATCGGTGGTCCGCACATGGCCGGCCACGGCTGGCGCATGCTGGTCGAATGCCTGTCGGTCGGCCGCGCGATCTCGCTGCCGTCCAACGCCACCGGCGGCATGCGCGCTTCGGCGCTGGCCACCGGCGCATACGCGCGCATGCGCAAGCAGTTCGGCCTGGCGGTGGCCCGTTTCGAGGGCGTCGAGGAAGCGCTGGCGCGCATCGGCGGCCTCACCTATGCCACCGCCGCGCTGTCGCGCGCCACCGCGGCGGCGGTCGACCGCGGCGAGAAGCCGGCGGTGCCGTCGGCGATCGCCAAGTACCACGCCACTGAGTGGGCGCGGCAGATCGCCGCCGACACCATGGACGTGCACGGCGGCAAGGCGGTGCAGCTGGGCCCGAAGAACTACGCCGGGCGCGGCTGGTCGGCGGTGCCGATCGCGATCACGGTGGAAGGCGCCAACATCATGACGCGCAGCCTGATGATCTTCGGCCAGGGCGCGATCCGCTGCCATCCCTACGTGCTGAAGGAAATGCAGGCGCTGTCGATCGCCGATCGCGGCGAGCAACTGAAGACGTTCGACCGGCTGCTGTTCGGCCATATCGGCTTCGGCCTCTCCAACGCGGTGCGCAGCTTCGCGATGGGCCTCTCCGGCGCGCGCCTGGGCGAAACCGCCGGTGATGCCTACACCCGCCGCTACTACCGCAAGCTCGACCGCTACTCCGCCGCGCTGGCGCTCACCGCCGACGTGTTCATGGGCGTGCTCGGCGGCAAGCTGAAGTTCAAGGAGAAACTCTCCGCGCGCCTGGGCGACGTGCTGAGCTACCTGTACATCGCCAGCGCCATGCTCAAGCGCTACGAGGACACCGGCCGGCCGGAAGCGGACCGGCCGTTCCTGGCCTGGGGCTTCCACGAGTGCATGTGGCTGATCCAGAACGCGCTGGACGGCGCGATCCGCAACTTCCCGGTGCGTCCGGTGGCGTGGTTGCTGCGCGCGCTGGTGTTCCCGCTGGGCCGGCGCGAGGTGCCGCCGTCCGACCGCCTCGGCCGCCGTGTCGCCGCGCTGCTCACCGCGCCGAACGACGCGCTCGACCGCCTCACCGACTGGGTCTACACCACGCCCACGGCGAACAACACGATCGGCCGCATGAAGGCGCTGCTGCCCGACGTGATCGCCGCCGAGCCGGTCGAGCGCAAGTTCGGCAAGGCGCAGAAGGCGGGCCAGTTCGCAGCGCACGACTACCTGGGCCAGCTGGCCGAGGCACAGCAGGCCGGGGTGATCTCGGAAGCCGAGGCGAACCTGCTGCGGCGCGTGCGCGAAGGCGTGTTCGAGTTCATCTCGGTGGACGACTTCGACTCCGACGAGCTGCGCGCGTTCAAGACGCGGGCGGACGCCGCGTAGACCGAATCAGCCGGCCCGCGTCGCGGGCCGGCGCTTTTTGCGGAGGGTGGAAAGATGAGTGCCCCGGTGCTGTCGCTGTACCGCCGCATCACGCGCTGGCCGGCGGGCCACTGGATCTTCTCGCGGCTGGTCTGCCTGAAGGCGCCATACTTTGCCACTATCGCGCCATGCTTCGTGGCGCTGGAACCCGGGCGCTGCGAAGTGCGCATCCGCGATCGCCACCGCGTGCACAACCACCTCGGCACGGTGCACGCGATCGCGCTGTGCAACCTGGCCGAACTCGCCGCCGGGGTGATGACCGACGCAACCCTCCCGGCGGAGCTGCGCTGGATTCCGAAGGGCATGACGGTCGACTACCTGAAAAAAGCCGTCGGCACGATGCACGGCGTGGCTACGCCGGAGGCGGCCGCACGGCTGTCCGCAGACGGCTACGAGTGGCCGGTCAGGGTGGAGGTGATGGACGGCGTGGGCGACACCGTGTTCCGCGCGCGCGTGCTGATGTGGGTGTCGCCGCGCAAGCGCGGCTGAGCAGGCCGCTGGCGCGCGTTCAATCGGCCAGCACGCAGCGGTTCTTGCCGCTGCGCTTGGCCTCGTACATGGCGCGGTCGGCCGCCTGCATCAGCTGCTCGTCGGCGTCGGCGCGGCCGTCCGGCCGGTAAGGCACGATGCCGATGCTGGCGCCGACGCGCACCTCGATGGCGTGGCCGTTGACGCTCAGCGCATAGGGCTCGGCCAGCGCGGCGCACAGCTTCTCGCCCAGGTGCAGCGCCGGCTGCGGGCCCTCGACGTCCTCCAGCACCAGCGCGAACTCGTCGCCGCCCAGCCGGGCCACCGTGTCGTTGCTGCGCAGTTGCGCCGACAGCCGCGCGGCGATCTCCTGCAGCAGGGCGTCGCCGGCGGCGTGGCCGTGGCTGTCGTTCACGAGCTTGAAGCCATCAATGTCGATGCAGGCCAGCGCGAAGCGGCCGTGGTGGCGGTTCGCGCGCTGGATCGCGCCGTACAGGCGGTCGTGGAACAGGATGCGGTTCGGCAGGCCGGTCAGCGGGTCGTGCTGGGCCTGATGGCGCACCATCGCCTCCATCAGCTTGCGTTCGGCGATTTCGCGGGTGAGTTCCTCGTTGCGCTCGGCCAACTCGTCCAGCGCCTGCTGCAGCTTCCGGCGCGCCGCGTACAGCTCCAGGAACACGCGCACCTTCGACTGCAGGATCACGTCGTTGATCGGCTTGGCGATGTAGTCCACCGCGCCGGAGCGGTAGCCCTTGAGCCGGTTCATGTCGTCGGCGTAGGCGGCGGTGACGAAGATGATCGGGGTGTCGCGCAGGTGCTCGGCCTCGCCGAGCAGGGCGGCGACCTCGAAGCCGTCCATGTCCGGCATGTTGACGTCGAGCAGGATCAGCGCGAACTCGTGATCCAGGCACAGCGCCAGCGCCTCGTTGCCGCTGCGCGCCTCGAACAGCTCAGCGCCGCTGTGGGCGAGCAGCCGGCGCATGGCGACCAGGTTGGCGGCGGTGTCGTCGACGATCAGGATCTTCGGCAGCATCGTGTTCACCAGTCGGGCAGGCTTGGGCTTACCTTAACCCTTGCAACCGGTGGCGGGCATGAATGCCGTCGTACTCAGTGCCGCAGCCAGGCGAGCAGCGCCGTTGCCAGGCGATCGAGGTCGATCGGCTTGGACAGGTAGTCGCTGGCGCCCATCGCCAGGCACTTCTCGCGGTCGCCGTGCATCGCCTTGGCGGTCAGCGCGATGATCGGCAGGGCGCCGTAGCGCGGCTGCGCGCGGATCGTGCGGATCATCTCGTAGCCGTCCATGCCCGGCATCATGATGTCGATCAGCAGCAGCTCCGGCATCGCCTCGTCGGCCAGCATGCGCAGCGCCTTGGCGCCGTCCTGCGCCAGGCTCACCTGCATGCCCCAGCCGCGCAGTACCTTGGACAGCGCGAACAGGTTGCGCATGTCGTCGTCCACCAGCAGCACGCGGTGGCCGACCAGCTCGCTGCAGGGCGGCGTCGGCCGGGCGGTCGCGGGGCGGGGCGGGGCAGCCGGCCAGCCGGGCGCGGCGCCGATTTCCGCCGGGTCGGCCGGCGCGATCGTCGGCGGTTCTTCGGGCAGCAGCAGGATGAAACGGCTGCCGCGGCCCACCTCGCTGCGCACGACCAGGTCGCCGCCCAGCATCCTCGCCATCCGCCGCGAGATGGCCAGGCCCAGGCCGGTGCCGCCGAACTGCCGACTGGTGCCGGCGTCCACCTGCTCGAACGCGTTGAAGATGCGCTCGAGCTTGTTGGCGGGAATGCCGATGCCGGTGTCCTCGACGACCAACGCGATCAGTGGCCGGTCGCGCAGCGGTTCGGGCACGTCGACCTCGCCGTCCGGGCGGCCGACGTGCACGCGCACCGCGCCTTCGGCGGTGAACTTGAAGGCGTTGCCGAGCAGATTGTTGGCGATCTGTTCGAGCCGCGCGCCGTCGGTGTGAAGGACGGCCGGCAGCTCGGGCGCGATTTCCAGCGCGAACGCCAGCGACTTCTGCGCGGCGACGTGGCCGAACGTGCGGCGCAGCCTCTGCGCCAGTTCGGCCAACGGCAGCTCGTCGATCACCAGTTCCATCTTGCCGGCCTCGATCTTGGACAGATCGAGGATGTCGTTGATCAGGTGCAGCAGGCTGTTGCCGGCGTCGTGGATGACCTGCGCCGACTCGACCTGTTCGGCGTCGAGGTTGCCGGCAGTGTTGCCGGCCAGGTCGCGCGACAGGATCAACAGGCTGTTCAGCGGCGTGCGCAGCTCGTGTGACATGTTGGCGAGGAACTCGGACTTGTACTGGCTGGCGCGCGCCAGCTCGGCGGCCTTGTCGGCGGTTTCCTGCTGCAGGTCCTCCAGCACGTACTTCTGCCGATTGAGGCTTTCGGTCATCTCGCGCAGTTCCTCGTTGGAGGCCCGCAGTTCCTCGGCCTGCAGACGCAGCTCTTCCTCCGAGGCGATCAAGCGGCGGGATTGTTCCTCCAGCTCTTCCGTCTTCGCCTGCAGCGCATCGTTGTTGTCGCGCAGCACCTCCTTCTGCTGGCGCATCACCAGCTCGGACACGCGCAGCTCGTCGGCCTGTTCCTGCGTGCGCAGCAGCAGGCCCTCCACGCTGACCGTGCGGTTGATGTTCTCCAGGCTCAGCGCCACCAGCGGCAGCAGTTCGTCCAGCAGCTGCCGCGCCAGTGGACTCGGCGCGGTGAAGCCGGCCAGTTCCAGCACGCCGATCAGGGTGTCGCGGTACAGCACCGGCAGGATCAGCAGATGACCGGGCAGCGCCTCGCCGCTGCCGGAGTCGATGTGCAGGTAGTTGGCCGGCACGTCGTCCAGGACGATCGGCTTGCGCTCGAGCGCGCACTGGCCGGCCAGGCCCTCGCCCGGCAGGTACTGGTCGGCCGAGCGGTGGCTCAGGCGCAAGCCGTAGCTGCCGATCAGGTCGAGCCGCTGGCGCGTGTCGTCGTAGGAATAGAACAGACCCACGCCGGCCTTGCACAGCGGCACCAGCGCGCTGGTCAGCCACTGCGCAAACTCCTTGTGCGTGGTGGCCTGCAGCAGCAGGTGGGCGATGGCCGACACCTGCTCCTTGATCCAGCTCTGCGCCTCGGTCTCCATCGACATCCGCTTGAACACCTGCAGGGCGCGGGCGATCTCGCCAATCTCGTCGCGGCGGTCCAGCCGATGGATCTCGAAGTCGTGGTCGTGGTTGGCCAACCGGGTCAGCTGGTCGGTCAGGCCGCGCAGCGGGCGGGTGACCAGGCGCAGGGTCAGCCGCACCACCGCCAGGCCGAGCAGGATGACGAGCACGGCCGCCACCATATCGACCATGCGGGTGATGGCGATGGTCCGGTCCAGGGCCCGGTTGCGCGCGAACAGCAGCCGCTCCTCCTCCAGTGTCATCTGGGTGATGACGTCCTTGATTTCCTTCGCGCTGATGCTGCGATGCTTCAGGTAGTCGGACTGGATGCGCTGCCGCTGCAGCGCCGCCTGCGCGGGGTCGAGCGTGTCCAGGCCCGCGAGGGCGTCGACCACCCCGCTGCGGAATTCGCGCTGCCACAGCTGCGCCATCTCCTCCACCTTGTCGATGCGCGACAGCTGCAGCGGGCTGTCCGACATCAGTTCGCGCAGCCGCGCGAGATCGGTGTGCAGATCCCGGTGGGCGCTCTCGAAGGCGTAGTGCTGGGCGGCATCCTGGG
The DNA here is from genome assembly GCA_024711345.1 of Rhodanobacter sp. Lineage (GTDB taxonomy): Bacteria > Pseudomonadota > Gammaproteobacteria > Xanthomonadales > Rhodanobacteraceae > Rhodanobacter. The sequence goes on along the minus strand of JANJTA010000013.1, from coordinate 21,098 downwards.
TCAGCAGGTAGCCGCGGGCACCGACCTGGCCGGCCTGCACCGACTGCAGCAGGTGGTCCAGCTGCAGCAGCGCCTGGTAGGTATGCATCGACCAGCCGCGGTCGTCCTCCTGCTGGCGCAGCGAATGCAGGGTGATCGCACTGGTCAGCAGGAACAGCCCCAGCAGCAGGCCGATGGCCAGCACGATCTTGTGCTGCAGCGGCCGGTCGGCCAGCCAGGTGTTGGGCGAGCGGGTCGTAGGCATGCCCCGATCATCGCAGTTTGCGCCGTCGCCTGTCGCATGCCGGCGCAGGTCGACGCATGGCGGTCACCGCTTCAGCGGCGCCAAGCCGGCGGCACGATCGAGCGCCGCCGCCGCGCCACGGCCAGCAGGCCGAGCGTGCCCAGCGAGCACAGCGCCAGCGCGACCACCGAGGCCTCGGCGCCGAACGCGCCGCCGCTCAGCCAGTCCGGGCCGCTGCGGGTGGAGACCAGCCAGCCCTCGGCGGCGGTGCCGGAAACCGGGATGCCGTAGATCGTGCCCTGAGCGAAGTTCCATGCTGCATGCAGGCCCATGCACGCCGCCAGCGAGCGGGTCACGTGGTAGACCATGCCGAACAGCAGGCCGGCCTCGATCGCGATGGCCGCCGAACTCCACAGCGTGGCGCCGGGGTTGGCCGCGTGGATGGCGCCGAACAGCAGCGCGGAAATGCCCAGCGCCCACCAGGTGCCCAGGCCTTCCTCCACGATGCGGAACAGCACGCCGCGGAAGACGATCTCCTCGCCGATGCCCGCACCCAGGCCCACCACCAGCAGCGCGCCCAGCCATGGTGCGTGCGGCTGGATGGCGCTGACGTGGTAGCTGCCGGCCAGCCACAGCACGGCCACCACGGCGCTGAACAGCAGCAGCCCGCCCAGCGCACCGAGCAGGCCCTGCGGCAGCAGCGAGCGGGGCGCCAGCTCGCCGAGCGCCCGACGCTCGATCAGCTTCACCAGGATCAGGTAGGCCGCCAGCGGTACCAGCCCGCGGGCGACGAACTGCGCCAGGTTCTGCTGCAGGACCGGCGTGTCCCGGCCCATGCCCAGCGCCAGCAGGCCGAACCGCAGCATCACCATCAGGCCGACCAGCCAGGCCAGGAAGATCGCGATCCGCCCCGGCGGGGAAAGCAGCCAGCGCCGCAGGCGTGGCGCATCGGGCGGCGTGGTGAAGGCGATGGCCTGGTCGTGCATGCGTGTTCCCCTGGTAAAGCCTCGCACGTTAGCACGCGGACTCCGGACTCCCGCCCTAACGCCCCGGCGGGAGGATCACCGGGGCGTTTTGCGCGCCTGCGCTAAAGCTCCACCGCCGCCGCGTGCTCGCGGGTGGCGGCGAAGCGCACCTGCGGCCAGCGCTCCTGCGCCAGCTGCAGGTTGACCCGCGTCGGCGCGATGTAGACCAGCTCGCCGGCCGCGTCCAGCGCCAGGTGCATCGCGTTCTTCTCGCGAAATTCCTCCAGCTTCTTCTCGTCGTCGCAATGCACCCAGCGCGCGGTGGCCACCGTCACCGGCTCGAAGCTGGCGTCGACGTTGTACTCGTCCTTCAGGCGGTAGGCGACCACCTCGAACTGCAGCACGCCGACCGCGCCCAGGATCAGGTCGTTCGACATCAGCGGGCGGAAGAACTGCGTGGCGCCTTCCTCGGAGAGCTGCGCCAGGCCCTTCTGCAGCGCCTTCATCTTCAGCGGATCGCGCAGGCGCGCGCGGCGGAACAGCTCCGGCGCGAAGTTCGGGATGCCGGTGAAGGTGACCAGCTCGCCCTCGGTGAAGGTGTCGCCGATGGTGATGGTGCCGTGGTTGTGCAGGCCGATCACGTCGCCCGGGTAGGCGGTCTCGACGATCTCGCGGTCGGACGCCATGAAGGTCAGCGCGTTGGCGATGCGCACCTCCTTGTTCGTGCGCGTCTGGATCATCTTCATGCCGGCCGAGTAGGTGCCCGAGCACACGCGCATGAAGGCCACGCGGTCGCGGTGCGCCGGGTCCATGTTCGCCTGGATCTTGAACACGAAGCCGGAGAGCTTCTCCTCCTCCGGCTGGATCTCGCGCGTGGTGGTGGCGCGCGGTCGCGGGCTGGGCGCGTGCTCGACGAAGAAGTCCAGCAGCAGCTGCACGCCGAAGTTGTTCACCGCCGAGCCGAAGAACACCGGCGTCTGCCGGCCGGCGAGGTACTCGTCGAGATCGAACGAGGGCGCAGCGCCCTGCACCAGCTCCAGTTCCTCGCGCAGTTCGCGCATCGCCTCCGCGCCGATCTTCTCGGCCAGGCCGGGCGCGTCGAGGCCCTGGAAGATGGTCGAATCCTGCCGCGTGAAGTTCTTGCCCGGCTCGAAGATGTGCACCTCGTCCAGCGCCAGGTGGTACACGCCCTTCAGCCGCTTGCCCATGCCGATCGGCCAGGTCAGCGGGGCGCAGGCGATGCCCAGCACCGACTCCACCTCGTCCAGCAGCTCGATCGGCGAGCGGCCCTCGCGGTCGAGCTTGTTGATGAAGGTCATGATCGGCGTGTCGCGCAGCCGGCACACCTCCATCAGCTTGATCGTGCGTTCCTCGACACCTTTGGCGCAGTCGATCACCATCAGCGCCGAGTCCACCGCGGTCAGCACGCGGTAGGTGTCCTCGGAGAAGTCCGCGTGGCCCGGCGTGTCGAGCAGGTTGACGATCTTGCCCTCGTACGGAAACTGCATCACCGACGAGGTCACCGAGATGCCGCGCTCCTTCTCCAGCGCCATCCAGTCCGACGTGGCGCTGCGCGACGTCTTGCGGCTCTTCACCGAGCCGGCCATCTGGATCGCACCGCCGAACAGCAGCAGCTTCTCGGTCAGCGTGGTCTTGCCCGCGTCAGGATGGCTGACGATGGCGAAGGTGCGGCGGCGGCGGGTTTCTTGCAGATGGGTGAGCATGGGGTGCGGGTCGGCGGAAGCGCGAACCGGCAATTGTAGCGTGGATCGGGGGTGGGTCCCTCTCCCGCGGCAGTCACCTTGGGGTCCCGCTGTAGGAGCCCGCTCGCGGGCGATGCTGTTGCCTTTCGATTTGATGATTCAAAAAGCGAAGAGCTTTCGTGCGCCTGCGGCGCCCGAGTTACTTTCTCTTTGCGTGGCCAAAGAGAAAGTAACCCAAGAGAAAGGCCACCCCGCTTGGCGCTTGCCGGGCTCCTGCCCGGCAAGTCCGTGAGTCGGGGCCGGGCTTTTCGAACGGGCATCGGGCAACTGCTCCTGCGTTGCCTCAACTCCGGCATCCATGCCGTCGCCTGCCCGTGCGAAAAGGAGTCGACATCCTGTCGACTCCCGCTGTGCGGCCTGTCGTCCCCGCCTCACCGCCGCACAGGGGCCCCGGGTAGAGCAGCGCGCCATCCTGGCGCGCACTCGGTGCGCCACCGCTGCGCGGTGGCGGAGGAGCTGGTTACCAGAGCCGCTGTCTTGAGGACGGCCTCCAGGGGGCGAGAGAGCTTCGGTTCGGTCAGGAGCAACTGCTCAAAAGTGCACTCTGGCCCGAGTTTCAGACCCGAGTTTCAGTTGCACAAAAGGGGGCAGGAGGGTGTCCTGCTGCAAGTAATCGTGGCCGGCGTCCCTCAGCCTGATCAAAGCGACTTTTAGGTGACTAATGCCAGGATTGCTCAGAATTCCCAGCCTTCGCTCTCCATAAAGCCTTCAAGGTCGAGGTATGGGATCTTGAAGTGATCGCAGATGTTGGGCACCTTGACGGCATGTGGCTTGAGTCGCTCCATCGTCACGACGGTGCCGCCGATGGCATAGGCGCGGGCCGCGATGAATGCATCAGCATTGCGGCCGCCCTTAAAGAGCTTTTGCTTCTCGATGTTGGCCTGGAAGTGCGCCACCGAATAGATCTTCCCAACGAAGGCACCTTCCTTCGCGTCGGGTGTCGTGAAGAGCCTCTCATTGGCCTTGGCCCATTCAGTATCACCGCCCGGTCCCCCATCGTGCAGCTCGTGATAGGCCTCGCGCGTCGACGTGATCTCGCCGTCCGCAACGAGCTGGTCAAATGCCTCCCACAGCGAGACAAAGCGCTTGCGGTAATAGTTTTTGTGCAGGTTGGAAATGACGTTGGTGTCCAGTACGTACATTAGAGGCCTCCCCCTGCGAATTTCTCTGCGAAGGTCGGCAAGCTCTTCGGCTTGAGGTTCAAATACTCGGCGAGCTGGCCGCGGTCAAAGCGGCGCTGGTAGTACCTCGTAAAAGCCAAGTCGATGTAGCGTTGGCCTAGGTAAGCGTGCTGGCTGTTGTAGTAGTTGCCCGATGACTCGGCGTCCTTGGGTTTCATCTGCGCGGCCCATTCCTTCGCAGCCGCTCCGTACTCGTCGGCGTCGATTAATCCGCGGTCCAGGAACTTCCGATAGATCACCTCGCGGCTCACGTTGAAATAGCCGGCGAACTGCGTGGCAAGCGGCCTTCCGATCCTGGTGCCTTCGAGCATCTTGTCCAATACGTCGTCGGGCACCAGGACACGCGCGGCCAGACCATTGCAGATGATCTCGATCTTCTGCTCGGCATTGCCTAGGTGGTCGATGAAATGGTCATCGGACAGGTCAATGCCGCTCGTGTGGAACAGCAGGTGTCCAAGCTCGTGGAAAAGCGTAAAAATTTGACGCGTCTTAGCCGAGCTATTGTTGATGTAGATAACTGGGAACTCGTCGTCATACAGACAGAAGCCGAAATAGTTAGGTGCGCGGAAGGCGTCTTTAAAGACGTACACGCCGGCCTTCGCCGCGAATACCTCGCGCCAATTCTCTAGTGCCTTCTCGACGCTTTTCCAGCTCGCTTGCTCTTCAATGCTTACGCCAAGATAGGCACGCACTTTGGCGGCGATCTTGTCGAGGGAAGCGTCTGGGGAGAACTTCAGGTCGGCGGAGATCACGCGGCCTGCAGGATTCTTCGAGTCATTCAGCTCGGTCAGGTTGAGCTGCATTGCCTGACCACGGCGCAGGAAGAAGCGTACCGTGCGCGGAATGGCGGCGAAGTCCTCCGCTGTGAGCGTGCGGAAAGACTGCTCAATCGGCGGCACCTGGGGCGGCTTCGGAAAGAAGAAGACGGCCACTGGGATCTTGAACCGCTCGGCCATCTGTTCCACCTGCGCGTAGCTCGGCAGCGCCTCCCCTGCTTCCCAGGTAGCGATCTTCTTGAAGCGACGGACGGCATCGTCTATCGAATAGCCGGCACGTTCTCGCGCCCACTGCACTACAGCAGGAGTGATCGGTAGTCCGTCCTTTATATCGGCCATATCAGCGACCTTCGCCCCGTTCTATGGAGACGAGGATGTTGAAAAAAATGTTTCGGGGACAAATTGTCAGGGACAAATTCGACAGGGACAATTTCCGACGTTACCGCCTTTTTTTGCGGGCACCTTTTGCGGAAGCTTGATTGTTTGTTGGCTCGGAAAGCAAGAGCTTTCGTACGTTTGCTGCGCCGCCCGAATCACAAATTCGCTGGCGGTGGCGACGGGCTGCACGTTGCGCAACGTGCGGCGCATCTCGACCAGTCCGTAGCGTTCCATCGTCTTGAGCGTGCGCGAAAGATTGCTGGGTGCGCGCCCGGTGAACTCCGCAAGCTGGCTCAGTGACGCGGGCTTCTGCTCCCTGATCACACGCAGCAACGCGCGGTTGTCGTCGGACAGCACTTCGGCCAGCAAGCGCATGGAGGTGAACCAGATCTTCGGCTCGTTGGGGCGTGGCTGATGGTCGCCGCGCGAAATGGCCAGTGCGCGGGCGCGGATGGCTTGTTGGGATGCGATACCGATGACTAACTTTTTCATCGCGAAACGGGGTCAGGTTGAGATGGCCCGAAGGCGGAGCCGACATTACGCCAGCTCCGCCAGGTACATCACTTCGCCAACTGCACCAACACCCGATGCCAGAACTCCAACCCGGCTTCGACTTCCGAAGCCGGCAGCTTTTCGTTGAGGCCGTGGGCGAAGCTGTCGTCGGGTTTGGTGAAGGCGGCATCGATGCCGTAGCTGGGCACGCCGGCGTTGCGGAAGTGCATGCTGTCGGAGGCGCCGGCGGACATGCTCGGCACCACTTCCACACCGGGGAAGCGGGCGTGCACGGCGGCGGTGACGGCGGCGATCACGTCCGGGCGCAGCGGCGAGGCGGGGCTGGCTACCGGCGTGGGCGGCAGCACGGTGACGGTGGCGGACTGGTCGTCGATTACCTTGACCAGGGTGTCGCGCACGCTGTCGACCGAGGTGCCGGGGAAGATGCGGCAGTTGACGTTGAAGCTGGCGCTCTGCGGCAGCGCGTTGAGCGCGTGGCCGCCATTGAGCATGGTGGCCACGCAGGTGGTGCGGATCTGGCCGACGTAGGCGGGGTCGGCGGAGATGGTGGCTGCTGCCGCGGCGTCGTCGGGGTGGGCGGCGAACTGCGTCATCGCCGCGCCGAGCGGCCCGGGCGTATGGGCACCGAGCGCACGCAGCGAGGCGCGCGTGATCTCGTTGCTCCGGGGCGGGAATTGGTAGGCGGCGACGCGATCGATGAGGCGCGCCAGGCGGTAGATCGCGTTGTCGGCGGTCGGTTCGCTGGAATGGCCGCCGGGCGAGGTCAGGGCGATGCGGAAGTCCGCGTAGGTCTTCTCGGCGGCCTGGATCTGGTACAGCGCCGGCTTGCCGGTCTGCGGATTCAAGGTGCCACCGCCGGCGTCGGCGTTGAGCAGGAACTCGGCGTCGTGATAGCGCCTGGCCAGCTCGCGGGTCGAGGCCATCGCGGTCTCTTCGTCGCCGGACAACAGCAGGATCAGGTCGCGGCGCGGCTGGAAGCCTTCGCGCTTGAGCCGGATCAGCGTCTCCACCAGCACCACCACCGCGGTCTTCATGTCGGCGGTGCCGCGGCCGTAGAGATAGCCGTGCTCCTCGACCAGGGTGAATGGGTCACGGGTCCAGTCCTGGCGTTTCGCCGCCACCACGTCCATGTGCCCGGACAGCAGGATCGGCTTGCCTTCACCGGTGCCGCGGTAGCGCGCGACCAGCGCGGCGGTATCGCCCACCGGGATGATCTCCACGTCGCCGGCGGGGAAGCCGGCGGCCTTGAGCTTGTCCGCGAGATAGGCGGCCAGTACCGGCACCTGGCGCTGCCCTTCGACCGTGGGGATGCTGATGGCGTGCTTCAGCATGGCCATGGTTTCGGGCAGGGCCGCGGCGGTGGTGCCGGCGCGGGCCATGCCGATGCCGGCGCAGAAGACCAGCGTGGCCGCGGCGGCAGGCCCGAGTGCTCGTGGTGCTTTCATGCGAGATCCCCTGTGAGTGGATGCAACGAAGCCCGAGTATGCGCGGCGGCCCGCGCGCTTGCATCTGCCGCCCGGGTGCCTGCGCCGCCGTGCTAAGCTTGCCGGCGCGCTGGCGGTGCTGCCGCCGGCGCGACATCCCTTGGGGAGTAGCCTGCCTCGTTCGCACGGGGCGTCTTCGTCAACATACTCGGCCCGAGCGGCCGTGGCGAAGACACCGATCCTGGTTGGCGAGACCAACGGCTGACGGCGCCACGACGGTTGGGCGCGCCGTCGCGCCGTTGCGCCTGGCCCGACCGATTGGCAACCCATGAATCCCGTTTCCATCCTGCTGCTCGGCTTCGCCATGTCCACCGACGCGTTTGCCGCGGCGATCGGCAAGGGCGCGGCCATGACGCGCCCGCGGCTGTCCCAGGCCATGCGCGCCGGACTGATCTTCGGCGTGATCGAGGCGATCACCCCGGTGCTCGGCTGGCTGCTGGGCAAGGGCGCCGCGCGCTACATCGAGGCGTGGGACCACTGGATCGCGTTCGGCCTGTTGCTGGTGCTGGGTCTGCACATGGTGTGGGCCGGCCTGCAGCCGGACTCGGGCGAGCCGGTGGACGAGAAGAAACAGCACGGCCTCGTCGGGCTTGCCATCACCGGCCTGTCCACCAGCATCGACGCGCTGGCGGTGGGCGTGGGGCTGGCCTTCGTCGATACGCCGATCGCGGTGGTGGCGCTGGTGATCGGCCTGTGCACCTTCGGCATGGTCACGCTGGGCATCATGCTCGGCCACGTGCTGAGCGCGATGGTCGGCCGGCGTGCGGAGATCATCGGTGGCGTCATCCTGGTCGGGGTGGGCACGGTGATCCTGTACGAGCATCTTTCCGCCTGACGGACGCGCATGAAAAACCCGGGGATCGCTCCCCGGGTTCCATGTTCCTGCCGTGTTGCCGGATGGCCTACAGCTTGTAGTTCACTCCGAGCATCACCGTGCGGCCCCAGGTGTCGTACTCCAGCGGGCGCGTTACCTGCACGCCGTTGGGCAGGCCGGAGATCTGCACGCTCTTGTCCGCCGTGTTGCTGAGGTTGCTGACCTGCAGCAGCAGCGACAGGCCGTTCAGGCTGCCCTCGGAGAACGCATAGCCGAGTTGCAGGTCGGTCTGCCGGTTGGCCAGGATCTTGGTGTAGCCGAGCTGGTCGAACAGTGCCACCGCCTCGCCGGTGAAGGACGAGCGGTAGCGTTCGGCCACGCGCACCGACCAGCCGTACTTCTCGTAGTACAGCGCCAGGTTGGCGACCTTGCGCGACAGGCCGGGCAAGGTCGAGGGACCGCCGGGGATCGACGAGATCGAGTTCTTCGGAATGTTGCTGTTGGTCAGCGAGAAGTTGGCCTGCACGCCGAAGCCGTCCAGCGCATCGGCCAGCAACCCGCCTTCCAGCGCACCGGACAGCTCCAGGCCCTGCATCTTGCCGCCGGTGCCGTTTGCCGGCCGGGTGAACGAGCCGATGTTGCTGCTCGGGGTGAGCGTGGGGTCGTTGTTGGTGTAGTGCGAGAAGTCGTAATCCAGCGTGGTCTGGTTGTAGATGTAGTTCAGCAGGTTCTTGTTGAACGCCGCGGCGGCGAAGTAGCTGGACTTGCCGAAATAGAACTCGTACGACAGGTCGGTACCCACCGCCACGTACGGCTTCAGCTTCGGGTTGCCGCCGCTGCCGGACCACAGCACCTGGCCGGCGGCGGGGCCGTCCTGCACCTTCGACAGGCCGGCCGAGGTGGCCACCTTCTCGTCGTCGATGCGCCCGCGCGCCATGGTCTTCGCCAGGCCGAAGCGCAGGTATTGGCGGTCGGTGAGATGCGCCACCAGGTTCAGGCTGGGCAGCACGTTGTTGTACTTCGCGCCGTCGTTGATGCTGCCGACCAGGGTGTCGCCGTTGGTCTGCAGCGCGGTGGAGGACTGGTCGGTGCGCACGAACTGCACGCCCACGTTGCCGGTCAGCGGCACGCTGCCCAGCGTGGTCTCGATGTTGAACTTGGCGTAGGCCACCGGGACCTTCTCTTCCACCGTGTAGTTGCGGCTCCAGTCGCCCTGGCCGTTGCGCTCGGTCAGATAGAACTGGTTCGCCAGCGCGCCCAGCACGTCGTAGCTGAGCGCGCCCGGGATGCCGCCGTAGCCGAGCGTGGTCGGCGCCCACAGGAAGCCGGGGTTCACCGGTGCGCTGAAGTGGTTGTCGTAGGTGCCCTGGGTGGAACCGTTGCCGTTCAACCAGGCGAACTGCACGTCGGCTTGCTTGGTCTTGGTGCGGTCGGAGTAGTTCACGCCCAGGTTCATGCTGCTGAAGATCCAGCCCAGCGGGTGGCTCACTTCCAGGCGCACCGCCTTGATGGTGTCCTTCTGGCGGTCGAATTCCTGGCGGCCGTTGTAGCCGTAGCCGTCCGGGTCGGTGAACACCACCAGCGACGGGTCGGCCAGGTTCACCGCCGGCGAGAACCACGGGTAGCCGTTGCCGGCCGGGGTGCGGAAGTCGACGCTGGTGAACGCACCGCCGGCCAGGCCGGTGAACAGGTAGGCGTCATGCAGCTTCTTCTTCGCACTGGAGTACGACAGGTCGGCGGTGGCGGTCCAGCCGTTGTCGAAGTCGTACTGGTTGTTCCAGCCGGCGGAGAACAGCTTGTCGTGTTCCTTGGTGTACTGGTTCTGCAGGATCGGCGCGATGCCCTCGATGGTGCCGGAGGTGACGATCGGGTAGGGCTGCGCCGGCGTGACGCCGACGTTGGAGTAGCTGACGTTGTCCCACGGGCTGCTCGACCACTGCGCGCCGTTGGTGAACTTCTTCTCGCCGAAGATGGAGTGGTACAGGTCGAGCGTGGAGTGGTAGTGGTCGCCCGGCGCCCACTCCAGCACGGTCATCAGGCCGCTGCGCTTCTGGTTCAGCGACTGCGCGCGCAACTGCATGCCTTCCTGCGAGATCACGCCGTCGGGCATGCCGGGCGTGTGCGGCGCGCCCCAGTTGTCCTCGGCGCTGCCCGGGCCGTTGTTCATGCTCCACCACCAGGCCTGGTACTGCTTTTCCTGGATCGGCGAGTCGAGGTGGGCGAAGCCCACGGCCAGGCCCAGGGTGTGGTCGAAGAACTGGTTGATGTAGGAAATGCTGGCGCGGTGGCCCATGTCGCCCACGCCACTGCCCGGGTTGAGCTTGCCGTTGGTGGTGTGCTCGCCGCGCAGGTTGACCGCGAAGGCGGGGCCGGGCAGGTCCAGCGGGTGGATGGTGTGCAGGTCGACGGTGCCGGACAGGCCCTGGCCGATCAGGCTGGCGTCGGGCGTCTTGTAGATCGCCACGCCGCTGATCAGCTCGGACGGGTACTGGTCGTACTCGACGCCGCGATTCTCGCCGATGGTGGCCTGCTCGCGCCCGTTCAGCGTGGTGCCGGCAAAGCCGGGGTCCAGGCCGCGGATCGAGATCATGTTGGCGCGGCCGTTCAGGCGCTGGGTGGCCAGGCCCGGCACGCGCGACAGGCTTTCGGCGATGCTCGCGTCCGGCAGCTTGCCGATGTCCTCGGCTGAGATCGCCTCGATGATGTTGTCGGAGTTCTGCTTGGCCTTCAGCGAATTCTCGATGCTGGCGCGGATGCCGGTGACGATGACTGCGTCAAGGTTGCTGACCGCGTTCTCGGATTTCTTGTTCTTCTTCTCGGCGGCCTTGCTGTCCGGCGTGGCCGGCGCCGTCTGCTGGTCGGTCGGCTGCGGCGGCGGCTGCGGTTGCGCCTGCTGGGCCGAAGCCGCAGCGCTCAGCGCCAGGCCAAGCAGCGCGGCTGCGCAGGAGGCGGCCAGCGGCCGCAGACGGAAACGGGCGAACGGCGCACGCGGCGCCTGCGACATGCGGAAAGAGCTCATGGCGTCCTCAATGGAATGGCGAGTGCCCCACCCGGCACTCGGGTGCCAGCGGAGGCGACTCCGCGGCCGGCCTATGCTACTGCCGGGCTTTGCCGACGTGCGCGGCCCCATTTTTCCTGCATACATGTTCGAAGGAGTAGGGCGTCAGCCGCTGCAATGCAGCATCGCGACGCCGTGCGCCGCTATTTCGCTTCCTTCTCCATCAGCTTCTCCACCATGCCGGCGGGCACTTCCTGGTAGTGGTCGAACTCCATGCTGAAGGTGCCGCGACCGCGGGTGGCCGAGCGCAGGAAGTTGATGTAGCCGAACATCTCGGCCAGCGGCACGAAGCCCTGCACGAAGGCGGAGCTGCCCTTGTGGCCCTGGTCGCTGACCGTGCCGCGACGGCGGTTGATGTCGCCGATGACGTCGCCCAGATACTCCGCCTCCATCACCACCTCGAGCCGCATGATCGGCTCCAGCAGCTTCGGTTTCGAAAGTTTCTGCGCTTCGCGGAAGCATTGCCGGGCGGCGATCTCGAACGCCAGCGCGGAGGAGTCCACGTCGTGGTACTTGCCGTCGATCAGGCGCGCGGTGAAGTCGACCACCTCGTAGCCGGCGACCTGGCCTTCCTGCGCTTCGGCCTTGATCGCATGCTCCACCGCCGGGATGTACTCGCGCGGCACGCGGCCGCCGACCACCTCGTCGGAGAACACCACGCCCGAGCCTGCTGCACCCGGCTCGAAGATGATCGTCACCTCGGCGAACTGGCCGGAGCCGCCGGTCTGCTTCTTGTGCGTGTAGGTGTGCTCCACGGTCTTGCCGAACGCCTCGCGGAAGCTGACCCGCGGCTTGCCCATGTTCGCTTCCACGCCCAGCTCGGTGCGCATGCGGTCGATGGTCACCTCCAGGTGCAGCTCGCCCATGCCCTTGAGCACGGTCTGGCCGGTTTCCTGGTCCACCTCCAGCTGCAGCGACGGGTCGGCCTTGACCATCTTGTAGAGCGCGCTGGAGAGCTTGTCGACGTCGTTGCGGTTCTTCGGCTCCACCGACACGCTGATCACCGGGTCGGGGAAGCGCATGCGCTCGAGCAGCGCCGGGTGCGCCGGGTCGGCCAGCGTATCGCCGGTCTCGGTGTCCTTCAGCGAGACGAACGCGCAGATGTCGCCGGCGCGCACTTCCTCGATCTCCTTCGTGTCGTCGGCCTGCACTTCGACGATGCGGCCGATGCGCTCCTTGCGGCCGCGGGTCACGTTGAGCAGGGTGTCGCCCTTCTTGATCACGCCCGAGTAGATGCGGCAGAAGGTCAGCGTGCCGAACTGGTCGTTGATCACCTTGAACGCCAGCGCGCGCGCCGGCGCGTCGTCGGTCACCGCCTGTTCGCCGACGACGTTGCCGTCCTCGTCGACCATCGCGATGCCGCCGGTCTCTCCCGGGTAGGGCAGGTAATCGACCACGGCATCCAGCAACTGCTGCACGCCCTTGTTCTTGTACGAGGAGCCGCACAGCACCGGCACCAGCGCGCCGGTGACGGTGCCCAGGCGGATGCAGCGCTTGAGCACGGCCGGGTCGAAGCTGCCGGTGTCGAGCAGGCGCTCGAAGGCGTCGTCGTCCAGCGCCAGCGCGGTTTCCAGCAGGTCCTGGCGCAGCTTCGGCAGCTTCGCGATCCACTCGTTGTCGGCGTTCGAGGCGAAGTGCAGGCGCTGCGCGAGCTGCTCCAGCGGCACGCTTTCCCACATGGCGTCCTTGTCGTCGGAGGCCCAGATGTAGCCGAAGCCGGCGACCAGATCGGCCATGCCGACGAATTCGTCGCTGCTGCCCAGCGGCACCTGGCACAGCAGCGCGGGGGCGCCCAGGCGCTCGCGGATGCCCTGCACGCAGTGCGCGAAGTTCGCGCCGATGCGATCCATCTTGTTCACGTAGCACAGCCGCGGCACCTTGTACTGGTCGGCCAGGCGCCAGTTGGTCTCGGTCTGCGGCTCCACCCCGGCGACGCCGTCGAACACCACCACGGCGCCGTCGAGCACGCGCAGCGAACGGTTCACCTCGATGGTGAAATCCACGTGTCCGGGGGTGTCGATCACGTTGATCTGGTGGCCCTTCCACTCCGCGGTGACCGCCGCCGACTGGATGGTGATGCCGCGCTTGCGCTCCTGCTCCATGTAGTCGGTGGTGGTGGAGCCCTTGCCTTCCTTGGTGTCGTGCACGTCCACGATCTGGTGCTTGCGCCCGGTGTAGTACAGCACGCGCTCGGTCGTCGTCGTCTTGCCGGCGTCGATGTGCGCGATGATGCCGATGTTGCGGTACAGGGTCAGGGCTTTCTTGCGGGCCACGGGCGGGACTCCGGAAAAGGCTGCGCAACGGCAGCGAGCGAACGTCTTACATGCTTTCCCTCGCGGTTTTTTTCAACGAGCATCGCCGGCGGCCGGTTATGCCGAGAGCAGATCCTCGTGAAACGCGCCGAACGGTTCGGTCGGGTGCGCGATCTGGATCTCCAGGATCCACAGCCCGCTGGACGGGGGCGCCGGCAAGTCGCCGAGGTCGCCGGCCTTGTGGATGGCATGCGGGAAATCGCCGACGCGGTGGCCCTTGATCGCGTGGTTGAGCCGCCAGCCCATGGCCGCGGCGCGCTCGCCGGCGAACGCGTACAGCGCCTGGCCGCTCAGCCCCTGCGCGCGCCACGCCGCGGCCACTTCGCCGAACAACGCGCGCGCCGCGTCCGCGCAGGCCTGCCGCTGCGGCGCGTGGCCGACCACGAAGGTGTCGCCGACGTCGCCCTCGTGGCCGTCGAACACCAGGCCGAGGTCGATGAAGTAGCTGTCGTTCTCGCCCAGCCGCACGTTCGGATCGGAGCGTTGCCGGTACGTCTTGGTGGTGTTGGTGCCGATGCGGATGATCAGCGGGTGCCACAGCCGCTCGCAGCCCAGCTCGCGGCACACCTCCCGCGCCGCGGCTTTCGCCTCGTCCTCGCTGATGCCCGGGCGCATGCGCGCGCGGATGCCATGCAGCGCGGCCCAGGTCTTCTCGCGGGCGCGCTGCATCAGGGCGGGATCGAAGGCGGGTCCGACTGCTTCGCGCGAAGGGCTGGCCATGGCGCCGGATGCGATCAGGCCAGGTGGATCAGCACGATGCCGACCAGCGCCGGCAGGGCCTGGAACAGCAGGATCTTGCGCGCCGCGGTCAGCCCGCCGTAGAGGCCGGCGATCAGCACGCAGGTGAGGAAGAACAGCTTGACGCTGAAGCCGGCGGCGCCGTGGCCGAGCAGCAGCCCCCACACCAGTCCGGCGGCGAGGAAGCCGTTGTACAGGCCCTGGTTCGCGGCCAGCGCCTTCGACTGCTCGGCGAACTCCGCCGTGGTGCCGAAAGCCTTGCGGCCGGAGGGCCGCGTCCACAGGAACATCTCCAGGATCAGGAACCAGACGTGCAGCAGCGCGATCAGGCCGATCACGAGATTGGCGGCGACGGACATGCGGTCTCCGGGGTGGTCGAGGCGCGTGCCAGCGTAGCGCAGGTCAAGCCGCCTTGAACGTCACTACCAGCACGTCGCGGTGCGAGGGCTGCTGCGGGTCGAGCGGGGTGACCGGGGTGACGCCGTGGAACACGCGGTGGTCGTCGACCAGCGCCGCGTCGAAAGCGTGGGCGAGGGTGAAGCTGCCCAGCTCGCGGCCGTCCGGCGCGTGGATGGTGGTGGTGCCGCGCTCGATGTTCGCGCGGTCGATCAGCAGTACCAGCACGTAGTCCACGCCGTCGCGGTGCACGCCTTCGGGGGTGGGCTCGCCGGCCTCGTCCGCGCGCGCCTCGATGCGGAACTGGTGCACCTCGACGTGCCAGCGGCGGGTGGCCGGGGCCAGTGCGCCGAAGCAGTCGCGGCAGAAGCCGAGGACGCGGCGCAGGCTGGCGCCGTCGGCGATCGCCGGCTCGACCGGCTCGAACCAGCGCTGGATGTCGCCCTGCAGCGGGTTGTACCGGAGGCTCTGGAAGTGCGGCTGGTGCGCCTCGCGGCGGATGCCGTCGGCGTCGGCGCTGAAGGTGGCGTGGCGGCGGCGCCGGTGGCGGCCGCTGGCGGCGAGGTAAGTATCCGGCGCCAGGTCGTTCCAACTGTCGGCGAACGCGGGCCAGTCGTCCAGCGTGGGCGCATCCAGCAGGCGGCGCATGACGTCGGCGGTGACGAAGGCGAAGCCATCGCGCTGCAGCCGGTCGTGCAGCGCGGACGTGTCGGGGGAGGGAGTCATCCGCCTACGTTAGCAGGACGCTGCGCTGCTTTTGTAGGAGCCCGCTCGCGGGCGATTGCCCCTGCGAGCCCCGAATTCCCGCTTTCAAACCATCGCCCGCGAGCGGGCTCCTACGGGAAGGCGGTGGCCAGCCAGTCCGGCACCGGGATGCTCTTGCTGCGCAGGAACGCCGGGTTGAACAGCTTGGCCTGGTAGCGGGTGCCGGCGTCGGCGAGCACGGTGACGATGGTGTGGCCGGGACCGAGTTCGCGCGCCAGGCGGATCGCGCCGGCCAGGTTGACGCCGCTGGAGCCGCCGGTGCACCAGCCTTCCTCGGCGAGCAGGCGGTGCAGCAGCGGCACCGACTCGTCGTCGGGGATCGACCAGGCCAGGTCGATCGGCGCGCCGTCGAAGTTCGCGGTGACCCGGCTGGAGCCGATGCCCTCGCTGATCGAGTTGCCGCTGGCGACCAGCTCGCCGGTGTTGACGTAACTGGCCAGCGCCGAGCCGGCCGGGTCGGCCAGCGCGATGCGCACGCGGGGGTTGCGCGATTTCAGCGCGCGGCCCACGCCGGCGAGGGTGCCGCCGGTGCCGGCGGCGCAGACGAAGCCGTCGACGCGGCCGCCGGCGTCGTCCCAGATCTCCGGCCCGGTGGTGGCTTCGTGCCAGTCGCGGTTGGCGGTGTTGTCGAACTGGTTGGCGAACCACGCGCTGCCCGGCTCGGCCGTGTTCGCCGCCTCGGAGTAGCCGCGGGCCTGGTGCGCGTAGTGGCGCGGGTCCTTGTACGGCACCGCGGGCACCAGCCGCACCTCGGCGCCGGCGATGCGCAGCGCGTCGATCTTCTCGCGGCTCTGCGTGTCCGGCATGAAGATCGTGGTGCGGTAGCCGCGGCTGGCGCCGAGCAGGGCCAGGCCGATCCCGGTGTTGCCGGCGGTGCCCTCGACGATGCGCCCGCCGGGGCGGAGCTGCCCGCGCCGTTCGGCGTCCAGCAACAGGCCCAGCGCGGTACGGTCCTTGATCGAGCCGCCGGGGTTGAGGAACTCAGCCTTGCCCAGGATCTCGCAGCCGGTCAGGGCGGAGGCGTGGCGCAGGCGCAGCAATGGAGTGTGGCCGACGGCGGCGGAGAGGTCTTGCCGGATGCTCATGGAGAGGAAGCTGGGGAGAGAAAGCGTTGATTGTGCTCCTCCCGCTGCGCGCAGGCGGAGCGCGCAGCGCGTCAGGCCTGCGGCGCGGGCACCAGGCGCAGGTACGACTTCAGCGTCTTCCAGCCGCCGGGGTAGAGCTTCTTCGCGTCGTCGTCGGAGACCGAGGGCGCGATGATCACCTCCTCGCCGGGCCGCCAGTCCACCGGCGTGGTCAGCTTGCGGCCGTCGGTGAGCTGCAGCGAATCGAGCACCCGCAGCACCTCGTCCACGTTGCGGCCGGCGCTGGGCGGGTAGGTGAGGATCAGGCGCACCTTCTTCTGCGGGTCGATCACGAACACCGAGCGCACGGTGACCCTGGGGTCGGCCTTGGGATGGAACATGCCGTACAGCTTCGCCACTTCCAGCGCCGGGTCGGCCAGCAGCGGGTAGTTCAGCGCGGTGCCGCCCACGTCCGCGATGTCCTTCGCCCAGCCTTGGTGGTCGGCTACCGAATCCACCGACAGGCCGAGCAGCCGCGCGTGGCGTGCGTCGAACTCGGCCTTGCGGGCGGCGAACGCGCCCAGTTCGGTGGTGCACACCGGGGTGTAGTCCTTCGGATGCGAGAAGAACACCACCCAGCGGTCGCCGGCATAGTCGTGGAAGCGGATCGGGCCCTCGGTGGAGTCGAGGGTGAAGTCGGGGGCGGTGTCGCCCAGCTGCAGGCTCATGATGGTCTCCGTGGGAATGTCGCGGTGGGTCGAGCTTGGCTCCGCCGCAGCGCGGTCGGCAAATGACCTGATCGAATATCCATATATGCGTCTAGACGTTTAGACGTCTATTGACAATGATCGGGAAAAGGCCGCACTATCCGCTCCACTCATCGAGACCGGCTGAGGGACAGGCCCTTTGAAGCCGGGGCAACCTGCGGAGCGTTTCCGCCACGGTGCCAACTCCTGCGGAGGTGCTGCGGCACCTGCCGGAAGATGGGCGTCATCCGGCTCGCGGCGATCTGCCGCCGAAACCGGGGCTGGCGGCCTTTCCGGTACTTCGCAGGGCGATGCCGACCGGAGAGAGTCCCATGACGTTCCAGCCCGAAGCCCGCCGTAGCGAAGCCAGCCAGGCCGCCTTCGCCGTTCTGCCCGAGGCGCGCGCGCGGCTGGCCGCCCAGCGCGGCACGCGCCGAGTGCGGCTCAATCCGAAGTACGGCAGCGGCCCGCGCGAGGTGGATGTGGACTACCTGTGGTGCGGCGCCGCGGGCGCGCCCACCGTGATCGTGCAGGGCGGCATCTCGGCCGACCGTGACGTCACCGCGCTGGATACCGCCGCGGCACCGGGCTGGTGGCAGGCGCTGGTCGGCCGCGGCGCGGCGATCGACCTGGAGCGCTGGCGTGTGCTGTCGATCGACTGGCTCGGCCCGGACCGGCTCGGCGCCGGCGCGGTCTCCAGCGAGGACCAGGCCGACGCGCTGGCCGCGCTGCTCGGCGAGCTGGGCATCGTGCAGGCGCACGCTTTCGTCGGCTCCTCCTATGGCGCGATGGTGGCGCTGGCGTTCGCCGCACGGCACCCGCGCCGCGTCGAGCGCCTGCTGCTGCTGGCCGGCGCGCACCGCCCGCACCCGCTCAGCACGGCGCAGCGCAGCGTGCAGCGCGGCATCGTGCGGCTGGGTCAGGCCAGCGGGCGGGTCGACGAGGCGCTGGCGCTGTCGCGCCAGCTGGCGATCACCACCTACCGCGGCAGCGCCGAGTTCGGCCGGCGGTTCGCCGGTGGCCCGGAGTGGCGCGAGGAGCGCTTCCACTTCCCGGTCGAGGATTACCTCGCGCATCAGGGCCGCCGCTTCGTCGAGCGCTTCGACGCCGAGCGCTTCCTCGCGCTGTCCGAGTCGATCGACCTGCACGACGTGCAGCCCGAGCGCGTCCCCGTACCGGCCACGCTGATCGGCTTTCCCTCCGACCGGCTGGTGCCGCTGGCCGACCTGTGCGAACTGCAGCGCCGCCTGCATGGGCCGGCCACGCTGGAAGTGGTCGAGTCGCCGTACGGCCACGACGCCTTCCTGAAGGAACCCGAACAGCTCGCGCCGCTGCTGCGCGACGCGCTCGCGTAGGAGCGGGCGTTCCGGTTTCGCAGGGCGGGCACCGCCAGCCGCTCTTGGGGTCGTGATGTGTCGTCGAAGAGCCGGCGGGCAGTGCCCGCCCTACACAAGAGCCTGCATCCACAGACTGACGAAAGACCTGGAGATTGAGATGACCGAACCCGCCCCCTGTACCCGCGCCGTGCGCGCCGGGATCGAGAGCGACACCCAGCACGGCGCCGTGGTGCCCGCGCTGCACCTGTCGACCAACTACAGCTTCGCCGGCTTCGGCCGCAAGCGCGCCTACGACTACTCGCGCAGCGGCAACCCCACCCGCGACCTGCTCGGCGAGGCGCTGGCGGAGCTGGAGCAGGGCGCCGCTGCGGTGGTGACCTCCAGCGGCATGGCGGCGGTGGCATTGGCGCTGGAACTGGTGCCGGCCGGCGCGCGGGTGCTGGCGGCACACGACTGCTACGGCGGCACCTGGCGCCTGCTCGACGCGTGGGCGAAGAAGGGCCGCTTCACGGTCGAGTTCGCCGACCTCACCGACCCCGCCGCGCTGGCCCTGGGCCTCGCCGCGAAGCCGGCGCTGGTGTGGGTGGAAACGCCGAGCAACCCGCTGCTGCGCATCACCGACATCCGCCACGTGGCGCAGGCCGCGCACGCGGTGGGCGCGCTGCTGGTGGTCGACAACACCTTCCTGTCGCCGGCGCTGCAGCAGCCATTGCGGCTCGGTGCCGACGTGGTGGTGCACTCCACCACCAAGTACATCAACGGCCACAGCGACGTGGTCGGCGGCGCCGCGGTGGCGCGCGACGCGGCGCTGGCCGAGCAGCTGAAGTGGTGGGCCAACTGCAACGGCCTCACCGGCGCGCCGTTCGACAGCTACCTCACCTTGCGCGGCCTGCGCACCTTGTCGGTCCGGCTGCGCCAGCACCAGGAAAACGCCGCGCGCATCGCCGAGCGGCTGGACGGCCATGCGGCCGTGCGCAAGGTGTATTACCCCGGCCTGGCCAGCCATCCGGGCCACGCGCTGGCGGCGCGCCAGCAGCAGGGTTTCGGCGCCATGCTGAGCTTCGAGCTGGACGGCGAGGTGGCGCAGATCGAGGCCTTCGTCGACGGCTTGCAGTACTTCTCGCTGGCCGAGTCGCTGGGCGGCGTGGAAAGCCTGATCGCGCATCCAGCCAGCATGACGCATGCCTCGATGGCGCCGGAGGCGCGCCGCACCGCCGGCATCGCCGACAGCCTGCTGCGCTTGTCGGTGGGCATCGAGGACGGCGACGACCTGCTGCGCGATCTCGACGCGGCGCTGCTGCGCGCCGCTGCCGTACGGACGTCCAAACGCCGGGTGCTCGCATGAGCGCGGTGCTGGCCGAACGCGCGGTGGGCGTCCGGAGCGAAACGCCCGCCATCGCGATCGTGCTGCTCGGCACCGGCGTGGTCGGCGGCGCGCTGTTGAAGCTGCTCAATACTTCGGCCGCGGGTTCGCTGCGGCTGGTCGGCGCGGCGAACTCGCGGCGCCAGCAGACCGACCCGGCCCGCCTGGCCCGGCGCAACCTGCGCGAGCAGCTGAACCAGTACGGCGCACCGCGCGACAACTCCAGCCTGCTCGCCGCGCTGGACGCCAGCGGCGCGAGGGTGAAGGTGATCATCGACGCCACCGCCAGCACGGCGCTGGCGGCGCGCCACCCCGAATGGCTGGGGCGCGGCTACCACGTGGTCACCGCGAACAAGGCGCTGGCCGGCGGCGAGCTGTCCGGCTGGCGCGCGCTGCAGGCGGCGCTGGCGAACGGCGGCCGCTATGGCGACTCGGCCACGGTTGGCGCCGGCTTGCCGGTGCTGTCCACCCTGCGCCGACTGCGCACGTGCGGCGACGGTCTGCTCACCCTCGAAGGCGTGTTCTCCGGTTCGGTGTCCTGGCTGTTCAACCAGTACGACGGCAGCCGTCCGTTCTCCGAACTGCTGCGCGAGGCGCGCCAGCTCGGCTACACCGAACCCGACCCGCGCGCGGACCTGTCCGGCGAGGACGTGGTGCGCAAGCTGTTGATCATCGCCCGCCACGCCGGCTTCGCGCTGGACACCGACGAGGTGCAGGTGGAGACCCTGGTGCCCGAGGCTCTGCGCGGACTGGGCACCGAAGCGTTCCTGGCGCGGCTGGCCGAACTCGACGCGCCGCTGGCCGCGCGCTACGCCGCAGCGAAATCGCGCGGCTGCGTGCTGCGCTTCCTGGCCCGGCTCAACCAGCGCGGGCACGCCCGCGTCGGCCTCGCCGAAGTGCCGCTGAGCCACCCGGCCGCGCGCCTGTACGGCACCGACAACCAGTTCGCGCTCACCACCACCCGCTACCACGCCCAGCCGCTGGTGATCCAGGGGCCGGGCGCCGGCCCCGAAGTGACCGCACAGGCGCTGCTGGGCGACGTGCTGGCGCTGGGTTGAGCGCCGCCCGACGCCCGTAGGTTGGGGGGGGGGGCGCGCACCCCCAACGTAGACCCCCGCGCGCGGGGGGGTGGGGGTGGGGTGGGGCCCCCCCAACCAACCGCGGGGGGGGGGGGGCACACCCCCGCCCCCCCCCAGCCCCCCCCCCGCCCTGGGGGGGCAGA
>JANJTA010000024.1 GCA_024711345.1 Rhodanobacter sp. | reverse complement strand
GGGCCTCGCATACCTATGTCTGCTAGCTGCAGGCAACTTGTTCTTCATGTCGGAGCCAGCCGTACTCAATCCGCTTTTCTAGGCGCCCTAACCATTCGTTCAAGGCGGACGGCTTCGCCGCCGCTTAACTCCAGCGTTAGGCCCTTGCTTGGTTGTCCTGTCGCAGCGCATGCCTCGGCCAAGCTCTCGCCAGCTTTCAGTCCTCTGCACGTGGCCGCGAGCTTTGCAGCAGTGCGGCAAGCTCCAAGCTCCCAAAGCTGCTAGCGTTGCGTTCGGTGGGGGCCGCGCTCGTCCGGCACAGTCGCCCAAGCATGGCGCGGCGCAAGCCCCTAACTCTTCATTCAAGCGGACGGCTGCGCCGCCGCTTAATTCGTGCGTTAGGCGTCAATGAACGACACTCCAGCATGCGTCAACGAATGGCGCTCGCTACGTGCTCATGGAAGACACGCAGTCAAAAACCGCTATCGGTTGCCTTTCGGGGTCGTCTAACACATCGTTCAAGGCGGACGGCTTCGCCGCCGCTTAACTCAAGCGTTAGATTTCACGGGGGAATCGTGCGGAAACTTGCAACAGTATTAGTCGCATTGTGCTTCCATTCGGGTATCTCATTCGCCGCCACGACCGGCGATGAGCAGGCCAGTTCCTTCATAAACCTCTACTCGGCCCTTTGCCTCAAACACGTCAACAACTTGGATGCCCTGCGAGAGAAGCTGAGGCCCTTGCCAAAACTGCCGCCTGAAAAAGCAGAGCACTTTCTTGCTGGGCGGGCTGGTGACGTATGGCCAATTCCCGACAAGCACGGAACGTTCGTGCTGGCCCTTATCAAAGGCGAGAACCTTTGTGCGGTATATGCTCGCCGAGCGGACACTGAGGCTGTGCAGCAACATTTTTCAGCTATCGTGGCTACGGCTCCGCCACCGCTTGTTGCAACACCAGTGGCCAACAAGCGCGCTCAAACATCGGCTAACGGCCAAACACGTACGGTCGCCTACGAATGGTCTGCCCCCAATGCTCATCGCAAAATGCTGTTCACGCTTACAACGGCCTCATCCGCAACGGCGCAAATCCAAGCTATGGGGTCTGCCGCAATCGTTAGCGAATAAAATCTAACTACCCGTTCAAGGCGGACGGCTTCGCCGCCGCTCAATTCCAGCGTTAGTCGGCAGCTCGTGTTGGTTTGTCGTATCGTGTGTTTCGCCCAGCTTCGCGCTAGCTTGTCGTCCATCGTCGCAGCAGCATTTCGCGCAGCGTCGTCGCAAGCCTGAGCTTTCAGAGCTGGCAGTTGGGGGTAGTCGATTGTTCACGTTTCGTGTTCGTCGTGCGCCAACATCGTCGCCCGAGCATGCTGCGTCGCAACCGTCTAACTCCTCGTCCAAGCGGACGGCTGCGCCGCCGCTTAACTCAGGCGTTAGGCGTCATGTCCAAGCTCACTGCAATCTGCTACAGACTTTTCCAGGGCGAGGAGCTTGCTGTGGATGCGGCAGAGAGCAACGAGACTCATGACTTTGGCGGCGAGCTTGCGTTGACCTTTCAAGACGGCCAGAAGATTTTCGTTTCTTGGGTTGGAGAGCCTGTTCAGTACGCTATCGGCACTAAAGATTCATCGCACTTCTTGCCAGATGCTCAGCTTACGGACTTCGACGTTTCTGGCTCTACCATGTGGGCCGACCTAATTGGACAGGATGTAGCGCTTCAGTTCACGGCACCGGACAACCAAGTTCTAACGGTCTCGTCGGTGTCAGGCCATGTCCTGCTCTGCTCTTTCGAGCGGGGTGGCTGGTCGGCAGACCAGGTTACAGTTTGTAAGCAGGCGCCAGCGCCGTATGACGCCTAACAATTCATTCAAGCCGACGCCGCTTCGCGGCGCGGCTTAACTCAGGTGTTAGACCCTAGGAGCAAGTTTCCTGAGCACTTCACTGACGAGCCTGCTGACATTTTTCCTAGGCCTCGTGCTCGGTCATTGGCTCGCCATCGGCCGTGACAAGCGCAAGGAGTTCAACGCTGCGGCAGATAAATTTCGCGCTGCTTTCTTCCAAACTATTCAACTCTTGCGAAGCCAAACGCAGGACGTGTTCAATATCATCACTCCAGCTGTAATCAACGACCAAGAAAAGGCGCTAATCGAGTTCGAGCGTTTCCTTTCCAAGTCAAAGCGAGCCGCCCTAACAGCTGCATGGTCAAGTTACAGTTCCGGCCCATACACAACCGCTCCCGGAAGCCTTACTAAGCGCCCTAGTGACATCGCAAACGCACAAGCAAAGCTTGAAGCTCTTCTAAAGTGTGCGGCTCCGCGCTAGGTCTAACATCTCGTTCAAGGCGGACGGCTTCGCCGCCGCTTAACTCCAGCGTTAGGCGAAACAACCCGAGCCGTGCGCTCATCCAATCACACCCTCAGGGATACGCAGAATGGTCACGGTAAAGTCCAAACAAGCGTTCAAGGGGTCTGTCTTTTCCGGGGAAGAGGAGATCCGAGTGGAGGATCCCAAGCTGGCTAAGTGGTTGGTCGCGATCCACGGCATGAAGCAAGCGGCCTGGGCTGCTTCTATCGTGCTCGTTGGTGCGGGCATATATGCGAGCCTCGCAAGCGGCGGAGCCGCGGCGCCAGCGGCTGCCGCAGCCGACGCCGCTGCGGTAGGGATCGCCGGTCTCACTGCGGGCGGTCTCGGAGCCGGGGCGTCTGCCGTGGGGGCGATGATCGGCTTGGGTCTAGCTCTTGGCGGCGCGGCCGGCCTTGTGACCGTTCGAAGCAAGTACAAGATTGCAGAAAAGGGCGATGGATACGTAGTGCTGAGGAAGAAGAATTTGCAATCAGCACCGAGAGAGCCAACCAGCGCCTAACCCCTCCATCGAGCGGACGTCTTACCGCTGGCTGCGCCAGCGGCAAGCCGCCGCTCATGTCGAACGTTAGGCCTCATCCCATCATCTCTGCGAGCCCATGAAGAGCAAAAAACTGACCCTGATTGTTGGTGCCGGCGCGAGCAAAGAACTTGATCTTCCTGTTGGCTCAGAGCTGAAGCACAAAATTTCAGCGCTGCTCGACATCAGGTTCGACTTCAATCAGCAAAAAAGCGGGGACTACCAGATTAGGCGCGCCCTAGAATCGGCTGTCCGTCAGACTGATGATCGAGCCGGCATCAATCCGCATCTTCATGCTGCATGGAGAATTCGGGACGCCATGCCGCAGGCAATCTCAATCGATAACTTCATCGACAATCATCAGGGCGACGAAAAGATTGAGCTTTGCGGTAAGCTCGCGATCGTGAAAAGCATTCTAGATGCCGAGAAAAGCAGCAAGATATACGTGGATCCAAGCAACAACAGAAATGGAATTAATTATGTAAACACAGAAGCCTGCTGGCTTAACCCGTTCACACGCTTGCTGACTGAGAACTGCCGCGCAGATCAGCTAGAAGAGCGCCTTAAGTCCGTTGCTTTTGTCATTTTCAATTACGACCGCTGCATCGAGCACTACCTATACTACGCCCTCCAGAATTACTACAAACTCAGCGACGCAAGGGTGGCTGAGCTGCTCAACGGAACCCATTTTTACCACCCATATGGATCTATCGGCAGCCTCCCTTGGCAGGGCCAAAGAAATGTTGCCGCCTTCGGCGAAGACTTGTACCCAGACTCGCTCTTAGACAACGCCAGGCAGATCAAAACTTTTACTGAAGGAACAGATCCCGAGTCTTCCGAGGTCTGCGCAATTCGGGACGCAGTCGCAACCTCAGACAATCTTCTATTTCTCGGTTTCGCCTTTCACAAGCTCAACATGCAACTGATTAGTCCAGAAGCAACCGTCATGGACGATATAAGCCAGAAGTGTGCTTTTGCAACGGCCTTTGGTCTGTCAAAAAGTGACTGCAATGCGATCTCGGAAGAGATATGCAAGATGCGAGGATCGCCTAAAACAGAGATTCGCAATGACCTAACATGCAGCGCGATCTTTTCAGAGTACACCCGCGGCATTTCGTTGGCCTAGCTCATGCAGACAAGACCTAACAACTCGTTCAAGGCGGACGGCTTCGCCGCCGCTTAACTCCAGCGTTAGGGCTAGGCCGTTACAGTGAAGAAGCATCTACTAAGATCGCTCAGTCTTGCTTCATTCGCCGGTCTCGCTGCTGCAATTCCGATCGTCCTTTTCATCGCAACAGGTTCGAGCTGGCTGCAAGATTTTCCACGTTTCATTGGC
>JANJTA010000023.1 GCA_024711345.1 Rhodanobacter sp. | reverse complement strand
TGCCGACGCCGCCGACCTGCTCACCTCGGACGTCGACGCCAACGACCGCCCGTTCATCACCGGCGAGCGCACCGTAGAGGGTTTCTTCCGCGTCAGGCCCGGCCTCGACCAGGCGATCAGCCGCGGCCTCGCCTACGCGCCGTATGCCGACCTGGTCTGGTGCGAGACCGGCAAGCCCGACCTGGAGTTCGCCCGCAAGTTCGCCGAGGCGATCCATGCCAAGTTCCCCGGCAAGCTGCTGGCCTACAACTGCTCGCCGTCGTTCAACTGGAAGAAGAACCTGGACGACGCCACCATCGCCAAGTTCCAGAAGGAAATCGCCAGCTACGGCTACAAGTTCCAGTTCATCACCCTGGCCGGCTTCCACAGCCTCAACTACGGCATGTTCGACCTGGCGCACGGCTACGCACGGCGCCAGATGAGCGCCTTCGTGGAACTGCAGGAGAAGGAATTCGCCGCCGCCGAACGCGGCTTCACCGCGGTGAAGCACCAGCGCGAGGTGGGCACCGGCTACTTCGACCAGGTGACCCAGGCGATCCAGCAGGGCCAGTCCTCCACCACCGCGCTGAAGGGTTCCACCGAGGAAGCGCAGTTCAAGCAGGCCTCGGCGGCGTGAAGAACGCGAAGTGAGTGGGGAGAAGCGAGAGGAAGCCGGTGCGATCTGCGCACCGGCCTTTCCCGCCCCACCCTAGAACCGGCGGTACTGCAGCGCCTCGGCCAGGTGCTCGCGCTCCAGCAAGGCGGCACCGCCATCGAGGTCGGCGATGGTGCGGGCCACCCGCAGCACGCGATGGTAGGCGCGGGCGGACAGGCCCAGCCGCTCCAGCGCCGACTCGAACCAGCGCCGCTCGGCCGGCCCCAGCGCGCAATCGCGCTCCAGTTCGCGCGTGCTGATCTCGGCGTTCGGCCGGCCCGCGCGCATCAGTGATTGCCGGCGCGCCTTGAGCACGCGCGCGCGCACCGTGGCGGAATCCTCGTCGCGTTCGTTGCGCGGCATGCCCAGTTCGGCCAGCGGCACCGGCGGCACTTCCACGCACAGGTCGATGCGGTCGAGCAGCGGCCCGGAAATGCGCGCGCGGTAGCGCTGGATCTGATCCGGCGTGCACTGGCAACGCGGATCGCCGGCGTAGCCGCAGGGGCAGGGATTCATCGCCGCCACCAGCTGGAACTGGGCGGGAAAGGTCGACTGCCGCGCCGCTCGCGAGATCACGATGTGGCCCGATTCCATCGGCTCGCGCAGCACTTCCAGCACGTGCCGGCTGAATTCGGGCAACTCGTCCAGGAACAGCACGCCGTTGTGCGCCAGCGAGATTTCGCCCGGGCGCGGATACGGGCCGCCGCCGACCAACGCCACCGCCGACGCGGTATGGTGCGGCGCGCGGAAGGGCCGCCGCCGCCAATGCTCCGGATCGGTGACCTGCCCGGCCACCGACAGCACGGCGCAGGTTTCCAGCGCCTCCGATTCGGACAGTGGCGGCAGGATGCCGGGCAGGCGCTCGGCCAGCATGGTCTTGCCGGTGCCGGGCGGCCCCACCAGCAGCAAGTGATGACCGCCCACCGCGGTGATCTCCAGCGCGCGGCGCGCCTGCAGCTGGCCGCGCACGTCGGCCAGGTCGGGGCCATCATCGGCCCCCCCATTGCTGGGTATGCCCACCGGCATCGACAACTCGTGCGCACCGCGCAGCCAGCCGCACACCTCGGCCAGCGTGTCGGCCACCCGCACGTCCACGTCGGAAACCAGCGCCGCCTCGCTGGCGTTCGCGCGCGGCACCACCACGCGGCGGCCCCGCGTGCGCGCACGCAGCAGCGCCGGCAGCACGCCGGACACGCCACGCAGCGAGCCGGTCAGGGCCAGTTCGCCGAGGAATTCGCAATCGTCCAGCTTCTCGCGCGGCACCTGCCCGCTGGCAGCGAGGATGCCCAGCGCGATCGGCAGGTCGAAACGGCCGCCGTCCTTCGGCAACTCGGCCGGTGCGAGGTTCACGGTGACGCGGCGGCCGGGGTACTCGAAGGCGGTGTTCTGGATCGCCACCCGCACGCGGTCGCGTGCCTCGCGCACCGCGGCCTCGGGCAGGCCGACGATGCTGGTGCTCGGCAGGCCGCCGGAAAGATGCACCTCGACCATCACCTGCGGTGCGGCGATCCCTTCCTGGGCCCGGCTCAGGGTGACGGCAAGGCTCATGGAACCGCTGATCGGTCACGCAGGGCGCGCGGCAGGCTGACAGGCACGGACATCGGCGGTTCCATCAGCAGCGCTGAATAAATAACCGCCTCCGATCGTTCTCGGGGTGAGGGTGACGGATCGGAGGCGGCTCCCGGGAGGCGGTAGTCACTGACCCGCGCGGGCAGCCAGCGTGGCCTCCAACTCGGCCACGCGTTGCTCCAATTCGTCGACCTTGGCGCGGGTGCGCGCCAGCACCTGGGACTGGACTTCGAATTCTTCGCGGGTGACCAGGTCGAGGCGGCGCAATCCTTGCGCCAGAACATCCTGGAAGTTGGTCCGCAAATCCTGATGCGCCTGTGCCACCCCTGGCGGTACCAACGACACAAGTCGCTGAGCGATCTTGTCGATATCCTGCCTATCCATCATGGATAGCGCCTCGAACTCGTCGAGGTAAATACTAGGTGAACGCAAATCGGGCTTGCCATCGGTATGCTCCGTCAAAAGCTGTAGGGATTGTCCTACACGAGCCGCGTACGGCGCGACAATGACCCGCCGGGCAGGCAAAATGCAGCCTCGACCCAAACGATACCTTTCAAGGAAGCCCGCATGAAGCTGGTCGTGGCGATCATCAAGCCGTTCAAGCTGGACGACGTGCGCGAAGCGCTGGCCGAGGTGGGCGTGCAGGGCGTCACGGTCACCGAGGTCAAGGGCTTCGGTCGCCAGAAGGGCCACACCGAACTGTATCGCGGCGCCGAGTACGTGGTCGATTTCCTGCCCAAGATCAAGCTGGAAGTGGCGGTGGTCGACGACCAGCTCGATCGCGTGATCGAGGCGATCCAGACCTCCGCCCGCACCGGCAAGATCGGTGACGGCAAGATTTTCGTGAGCACGTTGGAACAGGTGATCCGCATCCGCACCGGCGAGCTGGATCACGACGCGCTGTAACCTCGCTGCCTCGCTGGCAACACGACCTGCACACAACGTGTTGGGTTGACCATGGCCAGCGCACCCGATATGTTGTGCGCGTCGGTGCCCGAGCCGGAGTAAACGTCGGTCGGGCTGAAAAGGGAATCCGGTGTAACTCCGGAACTGCCCCGCAGCGGTAAAGCGGAAACGAACGCCCCCACATGCACTGGCCCTCGGCGGCCGGGAAGCGGGAGCAAGTAGGCGGATCGCCTCGATCCTCGTCCGCAAGTCCGAAGACCTGCCGGCACAGCGGGACGAACGTGTCCCGCTGCGTAGTGACGGCTTCCGCGGGGAAGTGCGTCGCAAGGCAGGTCGCCGCCCGGCGACCGCTTGCGCGTCGCCTCCGGTTTCCGTCGCTATCAGGCCCTGCGCGCGGGAGCAGGCGTTTGATGTCCAGCCGGAGCCACCCGCCATGCCAGCCCTCGATACCGCCGAACGCGAGCGCACCGTCGCGCCCGCCGCATCCCCGAACACGTCCGCCGATGAAACCGCGTTCGCGCTGACTTCGCCGCACCACGCGGCCTCCATGCACGTGACCAAACGCAACGGCGGCCGCGAAACCGTCGACGTGAACAAGATCGTGCGCGCCGTGACGCGCAGCGCCGAAGGCCTGCACGCGGTCGACCCGCTGCGCGTGGCGCTGAAGACCATCGGCGGGCTGTACGACGGCGCCACCACCCAGGAGCTCGACCAGCTGTCGATCCGCACCGCCGCCGCGCTCACCGCGGAGGAGCCCGAGTACGGTCAGCTGGCCGCGCGTCTGCTCGGCGCTTACATCGACAAGGAGGTCAGCGGGCAGGAAATCCACAGCTACTCGCAGTCGATCGCGCGCGGCGCAAGCCTGGGCATCCTCAACGACCGCCTGCGCGACTTCGTGGCCGCCAATGCGCGCAAGCTCAACGACGCGATCGACCCGCTGGCCACCCGCCGCTTCGAGTACTTCGGCCTGCGCACGGTGTACGACCGCTACCTGCTGCGTCATCCGCAGCAACGACTGGTGATCGAGACGCCGCCGTATTTCTTCATGCGCATCGCCTGCGCGCTGGGCGGCGAGGAGATCGGCGAGACGCTGGCGTTGTATCGCCTGTTCTCCTCGCTGGAGTACCTCGCCAGCTCGCCCACCCTGTTCAACGCCGGCACCGTGCACGAGCAGTTGTCATCGTGCTTCCTGCTCGACTCGCCGGCCGATTCGCTGGAGTCGATCTACGACAAGTACGCCGACGTGGCGAAGCTTTCCAAGTTCGCCGGCGGCATCGGCATCGCCTGGTCGCGCGTGCGTTCGCGCGGCTCGCTGATCCGCGGCACCAACGGCCACTCCAACGGCCTGGTGCCGTGGCTGAAGACACTGGATGCCTCGGTCGCCGCGGTGAACCAGGGCGGCAAGCGCAAGGGTGCGGCCTGCGCGTACCTGGAACCCTGGCACGCCGACGTCGAGGAGTTCCTGGAACTGCGCGACAACACCGGCGACGAGGCGCGCCGCACGCACAACCTGAACCTCGCCAACTGGATTCCCGACGAGTTCATGCGCCGCGTGGAGAGCGGCGGCGAATGGTCGCTGTTCGATCCGAAAGCGGTGCCGCACCTCGTCGATCGCTGGGGCGCGGCGTTCGAGCAGGCCTATCGCGAGGCGGAAGCCGGTGGCCTGGCGGTGAAGACGGTGAAGGCGCGCGAACTGTACGCACGCATGCTGCGCACGCTGGCGCAGACCGGCAACGGCTGGATGACCTTCAAGGACCGCTGCAACGCCACCAGCAACCAGACGGCGAAAACGGAGAACGTCATCCACCTGTCGAACCTGTGCACCGAGATCCTGGAAGTCACCCACGCCGGCGAGACCGCCGTGTGCAACCTGGGCTCGATCAACCTGTCGCGCCACCTGGTCGACGGCACCTTCGATTTCGACAAGCTCGCCGCCACCGTGCGCAGCGCGGTGCGCCAGCTCGACCGCGTGATCGACCTCAACTTCTACCCGATCGCCTCCGCCGCCACCGCCAACCGCAAGTGGCGCCCGGTGGGGCTGGGCGTGATGGGCTTGCAGGACGTGTGCTTCAAGCTGCGCCTGCCGTTCGACTCGACCGAGGCGCTGGCGCTGTCCACACGCATCGCCGAGGAGATCTACTTCCACGCGCTGTCGCAGTCGAACGAACTGGCCGCACAGCGCGGGGCGCACCCCGGTTTTGCGGAAAGCCGCGCCGCCAGCGGCGAGCTGCAGTTCGACTACTGGCCGCAGGCGCAGCCGCACGACGCAGCGCGCTGGAGCGCGCTGCGCGAGTCGATCAAGGCCAGCGGCCTGCGCAACTCGCTGCTGATCGCCATCGCGCCGACCGCCACGATCGCCTCGATCGCCGGCTGCTACGAATGCATCGAGCCGCAGGTGAGCAACCTGTTCAAGCGCGAGACGCTGTCCGGCGACTTCGTGGTGGTGAACCGCTACCTGGTGGAAGAACTCAAGACGCTGGGGCTGTGGACGGCCGGCATCCGCGACGCGATCAAGCTGGCGGAAGGTTCGATCCAGGGCATCGGCGCGATTCCCGAACGCCTGCGCAGCATCTACCGCACCGTGTGGGAGCTGCCGCAGAAAGCGCTGATCGACCTCGCGGCCGCCCGCGGGGCGTATGTGGACCAGAGCCAGTCGCTGAACCTGTTCATGGAGAACCCGAACATCGGCCAGCTCAGCTCCATGTACATGTACGCGTGGAAATCCGGCCTCAAGACCACCTACTACCTGCGCTCGCGCCCGGCGACGAAGATCGCCAAGACCACGGTGTCGGCGCCGCCCGACCCGGCCCAGGCCAGCGCCGCGGTGTTTTGTTCACTGGAGAACCCGGAGTATTGCGAGGCCTGCCAATAGCGCACGAGGTGTCGCGATGAAACGCTACCGGAACCTCGACGGCAACTCCGGCGTCGCCGCCTACGAGTGCGGCGACGGCGTCATCCGCATCCGTTTCGTCAACGGCGACACCTATGAATACACCGACGAAGCCACCGGCCGCACGCACATCGCGAACATGCAGCAACTCGCCCGCACCGGCCGTGGCCTCGCCACCTATGTCAGCCGCTTCGTGCATGACGACTACGCACGCAAGCTTTGAATGAGGGAACGACCATCATGTCCGCCCAGCCCCCACGCAACGCCCACATCCTCGACCCCGGCTTCGAACTCACCCTTCGCCCGATGCGCTACCCGGCGTTCTACGGGATGTACCGCAACGCCATCAGGAACACCTGGACGGTGGACGAGGTCGACTTCTCGCTCGACACCGCCGACCTCAACGCGAAGATGTCGGCCGCCGACCGCCACCTGATCCATCGGCTGATCGCCTTCTTCGCCACCGGCGACACCATCGTGTCGAACAACCTGGTGCTGAACCTGTACCAGCACATCAACGCGCCCGAGGCGCGCATGTACCTGTCGCGCCAGCTGTACGAAGAGGCGTTGCACGTGCAGTTCTATCTCACCTTGCTCGACACCTACATTCCCGACCCGGAAGAGCGCGCCAAGGCGTTCGCGGCGATCGACAACATCCCATCGATCCGCACCAAGGGCGCGTTCTGCTTCCGCTGGATCGCTTCGATCCAGGACCTGCGCAAGCTGCAAACGCGCGAACAGCGCCGCCAGTTCCTGCTCAACCTGATCTGCTTCGCCGCCTGCATCGAGGGCCTGTTCTTCTTCGCGGCGTTCGCCTACGTGTACCACTTCCGCTCGCGCGGGCTGCTGCACGGGCTGGCCTCCGGCACCAACTGGGTGTTCCGCGACGAGAGCTGCCACATGGCGTTCGCCTTCGAGGTGGTGCGCACGGTGCGCGCGCAGGAGCCGGAGCTGTTCGACCAGGCGATGCGCGCCCAGGTGGAGCAGATGCTGGAAGAGGCCATTGCCTGCGAGACGCAGTTCGCCGAGGACGTGCTCGCCGGCGGCGTGGCGGGCCTGTCGCCGCAGGCGATGCGCCAGTACCTCGAGTACTGCGCCGACCAGCGCCTCACGCAGCTCGACCTGCCGAAGAAATACGGCGCGACGAACCCGTTCGACTTCATGGACCTGCAGGACGTGCAGGAACTGGCCAACTTCTTCGAACGCCGCGTGTCCGCCTACCAGGTCGGCGTGCAGGGCGAGGTGGCGTTCGACATGGCGTTCTGAGCGAGGTGCCGGAAGACCTGTTGACTACACGTGTAGGCATGGCGTAACTTGCCTACAACTGTAGTCACACGGTGTCCCGACCATGCGCAAACCCTCCATCGGCGACCAGGAACTGGCGCTGCTGCAGCACATCGACGAAAGCGGCGCCACCTCGGTGGGCGAAGTGGCGGCGAGTTTCGGCGAGCCGCGCGGGCTGGCCCGCTCCACCGTGCTGACCATGATGGAACGGCTGCGCGGCAAGGGCTATCTGAAGCGGCGGCAGCTGAAAGGCCCGCAGTCGAAAGGCGTGTTCCGCTACAGCATCGCCACCGGCCCGGGCGAGGCGATGCGCAGCGCCGTGGGCAGCTTCGTCGAGAAGACGCTGAGCGGCTCGGTGTCGCCGTTCGTGGCCTGGATGTCGGAACACGCCGAAGTCTCCGACACCGAGCTGGCCGAACTGGAGGCCCTGGTGGCGCAACTGCAGTCCCGGCGCAAGGAGTCGTGAAATGAGCGCACTCGACCATGTCGCCGACACCTTGCTCACGAGACTGGTTTGGACGTCCATCCAGGCCGCCCTGCTGATCGGCATCGTCTATCTGCTTGGCCGCCTGTGGCCGCGCCTGTCGGCGGCGATGCGCTGCATGTTGTGGTGGCTGGTCGGCGCGCAACTGTTGCTCGGCCTGCTGTGGCATGCGCCGCTGGAACTGCCGTTGCTCTCGCCCGCACCGATCGAAGCGACCGCGCCGGCTACGCCGCCCGTGGTGTTCTTCGCCGCGACGCCGACCGCCGACGCCGCACTGCCCTCGGTCGCTCCGCCGGCCACACCGGCGCTGTCCTGGCGCAGCGGCATCGCCCTGGCGTGGCTGGCCGTCGTGCTGCTGCAGGCGCTGCTCGCGCTGCGCCAGTGGCGGCAGGCACGACGCGTGCTGGTCGCATCGCAACCCTTGCGCGATGCCACGCTGCACGCGCTGTGCGCGCGCCAGGCGCAGCGGCTCGGCTTGCGCCGCTGCCCGCGCCTGCGCGTCTCCGACGCCATCGTCTCGCCGCAGGTAACCGGCCTGTGGCAGCCCACCGTGCTGCTGCCGGCCGGCCACGCGCTCAGCGCCGACGAGGCGGCGATGGCGCTGGCGCACGAGCTGGCCCACCTGCGCCGCGGCGACCTGTGGCTGGCCTGGGTGCCGGCGCTGGCGCAATGCCTGTACTGCTTCCACCCGCTGGTGCGCTGGGCGATGCGCGAGTACGCGCTCAACCGCGAATCCGCCTGCGACGCGCAGGTCATCCAGCAGGATTGCACCGCGCCGCAGGACTACGGCCGCCTGCTGCTGCGCCTCGGCGTGGCGCAGCCGATGCATGCCGGCCTCGCCGGCGCTTCCCCGTCGTTCCACAACCTGAAGAGGCGACTGACCATGCTGCAGCAAACCGTGAATCCGCCGCCGTCGCGCCTGCGCGGCTGGCTGCTCGTCGCAGCGATCGCCCTGGTCGGCGTGCTGCCCTATCGCGTGACAACCGCCGGCGCGAACAGCACTCCCGCCACGCCGGCTTCCACGCAGGCAAGCCTGCTGCCGCCACCGCCGCCACCGCCGCCGGCCCCTCCAGCGGCAGCGCTCCCCGCCCTGCCCGCTGCACCCGCCGCGCCCGCCCTGCCCGCGCCGCCGCCGGCACCACCGCTGCCACCGGCCCCGCCGCACGACGCCAGCGGTCTGCACGCCCATTACGCCAACGTCGCCATCCATGCCAATGCCAGCGAAGGTTTCGCCCTGCTCGACGGCGACACAGCCATCGTCAATGGCAGCGATGCCGATCTCGCCGCCGCGAAGCGCCTGCAGCGGAACGGCAAGTCCAAGCTGTGGTTCCGCCGCGGCGGCCAAGCCTGGTTGATCGACGACCCCGCCTACGTGCAGCGCGCCAAGGACGCCTACGCACCGGTCGACGCCCTGGCCAGGCAGCAAGGCGAACTGGGCGGCAAGCAAGGTGCGCTCGGCGGCAAACAGGGAGCCCTGGGTGCGCAGCAAGGCATGCTCGGCGCGCAGCAGGGGCAACTGGCCGGGCAGCGCGCCATGCTGGCCGGCCGGCAAGCCATGCTCGCCGCGCAATCCGGCCAGCGCGAGCACGCCGCTGAAATACAGGCGAACCGCGCCGAGCTGGAAGCCAGCGCGCAGGAACTCGATCGGCAGCAGGCAAAGCTCAGCCAGCAACAGGAGGAGCTGGGCCGGCAGCAGGCCGAACTCGGCAAACAACAGGAAGCGCTCGGCACGCAACAGGAAGCGCTGGGCAAGCGCCAGCAAGAGGCTTCCAGCCAAGCCAGCCAGCAGATCCGCAAGCTGCTCGACGAAGCGATCGCCAAGGGCGTCGCGAAACCAGCGAGCCTGCGCTGAGCGGAGCATCCGCGGGCGTTCTCGTGGAGCGCCTCGCGGAGCAAGCGGCGATCCAGCGAACAGCGGTGGGGCGGGCTAACCGGCTACACGCCACCCCGGCAGGCAATGCGCCGGATGGACCGGCGCATTGCCAAGGTGCCGCTCAGCGCCAGGGCCACGCCTTCAGCTGGTACTCGTGCGGCGGCGTGTTGCCGGCGAGGTACTGCACGAAGTAGTCCCAGCGCCGGCGGGTGGCGTACGGGGTGGCTTCGGCGTAGCCGTGGTGGACGTTCGGGATCAGCAACAGGTCGAAATCCTTGTTCGCCTTGATCAGCGCGTCGGCCACCAGCAGGGTCTGGTAGGGCGGCACGTTGTCGTCCATGGTGCCGTGCACCAGCATCAGCCGGCCCTTGAGGTTCTTGGCGAAGCTCTGGTTGGCTTGGGCGTCGTAGTTGGTCTTGCCGTCCTGGTCGGTGACCAGCAGGCCCTGCCACTTCTCGGCCCAGTCGTCCTCGTAGTTGCGGTTGTCGTGGTTGCCGCTTTCGGCCCAGCCGACCTTGAAGAAGTCCGGGTAGTGGAACATCGCCGCGGCGGTGGCGTTGCCGCCGCCGGAGTGGCCCCATATGCCCACGCGGTCCAGGTCGATCCACGGATACTTCTTGCCGAGTTCCTTGATGCCCAGCACCTGGTCGGGCAGCGTGTTGTCCTCGACGTGCTCGAAGTAGGCGTCGTGGAACGCTTTCGAACGCCACGGCGTGCCCATGCCGTCGAGCGCGATCACGATGAAGCCCAGTTCGGCCATCGCCTGGTGGTCGGCACGCGCGGCGGAGAAGCTGCGCCCGCGCACCGAACCGGTCTGCGGGCCCGGGTAGATGTAGTCGATGATCGGGTACTTCTTCGAGGCATCGAAGTGCGTCGGCTTGAACATCATGCCGTACAGGTCGGTCTTGCCGTCGCGGCCCTTCACCGTGAACGGGATCGGCGGCACCCAGCCGGCGGCCTTCAGTCGCGAGATGTCGGCAGTGGCCACGCTGGCCAGTTTGCGGCCGTCAGCCGAGCTGCGCAGCACGGTGACCGGCGGCGTGGTCGGGGTGGAATACGCATCGACGAAGGCCTTGCCGTCCGGCGACAGCGTGACGGTGTGGTCGGCCGCTTCCGGCGTCAGCAGCACCGGCTTGCCGCCGTCCAGGCCGACCTTGAAGAACTGCTGGTAGTACGGGTTCACGCCGCGCGTGCGGCCGACGCCGCGGAACCACACGGTGCGCGTCTTGGCATCGACCTTCAGCACCTCGGTGACGTTGCCTTCGCCGGTGGTGATCGCGTGCTTGAGCTTGCCGCTCTTCAGGTCGTACAGGTACAGGTTGCCCCAGTTGTTGCGCTCGCTGAACCAGATCGCCTCGTGGGTCTCGGGCAGGTAGCGCCAGTTCACCGCGCCGTTGCCGCTCTCGTAGTAGGTCGGCACGACTTCCTCGAACACCGTGCGCACCTTGCCGGTGCTGGCGTCGGCGATGCGGAACCATTCGTGCTTGTGGTCGCGCGAAGTGGAGACGAAGGCCAGGGTCTTGCCGTCGGGCGCCCACTTCACGTCGTCCCAGCCGCCGTCGGGGCCGCAGCTGACGTCGTCGCACAGGCTGGAGCGGTGCTGGTCCGGCGGCATCTGCAGGCGCGTGACCTTCTTCGCGGCGACGTCGATGATCACGCGCTCGATCATCGTCACGTCCTTGTCGCCGACCAGCGGGTACTTCCACTTCTCCAGCTTCGGGTGGCCGACGTTGGTGCTGACCAGGTACATCTCGCCGGTCTTGCGCTGGTCCTGCTGGAAGGTGGCGATCTTCTTCGAGTCCGGCGACCACTCCACGATCGCGTTGTCGGTGTGCTTCCAGCCGGCGTTGTCGGTGGCGTAGCCGAAATCTTCCACGCCATCGGTGGTGAGCTGGGTCTCCTGGCCGCTGGCGACGTCGCGCAGCCACAGGTTCCAGTCGCGGATGAACGCCTCGCTCTTCTTGTCCGGCGACAGCGCGCCCGGCTCCTTGCCGGTCTTCACCAGCGCGGCGCGATCGACGCAGCTCGCTTCGGCGGCGGCGAGGTCGCACACGTAACGCTTGCCGCGCACGGCAATGTCGAGCTTCCCGTCCGGCCGCGCCTCGTAGCCGGTCACCGGCAATTTCTTCGCATCGACCGGCTTGCCGCCGGTCTTGCCCAGCGCATCGGCCAGCTTCGCCTGGTCGAACAGCGGCGCGGTCTTGCCGCTGGATGCGTCCATCCGCACGAAGTGGTCGCCGTCGGCGTCGTGGTCGACGTACCAGAAGTGGCCGTCGTCCAGCCACTGGACCTTCTGCACCGCGTGGTCGACCAGCGGCACGGTGTTGTAGCTCATGAAGCGCTCCGCCCGCGCGTAGTCGTCGGCGCTCAGCGTGCGCGCCTGCGCCGCGGCGCCGGCCGACAAGGCACCCATGACCAGCGCGCCAAGCACGCGCGAACTGCCGGTTCTCAAACTCATGCTGCGTTCCCCTTGCGGAAGCGGATGTGCGGTCGCCGGCCCTGGCGCGAACTCCCTCGAAGGACCGATGCTAGCGCGGGCATGACCAATGGCACCCCTGCCATTGGTCCCGATCGCGCCCCGTGCGCCGGCGCACGGACGGCCGCGCCCTGCGCGTGACGCGCGCGCGCCAGCCATCGCACGCTGCGCCCTCCGTGCCCCCGGAGCCGCCCCATGCCGCAGCGTCTCAGAGTCATCGGCAACTACCTCTCGCCCTACGTACGCAAGGTGCTGGTGTGCCTGGAGCTGAAGGGGCTGGAGTACGAGGTCGACCCGATCGCACCGTTCGTCGGCAACGACGAGTTCACCCGGCTCAGCCCGCTGCGTCGCATCCCGGTGCTGGTCGACGGCGGCCTGGTGCTGGCCGACTCCTCGGTGATCTGCCAGTACCTGGAGGACCGGCAGCCCATGCCGTCGCTCTACCCGCGCGACATCGCCGACCGCGCCCGCGCGCGCTGGCTGGAGGAGTACGCCGACACGCGGCTGGCCGACGGGCTGATCTGGCGGCTGTTCCACCAGCTGGCGATCAAGCGCCACATCTTCGGCGAGGCGCCGAACGAGGCGGTGGTGCAGCATGCGCGCGAGGTGGAAATCCCCGCCGCACTCGACTACCTGGAACAGCAGCTGCCGGGCGACGGCTTCGTGTTCGGCGCTTTGTCGATCGCCGATATCAGCATCGCCAGTTTCTTCCGTACCGCCTCGTTCGTGCGCTACGCGATCGACGCCGCACGCTGGCCGGCGGCCGCCGCACTGGTGGCGCAGGTGCAGGCGCTGCCGGTGTTCCAGAAACTGGCCGGCTTCGAGGATTGCATGCTGCGCCTGCCGCTGGCCGAGCAGCGCGGTGCCCTGCTCGGCGCCGGTGCCCCGCTGACCAGCGACACGCTCGGCACCAGCGCACCGCGCCCCGGCCCGCCGCGCGCGTCGTGATGACTCCCTCCCCTGCAACGCAGGGGGAGGAGCAGCGACTCCGCAAGCCCGGGAGTTCGCCAGGCATCAACGCTGCGCCGCGGTCAGCTCCACCAGCCAGTCGACGAACACGCGCAGCCGTGCGGGCATCTGCCGCTGCTGCGGATACAGGATGGTCATCGGCAGCGACGGCGGCGGATACTCCGGCAGGATCTCGCGCAGCCGCCCGCTCGCCAGTGCCTCGGCGACGCGGGTGGCGCGCACGCGGCGGGTGGTCCGCTGCAGCAGCTGCGCGCCGAGCCGCGCCTCCAGGCGCTTGATCGCATGGGTGACGGTGGCGCGCGGCAGGTTCAGGTCGTCCGCCGCGGCGGTGAAGCTGCCCAGCTCGACGATCCGCGTGTACAGCCGCATGGCTTCGAGCCGGTCCATCGCCATTGTTGTGGAAGATTGAATGGTGATGCTCATTATTGAGTATTTATCCGACCACCGTCACGGCGCACCATGCGTCCACCCTCACTTGCCGGAGCCGCCCATGCAGACCCGCACACTCGGAACGAATGGTCCCCAGGTTTCCGCCCTCGGCCTCGGCTGCATGGGCATGAGCGCGTTCTACGGCGCCCACGACGACGCCGAGTCGATCGCCACCATCCACCACGCGCTGGACCGCGGCCTCAGCCTGCTCGACACCGCCGACATGTATGGCCCGCACACCAACGAGGTGCTGCTGGGCAAGGCCCTCAAGGGGCGGCGCACGCAGGCTTTCGTGGCGACCAAGTTCGGCATCGTGCTCGACCCGGCCAACCCCGCCGCACGTGGCGTCAACGGTCGCCCGGAGTACGTGCGCGTCGCCTGCGACGCCAGCCTCAAGCGCCTGGGCATCGACACCATCGACCTCTACTACCAGCACCGCGTCGACCCGACCGTGCCGATCGAGGAAACCGTCGGCGCGATGGCCGCACTGGTCGCCGCCGGCAAGGTGCGTTACCTCGGCCTGAGCGAGGCCTCCGGCGCCACACTGGAGCGCGCCTGCAAGGTGCATCCGATCGCCGCACTGCAAAGCGAATTCTCGCTGTGGACGCGCGACCCGCAGACCAACGGCATGCTCGCCGCCTGCCGACGACTGGGCGTCAGCCTGGTCGCCTACTCGCCGCTGGGCCGCGGCTTCCTCACCGGCGCGATCCGCTCGCCCGACGACTTCGCCGCCGACGACTACCGGCGCAGCAGCCCGCGTTTCATGGGCGACAACTTCGCGCGCAATCTGCGGCTGGTCGAGCAGGTGAAGGCACTGGCCGCCGACAAGGGCTGCTCGCCCGCCCAGCTGGCGCTGGCCTGGGTGCTGGCGCAGGGCGACGACGTGCTGGCGATCCCCGGCACGCGCCAGCGCAGCCGGCTGGACGAAAACCTCGGCGCGCTCGACGTGCGGCTGAGCGCCGCCGAGCTGGCGGCGATTGATGCGGTGTTTCCGCCCGACGCCGCCAGCGGCGGGCGCTACGGCGACGCCGGCATGCGCATGGTCAATGCGTGAGGCACGAAATCGGGGAATCGACCGCGCCGTAGGCGCCCGCTCGCGGGCGATGCTTTGGGGAAGGTGGGTCGGGATTCGCAAAAGCAGGAGCATCGCCCGCGAGCAGGTTCCCGCCAAGGCGACGGGGTAAACTTTCGCGCATGAGTACCCCCGAACACTCCCCGCTGGGCAAGGACACCGCCTACGCCGACCGCTACGACCCCGGCCTGCTGTTTCCGATCCCGCGCGCGGACAAGCGCGCGGAGCTCGGCATGGCGGAAACCCTGCCGTTTCACGGCGTGGACGTCTGGAACGCCTACGAACTGTCGTGGCTCGACCTGCGCGGCAAACCGCAGGTGGCGCTGGCCGAATTCCGCGTGCCGGCGGCATCGCCGCAGATCATCGAATCGAAGTCGTTCAAGCTGTACCTG
Organism: Rhodanobacter sp.; assembly: GCA_024711345.1. Lineage (GTDB taxonomy): Bacteria > Pseudomonadota > Gammaproteobacteria > Xanthomonadales > Rhodanobacteraceae > Rhodanobacter. The sequence continues at coordinate 23,932 of JANJTA010000023.1, read as the reverse complement.
AACGGCTTCGCGCAGGAGCGCCTTGCCGACGCCGCCGCTCTCGCCGCCACCCTGGTGCGCGACCTCTCCGCGGCGGCCGGCGCGGTGGTCGGCGTACAGCTGCGTGACGCGCGCGCCGACGCGCTGCCGGTGGTCGCGCTGGACGGCCGGCTGCTCGACGACCAGGACCTCGCCATCGACCACTACGGCCCGCCGCGTCCCGACTATCTGCGCGCGGACGCCACGGCAACGGCGGTGGACGAAACGCTGGTGTCGCACCTGCTGCGCTCGAATTGTCCGGTCACCGGCCAGCCCGACTGGGGCAGCGTGCAGATCGCCTACCGCGGCGCGCCGATCGACCACGCCGGGCTGCTGCGCTACCTGATTTCGTTCCGCACCCACAACGAATTCCACGAGCAGTGCGTGGAGCGCATCTTCGTCGACCTGACCCGCCGCTGCGCGCCGCAGCAACTCAGCGTGCACGCGCGCTATACCCGCCGCGGCGGGCTGGACATCAACCCGTTCCGCAGCAGCACGCCGGCGACCTCGGGCAATCCGCGCACGGTGCGCCAGTAGGCCGCCAGCGCGCGTTGACGCCGCGTGGACGTTCGGCCGACGGCGCCCTCGGTAATCGTCGCTTCAGATCGGCCGCGCTAGCCTCGTTTCCGACCACCGGCCACGGGCCGGCATCGACAGCGGAGTTCCCATGACCCGATCCATGCATTCCGTCGCGCTGTACGCCACCCTCCTCACCGGCCTGCTGCTCGGCGGCTGCGGCAAGAACGCGCCCGCCCCCGCCAGTGCTCCGGCCCCGGCCAGCACCGCCCCGGCCGCCACCACCTCCGCTCCGCGGCCCGCCGCCAGCGTGGCGGTGCCGCCGGCCGCCGGCACGGTCGGCGCGGCCGGTGCCAGCTCGGTGGCCACGCCGCCGGTCGCGCCGTTCACGGTGGCCAAGCTCACCCTGGGCAGCGCGGTCAACGCCGAGCACCAGGTGGTGCGCGCCAGCGACAGTTTCGCCACCACCGACAAGACGCTCTACGCCACCGTCGCCACCGAAGGCAGCACCCAGGGCGCCACGCTCAACGCGAAGTGGAGCTACCTGGAAGGCGAGGGCCAGCTGGTCAGCAGCATCAGCCAGTCGATCGCCACCGACGGCCCTGCCATCACCACGTTCAAGGTGCAGAACCCCGACCTGTGGCCGGCAGGCAAGTACAAGGTCGAGATCTCGCTCGACGGCAAACCGGTGGCCAAGCAGGATTTCCAGATCGGCAAGAGCTGAGCCGGCGTCGCTGGAGCGGCGCTGCGGCGTCAGCGCCGCTCCAGCGCCTGGCGCCCGAGTGCCGGGTCGTCGGTGAAGAACGCATCGATGCCGGCGGCGAGATAGGCGCGGATCTCGGCGATCGAACCGGCCGCGTTGACTTGGCGCGGGTCGCTGCCTTGCCACAGGTTCCGCGGCAGGAAGCCGTTCTCGGGGCGAAACGTGTACGGGTGCACTTCCAGGCCGGCGGCATGCGCGTCGCGCACCAGCGCGGTGGGCGTGCCGAGCCGGCCGTCCGGCGCCAGCGGAATGATCGCGCGCACATTCGGGCCGATCGCATCCGCATAGGCGGCGATGGCGCGCAGGCCGGCCGGCGTCATCATCTGCGCGTAGTCGAGGCTGCCACCTGCGGCGACCACGTCATACGGCTGCTCGCCGGCGTCGCCCAGCAGTTGCAGCAGGCGGAAGTTGCCGCGCGTGCCGTCGGCGAGCCGGTTGCGCAGGTACTTCAGGTTGCCGATCTCGAACGACTGGATCTCCACCGGCGCGCGCCGCGTGTATGCGTGCGCGGCCAGCGCGGTCAGCAGCGCATCCTCCATCGGCAGGCCGATGCCGCGGAAATAGCTGGAATGCTTGAGCTCCGGGATGAGCCCGATCAGGCGCCCGCGCGCGGCGGACTCGGCGGCCAGCAGGGCGATGATCGCCTCCAGCGTGGCCAGCGGAAATTCGCCGTCGTGCCGCGTGCCGCGCAACTGCGGCAGCCGTTCGCGTGCGCGCAGCGTGGTCAGCTCGGCCAGGGTGAAGTCCTCGCAGAACCAGCCGTCGACCGGCTCGCCGTCGATGCTCTTGCGGGTGCGGCGCGCGGCGAACCGCGGGTGATCGGCCACGTCGGTGGTGCCGCCGATCTCGTTCTCGTGGCGCGCCAGCAGCACGCCGTCCCTGGTCATCACCAGGTCCGGCTCGATGAAGTCGGCGCCATCGGCGATCGCCCGCGCATACGCGGCCAGCGTGTGCTCCGGCAGGTGCGCACTGGCGCCGCGATGGGCGATCACCTGCACCCGGGCGGCAAGCGGCGGTTCGACGGCGGACATCCGTGCAGCATAAGCGAACGCGGCGGACGCCGGCGCCGCACCGCCGTGCTCACTCCCGATGCCGTTCGATCCAGTGGCGGTAGGTGCGGTAATGGTGGATGGCGAAGCCGGCGAACGACGGATCGCCGCGCAAGGCCTGCTCCACGGTGCCCACGGCCTGCTCGAACACCTTCGGGCCGACCCGGTCGAAGGTGACCTTGTCCAGCTCGTTGGGCGAGACCTCCAGACCGACCACCACTTTCTTGCCGACGCGGTCGGCGTAGGCGATCTCGCTGGCGGCGTGCGAGAGGATGCTGTCGCGGCCCGCGGCCTTGTGCCGGTAGTCCATCAGGGCGACGTAGTCGAACAGGTCGATGGCGTGCTCGCTGACCGGGCGCCGGGCGCCGTTGCGTTCCAGCTCGATGCCGTCCAGCCAGAACGGGATGGCCGGCCCCACGGCCAGGCTGGCGTGGTACTCGCGCTTGAGCTTCATCAGCGCCTCGCCCATGTCCAGGAAACCGGCCAGCAGGCGCTCGCGAGTGCTGTCGCTCCACTCGTCGAGGATGTGCGGCTCGATGTCCAGGTTGACGCCGTCGAAGCGCGCCACCGCCGGCGCGGCGGCGTTGTACTGCAGCACCCGGCGCAACATCGCCTCGGCCTGCCGGCGATAGGCGGGCAGCACGTAGTGCTCGGTATGCAGATAGGCCGAACCCAGCAGCGCATACACCTTCATGTGCCGTCGGTGCAGCTGCTCGATGAAGGCGCGATACAGCTCGGGCCGCTCGACGAGCAGGTTGCGGCCGCGGTACGCGTCGGCGTACAGGTACACGGTGTCGATGTGCTGCGACTGCAAATAGTCCACCGCTTCCTGCGCCACGGCCGGGTCCTCGACCATGGCGTAGGACTCCGCTTCCCAGGTCCACACGGCGCGACTGGCCTGCGCCATGGCGCCGAGCGGCATCGCGCACAGCGCCAGCAGCAGGCACACGCGGGAGAGACCGATCATGGCGCGTTTCCTGCCGTGGCCTGGACATCCAGCGGCACATGGTAGCGTCCCTGCCCGATCGCCCGGCCGGTTTGCGGATCGGAGGGGAACACCGATACGTAGCAGCGGCGGCTGCAGGCGCCCGGCCGCTGCAGGGTCAGCTGCACCTGCTGCTGGCCATGCGCCGCGAGCTGCAGGGCACGACCGGAAACTTCCTGCAGTTCGCGGCCATCCTCGGCGGTGAGCACCGCCAGCGGCACGAAGGCGCGGCTCGGCTGCGCATCGCCGTTGCTGAATGTGGCCGTCAGCTGCACGCCCTGGCCGGCAACGCTCAGCTCGGCCGATGCCGTCGACAGGCCGCGCATGAGCGGCGCCGCGTCGATGGGCGGCGCCTCCTGCGCGGCCTCCCGGTACGCCACCAGCGGCGGCGTGGCACCGTCGGGGGCAAGCTGCAGCCACTGCAGGAAAATCGCGTTGGCCTGCTCGTAGCGCTGCAGGCGCCGCGTCACCCAGTCACGCGTGGGCGCATCGTCGACCGCTGCCAGATGCATGCCCTCGCGCAGTTCGAACAGCTTCCCCTGATGCAGCCACCAGCGCCCGGCCAGGTAGTCCGGCGCGCTGGTCTTGGTCTGCAGCAGGGGCAGCTGATGGATGTTGCGGAAGCTGTCGGCCAGGTCCAGGCCGCTGCCCAGCCACGGCGTGCGCGCCGGCCGCTGCAACCCGTAAGTGTGCGACAGCAACGCCAGCAACGACGGCGTGACGTCCAGCTGCGAGGACACCGCGCGGATGCGCCTGGCCTGGCGGAGCAGCGGCGAGTAGATGATCAGCGGCACGTGGTAGCGGTCGAGGTGCTCGCCCATCGGGATTTCCGGCAGGCGATGGTCGCCGGTGATCACGAAAATGGTGTTCGCGTACCACGGCCGCTTCGCCACCGCGTCGAAGTAGCGGCGCAGCTGCGCGTCGGTGTAGAGGATGGTGCTGTAGATGGCGGCGTCGGCGCGGTAGTCCGCGCGCCGCGCCGCGTCGATGCGCAGCTCGCGCAGGCGCTGTTCGAAGCGCGCGAGGTAAGTATCCTGGCCGGGAAACTTGTAGGCGGGATGCATGGAGATGGTCTGCATCGCCAGCAGGAATGGCGTCTGCAACTGCGCGCTGTCGGCCAGCACGCGCGAGACCAGTTCGCCGTCCGGGTAGCCCCATTCGCTGAACGGGTTGCGCTGGTAGCCGGCGCCGAAATTCTGCAGGTCCACCAGATGCTGCACGCCCTGCAGCTGCAGGAAGGCGCGCTCGTTGTCGAAACGGGTGTCGGTGCCGTTGTAGAACGCGGTGTGGTAGCCCTGCTGCCCCAGCAGGCTGAACAGCCCCGGGCCCGGCGGCATGCGCTCGCCCAGCGCGGTGAAACCCGCCCTGGCGAACGGCGCGGAGTTGAACAGGCTGGGCAGCACACCGAAGGTGCGGCCCTGGTTGGCCAGGAAGTTGTCGAAGTACAGGCTGCGCCCGACGAGTTCATCGAGGAACGGCGTGAAGCTGCCCAGCGACGCCTGCGGACCGGAGAACGAACGCCCCAGCCCTTCGACCACGATCACCACCAGGTTGGGCGGGCGGCCGTCGCTGGTGGGCGCGAAGTACGCACCGAGCGTGTCCGGCGTGTGCTCGTCGCGCAGGAACGGAAAACGCGGATCCAGCGGCGGCTCGCCCGGATCGGCCACGGCGCTCGCCTGGGCGGTGGCCGGTGCCGCCACGGCACCGCGTCCGGACCAGCGCCAGACATCGGCGCAGAACCACGCCAGCTTGTTGCTGGCCAGCTCGCGTGCCGCATCGTCCCTCAACACGCGCGCCCCGGTCGGCAGCGGCAGCAGCCACGCCAGCAGGCCTGCCGCCAGCAGCCACGTGGTCCCGCGCCCGGAGCCGCCGGCGCGCCAGCGCGTGCACACGTACAGACCGCCCCACAACACCAGCAAGGGCAGAACCCAGGCCAGTACGCCGTACGGATCGGACGGCAGCTCGCCGGACAGCGTGGTGCGGATTTCCGCCACGCTGTAGCCGAACAGATCCGCCCCCAGCGGCACCCGCGCTACCTGGAAGTACTGGTCGAGCGCCACCTGCATCACGATGAACAACGACCAGGCCACGGCCACCGCCGCGACGCGCAGGCGCGGCCGCGGCAAGGCCAGCAGCGGCAGCGACAGCAGCAGCAGAAACGGCGCCGCGCGTAGCAGCGCCACGGCCGCCTGCGCCAGCGCGACGCCGGCCACGGCCCACTTCTGGTGGTCGCCGCGGCCGACGCCATGGACGAGCGCGCCTGCCGCCAGCACGAACTGCGCCGGCAGCAAGGCCGGGAACAGCGCGGCGAAGCGCGACCAGGCCTGGCGCGTCGTGCTCATCGACGCGGCCCGCTCACCAGCGCGCGTACAGCGTCAGCCACAGTCGCCGTTCGTCGTAGCCGTCCTCGTCGCTGGCGTAGCCGGCACCCAGCTTGAATCCCCAGTGCGACGAAAGGTAGTGCGCCCAGGACACGCCGATGGCGGCATTGCTGTTGCGTACCACGGTGCCGAAGCGGTCCATGTCGGTGCTGCGGCCGCTGCTGGCGCTCAGCTCCAGGTAGTCGTCGGCATCGCCGCGGTAGTAGTTGCGCAGCACGAAACGGTTGCTCCAGCTGCCGGAGCCCACGCCCGGCACGTACTGCAGCTTGTAGCGGGCATACCAGTTGCCGACGTAGCGGCCCACGCCGATGCCGTAGAAGTCGGTGTTGCCGCCGAAGCGCAGCTGGTCGACGCTGGCCGACAGCTCCCAGCCGCTGCCCACGCCCTGGAACACTTCCATGCGCCACGCCCGCTTCGGCAGGATGCCGCTGGCGGGGCCCTGCTGGTAACGCAGGTTGGCGTAGGCGCGCGACCACAGCGAGACGTAGCCGTCCAGGGCCCAGGCCGTGTCGCTGCGGCCGAAGTGGTCGGCACGCAGCAGTTCCAGCGCGAGCGAGCCGCGATCGAAGTAGCGCCGCAGCGACAGGTCGGTATCGTTCCAGTCCTGCCGGCCGCCGCTGAACCCGGTGTAGCCCCAGCCGGCGTTGACGCCCCAGCGATAGCCCCGGCTGGCATAGACCGCGCGCGGCAGCAGGCTTTGCTGCAGGCTGGCGATCTCGGCGGGGTTGGCCCCGCGTGCCGCGGCCGCGTCGAAATCGGCACGGGCGGCCTCGCTCTGGCCGGCATCGCGCAAGGCAGCGCCACGCGCCATGCGCGCCGCCGGGTCGTTCGGCGCCAGCGCCACCCAGTGCGCATAGGCGTCGGCGGCCTGCTGCGGGCGACCGCTCCAGCGATAGGCGTCGCCCAGCGCCGACCAGGCGTCGGCATACGCCGGGCTCTGCTGCACCACCTGGCGCAGGTCGCTTTCGGCGGCGGCGTACTGCCCGTCCCAGGCGTAGGTGCGCCCGCGCGCCAGCAGCAGGTCGCCGTTGCCGGGGTGTTCGGCCAGCAACGCGGTGTAGCGCTGGATGGCCAGCGACCGCTGGCCACCGGTGGCGAGCTGGCGGATCTGCACCAACTGGGTGGTCAGCGCGTCGGCGCTGGCGGTCTGCGCCATGAGGCAGGGCGAAGACGCTGCCAGGGCCAGCAGCAGCGGCCAGCCGATACGCGACTTGCGGGAGGGATTCCTGTGCCTCATGCCTGCTTGCTCCCTTCGGCAACCTGGTCGATCGGCATCGCTTCGTTTTCCGGCTGGTCGTGGTGGTGCCACGAACCGTCGCGCTGGATGTGGCCCCAGCGATGGTGCTTGCGCAGCCCGAACAGCCACAGCAGCGTGCCGTAGAAGCGCCAGCAGGAGTTCAGCTGGCGGTAGCCGAAGTTTTCCAGCACCGCGACCGCGAACAACCGCAGCTGCTGCGCCGGCCGCGCGTAGAGGCCGAAGGACAGTTCCTCCAGCAGCATCGCGTTGACCGACAGCAGCATGCCCATGCCGATCGCCGCCGCCAGGAACACCAGAAACACCTTCAGCGACACCAGCCCGGCCAGAGCCAGCACGATCATCGAGACATAGCCGACCACCTCGATGATCGGGCCGAGGAACTCGAACAGCAGCATGAACGGGAACGCCACCCAGCCCACCACGCCGCCGCGGCGGTTGAACATCAGGCCGATGTTCGACCACAGGCTTTCGGCCAGGCCGCGCTGCCAGCGCACGCGCTGGTTGCCCAGCGAGGCGACGTCCGTGGGCACCTCGGTCCAGCACACCGGGTCCGGCACGAACACGATGCGGTAGTCGCGCTTCTCCTCGCGCAGGTTGCGGTGCAGGCGCACCACCAGGTCCATGTCCTCGCCCACCGTATCGTCGCGGTAGCCGCCGATGGCGATCACGCGCTCCTTGTAGAACACGCCGAAGGCGCCGGAGATGATCAGCAGCGCGTTCATCGGCGACCACCCCATGCGCCCGAACAGGAACGCGCGCAGGTACTCGATCACCTGGAAGCCGGGCAGCCAGCGATCGGGCAGGCCTACCTTGGACAGCATGCCGTCCGCGACCTTGCAACCGTTGAGCACGCGCACCACGCCACCGGTGGCCGCCACGCGGCGGTCCTCCAGGAACGGCCGCACCACCCGCGAGAGGCTCTCCGGCTGCAGGATGCAGTCGGCGTCCACCACGCAGAACAGCGGATAGCGCACGCAGTTGATGCCGGCGTTGATCGCGTCGGCCTTGCCGCCGTTGACCTTGTCCACCATGCGCACGTGCGGGTAGCGCGCCGAAGCGTAGACGCCCACGACCTCCTCGGTCTGCAGCCGCGCGCGATAGGCCTCGGGCACCTTCACCAGGCCGAACGCCTCGATCAGCGCATTGCGGGTGCGGTCGCTGGAGCCGTCGTTGACCACCACGATCTCGAACTCGGGGTAGTTGGTCTTGAGCAGCGAATGCACCGAGGCCACCACCGACTTCTCCTCGTTGTGCGCGGGCAGCACGATGCTCACCGGCGGCTGGTATTCGCGCAGGCCGGGTGGCAGGTAGTTGGCCCGGTACTCGCGCATGTAGCGCACGATCTGGTAGGCGGAGATGTAGTTGAGGATCAGGTAGGCCAGGTTGATCGCCACGAAGTAGATCATGAAGATCCACTGCATCGAGACCAGCACGTGCTGCCAGGATCCCAGCTGCAGAAAGGCCGAGGTCGCGCCCCAGTACGTGTTCATGCCACGACTCCCATGTCGTGCTCGGAGAGCACCTGGTCGATGATGTCCCGCCCGTAGGCATCCCCCTGTCGCTGCTGCAGCTGGCGCAGCGCGGCCGCGCCCATGCCCGGCAGCGCCAGCAGCGCCTGCGCGGCGCGGTAACGCACCCACCACACCTTGTCGGCCAGCATCGGCTCCAGCCGCTCGACATCGGTCGCCTCGCCGAGGCGGCCCAGCGCCGATGCCGCGTGCATGCGCACGTGCCAGCGCGGCGCGTCGAGGAAGCCCGCCACCCGCTCGCGATCCTGGCGGTCGTTCACCAGCTGCAGGCAGACCGAGATCGCATGATCGTCGATCGAACTGTCGAGCAATTGCCGGATCACCCCGGCGGCACGCTCGGGATCGATCTCGGCCAGGAACCGCACCAGCTTCGCCATGGTGCTGGTAGTGGCGTGCAGCATGGCGCTGTCGAGCTCGCGCGCCGCACTGCCGTCCTCGTTGCGGGCCAGGATGCGCGCCACGTTGCCCGGCATCCAGTCATCGCGCTCCAGGATCATCGGCACGAACATCGCCATCGCCCGGGGCGGATCCACCTGCCCCAGCGCATGCGCCGCGCACAGCGAGACGATCGGGCTGCGGTCGTTGAGGAACGGCACCAGCTCGTCGAACATGCCCTGCTCGCGCAGGTGCCCCAGCGCGATGATGGCCATCGCGCGGTCGTGGTAGTTGCCTTTCAGCATGGGTCGGGCCGCATCCGCCAGACCCACGCGCTGCCCCAGCGGCAGCAGTCGCGCCGACTCCGCGCGCGACAGCGCTTCGTGGGTCGCGTTCCAGGTTTCGATGAAGCCGGCGACTTCACCCTGCCCCAGCCGGCGCAGCTGCAGATCTTCGCCGGCCGTCACGCGCTGCATCACCTGCAACCAGTGCAGCCGCGCACGCCGGTCGCGCAGCTCGCGCCTGCGCGAACGCGCACGCAGGAAAACAACGACCGCCAGCAGGCTGAAGGCGAGCACCAGGGTGAGCACCGCCACCCAGTACGCCACGATCAGCAGTGTCGCCTCGTCGACAGGATTTTCCATGACGTCCCCTTCGCTCACCTTTGCGGCACATGGCCCGGTTCACGCCAAGCCAAGCACGATTCGTTCCACCACCGGGGACAGCGACGTTGCCGTTCGCGGCCGGCCACGCGAGGCACGCCGCGACCCGCGGCCGGAGCGTGAACAACAGCGTGGGTCCTGCGCGCGACAGGCCGGAAATGCATGCGCCGGGACATGGGCCCCTGTTCCCATGGAAGGCATGGCCGAGGGCCATAACCGACAATTTTTGTGACTTAGATCACATTAATGGAGATCAAAGCCAAGATAAAGGCGGAGCAGCGGGACTGTCGTTCCCGGCTCGAACGTGATAGGCAGCCGACTACCGCCGGGCCTGCCGAAGTCTCTCGGGACCGGTGCGAGGGATGCTGGAGTGGTGCGCCCGGCGGGATTCGAACCCACGACCCCTGCCTTCGGAGGGCAGTACTCTATCCAGCTGAGCTACGGGCGCATGCAAGGTCGCGCGGCAGGTGGGCCGGAGGCCGCTGCGGCGGGGAGCGCAGTATAGCGGAGTTGCCGACGGCGGTGGATCGGGCTCCCGCCGCCCGGATCGTGCCGGGAGGCGGGAGCGGCGTGGCGTCAGCGGGCCTTGAGCAGTTCGCCCAGCGTGTCGGGCTTGCCGGTGTCGCGTTCCAGGTGCGGGTACTTCAGGCCGTCGTGGTAGTCGATGCGGATGGTCCGGTACTGGTCGAAGTTCTTCACCAGCAGCTCGATCGGCTGGCTCTTGTCCTTCGCGGCGGCGGTGACGGCATCCTTCAGCGTGTCGGCGTCGTAGTCGTGGCTGTTCACCGCGACCACCGTCATGCCCGGCGAGATGCCGGCCTTGAACGCGGGGCCGTCCCACAGCACGTCGGCGATACTGCCGTCCTTGCCCAGCGAGAGGCCGAGCGAATAGGTGAGGTCGGCCGAATGCCGGCGCGCCTCGATCGCCTTCACCGCGGCGGAGGGCTTGTCGGTGTAGACCAGCTTCCAGCCGTGCGCCGCGATGCCGCCGGTCAGCGGGCCGTGGCCGTCCAGGCGCGTGCGCAAATAGCTGGCCCAGTCGAACGGCGCGATGTCATTGAGCGTCTTCACCACGTCCTCGAAGGTGTAGGTGTTGACCCGCCACTGGCCGTTGCCCATGCCGAAGAAGGCCTTGCCGAAATCGTCGATGGAATGCTTGCCGCGGCTCAGTTCGCGCAGCTTGGCGTCGACGTCGAGCCAGATCATCTGGCCGGCCGAGTAGTAGTCCTCGCTGGCCTGGTAGTTGCGGTACGGCAGCGGCGCGCGCTGGGCGATGATCGGGTCGTTGGTGGTGTCCTGCACGTTGCGCCAGCTGGCCAGGCCGGGGCGGCCGCGGTCGTAGGTGGCGGCGACGAAGGCGAGCATGTCGCGTGCCTGCTCGCCGTTCCACAGGCCCGAGCGCGCCGCCATCACCTGGCCCCAGAACTGGGTCTGGCCCTCGTAGACCCACAGCAGCGAGTCTTCCATCGGCACGTTGAAGTTCGGCGTGGTGAGGTCGGCGCCGCGGCGGTACTTGCCGTCCCACGAGTGGTTGAATTCGTGCGGCAGCAGGTCGCGGCTCAACGCGTTCTTGTCCCACTCGGTGAAGTAGCCGGTGCCCACGCCATTCTCGCTGGAACGGTGGTGCTCCAGGCCGTTGCCGCTCATCTTGTCGCTGAGCGAGAGCAGGAAGTCGTAGTGGTCGTAGTGGTGCGCGCCGTACAGCTTGTACATCTGCTGCACCAGGTTGCGGTGCAGCTTCAGCTGCTGCGGGGTGATCTCCAGGTACTTCGGCGCGTCCGCCACGATGTTGAGGTGCACCGGCGCCTTCGCGCCCGGGTCCAGGTCGACGCGCTTGAAGTACTTGCCGGCGTAGATCGGCGAGTCGACCAGGTCGTTGTACGCGATCGGCTTGAAGTGCACGGTGTCGCCCTCGCGCGAAGCCACTTCCAGCGCGCTGCCGAACTGCCAGCCGGCGGGGAAGGTCACGCTGGCCTCGGTCATGATGCGCTTGGCGAAGTAGCCGGCCGGATACACCGTGTTGGCGTTCCACTGCAGGTTCAGCATTTCCGGCGTCATCACCACGCGGCCCTGGCGGGTGTTCTGCGGCGACAGGAACTGGAACGACACCTCCACGCTGCTGGCGCCTTCGGGCACCTCGACGTGGAAGGCGTAGACGTTCAGCGTATCGCGCTTCCACGGCAACGTCTTGCCGTTGGCGGTCACCACCAGGCCGGCCAGCTTGTCGATCGGACCGCTGGGCGAGTGGTGCCCCGGCAGCCACTGCGGATACAGCAGGGTCAGCGGGCCGGGCTGCGCCGGGATCGTCTCGTGCACGCGGAAGATCCGGCGCGCCACGTCGGTGGCGTCCACCTTGATCTTCAAGGTGCCCTGGTACGGCACATCCTGCGGCGCCGGGACATCGGCGAGCGCGGCAAAACTGGCCAGGCCAAGGGCGGTGGCGGCGAGGGCGGTGGCGAGGCGGGTGGCTTTCAATGCGTTCTCCGGCTGAAAAAGAGGGCGCCTGCGGCACGGCAGGGAATCCACGGCAAGGGCCGGACAGGCCCGGGAACCCCTGCCGCGGAAGTTGTCGCGACAGACACGAAGCGCCGATGCTAGACCGGCCTCGCCGGGCTTCACCCCTGCCGAAGGTCACGAGCATGGCTCGCGCATGAACCCGTTTCGGCCGGCGGCCGCGCTCTGGCATCGCTCTTGCTGGACTCGCTCGATCCCGCAAACCCTTCCCCGCCGAGATCCGCATGAACGCACCGCTCGACCACCCAGCGCCTGCCGACGGCACCCGCCAGTGCCGCGCGTACCGGCATTACCTGGCGCAGCGGATGGGGCCGATGATCCATGCGCTGATGCTGGTGGCGGTGCTGTCCTATCTGGTGGCGGTCGGCGTCGGCGCGCTGATGCGCGATTCGCCGGTACCGCTGTGGCTGCGCATGGCGCCGGCACTGCCGTTGCTGCTGGTGACGCTGGCCACCAGGCGCGTGCGGCAGCCGCGGCTGCTCAGCGCACTGACTCTGCTGTGCGTGCTGCTGGTCGAGATCGGCATCAACCTCGGCAACCTTGGCCACCCCAGGGAACAGAGCTGGGTGCCGCCGGGCCTGCTGATGCCGGTGGCGACCTCGGTGCTGTGGATGGGTCGCTGGGATTTCCTCGTCGCGATGACGCTGTGCGCGCTGGGTCCGCTGCCGGCGCTGCTGCTCGGCCCGATCGACCAGCCGCTGCTGGTGCAGTACGCGGTCTACATGGCGATCGCGATCGCGCTGGCGGCGGTGCTGCGGGCGTTCATGGCGCGCACGCTGTTCGAGCAGTTCCGGCTGGAGCAGCAGCTACGCGAGCAGGCCAGCATCGACGGCCTCACCGGCCTGCTGCATCGCAACCGCTTCCTCGAACTGGCGCGTTCCACGCTGGCCGATCTGCACCGGCAGCGGCAGCCGGCCTGCATGCTGTTCCTCGACGCCGACCACTTCAAACAGCTCAACGACCGCCACGGCCACGCCGCCGGCGACGCGGCGCTGGTGGCGCTGGCCGCGACGCTGCGCCGGCAACTGCGCCCGGGCGATCTGATCGGGCGCATCGGCGGCGAGGAATTCGCCATGCTGCTGCCCGGCAACAGCCTGGAGCAGGCGTGCCGGCGCGCCGAGCTGCTGCGCCAGTCGATGCGCGAGATCCAGCGCCCGGACGGCGGCCCGCTCACCATCAGCATCGGCGTCGCCGAATGCTCGCCGGGCTGCGGCGACGACATCGAGGCCCTGCTGGCACGCGCCGATCAGGCCATGCGCCAGGCCAAGGACGCGGGACGCGACCGGGTGGTGTGCAGCCCCGACGACTGCTGAGCGCCGGCCCGCGTTACGCCTGCCCGCCCTGCGCCATGCGGCTGTGGCGGATGCCGTAGGCGAAATAGATCAGGCAACCCAGCGCCATCCAGAGGATGAAGCGCTCGTAGGTGATCCACGGCAGGCCGTAGATCAGCGCGACGGAGAACACGATGCCCAGCGGCGCGGTGAACCACACCGCCGGCGTGCGGAAGTTGCGCCGCAGGTCGGGCCGGCGCACGCGCAGCAGCATGATCGAGGCGCAGATGATGATGAAGGCGCTGAGCGTGCCGATGTTGACCAGCTCGGCCACCTCGCCGATCGGCAGCAACCCGGCCACCAGCGCGGTGAACACGCCCAGGATGACGGTTGGCCGCGCCGGCGTGCCGAAGCGCGGGCTGACCCTGGCGAACCAGCCCGGCAGCAGGCCGTCGCGGGCCAGCGCGAACCAGATCCGCGCCGCGCCCAGCATGAAGGCGAACAGCACGCTGGTGACGCCGATCACCGCCGCCGCCGCGATGGTCACGCTGAGCCAGTGCAGGCCGATCGACTCGAACGCGTCGGACACCGAGGCCTCGCCGCCGAGCGTGCTGTAGTGGGCGATGCCGGTGAGCACCAGCGACACCGCCAGGTACAGCACCATCGCGATCGCCAGCGACAGCAGCACGGCGCGCGGCAGGTCGCGCTGCGGGTTCTTCGATTCCTCCGCCGCGGTGGTCAGCGTGTCGTAGCCGAACACCGCGAAGAACACCACGCTGGCGCCGGTCAGCACGCCGGCCCAGCCGAAGTGGCCGATGCCGGTGGCCGCGTCGACCACCCGCGGCGGCACGAACGGGCGCCAGTTCGCCGTGTCGATGTAGAACACGCCCACGCCGACCACCAGCAGCACGCCGATCACCTTGATCGCCACCACCAGCGTGTTGAAGCGCGCGCCCCACTCGGTGCGCACGGTCAGCAGCAGCGCCACCGCCAGCGACACCGCGGCGGCGATCACGTTGAAGCGGTGGCCGTCGCTGGGCGCGGCGATCGCCGTCGAGCCGTGCAGGCCGAACAGCTGCTGCAGGTAGTACTGCATGGTCTGCGCGCTCATGCTCTGCTGCGCCCACTCCGGCAGGTGCACGCCGGCCGAGGCCAGCAATACCTGCACGTAGCCGGACCAGCCGATCGCCACCACCGCCACCACCAGCGCGTATTCGAGCAGCAGGTCCCAGCCGATGATCCAGGCGGCGAATTCCCCGAGCACCGCGTAGCCGTAGGTATAGGCGCTGCCGGTGACCGGGATCAGCCCGGCAAACTCGGCGTAGCACAGCGCCGCGCAGGCGCTGCCGATGCCGGCGATCAGGAAGCTGATCGCCACCGCCGGCCCGGCGTTGGTCGCCGCCTGCTGGCCGGCCAGCACGAAGATGCCCACGCCGATGATGCCGCCGATGCCGATCGCGGTGAGCTGCCACAGGCCCAGCACGCGGCGGAAATCGCCGCGCGTGCCGGCTTCCGCCTGCAGCTGCTCGACCGTCTTGTGGCGCACCAGCTTGCTGAAGAATCCCATCGCCCGCCCCTGAGTTGAGCAAACGGCGATCATAGCGAATGCGCATGCGGGCACCCAGCGCGGTGCAGCATGGTCGTCGCCGAAGGTCCACGCATCCGGTAGGGCGGGCACGGCCCGCCGCTGTCGGCGTGGGCAGAAGCGGGCGGTGCCCGCCCTACCGCGGCGCGGCGGTTGCCGACCCAGGGGACGCGGCGGCCATGCCCACGCGGGCCGATGACGGACGCAACCACGGCAGTGCGACGGCACTCAGCCCGAACACCAGCGCGATCGCCAGCGCGAGATGGCCGTCCAGATGCGCCACGCCGAACCAGCGACCGCCGAGCAGCGGCACCACCGCGGTGGCCAGCACGCGCACGCCTTCCGCCCACGGCGCCCAGCGCCGGCCTTCCATCAGCGCACCGAGCATGCACAGGCCGGCGACCAGGTAGAGCGCGTAGGACAGCAGCGCCGGCAGGCTGGCCGTGCCGGCCATGCCGAGGAACTGCGTGGTCATGCCCAGCAGCAGGGCAAACTGCACCAGCACGTAGAGTTTCAGCGGCCGCGGCAGCGGCGGGTCGAAGCGCTCGCTGGGCATCACGAAGTCCGGCTTCGGGTAGCGCGCCGCCACGTCGGCCGGGCGCCAGCCCGGCGGCTTCAGCCACACCAGCAGCTTGTCGCGCCAGCGCCGCGCGTGCCACGCGTCCAGCGCGGTATGCCAGTACACCTCGGCGTTGGCCCACAGCGGGTTCCAGCTGCGCAGCGGCGAGCGGGTGCCGTACACCGGCGGGTCGGCGTCGTCCTCCTCGACGAAGCTGCCGAACAGGCGGTCCCACACGATCAGGATGCCGCCGTAGTTGCGGTCGAGGTAGCGCTCGTTCACCGCATGATGCGCGCGGTGGTTGGACGGCGAGCAGAACACGCGGTCGAACCAGCCGAGCCGGCCGATCTGCTCGGTGTGCACCCAGAACTGGTACAGCAGGTCGATCAGCGCCACCACCACGAATACCTTGAGCGGCACGCCGAGCACGGCCAGCGGCAGGTAGAACAGCCAGCCCAGCAGCACGCCGCTGCCGGTCTGGCGCAGCGCGGTGGACAGGTTGTAGCGCTCGCTCTGGTGGTGCACCACGTGCGCGGCCCACAGGATGTTCACCCGGTGCCCGGCGCGGTGCAGCCAGTAGTAGCAGAAGTCGTACGCCAGCAATGCGCCGAGCCACACCAGCAGGTTGTCCGCCGGCAGCGCGAACAGCGCCAGGTGGTCGACGCACCACGCGTAGATGCCGATGGTCAGCAGCTTGCTGAACACGCCGACCAGCTGCGAGATCACGCCCAGCCCGATGCTGTTGATCGCGTCGTTGCTGGCATAGGCGTCGCGCCCGCGCCGCTTCGCCACCAGCAGCTCGATGCCGATCAGCAGAAAGAACACCGGGGTGGCCCAGGTGATGATGAGTTCCTGCGTGTTCATGCCGCCTCGCCGTCGGTGGCGGTGCGCTGCACCGAGCGCGCGATCCACCACAGCGCCAGATAATACGCCGCCAGCACCCACAGGCTGGCCCACGGCAGTGGGCCGCGGAAGCGGTCCCAGGCCAGCACGCTGTCGCTCAGCATGAACACCAGCGCGCCGCGCGCGGCCAGCCGGCTGGCGCCATCGCCATGCGTCGCCCGCGCCCACGCCTGCCCGCCCATCGTGGCCAGCACCGCCACGTAGACGATCACCGGCAGGCGCAGCGGCGCGTCGATCGCGCCCCAGAGCAAGGCGAGATTCAGCGCGCCATAGGCCAGACACGCCGCCAGCGGCCACGCCGGCGCGGCAAAGCGGCTGTCGCCCAGGAAGGCCGCGATGAAGCAGCCGTGCGCGAACAGGAACGCCAGCAAGCCCGGCACGAACAGGTCGCCCGGCAGCATGAGGAACACGTCGCCCGCCAGCGAGCCGGCGATGCCGGCCAGCACCCAGCGCCGGTAGCGCGGCGACACCGCCGGCCGCGCGCGCCACGCCAGCACGAAGATCAGCGCGGTGGCCAGCGGCTTGGCGCACCAGTGCAGCCAGCGCCAGCCCAGGCCGGGGTCGGCGGCGGCCAGCAACGCACCGGCGATCGCCGCCACCGCCGCCGCCAGCGTGGCCAGCGCAAGGCCGCGCGGGTACGGCGCGGACGCGGTATCGAAGGCGGCGACGGACATCGACGATCCGGGGGCAAAGGTCGCCCGATCATAGCCCGGGCCACCGCGCACGCGGCGAGCGAAGCCGGCCGGTGCGGTTCGCGGCGTCGACACCGGAACGCTCAATCCCTGCCGGGCGCCCGGCTGCCGTACATCCGCCGGTACACCGCGCTTACCCGCTGTTCCAGCGCGCCGCCCTGGTGGGCCCGCTCGAACGCTTCGTTGAGCTGCTTCTCGGCGGCGTGCAGGTCGCGCAGGAAGCGGCGCTCCTCGCTCGACAGGCCGCAGTCGGCCATCTGCCGCTCCAGGCGGGCGTCGGCTTGTTCCGGGGATGGCGGCTGGCGCGCGGTCATAAGCCGGGGAAGCAAGACACCTGCCAGTGCCGCCGGTCCGGCCCCATGCGGTGCGCGCCTTGCGCCTGGGCGCCTTCACGGCCGATCCGGGCGCAAACTGCCGCTGCCGGTCAGCTACGGTGCCTACTCGTAGACGTGCAGCCGGCCGATGGTCCAGGCGTGGTAGGACGCGAGCAGGCCCGGCACCGCGCAGTCGCCGTACAGGCCGTCGCAACGTTCGCGCAGTTCGATGGCGGCGGTGAAGTAGGCATCGGTGGGCACGCCGGCGGCCTGCAGCACCATGCTGGGCAGGAACGCGATGTCGAGCAACGGGTACTGCGGCAGCGGCGGCCCGGCAAAATTGCTTTTCAGCATGTAGTAGGTGAGGTAATCGCGGTACGGCCGCAAGGCGGGCGGCAGCCGGCGCGGCAGGTCGCGGGTCAGGCCGTTGAACGACGGCTGGTGGTCGCCGAAATGCAGCAGCACGGTCGGCTGCGGGCGGTCGAGGAAGGCGTGCTCCAGCGCGCGCATGGCCAGGTCGGAATCGTGCAGGCGCGCCAGGTAGGTGTCGAAGTTCAGCGCCGTGTTGGGCGGCAGGCCGCGCAGCAGGCCGCGGTACGGGCGCGGCAGCTTCGCCATCGGCTGGTGGTCGTGCGGGCCGTGCTGGTTCAGCGTCAGGATCATCAGGAACACCGGCTGCCCCGGCTTCTTCAGCTTGTCGTAGAGGCGCCGGGCGGCCGCGAACATCTGCGCGTCGCTCTCCTCCCACTCCTCCAGGCCCAGCTCGTCGGCGCCGTACAGGTGGTCGAAACCGTAGGCCTGGTACGCATTGCGGCCGTTGATGAAGTCCGCATTGGTCGGGTAGACGCCGATGGTGAGGTAGCCGAGCCGGCGCAGCTGCAGCGGCAGCGCATCGCGCACGTTCGGCGCCAGCACGTACGGCGCGTACATGCCGCCGGGGCCGAAGATGTCCTGCGGCATGCCGGTGAGCGCGGCGAACTCGCTGACCCAGGTGCCGCCGCCGAAGGTATGCACGCGCAGCACGCCGTGGGCGCGGGTGCGCGCGTCGGGGCGGAACATCGCCACCCGGCACGCCGGCACGTTGCAGGCGTCGTAGAGCGACGGGTCGAAGGTGCTTTCCTCCAGCACCTGCACGATGTCCGGGTACGGCGGCGAGGTGCTGCCGGGCGCGCCCTGCGCGGTGGCGCCCCAGTCCTGCTCGGCCACCGCGTCGTCGGCCATCGCCGGCAGTTCCACGTCGGCGTCGTGCAGGTTGACGAAGAAGTTGGTCAGCTGCGCGTCGTCGGACATCTTCTGCCAGGCGTTGCGCGAGTGCACCTGCGCGAACGGCCCGGCGGGCAGCATGCACAGCCACAGCGCCAGCGCACTCAGCGCGGCACCGCCGAGGCGCATGCCGGCACGACGCCGCGGCGGCGGGCGTTCGAGCACGCGCCAGTCCCAGCGCCAGACCAGATACAGCAGCGGCGGCAGCAGCGCGCCCAGCGCGAGCCCCACCGTGTACAGGTGCGGATAGTGGCGCAGCGTATCCAGCAGGCTGCTGCGCACGTAGTAGATGAAGTCCGACGGCATCAGCTGCGAATCGAGGTAGCGCAGCTTCAGCACCGCCACCGACTTCAGCAGCAGGAACAGCCCGCCGCCGACCAGCAGCGCCATGCCGAAGCGGCCGAACGCGAACAGCAGCACGCCGGACGTGCACAGCATCAACCCGAGAATGAAGCCGCGCTGCAGCGGCTGCGGCTCCTGCCACGCGGTGAGCGCGATGCAGGCGGCGAAAAAGACCAGCGCACACAACACCACCGCAACTGCCCGGGTGGGGCGCAACGAGATTCGACGCATGGCCGGAAAGTCCCCCCGCAGGACCGCTGTCATCCTGGCGACATCTTACGGTCTTGCGGCTGCCACGCGCGGCGGCGCCGGCAGGCCGTTCCACTGGCGTTGGGCTTGGCGGGGACGGCCGCGGCCGGGGCCGCCCCCGCGGCGCCGGGCAAGCACCCGGTCACCCCGATCTGCTAATTTCCGCGATCCGAACCGCCCTTTCCCACGGACTCCCATGTCGCCTCGCCCGTTGCCATTCGCCGCTTCGCTGCTCGCCCTCGGCGCCGCCCTGCTCGCCGGCTGTTCCAGCCTGCCCTGGGCGGCCGGCAGGACACCCGACGGCGCCCGCGCGAGCGTGGCGATCCTGGAAACCACCGACGTGCACGCCAACGTGCTCAGCTACGACTACTACAAGCTGAAGGCGGACCCCTCGCTCGGCTACGAGCGCGCCGCCACGCTGATCCGCCGCGCCCGCGCCGAGTTTCCCAACACCTTCCTGTTCGACAGCGGCGACACCATCCAGGGCAGCGTGCTGGCCGACTACCAGGCGCTGGTGCAGCCGGTGACCTGCGACCAGGAACTGGCGATCTACCAGGCGATGGACGCGATGGGCTACGACGGCGGCACCGCCGGCAACCACGAGTTCAACTACGGCCTGCGCTT
Organism: Rhodanobacter sp.; assembly: GCA_024711345.1. GTDB lineage: Bacteria > Pseudomonadota > Gammaproteobacteria > Xanthomonadales > Rhodanobacteraceae > Rhodanobacter. Next base: position 4,080 of record JANJTA010000023.1, on the reverse strand, counting down.
CCTGTCGCAGGTCACCGGCACGCCGATGAACGTGGACGGCGGCCACACCGATCGCTGCGCCGGGCCGCGCTTCCCGCTGGTGCTGGCCAACGTGTACAGCTCGCGCGACGGCAAGCCGATCTTCAAGCCATGGACGGTGGTGACCAAACAGATCGAGGCCTACACCGCCGACGGCAGCAAGATCGAGGTGCCGCTGAAGGTCGGCATCATCGGCTTCACCCCCCCGCCGATCCTGGAATGGGACCAGCAGAACCTGGCCGGCAAGGTCACCGTCAGCGGCGTGGTCGAGGCGGCGCAAAAATACCTGCCGGAGCTTGAGGCGCAGCATCCCGACCTGGTGGTGGCGATCCTGCACGGCGGCCTGAACACCGCGCCGTACACCCCGGACATGGAGAACGCCGGCTGGTACCTGGCCGGCGTGCCCGGCATCGACGCCCTGCTGCTCGGCCACTCGCACGCCGAATTCCCCGGCCCGCGCTACGCCGGCCTGAAGGAGGTTGACGCCAGCCGCGGCCTGGTGCGCGGCGTACCCGCGGTGATGGCGGACTTCTTCGGCAAGGACCTGGGCGTGATCCATCTGGTGCTGGACCGCCAGGGCGGCCGCTGGGTGGTCGACCGCGAGGAAAGCCGCAGCGAAGTGCGGCGCATCTGCAGCAAGCCGGGCGGTCCGACCAAGTCGGGCCCGCAAGCTGTCGAATGCGTGCCGGCCGACCCGGCGATCGCGCCGCTGGTGCGCCAGGCGCACGAGGCGACCATCGCCTACGTCAACACGCCGATCGGCGAAAGCACGCTGCGCCTGAGCAGCTACTTCGCCGACGAGGGCAACATGACCGCGCTGGCGCCGGTGAACGCCGCGCAGATCGACTACGTGCGCAACGAACTGCCGCACTCGCACCCCGAGCTGGCCGGCGTGCCGGTGCTGTCCGCCGCCGCCGCGTTCCGCACCGGCTTCGGCGGCCCCGCCGACTACACCGACGTCGCGCCCGGCCCGCTCACCCTGCGCAGCGCCGCCGACCTGTACTTCTACCCGAACACGCTGGCCGCGGTGAAAACCGACGGCGCCGGCCTGAAGGCCTGGCTGGAGAAATCCGCCGAACGCTTCAACCGCATCGACCCGGCCAAGACCGGCGAGCAGGCGCTGATCAACAGCCGCTTCACCGGCTACAACTTCGACCAGATCCAGGGCGGCATCCGCTACGTCATCGACGTCTCCAAACCGGCCGGCCAGCGCATCACCACGCTGAGCTTCCAGGGCAAGCCGGTCGAGCCGGGCCAGCCGTTCATCGTGGTCACCAACAACTACCGCGCCAGCGGCGGCGGCCACTTCCCCGGCCTCGACGGCAGCAACATCGTGCTCGCCGCGCCGGACGGCACCCGCGAGATCCTGGCCAGGTGGATCGAACACAGGAAGCAGATCGGCGCGAAGGATCTCGAACCGACCTCATGGACCTTCGCCCCGCTGAAGACCCGCGGCCCGGTGGTGTTCACCGGCGCCAGCGGCAAGCAGGAGGTGGCGCGCGAGGCCGGTCTCGCCAACATCCGCCAGTTGAGGGATCACGGTGATGGGACGGCGACGTATGCGATCGACCTCTCGCATTGACGCCGCAGCACGCGCGAATCCGCGCTGACATCGGGGTTGCTCGAATCGCGGGGCGGCATGGTTGCCGCCCTTCCCTTCTGCGCTTGTGTGCAAGCTAGACGAGCAAGAGCTTTCGTCCTCCTTCGGAGGGCGAGTCACTTTCTCTCGCTTGCCCGAGAGAAAGTGACCAAAGAGAGTGGCACCCCGCTTGGCGCTTGCCGGGCTCCTGCCCGGCAAGTCCGTGAGTCGGGGCCGGGCTTTTCGAGCGGGCTCCTGCCCGCGCGAAAAGGCGTTGCCATCCCTGGCAACGCCCGCTGGCGCGGCCTGTCGTCCCCAACTCACCGCCGCGCAAGGGACCCCGGGTAGAGCAGCGGACCATCCTGGCCCGCACTTTTTAGAAAAGCCAAGGCCGCGCTGCCTGCGCCTTCAATGTAGTTGGCAAGTGCCATCCCGCCGCGTCACGCGCGCCAAAAACATCTCGCGCTCCGCTCGTTGAGTCGGCCTCAGGGCCGGCCTGCGGGAGATCCAATACAGTACAGACTTGATCGGTCCGGAATGTCCGCTTTCGACGGCAGTCTCAACCGGTCGATACACTGGACCTACAGCAAAAGCACAGACCCACGCGAACAAGGAAGACCTATGAAAGTCGGCGATCTCAATTACAACATCTTCTCCGAGCACCAGCTTAAGCCTTATGAGAAGCGGGCACCCGACTTCTCTGGGCGATTTATAAGGTGGTTCTTAGAGCACATCTATCGCTTGGATGAGATCGATGCCGATGATGCCTGTGTGGATGCCAAGCACGATAAGGGCGTGGACGCCATCTATGTGGATGATGTATCTGAGACTGTCTACATCATCCAAGCGAAGACCAAGACCAAGGACAATGCAGAGTTCGGCGACACCGAACTCAAAGAATTCTACGGAACTCTCCAGCAATTCGATAGTAAAAAGAATATTGACGACGTCTTTTCCGAGACAAAGAACGACAAGCTGAAGCAGACCATTGCGAGAACTGGTCTTTCTGTAAAGGTGGATAGCGGTTATGACGTGCGTGGTGTCTTCGTAAGTAATGCACGAGCAAATTCCGATGCAAAGGCGATTATCGACAAGCTTCCCAAAATAGAGATCTATGACGCCGATGCGATAGCCGATGATTACGTCGATTTAGATGTTGATGGTGGCATCAAAGGTATCTACTACTTCGATGTTTCTGACTCAGATGTCATCAAATATGACGCAGGTGGTGCCGCTGCCCGACTATTTCTGGCCCCGGCCCTCAACCTGCTCAAGATGGAAGGAAGAACGGATGGAAGTCTCTTCGAGCAGAACGTCCGATTAGCCCTGGGTAACACGAAGGTCAACAAAGGACTGAGGGAAAGCATCAAGCAAAAGGGAGAGCACAAGAATTTTCCGCTGTATCACAACGGAATCAACGTGCTGTGCAGGGATATTGTTTCTGAAACAAAGGAACGAATAGAAGTCGAGGATTACGTGGTGGTAAACGGCGCCCAAAGCCTCACATCGTTGATGGCAGAGAAGTCGAAAATCACAGACGATCTCAAAATTTTGGTGAAGCTCATTGAGACAAAGGGTGACACTGCTCTTTCCCAGCGGATTACCACGAACAGCAACAACCAGAATGCGATCAAGGCGCGTGACCTGAAATCCAATCACAACATTCAGACGCGACTAAAGGCAGAGGTTAATGCCATTAGCGATGGCCATGTTGCATATGAGATCAAGCAGGGCGAGATCAACAAAGGCAAGGCCGTTCTAACGAACGAGTCCGCAGGCCTGATTTTGCTCGCAATGGATCTCGAGCAGCCGTGGAGCTGCCACCAGAAATACAGGGTGATGGACGAGCTCCACTCAGATATCTTCGGCAGACCTGATGTGACGGGCGCGATGATTCTGGGCTACTGGGAGTGCTTCAGGTCTGTTCAGTCGGCGCTTGATGCGATCGAAGATAAGCATTTCGCCTACTACAACCTTACAAAATACTTCTTGGCCTATGCGGTTGTCAGTCTCATCCGAACTGACCCGGCTGGCGAGGCAATGCTGAAGAACATGCGTGGAATTATCACATCTGACCGACTGACAGAAATGATCGATATCTTTAGGAGCCTCGCAACGTCGATCGCGTTCGATCTAAACGCCGAAATTGTCGGCGATGGCGCGGAGACTTTTGACTACAAGAATGAGCTCAAGAGTCCGACTTGGTGCAAAAGGATTTCGGCGAGGCTGGTAGCACAATACTCCAAAGACGTAATGCGGAAGAAATCTGAGTCCATTGGCGCCCTTTGCTTGGATCTTTCTATCGCAAAGTGATACGCATTGGCCCTTCGAATGTCCGCTTCTGGCGGTGGGTTCAACCGGTGGATGCAACACACTGAGAGCTGCCCTGGCAGCAGGAGTGTTGCAGATGCACCAACGGAAGCGGATTTATTACTCGGAGACACAGAGGTCGTTGATGTGGGATCGCTGGCAGCGCGGCGAGT
>JANJTA010000032.1 GCA_024711345.1 Rhodanobacter sp. | reverse complement strand
GCTGCTTCAACCCCTTCCCTGGCGGCCATAGCGGCGTGGTCCCACCTGATCCCATTCCGAACTCAGAAGTGAAACGCGCATGCGCCGATGGTAGTGTGGCTTTGCCATGCAAGAGTAGGTCACCGCCAGGGGCTTTATCCTGAAACACCCTCACCGGCAACGGTGGGGGTTTTTCTTTTGTGCAGTGGTGAACGTGGGTTGCGACCCGACACGGGTCAGCCAAGGGCTTTATCCAGAAGGCCTCCCCTCTCGTGGGAGGCCTTCGCCTTTCGGCAACCGTAATTCCCATCCGCGCAACGCACTACGTATGCTCCGTTGCTAATCTGTGCCGCTGGATTCGCGCGAAAGGAAAGGCCATGGTGCGCCGTTACGTACTCGCAATCGATCAGGGCACCACCAGCTCGCGTGCGATGCTGTTTGATCGCGCCGGCGTTCTGGTCGGCTCGGCGCAACGCGAGTTCCGCCAGATCTTCCCGCAGCCGGGCTGGGTCGAGCATGATCCGCAGGAGATCCTGGCCAGCGTGCTGGCGACCGTGGCCGACGTGCTGGCCTCGGCACGGGTCGAGGCCGGCGAACTGGCCGGCATCGGCATCACCAACCAGCGCGAAACGACGGTGGTGTGGGATCGGCAGAGCGGCAAGCCGGTCCACAATGCGATCGTGTGGCAGTCGAGGCAAAGCCTGGCGATCTGCGAGCGACTGGTCACCGAGGGTTACGCGCCAGTGGTGCGCGAGAAGACCGGCTTGCTGATCGATGCCTACTTTTCCGGCAGCAAGATCCGCTGGATCCTCGATCACGTCGGCGGCGCGCGTGCCCGGGCGGAGCTCGGCGACCTGCTGTTCGGCACGATCGACAGCTGGCTGATCTGGAATCTCACCGGCGGCAAGCTGCACGTCACCGACGTCAGCAACGCGGCGCGCACGCTGCTGTTCGACATCCATGCGCGCCAATGGGACGACGAATTGCTGCGCATGCTGGAGATCCCGCGCCGCATGTTGCCGCAAGTGCGCTCGTGCAGCGAGGTCTACGGCCACACCGTGGCGCTGCCCGGCTTGCCGGCCGGCGTACCGATCAGCGGCGTGGCCGGCGACCAGCAGGCGGCGCTGTTTGGCCAGGCCTGCTTCGAGCCCGGCATGGCCAAGAACACCTATGGCACCGGCTGCTTCATGCTGATGCATACCGGCACCCAGGCGGTCCCCTCGCGGCACGGCTTGTTGACCACGATCGCGTGGGAGCTGGAAGGCTGCACCGAATATGCGCTGGAAGGCAGCATCTTCGTCGCCGGGTCGGTGGTGCAATGGCTGCGCGATGGTCTGCACATGCTGGCGCAGGCCAGCGACTCGCAGACGTGCGCCGAAAGCGTGGGGTCGAGCGAGGGCGTGTACCTGGTACCGGCTTTCGTGGGGCTGGGCGCGCCGTACTGGCGCAGCGACGTGCGTGGCGCGATGTTCGGCTTGTCGCGTGGCACCCGCAAGGAACACGTGGTCCGCGCCGCGCTGGAGTCGATGGCCTACCAGTCGCGCGACGTGCTGGCTGCGATGGAGGCCGATGCGGGCATCCCGCTGAAGGAACTGCGCGCGGACGGTGGCGCCATCGCCAACGATTTCATGGCGCAGTTCCAGAGCGACATGCTCGGCGTGCCGGTGTTGCGGCCGAAGATCGCCGAAACCACGGCGTTGGGCGCGGCTTACCTGGCCGGTCTCGCCGTGGGTTTCTGGGAAAACCGTGCGCAACTTGCGAAGCTCTGGCAGGTCGGCCGGCGTTTCCAACCAGCGATGGATGAGCGCGCCCGTGAGCGCCTGTACCAGGGCTGGCGCGATGCCGTCACTGCCACCATCGGCTTTCGCGTGGACTGAAACGAACGAAGCTCCCGGCATGGCGCGGGAGCTTCGTTCGATTGTGCCCGATAGCGATCCGGCTCAATCCAGCGCGTAGCCGAACTGGTCGAGGAATTCGGCGGCGAACTGCACATAGTCGAAGTGCTGATTCTGCGTGCCGGGGTGCTCCACCTTCAGCGCGCCCATCAGCGAGGCCATGCGGCCGGTGGTCGGCCAGTCCTTGCCGCGCATGATGCCGAAGATCAGGCCGGCGCGATACGCGTCGCCGCAGCCGGTCGGGTCCACGATCTGGCGTTCGCGCGCCGGCGGGATGTGGTGGGTGTCGCTGCCGGCATGGATGATCGAGCCGCGTGGTCCCTGCGTCACGATATACGCGCTCACCTGCTCGGTGATTTCGGCGGCGCTCCAGCCGGTGCGCGCCTGCAGCAGCTGCGACTCGTAGTCGTTGACGATCACATAGGTCGACTTGGCGATCATCGCGCGGAACTCGTCGCCGCTGAACAGCGGCATCGCCTGGCCCGGATCGAAGATGAACGGTACGCCGCGTGCGGCGAACTCGTCCACGTGCTGCAGCATCGCCTCGCGGCCGTCGGGAGCGACGATCGCGAAGTCGATCTGCGGAATGTCACGCACGTGGTTTTCCTGCGCGCTGGACATCGCGCCCGGATGGAAGGCGGTGATCTGGTTGTTGTCCAGGTCGGTGGTGATGAAGCACTGCGGGGTGAACTGGTCGTCGAATTCGCGCACGCCGTCGAGGCGGATGCCGCATTGCTCCATGTGCTTGCGGTACGGCCCGAAATCCTGACCGACGGCGGCCACCGGCAGCGGGTCGCCGCCGAGCAGTTTGAGGTTGTAGGCGATGTTGCCGGCGCAGCCGCCGAATTCGCGGCGCATGCGCGGCACCAGGAACGACACATTCAGGATGTGCATCTGGTCAGGCAGGATGTGGTTCTTGAACTGGTCCTGGAACACCATGATGGTGTCGTAGGCCAGCGATCCGCAGATGACGGCAGACATGATGTGCGGGAGTCCCCGGGCAGCGATGTGGAAAAGAGCACGCGCGCCCGGCGTGGAGCCGGACCGGGTGGCTCCGGTCAAAGGCTGGAATGGTAGCGCCATCCGCCCGCATTGGCGACTTCGTGTGCCAGCGACCAGCTCACTCCGCGGCGCAGAAAGTGTGCTTATGGTCGTGTTGTAGAAGGGTTTCTTAACGTTATTGTCCTTGCGCCTGGCAGTCGCGCTGACTAGACTGGCCAGCTTACTTTTTAGCCAGGCCGAACGCGGCGGACTCATGTTCAAGAAGTTTCGCGGGATCTTCTCCAACGACATCTCCATCGACCTCGGCACCGCCAACACGCTGATCTACGTGCGTGGCCAGGGCATCGTGTTGAACGAGCCCTCGGTGGTGGCCATCCGCCAGGATCGCGGTCCCGGTGGCCCGCGCACGATCGCCGCCGTCGGCAGCGACGCCAAGCGCATGCTCGGGCGCACGCCGGGCAACATCGCCACGGTGCGGCCGATGAAGGACGGCGTGATCGCCGACTTCACCATGACCGAGGCGATGCTGCAGCACTTCATCAAGCAGGTGCACAAGTCGCGTTTCCTGCGCCCGAGCCCGCGCGTGCTGGTCTGCGTGCCGTGCGGCTCGACCCAGGTCGAGCGCCGCGCGATCAAGGAGTCGGCCGAAGGCGCCGGCGCCCGCGACGTGTTCCTGATCGAGGAACCGATGGCCGCCGCGATCGGCGCCGGCATCCCGGTGCACGAGGCGCGCGGCGCGATGGTGCTGGACATCGGCGGCGGCACCTCGGAAGTGGCGGTGATCTCGCTCAACGGCATCGTCTACTCGCAGTCGGTGCGCGTGGGCGGCGATCGCTTCGACGAGGCGATCATCAACTACGTGCGGCGCAACCACGGCACGCTGATCGGCGAATCCACCGCCGAGCGGATCAAGCTGCAGATCGGCTGCGCGTTCCCGCAGGGCGAGGTCAAGGAGATCGAGATCTCCGGCCGCAACCTGGCCGAGGGCGTGCCGCGCATGTTCACGATCAACTCCAACGAGATCCTCGAGGCGCTGCACGAGCCGCTCGCCGGCATCGTGGCGGCGGTGAAGTCGGCGCTGGAGCAGACCCCGCCGGAGTTGTGTTCGGACGTCGCCGAGCGCGGCATCGTGCTCACCGGCGGCGGCGCGCTGTTGCGCGATCTCGACCGGCTGATCTCCGAGGAGACCGGCCTGCACGTGCAGGTGGCGGACGATCCGCTGACCTGCGTGGCGCGCGGCGGCGGCAAGGCGCTGGAGCTGATCGATCAGCACGGCAGCGATTTCTTCGCGCCCGAATAAGCCGCGTCCACGATGGCGCGCACCCGTGACGAGTCCTCGCCGCTGTTCGCCGGCAACGCCGCCGGCACGCTGCGGCTGATCGTCTATCTCGCGCTGGCCGTGGTGCTGATGGTGCTCGACCATCGCAACGGCTGGCTGTGGCGCCTGCGCTATGCGGCCTCGGCCGTGGTCGAGCCGGTGTACCGCTTGGCCGGCCTGCCGGCGGCGGGCATTCGCACCGTCAGCGTGGCGTTCGCCGACCGCCAGCGGTTGACCGAGCAGAACCAGCGTCTGCGCGAGGACCTGCTGCTGGCCAACGCCAAGTTGAACCGGATGGCCGCGGTGGCCGAGCAGAACCAGCGGCTGAAGGAATTGCTCGACACCCAGCACAGCCTGGAGCTGAACGTGCAACTGGCACGGGTGATCGGCGTGGATCTCGGCGCCTACCGCTACGAGCTCACCCTGAACATGGGCGCGCGCGACGGCGTCAAGCCGGGTCAGCCGGTGATCGACGCCCATGGCGTGATGGGCCAGGTGAAGGAAGTGCTGCCGACCACCTCGGTGGTGATGCTGATCACCGACCCGGCGCACGCGATTCCGGTGGTGGTCGAGCGCACCGGCCTGCGCACGATGGCCTACGGCTCGCGCGACGGCGACCAGCTCAGCCTGCCGACCATTCCGCTGGCCGCCGACGTGCGCGCGGGCGACAAGCTGCTCACCTCCGGCCTGGGCGGGCGCTTCCCGCCAGGCTTCCCGGTCGGCGAAATTCGCTCGGTGGCACCGGCGGCGACTGGCATGTTCCTGGTGGCGATCGCACGGCCCGCGGCGGATCTGGACCGCAGCCAGGACGTGCTGCTGCTGCACGACCTGGCCGAGCCGGACGGCCCGCCGCCGCCGGTGAGCCCGATGGGCCCGCCAGCCGACCTGGCGCCGGCCAGCACCACCTCGGCCGCGGTGCCAGCGACCGGCGGAGCGCCACGATGAACCGGCAGCGCCTGAGCCTGTGGTGGTTCGTCGGCACGCTGGTGTTCGCGCTGCTGTCGATGCTGGTGCCGCTGCCCGGCGTGCTGGAACCGTTCAAGCCGTACTGGCCGGCCTTGATCCTGTTGTACTGGTCGCTGGAGTCGGAGGACCGGGTCACCCTGGGGCTGGCTTTCAGCGTGGGCCTGGCGGCGGACCTGCTCAACGGCGTGGTGCTGGGCGAGCAGGCGCTGCGCCTGTGCGCGCTGGCGTTCATCGCACTGCGTTTCCGCTCGCGGCTGCGCTTCTTCCCGATGTGGCAGCAGGCGCTGGCGGTGCTGGCGCTGCTGCTGAACGACCGCATCCTGCTGCTGATCGTGCGCGTGCTGGCCGGCGCGTCGCTGCCGCCGGCCAGTTGGTGGATCTCGCCGTTCGTGGGCGCCGCATTGTGGCCGTTCCTGTTCCTGCTGCTGGACGACCTGCGCGCGCGGCTGCGGATCCAATGAGCCATGAAGCCGTGACATGAAACCCCGGCGCGCGATCAAGGACCCCCGCGGCGAGAGCCTGCTGTTCCGGCGCCGGGCGCTGGCCGGTTTCGTGCTGATCGTGTTGAGTCTGTGCCTGCTGGTCGGCCGCTTCGTGTTCCTGCAGGTGATGCATCACGACGAATTCGTCACCCGTTCGCAGGCCAACCGGGTCAAGCCGCGCGCGATCCCGCCGGCGCGCGGGCTGATCTATGACCGCAACGGCGTGCTGCTGGCCGACAACGTGCCGGCGTTCCGCCTCGAAGTGGTGCCCGAGCAGGTCAAGGACATGCCGGCGCTGCTGCAGCGGCTGGGCCAGGTGGTGCCGCTGGACCCGGGCGACCTGGACGCGTTCCGCAAGCAGCTCAGGCAGAGCCGGCGCTTCGAGAGCGTGCCGCTGAAGCTGCACCTGACCGAGGACGAGATCGCCCGCTTCGCGGTGAACCGCTGGCGTTTTCCCGGCGTCGACGTGGTGCCTTACCTGACCCGGCGCTATCCGCTGGGCGGCTTGTTCGCGCACGTGGTGGGCTACGTCGGGCGCATCGACGCGGACGACCTGGAACGGCTTGATCCCAAGCGCTACCAGGGCACCAGCCACGTCGGCCGCAGCGGCATCGAGCGTTCCTACGAGAACATCCTGCACGGCACGCCGGGCTACGAGCTGCTGGAGGTGAATGCCGACGGGCGTACCCAGCGCGTGCTGGAGACGCACGCGCCCACGCCGGGCAAGAACCTCTACCTGAGCCTCGACGTGCGCCTGCAGAAGGCCGCCGAGGCGGCGTTCGACGGCCGCCCCGGCGCGGCGGTGGCGATCGATCCGCGCAACGGCCAGGTGCTGGCGATGGTCAGCGTGCCCACGTTCGACCCCAACCTGTTCGTCAACGGCATCAGCCAGGCCGACTACGCCGCGCTGACCAACGACCCCGACAAGCCGTTGTACAACCGCGCGCTGCGCGGCGTGTATCCGCCCGGTTCCACGGTGAAGCCGCTGGTCGGCCTGGCCGGCCTGGAAACCGGCATGCGCACGCCGCAGGACACCGTGGTCTCCACCGGCGTGTTCTACATTCCGGGCCAGCAGCGCGGCTATCGCGACGACCAGCGCGGCGGCGTGGGCCGGGTCGACCTGGTCGGGGCGATCGAACAGTCGGTGAACACCTATTTCTACAAGCTCGCGCTGGACATGGGCATCGACCGCTTCAGCGAGTACATGGGCAAGTTCGGCTTCGGCCGACCGACCGGGATCGACCTGATCGGTGAATCCTCCGGCGTACTGCCCTCGCGCGAGTGGAAGGCGGCCAACTACCGGCAGCCGTGGTACCCGGGCGAGACGGTGATCGCCGGCATCGGCCAGGGCTACTGGGCGGTGACACCGCTGCAGCTGGGCCACGCCATCGCCACCTTCGCCGGCCACGGCGTGCCGTATGCGCCGCGGCTGGTGATGGCGACCCAGGGCGGCGTCAAGGCGGCGCCACAGCCGCTGGCCAATCCGCCCAGCGGGCCGTCGCTGATCCGCAAGCCGTCCGACTGGAACGTGGTCAACGAAGGCATGCAGCAGGTGATCTACGGCGCGCGCGGCACCGGCCGCCAGCTCGGCGTCGGCTTTCCCTACCTGATGGCCGGCAAGAGCGGCACCGCCGAGCGTTTCTCGCGCCGCTCGGAAGCCTACGAAACCAACCGCAGCACCGAGTACCTGGCCACCCGCCACCGCGCCTGGTTCGTCGCCTATGCGCCGGCCGACAACCCGCAGATCGCGGTGGCGGCGATCCTGGAGTCCGGTGCCTGGGGCGCCTCGGCCGCCGGGCCGATCGTGCGCACCATCCTCGACGCCTGGCTGGCGGCGCACGACGGCGAGATCGCCGACGCGAAACGCCTGCCGGTGACGGCTGCGCCGCTGCCGCCAAGTGCCGCGTCGGCCGCTGGCGCCCCGCCCGACATCGGCGCGGAAGACAGCGAGCCGGCGGAGGATCTGCCGGCATCGGCCACCACCAGCGGAGGCACGCCATGATCGAGGCGCTGTACGCGCGCGCGCGCCGCTTCGTGCGCCGCATCCTGAGCCGGCCGCGGATCGATCTGCCGCTGGCGCTGGGCCTGTTCGTGCTGGCGCTCACCGGCCTGGTCACGCTGTACAGCGCCGGCGACGGCAACCTGGCGCTGGTCGGCGGCCAGGCCGGCCGCTTCGTGCTGGGCGGCGCGCTGCTGCTGCTGGTGTCGCGCATCCCGCCGCCGGTGCTGCGCGACTGGACGCCCTGGCTGTATGCCGGCAGCACCGCGCTGCTGGTGGTGGTGGCGGTGCTGGGCGAGGGGCGCGGTTCGATCCGCTGGCTGGACCTGGGCGTGATGCGCTTCCAGCCGTCCGAACTGCTCAAGCTGACCATGCCGATGATGGTGGCCTGGTACCTGCACCCGCGCCAGCTGCCGCCGGGCTGGAAGGACATCGCGGTGGTCGGTCTGCTGATCGCGATCCCGGCCGGCCTGATCGCCGAGCAGCCGGACCTGGGCACCGCGGTGCTGGTGGCTGCGGCCGGCGCGTTCGCGCTGTTCCTCTCCGGCATGGCGTGGTGGCGCATCGGCCTGCTGCTCGGCGCGGTGGCCGGGATGATTCCGGTCGGCTGGCACTTCCTGCACCAGTACCAGCGCGACCGCGTGCTGACCCTGCTCAATCCGGAATCCGACCCGCTCGGCAACGGCTGGCACATCATCCAGTCGCAGATCGCGGTGGGCTCCGGCGGCGTGTTCGGGAAGGGCTGGCTGCACAGCACGCAGTCGCGGCTGGACTTCCTGCCCGAGCACACCACCGATTTCATCTTCGCGGTGTTCTCCGAGGAGTTCGGCCTGGTCGGCGTGATCGCGCTGGTCGCGCTGTACGCGTTCATCATCGGCCGCTGCCTGTGGATCGCGATGGAGGCGCGCGACACCTACTCGCGCCTGCTCGCCGGCGCGATCGGCATGAGCTTCTTCGTCTACGTGTTCGTCAACGGCGGCATGGTCGCCGGCATGCTGCCGGTGGTCGGCGTGCCGCTGCCGTTGATCAGCTACGGCGGCACCTCGGCGGTGTCGCTGCTGACCGGCTTCGGCGTGCTGATGTCGATCCACGCCAACCGCAAGATGCACTTCTGAAGCGCCGATTTTCCGCCCGGCTCGTGCCCGCGTGCGTGTTAGGCTTCCGGCGACGTCGACATTCCGTGAGGCAAGCCACGACATGACAGTTGCGCCAGTGCCGTCAGCGCTCCGTTTTCTCGCCATCCTCTTCGTGTCGTGGATGGGCGCTTCGACCCCCGCCACGGCGACGACGCATCCCGGCCAGGCCGAGCTGGTGCGCGAGGTGGCGGCGCAGACCGGCAAGAGCCCGCAGGCGCTGAATGCGCTGCTCGACGGCGCGCAGATGCAGCAGGCCATCCTCGACGCGATCAGCCGCCCGGCCGAGGCCAAACCGTGGAAGGACTACCGGCCGATCTTCCTCACCGAGCAGCGCGTCAACGACGGCATCGCGTTCTACCGCGCGCATCGCGCGCTGCTGGAGCAGGTCGGCGGGCAATACGGCGTGGCGCCCGAGTACCTCGTGGCGATCGTCGGCGTGGAGACCAGCTACGGCCGCAACACCGGCAAGTACAAGGTGCTCGACGCGCTGGTCACGCTGGGGCTGTACTACCCGCCGCGGGCGACGTTCTTCCGCGCGCAGCTGAAGGAACTGCTGAGCCTGCCGGACAACCACCTGGCCGGGCCGCTCGACACGCTCACCGGCTCCTACGCCGGCGCCCAGGGCTGGGGCCAGTTCATGCCCACCAGCATCCGCGATTTCGCCGTGGACGCCGACCACGACGGCCATATCGACCTGTCGAACTCGCTGCCGGACATCTTCGCCAGCGTGGCGAACTACTTCGTGCAGCACGGCTGGATCGCCGACGGCCCGGTGGCGGCGCGGGCGCAGCCCGACGGCGCGGCCAGGCCGATCGCGGTGAAGGATGCCAAGCCGCAATGGCCGCTGGAGCAACTGGTGGCGTGGGGCTACGCACCGCTGCGACACCTGCCACCGGACGAGCCAGCCAGCCTGCAGGCGCTGGAAGGTCCGAACGGACCGGAGTACTGGTTCACCTTCCAGAATTTCTACGTGATCACCCGCTACAACCGCAGTCCGCTGTACGCGATGGCGGTCGAGCAGCTGGCGCAGGCGATCGCCGCCGGCGTGGGCCCGGCGGAAGCCGCGCGATGAGGGCGGCGGGCGGTGCTGCGGTGCTGGTGCTGGCGGCCCTGTTGCTGGCCGGCTGCGGCGGTCACCGGACCCGGCCCTCGCCTGGCGACAGCCGGCAGCATCGCGCGTGGGGCCAGCCGGCAGACAGCCGCGGCGGTTTCCACGACGACCTCAGCAAGCCGCAGAGCAGCCGCTACCGCGACGGCGAGGACAGCGTGCCGCCGCCATTGGACGTCAGCAAGCTGGTCGAGCCGGTGCCGAAGGTCGAGCCGCGCTCGCTGTACGGCAACAAGTCGCCGTACACCGTGCTGGGGCAGACCTACCGCGTGCTGCCCAGCGCGCGCGGCTACGACGAGCGCGGCATCGCCTCGTTCTACGGCAACAAGTTCCACGGCTACAAGACCTCCAGCCTGGAGACCTACGACATGTACGCGTTCAGCGCGGCCAGCACCACGCTGCCGCTGCCCAGCTACGCGCGCGTAACCAACCTGCAGAACGGCAAGAGCGTGATCGTGCGGGTCAACGACCGTGGTCCGTTCCACCAGAACCGGCTGATCGACCTGTCCTATGCCGCCGCGGTGAAGATCGGCATCTGGCCCAAGGGCACCGGCCTGGTCGAGGTGCGCGGGATCGACCCATCCGCTCCGGCGCAGGAACTGCCGCCGCCGGTTGCGGTCCCACCCGGACAGCCGGATATCTATCTGCAGGTAGGTGCGTTCGCCGATGCCGACAACGCCGACAGGCTGGCCCGGCGTTTGCGCCAGGCCAATCTGGGCGCGGTGCAGGTGAGCGACGCCACGGTCAACGGCCGCCGCGTGCGCCGCGTGCGCGTGGGGCCGCTGGCCAGCGTGGATCGCGCCGACCAGGTCAGTGCCCGGATCGAAAGCATGGGTCTGCCGCGGCCCCAGGTCGCAGTAGACTGAGCAGGATTTGCGCATCCTTTTTTCTTCCCGCCGGCGCCCGCCGCGCCGGCCCCAGCCATCGGACCGATTTCCACGATGAATTTTCTCCGCCGCAGCCTGATCCCGTTCGCCACCGTCCTGCTGGTCGGCATTGCCGTTGCCCAGACGCCGCCGCGCCCGTCGCCGGTGCCGCGCCCGGCGATGCCGGAGGCGCCGGTGCCGCCGCCGCCGGACGTCGACGGCAAGAGCTGGGTGCTGATGGACTACGCCACCGGCCAGATCCTCGCCAGCAAGGAGCCCGACCTGCGCGTGGAGCCGGCCTCGATCACCAAGGTGATGACCGACTACGTGGTTTCGGCCGAGGTCGCCAACGGCAAGATCCACATGACCGATCCGGTGACCATCAGCGAGAACGCGTGGCGCGGCGGCGGCGCCGGCACCGACGGCTCCACCAGCTTCCTCAAGCTCAACAGCCAGGTGCCGCTGAAGGACCTGCTGTACGGCATGATCATCCAGTCCGGCAACGACGCGGCGATCGCGCTGGCCGAGCACACCGCCGGCTCCGAACCGGCCTTCGCCGGGCTGATGAACGCCTATGCCAAGCAGCTGGGCATGGTCAACTCGAACTTCCAGAACGCCTCCGGCTACCCGATCGCCAACCACTACACCACCGCGCATGACGTGGCGATCCTGTCGCGCGCGCTGATCCACGACTTCCCTGAGGACTACGCGATCTCCGCGGTGAAGGAGTTCGAGTGGAACGGGATCAAGCAGCACAACCGCAACACCCTGCTGTGGCGCGACCCCAGCGTGGACGGCATCAAGACCGGTCACACCGCGGCCGCCGGCTACTGCCTGGCCGCCTCGGCCAAGCAGGGCGAGGCGCGCATGATCGCGGTGGTGATGGGCGCCAGCAGCGAGAAGGCGCGCGCCGATTCGGCGATGGCGCTGATGAGCTACGGTTTCCGCTTCTACGAGACGCACAAGCTGTACGGCGCCGACAAGCCGCTGGCCACGCCGCGGCTGTGGAAGGGCGCGGCCAACCAGCTGCCGCTGGGCGTGGCCGACGACGTGCTGGTCACCGTCAAGCGCGGCCAGTACGACCAGCTCAAGGCGACCATGGACATTCCCGCCACGCTGATCGCGCCGTTCACCAAGGGCCAGCGGATCGGCACGCTGCGCATCACCCTGGACGGCCAGCCGGTGCAGAGCGTGCCGCTGATCGCGCTGCAGGATGCGCCGCAGGGCGGCTTCTTCTCGCGCCTGTGGGACAGCATCCTGCTGTGGTTCCACAGCGACAAGAAGGCCGACACTCCGGCGCCGGCCGGGAACGCGGGCGCCAAGTGATCCAGCCGATCGACTTCAGCAAGGCGAAGCAGGAAGGCAAGGGCTTCCAGTTTCCCGGCGAGTTCGAGATCACCGCCGTCGGCAACGCCAGCGCCAACTTGCCGGCCCACGTGCCGCAACTGCTCGAGCTGGCCGGCCTGCACGTGCTGCACGAAACCGTGCGGCACCGCCACTCCGGCGCCGGCAACTTCGTCTCGGTCACGGTGAGCTTCCGCTGCGACACCCGCGAACAGTACGAATCCGCGCACCACGCGCTGCGCGCCGACCCCGACATCCGGTACACGTTGTGAGAGCAGGGAACCGGGAACCGGGAGCGCGAAACCGGCAACGCCGGCGTGCCGGGTTGCCCACGCTTCGACCATCGGC
The DNA here is from genome assembly GCA_024711345.1 of Rhodanobacter sp. GTDB lineage: Bacteria > Pseudomonadota > Gammaproteobacteria > Xanthomonadales > Rhodanobacteraceae > Rhodanobacter. The sequence continues at coordinate 249,714 of JANJTA010000032.1, read as the reverse complement.
ATGAGCAGCCTTTGCCCGCTTCCCGCCTCGAACGACGATCGTCCAGCCCTTCTTTCCGATTCCCTTCCCCAACCGTGAACACCGATTTCCCCCTCCCCCTGAAAGTCCGCCGCCTCGGCCGCCAGCCGTACGCGGCCACCTGGAAGGCGATGAGCGCGTTCACCGACAACCGCACCGCCGACACGCCGGACGAGTTCTGGCTGCTGCAGCACGACCCGGTGTTCACCCTGGGCCAGGCCGGCAAGATGGAGCACGTGCTGGCGCCGGGCGACATCCCGGTGATCCCGGTCGACCGCGGCGGCCAGGTGACCTACCACGGGCCCGGCCAGATCGTGGGCTATCCGCTGATCGACCTGCGCCGCGCCGGCGTCGGCGTGCGCGAGCTGGTGCACCGGATCGAGCAGGCGCTGATCGACACGCTGGCGCACTGGAACGTGGCAGCGGTGCGCCGCGAGGGCGCGCCGGGGGTGTACGTGGCCGATGCCAAGATCGCCGCGCTCGGCCTGCGCGTGCGCCGCGGCTGCAGCTTCCACGGGCTGGCCTTCAACGTGGCCATGGACCTGGAGCCGTTCCACCGCATCAACCCCTGCGGTTACAAGGGTTTGGCGGTCACGCAGCTGCTAGACTTGGGCGGCCCGTCGCAGTTGGCCACGGTCGAGGACGTGCTGGTGGAGGAGTTCTGCCGCCAGTTCGGCTTCACTGCCACCCCCGCTGCCCCCATCCTGCCTGAACTCCCCGCCCGCACGGCGGTCCGAGCTGTCTACCCATGAGCGAAATCTCCGCCCCTTCCCCCAAGGTCATCCCGCTCGCCGTGATCAGCGGCGCGCCCGCGGGCGAAAAGCAGCTGGGCAACGACAAGATCGCGCTGAACCGCGCCGGCTTCGACACCAGCGTGCCGACCCTGCGCAAGCCCAGCTGGATCCGCGTGCGGCTGCCGCCGGGCAACGCCGTGCAGCAGCTGAAGGCGCGCCTGCGCGAGAACTCGCTGGTCACCGTGTGCGAGGAAGCCTCCTGCCCGAACATCCACGAGTGCTTCAGCAAGGGCACCGCCACCTTCATGATCCTCGGCGAGGTGTGCACCCGCCGCTGCTCGTTCTGCGACGTGGCGCATGGCCGGCCGGTGGCGCCCGATCCGCTGGAACCGGCGCGACTGGCCGAGACGATCCGCGACATGCGCCTGAAGTACGTGGTGATCACCTCGGTCGACCGCGACGACCTGCGCGACGGCGGCGCCGAGCACTTCGCCGCCTGCATCCGCGCCACGCGCCATGCCAGCCCGCACATCCGCATCGAGATCCTCACCCCCGACTTCCGCGGCAAGGGCCGCATGGAACGCGCGCTGGAGGTGCTCAAGGAGTTCCCGCCGGACGTGTTCAACCACAACCTGGAAACCGTGCCGCACCTGTACCGCGAAGTGCGCCCGGGCGCCGACTACCAGTGGTCGCTGGACCTGCTCAAGCGCTTCAAGGCGCAGCACCCGCAGGTGCCGACCAAGTCCGGCATCATGCTGGGCCTGGGCGAGACGAAGGCGCAGGTGCTCGAGACCATGCGCGATCTACGCGCCCATGACGTCGAGATGATCACCATCGGCCAGTACCTGCAGCCCACGCCGCACCATCACCCGGTGCTGCGCTACTGGACGCCGGAAGAATTCGATGCGCTGCGTACGGAAGGCGAGGCGATGGGTTTCCATCACGTCGCCTCCGGTCCGCTGGTGCGCTCGTCCTACCACGCCGACCTGCAGGCCCATGCAGCCGGCGTCACCGAGTCAGCCTGAGAACCCCCATGAAATTTCGTCCCGCGCTGCTCCTGCTGCTTGCCTTCACCGCGACCTGCGCGCTGGCGCAGTCGGCCGCCGACCTCGGCGCCGGCAAGGCCCGCAAGGCGGCCACCTGGCCGCTCACCTTCACCCCGGAGGAGGCGCAGGCCGCGCAGCTGTCGGCGCGTTTCCTGACCCGTTTCCACTATGACGCGCAGCCGCTCGACGACGCCATGTCCGCGCGCATCTACACCGCATATTTCAAGCTGCTGGACAGCGAGAAGGTGTTCTTCACCCAGGCCGACATGGCGAAGTTCGCGCCGCTGAAGACCCAGCTGGACGACGCGATCTGGAACCAGGACCTGTCCGCGCCGTTCGCCGTGTTCAACCTCTACGTGCAGCGCGCGGTGGAGCGCATGAACTACGCGCGCGGCCTGCTCAAGCAGGGCTTCGACTTTGCCGCCGACGAGAGCTACACCTTCGACCGCGAACACGCCGACTGGCCGAAGAACCAGGCCGAGCTGGACGACCTCTGGCGCAAGCGCACCAAGAACGACTGGCTGCGCCTGAAGCTGGCCGGCAAGGACGACGCCGAGATCCGCAAGACGCTGGACAAGCGCTACGCCAACTACATCGAACGGGTCCGCCAGCTGGACGGCCAGGACGCGTTCCAGGCCTTCATGACCGCGTACGCGGAGACCACCGACCCGCACACCGACTACCTCGGCCCGCGCGCGGCGGAGAACTTCGACATCTCGATGAAGCTGTCGCTGGAAGGCATCGGCGCGGTGCTGCAGCCGCGCGACGACTACACCCAGATTCGCGAACTGGTGCCGGCCGGTCCGGCTGCCAAGTCCGGGCGCATCGAGGTCGGCGACCGCATCGTCGGCGTCGGCCAGGGCGACACCGGCCCGATCGTCGACGTGATCGGCTGGCGGCTGGACGACGTGGTCAACCTGATCCGCGGCAAGAAGGACACCACCGTGCGGCTGGAGATCATTCCCGCGGACGCCGGCGTGGACGGCAAGCACGAGATGGTCAGCCTGGTGCGCAAGAAGGTCAGCATCGAGGAGCAGGCGGCGAAGAAGAAGATCGTGGAGATCAAGGACGGCGACGTCACCCGCAAGATCGGCGTGATCGAGCTGCCCACGTTCTACTCCGACTTCGGCGCACGCAGCGCCGGCGACAAGAATTTCAAGAGCGCCACCCGCGACGTCGCCCGCCTGCTCGGCGAGCTGAAGCAGGCCGGCGTGCAGGGCGTGGTGATGGACCTGCGCAACAATGGCGGCGGCTCGCTGGCCGAGGCCAATTCGCTGACCGGCCTGTTCATCGACAAGGGGCCGGTGGTGCAGGTGCGCGACTCCAAGGGTGGGGTCGAGGTGCAGGGCGACGACGACCCGGGCATGGCCTGGAGCGGGCCGCTGGCGGTGCTGGTCAACCGCGGCACGGCGTCGGCCTCGGAGATCTTCTCCGCGGCGATCCAGGACTACCATCGCGGGCTGATCGTCGGCGAGCCCACCTTCGGCAAGGGCACCGTGCAGAACCTGGTGGACCTGGACCGCTTCGCGCAGGGCGACAGCGAGAAGCCGCAGCTCGGCGAGCTGAAGATGACCATCCAGGAGTTCTTCCGCATCAACGGCGGCTCCACCCAGCTGAAGGGGGTGACGCCGGACATCGCGTTCCCGAAGAACGGCGACGACAAGGACTTCGGCGAGTCGACCTACGACAACGCGCTGAAGTGGACGCAGATTGCGCCGGCCGACTACCAGGTGGTGGCCAATCTCGCCGCCTACCTGCCGCAGCTGCAGCAGAAGCATGCCGAGCGCGTGGCCCATTCGCCGGCGTGGAAGCTGATGCTGGACGAGCTGGCGCAATACCGCACGATGCGCGCGAAGACCTCGATCTCGCTGAACTTCGCCACGCGCGAGGTCGAGCGCAAGCAGCTGGAGGCGATCCAGGCCGACTTCCGCGCGCGGCACAAGGCCATCGATGGCAGCGATGCCTCGCTCGCCGACGAGGCCAGCAGCCTGGACGACGGCCTCAACGCGAACGAGCGCAGCCTGAAGAGCGAGCTGAAGCAGGAGAAGGACGCGAAGAAGGCCAAGGACGTGCAGCTCAACGAGACCGCGCACATCCTGTTCGACGCGATCGGCCTGATCAAGGCCAACCCCCAGCTGGCCGCCGAAGTGCTGCCGTACGGCGGCAGGTTCTCACCCCACGCGCTGGCCAGCGTACCTGCACCGGCCGCAAGCAGCGTCGCACACTGAGTACCCGCTCTGGCGAAACGAAGAAGGCAGCGCATGGCGCTGCCTTCTTCGTTCTGCGGGTAGGAGTCCGCTGGCGGGCGATGCTTTTGCCTTTGCTTTTCAAACCCCGGCTCCCGGCTCCAAAGCATCGCCCGCCAGCGGGCTCCTACGCCTCGTAGCCGAAGCGGTCGAGCCATGGCTGCAGCAGCGGCAGCACCGGTTCGAACTGTTCGCGATAGTGCTGCCAGCGGTCGACCGCGCGGCGATGGACGCCTTCGGTGACCTGCGCATAGCTGGGCGTGCTGATGAAGCGCTTGCGCCGCGCGTGTTCGGCAAAGCGCGTCATCGGCGAGGTATCGGCGGTTTCGAGGAACTGGCCGAGGCGCGCGACCTGCGCGTCGAACCGGTCGACCACTGATTCGTAGCGCCACTCCAGCACCTGCGGCGCGAACGCCTCGACGTCGCGCGACCACTGCCCGAAGGCGTGCGCGTAGCCCTGCGCCAGGCGCTGCAGCGACGAGCACAGCACCATGAAGGCCGGCGAGCGGAATGCCTGCATGCTGCAGCTGAGCAGCACGTCGCACGGATGACGCAGGCACAGGATGATGCGCGCGTGCGGGAACAGCCGCATGATCATCGGCAGGCACAGCATGTTGAGCGGATTCTTGTCGACCAGGCGGCGTTCGCCGAGTGCGGGCACCACCCCGGCGACGCGGCGCCAGTAGACGCTGCGCAGCTGGTCGACGTCCTGCTGGGTCAGCGTCGCCAGGTCCGCCGGGTAGCGCTGGCCCACCAGCTCCATGCCTTCGATCAGCTCGTGGATGTAGGCGCGTTCGTCCATCGACTGGAACTGCGGATGGGCGTCGAGCATCTGTTCCAGCAAGGTGGTGCCGGAGCGGGGAAAGCCGACCACGAACACCGGGCTGTGCCGGCTGTCGGGCGAGCGCAGCGGCGGCCAGTCGGCCGAAGCGCACGGGCCGGCCGCCTCGCCGCCGAGCTGCAGCGGCCGGCTGTCGGCCGCCAGCAGTTCGGGCACCACGTGGCGGGCGATGTCGAGCTGCAGCGCATGCGCCTGCTGCAGCGCCTGCCATGCCTCGGCGTAGCGCCCTTGGCGGTCGCGGGCGGCGGCCAGGCCGAAGGCGGCGCTGGCGCGGGCCTCGGCGTCGACGGCGGTGTCGAGCGCACGCTGGTACAGCGCCGCGGCGTCGGCCGGGGCACCCGCGCGCATCGCCAGGGCGGCATGCGCGCGCCAGCCATCGGCACGCGCCTGCTGCTCCGCCATCGGCAGGGCCTCGAGCCTGTCCAGCGACAGTTGCCGCAGCTCGTCGCGAGCCGCGTCGAGGCGGTTGTTCCTTTCGTGCAGCAGCACGCGCTGCGCGGCGAGGCGCAGGCGCATGACCGCGGCCGCCGGCCCGGCGGGTAGTTGCGCCTGCGCCAACACGTGCAGCGCCGCGTCCGGCTGGCCCTGCGCCGACAGCATGGCGGACAGCAGCAGGGCCTGCTCGGCCGGTTGCGCGGGCCACTCGGCAGCGCCTTGCAGCAACGCCTCCTGCTGCGTGTTGTCGCCGCAGACATGGCAGGCGTAGGCCGCCTGCAGCCGCGCTTCGAGGAAGCGCGAGCTCAGCGCCACCGCGTCCAGCAGGGCCTGCCGGGCCTCCACCCAGCGCTGCTGCTGCGCGTACAGCAGGCCCAGGTTGTAGTGCACGTCGGCGTCATCGGGCGCCAGCGCCAGCGCGGTGCGCAAGGCCTGCTCGGCACCGGCCAGGTCGCCGGCCTGGCGACTGACCACGGCCAGGTTGTTCCAGTACGCCGAGACGTCCGGTCGCTGCTGCGCCAGCTGGCGAAAGGTATCGGCGGCCTGCGCCAGCCGTCCGGTAGCCTGCTGCGCCAGGCCGAGCAGCAGCAGCACGCCTTCGTCGCCTTGCTGCGACGGCGTGGCCTGCCCGGCCAGGGCGATCACCCGCTCCGGCTCGCCGGCGTTCCAGGCGCCGGCCATGGCGCCGGCCAGGTCCGTGCTCGCGGTAGGCATGCCTACTCCGTCAATGATCTTGCGTCACCCATTATGCAAGAGGGCCGCGAATGTTCGCGGCCCTCCCGTTTGCTGCCGATGTGCTCAGGCGATCAGAACTTGATCGTCGCCCGCGCCCAGTAGTAGCGGCCGAGCACGTCGTAGGTGGCGGTGTCCACGTTGTAGTTCGCACCGTTCTGGTAGACCAGCGGCGGCGCCTTGTCCATGATGTTGTCCACGCCGACGTCGAAGCGGGTGTGGATCGACGGCACCGCATAGCCCAGCTGGATCGAGTGGTAGATCACCGAAGCTACCGGGATGTTCACCCCGGCGATGGCGGCGTCGGCGTTCAGTGCAGTCAGCTTGTTGATGTAGCGCGACTGCCACTGGGCGTTCCAGTTGCCCTTGTCCCAGTTGAGCGTGACCGTGCCGCGCCAGCGCGAGATGTTGCCGAACTGCGGGCTGAGCGTACCGGCGTAGTTGACCGTCTTGGTGTCCGGTGCGCCCGGCGTGGCGTTGACCTTGTAGGTCGAGGTGTAGCTGGTGCTCAGGCCTGCGCGGAAGTTGCCCGGATCCATGCTGCCCAGGTTGAAGTGCGGGATCTTGTAGCGCAGCGTGTAGTCGATGCCGGTGGTGCTCAGGTTGCCCAGGTTGACCACCGGCGTGTTGATCAGGAACACCTGGCCAGGCTGCCGGCTGGTGTTGTCCTCGCGGTGGATGAACGAGCAGTACTGGCTGCTGGCGTTGTTGTAGCAGGAGTTGACCACCGTATCGGCGGTGATCGCCGTGAGCGTGTCCCTCAGGTAGATGTGCCAGAAGTCGAGGCTGGTGGACACGCCGGGCAGCCAGTCGGGGTCGTAGACCAGGCCGAGGTTGATCGACTTGCCCTTCTCCGGCTTCAGCGTCGCGCCGACGGTGGCGGCGCCGGAGTAGAACGTGTTGACCTGCGCCGGCGAGTTGCCGGCCCAGTTCACCGGAACGAACTGGCACGCGGCCGGGTGTGCCGCCAGCTCGGCCGCGGTGAGTCCCACGCAGGGATCGTTGAGGTTCGGCTGGACCAGCGTGCGGCCGTCGTAGAGCTCGTTGAGGTTGGGCGCGCGGAACACCTGGGACACGGTGCCGCGGACCAGCAGGTCGGCGATGGGACGCCACTCGATCGCGACCTTGCCGTTGGTGGTGGTGCCGGTGGTGCTGTAGTTGGACGAGCGCACGCCGAGGTCGAGGTTCAGCGACTGCGCCCATGGCTGGTCGGAAAGCAGCGGGATCAGCGTCTCGGCGTAGACCTCCTTGACGTTGAAGCTGCCGCGACCGGGCGAGCCGCAGGCTTCCTGCAGGATCTGGCAGGTGGTGGTGGTCGGGTCGAGCACGGCAAAGTCGCTCACCGTGTAGTTCATGAACTGCTTGCGATACAGGGCGCCGGCGGACAGCTGCATGGCGCCGGCGGGCAGGTCCCACAGCTCGCCGGCGGTGTCGAACTGGGCCTGCTTGGTGGACTGGGTGTAGATGTAGATCGGCGTCTTCACGCCGGCACTCAACGCACTGCCGGCATTCGCCTGGTCGAAGATGTTCGCGCCGGCGTCGACGGCCGCCTGCAGCGAGGGAATGTCCACCTCGTTGGAGTCGCGCTGGTCACGCTTGGTATGGCTGTAGTTGACCGAGGCATCCCACGTCCAGCTGCTTTCCTGGCCGAAATTCCCGCGCAGTCCCGCGTTGATCTGCGAGGTGTCGGTGGTATAGGCGTGCACGCGGGTGCCGGCGCCGGTCAGGCGGGTCTGGAAGTTGTAGCCGCTGTTCGGGTCGCCCGGCACGGGGTTCTGGCTGAAGGTGATGCCGAACGGATTGATCGGGTTGCTGGAGGAGATGATCAGGCCGTCGCCGGTGCCGACCGGCGAGGGCGCGTCCTGGCCGCTGGATACCGTGTGGTTGTAGAACGCATTGACGAAACCGGTCAGATTGTCGGTGAAGTCGTAGCTGCCGAGCACGAAGCCGTTGGTGCGCTTCTGCGCGGTCTGGATGTAGTTGAGCGCGGCGTAGTTGAAGGTGTCCGAGGGGAGCCGGCAGCGGTAGTCGCCCAGCGAGGAGCCGTCGCCGCTGGCCAGGGTCACCTGCGCGTAGCCGCTGGAATTGAGCGCGCAGCCGTACTGGCTGGCGATCGACCCGGGTACCTGGATGCGGCCGGTCGGGATCGAGCTGGAGCCGGCCGGGATGACCGAGCCGCTGGATAGGTACAGCTGCTGGCGGGAGAACTTGCGCCGGGCGGCGAGCGTCGCGTCGTACTTGTTGTAGTCGAGGCCGGCGGCAATGCTGTAATGCTCGCCGGTCATGCCGCCGGTGAGGTTGAACCCGCGGCGCTGGGCGTCGCCATGGCTGGAGATGCCGTCGTTCAGGCTGAACTGGGCGCCCTTGAAGTCCTTGCGCAGGATGAAGTTGACCACGCCGCCGATGGCATCGGAGCCGTAGACCGTGGAGGCGCCTTCGGCCAGCACGTCGACCTTCTCGATCATCTCCGGCGGGATCAGGTTGATGTCCGGGTTGGACATGCGCTGGCCGTTGACCAGCACCAGCGTGCGGGTGATGCCCAGGCCGCGCAGCGAGACGCGCGAGGCGCCATCGCCGGCTTCCAGCAGCGGGCTGGCGACGCCGCCGCCATTGCTGTTGTTCTGCGGGTTGGTGGCGTTGCCCGAAATGCTCGGCATCTGCTGCAGCACGTCACCGAGCACGGGCTTGCCGGAGTTGGAGATGGTCGCGCGGTCCAGCGTCACCACCGGGCTGGCCGTCTCGACGTCCACGCGGCGGATCAGCGAGCCGGTCACCACCACCGCTTCCAGATTCTTGGCCTTGCTCTTGGACGGCGGCGTGGCCTGATCCGTCGAGGTCGGGTTGTCCGCCTGCGGTGTCTGCGCCTGGACCACGCCCGCCGCGGCGAAGACGCTCGCGGTCAAGGCCAGTCGCACCGCCAGTGACAAGTGATTCATGCCGTATTTCATTTGGTCTCCCCGTTGGATGTTGTTATGTGGTGCGTTCCCAGCCTTCGAATCTGTCGCGTCCCCTCCCGGGCACACACTGGAACACGCCACGACAACCGCCCGCGGCGCCCAGCCGGCCAGAGACTACTCCCAGTCATGGCCCCGCGCACCACCGCCGTGGGTGCGGTTGGCGGTCGGTCCGTCCGCGCTCAGGGCTGGCGGGGCGGTGCCGCAGGCGCCGCACCGCTTTCGCGGTTGAAGTCGCCGATGGCGGCGACCAGGTCGGCCACCGCTGCCCGCTCGGCCTCGCTGAGGTCGGGGTTCCAGCTGTCCAGGATCAGCACCACGCGGGTCTGCGTGCTGCGGTTCCACGCTTCGTGCTCGAAGGTGTCGTCGAAGGTGACGCAGCGGCCGTACTGCCACACGTGGGTCTCGCCGCCTACGCGCAGGGCGCAGTCCGGCGGCACGATCAGCGGCAGGTGGGTGACCAGGCGCGTATTGGTGACGCCGCGGTGCGGCAGGATGTGCGTGCCCGGGCGCAGCACCGAGTACAGCGTTTCCGGCGCGTGCTCGCGCACCCGCGCCAGCGGCAGCGAGTCCAGCATCGCGCTGGTGCGCGGGCAGCGGGCGCAGTGCAGGTCGTCGCGCAGGCCGTGCCGGTAGAAGAAGAACGCATCCCAGGCCGGCCCCTGCGTACCGGACGAATCGAGCAGTTCCCCGCTGGCATTGGTGCCCAGGAACGGCACCAGCTCGTCCTGGGCGAGCACGCCGCGCAGCTCCTCGCCGATCGTCTCGGCGGCCGCCTCCAGCCGCGCATGCTCCGGAAAGCACTCGCGCGGATAGAACGTGCGGCTGGGAATGCCGGGGAAATACAGGAAGGTGGGGCGTTGGCGCGGGTCGGGCAGGTCCGCTTCGCGCTCGTGCAGGTAGATCGTCAGGCACTGGTCGACGCGGGTCAGCTCGGAGCGACCATAGCGTTGGCGCAGCGGCTCGATGACCGCGTCGAACAGTTCGCGCCGGCCGGCGGCGACGAAACGCGCGGCATGCTTCACCGCCTCGCGCAGGCCGGGCGCGGTGGTGTCGTCGCTGAGCCAGCGGCCCTGCGCCTGCGCGGCGTCGAGTGCGCCGAGGTAGGTCAGCATGGCCTCGTGCCGGCGCCCCAGCTGTTCGAGCGCCACGCCCAGGCGCAGGCGCGCCACGAACATGCCCGGCGCGAGCTGCAGGCCCTGGCGCAGGCTGTCGACCGCCGCCTCGTGGGCGCCGGCCAGCATCTGCACTTCGCCCAGGCGATGCAGCACGGCGGCGTCCTGCGGCTGGGCGCGGTGTGCCGCCACCAGCAGGCCGATCGCGCGCCCGGCATCGCCCCGGCCCAGTTCGCAGGTGGCCACGAACTGCAGCGCTTCGGCATCGTCCGGCAGCAGCTCCAGCAGGCGCCGGAAGGCCTGCTCGGCGGCGGCCGTGTCGCCGCGTTGCCAGGCGGCCAGCGCCTGCTCGCGGCACGCGGCGGAAACGGCAAGGGGCGGCTGCATCGGCAGGATCCGTGGCGGGACGTGGGCCGATTATAGGGACGCGCGGCCCCGCGGTCGGATTATTTCGCCGCGCGTGGCGCTGCCCGCTGCTGCTTCAGCCATTGCTGGTACGCCGCCACGTGCGGCAGCTCGCGCAGCACCTTCGAGCGCGGGTCGACGATCAGCACTCTGCCGGCCGGCACCTGCAGCTGGCCGCTGCCGTCGCGCATGGGCACGGTGTGCACGGCGTCGCCCACCTGCACCTCGATCGGCATCGGGAACGGCTTGCCGTGCTCGGTGACCCAGCGCAGCTTCAGCGTGTCGCCCACGCGCTGCTCATCCAGCCGCGGCAGCGCGGCGTCGCGCAGGTAGACCTCGAAGAACCAGCGCAGGTCGCGGCCGCTGACCTGGTCGACGATCGCGATGTAGTCGGAGGTCGAGGCGTAGCGCGGGCGGAAGTTGCCCGGCTGCGGGTCGGGGCGGCCGTAGACCAGCCGGCGGATGCTGTCGAAGAAGGCCTGATCGCCGATCAGCTGGCGCAGCGTGTGCAGCATCAGCGCGCCCTTGTTGTAGATGTCCTGGCCCGGGCCGGCCGTCTCGTCGTAGACCTGCTCCTCGGTCCTGCTGCTGCCGGAGACGATCGGGTGGCGGTTGCGCAGCTTCAGGCGCAGCTCGTGCAGCCAGCTGAAATAGTCCATGTCGCCGTTGAGGTACTGGCTGTACAGCGGCTGCATGTAGGTGCCGAAGCTTTCATGCAGCCACATGTCGTCCCAGTTGGCGTTGGTCAGCTGGTTGCCGAACCACTCGTGGGCGAATTCGTGCTGCAGCAGGCTGTCGTAGCCGTAGCCGTTCAGGCGGTAGCGGTTGCCGTAGGCATTGAGCGTCTGGTGTTCCATGCCCAGGTGCGGGGTTTCCACCACCCCCATCTTCTCGTCGCCGAACGGGTACGGGCCGATCTGCTGCTCGAAGAAATCCAGCATGCGCGGGAACTCGCCGAACAGCCGCTGCGCGCCAGCCGCATGCTCGGGCAGGTACCACAGCTCCAGCGGGATGGTGTTGCCGTAACGGCTGGCGTAGTCGCCCTTGAGCAGCTGGAACGGGCCGACGTTGATCGAGATCGCGTAGGTGTCCGGGTGCTTGGCGCGCCAGTGGTAGGTGTGGCTGTCGCCGGCATCGGTGATGCCGACCAGCACGCCGTTGCCGGGCGCGGCCAGCGTCTTCGGCACGGTGATGTACGTATCGACCAGGTCGGGCTCGCCCTGCGGCTGGTCGATGCACGGCCAGAACAGGTCGCAGCCTTCGCCCTCGACCGCGCTGGCCACCCACGGTTGGCCGTCGGCGGTATGGCTCCACACGAAGCCGCCGTCCCACGGCGCCTTCTTCGCCACGTGCGGTTGGCCGCCGTAGCGGATCGCCACGCGCACCTTGCCGCCGGCGGCCAGCGGCGCCGGCAGCCGGACGCGCAGGCGGCCGTCGGGATTGCTCCAGGCGTCGGCGGCGAGTGGCTGGCCGTCCAGTTCGATCGCGCTGATCGGCAGGTTGCGGTCCAGGTCCAGCAGCAGGGTGTCGGTGGCGGACTTCGCGGTGAAGCTCAGGACGGCGCGGGCGTCGATGCTTTGCGTGGCGGGCAGCACCGTGAAGTGCAGTTCGGCGTGGTCGAAATGCACGCGCGCCTGTTCGGCCGGCATGCTGCCGCCGGAGCTCAGCGTCTGCGCGGTCAGCGCCGGCCGGGCCGGTGCCGCGGTGCGGGCGAGGGGAACGCTGGTGCAGGCGGCGAGGCCCAGCGCCACGCTGATGGCGAACAGGTGCAGGCGAAGCGGCATGGCGGGTTTGCGGTCAGGGAAACCCGCAGGATGACGTCTTTCACTCCGGCGCGACAACGCCGGAAGTCATGTTGCCGTAGCGCTGGTGCAGGAACGCGAACATCGCGCGCAGGCCCATCGCCTCGCCGCCGCGCGGGCGGCCGGGACGGTCGGCGTCGTTCCAGGCGTAGGTGTCCAGGTGCAGCCACGACGTGCCCTCCGGCACGAAGCGCTCCAGGTACAGCGCCGCGGTGATCGCGCCGGCGTGGCGCGACGCGCCGGCATTGGCGAAGTCGGCCAGGTAGGAGTCCAGCAGCTTGCGGTACGGCCGCCACAACGGCAGCCGCCACAGCGGGTCGTCGACCGCGCGGCCGGCGGCGAGCAGTGCGGCAGCCGCGGCCTCGTCGTTGGCGAACAGCGCCGGCAGGTCCGGCCCCAGCGCCACGCGGGCGGCACCGGTGAGGGTGGCGAAATCGAGCATCAGGTCCGGCTGCTGCTCGGCGCCGTAGGCCAGCGCATCGCACAGGATCAGGCGGCCCTCGGCGTCGGTGTTGTCGATCTCCACCGAGTGGCCGGCACGGGTGACCACCACCTCGCCCGGGCGCAGCGCGTTGCCGGCCACAGCGTTTTCCACCGCGGGGATCAGCAGGGTGAGGCGTACCGGCAGCTGTGCCTGCATCACCAGAGCGGCCAGCGCGATCGCGTGCGCGGCGCCACCCATGTCCTTCTTCATCCAGCGCATGCCGTCGGACGATTTCAGGTCGAGCCCGCCGGTGTCGAAGCACACGCCCTTGCCGACGATCACCAGCTTCGGGTCCGCCTTGCGGCCCCAGCTCAGCTCGACCAGCCGCGGCGCGCGATGGCTGGCGCGGCCGACCGCGTGGATGGTGGGGAAGTTCGCCTTGAGCAGCTCGTCGCCGACCCAGTCGCGCACTTTCGCCTGGTGCGTCTTGCCGAGCCGGCGCACGGCGTCGCCGAGCTGTTCGGGGCCCATGTCTTCGGTCGGCGTGTTGACCAGGTCGCGCACCAGCGCGGTGGCTTCGACCAGCGGCGCCAGCTCCTGCAGCTGCGCGGCCGGCACGGCGAGCCGGGCCGGCGCGCGCTTGGGCTGGCGGTAGCGGGTGAACTGGTAGGCGCCCAGCGCCCAGCCCAGCGCCGCCTGCAGCGGGTCGGCCAGCACGCCTTCGGCGGCGAGGTGGTAGTCCGCCGCGGGCAGGCTGCACGGCAGCGCGGCCAGCGCCGCCAGCGGCTCGCGCGGATCGACGCCCACCAGCACGCGCACCGGCTTGCCGGTGGCGTCGGCCAGCAGCGCATGCGTGCCCGCCAGCGCCGCGAAGCCGCTGCCGTCGAGCCAGCGCCGCTGCGCCGCGCTGAGCCGCCGACGCGTCGCGGCGTAGTGCGCGGCGTCGGTGGTCTCGATGGCGATGCTGCGGCGGTTGCCGGACTGGCGTTCGATCAGGGCGGACATGCGGAATCCTTCGGAGGCGGCGGTGCAACGGTCAATCGCCAATGATGCGCGCATTGTCCGGAGCTGCCTATGGGCCCTTGGTCGCAGCCGCCTGCGCGTCGAGCCAGTCGGCGAGCGCGGTCAGGTCGCGCAGGTCCAGTTCCGGCGGCGCGCCCAGCTGGGCCGGCCAGGGCCGGCGCTCGCGGTTGATCCAGGCGGTGCGCAGGCCGGCATCGCGCGCGCCGACGACGTCCAGCAGCGGGTCGTCGCCGACGTGCAGGATCTGCCCGGGGGCCACGCCCAGCCGTTCGGCCGCGGCCAGGAAGATGCGCGGGTCGGGTTTGGCCACGCCGCTGTCGCGCGCGCAGACGTGGTGGGCGAAGTGGGCGTGGATGCCGATGCGCTGCAGGTCGGCGTTGCCGTTGGTCAGGCTGGCCAGCGGCCAGCGCGCGGTGATCCGCTGCAGCGCGGGCAGGCTGTCCGGGTACAGCTCCACGCGGTTGCGCGCGGCGAAGTAGATTTCCCACAGCGCTGCCACCGGCGCGTCGTCCACGCCGCACGCGGCGAACGCCTGCTGCAGGGTGAGCTGGCGCTGGCGGGTGAAGTCGTGCGCCAGGTCGAGTCGTTCGGCGGCGACCCGCAGGCGCAGCGCATGCATCGCCGCGATCGGCCACGCGCGGGCGACCTCGGGGTGGTGCTGCCACAGCCACGCGTCCACCGCCTGGTCGGCGCGTTCCAGCGCCGGCCGCACCGGCCACAAGGTGTCGTCGAGGTCGAGCGTCAGCGCGAGGATCGGCACGTCCGCGCGGCTTAGCGGTCGCGGATGCGCAGCACCTGGCCGAGCTTGAGCTGGTCGTTCTTCAGGTGGTTCCACTCGCGCAGCTGGGCGACCTTGACCGAGTGCCGCTTGGCGATCGTCGACAGCGTGTCGCCCTTGGCCACCTTGTAGGTGGTCAGGGCCTGGCTGGCGGTCGCGTCGACCTTGCCGAATTCCTTGCCGGCGGCCTGTTCGCGCGTGGTGGCGCTGCCGCTCGCATGGTCCACGCCGGTCACGGTGACGTCGCTCACGCTGCCCTGGATGCGGCTCAGGCGGGCATTGTCCTGCGCCTCGGCGCGGCGGCGCTCGACCGCCTGGCGGGCCGCCACGGTATCGGGCGAGGTCGGCGCGATCGCGGCGCGTGCCGCGTAGGTGGCGCCCGGCGCCGACACCGGCGTGCCGCGGACCGGGCGCGCGCCCACTTCGGCCAGGATCCGGCTGCGCCGGGAGGTGTCCAGCGCGACCAGCGCCGCGCCGTCCTGGTAGGGCAGCACCGCGTGCTTGCGCAGCGCCGCCGCGGCCGGCGCGGTCCCCATGAAGTCGATGAAGGCCTGGGCCTGGGCGGCCTTCGGGCTGCGCGGGTTGGTCACCAGGTACAGCGGAGTGAACAGCGGGTAGCTGCCGTTGGCGAGGTTGGCGGCGGTGGCCGGCTTGCCGTCGATCGGGATCGCCTTGAGCTTCGGGTTGCCGCTGATGCTGGCCAGGGTGCTCACGCCCAGGCCGTTCGGGTTCAGCGCGATGCCTTCCTCCAGCTTGCGCGTGTTGACGTACAGCCGCGGCGCCGCCACCGGCTGGTTGCCGCGGCCGAACAGCAGCTCGCGCAGGCTGTATTCCACGCCGTCGCCGGGGCTGGCCACCGCGTACACGTCGATCGGCGCGTTGTTGCCGCCGACCTCGCTCCAGTTGTGGATGCGGCCGTAGTAGATGTCGTGCACCTGCTTCAGGCTGAGGTTGCGCACCGGGTTGGACGACTGCGTGATGATCACCAGCGCGTCCCACGCCACCGGGGTGAAGGTGAGGTTGGCGTTCTGCGCGCTGTTGTCGCTGCCGCGCGCGCTGCCGGCCAGGTCGGCGGTGCCGCTGGCCACCGCGTCGATGCCCGAGGCGGTGTTGAACGGCTGCAGCTCGATCCGTCCGTGGCCGCTCTTCTCCCACGCCTTGGCCACCTCGTTGACCACGCCGTTGGCGGTGGCGACGTCGCCGCGCCAGACCAGGCTGCTCTTGGCCGGAGCGCTGGCGTGGTGCGCCTTGGATTTGCTCTTGGCGAACGCGGGAGTGGCGAGGCAGGCCCCGATCAGGGCGACGGACAACAGGCGGGCAAGACGGACAGACATGATGGCGGAGAGCCCCGGGGGTCGATGGGTGTGGGTGGAGAGGCGCGAGTATGGCGCCTCGCAGGCGCACACTGGGTGAAGCGGTGGATATTTCATCGACCCGCATGCAGAACATCAAGCGCTTTCGCCGCCTCGCACGGCCGCACGGGCCCAAGCTGTGCGCCGGGACACGGCCCGTGGGCGATCCCGGCCACGCTTTGGGCTGAACGGTGGTCGCCCGGAGATGCAGCGAACGTTCCGCGCATGCGCGGAGAAGACGTGATCGATCGACGTCCTGCTTCGCGGGAACGACGAGGAAAGCGGCGCTTCGCTAGTTCACCACCACGTAGCGCGTGCCGTCGTCGTCGGCGACCACCAGCACCAGCTGGCGCGGTTTCACCCCGGCCAGCCCGCGCAGCATGTGCAAGCTGGTGATGCGCTGGCCGCCCACGCCGATCACCACGTCGCCGGCGTTCAACCCGGCGCGGGCCGCGCGGCTGCCCGGCTGCACCGCGTCGACGGCCGCACCGTACCAGCCCTGGTTGCGCTGGCTCTGGCTGAGTTCGCTGAAGCGCACCCCGGCCAGGCGCGGGTCGAGCTGGCCGCCGTCGACGCTGGCCAGTTTTTCCGCGGTGAGCGTGGCGTTGATCTCGCGCAGCTTGCCCTCGCGCAGCACGCCCAGGCGCAGCGTGCTGCCCAGCGGCAGCAGGCCTTCGGCGTTGTTCAGCTCCTGCACGTTGTGCAGCGGCTTGCCGTTCAGCGAGGTCAGCACGTCGCCGGGCTGCAGGCCGGCGTGCGCGGCGGCCGAGCCGTCGGTCACGCCGGTGACCACCACGCCGTTGCTGTCCTTCAGGCTCAGCAGGCGGGCGATGCGCGGCGTGATCGCCTGGGTCTGCACGCCCAGGCTGCCGCGCTGCACCTTGCCGTGCGCCAGCAGCTGCGCCATCACCTCGCTGGTGAGGTTGCTGGGAATGGCGAAGCCGATGCCGACGTTGCCGCCGGACGGCGAGAAGATCATGGTGTTGATGCCGACCAGCTCGCCGCGCAGGTTGACCAGTGCGCCGCCGGAGTTGCCGGGGTTGATCGAGGCGTCGGTCTGGATGAAGTTCTGGTAACCGGAGTCGCCCAGCCCCGAGCGGCCCAGCGCCGAGACGATGCCGGCGGTGACCGTCTGGCCCAGCCCGAACGGGTCGCCCACCGCCACCACGTAGTCACCCACCTGCAGCGCGGAGGAGTCGGCCAGCGGCAGCGCCTTGAGGTTCTGTGCCGGGATCTGCACCACCGCCACGTCGGTGGCCGGGTCGGTGCCGAGCAGCTTGCCCTTGAACGTGCGCCCGTCCTGCAGCGTCACGCTGATGTCGTCGGCGCCGCCGACCACGTGGTTGTTGGTCAGCACGTAGCCCTTCGCCGCATCCACGATCACGCCCGAGCCCAGGCTCTGCTCGACCCGCTCGCGCGGCGTCGCCGGCAGGCCGAAGAACTGGCGCACCATCGGGTCGTCGAAATACGCGTCGCGCACCTGCACCCGGGTGGTGGTGGAGATGTTCACCACCGCCGGCGTCACCCGCGTCAGCATCGGCGCCAGCGACGGCAGCGGCTGCCCGCCGACCGCGGCCGGCAGGGTGGCCGCATGGCCGCCGGCCGGCACGCTGCCGACGGCGGCGACGGCCAGCATCAGCAGGCCGGCCAGGCGGGGCACGAGACGCGAAGGCAGCTGCAACATGGGTCCTCCTGAAGACGGCGAAAGCGGCGCAGCTTCGACCGATGGGCGCCGCCGCGGTTCCATCGGCCCGCCCGCGCTCGCAGCTCTTTACAAGCGGCCGCGAGGAGCGTTACCTTGCCTACCCGATATCAACCACAACATCTTGTGTTAGTTAGCCAGCGCTGAGACTAGCACTGGTGTCGTCCGCCGCGCTCTTGAGGGGGAGCCGTTGCCGTCGGAAATCAGTTGGCGCATGGGCCGAGGGCATCCCGTCGGCCCTTCAGGCGCCGCCCACGTGGCATGAGCGACAGTGCCGTATCGAAATAAGAAAACAACGCCGGCCGCAAGGTCGCAGTGAAAGGACCCAGAAGCCAATGAGCACAGTGCGTGCACCAGCCACCAGTTCAACCACCGGCGCGAACCCGGGTTCGGGCACGCCCGTCGCCAGCCGTGACGCCGCCGTGGAAATCCCGCTGCAGCCGGCGTCCTACGACATCTGGGACAAGAAGTACCGTCTGAAGGCGAAGTCCGGCGAGCCGGTCGACGCCACCATCGACGAGACCTACCAGCGCGTGGCGCGCGCGTTGTCCGACGTGGAGGCCAGCGACGAGTTGCGCGGCCACTGGTACGAGCGCTTCCTGTGGGCGCTGCGCCGCGGCGCGATCCCGGCCGGCCGCATCACCTCCAACGCCGGCGCGCTGGCGCACAAGCCGGCCACCTCCACCATCAACTGCACCGTCTCCGGCACCATCCGCGACTCGATGGACGACATCCTGGAGAAGGTGCACGAAGCCGGCCTCACGCTGAAGGCCGGCTGCGGCATCGGCTACGAATTCTCCACGCTGCGCCCGCGCGGCGCGTACGTGTCCGGCGCCGGCGCGTACACCTCCGGCCCGCTGTCGTTCATGGATATCTACGACAAGATGTGCTTCACCGTGTCCAGCGCCGGCGGCCGCCGCGGCGCGCAGATGGGCACGTTCGACATCAGCCATCCCGACGCCAAGGAGTTCATCCGCGCCAAGCGCGAGGATGGCCGGCTGCGCCAGTTCAACCTGAGCCTGCTGATCACCGACGGCTTCATGGAAGCGGTCGAGCACGACCAGGACTGGCCGCTGGTGTTCCCGGTGCACGTGAAGGAGCAGGACGAGCTGGACCTGACCGACCCGACCCAGGTGGTCTGGCGCGAATGGCCCACCCACGAGAACTACGTCGACCGCGCGGACGGCCTGGTCGCCTGCAAGATCTACGGCCACATCCGCGCGCGGCACCTGTGGGACATGATCATGGTCTCGACGTACGACTACGCCGAGCCCGGTTTCATCCTGATCGACAAGGTCAACGAGATGAACAACAACTGGTGGTGCGAGCACATCCGCGCCACCAACCCGTGCGGCGAACAGCCGCTGCCGCCGTATGGTTCGTGCCTGCTCGGCTCGGTCAACCTGACCACCTTCGTGCGCGACCCGTTCGGCCCCAAGGCGCGCTTCGACTGGGACGAGTACCGCGAGGTGGTGAAGGTGTTCACCCGCATGCTCGACAACGTGGTGGAGATCAACGGCCTGCCACTGGAGCAGCAGCGCAACGAGATCATGGGCAAGCGCCGCCACGGCATGGGCTTCCTGGGCCTGGGGTCCACGCTGACCATGCTGAAGATGCGTTACGGCTCGGCCGACGCGGTGGGCTTCACCGAGGACGTCTCGCGCGAGATGGCGGTGGCCGGCTGGGAAGTCGCGCTGGAGCTGGCCAGGGAAAAGGGCGCCGCACCGATCCTGCTGCGCGACTACACCGTCACCGGCGACATGCTGCGCAAGCGCCCGGAAATGGCCGCCGACGGCTGGAAGGTCGGCGACGCCATCCCCGGCCGCGTGCTGCACGCGAAGTACAGCCGCTACATGCAGCGCATCGCCACGGTGGCGCCGAACCTGGTCGAGCAGCTGGCCGAGACCGGCGCGCGCTTCACCCACCACAGCTCGATCGCGCCCACCGGCACCATCTCGCTGTCGCTGGCCAACAACGCCAGCAACGGCATCGAGCCCAGCTTCGCCCACAGCTATTCGCGCAACGTGATCCGCGAGGGCCGCAAGACCAAGGAAAAGATCGAGGTGCTCAGCTACGAGCTGCTGGCCTACCGCGCCCTGATCAACGCCGACGCCAAGGTCTCCAGCGACGAGCCCGCCAACAAGCTGCCGGACTACTTCGTCGCCGCCGACGACATCAGCCCGAAACAGCACGTGGACATCCAGGCCGCCGCGCAGAAGTGGATCGACTCGTCGATCTCCAAGACCGCCAACGTGCCCACCGACTACCCCTACGAGGACTTCAAGGACATCTACTTCTACGCCTACAAGCAGGGCCTGAAGGGATGCACCACGTTCCGCTTCAACCCCGCCGCGTTCCAGGGCGTGCTGGTCAAGGAAGCGGACCTTGAGAACACCCTCTACCGCTTCGAGCTGGAGGACGGTAGTGTTGTGGAACTGAAAGGCAATGAGCAGGTGGAGTACGACGGCGAAATGCACTCCGCCGCCAACCTCTTCGATGCCTTGAAGGAAGGCTACTACGGCAAGTTCTGAACCGCCGTCCCTGCAGCCGCGGGCGGCAACTCAAGCGGTCCACCGGAGGGGAACACCAGCATGTCCATCGATAACGAAGTTGAAGTGAAAGACACCAACACCACGCCGGCCGCCGACGCGCCCGCCGTCGTCCTGCCGGTTCTGCCGGAAGTGCCGCCGGCCGCGCCGATGGCCGCGCCCGCACCGGCGAAGAAGAAGCCGGCGGCGAAGAAGAAGGCCGCCCCGAAGAAGGCCGCGGCCAAGAAGGCTGCGCCAAAGAAGGCCGCGGCCAAGAAGAAGGCTGCGCCGAAGAAGGCCGCCGCCAGGAAGAAGGCAGCGCCGAAGAAGGCTGCGGCCAGGAAGAAGGCGGCGCCGAAGAAGGCTGCTGCGAAGAAGGCCGCGCCGAAGAAAGCCGCCGCCAGGAAGGCCGCGAAGAAAGCGACCCGGAAAGTTGCCAAGAAAGCCGCGGTGAAGAAGACCGCGAAGAAAGCCGCCAAGGTGGTGAAGAAAGCCGCCAAGGCCACCCGGAAGGTCAGCAGCAAGAAGACGGCCGGCAAGAAGGCCGCACCGAAGAAGGCGGCCGCGAAGAAGTCCGCCAGCAAGAAGGCCGTCGCCAAGACGGCCAAGAGGTCCACTGCCAGCAAGAAGGCGGGCACCCGGTCGGCGGCGCGCAAGCCTGCCGCCCGGAAGGCCGCCGCAAAACGGAAGTAGGCAACACCCCATCCGGCCCGGCCGTCGCGCCGGGCCGGATCTTTCGCCGCACGCCGCGTCCACTCCGGCACCAACACCGATAAATAGAAGAAGCACACACCATGGCGATCAAGATCGACAAGAAGATCACCGGCTACAACGTGGTCAAGCCCGAAGACAAGGTTGCCGCCCCCACGGTCGCCGCCGCCGCGCCGAAAGAAGCGCCGACGGCCGAAGTGATCCAGATGCACGAAAGCGTGGAGCGCCCCGAGACCCTGGTCGGCTCCACCTTCAAGATCAAGTCGCCGCTGTTCGAGCACGCGCTGTACGTCACCATCAACGACATCGTGCTCAACGCCGGCACCAAGTACGAGCAGCGCCGCCCGTTCGAGATCTTCATCAACTCGAAGAACATGGACCACTTCCAGTGGATCGTGGCGCTCACCCGCATCCTCTCCGCCGTGTTCCGCAAGGGCGGCGACGTCACCTTCATCGTGGAAGAGCTGAAAGCCGTGTTCGACCCCCGCGGCGGCTACTTCAAGGCCGGCGGCATCTACATGCCCAGCATCGTGGCCGAGATCGGCGCGGTGATCGAACAGCACATGAAGAACATCGGCCTGATCCACGACCCGGAAATGGACGAGGCCACCCGCAAGCTGATCGCCGAAAAGCGCGCGGCCTACGAGGCGCTCGGCGCAAAAAAAAACTCTGAAATGAGCGCGTCCGCCGCGCCGGCCGACGCCGCCTCCGCCGACACACTCACCTTTCCCGCCGGCTCGATGATGTGCGACAAGTGCAACACCAAGGCGCTGGTGCTGATGGACAACTGCCAGACTTGTTTGAATTGCGGGTATTCGAAGTGCGGGTGAGATGTACCTGACTCGAAATCAGGCTACATGTATGTGGGGATTGACCTTGCCCCTGGATTTCGTATCCCCATAATCGCAGTCATGGTCAGGCCCGTTTTACCTGCCGGGCCTGCCAGCGTTGCTCGAACTGCATCGGACTGACGTAGTTCAAGGTGGAGTGTAGCCGGGAGTGGTTGTACCAGAGCAGCCAGGCGATCGTTTCATCTCTGGCGTGGCGTCGGGTCACGAAGCGCTGCCCGTGCAGTTGCTCCACCTTCAGTGAACCGAACAGCGTTTCGCTGCAGGCGTTGTCCTAACAGTTGCCCCGGCGGCTCATCGACGCGGTGATACCGTAGTCCTTGAGCAGCGTGCGGAAGCCGTCGCTGGCGTACTGGTTGCCGCGGTCGCTGTGAAAGATCAGGCCTTCGGACGACGCTTGAACCAGGCCATGCGCAGCGCGTCGATGACGATGTCGCGCGTCATGTCGGCACGCATCGACCAGCCCACCACTTGGCGACTGAACAGGTCGATCACCACGGCCAGGAGCAGCCAGCCCTCGTCGGTGGGGATGTAGGTGATGTCGCTGACCCAAGCTTGGTCCGGCGCAGCCACGGTGAGCTGCCGGTTGAGCAAGTTCGGCGCGATCGGCAGATCGTGGTGGCTGTCGGTGGTCACCCGGAAGCGCTTCTTGCCCTTGGTGCGGATGCCATACTGCTGCATCAATCGCTGCAGCCGCTGCTTGCCCACGCGCACGCCATCGTGAGGCAGTTCACGCAAGATGTGTGGACGGCCATAGCTGTCACGGGTCTGGGCGTGGACGGCCTTGATATGCACCAGCAGGGCGTCGTCGCTCAGATGACGGCGCGGTGCAGTGCTCACCTTGCGCGCGCGATGCGCGTGGTAACCACTCGCGTGGACCCCAAGCACGCGGCACTGCGCGGTGATCGGCCATACCCGCCGATGACGCTGGATGAAGGCGTACTTCACTTCGCACCCTTCGCGAAGTACGCCGTCGCTTTTCCCAGGATGTCGCGCTCCATCTTCACCCTGGCCAGCTCGGCACGCAGCCGGGCAATCTCCATTTGCTTGGCGCTCACCGGCTTGCTGTCAGCGCCCTGGAGCTGCCCTTGTTGATTCGCCTTGACCCAGTTGAACAGTGTTTGCTCGACCAACCCTAGCGTCTTGGCTACCGACTTGACTCTGGCCGCCTTCGACCAGCCGCACGGCCTCTTACTTGAATTCGAGCGCGTAGCGCGCTCGCGTTGCTTTCGTCATGTCGTTCTCCTTGCGTGGATTGAATCACACGGCAAGGGATACGTTTCTCGGGGGCAAGGTCAGAAGCGATCAACCAAAAAAAGGCCCGCCGTAGGGCGAGCCTTTGTTCATCAATGGCTTTCGATAGCCTATTTGATCTTGCCTTCCTTGTAGATCACGTGCTTGCGCACGACCGGGTCGTACTTCTTGAACTCGAACTTTTCCGGCGTGTTCTTCTTGTTCTTCTGCGTGGTGTAGAAGTGGCCGGTGCCGGCCGAGGAGATCATGCGGATCTTGTCGTTTGCAGTCTTGGCCATGACGGATCTCCCTTAGACCTTTTCGCCGCGGGCGCGCATCTCGGCAATCACGGCCTCGATGCCATTCTTGTCGATCGTGCGCAGGGCATTGTTGGAAACGCGCAGCTTGATCCAGCGGTTCTCGCTGGGCACCCAGAAACGACGCTCATGCAGGTTCGGCAACCAGCGGCGACGGGTCCGGTTGTTGGCGTGCGAGACGTTGTTGCCGCTCTGCACACCCTTGCCGGTGACTTGACATACACGGGCCATGACTTGCTCCGTAATTCTTGGTTGACACCCGTTGGCCAGGGTGAGATCGGCCCAGCGGCGCCGTGCGCCACGCGATGCTGGAGTTGTCGCGACGCATGATCGTGGGGTCCGTACCGCGTGGCGGACCGCCCGGGAACACCGGGCCGACAGAGGCGAGCCGCGTATTCTCGCAGAAAAACCGGCCGTGGCGCAATCTTGCGCGGTTCCGCCGGCACGTGCCGGCGTGCGCGCCGCGGGGATGTATGGAACAATCAGCCTCTTTTGTACACACGACCCAGACCCGAGGAACCCCCGATGGCACAAGAGATCACCAATGACCAGGCCAACGGCCAGGCCAGTCAGCCGCAGCTGGTGATGCAGAAGATCTACGTGAAGGACGTGTCCTTCGAGGCGCCGAATGCGCCGCAGATCTTCCAGGAGCTCGACGAGAAGGACCAGCCGCAGGTGCAGCTGAACCTGGGCCAGAAGGCCACCGACCTCGGCAACAACCTGTACGAAGTGGTGCTCAGCCTCACCCTGACCTGCACCGTCGGCCAGCGCACCGCCTACCTCGCCGAAGTGGAGCAGGCCGGCCTGTTCGGCATCGCCGGCTTCAGCGAGATGGACCACGCCGGGATCATTGGCAGCTACTGCCCGAACCTGCTGTTCCCGTATGCCCGCCAGGTGATCTCCTCGCTGGTGCTGGAAGGCGGCTTCCCGCCGTTCCTGCTGCAGCCGATCAACTTCGACGCGCTGTTCGCCGAGCAGCAGCGCCGCATGATGGGCGGCGACGACGCCCCGGCCACGCTCAACAGCTGAGCCGTGTCGATGGCTGAACACCCGAAGCTGACCATCCTTGGGGCCGGCTCCTGGGGCACGGCGCTGGCGGCGCTGACCGCCCGCAACGGCGTGCCGACCACGCTGTGGGGGCGCGACCGCGAGGCGCTGGCGGCGATGGCCGCCAGCCGCCGCAACCAGCGCTACCTGCCGGACGCCGAACTGCCGGCGCAGCTGGCCTACGAAGCCGACCTCGCCGCCGCCGTGCGCGGGGCCGACATCGTGCTGATCGTGGTGCCCAGCCATGCCTTCGCCTCCATGCTCGACGAGATCGCGCCGCTGCTCGACGCCGGCACTGCGATCGCCTGGGCGACCAAGGGCTTCGAGCCGGGCACCGGCCGCTTCCTGCACGAGCTGGTGGTCGAGCGGCTGCCCGGCCGTGCCGCGGCGGTGGTGACCGGGCCGTCGTTCGCCAAGGAAGTGGCCGCCGGCCTACCCAGTGCGGTCACCGTGCATTCGGACGACGCGGCCTTCGCCCAGCAATTGGCCGTACTGCTGCACGCGCCGAACCTGCGCGCGTATTCCGGCGGCGACGTGCTCGGCGCCGAGCTCGGCGGCGCCATGAAGAACGTGCTGGCGGTGGCCACCGGCATTGCCGACGGCATGCAGCTGGGTTTGAACGCCCGCGCCGGCCTGATCACCCGCGGCATGAACGAGATGCTGCGCCTGGGCGTGGCGCTGGGCGCGCGGCCGGAGACGCTGATCGGCCTGTCCGGCCTCGGCGACCTGGTACTGACCTGCACCGGCGACCTCTCGCGCAACCGCCGGCTCGGCCTGGCGCTGGGCCAGGGCGTGGCGATCGACGAGGCGGTGCGGCGGATCGGCCAGGTGGTGGAAAGCATCCTCACCGCCGACGAGGTGGCGCGGCTGGCCGACAAGCACGGCCTCGATCTGCCGATCAGCGCTGGCGTGCGCGCCGTGCTGCACGGCGAGGTCACCCCGGCCGACGGACTCAAGGCGCTGATGGCGCGCGAGCAGAAGCCGGAATACCCGCACGGCCTGTTCGGCACCGCGTGAGCGCCGCGCCGCCTGCCCGGGCGCTGCGGTCCGGGTGCGGTTTCGACCGTCGCATCCCGGCTGCGCGCTGCTAAGCTCAACGTTTTGGTCGTCGCCACGGACCGTACGCGCATGCAGCAACCGGACGGGAAACCCCACGCCGTCACCGCGCCATCCGGCGATGACGAAGCCCTGCCGCAGGCATGGCGGCGGCTGCTGGCCGCGCCGAAGCCGGTCGTGGCCGACGAGCGCGGCGTGCTGGGATTTTTCCTGGAAGTGATGCCGGAGGAGGGCGTGGCGTTCGCGCGGCTGGACGTGGCACCGGTGCTGTTGGCGGTGGTCGAGCACGGCCGCCACGCGCGGCCGGTGCCGCTGGACAGCCGGCACCTGGCGCAGTCGCCATTGCAGCCGCACGAGCAACGCCTGGCCGCGACCATGCTCGGTCTGCCGCAGAGCGTGCGCAAGGGCCGCAGCTATGCGCGCCTCGGTGGCCATGTCGGCGACACCTTGCTGGCCGAGATCCTGGATACCGCGCCGTGCTTCCTCGGTGGCGTGGCCGGGCTGCGGCTGTCGCGCGGCAAGTCGCATCCGCTCAACTGGCACTGGCAGCTGGAACCGGACGGCAGCCAGCGCCTGCTGCCGGTGCTGCCGCACAGCCAGCGCCTGTTGCGCATCGACGGGCTGTGGTACCTCGACGCCGAGCGCGCCACCGTGGGCCGCTTCGACGCGGCGGTCGAGGAAACCCGCTGGCTGGAGCTGCCGCCGCTGAAGCACGAGCACGGCCGTCGCCTGCGCAACCGCCTGGCCGGCAGCCGGCTGGCCACGCGGGTGCCGTTGCCGCAGGTATTCGACGAAGTGCGCCGCTCGGCGTTGGCACCCAAGCCGGTGCTGATCCTGCACGCGCTGACCCGGCACGTGCGGCTGGCTGCCGGCACGCCGCCGCTGGGCTACGCGCGGCTGGTCTTCGACTACGTCGGCGAGCGCCTGCCCGCGCGGGGCGGCGAGCCGCTGGTGCGGCGCGTGCGCAACGGCCAGCTGGTCGAGATCACCCGCCGCCGCGCCGAGGAATTGTCGGCGATGGAGCAGCTCGAACGCGCCGGACTCACGCCCGGCGTGGATACCGAAGGCTTGCCGTGGGACGTGGCCGAAACCCTGCCCGACGACGCCTGGCTGTTCCCCGGCACCGGCTACGCCGGGGCGCTGGAGGTCAACACGCCGGCTCGCTGGCTGGCGCTGCGGCCGAAGCTCGAAGCAGAAAATTTCCAGGTCGAATACGCGCCGAGCTTCCCGTTCGAGGTGCTGGAAGGTCCGGTGCACTGGTACGGCCAGGCGGTGGAAGACGCCGACGACCATGCGTTCGATCTGGAAATCGGCATCGAGCTGGACGGCGAGCGCCACAACCTGCTGCCGGCGGTGGCGCAGGCGCTGGCCGAGCACCAGTTGAACCTGCGCCCGGCGCCGAACGAGCCCGAAGACGCGGTGTGGTATGCGCCGGTCGACGCGCGCCGGCGCGTGCCGGTGCGCCTGAAGGAACTGCGCGGTCTGCTGGCGCCGTTGGCCGAGTACCTGGAAAAGCCGCGGCAGAAGCTGCACCTGCCGCGCGTGCAGGCCGGCCGGCTGGAGGAACTGGCCGCGGCGATGCCCGGTGACGGCACGCTGGAGGCGGCCGAGCCGCTGTTCGGTTTCGCCGCGCGCCTGCGCGACGCCGCCGCGCGGGCGAGCGACGCGGTGCCCGACGGGCTCACCGTCGAGCTGCGGCCGTACCAGCGCGAAGGCCTGCGCTGGCTCAACGCGCTGGCCGAGGCCGGCGTCGGCGGCGTGCTGGCCGACGACATGGGACTGGGCAAGACGCTGCAGCTGATCACCCACCTGATGGCGTTGAAGCAGGGCGACGCCTTGAATCAGCCCGCGCTGATCGTGGTGCCGACCAGCCTGATCCCGAATTGGCAGGCGGAGATCGCGCGCTTCGCGCCGATGCTGCATGTCCTGACCCTGCACGGGCCGCAGCGCGCCGAGGAATTCGCCCAACTGGGCGCGCAGGACATCGTGCTGACCAGCTACGCGCTGCTGCCGCGCGACGTGGTCGCGCTGCGCAAGCAGCCGTTCGCGCTGATCGTGCTGGACGAGGCGCAGCAGGTGAAGAATCCGCGCACGCAGGCGCGCCGCGCGCTGCTCAGCCTGCGCACCTCGCGCTACGTCTGCCTCACCGGCACGCCGCTGGAGAACCACCTGGGCGAGCTGTGGTCGCAGATCGACCTGGCGGTGCCCGGCTTGCTCGGCGACGAGGGCGCGTTCCGCCGCTTCTATCGCATCCCGATCGAGAAGCAGCACGACGAGGAATGCCAGCAGCGGCTGAACCTGCGCATCGCGCCGTTCATCCTGCGCCGGAGCAAGGCGCAGGTGGCGAAGGAGCTGCCGCCGAAGACCGAGATCACCCGCCGCGTGGTGCTGGAAGGGCGCCAGCGCGACCTCTACGAAGGCCTGCGGCTGTCGCTGGCGGAGGAACTGCGCGAGGTGATCGCGCAGCGCGGCATCGCCCATTCCGGCATCGTGGTGCTGGACGCGTTGCTGAAACTGCGCCAGGTCTGCTGCGACCCGCGCCTGGTGAAACTGGAAGCGGCGCGCGGCGTGCACGAATCGGCCAAGTTCGAGCTGCTGATGGACATGCTGCCGGCGCTGCTCGACGAGGGCCGCAAGGTGCTCTTGTTCTCGCAGTTCACCGGCATGCTCAAGCTGATCGCCGCCGAGCTGGACCGCCGGCGCATCCGCTACGTCACCCTCACCGGCGACACCCGCGACCGTGCCGAGCCGGTGCAGCGTTTCCAGAATGGCGAAGTGCCGCTCTTCCTGCTCTCGCTGAAGGCCGGCGGGGTGGGCCTGAACCTCACCGCCGCCGACACCGTGATCCACTACGACCCGTGGTGGAACCCCGCCGCCGAGGCGCAGGCCAGCGACCGTGCGCACCGCATCGGCCAAGACAAGCCGGTGTTCGTGTTCCGCCTGATCACCTCGGGCACGGTGGAGGAGCGCATCGAGCAGTTGAAGGAGCGCAAGGCCGAGCTGGCCGCGGCGGTGCTCGAAGGCGGCGGCAGCCGCGACAAGCTCAGCTTCGACGAGGACGACCTGGACGTGCTGCTGGCGCCGGGCTAAGTCTGCCTCAGGACGATGGCCGCAGGCGCGTGCGCAGCAGCGCGTCCACCGACTGCTGCCATTCCGGCGAGCCGGGTTTCGACTGCGGCGCTTCCTGCCCCAGTTTGGCCTGCACCGCCCGGTTCCACGCCTCCGAACCGTGGCTGGGGCCGTGGCCGTCGTCGCCGATCCGCAGCGAGTGGTCGACCCAGGCATACCACTCGGGCGAGCCCAGCGCGGCGTTGGCCGGCGCGGCCTGGCCGGCGGCATCGGGTGACGACGGTGCCGGCGAGGGCGAACAGGCGGCAAGCAACAGGGCAAGCGGCAGGCTGGCGACGAGGCGGTGCATGGAAGGCTCCGTGGACAGTTGGTCGCGAGCCTACCGCGGGTATGTGCAGCGATGATTAAGTTTTCATGACGCGCGGCGGCGCGGTTCAGCGAGTTGGTTCAGTCGCGTGCGGCCACCTCGTCGATGTGCCGCAGCAGATCGGCCGGATCCCCGTACACGCGGAACGCGCCGGACTGCTGCAGCTCGGCATGCCCGTAGCCGCCCGACAGCAGGCCCACACCGAGCGCGCGGGCGCGCTGTGCGGCCAGCATGTCCCACACGCTGTCGCCGATCACCAGCGACTGCCGGATGTCCACGCCCAGCCGCTCCGCGGCGGCCAGGAACAGGTCCGGGTCGGGCTTGGCATGGCGCACCTGGTCGCGCGTCACCACCGGCACCTTCGACGGATCGACGCCAAGCGCTGCCAGGTTGGGCGCGGCGGTTTCCATCCGCCCGCTGGTGGCGATCGCCCACGGGATGCCCTGCGCGGTGAGCTGGTCCAGCAACTCGCGTGCGCCGGGCAGCGGCCGCACCGAACCCTGGGCGTGGTGGCGGTTGAACGCCTCGGCGTGCCACTGGCGCAGGCGGTCGAGGCGCTCGGCGGTGATCTCCAGCCCGGTCTCGCGCAGCAGGATGTTGGCGAACAGGCCGCCGCTCATGCCGATCTTGCGGTGGATGCGCCATACCGACAGCTCCACGCCCTCGCGGTCCAGCGCCTCCTTCCACGCCAGCACGTGCTGGTAGACGCTGTCGACCAGGGTGCCGTCGAGGTCGAACAGGAAGGCGGTGTCGTGGCGGGGCATGGGTTTCTCCGTGGAAGTTGCGTCAGCGCAGCAGGTCGATCCGGCGCAGGCCGCGCCGGATCGCGTCGAGGTTGCCGCCGGGTGGCCAGCCGACCACGGTGTCGATGACGCTGCCGTGGTCGAGGAAGTAGAACACCGGCGTCTCGACGCGCTCGACCATCGGCAGGCTGGCGTTGTCGTAGGCGATGCCGAGCCGCAGCGCGGGATGCGCCTGGTTCCACTCGCGCACGGCGTCATAGGCGGTAACCTCGTCGGGCGGCGCCACCCATTGCGCGTATTCGCGGAACAGCTCGCGCAGCAGCGGATCGGCCTCGATGTCGCGCGCGGCGTTGGCGGAGAAGTGACAGCCGGTCGAGGCCAGCACGATCACCTGTGCCGGGGCGCGCAGGTTGAAGCGGAAGCGCACCAGCTCGCGCGCGCGTGCGTCCGGTGGGACGATCCACAGGCTGGGCTGGCCGCTGCGGATGCGGCTGAATGAGCGCATCGACGGCGGCGGCTTGCGCCCGGCTTCGGGATGGGCGGCCAGCAGCGCGCGCGCCTCGTCGTCGCGGTGCGCGATGAGCAAGGCATCGTGGAAGTCGGCGAGGTGCGGGCGGTCGACGCGCCGGCGGCGCTCGAGTTCGGCGAAGTCGCGGCGCAGGTCGGCGAGGTAGCGCGCCTGGCCGGTGGTGCGCCAGGCCAGGTCCGCCGCGCGGAACAGGAATTCCATGTCGCGGTCGCCCCGCGCGCGCAACGCGGCCTCGGCCTGTGCCGGCGCGAGATCCGTGCCATAGCTGCGTGCGACGGCCTGCGCTTGTGCGTCGAGGCCATTGGCCTGCGTGGTCGCCGTCAGCAGGCGTTCGTAGGCCGCCTCCAGCGCGCTGGGCGCGGGTCCGTCCGTGGCGGCGCGCGGCGTGCTCAGCGCATCCAGATCGACGGCGTAGCCCTGCGCGCCGAACAGGCGCAGCAGGGTATAGGCCTGTTCGCGGGTGAGTTCGTAGCGCAGGTCGGCGAGGCTCAGGCCGCCCAGGCCGTGCTCGCGGTACACCAGGCTGTCGAGAAAGCGACGCCGTGCGCCCGGCGTTAGCCAGTTCAGCGGCGACTGCGCCGGCGGCGTGTCGCGCAGGTAGGCGTCCAGCGCCGCGCGCGAGGTGATCGGCGTGGTCGGCATGGCCATGGCCGCGTGGCGGGTGCTGCCGGCCGCCGGTGGTTCCGCCGCCAGCGCGGCCAACGGCAGCGCCCACCCCAGCACAAGCAGCAGGTGGGTGAGGGTGACGCGTGGCATGCCTGTTCCTCGCATGGCGTCGGAAGGATACGCGCCGAGCGTCGCGCTGCGGCGGGCTAGCGCGATGGCAGCAGCGTGCGCCCCGACTCCAGCACCGCCAGCGCCGCCGCGCCGAGCAGGCCCGGCTCCGGGTTCATGATGGCCTGGGTCGGCACCTTTTCCATGATGTCGCGGAAGCGGCCCTTGGCCTCGAAGCGTTCGCGGAAGCGGCCGCGCTCCAGCCACGGCAGCAGCACCGGGATCAGCCCGCCGGTGAGGTAGACGCCGTCCCAGGCGCCCAGCGTGAGCACCAGGTCGCCGGCCACGCTGCCGAAGATGCCGGCGAAGGTTTCCACCGTGCGCGTGCACAGCGAACAGCTGCCGTCCTTCGCGCGGGCGGTGATGTCTTCGGGCCTGAGTGCGTCGGGCGTCGCGCCGACCATGTGGCAGATCGCGTCGTACAGGTTTACCAGGCCCTGGCCGCAGATCAGCCGCTCGTTGGAGACGCGGCCGTACTTGTGGTTGAGGTAGTCGAGGATGGCGATGTCTTCCGGCGTGTGCGCGGCGAAGCCGGCGTGGCCCCCCTCCGTCTGCAGCACGCTGCAGTGGCCGCCGCGCACCAGCAGGCCGCCCACGCCCAGGCCGGTGCCGGGACCGACCACGGCGAAGGTCTGCTCGTTCTCCGCGCCCACCACCGGGCGCGGCACCGTGCCCACGTCGACCAGGTCGCTGCCCTGCAGCAGGGTCACCGCCATGCTCTGCGCGGCGAAGTCGTTGACCAGGTGCACGTACTCCAGGCCCAGCGCGGCGGCGGTCTGCTGCGCCGAGATCGCCCACGGGTTGTTGGTGACCTTGACCGTCTCGCCGTCGACGATGCGCCCGGCCGCGGCCACGATGGCGCGACTCACCTTGAGGCCGGTGTCGGCCAGGTACTGCTGCGCAGTCGCGACCAGCGAAGCGTGCTCGGCGACGCGATAGCGCCGGATGCTGTCGCTCAGCAGAGGCTGGTCGCGCGAAGGATCGGCCACCCCGAAACGGACGTTGGTGCCGCCGAGATCGACGAGCAGGGTGGGGACGTGGCTGGGCTGGCTCATGGAACTTCCTGGCGGCGTGAAGCGACAAGCCTGCCGGCGTCACGGCGGTTAGTCCAGTGTTTTGCCGGCCGCACGGCGTAAAATCCCCGCCTACCGTTCCGCGAGACCCCGCCATGAGCTTCCCCGCCACCCGCATGCGCCGCATGCGCCGCGACGCCTTCTCCCGCGCGCTGATGCGCGAGCACACCCTGCTGCCCAGCGACCTGATCATGGTCGCGTTCGTGATCGAGGGCGAGGGCCGGCGCGAGGCGGTGCCGTCGATGCCGGGGGTGGAGCGGCTGTCCATCGACGGCTTGCTGACGCTGGCCGGCGAATGCGTGCGCCTGGGCATCCCTGCGCTGGCGTTGTTTCCCTCGCCCGGCGCCGAGGTGAAGTCGCTCGACGCCAGCGAGGCGTGGAACCCGGGCAACCTGATGCACCGCGCCGCCCGCGCGCTGAAGGCGAGGTACCCGGAACTGGGCCTGATCGGCGACGTGGCGCTGGACCCGTACACCACCCACGGCCAGGACGGCCTGATCGACGAGCACGGCTACGTGATGAACGAGCCCACCGTCGAAGCCCTGATCAAAATGTCGCTGGCCCAGGCCGAGGCCGGCATGGATTTCGTGGCGCCGTCGGACATGATGGACGGCCGCATTGGTGCCATCCGCGACGCGCTGGAAGCAGCCGGCCACATCCACACGCGCATCCTCGCCTACTCGGCGAAATACGCCTCCGCGTTCTACGGTCCGTTCCGCGACGCGGTGGGTTCCGCGGCCAATCTCGGCAAGGGCAACAAGCACACCTACCAGATGGACGTCGCCAACAGCGACGAGGCGCTGCGCGAGGTCGAGCTGGACCTGCTCGAGGGCGCCGACGCGGTGATGGTGAAACCCGGCCTGCCGTACCTCGACGTGCTGCGCCGGGTGAAGGACGCCTTCGGCGCGCCCACCTTCGTCTACCAGGTCAGCGGCGAGTACGCGATGCTGAAGGCGGCGTCGCAGAACGGCTGGCTGGACGAGAAGGCGGTGGTGCTGGAAGCGCTCACCGCGTTCAAGCGCGCAGGGGCGGATGCGATCCTCAGCTACTACGCGGTGGATGCGGCGAGGTGGTTGCGCGGGGAGTAGCCGAGGCAGCGAAGTAGTAGGGCATGTCGATTCTCTGAGGTCATCTGCGTGATTGACGATGAAATTAATGAGCCCTCGTCGTTCGGCACGCTGCGCTACGCGGAGTATTACCGCATTGCTGCCGAACGAGTGATCGGTGACTGCAATCCACTGGAGAGCAGGTTGCTGATGCCCGCTTACCATCTCATTGCCCAATCGATTGAGCTGAGCCTGAAGGCCTATTTGCTCTCGAAGGGCTTAAGGAACAGTCGGCTGCGTGGACCGCTACTTGGACACAACCTCAGTAACCTGATCGCGGAGGCCGAAAGCCTCGGCCTCAACACCTTGGTTTCGCTCGATGACCTTGACCGACAACTAGTGTCTAGTTTGAGTAGGCATTACGAGACGCATGAGCTCCGTTACATAAAGATCGGGGTCAAGGAACTCCCGTTCTGGTCCTTGATTTCTTCGTTGGCGAAGAGGTTCACACACGAACTACACGATTATTGTTTGGCGCTCTTGATAGGTGAGGAGGGCGCTCGCAAACGGATTGAAATTTGCGGGAAGTTCTAGCGCGAAACCAGATTCGTTGTGCCGTGAGCCTTGGCTTTCGTGAAAGCAAGAGCTTTCGTGCGCCAATGGCGCCCGAGTCACTTTCTCTTTGCGTGCTCAAAGAGAAAGTAACCAAAGAGAAAGAGTACCCCGCTTGGCGCTTGCCGCCCATCCATGGGCGGCAAGTCCGTGAGTCGGGGCCGGGCTTTTCGACCGGACTCCTGTCCGGGCGAAAAGGCATCGGCATCCCTGCCGATGCCCGCTGCGCGGCCTGTCGACCCCGGCTCACCGCCGCGCAAGGGACCCCGGGTGGAGCAGCGGGCCATCCTGGCCCGCACCCTGTGATGTAGCTGAAAAGCAGTAGCCACAGCAAAGCGTCGATTTGCTGTGGCTTCGCTCTCGCTCCGATTTGGCTCTTCTGAAAAGTGCGCGCAGGATGCGCGCTGCTCTTCAGGTCCCCTCTGCAGCGGCGGGCGGGCGGAGGAAAAGCCCGAAGGGTGGTTCGCATGGATGCGAACCAGTTTGTCGCCAGGGCAGGATGCCCTGTCGACAAACCCCGTAGCCCGGCCGCGAACCTTGTGGGCAGGATGCCCACAAGGCGCGGAAGCGGGGTGTCGTTTTCTCTTGGGTACTTCTCTTTTGGACAAGCAAAAGAGAAGTACCTCGCCCTCCGAAGGAGGGCGAACGCTCTTGTCCTTGCTCTTGATAGCAAACCAGCAAACCAGCAGGCCGCCCGGCGGAGAACCGAAGTACGCCCCCGCGATACCATTACGGTCTCCGATCGCAACCCAGGCTCGCCAGTCATGACGCCAACGCGCATAGAAATCACCCGCCCCGACGACTGGCACCTGCACCTGCGCGACGGCGATGCGCTGGCTTCGGTGATCGGCCACACCGCGCGGCGCTTCGCGCGCGCGATCGTGATGCCGAACCTGAAGCCGCCGGTGACCACCGTGGCGCAAGCCGAGGACTATCGTCGGCGCATCCTCGCCAGCCTGCCGACGGGCGCGCGCTTCCAGCCGCTGATGACGCTGTACCTCACCGAGAACACGCCGGTGGAGGAAATCGCCCGCGCCAGGGCCAGTGGCAGCGTGTTCGCGGTGAAGTACTATCCGGCCGGCGCCACCACCAACTCCGATTCCGGCGTGCGCGAGCTGTCGCGCGTGTATCGCGTGATCGA
Source organism: Rhodanobacter sp. (assembly GCA_024711345.1). Lineage (GTDB taxonomy): Bacteria > Pseudomonadota > Gammaproteobacteria > Xanthomonadales > Rhodanobacteraceae > Rhodanobacter. The sequence goes on along the minus strand of JANJTA010000032.1, from coordinate 215,013 downwards.
GGCGATGGAGCGGCACGAGCTGCCGCTGTTGATGCACGGCGAGGTCACCGACCCGGATGTCGACATCTTCGACCGCGAGCGGGTCTTCATCGAACGCCACCTGTTGCCGCTGCGCGAGCGCTTCCCGGCGCTGCGCATGGTGCTGGAGCACATCACCACGCGCGATGCGGCCGAGTTCGTCGCCGGCGCACCGGCCAATGTGGCGGCCACCATCACCGCGCACCACCTGCTGCTCAACCGCAACGCGCTGTTCGAGGGTGGCATCCGCCCGCACCATTACTGTGCGCCGATCCTCAAGCGCGAGACGCATCGCGCTGCGCTGGTGCAGGCGGCCACCAGCGGCGACCCGCACTTCTTCCTGGGTACCGACAGCGCGCCGCATCCGCGCGAGGCGAAGGAGGCCGCCTGCGGCTGTGCGGGGCTGTATACCGCGCATGCGGCGCTGGAGCTGTATGCCGAGGCGTTCGAGCAGGCCGGTCGGCTGGACCGATTCGAAGCATTCGCCAGCTTCCACGGCGCGGACTTCTACCGCTTGCCGCGCAACACCGATCGCATCGCGCTCGAGCGCACGCCGTGGAGCGTGCCGCAGGCTTATCCGCTGGCCGGCAGCAGCTGCGTGCCGATGCGCGCCGGCGGCAGCATCGGCTGGTCGCTGGCGTAAGCCGCGCGCCTTCGCCCTTGGTAGGAGCCCGCTTGCGGGCGATGCTCTTTCGAATCCCGCGCAGGAGCATCGCCCGCGAGCGGGCTCCTGCGGGCGGCGATGCGCTCGGGGCGGTGAGGGGCGCAAAGCCCTCACTCAATAGGCGAACTCGCGGAAGAGCGGGTCGATGTTGCCGTGCCACGGGCCATGGAACAGCTCCAGCTTGCGTTCGGCCGGGGTCTGGTTGGCCTGCACGATCTCGAGCAGCGGTTCGAGGAAGATGCTTTCGTCGGCGCCGTTGCGGTTGAGCTGCGCTCGCCGCCGCAAACCATGGCCGGCGATCTTCAGCGCTTCCTCGGCGAGCTCGCGCACCGTACCGCCGCGGAACGGCAGCTTCAGCGCGTGCTTCGGCACGCCATCGCGCAGCGCGTGGCGTTCCTCGCGGCTGAAGTCCTTGACCAGATCCCACGCCGCGTCCAGCGCCTGCTGGTCGTAGAGCAGGCCGACCCAGAACGCGGGCAGCGCGCACAGCCGGTTCCACGGGCCGCCGTCGGCGCCGCGCATCTCCAGGTACTGCTTCAGGCGCACCTCGGGGAAGGCGGTGGTGAGGTGATCGGCGAAGTCCTTCATGGTGGCGTGCACACCCGGCAGCGTGGGCAGCTCGCCGGCCAGGAAACGCTTGAAGTCCTGCCCGGCCAGGTCGATGTAGCGGCCGTCCTGGTAGCTGAAGTACATCGGCACGTCGAGGATGTAGTCGACGTAGCGCTCGTAGCCGAAGCCGGCATCGAACACGAAGTCGAGCATGCCGGTGCGATTGGGGTCGGTGTCGGTCCAGATGTGCGAGCGGTACGACAGATAGCCGTTTGGACGTCCTTCGGTGAACGGCGAGTCGGCGAACAGCGCGGTGGCGATCGGCTGCAGCGCGAGGCTGGCGCGGAACTTCTTCACCATGTCCGCTTCGCTGGAGAAATCCAGGTTCACCTGCACGGTGCAGGTGCGCGTCATCATGTCCAGGCCGAGCGAGCCCACCTTGGGCATGTACTCGCGCATGATCTTGTAGCGGCCCTTCGGCATCCACGGCATCTCGTCGCGGCGCCACTTCGGCTGGAAGCCCATGCCGAGGAAGCCCAGGCCCATGGCGTCGGCGACCGAGCGCACTTCGTCCAAATGCTGGTTCACTTCGCAGCAGGTCTGGTGGATGGTTTCCAGCGGTGCGCCGGACAGTTCCAGCTGGCCGGCCGGCTCCAGCGTGATGTTGGCCTTGCCGCGCGACAGCGCCACCGGAACCTCGCCTTCGCGCGCGATGTCCCAGCCGTAACGCGTGGCGATGCCTTCGAGCAGCGCGCGGATGCCGCGCTCCCCTTCGAACGCTGGCGGCTGCAGGTCGTCGGTACGGAAGCCGAACTTCTCGTGCTCGGTGCCGATGCGCCATGCCTCGCGCGGCTTCTCGCCGGCGGCGAGGTAATCGGCCAACTGCTGGCGACCGGCGATTGGGGTGCTCCTGACGGCACTGGGTATGGACACGGGCGAAGCCTCGCTGGAGGAGCCGACACTATGGGGGCGGCGCAAGGCGACGAAAAGGGGGTCGTGGAATGCGGGGTCGGAGCTGCATTGGAGCAGCATCGCACGGGTGCCGCCTTGAGCTGGGTCAGGCGGCTCCCTGAAAGGAAACGGCGGCCCGCGGCCGCCGTTTCGTCACTTGCGCTTCCTTGATTCCCGCGTCTCAGCGCTTCATCGAATTGAAGAACTCGTCGTTGGACTTGGTGTTCTTCATCTTGTCGAGCATGAACTCCATCGCGGCCAGCTCGTCCATCGGGTGCAGCAGTTTGCGCAGGATCCAGATCTTGGCCAGCATGTCCGGGTCGATCAGCAGGTCCTCGCGGCGGGTGCCGGAGCGGTTGATGTCGATCGCCGGGTAGACGCGCTTCTCGGAGATGCGCCGGGACAGGTGCACTTCCATGTTGCCGGTGCCCTTGAACTCCTCGTAGATCACCTCGTCCATCTTCGAGCCAGTTTCGATCAGCGCGGTGGCGATGATGGTCAGGCTGCCGCCTTCCTCCACGTTGCGCGCGGCGCCGAAGAAGCGCTTCGGCCGCTGCAGCGCGTTGGCGTCCACGCCGCCGGTGAGCACCTTGCCGGAGGAGGGCACCACGGTGTTGTAGGCACGCGCCAGGCGGGTGATCGAGTCGAGCAGGATCACCACGTCCTTCTTGTGCTCGACCAGGCGCTTGGCGCGCTCGATCACCATCTCGGCGACCTGCACGTGGCGCACCGCCGGCTCGTCGAAGGTCGAGCTGATCACCTCGGCGCGCACGGTGCGGGCGATCTCGGTCACCTCCTCCGGGCGCTCGTCGATCAGCAGCATGATCAGATGCGCTTCGGGGTGGTTGTAGGTGATCGCCTGGGCGACGTTCTGCAGCATCATCGTCTTGCCCGACTTCGGCTGCGAGACGATCAGGCCACGCTGGCCCTTGCCGATCGGCGCGATCAAATCGAGGATGCGGCCGGTGATGTCCTCGCTCGACCCGTTGCCGCGCTCCAGCTTGTACGCCTTGCGCGGGAACAGCGGGGTGAGGTTCTCGAACAGCATCTTGTTCTTCGACGCTTCCGGCGGATCGCCGTTGATGTCGTCGACGCGCAGCATGGCGAAGTAGCGCTCGCCTTCCTTCGGATGGCGCACGCGGCCGGTGATGTAGTCGCCGGTGCGCAGGTTGAAGCGGCGGATCTGGCTGGGGCTGACGTAGATGTCATCGGGGCCGGCCAGGTAGCTCTCGTCGGCCGAGCGCAGGAAGCCGAAGCCGTCCTGCAGGATTTCCAGCACGCCCTCGGCCCAGATGCCGCCGCCGGAGCGGGCGTGCGCCTTGAGCACGTTGAAGATCACGTCCTGCTTGCGCGCGCGGGCGACGCCTTCATGCACGCCCAGCGATTCGGCGAACTCCAGCAGCTGCGGCGCCTTCATGCGCTTGAGCTCGGTGAGGTTGATCACCCGGTCGTTGCTGCCCGGGTCGGCGTTGTCGTCGTCCACCGGCAGGCCGTTCGGATTCGGCCGCGGGTGCTGCGGGCGGCCCTGCTGCTGGTTCGGGTTGCCGCCGCGTTCGTTGCGCCGGCGCCGGCCGCGGCCTTCGCGACCCTCGCGGCCGCCGTTGTTCTGGCCGCCATTGGGGTTCTGACCCTGGCCCTGATTCGGATTCTGCGGCTGACCGGGATTCTGGCCGGCCGACTGGTCATAATTCTGGACAGGCTGGGCGGTGGGCTCACGTGGCTCCTGCGCGGCGCGTGCGGCCGGCGGTTCCGCCGGCGCGGGCGGCAGGCTGGCCGGTACTGGCGCGGGCGCTGCCGGCGCCGGAACGGGCGCTGGCGCGGCGGGCCTGGCAGCCACTGCCGCTTTCTCGGCGTTCGCTGCCGCAGCGGCGGCGGCCGTGCGGCGCGGCGCGCGGGGACGTGGTTCGGGCTTGTTTTCGGCGATCGGGCCGGCGTCGGCGCCCGGAGCGTCGTTCGGGGTTCGGTTTTCGGTATCGGACACGGGCAATCCTCGCGGGGCGCCGTTGAATTGCAGGAGGGAGGGTGTGCGTCGCGCGGCAGGCGCAAGGGGACAGGACTGTCCCGACGGACGCGATGGAATCTAGCACCCGCCGCGTGCTGGCGTAAAGCCTGGCACACCGGCCGGACGAAGCCGGCGCGGCGGCGGACAGCGGGTTTGCAACGGGTGGATCAGATGGCCTTGTCGATCATCTGGGTCAGCTGGCCCTTGCTGACGGCGCCGATCTGGGTGGCTTCGACCTTGCCGTTCTTGAACACCATCAGGGTCGGGATGCCGCGCACGCCGTAGGCGCGCGGGGTCTGCTGGTTCTGGTCGATGTTCACCTTCACCACGCGCAGCTTGCCTTCGTACTGTTGGGCCAGCTCGTCCAGCATCGGCGCGATGGCCTTGCACGGGCCGCACCACTCCGCCCAGAAATCCAGCAGCACCGGGGTTTCGGACTTCAGCACCTGCTGTTCGAAGGCATCGTCGTTCACATGGGTAATCAGGTCGCTCACCGGGGATCTCCGTGGCTGGGGGCCAGAACTGGCAGGTGGAAAACAATGGGGTGGCCGGAGCCGAAACACAAGGAGTGGCGACGGGCAGGGCCGCCATCGGCTACACTCAGGCGCCCACGAAGCGCGGGTTGGGCAGGAAGAGGGCGGCGAGTTCTCATTCCAGCGCAACTCCGGGCACGATTCAAGGGCGGCTTGCACAGCCGCCCGTCGGACCGCCGTCAAATCCGGCGTCGCACGCCGCGGCGCGACCTTGCCGACCCCGAGATTGAGCGCTTCGCCGCGCATCGCGCATCCCGTCCTGCATCGTTTCGCGCCGAACGTTGGCCGCTGAAACAGGTGCAGCGCATCACGCCGCCCTCAGGCAAGGTCAACCATCCGCATATGTCACAAACCGTACTCACCGATACTTTCTTCGCCAATTTCGATCTTCATCCGCTGCTGCAGCAAGGCCTGGACGACAGCGGTTTCACCCGCTGCACGCCGATCCAGGAAATGACCCTGCCGCCGGCGCTGGCCGGGCGCGACGTCGCCGGCCAGGCGCAGACCGGCACCGGCAAGACCTGCGCCTTCCTGGTCGCGCTGATGAACCGCCTGCTGACCACCCCGGCGGTGGCCGACCGCAAGGACAGCGACCCGCGCGCACTGGTGATCGCGCCCACCCGCGAACTGGCCATCCAGATCGACAAGGACGCCCAGGCGATCGGCCGCCACACCGGCCTGAAGACCGCGCTGATCTACGGCGGCGTCGACTACGACAAGCAGCGCCAGCAGCTGAAGGACGGCTGCGACATCATCATCGCCACCCCCGGCCGTCTGCTCGACTACCACAAGCAGGGCGTGTTCAGCCTCAACAGCGTCGAGGTGATGGTGATCGACGAGGCCGACCGCATGTTCGACCTCGGCTTCATCAAGGACGTGCGCTTCATCTTCCGCAAGCTGCCGCCGCGCGAGCAGCGCCAGGTGCTGCTGTTCTCCGCCACGCTGAGCCACCGCGTGCTGGAGCTGGCCTACGAGCACATGCACGAGGCCGAGAAGCTGGTGGTGGAAAGCGATCACGTCACCGCCGACAAGGTGCGCCAGCTGGTCTACTTCCCGGCCAAGGAAGAGAAGATGCCGCTGCTGCTGAACCTGATCGATCGCCACCAGCCCAGCCGCAGCATCATCTTCGTCAATACCAAGGCCGCCGCCGAGCGCGTCACCGAGCGGGTCAAGCGCCACGGTTGCCGGGTCGGCGCGATCTCCGGCGACGTGCCGCAGCTGAAGCGGCAGAAGCTGCTGCAGCGCTTCCAGGATGGTCAGCTGGACATCCTGGTGGCCACCGACGTGGCCGCGCGCGGCCTGCACATTCCGCATGTCAGCCACGTGTTCAACTACGACCTGCCGCACGAGGCCGAGGACTACGTGCACCGCATCGGCCGCACCGCGCGCCTGGGCGCCGAGGGCGACGCGATCAGCTTCGCTTGCGACCTGTACGCGATGAGCCTGCCGGACATCGAGACCTACATCGGTCAGAGCATCCCGGTGGCCGCGATGGAGCCGGAATTGCTGGTGATGCCGAAGCCGCATGCGATCGACGCCGAGTTCGCCGCCAACGCCGCCGCCGACAGCGCCGCGTTCGGCGACGTGGTGGCGCCGCGGCCGGGCGAGAAGCCGCGTCGCAGCGGTGGCCCGGGCCGCGGCAGCGAGCGCCATGCCGGCGGTCGTGGCGCCGCGCGCCCGCCGCGCGAACGCAAGCCGGTGGCGGCCGACGGCCACGCCGTCGGCGCGAACGAACCGCCGCCCGCCGCGGCCGCCGCCGAGCCGCGGAGCGAGGCAGTGCCGGCCACGGGCGACAACCCGGCCATCGAGGGCGCGCGCAAGCCGCGGCGTCGGCGCGGCGGTCGCAACCGTCGTCGCGAAGGCGCGCCGACCGACGGCGTCGAGACCACCGGCCGCCAGCCGGCGGTCGCCGAGGGCAACCGCGCGCCGCGGGGCGAGCGTCGCCCGCCGCGCGAGCGCGGCGCGGCCGAGTCCACCGGCATCGGCCACAGCCGGCCGTCGCGGCAGGTGGCGGTGACCCCGGGCAAGCCCGCCGAGCACGCGCACCCGGCGAAGCCGAGCCTGTTCCGCCGCCTGACCCGGCTGTTCACCGGGCGCTGAGCGCCGCGCTCGCCGCGTGCCGGATCGCGACGAGCGGGGCGAAGTCCGCATCTTGCGGTCGGCTTCCCTTATCCTTGCGTGGATACGACGACACGCAGGCTCGGGGACGCTCGGTGATCCAGTTCGATCAAGTCAGCAAACGCTACGAAGGCGGTCATGAGGCGCTCTCGCAGCTTTCGTTCGAGGTGCCCAGCGGCGAGATGGCGTTCGTCACCGGGCACTCCGGCGCCGGCAAGAGCACGCTGCTCAAGCTGCTGGGGCTGATCGAGCGGCCCTCGCACGGCGTGATCAGCGTGGACGGCAGGAGCCTGGCGAAGATCCGCCACAGCGGCATCCCGAAGTGGCGCCGGCAGCTCGGCATGGTGTTCCAGGATCATCGCCTGCTGCTCGACCGCAGCGTGTTCGCCAACGTCGAGCTGCCGCTGGTGATCGGCGGCATCGCCCGCGCCGAGCGCGCCCGCCGCGTGCGCGCGGCGCTGGAGAAGGTCGGCCTGCTCGCCTACGAGCGGCAGCTGCCGGTCACGCTGTCTGCGGGCGAGCAGCAGCGCGTGGGCATCGCCCGCGCGATCGTGGCGCGGCCGGCGCTGCTGATCGCCGACGAGCCCACCGGCAACCTCGACCCACAGCTGGCGGTGGAGATCATGGGCCTGTTCGGCGAGTTCCAGCAGCTCGGCACCACCGTGCTGATCGCCAGTCACGACCTGCCGCTGATCAAGCGCATGAAGCGGCGGGTGATCGTGCTCGACCACGGCCGCCTGGTCGCCGACCTGGCCGCGCAGGAGGTGCTGTGAACGCCTCGTCGCAATCCCTGCACGCGCCGGCGGATGCGTCCGCCCGCAACGCCCACAGCCGCGGCAACCGCATCGGCAACTGGTGGGAACACCATCGCTGGAGCGCGGGATCGAGCCTGCGCCGGCTCGCCGCGCGCCCGTTCGGCAGCCTGCTCACGATCGCGGTGATGGGCCTGGCGCTGGCATTGCCGCTGGCGTTCTATCTGCTGCTGGGCAACGTGCAGCAGCTCGGCCATGCGCTGGGCCGGAGCCAGACGATCAGCGTGTTCCTGCAGCCGGACCAGACCGCACCGCAGGCGCAATTGCTTGCCAGGCAACTCGGTGATCGCCCCGAAGTGGCCACGGTGACGGTGAAGACGCCGCAACAGGGCCTGGACGAGCTGGCGCACATGCAAGGCTTCTCCGGCGCCCTCGACGCGCTGGACGACAACCCGCTGCCGTACGTGTTGCAGCTGCAGCCGCGGGCGGGCGTGAGCGCGCAGGCGCTGGAACGGCTGGTGGCCGACGTGCGCACGCTGCGCAGCGTCGACCTGGTGCAGGACAGCGGCAGCTGGCGGCAGCGGCTGGACGCCTTGCTCGGCGTGGGCAATCGCGTGGTGCTGGTGCTGGCTTCGCTGCTGGCGCTGGCGGCGCTGCTGGTGGTCGGCAACACGGTGCGGGTGGACATCGCCAGCCGCAGCGAGGAGATCGGCGTGCTGCTGCTGGTCGGCGCCGGCGGCGCGTTCGTGCGCCGGCCCTATCTGTATGCGGGGATCTGGTACGGCCTGTTCAGCGGCATCCTGGCGGCGCTGCTGGCGGTGGCGATCGAGCTGGCGCTGGCCGCGCCGGTGGCGCAGCTGAGCCAGGCCTATGACGGCAAGCTGCAGATCGGCGGCCTGCCGCCATGGCTGCTGCTGGCGGTGCCGCTGGTCGCGGCGGCGCTGGGCTGGCTGGGCGCGCGGCTGGTCAGTGCGTGGCAACTGCGCAAGGCGGCATGATGCACTTGCGCCGGAGTGACCTGAATCGCAGCGGTCGATGCCGGATCCGGTGCACTATCTCCGGTTGCGGCGGGGGCAGCGGTTGCGCCCGCGGGTTCATCGGCGAGGGACAGCCACGGTTCGGGTGGGTGAGCTAGGGCATGAGTACGAATATCAGCAGCCGTCTGCTGACCGAGGCGCCGCGGGTGCTGGTGGTCGACGGTTCGCGCGTGGTGCGCCAGTTGATCACCCGCGTGCTGCAGGCCGAGCTGCCCGGCGTCGAGGTGGTCGGCTGCGGCAGCGGCGCCGAGGCGCAACAGGTGCTCGGCGAGGGCGTGTTCGACTTCATCACCATCGCCTTGCGCCTGCCCGACATGGACGGGCTGGAGCTGGCGCGCTTCGTGCGCGAGTCGGCGCCGCAGGCCTACGTGCCGATCGTGGTGGTGTCCGGCGACGTCGAGGACCGGCTGCATCGCCGCTCGCTGGGCGAGCACGTCACCGACTACTTCGACAAGGCGCTGGGCTTCCAGGCGCTGGCCGAGTTCATCCGCGGCTACGTGCGGCCGGACGACACCGCCGAGGGCGTGGTGCTGTACGTCGAGGACAGCCGCGTGGTGGCGCTGGCCACCCGCCGCATGCTGGAGAAGATCGGTCTGACCGTACGCCACGTGGTCAGCGTGGAGGACGCTCTGGCCCTGCTGGAAACCTCGAAGGTGCAGGGCGAGGTGGGCGCCGACGTGGTGCTCACCGACGTCAGCCTGAAGGGCGAGCTGACCGGCGGCGACCTGCTCAAGCACGTCCGCGGCGAATTCGGCTACGGCAAGGGCCGCTTGCCGGTGCTGGTGATGACCGGCGACGAGAACCCGGCCAATCAGGCCGCGCTGATCAAGGCCGGCGCCAACGACCTGGTCGAGAAGCCGGTCGAGGAAAAACTGCTGGTGACCAAGCTGCTGTTCCAGCTGCGCGTGGCCAGGCATCTGCGCGACCACGCCGCCGAGGCATGAACGACGCGGCGCAGATCCGGCTGGAACCGTCGTGGAAGGCGCGCATCGGCGACTACCTCTTGCGCCCGGAGATGCAGGCGCTGGCCGCGTTCCTGCGCGCGGAGAAGCAGGCCGGCAAGCGCATCTACCCGCCCGGCCCGGAGATCTTCGCCGCGTTCGCGCATACCCCGTTCGAGGCGGTGCGGGTGGTGATCCTCGGCCAGGACCCGTACCACGGCCCGGGCCAGGCGCACGGCCTGTGCTTCTCGGTGCGCCCCGGCGTGCGGGTGCCGCCGTCGCTGGAGAACATCTTCAAGGAGATCGAGCGCGACCTCGGCATCCCGCGCCCCGACCACGGCTGCCTCACGCCGTGGGCCGACCGCGGCGTGCTGCTGCTCAACAGCGTGCTGACGGTGGAAGAGGGCCGCGCCGGCTCGCATCAGGGCAAGGGCTGGGAAGGCTTCACCGATGCGGCCATCGATGCGCTCAACCGCGAGCGCGACGGCCTGGTGTTCATGCTCTGGGGCAGCTACGCCCAGCGCAAGGGCCAGTTGATCGACACCCGTCGCCACGGCGTGCTGAAGAGTGTGCATCCCTCGCCGCTGTCGGCCCACCGCGGCTTCCTTGGCTGCGGGCATTTCTCCGCCGCCAACCGCTACCTGGAAGCGCACGGCCACGCGCCGCTTGACTGGTCGTTGCCGCCGCGCGCCGCCTTGCAGGGCCAGTTCACGCCCGCTTGAACGCCGCCCGATCAGCCTCACGTCGAACCGGACGGGGTGCTGGACAAGGGCAGGGGATATCTGTACTATTCGGTTCATTAAAAGCACGGAACCAACCCCGTGCTTTAGCACTCCAAGCACCCGAGTGCTAAACTTTGATGTCATGCAGGAGGTTTCATCCATGTCCCAAGCCTTGGCGATCACCCCCAGCAATCTGCCCAGCGTCGTCGGCAGCCTGGACGCGTACATCTCCGCGGTCCATCGCATTCCGGTGCTGAGCCAGGAAGAGGAACAGGCGCTGTCGCGTGACTACATCGAGGAGGCCAATCTGGCCGCCGCGAGGAAGCTGGTGATGTCGCACCTGCGCTTCGTGGTCCACGTGGCGCGCGGCTACTCGGGCTACGGTCTGCAGCTGGCCGACCTGATCCAGGAAGGCAATATCGGCCTGATGAAGGCGGTCAAGCGCTTCGACCCCGACCAGGGCGTGCGCCTGGTCAGCTTCGCGGTGCACTGGATCCGCGCCGAGATGCACGAGTTCATCCTGAAGAACTGGCGCATCGTCAAGGTCGCCACCACCAAGGCGCAGCGCAAGCTGTTCTTCAACCTGCGCAAGAGCAAGAAGCGCCTGGGCTGGATGAACGCGGCCGAGGTGAGCACGGTGGCGAAGGACCTGGGCGTGCCCGAGGCGACCGTGCGCGAGATGGAATCGCGCCTGTCCGGCCGCGACATCGGTTTCGAGGCCCCGGTCGACGCCGACGACGACGCCAAGCCGGCACCGGCGGCGTTCCTGATCGACGACGGCGCCGACCCGTACCAGAACGTGGCCGACGAGGACTACGCCGATAACCAGATGGAGACCCTGAGCGACGCGCTCGGCCACCTGGACCCGCGCTCGCGCGACATCATCCAGCGTCGCTGGCTGGACGACGGCAACAAGGCCACGTTGCAGGATCTGGCCGACGAGTACGGCGTGTCCGCCGAGCGCATCCGCCAGATCGAGGCGAATGCGATGAAGAAGATGCGCGGCCTGTTTGCGACGGCGGCCTGAGCCGGCGCGTCCGGGCACGACCCGATAGAAAAACGGCCCCGTGAGGGGCCGTTTTCGTTTCCGCGTCGTTGGCGTGCGCGGCTCAGCGCCGTGCGGCGGCGGGCTGGCGCAGCGCCATGCCCTTGAGCACGTTCAGCGCCTGCGCTAGCGCGTAGTCGCTGGTGGCCAGCTTGGCGTCGGCAGCGCTGCCGTCGTCGTTGATGTCGGTGCCGGCCCTGGCCTTCTCGTTGGCCAGGTGGTTGGGCAGGTCGGCCTCCGAGCTGATCAGCGCCGGCCCGCGGTCGGACTCGTTCACGGTGAGGTCGGCCAGCGCGATGTCCGGCTTGATGCCTTCGGCCTGGATCGAGGTGCCGTTCGGCGTGTAGTAGCGTGCGGTGGTGATCTTCACCGCATGGTCGGCGTCCAGCGGCAACACCGTCTGCACCACGCCCTTGCCGAACGTGCGCTGGCCCATGATCAGCGCGCGGCGGTTGTCCTTCAGCGCGCCGGAGACGATCTCCGCGGCCGAGGCGGTGCCGTTGTTGGTCAGCACGATCAGCGGCGCGCCGTCGAGCTGATCGCCGGCATGCGCCTTGAAGCTCATGTTGGCGTCCTGCAGCCGGCCACGGGTGGTGACGATGGTGCCGGCGTCGAGGAAGTCGTCGCTGACGCCCACCGCCGCGGTGAGCAGGCCGCCGGGATTGTTGCGCAGGTCGAGCACGGCGCCCTTTGGTGCCCCGTTCTTTGCGATCAGCTGGCCCAGTTTCTTCTCCAGGTCGCCCGCGGTGTCGTTCTGGAACTGGCTGATCCGCACGTAGGCGTAGCCCGGCTCCAGTTCGCGCACCTTGACGCTGCTGATCGCGATGTTCTCGCGCACCAGGTGCAGGTCGATCAGCTTGTCGCTGTTCTGGTGCACGATGGTCAGGTCGACCTTGCTGCCCGGCTTGCCGCGCAGCTGCTTGAACATCTCGTCCACGTTCTGCGCGTCGACCACGGTGCCGTTGATCTTGACGATGCTGTCGCCCGGCTTGATGCCGGCGCGTGCGGCCGGGGTATCGTCGATCGGCGAGACGATGCGCAGGCCGCCGTCGACTTGCAGCACCTCGATGCCGAGGCCGCTGTACTCGCCGGTGGTGTCCTCGTTGAGCTGGACCAGGCCGTCCTTGTCCAGGTACTCGCTGTGCGGGTCGAGCCCGCTGAGCATGCCGGTGATGGCCGCCTTCATCAGGGTCTTGTCGTCGACCTTCTCCACGTAGGCCTGGCGCACTACCTCGTAGACGCGGCTGAAGTTGCGGATGTCGTCCAGGTCCACCTGGTCGACGCTGCCGGCGGTGGCGGGAACCGCGGCGCTGCTGGTGGCGGCGGGCAGCTCGACCGGCGCGGCCGCGCCGGCCGGCGCGTTCTGCGCGCAGAGCTTCGGCGTGGCCAGCAGGAACGGGGCGGCCAGCAACAGGGCCGCCAGGCCCAGCGGCGCGCCAGAGGGGAAAAGACGCATGGGTGTCACTCCGTGCAGCGGACAGCGTCGCGCCGGAGCGCGACGGGAAAAGTGGTCAGGCATGAGACAACCAGACGCCGGGGTAATTCAGTGTGAATGTGCGGCTAGCCTGCGATGCGGCGGCGAGCGCGTCAACGGTGCTGGCTCAGCCAGCTGCGCGGATCGACCGGCTGATTGTTCCGGCGCAGCTCGAAATAGACGCCGGTGTTGACCCCGGTCGGCGGGCTGGCGGTGCCGATCGCCGCCCCGGCGTCGACCTGGTCGCCGACGTCGTGCAGCAGGGTCTCGTTGTTGCCGTACATGCTCATCCAGCCGTTGCCGTGGTTGAGGATCAGCAACATGCCGTAGCCGCGCAGGAAGCCGGCGTAGATCACCCGGCCGCGCGCCACGGCGTGGATCTCGCTGCCGCCGGCGGCCTTGATCAGCACGCCGTTGCCGTAGCTGTTGACCACCCCGCTGGCCGGCCACGGCAGGTTGCCGCGGATGTTGGCGCTGGCGCCGCCGACCTCGAGCGGCGGTGGCGGCTTGCGCCCGGGGTGCTTGCGGATCGCCGCGGCACGCTCGGCGGCGGCGCGGGCGGCGGCTTCGTCGATCGCCTTCTGCAGCTTGTCGAGCAGGCGGTTGAGCGCCTGCGCGTCCTGTTTCAGCGCGGCCAGGCGCTGCGCCTGGTCCTGGTACTGGGCGTCGGTCTCGGCGGCCAGCTTCTGCTGCGCGGCGCGTTGCTGGGAGAGCACGGCGGCCTGCTGCTCGCGCTGGATCCTGGTCGCCTGCAAGGCCTGCTGTTCGGCGCCGATCGCCTGCTCCAGTTCCTGCAGCCTGGCCAGGTCGCCCATCAGCCGCTGTACCCGCTGCACGCGGTCCTGCTGGAAGTATTTCGAGTAGACCAGCGCGCGGGCGATGCGCGCCACGTCCTCGTCGCCCAGCAGCAGGCGCAGGTCCGAGCCGTGGCCGAGCGCGTAGGTGGCACGCAGCAGGTCGGCGATCGCGGCGCGCTGGCTGTCCAGTGTCTGCTTGAGGCTGGTGCGTTGCTGCTGCAGCTGGTCCAGTTGCTGCTGCTTGGCGGCCAGCTCGGCATCGGTCTGATGCACCGCGCGCGCTGCGCTGGCCAGGGCGTTGGCCTGCCGGGCCAGCTCGGCGTTGGCGCGGTCGCGCCGGCTGGCGGTATCGGCCTGCTGTTTGGCCAGCGCGTCCATCTTCTGCTGCAGCTCGGCCAGTTTGTGTTTGGCCGCGGCTTGCTCGCTGCGGCTCTTGCCGTCCTGGCGCGCGTGCAGCGGGGTGCCGGCCAGGCAGCCCAGCAGCGCGGCGAGGAGCAGGTAGTGGGCGGGGCGGGCGGCGAGACGGGCGGGTATGGGCATGGGGGTGGATTATCCCCGAGCGGGCCGGCCGGGGCGAGACGCGGCGGCTGCCGCGGCGCCCGCCGGGATGGCGTCATGACGCGCTTCGGCGCACCCGATCGTCGGGCCGCCGGTCAGTGCCGGTGTCGGGGCGGTGTGGCCGGGTTTGCGGTAGCTCCACCGCTCACGCTTTCCGGATGGCAGTCTAGCCGTCCAAACAAATATTTTGACGCGCCGCAGCAATTGTGCTTTAGTCGGAATCGCTCCTGCGCAAAACGATCGGTGCCTTCGGCATCGCGGCAGCCTGCGCAGCGCGGAGGGTGAGATGGCGGCGAGCGGCTCGGCGACCTTGTACGACCCGGCGTTCGAACACGACAGCTGCGGCTTCGGCCTGGTCGCGCAGGTCGACGGCCGCGCCAGCGCCGCGCTGGTCGACACCGCGTTCGCGGCCCTGGCGAAACTCTCCCACCGCGGCGGCGTGAACGCCGACGGCGTCAGCGGCGACGGCTGCGGCGTGCTGATCCATCGCCCGGCGGAATGGCTGCGCGCAGTGGCCGCAGCGGACGGCATCGTGCCGGGCGAGCACTTCGCGGCCGGGCTGGTATTCCTCGATCCGGCCGGCGGCGAAACCGCGGCGGCCACCTTCGAACGGCACCTGGCCGAAGCCGGCCTGGTGCTGGCCGGCTGGCGCGAGCTGGCGGTGAACGCCGAAGCCTGCGGCCCGCTCGCCAGCGCCAGCCGGCCGCGCGTGCGCCAGGTATTCGTGAATGCCGCCGCCGGCATGGACGACGCCGCGTTCGAGCGCGCGCTGTTCCGCGCGCGCCGCCGCGCCGAGACCGCGCTGGTGCACGACCCGCAGTTCTACGTGGTGAGCCTGTCCGCCCACGTGATCGGCTACAAGGCGATGGCCGCGCCGGGCCGACTGCGCGAGGTGTTCGCCGATCTCTCGCATCCGGCGCTGGCCAGCGACGCGGTGGTGTTCCACCAGCGCTTCTCCACCAACACCACGCCGCAGTGGCGTCTCGCGCAGCCGTTCCGCCTGCTCGCGCACAACGGCGAGATCAACACCATCCGCGGCAACCGCCGCTGGATGCAGGCGCGCGAGGCGGTGCTGCGCTCGCCGCGGGTCGACCTCACCGACCTCGGCCCGCTGGTGCGCCAGGACGGCTCCGATTCGGAGAGCCTGGACAACGCGCTGGAAGTGCTGCTGGCCGGCGGCCTGGACATGCTCACCGCGATGCGCGTGCTGGTGCCGCCGGCGTACGCGGCGCGCGAGGATCTGGACGAGGACCTCAGCGGCTTCTACGAGTACTACGCGCTGCACAGCGAACCGTGGGACGGCCCAGCCGGGCTGGTCATGTGCGACGGTCACTACGCCGCCTGCACGCTGGACCGCAACGGCCTGCGCCCGGCGCGCTGGGCGCTGTCCGACGACAACCTGCTGATCGTCGCCTCCGAGGCCGGGTTGTGGGACGTGCCGGCCGCGCGCGTGGTGGCCAAGGGGCGGCTTGGCCCGGGCCAGATGCTGGCGGTGGATTTCGCCAACCATCGCCTGCTGCACGACGCCGACATCGACGCGATCAACAAGAGCCGCGCGCCGTTCCGCGACTGGCTGCGCGCCGGCGTGAGCTACCTCGAATCGGACCTGATCGATCCCAGCCTCGCCGCCGAACCGCTGCCGGCGCCGGTGCTGCGCCGCTACCAGAAGCTGTACGGCTTGAGCCGCGAGGAACGCGAGAGCGTGCTGAAGGTGCTGGCCGAGACCGAGGCCGAGGCCACCGGCGCGATGGGCGACGACACCCCGATGGCGGCGTTGTCGCGCCAGGTGCGGCCGCTGTTCGACCGCTTCCGCGAGGGCTTCGCCCAGGTCACCAACCCGCCGATCGATCCGCTGCGCGAGCGGCTGGTGATGTCGCTGGTCACCCAGTTCGGCCGCGAGGGCAACCTGTTCGAGCTGTCGGCCGACAACGCCAAGCAGATCCTGCTGAACTCGCCGATCTGCTCGCAGCGCAAGCTGCGCCAGCTGCTGGCGCTGCCGCAGTTCGTCCACGCCACCGTGCAGATCGACTTGTGCTACCGCCCCGAGGAAGGCCTGGAAGCGGCGCTGCGCCGCTTCTGCCGCGAAGCCGAGCAGGGCGTGCGCCACGGCGCCGGCATGGTCTTCATCACCGACCGCTACCCGAACCGCGACACCCTGCCGGCGCACGCCCTGCTCGCGGTGGGTGCGATCCACGCGCATCTGATCGAGGCCGGCCTGCGCTGCCAGTGCAACCTGCTGGTGGAAACCGCCACCGCGCGCGACGCGCACCAGTTCGCCTGCCTGATCGGCTTCGGCGCCACCGCGGTCTACCCGTGGCTGGCGTATCAAAGCCTGTTCGAGCTGGGCCGCGACGGCCACCTCAAGCGCGGCGACGGCACGCCGCGCGAGATCGGCCGCAGCTACCGCCGCGGCATCCGCAAGGGGCTGCTGAAGATCCTGTCGAAGATGGGCATCTCCACCATCGCCGGCTATCGCGGCGCGCAGTTGTTCGAGATCGTCGGCCTGGCGCCGGAAGTGGTCGCGCTGTGCTTCGCCGGCACGCCGTCGCGCATCGGCGGCGCCGGCTTTGCCGAGCTGGAGCACGATGCGCGCCTGCTCGCCGCCGAGGCGTGGAACGAGGCGCAGCCGCTGCGCGCCGGCGGCATCTACAAGTTCGTGCACGGCGGCGAGTACCACATGTACAACCCGGACGTGATCGACACGCTGCAGGCCGCCGTGCGCAGCGGCGCGATGGCCGACTACCGCCGCTACGCGCAATGCGTCGACGCGCGCCCACCGTCCGCCCTGCGCGACCTGCTGCTGCCGCAGCCGGCAGGCGCGCCGGTGCCGCTCGATGAAGTCGAGCCGGTCGAGGCGATCCTCAAGCGCTTCGATTCCGCCGGCATGTCGCTCGGCGCGCTGTCGCCGGAAGCGCACGAGGCGCTGGCGATCGCCATGAACCGCCTCGGCGCGCGCAGCAATTCCGGCGAGGGCGGCGAGGACCCGGCGCGCTACCGCACCGAGAAGAGCTCGAAGATCAAGCAGGTCTCCTCCGGCCGCTTCGGCGTCACCGCCGAATACCTGGTCAATGCCGAGGTGCTGCAGATCAAGATCGCGCAGGGCGCCAAGCCCGGCGAGGGCGGCCAGCTGCCCGGGCACAAGGTCAACGAGCTGATCGCGCGGCTGCGCTACGCCAAGCCCGGCATCGGCCTGATCTCGCCGCCGCCGCACCACGACATCTACTCGATCGAGGACTTGGCGCAGCTGATCCACGACCTGAAGGAAGTGAACCCCGACGCGCTGATCTCGGTGAAGCTGGTCTCGCACGCCGGCGTGGGTACGGTCGCCGCCGGCGTGGTCAAGGCCGGCGCCGACCTGATCACCATCTCCGGCCACGACGGCGGCACCGGCGCCAGCCCGCTCACCTCGATCAAGTACGCCGGCACGCCGTGGGAACTGGGCGTGGCCGAGGCGCAGCAGACCCTGCGCCGCAACGGCCTGCGCGGCCGCGTGCGGCTGCAGACCGACGGCGGCCTGAAGACCGGCCTGGACGTGATCAAGGCCGCGCTGCTCGGCGCCGAGAGCTTCGGCTTCGGTACCGGTCCGATGGCGGCGCTGGGCTGCCGCTACCTGCGCATCTGCCACCTCAACAATTGCGCCACCGGTATCGCCACGCAGAACGAGACGCTGCGCCGGGAGCACTTCACCGGCCTGCCCGAGATGGTGATGAACTACTTCCGCCTGCTCGCCGAGGACGTGCGCGGGCACCTGGCGCAACTCGGCGTGCGCAGCCTCGGCGAACTGGTCGGCCGCAGCGAGCTGCTGCGCCAGGCCGAAGGCGCCACGCCGGTACAGCGGCGGCTCGACCTGTCGCGCCTGATCGTCGCCGACGGTCTCGGCGCCGACGTGGACAGCGCCTGCACGATGGCACGCAACCCGCTGCGCGACGAGGCGGCGCTGGCCACGCGCATCGCCCGCGATGCCGCGCCGCTGGTCGAACTGGGTGCCGGCGGCACCTTCCGTTATGCGATCGAGAATACCGACCGCGCGATCGGCGCGCGGCTGTCCGGCGAGGTGGCGCGACGCTGGGGCGACCATGGCATGCCCGAGCCGATCACCCTGCAGCTGGAAGGCAGCGCCGGACAGAGCCTCGGCGCGTGGAATACCGGCGGCGTGCAGATCGAACTCACCGGCGAGGCCAACGACGGCGTCGGCAAGGGCATGGCCGGCGGGCGCATCGTGGTGCGGCCGTCGCCGGAATCGCCGTTCGCCAGCCAGGACGCGGCGATCCTCGGCAACACCTGCCTGTACGGCGCCACCGGCGGCGAGCTGTTCGCCGCCGGTCGCGCCGGCGAGCGCTTCGGCGTGCGCAACTCCGGCGCGCTGGCGGTGATCGAGGGCGCCGGCGACCACTGCTGCGAATACATGACCGGTGGCGTGGTCGCCGTGCTCGGCGCCTGTGGGCTGAACTTCGGCGCCGGCATGACCGGCGGCTTCGCCTACGTGCTCGACCTCGAGCGCAACTTCGTCGATTGCTACAACCACGAGCTGGTCGACATCGTGCGCATCTCGCCCGAGGGCATGGAGCAGCACATGCAGCACCTGCGCAGCCTGATCGCGCGCCACGCCGAGCTCACCGGCAGCGCGTGGGCGCGACGCCTGCTGGGCGATTTCCGCGGCCTGCTGCAGCGCTTCTGGCTGGTCAAGCCGAAGGCCGCCAGCCTGGCTGCCCTGGCGGAAGAACTGCGGAGGGCAGCATGAACGACAAACTGTTCCGCTTCCTCGACCTGCCGCGTCAGCCGCCCAAGGCGGTGCCGGTGGCGATCCGCGTGCTCGGCTACGGCGAGATCAGCGGCGACTTCGCGCCACCCGCCGCGGTCGGCCAGGCCGAGCGCTGCCTGGACTGCGGCAACCCGTACTGCGAGCACGCCTGCCCGGTGCACAACTACATCCCGGACTGGCTGAAGCTGGTGCAGGACGGGCGGTTGTTCGAGGCGGCCACGCTGATGCACGAGACCAACCCGCTGCCGGAGATCTGCGGCCGCGTGTGCCCGCACGATCGCCTGTGCGAAGGCGCCTGCACGCTGGAGCAGGGCGGCTTCGGCGCGGTGACCATCGGCAGCATCGAGCGCTCGATCACCGACGAGGCGTTCCGCCAGGGCTGGCGGCCGGATCTTTCCGGCGTGGTCGAGACCGGCCGCCGCGTGGCGGTGGTCGGCGCCGGCCCGGCCGGGCTGTCCTGCGCGGACCGGCTGCGCCGCGCCGGCATCGCGGCAGACGTGTTCGATCGCCAGCGCGAGATCGGCGGCCTGCTCACCTTCGGCATCCCGCCGTTCAAGCTCGACAAGACGGTGATCCACACCCGCCGCGAAGTGCTCGAAGGCATGGGCGTGCGCTTCCACCTCAACGTGGAGATCGGCCGCGACCTCGCGTTCGAGCAGTTGCTGGCCGACTACGACGCGGTGTTCCTCGGCACCGGCGCCTACACCTTCGTCGACGGCGAGCTGCCCGGGCGCGAGCTGGACGGCGTGCACGACGCGCTGCCGTTCCTCATCGCCAACGCAAACCGCCTGCTCGACGACCAGCCGGTACCGCCGGCGCTCGACCTCAACGGCAAGCATGTCGTCGTGCTCGGCGGCGGCGACACCGGCATGGACTGCAACCGCACCTCGGTGCGCCTGGGCGCCGCTTCGGTGACCTGCGTCTATCGGCGCGGCGAGGCCAGCATGCCCGGCTCGCGCCGCGAGATCGCCTACAGCCGCGAGGAAGGCGTGGGTTTCCTGTTCCATCACCAGCCGCTGGCCCTGCTCGGCGAGCAGGGCCGGGTGCGCGGCGTGCGCCTGGTGCGTACCGAGGTGGGCCGCGACGCGGACGGCCGCGCGCGGCTGCAGCACGTCGACGGCAGCGAAACCGAGTTGCGCGCCGACGTGGTGATCCAGGCGTTCGGCTTCCGCCCCAGTCCGCCGGCGTGGTGCGCCGACTACGGCATCGAACGGGATGCCGTCGGCCGCATCCGCGCCGGCGGCCCGGGCGCCCTGCCGTTCCAGACCGGCCACCCGAAGATCTTCGCCGGCGGCGACAACATGCGTGGCGCCGACCTGGTGGTGCGCGCGGTGCACGACGGACGCGAGGCGGCCGGCTCGATCGCGCGAATGCTTGCCGCGCTTCCGCTGGCAGCGGTGGCCTGCATGGCGTAGGTTGCGCGCATGTGCCTGATCGCCTTCGCCTGGGAATCGCATCCGCGCTGGCGCCTGCTGCTGGCGGGCAACCGCGACGAGTTCCACGCACGACCCAGCGCGGCGCTGGCGCGCTGGGACGACGCGCCGATCGTCGGTGGCCGCGACCTCGAGGCCGGCGGCACCTGGCTGGGCGTCGCCGAGGGCGGGCGTTGCTGCGTGGTGACCAACGTGCGCGACCCGCGCGACCCGCAACTCGGTGCCTCGCGTGGCCTGCTGGCCAGCGACTACCTGCGCGGCGACGCCGATGCCGCCACCCATGCGCAACAGCTGTTGCGCGCGGCCGCCGACTACCGGCCGTTCAATCTGCTCACCTTCGATGCGCGCGCGGCGTTCTATCTCGGCAACCGCCCCGACCCGCGCGCGCAGGCGGTGACGCCGGGCGTGCATGGCCTGTCCAACGCCGACTTCAACACGCCATGGCCGAAGACCCGCACGCTGATGCAGCGGCTGCAGCAGTGGATCGACGCCGGCGACGACACGGATTTCGCGCCGTTGTTCGAGGCGCTTGCCGATGAACGCCAGGCACCCGATACGCAATTGCCCGACACCGGGGTGGGGCTGGAACGCGAGCGCCTGCTGTCGCCGGCATTCATCCGCGGCGAACAGTACGGCACCCGCGCCAGCACCGTGGTGGCGATCGACTACGACGGTCGCGGCGTGATCGTGGAGCGCCGCTTCGGGCCGAACGGCCGCTATCACGGCCAGACCCTACTGCGCTTCGGCGCGTTGCCGCCCGCCAGCGACTGAGGTCGCGCGCCTACGTGCCGCCGCGCGCGCCGCCGCCTGGCCGCCGCGCCGCGCGTCGGCTAGCTTCGCCGACGCCATCCACGGAACGGAGCGTCGCATGCGCACGATTTGCCTATCGCTGGTCCTGCTCGCCGGTATGGCCGGCGCGGCGCACGCGGCCGCTTGCCCGGATTGGTCGCCGGCGCGGGCGCGGCAGGAGCTGGCCGCGCTGCATGACCGACTGGACCGCTGGAACCATGCGTACCGCGTCGAAGGCCGGTCGCCGGTGAGCGACGCGGTTTACGACCAGGCCACGCAGCGCCACGCCGAGTGGCAGCGTTGCTTCCCCGCGTCGGCATCGGCGTCGCTGGCGCCGCTCGCCGACGCCGGCGGCCGGGTGCGTTCGCCGGTGGCGCAGACCGGCCTGGCCAAGCTGCCGGATGCCGCCGCGGTCGGCGCCTGGATGCACGCGCACGGCGAGCGCGACCTGTGGGTGCAGCCGAAGGCCGATGGCGTGGCGGTCACCCTGCTCTACGTGGACGGCCGCTTGCGCCAGGCAACCAGCCGCGGCGACGGTCTGCACGGCTCGGACTGGACGGCGCAGGCGCGGGCGATCAGCGCGATCCCCAAGCGCCTGCCGAATGCGCCCGCGCGGGTGGTGCTGCAGGGCGAGCTGGTCTGGCGCCGGCCCGGCCACGTGCAGGCCGACGCCGGCGGCGCCAATGCGCGCTCGGCGGTGGCCGGTGCGCTGGCCCGCGACGCGCTGGATGCCGACAGCGCCGCGCAGATTGGCCTGTTCGTGTGGGACTGGCCCGGCGGGCCGGCCGACATGCCGGCGCGGCTGGCCGGCCTGGCGGCGATGGGGCTGGCCGACAGCGTGGCGTACACGCAGCCGGTGGCCACGCTGGACGAGGTGAAGCGCTGGCGCGAGCGCTGGTATCGCCACGCCATGCCGTTCGCCACCGACGGCACCGTGCTGCGCCAGGGCCATCGGCCGCCGGCCGCGAGCTGGCCGGCGTCGCCGCCGGACTGGGCGGTGGCGTGGAAGTATCCGGCCGCGTCGGCGCTGGCCGAGGTGCGCGCAGTGCACTTCACGGTGGGCCGCAGCGGGCGCATCACACCGGTGCTGGAACTGGCGCCGGTGCAACTGGACGACCATCGCGTGCAGCGCGTCAGCGTCGGTTCGTTGAAGCGCTGGCGCGAGCTCGACATCCGCCCCGGCGACCAGGTCGAACTGGCGCTGGCCGGCCTGACCATCCCGCGCCTGCAGTCGGTGGCGTGGCGCGCGACGCAACGCGCCGCGGTGGAGGTACCTGATCCCGCGCACTATGGCCCACTGACCTGCTGGCAGGCCACGCCGGAGTGCGAGCAGCAGTTCCAGGCACGCCTCGCCTGGCTGGGCGGCCGGCAGGGCTTGCGACTGGCGGGCGTCAGCGCGGGCACTTGGCAGGTGCTGGTGGATGCCGGCCTGCTGCACGGCTTGCTGGACTGGATGACGCTGACGACCCGGCAACTCGCTACGGTGCCGGGACTGGGCGCGAACCGCGCCGCGGCAGTGGCGCAGACGTTCGCCGAAGCGCGCGGGCGGCCCTTCGCCGACTGGCTGCGCGCGCTGGGTGCGGCGGACGAAGCGGCAGACGCGAACGGCGACTGGGCGACGTGCGCCGCGCTGGACGCAGATGGCTGGCGTGCGCGCGGCGCCAGCGCGGCACGTGCACGCCAGCTCGCCGCGTTCTTCGCCCACCCCGAGGTGCGTGCCCTGGCGGCCCGGTTGCACGCCGCCGGCGTGCAGGGTTTCTGAGCCTCAGCGCTTGTGAAGAAAACCACTTCCTGTGGTTTTCTTCCGCCGCGAGTCCGGCACATGTCCGGACTCGCTCACGCGGATCAGGCACTTGCGTGCCCGATCCGCCCGGCCGTCCATGGCCGGGCTTCGAGGTTGAAAAACTCCCAACCTCTCAGCTCTTCAGCTCGCCGTCGTGGTAGTACCAGCGGCCGTCCTCGCGCACGAAGCGGCTGGTCTCGTGCTGGCGCTGCGCGCGGCCGCCGCCGAGCCGGTAGCGGGCGACGAACTCCACGATGGCGTGGTCGTCGTCGACGCGTTGCTGGCGGCGCACTTCCAGCCCCAGCCAGGTTGGCGGCGGCTGCTGTGCGGCCAGCCGCAGCGAGGCCGGGCGGGTATCGGCGTGCCAGCTGGCCAGCAGGTAGTCCTCGCGCCGCAGCACGTAGGCGCTGTAGCGCGAGCGCATCAGCTGTTCGGCGGTGGCGGCGATGGCGCCGTCGTGCAGTGGCCCGCAGCAGCGGCTGTAGCCGGCCGGGTTGCCGCAGGGGCAGGGGGTCAACGTGTCGATGGCCTTCATGCCGCCTTTGTACCCGCTTCGGCGGCCGCGTGCAGGCGCGCCGCCCTGGCGGCGATTCAGCCGTGGCCGCGGCGCCACACGCGGCAGCGGTTGTTGGCCGGCATCGCCACGTCGTCGACCAGCGCGAAGCCCGCCGCCGCGGCCAGTGCGTCCACCGCCTCGGCGTCGCGGATGCCCATGTGCGCGCCGCGCGCTTTCAGCCAGGCGTCGAACGCGGCGTTGCTGTCGCTGCTGTAGCGGCCGTGTTCGTTGAACGGGCCATAGATCGCCAGCACGGCATCGCCGGTGGTGATCGCGGGCAGGTGCGCGAACAGCTGCGCGAACAGCTGCTGCACCTCGGGCCACGCCATGATGTGCAGGGTGTTGGCACTGAACACGGCGTCGAACGGGCCGCTCGGCCAGGCGCCGCCGACGTCCAGCTCCAGCGGCGCCGGCGTGTTCGGAAGCGCCGCCTCGTCCAGCCAGGCGCGGATGCCGCGCAGGTGTTCCGCGCGATCGGAGCTTTGCCAGTTCAGCTGCGGCAGCGCGGCGGCGAAGTGCACCGCGTGCTGGCCGCTGCCGCTGCCGATTTCCAGCACCTGCCGGCGGTCGGCGAAATGCTCGCGCAGCACGCCGAGGATCGGTTCGCGGTTGCGCTCGCAGGAGGGCGAGTGCGGCTTCTCCACGGGCCCGTGCAGGTCAGACCGGGCGCCCGCGCAGCACGCGGGCGGGCAGCATCAGCAGCGCGCCGAGGAAGGCGAACACCGCGCTCACGGTGATGCCGACCAGCCGCAGCGGCAGCAACAGCAGCCACACGATCGGGTACAGCACCAGCGCCAGCAGCGCGAGCGGCCAGCAGAACACCAGCAGCAACAGCCAGAGCAGGAAGGCAGCCATGCGGCGATCCTCGCGAAGGGTTGGACGACGCTCACTGTAGCGCAGGCCGCGGCCGCCGCGCGGGTGACTCCCGACACCCCACTCGGCTGCCGCTCAGCCCATCGGGCTCATGCCGATCAGCCACAGGTGCAGCCAGCGCGCGAACAGCGCCCAGGCCGCCACGCCGATCACCACGGTGAGCACGCTGCCGCGCAGCGTGCCGGCCGGATACACCGTGCCGGCGCGGCGGTCGCGCCGGCGCGAGACGACGAACAGCACGATCGCCCACAACAGGAAGGCGCCGAACAGCACCACGTCGTGCAGCATGCCGGTGGCCAGCAGGTGGCCGAACGCCCACACCTTTACGCCCAGCAGCATCGGGTGGCCGAAGGCCGCCTTGAGGTGGTTGCGCGGGACGTAGGCGGCGGTCACCAGCACGAATGCGACCAGGGTGAACAGCGCATTGAGGTGGCGCAGCGCCAGCGGCGGCACGTACAGCAGCACCGGCTGTTGCCGTGCCAGGCCGAAGCCCCAGCAGATCAGCACGAAGCCGACCAGCGAGACCAGCGCGTACAGGCCTTTCCAGCGCATCTCGCCCAGTCGCGCCAGCTGCCGGCTGCGCCAGTCGTCGGCAAAGACGCGCAGCGAATGCACGCCGAGGAACAGCACGAGGCCGAGGATCAGCACAGGCATGGCGGCGACTCCGTTAGCGGCGGGGAACGCCGAATATAGGAGGCCGCCGGGTGGCGCCATAGTGACAATCGTCAGGTAGCGGCCCGGACCCGCACCACCAGCGCCAGCGCGCCCGGCGCGAGGGTCAGCGCCGTGGCGGCGGGCGGCGGCCGCCAGGCGTCGCCCGCGTGCAGCATGCCCTCGGCGCCGTGCAGCGCGCCGCGGGCGCAGTACACCAGCACGGTGGCGGCATCGATGGCGCGGGCGCCGGCCTCCTGCCACACCTCGATGCCGCCGTGCACGCGGCCGCGGCGCAGCATCAGGTTGAAGTCGCGGGTGGGCCCGCCGGCCAGTGCCACTTCCACCCGCGCTTCGCCGGGAAACGAGAATGGCGCGCACGGCGTGGTCAGCGCGTGCGTGCGCGCGCCGTCCAGTCTCATGCTGAAGCCGGCGCCGTCGAGCAGCGCGATCACGCGGTCGATGCCGGGAAAGGCGGAGAACGGTGCAGCGCTGTCGACCTCGGCCACGCTGACCCGCCACAGGAAATCGTCCATGCCCGCGCCCGGTGGCTCGACCGCGATTTCGCGGGTACGGCCCAGGCCGTTCTTCCACGGCTGCGGCGGACAGTCGGCCAGGCGGATGATCATGCGCTTCTCTCGATCACGCGCTGGAACGGTGGCAGTGCCTTCAGCATGCCGGCGCCGTAGCGCTTGGTGACCACGCGGCGGTCCAGCAACACGATGCGGCCGCGGTCGGTCTCGTTGCGGATCAGGCGGCCGCAGTACTGGGTGAGCAATCGCGTGGCCTCGGGGATGCTCACCTCGATGAACGGGTTGCGCCCGCGCGATTCGAGCCACTCGGCGTAGGTGGCGCCGACCGGGTCAGTGGGCACGGCGAACGGCAGCTGGGTGATCACCACCGTCTCGCACAGCTTGCCGGGCAGGTCGAGGCCTTCGCCGAACGAGGCCAGCCCGAACAGCGTGCTGCCGTTGCCGGCCTCGATGTCGGCGCAGTGCTCGGCGACCAGCTGCGACTTGCCCAGCGAACCTTGCGCGCGCACCTTGCGCACCTGGGCGATCGGCAGCTTCTGCAGCACGCGGTCGAGCTTGGCGCGCGAGGTGAACAGCACCAGGTTGCCGGCGTCCCAGTCGAGATGCTCCGCCAGCCACGCGCTGATCTCTTCCGCGTGCGCCTCGCGCGCGTCGGGCAGCGTACGCATCGAAGGCACTTCCAGCCGCGCCTGCGCGGCCAGGTCGAACGGCGAGGGCAGGCTCAGCGTCAGCGCGTCGTCGGGCAGGCCCACCGCATCGGCGAAGTGGCGGAAATTGCCGCCGGCGCTCAGCGTGGCCGAGGTCAGCAACACGCCGCTGGCGTTGCCCCACAGCACCTCGCGCAGCAGGCCGGCGGCAGACACCGCCGAGGCGTGGCAGACCAGCTGCTGGTCGGCGCCCAGGGTGACCCAGCGCGCCAGCGGCGGCGCGTCGTCCGCATCGTCGGCCGACCAGGCGCGCCAGCAGGCCACCTGGCGGCCGACGCGTTCCAGCGCGATGCCCAGCTCACGCGACAGCGCCTCCTGGGTCGGTCCGCCGTCGGTCAGCTCCACCACTGCGCGGCGCACCGCGCCCAGCCAGCGCTGCACCTCGCCGGCGAGCAGGCCGAGCGCGCGCGCGTGTTCCACCCACGGCTCAGGCAGCTGGCCGAGCGAACCGCGGTAGATCGGCTCGGTTTCGGCCGGGTCGGGCAGCCAGCCGAGGCGGATTTCCTTTTCCAGCTCCTCCAGCGCATCAGTGAGTTCCTGCAGTTTCGCGTCGCCGGCGTCCAGCGTGAGGCGGCCCAGGCTTTCCTTGTCGGTCAGCGAGTACGCCGCGTGCACCTGGCGGCCGAGCCGGCCCAGCTGGCGCACGCTGGCGGCCAGATGGACCTCGGCGGCGCCGCGGTCGATCGCCTTGCCGGGCAGGTGGTGCGCCTCGTCGAACACATACAGCGTCTCGTCCGGCCGCGGCAGGATCACCCCGCCCCAGCTCTCGTCCTCGCCCGGCATGGTGAGGTCGGCCAGCACCAGGTCCTGGTTCGCCACGACGATCTCGGCGTCGTCCACCGCGCGGCGCGCGACGAAGAACGGGCAGACCATGAACTGGCCGCACTTGCGGTTGGTGCAGCCGCCGGCGCTGGTGGTGATCATCGGCCGCAGCAGCTCGCTGACCGGCGCCGGCGCGTTGTCCATGTCGCCGTCCCACTCGCGGCGGTCGAACGCGTCGCGCAGTTTCGCCAGCGCCTGCTTGTCGCGCGGCTGCGGCGGCTTGTTCCACAGCAGCAGGTCGGCTTCGAAACCGGCCAGGCCCAGCTGCGCGTCATGCACGCTGTTGGCCGCCATCAGCAGGTTGCGCGGGCACAGGTAGCGGCCGCGGCCCTTGGCCAGCGCCACCTTCGCCGCGATGCCGTTGAGCTTGAGGTACAGCGGGATGTCGCGCTGCACCAGCTGTTCCTGCAGCGCCACGGTGGCGGTGGCGATCAGCAGCCGCTTCTTCTGGAAGCGCGCCAGCTCGACGCCGGCGATCAGGTAGGCCATCGACTTGCCGGTGCCGGTGGGCGCCTCGATCGCCGCCACGCCGCCGACGCGGGCGAACGCCTTGGCCGTCTCGGCGATCATGCGCCCCTGCGAGGCGCGCGCGCGGAAGCCGGCCAGGCCTTCCTTCAGTCGCGCGTAGGCGGCGCGGATGGCGTCCTTGGTGGTGTCGGTGAGCATGGGATGGAAGCGGGGACCTGCACTGCGGATGACGCCGAAACACGGCGGCGCCGGCTCATGGCGTGGCCTGCCGGACGCGAGAGGGGCAGTTTATCGGTATTGCGCGTTGGCCCGCATGCGGGCAGGCTCGCCATGTCCGATGCCGGCGTGGCCGCCGGGTTTCGACCGGGCGGGCCGTCCGCCGGCGGCGGGCGCGGGCTTGGGGATTCGATGAAGCATGCCGATGCCATGGGATCGGGGACGCCGCAAGGCGGGCCGCTGCAGCTGAGCTGGCTGGCCCGGCTGATCGGCACGCATGCGCCGGAAGAGGTGGCCACGGCCATTGCCGATCTGGTGCAGGCGCGCCCGGGTTGCGTGGCAGCCAGCGTGCACTGGGGGCAGGGCGAGGCCGTTGCTGCGCAAGGTCGCCCGCCGATGTCGCTCGCGCCAGCCGATGCGTCGTGGCTGGCGGCGGTCGCCCGCACGGCCGGGCCGCTGCGGCACCCCGACGGACGCCGTGTGGCGGTTCGCCTGTGCACGCAGCCCGAAGTGGCGCTGCTGTTGCTGCAGTTGCAGCCGGGCGAGGCCGACGACCGCTTCCTCGCGGCGCTGGAAACGCCGTTGCGACTGGCCGGCCAGCAGCTGCGCTGGGCGCTGGAGTGGGCCGAGCTGAAGGATTCGCACGAGCAGCTCGAACGCTCGGAGAACCTGCAGCGCGCGCTGTTCGCGATCTCCGACCTGGCCGGCTCCGAGCGCGACATGCCGGACATGCTGCGCGGCATCCACGCGATCGTCAGCACGCTGATGTACGCGGAAAATTTCTTCATCGTGCTGCATGACGCGGTGCCGGACACGATCCGCTTCCTGTACTTCGTCGACGCGCAGGAACCGATCCCGCCCGGCGGCGGCCAGGACATGCCGCTGAGCGCAATCGAGCACACGCTGACCTGGTACGTGATGCGCGACGGCAAGGCGCGCATGGGCAATGCCGAGGAACTGCGCAGCCAGGTGGTCGGGCCGGTGACCCTGATCGGTCCGGACAGCCACGACTGGCTCGGCGTGCCGATGCTGCGCGACGGCCAGCCGCGCGGCGCGCTGGTGGTGCAGAGCTATCGCCGCGACATCGGTTTCACCGACGAGGACCTGGCCCTGCTGGAGTTCGTCGGCAGCCACATCCTCACCGCGCTGGAGCGCAAGCAGGGCAAGGATGAACTGGAGCAACGCGTGCAGCGGCGCACGCTGCAGCTGGCCGAGGCGAACCGCGGGCTGCAGCAGGAGATCGTCGAGCGCCAGCGCGCCGAGCACCTGCAGGCCGCGCTGTTCCAGATCGCCGAGCTGGCCACCGCGGACATCGATCAGGGCACCTTCTACCGGCGCGTGCATGCGGTGGTGGGCGAACTGCTGAACGCGGAAAATTTCTTCATCGGGCTGCTCTCCGACGACCGGCTCAAGCTGACCTTTCCCTACTCGGTGGACGCGGTGCTGGCACCGCCGGCCGAACGCGTGCTGGCGCGCGGCCTCAGCGAATACGTGCTGCGCCTGGGCCGCGCGCTGCGGGTGGACAACGCGGACATCGAGGAGCTCGAGCGGCGCGGCGAGATCGCGCCGGGGCGGATGAATTCCCCGGCGATGTACTGGCTCGGCGTGCCGCTGATCGTGGCCGACGAGGTGATCGGACTGGTCGCCGTGCAGAGCTATCGCGCCGACGTGGTGTACGGCGCGGCTGACCAGGAACTGCTCAGCTTCGTCGCCTCGCAGGTCGCCAACAGCCTTACCCGGCGCCGTTCGGCCGAGTCGCTGCGGCGCGCCTACGAACAACTGGAACAGCGGGTGGAAGAGCGCACGCTGGCCCTGCGCAAGGAAATCGGCGAACGCGAGCGCGTGCAGGACCAGCTGCGCCACCAGGTCATGCACGACGCGCTCACCGGGCTGCCGAACCGCGGCTACCTGCGCGAGCGCATCGACCGCGCGCTGGACGCGATGCGGCGCGAGCCGTCGCAGCCCTGCGCGCTGCTGTACCTGGACGTGGACCGCTTCAAGATCATCAACGACAGCCTGGGCCACCTGGCCGGCGACGAGGTGCTGAAGGAGGTGGCGCGGCGCCTGGCCGGCTGCGTGCGCCACCCGGATCTGGTGGCGCGGCTGTCCGGCGACGAGTTCGCCATCCTGCTGGAACACGACGAGCTGCCGTGGGCGGCCACCGCGGTGGCGCAGCGCGTGCTGGAATCGCTGGACGCGCCGATGCCGGTGGCCGGCAAGGAGCTGCCGGTGACCGCCAGCGTGGGCATCGCCATCGGCGACGCGCGCTACGCCGCCGCCGACGAGCTGCTGCGCGACGCCGACATCGCGCTGTACCGGGCCAAGCAGCTGGGCCGCAAGCGCTACGAGCTGTTCGACGAGCGGCTGGCGCAGAACGTGGTCGACGTGCTCGCGCTGGAAGGCGAACTGCGTCAGGCGCTGGCACACGGCCAGTTCGAGCCGTACTTCCAGCCGATCTGCGCGCTCGACGGCAGCGGGCGCACGCTGGGTTACGAGGCGCTGCTCCGTTGGAACCATCCGCAGCGCGGCGTGCTGCGGCCGGGCGATTTCCTCAAGATCGCCGAGGACAGCGGGCTGATCGAGGCGATCGACTGGCACCTGTTCGAGCTGAGTTGCCGGCTGCTGCTGCAGCACGGACGCGGCGACAGCTTCATGACGGTGAACGTGTCGGCGCTGCACCTGCGCCATGCGCATTTCGACCGGCGCCTGGTCCAGCTGCTGGAACGTACCGGCCTGCCGCCGCAGCGGTTGGTGCTGGAAGTCACCGAGGGCGCGCTGCTGGACAACCCCGAGCATGTGCGCGCCACGCTGGAGCGCCTGCGCGCGATCGGCATCGGCGCGGCGCTGGACGATTTCGGCACCGGCTACTCCTCGCTCAGCTACCTGCACTCGCTGCCGCTGCGCATCCTGAAGATCGACCGTGCCTTCGTGCAGGAGCTGGACAAGGACGCCAACAGCTCCAGCACCACGGTGGTGGCGGCGATCCTGGCGCTGGCACGCGCGCTCAGCATCCAGGTCATCGCCGAAGGCATCGAGACGCCGACCCAGCGCGATGCGCTGAGGGCGATGGGCTGCGAGATGGGCCAGGGCTACCTGCTCGGCCGCCCGGCGCCGATCGCACGGTGGCGGGAGCCGCGCCGTACCGACGCGTGAGCGGCGCTAGGCGCCGGCGGCGATCTGCCGCAGCGCCTGCTCGAACGCCTCCGGCGGCTGCCCGCCGGAAATCAGGTGCTGGCCATTGACGATGGTCGCCGGCACCGAACGGATGCCGCGCGAGGTGAAGAACTGCTCCTGCGCACGCACCTCGTCGGCAAATTCGTCGCCGGCTAGGATCTGCCGCGCGCGTTCGCCATCCAGCCCCGCCTCGAGCGCCAGCCGCAGCAGCGTGTCGTGCGCGCCCACGTCCTCGCCGTCGGTGAAGTACGCGCGCAGCAGGATCTGCTTCAGCGCCAGCTGGCGCCCCTCCAGCCCGGCCCAGTGCAGCAGTCGGTGCGCGTCGAAGGTGTTGTAGACGCGCTTGCGTCGCGCCATGTCGAAGGTAAAGCCCAACGCCGCGCCGCGCTCGCGGATCATCTCCTGGTTCGCCTCGATCTGCGCGGCCGAGCTGCCGTACTTGTGCACCAGATGCTCGACCGCGTCCTCGCCCTCCGCCGCCATCTGCGGGTTCAGCTCGAACGGCTGGAAATGGATCTCGGCGCTGACCTCGCCGCCCAGCCTGGCCAGCGCCTGCTGCAGCGAAGCCAGCCCGATCGCGCACCACGGGCAGGACACGTCGGAAACGAAGTCGATGCGAAGCGGGACGGCCGTGGACATGGGGATACCTTCCTTCATGATGGGGCAGGCAGTGCGGATGCTGCCGATCCGATCGAGATGCGGCCGCGATGCGGCGCAATCAACCGGCGGCCGGAACCTGGCTGCCCGCGAGGCTCCGCGCCACCGCTTCGGCCACCTTGATGCCGTCGACCGCGGCCGAGAGGATGCCACCGGCGTAGCCGGCGCCCTCGCCGGCGGGATACAGGCCGCGCGTGTTGAGGCTTTGCAGGCTGTCGTCGCGTGTGATGCGCACGGGCGAGGAGGTGCGCGTCTCCACGCCGGTGAGGATGGCGTCATGCATCGCGTAGCCGCGGATCTGCCGCTCGAACGCGGGCAACGCCTCGCGGATCGCGGCGATCGCGTAGTCGGGCAGCGCGCTGTCGAGGCTGCCCAGGGTCACGCCCGGCTGGTAGGACGGCAGCACGTCGCCGAAGTCGCGCGAGGCGCGGCCGGCGAGGAAGTCGCCGACCAGCTGCGCGGGCGCGTTGTAGTTTTCGCCGCCCAGCACATAGGCGCGGCTTTCCAGCGCGCGCTGCAGCGCGATGCCGGCCAGCGGACTGCCGCTGGCATCGAACGGCGCGAAGTCGGCCGGCTCGATGCCGACCACGATCGCCGCGTTCGCGTTGCGCTCGTTGCGCGAGTACTGGCTCATGCCGTTGGTGACCACGCGGCCGGGTTCGCTGGTGGCGGCCACCACGGTGCCGCCGGGGCACATGCAGAAGCTGTACACCGAGCGCCCGCGTCCGCCCTGACTTCCTTTGCCGTGATGCACCAGGTGGTAATCGGCCGCGCCGAGGATCGGATGGCCGGCCTGCGGGCCGAAGCGGGCGCGGTCGATCAGCGACTGCGGATGCTCGATGCGGAAGCCGATCGAAAAGGGTTTCGCCTCCAGATGCACGCCGCGCGCGTGCAGCATGGCGAAGGTATCGCGCGCGCTGTGGCCGAGCGCCAGCACCACGTGATCGGCGCGGATCTGCTCGCCGCTGGCCAGCGTGACGCCACGCACGCGGCGCCCGCCGGCATCGGTGTCGATCAGCAGGTCGTCGACGCGCTGGCTGAAGCGGATCTCGCCGCCCAGCGCTTCGATCGTTCCGCGCATGTTTTCCACCATCGAGACCAGCCGGAACGTGCCGATGTGCGGCTTGCTGACGTAGAGGATTTCCTCCGGCGCGCCGGCCTTGACGAACTCGGCGAGCACCTTGCGGCCGTGATGCTGCGGGTCGCGGATCTGGCTGTGCAGCTTGCCATCGGAAAACGTGCCGGCGCCGCCCTCGCCGAACTGCACGTTGGATTCCGGGTGCAGCTGGCGCTTGCGCCACAGGTCCCAGGTATCCCGGGTGCGCTCGCGCACTTGCTTGCCGCGGTCGAGGATGATCGGGCGCAAGCCCATCTGCGCCAGGAGCAGGCCGGCGAACAGCCCGCACGGGCCGAAGCCGATCACCAGCGGGCGGTGCTCGAGCCGTGGCGGCGCCTTGGCCACGAAGTGGTAGCTGGTATCCGGCGTGGGCTGCACGTGCGCGTCGTCGGCAAACCGCTCGAGCAGCTCGGCCTCGCGCGGGGTGTCGATGTCCAGCGCGTAGATCAGCACGATCGCGCCGCGCTTGCGCGCGTCGTAGCCGCGCCGGGCGATGGTGTAGCCGGTGAGTGCGGCGGCGTCGATGTCCAGCCGGCGCAGGATGGCGGCGGTGAGCGCGGCCTCGCCGTGGTCGAGCGGCAGCTTGAGGTCGGTCAGTCGCAGCATGGGAGCCCGGAGCGGTCGGTCGGCTGGAGTGGGCGTGGGCCCGGCCGACTATTGTCGATGCGATGGCGCGAACCCGACAAGCGTGCCCCGCCTGCGACATCGTGTCCGGTTTCCGGCGGGCGCCACCATCCACGCGGGGCGGCCCCGGAGTGACACGATGCGTCAGTTCATGCCGCCAGCATGGTCAGGATCTGTTCGCCGGTGGCACGCGGGTGCAGCAGCAGGTACTGCGGGCGCCGATTGCGGTCGTGCCGGCGGGCGGCGACGACGCATGGCTCGCCGTCGGCGGCGGTCACGCACAACCGGGTCGGGCGGCGCCGGTCCCAGAGCTGGCGCAGTACCAGGCCATGCTGCGGGCCGCCAACGATGATGCATTTGATCTGTTCCATGATGCTCGCTCCGGGAAGGGGGATGTGGGGGAGTTGCTTCCCCATCCTGCAGGAGGCGGGCCACTGGCGGGCGGCAAAATGCGTGGTGCATCACACTTTGGCACTCTGGCGGGCGGCGCCCCCTTCCGGGGCGCCGCGCCATGCCATTTTTCAGGCGTTGCCGATGAAGTCGGTCTTGCCGATGTCGGTGCCGGCCTGGCGCAGGATGTCGTAGGCGGTGGTGCAGTGGAAGAACAGGTTCGGGATGACGAAGTGCAGCAGGTAGGCCTGGCCTTCGAAGTTCAGCTCGCCGTTGCGCATCTTCAGATGGATCGCACGGGTCTCGCTGCCGTCGAACTGCGCCGGCGTGAAGCTCTTGACGTAGGCGACCGAGCGCTCGATGCGGTCGTAGGCCTGCGCCAGCGTGGTCTCGTTGTCCTCGAAGCTCTGCGGTTCCACGCCGGCCAGGCGGGCGGCACCGCGCGTGGCCATGTCGCAGGCGATCTGGATCTGCTTGATCAGCGGCAGCATGTCCGGGATCAGCCGGGTCTGCAGCAGCACGTCGTCGCTGACGTTCTTCGACTTCGCGTGCTGCTCGCCCTTCTTCAGCACGTGGGCGAGGTTGCCCAGCGCGCGGACGAAGACGGGAACGGCGACCTGGTACATGGAAATTGTCATGGGTGATCTTCCTGTGGTTTGCGGGAGGGTTCGGGTGGGGTAGCGGCCGTCGGTACGGGCAGCTCGCCGTGAAGCACGACCGGGGCGGTTTCAGCGGGCGTCGGCGCCGCGGCCGCCGGCAGGCGCCGGGTGACCCGGGCGGCGATCGCCAGGCCGGCCAGCATCAGCGCGGCCGAAAGCACGAAGGCTACACCCGGCAGATGGACCGGCGACGACGGCGCGATCGACAACGCGAAGACCTGGGCGAACAGGTACGGCCCGAAGATGCCGGCGAAACTGCCGAGGCTGCTGATCGCGCCCTGCAGCCGGCCCTGCTCGGAAGGGTCGACCTGCTGGGTCATGATCGACTGGATCGGCGGCATCGCCAGTCCCCACAGCGCCAGCAGCGGCACGCCGAGCAGGAACACGGCGCCGGTGTCGGCCACGCCCATCACCAGGAACGCCCCCACCCCGAACAGCATGCCGGCCAGCAGCACGCGGCGTTCGCCGAAGCGCGGCGCCAGCCGGCCGGTGAGCAGCGCCTGCACCGCGCCGTCGCAGGCGCCGACCAGCATCAGCACGTAGCCGACCGCCTGCGGGCCCCAGTGGTAGCGGTAGTCCGCGTACAGCACGAATACCGTCTGCAGCACGTAATGCGCCAGGTAGACCAGGAACAGCACCACCGCCAGGCCGAGTACCTGCGGGTAGCGGCGCAGCAGTTGCAGCGAGCCGAACGGATGCGCGCTGTGCAGTTCGAGCCGGGCCGTGCGGCGCTCCTTCGGCAGCGACTCGGGCAGGATGAAGCAGCCGTACAGGAAATTGCCCAGCGCCAGCGCCGCGGCGACCCAGAACGGCAGCCGCAGCGCGATGCCGCCGAGAAAGCCGCCGATGCCGGGGCCGATGATGAAGCCCAGCCCGAACGCGCTGCCCAGGATGCCGAACGCGGCAGCGCGCTTCTCCTTCGGCGTGATGTCGGCGATGTACGCGTTGGCGGTGCTGAAGCTGGCCGCGGTCATGCCGAGCAGGATGCGCGCCAGGAACAGCAGCCACAGCGTGGGCGCCAGCGCCAGCACCACGAAATCCACCGCCAGGCCCAGGTTGGAGATCAGGATCACCGGGCGCCGGCCGTAACGGTCCGACAGCGCGCCCTGTACCGGCGCAAACACGAATTGCACGATGGCGAACACCGTGCTGAAGATGCCCACCCACCACGCCGCCTTCGCGATGCCGCCGCCGGCCAGTTGCTCGATCAGGTGCGGCAGCACCGGGATGATGATGCCGAACGCCAGCATGTCCAGCAGCACGGTGACGTAGATGAACGCCAGCGCGGCCCGGTGGCGTGAGGCGGCGGGAGTCGGCGACGACGGATCCATGGGCAGGGCGCGGCGAAGGGGAGGGGCACGATAGCCGAACGGCCGCGGCGCGGCATGTGTACCACGTCGGGCATCGCACCGATGGGGCGCGATACCATGGGCAAACCCTTCGCCAAGGAATCGCCATGCTTCGACGTCTGCTTCCCGCATGCCTGCTGCTGGCACTGGCTGCCTGTTCCTCCAACCAGGGCGCCACCGCCACGGCGCCGGTGTCGAAGGAGGAACTGGCGCCGGCCCCGGCCGCCAGCGCCCCCGTGGTGCCGGCCGGCCCCAGCGCCGCCGTGCAGCAGCACCTGGCCGACTACGCCACGGTGAAGCTCACCGCCGACCTGTCGAAGTTCGACGCGCGGCAGAAGCAGATGATCGCGCTGCTGGTCGAGGCGGCCGACAGCATGAACGCGCTGTACTGGCAGCAGGCCTGGGGCGACAAGGGCGCGCTGCTGGCGAAGATCGCCGACCCGGCCACGCGCGAATTCGCCGAGATCAACTACGGCCCGTGGGACCGGCTGGACAACGACAAGCCGTTCGTCGACGGCATCGGCGCGCGGCCGCCCGGCGCGCAGTTCTACCCGGCGGACATGAGCAAGGCCGAGTTCGAAAAGTCGCCGGCGCCGGACAAGACTTCGCTATATACCCTACTGGTGAGGAGCATGGAGGATGACCTGATCACCGTGCCCTATCACGTGGCCTACGAGGCCGAGCTGGAGCAGACTGCCGGCCTGCTGCGCCGGGCCGCGAAGCTGGCGAAGGATGCCGCTTTCAGGAAATACCTCCTGCTGCGCGCCGACGCGCTGCTCAGCGACGACTACCAGGCCAGCGACTTCGCCTGGATGGACATGAAGAAGAACCCGGTCGACATCGTGATCGGCCCGATCGAGACCTACGAGGACCAGCTGTACGGCTACAAGGCCAGCTACGAATCGTACGTGCTGATCAAGGACCAGGCGTGGAGCAAGAAGCTGGCGCGCTTCGCCAAATACCTGCCCGAACTGCAGCGCGAACTGCCGGTGG
The DNA here is from genome assembly GCA_024711345.1 of Rhodanobacter sp. Classification (GTDB taxonomy): domain Bacteria; phylum Pseudomonadota; class Gammaproteobacteria; order Xanthomonadales; family Rhodanobacteraceae; genus Rhodanobacter. Next base: position 178,296 of record JANJTA010000032.1, on the reverse strand, counting down.
CCGACAGGTACAAGGCGGAACAGCCCGGCTCCGACGCCGACCTCAACGCCTACTTCGCGGTGTACTACGGCGGTGACGCCAACGTCGGCGCCAAGACCATCGCGATCAACCTGCCCAACGACGAGCAGGTGCAGCTGAAGAAGGGCACGCGCCGGCTGCAGCTGGAAAACGTGATGCAGGCGAAGTTCGACCGGATCATGCTGCCGATCGCCAAAGAGCTGATCGCCGACGACCAGCAGCACAATCTCAGCTTCGATGCGTTCTTCCAGAACACCATGTTCCACGAGGTGGCGCACGGCCTGGGCATCAAGAACACCCTGGACGGCAAAGGCACCGTGCGCAAGGCTCTGAAGGACCAGGCCTCCAGCTTCGAGGAAGGCAAGGCGGACATCCTCGGCCTGTACATGGTGGCCAAGCTGGCCGACAAGGGCGAGCTGGACAAGGCGAAGCTGATGGACAACTACGTCACCTTCCTCGCCGGCATCCTGCGCTCGGTGCGTTTCGGCGCGTCCGATGCGCACGCGAAGGCGAACATGGTGCGCTTCAACTTCTTCAAGCAGCAGGGCGCGTTCAGCCGCGATGAAAAAACCGGGCGTTACCGCGTCGACTTCGACAAGATGACCGCGGCGATGAACGCGCTGTCGGCCAAGCTGCTGACCATCCAGGGCGACGGCGACTACGAGGCGGCCAAGCGGCTCACCGACCAGATGGGCGCGGTCGACGCCGAGCTGGCCGGCGACCTGAAGCGGCTCGACCAGGCGCATATCCCGGTCGACATCCGCTTCGAGCAAGGCCTGGACGTGCTCGGCCTCAAGCGGCCCTGAGTCGCCCGCCATCTTGTAGGAGCCCGCTGGCGGGCGATGCTCTTGCTTTGGACGTCCGCAGCAGAAGCATCGCCCGCCAGCGGGCGCCTACGATGATGGCTTCGCCGCGATCCAGTCGGCCACCGCTTGCGGATGTTCGAGCTGCAGGTGGTGGCCGCCGTCCATGTGGGTGACGGCGATGTCCGTCACGCAGGCGGCGCGCGCCTGCATCATCGCGGCGGGCAGGTAGGACGTGGCCGGTTGCGCCAGCAGCACGGCGGTGGGCGCGGCGATGCCGCGCAGCAGCGCATGCACCTGCGTTTCGGCCAGGCGCACCGCGCTGGGGCGGGTCAGCCGCGGGTCGCTGCGCCAGCGCCAGCCGCCGTCGGTTTCGACCAGGCCGCGTTCGACGATCGGCTGCGCCTGGGCGGCGGGCAGGCTGCTGGCGATGCTGCGCGCGCTGGTCGCCTGCGCGACGTCGCGGAACACCCGCAGCGGTTTGCGCTTGGCGCCGTGCGGCGGCACCAGCGCGTCGCGGAAGCGCTGCAGGGTGTGCGTGCCGTCGTCGCCGAGCGGGCCGAGGCCTTCGATCAGCAGCAGGCGTGCGATCCGCTCCGGTTGTGCCGCAGCGACCAGGCTGGCGATGCCGGCGCCCAGCGAGTGGCCGAGCAGGGTATAGCGCTCCAGCCCGAGCGCGTCGACGGCAGCCAGCACCGCCCGCACGTGGTCGAGGTAGTGGTAGCTGGCGCCGGCGGCGAGATGGCCGGAGTGGCCGTGGCCGGGCAGGTCCAGCGCGATCACCTGCCAGCGCGCGGCCAGCCGCGGCGCCAGCTGCGCGAAGCTGCCGGCGTTGTCGAGCCAGCCGTGCAGCGCCAGCAGCGGCGGCCGGCCGTCGCCGCCCCAGACCTGCGCGGCCAGTTCCAGGTGCGGCAGCGCGATGCGGCGCTCGTGCGGATCGCTCACGCGGCCGCTTCCGGCCAGCCGCCCAGGTGCCGGCGCACCAGCGCGGCGAGGCTGTCCACCTGTTCGGCGCTGTCGTTCAGTGCGGGGATGTAGCGCAGCGACTCGCCGCCGGCGGCGACGAAGAAGTCGCGGTTCTGCATCGCGATCTCTTCCAGCGTCTCCAGGCAATCCACCGCGAAGCCGGGGCAGGCCACGTCGAGCTGGCGCACGCCGTCGGCGGCCAGCTGGCGCACGGTGGCGTCGGTGTACGGCTGCAGCCAGCGCTCGCGGCCCACCCGCGACTGGAAGCTGACGATCAGCTCGTCCTCGCCCAGCCGCAGCCGCTCGCGCAGCAGTTGCGCGGTGCGCCGGCATTGTTCCGCGTAGGGGTCGCCGAGCCGCGCGTAGCGTTCGGGAATGCCGTGGAACGACAGCAGCAGCTTCTCGCCGCGACCGTGCGCCGCCCACCAGCGCTCGAGGTTGTTCGCCAGCGCCGCGATGTGGCCGGGGTCGGCGTGGTAGTCGTTGATGATCCGCAGCTCCGGCGGCCAGCGCAGCTGCTTGCAGGCGTCGGCCACCGCGTCGATCACCGAGCCGGTGGAGGTGGCCGAGTACTGCGGGTACAGCGGCAGCACCAGCAACCGGCGCACGCCCTCGCGCTGCAGCCGTTCGATCGTCGATGCCACCGACGGTTCGCCGTAGCGCATCGCCAGCGCCACCCGCAGCGTGCCGGGCTGCTGCCGGTCCAGTTCGGCATGCAGCTTGGCCGCCAAGGCCTCGCTGCCGTAGCGCAGCGGCGAGCCGCGTTCATCCCAGATCCGCGCGTAGGCGTGTGCCGAACGCTTCGGCCGCACGCGCAGGATCACCCCGTGCAGGATCAGCCACCACAGCCAGCGCGGGTAGTCGATCACCCGCGGATCGCCGAGGAATTCGGCCAGATAGGGCCGCACCGCGCTGGCGGTCGGCGCGGTCGGCGTGCCCAGGTTGACCAGCAGCACGGCTGCCTGAACGGCCGGCGCGGCCGGCGCGTCGGAATCGTCGGCAACGCCGGTATAGTGGTTGCTGCGTGGCATCGTGACAGTCGTGGCTGCTGGAACCGTGCAGTCTGCCACAAGCCCGGCGCACCACGTGGCGCCAGGCCTTCCCCCGAACCCGAGTGGAGCTGCCCCCATGTTGAAGACACCGCTGCAACGCCTGCTGCTGGCCGCCCTGGCCCTGTTGCTGCCGGCCTTGGCCGTGCACGCCGAGGATCCGCCCTTGGTGCGCGCCGGCAACGCCGTGCGCGTGCTCAATGACATCATGCAGGCGCCGGACAAGGCGATCCCGAAGGACCTGCTGCAAAACGCCCGGGCGATCGCGGTGATCCCGGACATGATCAAGGCCGGCTTCATCTTCGGCGGCCGCCGCGGCGAGGGCCTGATTTCGGTGAAAAGCCCGAACGGCACCTGGTCCAACCCCAGCTTCATCACCATGACCGGCGGCAGCGTGGGCTTCCAGGCCGGCGTATCCTCGACCGACGTGATCCTGGTGTTCCGCACCCAGCGCGGGGTGGACTCGATCGTCAACGGCAAGTTCACCCTCGGCGCCGATGCCTCCGCCGCGGCCGGCCCGGTCGGGCGCACCGCCAGCGCCTCCACCGACGCGCAGATGAAGGCGGAGATCTACTCCTACTCGCGCAGCCGCGGCCTGTTCGCCGGCGTGGCGCTGGACGGTTCGGCGCTGCGCATCGACTATGATGCGAACGCTGCGGTGTACGGCGCCGGGATCACCCCGCGGCGCATCTTCGAGGGCGGCGTCAGCAACGTGCCGGCGCCCGTGGTCGACTTCCGCGACCGGCTCGAAGAGTACACTTCACGCTGATGCGGAAAGGCCGGCGCGCATCGCGCGATGGGTTTCCGGTTCACTCCGTTTTCGAGGTCATTCATGAGTATCTGGCATCTGATAATCCTGCTGGTCGTGGTGGTGGTGATCTTCGGCACCGGCAAGCTGCGCCACATCGGCTCGGACCTCGGCAACGCCATGCGGGATTTCAAGAAAGGCCTCAACGGCGACGAGGACGAGGCCAAGCGCAAGGACGAGGCCGAGCGCCTGCGCGCCGATCCGCCGGCCAGCCCCGCTGACAAGGCGACGCAGGCCCAGCGCGACTCCAGCGACCCGAAGTAAGCCGCGGGCGGCGGGCGGGTTGCGGCGATGATCGAGATCAGCTTCGGCAAGCTGGTGCTGCTCGCGCTGATTGCGCTGATCGTGCTCGGCCCGGAGAAACTGCCGGGTGCCGCGCGTACCGCCGGCGCCCTGCTGCGACGCATGCGCAGCGGCTGGGACGACGTGCGCGCCGAGGTGGAGCGCGAGCTGCAGATCGAGGAGATCAAGCGCGCCGCGCGCGAGGCGGCGGCCAAGGCGGAAGCGGCGCAGGGCGAACTGGACGCCACGCTGGCGCAGGTGCGCGAGATGCAGCACGCCGCGCCGGCGGCTGGCGACGCCAACGCGGCGGCGGGGCCGCCCGCCGCGGCCGTCGGTACCGCGGCCGAGCCGTCGGCGGTAGCGGAAGGGGAACCGGATGGCGCCACCGGCGACCTGTTCGCCGCCGCTGCGCCGGCGCCGCCCACCCCGGAGTCGCCGCATGGCCACGCCTGAGCCCGAGGTCGACCTGCAGCAGGGCCTGTTCTCGCATCTGCTGGAACTGCGTTCGCGTCTGCTCAAGGCCAGCGCCACCGTGCTGGTGGTGCTGCTGGCGCTGGTGCCGTTCGCCAACCGCCTGTATACCGAGTTGGCCGCGCCGCTGGTGGCGCGCCTGCCCCAAGGCGCGCACCTGATCGCCACCGAAGTGGCCAGCCCGTTCATCACGCCGCTGAAGCTGGCGTTCTACGCGGCGCTGTTCATCAGCATGCCGATGATCCTGTACCAGCTGTGGGCGTTCGTCAGCCCGGGCCTGTACAAGCACGAGAAGCGCCTGGCGCGGCCGCTGCTCGGCGCGGCGCTGGTGCTGTTCTACATGGGCTGCGCGTTCGCCTATTTCCTGGTGCTGCCGGCGGCGTTCCGCTTCCTCACCGCGATCACGCCGCAGGGGGTGGAGATGATGACCGACATCACCCACTACCTCGACTTCGTGATGCTGATGTTTTTCGCGTTCGGGCTGTGCTTCGAGGTGCCGGTGGCGGTGGTGATCCTCGCCGCGGTGGGCATCGTCGACCTGGACAAGCTGCGCGCCAGCCGCCGCTACGCCATCGTCGGCGCGTTCGCGATCGCCGCCTTCATTACCCCGCCGGACATCACCTCGATGATCATGCTGGCGGTGCCGATGTGCCTGCTCTACGAGCTGGGCATGCTGGCGGTGCGCTGGCTGGTGAAGCCGGGCGCGTTGAAACCCGGCGCCGGCTGAGAGCCTCTCAGTACAAGTCGATCGGGTCGACGTCCAGCGACCAGCGCAGCTTGCGTGCCGAAGGCAGCGCGGCCAGCGCCAGCTGCCATGGCCGCAGCATCGCGTGCAGCGCCTGCCGGCTGGTCGATTCCAGCAACAGCTGGCCGCGCTGGCGGCCCGCGCGCAGCGGCATCGGCGCGGGCATCGGTCCGGCGACCTCGATCGGTGCGCCGGTCGGAAGTGCGGCATGTGCGGCGGCGAGGAAGGTTTCGACCTGCTCGCGCTGGGCCGCCTCGGCGCGCAGCAGCACCTGATGGCTGTACGGCGGCAGCTGGATCAACCGGCGCTCGGCCAGCAGCTCGCGTGCGGCTGCGGCATAGCCCTGGGCCAGCAGGCCGCGCAGCAGCGGGTGTTCGGGCTGGTGTGTCTGCAGCAGCACGCGACCGGGCTTGCGCGCGCGGCCGGCGCGGCCGGCCACCTGCACCACCAGCTGCGCCAGCCGCTCGCCGGCGCGGAAGTCGATGCTGTGCAGGCCCTCGTCCACGCCGACGATGGCGACCAGGGTGAGGTTGGGCAGGTCGTGGCCCTTGGCCAGCATCTGGGTGCCGACCAGGATTGCCGGCTGGTCGTCGCGCAGTGTGGCCAGCAACTCCTCAAAGGCGTCGCGGCGGCGGGTGGTCTCGCGGTCCACGCGCAGCACCGGCACCTGCGGGAACCGCGCCAGCAGCGCTTCCTCCAGCCGCTCGGTGCCCTGGCCCTGCGCCTTCAGCTCGCCGGCGCCGCAGCTCGGGCAGGCCGACGGCACGCGCTGGCGGTAGTCGCAGTGGTGGCAGACCAGCTGGCGCCGGCCGGCGTGCAAAGTCAGCGGGCGCTCGCAGCGCGGGCAGGCGGCGTGCCAGCCGCAGGCGTGGCACAGCAGCACCGGTGCGTAGCCGCGGCGGTTGCGGAACACCAGCGCCTGCTCGCCGCGCGCCACCGTCTCGGCTACCGCCGCCAGCAGCGCCGGCGACAGGCCGTGTTCCAGATGCTGCGCGCGCATGTCCACGATCTGCACCGTGGGTGGCTGCACCGCGCCGGGCCGGGCGCGCAGGTGCAGGCTGCGGTAGCGGCCCGCTTCGACGTTGGCCAGCGATTCCAGCGACGGCGTGCCCGAGCCCAGCAGCACCGGCACGCCCAGCGCGCGGGCGCGCACCAGGGCGAGGTCGCGGGCGTGGTAGCGGAAGCCCTCCTGCTGCTTGTAGGCGGCGTCGTGTTCCTCGTCGACGATGATCAGGCCGGCCCGCGGCAGCGGGGTGAACACCGCCGAGCGGGTGCCCAGGATCACCCGCGCGCTGCCGGCGCGGGCGCGCAGCCAGGCGCGCGCGCGATCGCCCTCGGACAGGTTCGAATGCAGCACCTCGACGCCCACCCCCAGCCGCTCGCGCAGGCGCCGCACGGTCTGCGGGGCGAGGCCGATCTCCGGCACCAGCAGCAGCGCCTGCTTGTCCTGGGCCAGCACCTGCTCGATCAATGCCAGGTAGACCTCGGTCTTGCCGCTGCCGGTGACGCCGTCGAGCAGAAACGGCTGGTAGCGGCCGAGGCTGGCGCCGACGGCGGCCACCGCCTGCTGCTGCTCGTCATTGAGCGGCGGCGCCGGCGAAGCTGGCGGCGGGCGCTCGAGCGGCGGCCGTTCGCTGCGCTCGAGCAGGCCCGCAGCGGCCAGCCGGCGCGCGACCTCGCGCCAGCCGCGGTGGCGTTCGCCCAGTTCCTGTGCACTCAGCGCGCCGGCAGTCAGCAAGGCCAGCAAGGCCTTGCTGCCGCCGCGGCGGTTGCCGGCGGCGTGGGCGCGGTGGCCGGCGTCGGTGAGCGACCAGTATTCGTCGCCGATCGGCGGCAGCGGCCTCGGCTCGCGCAGGGCCAGCGGCAAGGCGTTGGCGTAGGCCTCGCCCGGGGCGCCCAGCCAGTAGTCGGCGGCCCAGGCCAGCGTCTGCATCAGCTCGGCGTCGAGCAGCGCTTCGTCGTCGAGCGGGCGCAGCGCCTGTTTCAGCCGGCTGTCGTCCACCGCGGCCTCGGCGTCGATCGCCACCACCACCCCGACCAGCCGGTGGCGACCGAACGGCACCAGCACCCGGCTGCCCACGCTGGCTTCGCCGCTGGCTGGCGGCAGGTAGTCGAACAGGCTGGGCAGGGGAACCGGCAGGGCGACGCGAAGAACGGCGGGCATGGGCGACCTCGTGGCGGGCCAGTGTAACCGCCGCCTGCGAGCGCCCGCGTTCGATGGCTGCCGGGGCAGGTGAACCGCCACGGTCGACTTGCGCGGACTTGCTGCTCGGGTGTCGAGGAGTCGTGGGTAAGTGGCTAACGTCCGGAGATTTTTGCGCTTATCCACAAACGTTGTGGATAAGTCTGTGGATGTTGGGGGTAGGGGGCGCCTCAAAGCGCACCGTGACGCCTTCGGCGACACTCTGACGAGGTTTTGGTCACGAAAAAAAGGTCTTTGCGTTCAATGGCCTGCAAATGTCGGTAAGTTGCAGTTCACACAATTGACAAGACGTCGGCGCTTGCCTTGACAGGCCGGTGACGCTGTGCAAAACCGCCGCGTCGTGGCCTCAGCCAGCCATGCCAAGCGCGGCCGCGACCATCAGCACGAGCACCAGCAGCCAGAAGTAGCACCAGCCGATGAACCAGAATTTCAGTAGGGTCATCGGCCAGCCCTGCCGGTAGACCCGCTTCTGCATCAGCAGCAGGTACAGCGGCGCCCACAGCACCAGCAGCCGTTCCAGCCAGTTCAACGGGGTGGTGGTCCACGGCGCATGCGGTTCCAGCCAGCCGGCCAGCAGGCTCAGCAGCGTGCACAGCAGCAGCCACAGGAACAGGAAGGCGTGGCTGTGCAGCACCACGATCAGGTGTTCCATGTAGATCCGCCGCTTGAACACGTAGAACAGCTTCAGCAGCAGCGCGTAGATCGGCACCAGCACCAGCATGGCGCCCGGCAGCTTGCTGAAGACGCCGTTGACCATGCGCTCCTTGGCCGCTTCGCGGCTTGCCGCGTCACCGTGCCGGTAAGCATGCAGGTTGTCGCCGATATGCTGGAACGCGGCGGTCAAGCGCTGGTTGGCGAAAGCGGGCAGCCACGCGACATGCAGCGGCTGCACCCGCGTGCCGGCCGCCCTCCGCTCGATCGGGGCGGCCGCCGCCGGCGGCAGCGGCGGAGCGTGCAGCTCGGCCAGCCGCCGGTTTGCCGCCGAGCGCAGCCGTTGCTGCACGTCGAGCGCCTGCGCGGCCATCGCGTCGCTGCCGAAGGTCCGCACGGCGTCGAGCGCGTTCGTCTTGCGCTCCAGCAGCCTGCGCACTTCCTCCGCGCTGGCGGCCTGCGCGAAGTCGTCGCCGCGGTCGAGCAGCGCCTGCTGCTGGCGCTGCTCGACGCTGTGGCTGATCGCCGCCGAGGTGGCCAGATGCAGCACGAAGAAGCTCAGCAGGCACAGCACGAACATCAGCCGGAACGGCGCGATGTAGCGCATGCGGCGGCCGGCGAAGTACTCCAGGGTGAGCAGGCCCGGCTTCAGGAACAGCGCCGGCAGCGTGCGCAGGATGCGGCTGTCGATGTGCAGCAGGGTTTCCACCGCCTCCTCGGCCATGTGGCGCATCGGCTTGAGCACGCTGTGGATCGCCTGTCCGCACTCGTGGCAGAACTCGCCCTGCATGAGGGCGCCGCAGTTGGCGCAGTGCAGGCCTTCGTAGCGGGTCAGTTGCCTCATCGCGGTTCCCTTGCCGGTGCAGCGGCCGATCTTCGCACACGCCGGCGGCGGCCCGGCCGTGACCAATGGCTCAGGTAGAATGACCGGCCCTGGAGTGTGCTGTGCCCATGAACGCCTTCCGTCCCGAACGCGCCCATCTGCTGCACGAGGTGCGCGCTACCGTGCGCCTCGCGCTGCCGCTGATCGCGGCGCAGCTGGCCGCGGTCGGCAGCAACGTGATCGACGCCGTGCTGGCCGGCCACGTCAGCGCGCACGTGCTCGGTGCGGTGGCGGTGGGCGCCAGCATCTGGTCGCTGGCGATCGTGTGCGGCATCGGCATGATGATGGCGGTGCCGCCGTCGGTGGCCCAACTGGACGGCGCCGGCCGCCGCGGTGAGGTCGGTGCGGTGTTCCAGCAGGCGCTGTGGCTGGCGCTGGGCATGGGCGCGCTGCTGTGGTTCGCGGTGCGCCACGCCGGGCCGCTGATCGAACTGATCGGGGTGACGCCGAGCCTGCGCCACGACGTGCAGCGCTTCCTGCTGGCGATCAGCTGGGGCGCGCCGGCGCTGACCTGCTACTTCGCGCTGCGCGGCCTGTCCGAAGGGCTGTCGCTGACCCGGCCGTCGATGTACTTCAGCCTGGGCGGGCTGGTGTTGCTGGTGCCGCTGGGCTACGTGTTGATGTTCGGCAAGCTGGGCATCCCGCCGCAGGGCGCACACGGCTGTGGCGTGGCCACCGCGATCGTGCTGTGGCTGGAGATGCTGTCGTTCGGCGTCTACGTGATGTTCCGGCGCAACTATCGCGGACTGGGCCTGTTCGACCGTTTCCAGTGGCCCGACCGGCGCCGGATCGGCGCGCTGGTGCACATCGGCGCGCCGATGGCGGTGACCCTGCTGGCTGAGGCCGGCTTGTTCGTGGCCACCGCGCTGATCATCGCCACGCTGGGCGAGGACGTGATTGCCAGCCACCAGGTGGCGATCAACATCGCCTCGCTGTTCTTCATGATCCCGCTGGGCCTGGCGATGGCGATCACCGTGCGCGTGGGCAACGCGGTGGGCCGCGGCGACGAGCGCGGCGTGCGCTACGCCGGCTTCTGCGGGATCGGCCTGACCCTGCTCACCCAGCTGTTCTCGGCCGCCCTGATGCTGGGTCTGCCACACTTCATCGCCTCGCTGTACACGCATGAGCCGAAGGTGATCGCGCTGGCCGCGCAGCTGATCATGCTGGCCGGGCTGTTCCAGTTCTCCGACGGCATCCAGGTCGCCGCCAACGGCGCGCTGCGCGGCCTCAAGGACACCCGCGTGCCGATGGCGATCACCCTGTTCGCTTACTGGATGGTCGGCATGCCGGTGGGCTGGTGGCTGGCGTTCCATCACGGCATGGGCGCGCGCGGCATGTGGATCGGCCTGATCGCCGGCCTGTCGGCGGCGGCGGTGATGCTGTTCACCCGCTTCTGGCGCAGCGCCTGGCGACAGCGCTGGCGCCGCCCCCTGCCGATGACCGCGCCAGCCTGAGCGGCTACGCTTGCCCCGACGATTCCGGATACCGCCTACATGACGCTCCCCCCGCCGCCACCGCCCCGCCGCCACGGCTTCTGGGCCTTCCTGCGCACGCTCGGGCGCGGCATCAACCTGCTGCGGCTGGTGATCCTCAACCTGGTGTTCTTCGGCGTACTGGGCGTGCTGCTGTTGCTGCTGGCCGCGGGCGTGCTGGGCAGCCGGGGCGCGCGCATGGTGCAGGACGCCAGCGTGCTGGTGCTTCGGCCGCAGGGCCAGCTGGTCGAGCAGTACAGCATCGACCCGCTGCAGCGCGCGCTGGCCGGCCTGTCCGGCGAACAGCCCAAGCAGGTGCAGCTGCGCGACCTGGTCGGCGCGATCGACGCGGCGGCGAAGGACCGGCGCATCAGCCGCATCCTGCTGCTGCCGGACGAACTGCAGGGCGGCGGCTTTGCCGCGCTGCGCGAGGTCGGCGCGGCGCTGGATCGCTTCCGCGCCGCCGGCAAGCCGGTGGTGGCCTGGGCGGTGAACCTGGACCAGGGCCAGTACTACCTGGCCGCACACGCCGACCGCCTGCTGGTCGACCCGCAGGGCGGCGTGATGATCACCGGCCTGGCCAACTACCGGCTGTTCTACAAGGACTTGCTGGACAAGCTCGGCGTCGACGTGCACCTGTTCCGCGTGGGCGAGTTCAAGAGCGCGGCCGAGCCGTACATCCTCGACCACGCCTCGGCCGAGGCGAAGCAGGCCGACAGCTACTGGATGGGCGGCCTGTGGGACGGCTGGCTGGACGAAGTGGCGGCCATGCGCAAGCTCGACCCGGCCGCGCTGCGCGACGACATCGACAACCTGCCGCAGCACATCGCCGGCATCCAGGGCAACCTGGCCCAGCTGGCGCTGGACCAGCACCTGGTCGACGGCCTGGCCACCCGTGCCGAGCTGATCGCGATGATGCGCAAGGAAGGCGTGCCGGCCGACCGCAAGGGCCACAGCTTCCGCCAGGTCGATTTCGGCCGCTACGCCGCAGGCCTGCCGCACGACGGCGACGCGTTCGCGCCGGGCGTGGCGATCGTGGTGGCCGAGGGCGAGATCGCCGGCGGCAAGCGCGCGGCCGGTTCGGTCGGCGGCGAATCCACCGCGGCGCTGATCCGCGAGGCGCGCGAGGACCGCAAGACCCGCGCGCTGGTGCTGCGGGTCAACTCGCCCGGCGGCGAGGTGTACGCGGCCGAGCAGATCCGCCGCGAGATCGAGCTGACCCGCAGCGCGGGCATCCCGGTGGTGGTGTCGATGGGCGACGTGGCGGCCAGCGGCGGCTACTGGATCGCGATGAACGCGAACCGCATCTACGCCGAGCCGAACACCATCACCGGCTCGATCGGCATCTTCGGCATGTACTACACGGTGCCGAACACGCTGGCCAAGCTCGGCGTCAGGAGCGACGGCGTGGCCACCGGACCGATGGCCGGCGCGTTCGACATCAGCCGCCCGCTCGACCCGAAGGTCGGCGCGGTGATCCAGGCGATCATCGACAAGGGTTACCGCGACTTCGTCGGCAACGTGGCCAAGGCGCGCGGCAAGAGCTACGAAGCGGTCGACGCGATCGCGCAGGGGCGGGTATGGACCGGCCGGCAGGCGCTCGAGCGCGGCCTGGTCGACCAGCTCGGTGGGCTGCGGGACGCCGTTGCCGATGCGGCCGGCCTGGCCAGGCTGGGCAAGGGCTATCCGGTGCGCTACGTGGAGGCGCCGCTGGGTGGCTTCGAGCGCTTCCTGCTCGGGCTCAACCAGAATGCCGCCCTGCACGTGCTGCAGTCGTGGGGCGTGCGCCTGCCGGACTGGTTCACCCAGCTGCCGGCGCTGGCGCCGGAACTCGAACTGCTGCGCCAGGCGAAGGCGGGCGCGCCGAACATCTACGCGGACTGCTTGTGCCGTCCGCGCTGATCGGCGAGGCGGGCTGATCCGCCTACTGGCTTTGCGCCTCGATCTGCTTGCGCTGTTCCTCGGCCTGCTGGTCGACCGTCTTCTGCACGTCCTTGGCGCGCTGCTCGGCCTGCTTCATCTGGTCGAACGGCGTGGCGACCTGTTGCGCGGGCTTGGCCTGCGGCTCCGGTGGCTTGCCGGAGCAGGCGGCGAGGGCGAGGACGCAAAGCAGGGGCGGCAGTGGCTTCATGGCGGTTCTCGTGAGGCATCGTCGCCGCCGAGTGTCCCGCCGCGGCCCGCCGGCTGGCAAGGCGCCGTCCCCGCGCTTTAAGCTGCGCCCATGAACAGCCGCCTCGACGCCTGGCAACTGCACGGCCACACCGCCCTGATCACTGGCGCCAGCAAGGGCATCGGCTACGCCACCGCGCGCGAGCTGGCCGGGCTGGGCGCCGACCTGTTGCTGGTGGCGCGCGACGAGGACTATCTCGAGCAGGTGCGGGTGGAGCTGGCCGACGAGTTCGCCGGCATCGAGGTGCTGGCGTTCGGCGCCGACCTGGCCGATGCCGAGGATCGCCTGGCGGTGTTCGACTGGATCGCCGACCTCGGCGCGCCGGTGTCGCTGCTGGTCAACAACGCCGGCGGCAACCAGAGTGCCGCCACGCTGGACTACCGCGCCGACGAGTACCGCGCGATCTTCGAGCAGAACCTGTTCTCCGCCTTCGAGATGTGCCGGCTGGCGCACCCGCAGCTGGTGCAGCACGCCAACGCGGCGATCGTCAACGTGGGCTCGGTGTCCGGCATTACCCATGTGCGCACCGGCGCGCCGTATGGCATGAGCAAGGCCGCATTGCATCAGCTCACCCGCAACCTCGCCGCCGAGTGGGCGGTGGACGGCATCCGCGTCAACGCGGTTGCGCCGTGGTACATCCGCACCCAGCGCACCGATCCGGCGCTGGCCGACGCCGACTACCTGGACGAGGTGCTCGAACGTACGCCGCTGAAGCGCATCGGCGAGCCGGAGGAGGTGGCCGCGGCGATCGCCTTCCTGTGCCTGCCGGCGGCCAGCTACGTCACCGGCCAGGTGCTGGCGGTGGACGGCGGCTTCCTCAACTACGGCTTCTGAGCGGTTGGCTCAGAACTCCGCCTCGTGCTCCTCGGCGGCAAAGCCGACGGTCACCGCGCCTTCGCCCACGTTGACCATGCCGGTGATGCTCATCGGCGCCTCCATCAGTTCGACGCCGCACTCCTCACAGGCCTGGCGCAGCTCGATGTAGCCCGGCAAGTGGGGCAGTACCTCCAGGTCGCCGCCGTAGCTGACGCAGACCACCGGCACCAGCAAGCCGGCGCGCACCCGCCGCGCCACGTAGCCGAACAGCGCCTCCGCGCCCTGCTCGAAGCCACGCACCTTGCCGACCGGGCTGGTGTCGCCGCGGAAGCAGCGCAGGATGGGCTTGATGTCCAGTGCGGTGCCCACCATCGCGCTGAGCAGGCTGACGCTGCGGTCGCCGCGCTTCTTGATGCGGTTGCGCAGGTGGATCAGGTCGCGCGGCAGCATGTAGCCGTAGCTGTGGTTGGCGATGTGCACCAGGCGTTCGCGGATCGTCGACGGCGGCTCGTCGGCCGCGATCAGCCGGGCCGCCTCGTAGACCGCCGGCGCCGCGCCGGTGAAGACGTTGCCGGTGTCCACCACGCGCATCATGAACGGGCCGGGTACGCCGGCTTTCTCGCGCACCTGGCGGTAGTTCTTCAGGATCGCGAAGCTGGCCTTGTTGACGTTCTCGTTGATCGGGCTGCGGGTGGCGGTAATGGTCAGGCAGAACACGCAGTCCTGCTCCAGCACCAGCTTCTCCAGGAACAGCTTCTGCACCTCTTCCACCGGGCAGGGTTCGGTCTCCGCCGAATGGCTGCGGTTGCCCAGGCGGCGGTCGATGAAGCGCTGGATCTCGGCCGGGTCGCGCGCGTCCATGAAGACCTCGCTGTCCAGCCGCACGGTGATCGGCATGATCGCGATACGGTGCTTCTGCAGGAACTCCTGCGGCAGGTCGCAAGATGCATCGATTGCCAGGCCCATCCTCATCGCGTGACCCCCCGATCATCAATGGCAGGGAAAACATAGCATGGTGGCTGCGGCAGCGGCATTTGCCCGATGGTCGTGCGCGGTGGCCGCCGGTGCCGGCCCCCGCGCGCGATGGCACGCCGGCGCAGCGGGCGTCGCCGGGCGCGGGCGAGCAGGCCTTAAGATGGGGCGACTGATCTGGCATCCCGCCGGCGTGGCGTCGCCGGCAACCCCATCGGGCATCGCCTCACCCATGAAAAGCAAACAGGAAATCGTTTCCAATTGGCTGCCGCGCTACACCGGCGTGCCGCTCGAACAGTTCGGCGAGCACATCCTGCTGACCAACTTCGGCCACTACGTGGAGCTGTTTGCGCAATGGCACGGCGTGGAGGTGCAGGGACGCGACCGGCCGATGCCGAGTGCCACCGCCGACGGCATCACCCTGATCAACTTCGGCATGGGCAGCCCCAATGCCGCCACCATGATGGATCTGCTCGGCGCGATCGGACCGAAGGCGGCTCTGTTCCTGGGCAAGTGCGGCGGGGTCAAGAAGAAGAACCAGCTCGGCGACCTGGTGCTGCCGATTGCCGCGATCCGCGGCGAGGGCACCAGCAACGACTACCTGCCGCCGGAGGTGCCGGCGTTGCCGGCGTTCCAGCTGCAGCGCGCGGTCTCCACCATGATCCGCGACCTCGGCCACGACTACTGGACCGGCACGGTGTACACCACCAACCGGCGCGTGTGGGAACACGATGAGGCGTTCAAGGACTACCTGCGGCGCACCCGCTGCATGGCGGTGGACATGGAGACCGCGACCATTTTTGCGGCCGGCTTTGCCAACCGCATCCCCTGCGGCGCGCTGCTGCTGGTGTCCGATCAGCCGATGATCCCGGAAGGCGTGAAGACCGAGCTCAGCGACCGGCGAATCACCTCGGAGTTCGTCGAGGCGCACATCCGCATCGGCATCGAGGCCCTCAAATTGGTGCGCCGCAACGGACGCAGCGTGAAGCACCTGCGCTTCGAGGCCGAGACGGAGTCGGAGACGGACTAAACCTGCCGGACGCAGCCCGGCTCGCGTGATCCCGCGATCGCCGCGGTCGGCGGCGAACGGACGCTAAACGCAAGAAATTTCGTGTTTTAAAATAGTTGACAGCATGTAAACACGACGTAATACAGTAGCCGCCGGAAGGCGGGCTGCGTGGCGAATGATCGCCCAAACCGCGAGACGCATGGACGACCATCAGGCCGCCTGGGCAGGGTCTGCCTTTTGGTACGGGTTCGCACATAGTGTTATTTGCCTGTTAGTATCGGCCCGTTCTGGCTCCCCTGGAAGCTGGGGGTCTCGGGTTCGGCAACCAGGGCGACTGGTGTTTCGAGGCAGGATTCATGCGGGTTCTGGCTCACGACAATAATTAATCGGAGGGTGTTTTCATGAAACTTGGGGTCTCAAAACTTTCTTCAGCAGTCCGCCTCGCGCTCTCGCTGGGTGCGGTCATCGCGGTGGGTGCCTCGGGCACGGTGTTCGCTCAGGACACGGGCAGCCAGGACACCAGCAAGCCCAGCCAGGAAAAGGCGCAGACACTGCAGACCGTCGTGGTCACCGGCTCGCACATCCGCCGCGTGGACCTGGAAACGTCCAACCCGGTCGTGACCATCGACGCCGCGCAGATCAAGGCCACCGGCAAGCTCACGCTGGGCGACATCGTGCAGCAGCTGCCGGCGGTGACCGGCGGCAACATCAACCCGCAGGTCAACAACAGCGGCGGCACCGGCGGCTCCTCGATCGGCCTGCGTGGCCTCGGCGCCCAGCGCACCCTGATCCTGATCGACGGCAAGCGCATCATCAACGGCGATCCGAACTCGATCCCGGCCGACATGATCGAGCGCATCGAAGTGCTGACCGACGGCGCCTCCTCGGTGTACGGCTCCGACGCGATCGGCGGCGTGGTCAACTTCATCCTGAAGAAGGACTACCAGGGCGCCCAGTTCACGGTGAACTACGGCCAGTCCTCCCATGCTGACGGCCGCTCGAAGGGTTACACCTTCACGTTCGGCCAGACGTCCGACAAGGGCAGCATCATGGGCGGCGTCGACTACAACAAGACCGAAGCCGTGCTGGCCAAGAACCGCGACTTCTCCAAGAACGCGATCTCGATCTACGGCAGCAGCCAGACCCCGATCTACACCTACGTTGGCGGTTCCAGCTTCCCGGCCTACGGCCGCATCCAGTTGCCGAGCCAGTATCAGGGTACCGGCCCGGGACAGTACGACTGCAAGAACGTGGCACTGAATCCGGGCGCCAGCGGCCAGAACATCGCCACCGATTACCACTGCTTCACCAACGCCGACAAGTACAACTACGCGACGGTCAACCTGATCCAGACCCCGCAGGAACGCACCAGCCTCTGGCTGAAGGGCACCTACAACCTCGGTGACCACGTCCAGGCCTACATGGACGCGTACCACAACAAGACCAGCTCCGGCTTCCAGCTGGCCCCGGCCCTGCTGGGTTCGATCTACGGCGCAGTGATCTCGGCCGACAGCTACTACAACCCGTTCGGCCAGGAGTATTCGGGGAACGGTCTGGACTACCGCGCGCGCCTGGTCTCCGCCGGCAACCGCTCGGCCAACTTCGGCACCACCAGCGACCAGATCCACACCGGGTTCAAGGGTGACTTCAACCTGCTGAACCACGACTGGAACTGGGACGTGGGCATGAGCTATGGCCACTTCTCGCAGCAGACCATCACCCGCGGCCTGCCCAACCAGGACAAGATCAACGCGGACCTGGGTCCGTCGCATCTGGATCCGGCCACGGGCAAGGTGGTGTGTGATTCCGGCGCAGCCGGCTGCATGCCGTTCAACCCGTTCAACCTGTTCGACCCCAACTCGGTGGCGGCGCTGCAGGCGGCGGCGGTACCGGCGATCAGCAACAACTTCGCGATCCAGCGCGTCTATTCGGCCGACGTCAACGGTGGCCTGTTCGACCTGCCGGCCGGCACGGTGCAGCTGGCCGCGGGCGCTTCCTACCGCAAGGAATACACCCGTTCGGAAATCGATCCGCTGCTGCTGATCGACCCGGCCACCGGCAACTGCACCCTGGGCAGCCAGTGCTCGTCGCCGCTGCGCGGCGGCTACAACGTGAAGGAGGCCTACGCCGAGGTGTTCGTGCCGATCCTGTCCGACATGCCGTTCGCGCAGGCGTTGAACATCACCATCGGTGACCGCTACTCGAAGTACAGCACCTTCGGCAGCACCAACAACACCAAGTTCGCGGTGGAATACCGCCCGATCACCGACCTGCTGCTGCGCGGCACGGTGTCCGAGGTGTTCCGTGCGCCGACCATCGGCAACGTGTTCGGCGCGCCGATCAGCGACGCACCGAAGCTCAGCAGCGACCCCTGCGACGGCCTCACCGCCGCCAACCCGGCCTGCGTGGGCGTGCCGACCGACGGCAGCTTCGTCAACCAGGACGTGGCGCTCGGCCAGCAGATCAAGGGCATTTCCTCCGGCTCGCAGTACGCCGGGTTCCCGCTCGGGCCGGAGAAGGGCAAGTCGTTCGACGTCGGCTTCGTCTACTCGCCGAGCTACGTGCCGGGGCTGTCGCTCAGTGCCGACGTGTGGCACCTGTACCTGAACGACACGATCTCCTCGATCGGCGCGCAGACCGTGCTCGACCTGTGCTACGCCGGCGTCAGCCAGTATTGCCCGCTGATCACCCGCTTCCCGACCGGCAGCGCCAACCCCGGCCAGATCGCGCAGATCATCGAGCCGACCGGCAACCTGGGCCGCACGGACGTGGCGGGTGTCGACTTCTCCGGTCGCTACAGCCTGCCGGAGTTCTCGTTCGGCAAGTTCGTGGTCGGTCTGGATGCGACCTACATGTCGCGCTATGACCAGCAGACCGCGCCGGGTACCGATGCCAATACGGTGTTCCACGATGCCGGCCACTTCATGCCGTTCGGCTCCAGCCAGGCGTCGACCTGCCCCAGCGGCGGCGGCGTGTGCCTGTTCCCGCGCTGGCGCGGCAACGGCTTCGTGAACTGGAACCTGGGCGACTGGAGCGCTTCCTGGCGCATGCGCTACATCGGTGCGTTCCGCAACGGCTCGAAGAGCCCGTCGCAGGACACGAACCCGGTGCAGGGCCTGCCGGGCGTGGAGTTCAAGTACGGTTCGACGATCTACAACGACGTGTCGATCGGCTACAACTTCGAGCCGCTCAACACCCGTATCGATCTGGGCGTGAACAACCTGTTCGACAAGCAGCCGCCGATGCTCTACGCCAACAACACGCTCAACGCCAACACCGATCCGAGCGACTTCGATCTGCAGGGCCGCTACTACTGGGCTCGCGTGACGGTGTCGTTCTGATTGACTGGACAGCACTGAGTAGCTGAAGCTGACGAGCCGCGCGGGCAACCCGCGCGGCTCTTTTTTTTGGATAGTACCTCTCACGTGATCAACGACATTCTCAGCGCCCTGCAGGGCGGCCGACCGGCCGAGGTGGAGCGCCTTTCCCGAGTTGCCCTGGCGGAGCGCCCCGACGATCCCGACCTCACCTTGTTTCTGGCGATCGGCCTGCAGCAGCAGGGCCGCCTGGCCGAAGCGCTGGAGATTTATGCTGCGCTGGCGCAAAACCATCCCGACGACTCGCTGCACTGGGGCAATTACGCCACCGCGTTGCGCGAGGCGGGGCGCGTACAGGAAGCCGAGGACGCTTACCGACGTTCGATCGAACTGGCGCCAGACAACGGGGAGCAGCTGACCAACCTGGGCCTGTTGCAGCTCGAACGTAAGGACTACCAGGTCGCCCGCGATACCTTGCTGCGCGCCCACGCGCTGGACCCGGCATCGCCGGCCATACGCATTCATGCCGCGCGCGCCTGTTCGGCCTGCCGCGATTCGCGCGCGGAGGAGCTGCTGCGCCCCTGGCGCGACTGGACCGCGCTGGACGATCCGCTGCAGCTGGAACTGGCCGACCTGCAGCTGACACTCGGCGAGGCGAACATCGCCCGCGTACTGCTGGAGGAACTGCTGGCACGCACGCCCGGCCATCTGCCGGCGCGTCTGTTGCTGGCCGCGGTCTATGAACGCGTCAACGACCTCGACGGCAGCGCGGCGCTGCTCGACCAGGTGGAGCACGATCATCCGGCGCTGGATGCCGAGGCGCAGCTGGAGATCGCCCACCAGCGCGCGAAGCTGGCGTTGCGGCGCGGGCAAACCGAACAGGCACGGCGGCTGCTCGAGCAGGTGGGGCCGCGCACACCCGACGACTATGCGCATTTCTTCTCCCTGGCCGACGCCTGCGACAAGCTGCGCGATTACCCCGGTGCGATCGCCGCGCTGCACGAGGCGCATGCGCGCCAGATCGAGGAGCTGAAGCACAACGTGCCGCGTCGCTTCGATCCCGCGTTGCCGGTGCTTCCGGCCGCGGTGGAACGCATCGAGGCGGAGGAGTTCCGGCGCTGGCCCGTACTGCAGAGTCCGGACAGCGCGAGCTCGCCGGTGTTCATCGTGGGCTACCCGCGCTCGGGCACGACGCTGCTGGAACTGATGCTCGACGCCCACCCGGCGCTGCAGTCGATGGACGAGCGGCCGTTCTTCACGATCCTTTCCGACCAGCTGGCCGACCACGGCATCGTGGTGCCGCAGGATCTGTACAAGCTCGACCAGCATGCATGCGACGAATTGCGCAAGGGCTACGTGAGCCTGGTCTGCTCGAAGATCCGGCGGCGCTGGAGCGCGCAGCTGGTCGACAAGAATCCGCTGAACATGCTGTGGCTGCCGCTGATCTATCGCCTGTTTCCCGAGGCGAAATTCATCCTCGCCCTGCGCCACCCGTGCGACGTGCTGGTCAGCAACTACATGCAGAACTTCCGCGCCGCCGTGCTGGCGGTGGCGTGCGCCTCGATGGAGAAGCTGGCAACCGCCTACGTGACCGCGATGGAATGCTGGCTGCACGACGTGGCGCTGTTCCAGCCGAACGTGTTCGTTTCCCGCTACGAGGATCTGGTGGCCGACCCGGCCGCACAGACGCGGCGCATCGCCGATTTCCTCGGCCTGGAGGACGCCACGCCGCTGCTGCATTTCGATCGCCATGCACGCGACAAGGGCTTCATCGCCACGCCCAGCTATACGCAGGTCACCCAGCCGGTCAACCGCAAGGGGCTCGATCGCTGGAAGCGTTACCGCGAGGCGCTGGCGCCGGCGCTGCCGATTCTCGATCCGATGCTGCGGCACTGGGGCTATTCGGTCGCCGACGCCGACGAGTCCGCGGACGGCTGATCCTCAGTCGTCCGTCATCCGGGCAAGCTCCGGCAGCAGCGTCGCGTAGGCGCGCCAGCGCTGCACCGAGCGGGAGTGCACCGGCTGGCGTGCCTGCCACAGGCTCGCCGTGCTGATGGCGCGTTCCTGGCCGGGCACCGCGGGCGGCGTGGAAGCGGGCAAGCCGAGCCACTCGGCCAGGGCACCGATGCAGGCCGCGGGGTCGGCGACCAGGTCTTCATAACGCACTTCGCGCACGGCGTTCGGGTAACGCCGTAGCCAGTGCGTCATCAGCCGCCGCTTGCCGTGGATGACCGCCGCGATGTCGGCGAAATCGAAGGCAAAGTCCTGCGTACCGGGATGGAACGACTGCATCCACAGCGAGAGCGCGTTGTCGCGGGTGTTGCGGCGGCAGTGGATCACCCGCGCCTGCGGGAACAGCGCGAGGATCAGGTCCACGTGCATGTCGTTGTGCGGCTGCTTGTCGATGTACCAGCGCGCGGGGGCATCGTCCTGCACCAGCTGGGCGGCGTAGGCCGCGGCGGCCAGCGGCATCTGCGCGGCACGTTCGCGCTCCGAAGCGATGGCGTCCAGACGCGCTGCCAGCGTCGGTAGCCAGGGCAGCTCGCCGCGATGCCGTACCTCCGGGTGCCGGGCCAGCTGTTCGGCCAGCAACGTGCTGCCGGATCGCGGCATGCCCACGATGAAGACCGGCGTCCAGGCATGGCCTCCTGCTGGCAGGGCAGCCGGCGCCGGTCGCGCCAGGCGCATTTCCACGCTGCGCCGCCATGCCTTGCGGTTCCAGGGCTGCCGCTCGCGCACGAGGCGGTTGGCCCCGGCCCAGGCCGCGGCGGCACGGGCATGTTCGCCGAGATCGTCGCAGGCCTTGCCCAGCGCGAACAGCAGGCCGCTGCGCGCGTGCGGACTCAGGTCGTTGCGCGCCAGGTACTGTTCGAACAGCGCGAGATCCGGATGCTGGCGGTCGCGGTATCGCTGCAGGCCAGCCAGGCCCAGCGGGACATGCCATTCCAGCGCCAGCGGGCTGCCGGCCAGCGCCGCCTGCTGATGCAGGCGGGCCTCGTCGAAACGCCCCAGTTGCGAGGCCAGCGCGCCGGCGTGTGCGCGCAGGCGGGGGTCGTCGAAGCCGTGGGCGAAGGCGTCCGTGCACAGCTGGAGCGCCTGCGCCTGGCGCCCGCAGTCGTCGAGCAACTCCACCGCGGCGATCCGCTGCTCCATGCTGACGGTCCCGGCCGTGCAGGCGCCGGTCAGGACCTCGCCGGCGGCCATCATCCGGCCCTGCTCGCGCAGCAGACGCGCCAGCACGAAGGCAGTGGGCAGATGGCCCGGCGTGCGCTGCAGGATGCCGCGCAGGCGTCGTTCGGCGCCAGCCCGATCGCCGCGCTGGATCGCGAGGCCGGCAAGCGCCAGCGCCAGCTCGTCGGAATCGGGATGCGCGGCGACGGCCGCCTCCAGCGTGCTCGCCGCCGCCGCCACCTCGCCGCGCAGTACCTGTGCCTGCGCGGCTTGCAGCGCCAGCTGCTCATCCGCAGGTGCAGGCATGGTCGGTGTCATGGGCTGGCGTGCGATGTGCTCAGGCCTGCCAGGGCGGCAGGCCGAGCGCCGTGCGCAGCGGGTCGAGCAGGGCGCCGTAGCGCGTGCTGTGCGCGGTGTCGCCGCGCAGCGGCTGACGCACCTGGCCGGCGCTGGGCGAGCGCACCTCGCGGGGGTTCTCATGGAACCGCAGGCAGGCCGGGTCGAACGGCAGAGCGCAGAAATCCAGCAAGGCGCGGATGCGCGCTTCCGGCTCGGCCAGCAGCGCCTCGTAGTCGTGCAGCAGCACCGCCTGTGGATGGCGTGCGGCGAGCCGCTGCAGGCTGCGGTCGCAGTCGCGCCAGAAACTGGCCAGGTCGCCGAAGTCGCGGCTGTACTCGTTGTTGTCCAGGCGCTGGCGATAGCAGGAAAAACACGTCTCCAGCGCGTCGCGGCGGCAACCGACGATGCGCGCCCCCGGCAGCATGGCGCGAATCGCTTCGGCGTAGATCCAGTTGCTCGGCAGCTTGTCGGTGAAGCGCGGGCGGCGTTCGCGCCAGTGCGCCGTGCGTTCGAGGTAGCGACGACCCAGTCGCGACCAGTCGGCCGGCTGCATGTGCGGCACCCAGCGCGGGAACGGCTGCCCGCGCCGGCGCGATTCCTCGGCCAGCACCTGCGGCAGATCCGGCAGCTCGCCGGTGCCTTCCACCTGCGGATGCGAGGCGAGGATCTGCTCGGCGAGGGTGGAACCGGAGCGCGGCAGGCCGACGATGAAGATCACCTCGTGGCCGAGGTCGGGCTCGTCCGCGCCTGCCGGTGGTGGATCGAAGGCCGCCGCCAGCGCGTCGATCGCCGTCGAATAGCCCGCGGCGTTCCACTGCTGGCGCCGCCGCGCGATGGTGTTCGCCGCGGCGATCGCCTGCAGCGATTCGGCATAGCGCCCCTGATCGTCCAGCGCGCGTGCGAGCGCGAAGCCGATCGCGATGCGGTCGTCGTCGGTGGCGCGCGGTTCGCGCAGCGCGGCCTGCATGGCGGCGACGTCGGCCTCGCTCATGCGCAGGGTCTTGAGGTCGGCCAGCCCCCACCACGCCATGCCGGCCCATGCCCGTTCGGCCAGCACGCGCCGGTACTCGGCGGCGGCCTCGGCCGGTTGTCCGCGCATGCGCAGCATGTCGGCCCGCAGCGCGCGTGCGTCGGTAGCCTGCGGGTCGAGTTCCACCGCTCTGCGCAGGGCGGCCTCGGCTTCGTCGTTGCGCACGCTGCGGGTCAGCATGACGCCGAGGTTGTACCAGGCCAGCGCCATGTCCGGCTGCAGCCGGCAGGCGGTGCGCAGGACATCGATGGCGCCGTCGAACTCGCCGGCCTGGCCGAGCAGGGTGGCCAGCGTGTTGAGGTAGACCGGGTCGTCCGGGTGATTGGCGAGCGCTGTCCGCATCAGCGCGATGGCCTCCTGGTGGCGCCCCTGTATGCCCAGGATGCCGGCGTGCAGGCGCTGCACTTCGGGGTGGTCGGGCTGGCCGGCGAGCAGCGGCGCCATGCGTGCGGTCGCGACATCGAGGCGGCCGTCGTCGAGTGCCCGCGCGACGGCGGACACGGCGCGCGTCAGGTCGGGGGTGAGGCCATGCAGTCGTGCCGACATCCGGGCTCCGTCAGGGTGATGGGCGCGGCAGCGCCGCGAACGGCTATTATGCCTGCTCGACCGCAGCCCGCTTCACGCGCGTGGCAGTGGCATGGCACAACCCGCGGAGCACCATTGATGAGCGTTTCCCCTACGCCCGACCCCGTGTCGTCATTGCGGGAGGCCGTTCGCGCGCAGTTGCAGGGCGGGCAGATGGCGGCGGCGGAATCCTCCTGTCGGCAATTGCTCGAGCACGAGCCCGATGACGCCGACGCGCTGGTCTTTCTGGCCGACCGCGAGCTGGCGCGGCGCAACGTGCCGCAGGCGATACTGCTGTTGAACCGGGCCGAGCGGGCGCATCCCGATCATCCCGGCGTGGCTCACCAGCTGGGCAGCGTGCATCTTGCCAGCGGCGACTTCGAGGCCGCCGCCAGCCACCTGCAGCGCGCCCTGGCGGCGGCGCCGCGCATGTTCCTGGCGCGCTTGCGGCTGGGCATCGCGCTGGAACAGCTGGGGCGGGCGGAGCAGGCGCTGACCGCCTACTTCATGGCCGTGCGCAGCGCGCAGGAGCAGGGCCGCTGGCTCAACGACGCCACCACCGCGCCGGGCCTGCGCGAGCTGGTGAAGTATGCGATGAACTATGCCAACGCCGGACGCCGGCGGTTGTTCGACGCCGCGCTGGAGCCGCTGCGCGAGCGCTACGGTCGGTCGGAACTGCACCGCGTGGATCGGGCGCTGGCGATTCATCTCGGGCTGGAGCCGATGCCCTCGATCGATCCGCGCCAGCGTCCGCTGTTCCTCTACTTCCCCGACGTCCCCAGCCAGCCGTTCTACCCGCGCGAGCGCTTCCCCTGGCACGAGACGCTGGAAGCGGCCACCGCGGCGATACGCGAAGAGCTGCTGGCCGTGCTGGCCGGCGAGCAGGTGCTGGAATCCTTCCTCGGCGTGGACGATCCCGCCCTGGCGCAGTCGATGCTGCGCGGGTCCGATGGCTATGCCGCCGCGTGGGATGCCTACTTCTTCCATCGCCACGGCGACCGCTACGACGATCACTGCGCCGCCTGTCCGCGCACCAGCGCCGTGCTGGACGCGGTGCCGCTGGTGCGCATCCGCGACCATGCGCCGGAGGCGCTGTTCTCGGTATTGCGCCCGGGCACCCATATCCTGCCGCACCGCGGCGTGACCAATACCCGCCTGGTCACCCATCTGCCGCTGATCGTGCCGTCCGACTGTGCGCTGCAAGTGGGCGGGCAGATCCACTCCTGGCGCGAGGGGAGTTGCGTCACGTTCGACGACACCTTCGAGCACGAGGCCTGGAACCGCAGCCCGTTCACTCGCGTGGTGCTGATCCTGGACAGCTGGAACCCCGACCTGAGCGAGGCGGAGCAGGCCGCGGTCACCGACCTGGTCGAGGCCATCGGTGACTTCAACGCGTCGTGCGAACTGCCTGCCGACGCGGCCTGATCGGCGCCGCCTCGGGTCCAGCGAAAACGGCGCCCGAGGGCGCCGTTTTCCTGTGCCAGCGCTGATGGGCGCTCAGTAGCGCGGCACGCCGGAGTCGATCTCGCTGGCCCACGCGTCCATCCCGCCTTCGACGTTGTGCAGGTTGCTGAAGCCGTGCGCGGCGAAGCGTTCGGCCATGGCGCGGCTGGACATGCCGTGGTGGCAGATGAAGGCCAGCGCGGTGTCTTTCGGCAGGCTGGCCAGGCTCTCGTAGCCTTCCTCCTCCAGCACCCGGGCCTGCGCCAGCGGCGCGGCCATGGCGCGGCCGGCGGCGGGGCGCACGTCGATCAGGGTGATGTCGTTGGCGGCCAGCCGCTGCTGGAGCTGCTGCACGCTGAGCGACTTGATCTCGACGGCGCCGGGGAACTTCAGGCTGAGGCCTTCGCCCTGCACGGTGGAGACCCAGTCGATCACGATGCCCTTCGCACGCTGCGCACTCGCCGGGTCGAAGTGGATCTCCAGTCCGTTCGCGCTGGCCACGATGTCGTGCTCGCCGGCCGGCGCCAGCTGGAAGCCGGCGCTGTGGTCGGGGCCGATCTCCAGGTGCAGCGCCATGCCCTGCGCGCCGGCGGTGCCCTGGCGGATCGCCTCGGCGGCGGCGTCGGTGATGGTGATTTCCGGTGGGGTGCGATCCGGCGCGGCGATGCCGAACAGCGCATGCAGCTCGCCGCTGCCGTACATCTGGCGGATGATGTCGGCGCCGCCGACCAGCTCGCCTTCCACGTACAGCTGCGGGATGGTCGGCCAGTCGCCGTAGGCCTTGATGCCCTCGCGGATTTCCGGGTCGTCCAGCACGTTGACCGTGTGGTACTCCGCCAGCAGCTCGTTCAGCGTGTTGGTGGCGGCGGCGGAGAAGCCGCACATCGGCTGCTGGCGATTGCCCTTCATGAACAGCACCACGCGGTGGTCCTTGAGCAGGGTTTCGATACGTTCGCGGGTGGTGGCGTCGAGGGACATGGGAAACTCCGGGGAAGAAGGCCAATGATACGCCGTCCGATATGCGGGAGGCCGGTTGCCCTTCAAGCCCGCCCGCGTCAGGCGGCCCGGTGCAATTCGTTCAGGTCGTGCCGGCGTGCCGCCAGCGGCGCCAGCGCCCGCACCGCGGCCGGCGAAGGCCACACCAGCTCGCGGCTGGCCCGGCCCAGCGCGGTGGGCTGCTCGCTCCAGTGGATCAGCTCCATCGCGCCGGTGTGGTCCTCGACCAGCGCGGTGCAATGCTCGACCCAGTCGCCGTCGTTGAGGTAGAGCACGCCATCCATTTCGCGCACGTGGCCGAAGTGGATGTGGCCGCAGATATGGCCGTCGAAGCCGCGCTCACGCGCATCGGTGGCCACGCGCTGTTCGTAGGCGCGGATGTACGCCAGCGCCCGGGCGAGATGCGACTTGAGGATGATCGACAACGGCAGGTACGGCAGCGCCAGTCGTTGCCGCAGTGCGTGCAGCTGGCGGTTGCTCCAGCACACCAGGCGGTGCATTGCCTCGCCGAAGTGCAGCATCCAGCGGCGGCCGAGTCGCTCGGGATCGAATTCGTCGCCGTGGCTGACCCGGTAGCGACGACCGTCGGCGCCGACGTGCACGGCGTCCAGCGCGATCCGCACGCCGCCGATGCATTGTCCGTGCAGGCCGCGCAGCGGCGCGTCGTGGTTGCCGGGAATGTAGACCACCTCGACGCCGCGGCGCGCCAGCGCCAGCAGCTCGGCGATCACCGCGCTGTGTTCGGCGCGCCAGCCGTGGCGGCGGGACAGGGCTTCCAGATCGACGATGTCGCCGACCAGGTAGATCTGCTCGCAGCGCAGCCGGCGCAGGAAGTCGAGCAGGTAGGCGGCCTTGCAGTCCGGCGTGCCCAGGTGCACGTCGGAGATGAAGGCGCTGCGGCAGTGCAGGCTGGTCATGGCGCGTTCCCCGCTGGTGGCCCGGGGCGCCAGTGTGCGATCGGCACGTCACCGTGCGATGGCGGGAAGGTTGCAGCCCGGTTGCGCGGCTATGCGGCCAGCGCCGCGCGCACCGCCGGCTCGATCGCTTCCGCCCACAGCGCGTACTGCGCGGCGGAAGGGTGCAGGCCGTCGTCGGCGAGCAGCTCGGGGTGCCGGCGCGAGATGCCGGTGACGTCGACGAAGCGCACGCCGACGCGGCGGCAGGCATCGCCGGCGATCGCGTTGTAGGCGTCGAGTTCTGCGGCGATGCGCGCCGAATCGCGGCCCTGCTCGACGGCGAAACGGGTGACGCCCCAGTCCGGAATCGAGGCCACCACCACGCGCGCGGCGCGCCCGCCGGCCAGCACGACCGCACGGGCCAGCAGGCCGGCGAACTCGTTGCGGTAATCGTCGGCCGGGCGGCCGCGGTACTGGTTGTTCACGCCGATCTGCAGCGTCACCAGCTCGTAGGGCGGCGCCAGCGTGGCGGCGTCCATGCCTTGCGCCAGTTCGTCGGTGGTCCAGCCGGTGACGGCGACGATCTGCGGTTCGCCGAGCGGCGTGCCGGCCTGGCGCAGGCGCTGCGCCAGCACGGCTGGCCAGCGCTCGTGCGCGGCCACCGCTTCGCCGATGGTGTAGGAGTCGCCGAGAGCGAGCCAGGCCGACATGCGATCAAGCCACCGCGACGGCGGGCTGGGGCGACTGCTCGTGCGCCATCCGCACGAGCACCCGCTCGATCCGCACGAACACCTCGCGCAGCTGCGCCGGTGGCGGCAGCAGGGTCAGCCGGAAGTGGCGGCTGCCCGGCACGTTGAAACTGCTGCCGGGCACCACCAGCACCGATTCCTCTTCCAGCAGGCGCAGCGCAAAGGCCTCGTCGTCGAAGCGGGGGATGCGCTCGGCGCGCACCTGCGGGAACGCGTACAGCGCGCCGTCCGGGGCGACCAGTTCCAGGTGGTCGCTGGCGGCCACGCCTTCGAGCACGATCCGCCGTGCCTCATGCAGCCGCCCGCCGGGCGCGGTCAGCGCGCCGATGGTGGGCGCGCCTTGCAGCGCCGGCAGCACGGCCCACTGCGCGGTGACGTTCGCGCACAGGCGCAGCGCCGCCAGCAGCTGCAGCGCATCGCGGTACGCCGCGCTGCGCGCGTGGTCGCCGGACAGGCTCATCCAGCCCACCCGGTAGCCGCAGGCGCGGTGCACCTTGGACAGGCCGCCGAAGCTCAGGCAGGGCACCTTGCCGGCCACTTCGGCCAGCGGCTGGAACGCGGCGCCGTCGTACAGGATCTCGTCGTAGATCTCGTCGGACAGCAGCAGCAGCCGGTGCCGCGCGGCGACCTCCACCAGCCGCTGCAGCAGTGCGCGCGGATACACCGCGCCGGTGGGATTGTTCGGGTTGATCAGCACCAGCGCGCGGGTACGCGGGGTGACCAGCGCCTCGATCTCGTCCGGATCGGGCAGGTGGCCGTCACGCGCGAGGCAGCGGTAGTAGCGCGGCTGGCCGCCGTTGAGGATGGTGGCGGCGCTCCACAGCGGGTAGTCGGGGCTGGGCAGCAGCACCTCGTCGCCGGGCTGCAGCAGCGCGCGCAGGCCGAGGTCGATCAGTTCGCTGACGCCGTTGCCGATGAAGATGCGCTCGGGCTCGACGCCGCGTGCGCCGCGTGCGTGCTGCTGCGCGGCGATCGCCTCGCGGGCTGCTTCCAGCCCCTGCTCGTGGCCGTACGCTTCGCTGTCGCGCAGGTGGCCGGCGATCGCCTCGCGCAGCTGCGCCGGCGCCTCGAAGCCGTAGCGGCCGGGGTTGCCGATGTTGAGCTTGATGATGTCGAGGCCGGCGGCCTCCAGCTCGCGCGCGCGCCGGGTCAGCGCGCCGCGGATTTCGTAGCGCACGTCCGCCAGGTGCGCACTGGGGGTGATCGGGGTCAACGCCGCTGTCCTCTGCATGTCCGGGATGGGTTCGACGGCTCCGATGCTAGCAGCGTGGTGCAGTGCAGCGCGAGCGGGTTTGGGGCCGGTTTGCGGTTCATCGTCGGGCAATCTCCAGGCAGGGCATAATCAGCCGAACCGTGCCGACCGATCTCCCCATGAGTGATGCCGAAACGATCGAACGCCTGCGCCGCATCGGCTGGCGCGGCGCTGCGCTGCCCGGCGGCGGGCTGCGCCTGGCGCGGGTGGTGGCCCAGCATCGTTCCGGCTACGAGCTGTACGACGGCGAGAACCTGTTCGGCGCGCAGCCGGACGGGCGTTTCCTCAAGCGCGGCCTCGACCCGGCCGAACGGCCGGTGGTCGGCGACTTCGTGGAGGTCGCGGCGGGCCGGCCGCCGCACATC
The DNA here is from genome assembly GCA_024711345.1 of Rhodanobacter sp. Lineage (GTDB taxonomy): Bacteria > Pseudomonadota > Gammaproteobacteria > Xanthomonadales > Rhodanobacteraceae > Rhodanobacter. The sequence goes on along the minus strand of JANJTA010000032.1, from coordinate 148,856 downwards.
GTGAACGTGCTGGCGCGGCGCACGGTGCTGTCGCGCGCGGCGGCCGGCGAGCGCTACGAGCGCCAGCTGATCGCCACCAACATCGACTACGTGCTGGTGCTGACCGGGCTGGACGGCGACTTCAACCCGGCGCGGATCGAGCGCTACCTGTCGCTGACCGAGGGGTCCGGCGCGCAGCCGGTGGTGCTGCTGAGCAAGCTGGATGTGCACGAGGACGCCACCGCGCGGATCGACGCGTTGCGCGCGCGGCTGCCCGCGGGCACGCCGATCCACGCGCTGAACGGCAAGGACCCAGCCAGCGTGGCGCTGCTGGCCGCCTACCTGCAGCCGGGCGACAGCGCGGTGCTGGTCGGTTCCTCCGGCGCCGGCAAGTCGACCCTGACCAATACGCTGCTCGGCACCGCGCGCATGGCCACTGCCGAAGTGCGCAGCCACGACAGCCGCGGCCGCCACACCACCACTCACCGCGCGCTGCTGCAGTTGCCGTCGGGCGGCTGCCTGATCGACACCCCCGGCATGCGCGAGCTGAAGCTGACCGGCGAGGAAAACCTCGACCTGTTCGCCGACATCGAGGCGCTGGCCGAGCAATGCCGTTTCGCCGATTGCGGCCACGGCAGCGAGCCGGGCTGCGCGGTGCAGGCGGCACTGGGCAGCGGCGAGCTGGCGCCCGGGCGCTGGCGCAGCTTCCTCAAGCTGCACGACGAGCGCGAGGAGCAGGCGGCGACGCTGGAAGCACGCCTGCGCCGCCAGCGCGGCGGCCGGCCGATCGAGCGCCCGCACGGCCATCGCGGGCAGCGCGAGCGGGACTGAAGGCCGGCACGCGCGGCCATGCGGACGAGGCGCGCCAAAGCATCTAGTATCGCGGCATCGTTGCAGCGGAGGGCAGGCATGCGCCGGTCGTCGTCGTCAGGTCCCGGGTCGCGCCATCGCTCCGGCGCGTCACATGGGGCCGCGCGATGAGCACATCGGCTGGTGCCGTGGCGCCGCAGCTGCAGCGCTACGCCGTGCTCGACCAGCGCCTGCTGGCGGCGGTGCGCGGCATCCGCATCCTGCCCACGGTGGCCTGGCCGGCCTCGCTGGAGGACCGCATGATCGCGGACTACGCCGGCGGCCGCTTCGCCCTGCCGCAGGTGAGCTACGCGCGGCCGGACCTGTCCGCGGCGCGCGCCGAGCTGGCGGCGATCGAGGCGGCCGCGGGTGGCAGCGATCCGGCCGACATCGACCCGCTGGGCGACTACCTGCGCCGCACCGCCGAATCCTGGCGCATCGCCGCCGGCATGCTGGAGTCGGTCGGCAGCGCCGGTGTCACCGCGCCGTCGATCGCGCTGTACGGGCGACCGGACGACCTCATCCCCGGCAGCCAGCGCAGCAACCTCGACGCGGCGCGCTACTTCGTCGAGCTGTCCGACGAACTGGGCGCGGACCTGCTGGCCGACGACAGCTGCGTGAACATACCGGCCGACGTGCTGCGCGGCGACCTGGCCGCCACCCTGGACGAGTTCTTCGGCGCCGGCACCATCAGCGTCGAGGTCGACCCCGAGCTGACCGCCAAGGCCGCCGCCGGCGCCACCCGCATCCGCCTGCGCGGCGGCGCCAGCTTCAGTGAATACGACCGCCACCAGTTGCTGGCGCACGAGGCGTTCGTGCATTCGCTGACCGCGCTGAACGGCCGCCGGCAGCCGCTGCTGGCCTCGCTGGCGCGTACCTCGCCGCGGGTCACCGCGACCCAGGAAGGGCTGGCGGTGTTCGCCGAGCTGATGTCCGGCGCGATCGACATCGCGCGGCTCAAGCGCATCAGCCTGCGCATCCTGGCGATCGACATGGCGCTGGGTGGCGCCGACTTCGTCGAGGTCTACAAGTATTTCAGCGCCTGCGGCCAGAGCGTGGCGGACAGCTTCCATTCGACCCAGCGGGTGTTCCGCGGCGTGCCGCTGGGCGGCGGCGCGGCGTTCGCCAAGGATAATGTCTACCTGTCCGGCCTGCTCACCGTGCACACGTTTTTCCGCTGGGCGCTGCGGCAGCGGCGGATGGACTTGCTGCGCCACCTGTTCGCCGGCAAGCTGACCCTGCACGACGTGGTGGCGCTGCAGCCGCACTTCGACTCCGGCACGATCCTGCCGCCGCGCTGGCTGCCGCCGTGGATGCAGCACGTGCACGGGCTGGCCGGCAAGCTGGCGTTCTCGGTCTTCATCAACGGCATCCAGTTGAACCGGGTGCAGGGTGACGAGCTGCTGCAGAGCGTCTAGCGGCGCGGCGTGGCGCCGCTGCAACGGGCCGGTGCAGGGTGCCCCGGTGTTAACATCAGCGGGAATCGTCCGCTGCGGCGGATGACTTCCCTTCATCGACCAAGCGTACCCATGAGCCTCCCCGAAGAACTGCGCCTTGCCGCCCTCGAATACCATCGCCTGCCGCGCCCCGGCAAGATCAAGGTCACCCCCACCACTTCCCTGCTGACCCAGCGCGACCTGTCGCTGGCCTACTCGCCCGGCGTAGCCGCGGCCTGCGATGCGATCGTGGAGGATCCGACCACCGCGGCCGAGTACACCGCGCGCTCGAACCTGGTGGCGGTGATCACCAACGGCACCGCCGTGCTCGGCCTGGGCAACATCGGGCCGCTGGCGGCCAAGCCGGTGATGGAAGGCAAGGGCGTGCTGTTCCAGAAGTTCGCCGGCATCGACGTGTTCGACATCGAGGTGGCCGAGAACGACCCGGACAAGCTGGTCGACATCATCGCCAGCCTGGAGCCCACCTTCGGCGGCATCAACCTGGAGGACATCAAGGCGCCGGAGTGCTTCATCGTCGAGCGCAAGCTGCGCGAGCGGATGAAGATCCCGGTGTTCCACGACGACCAGCACGGCACCTCGATCATCGTCGGCGCGGCGCTGCTGAACGCGCTGGTGGTGGTGGGCAAGAAGATCGAGGACATCCGCGTGGCCACCACCGGCGCCGGCGCGGCGGGCATTTCCTGCCTCGACATGCTGGTGGCGCTGGGCGTGAAGCCCGAGCACATCCTGGCGTTCGATCGCCACGGCGTGCTGCACAGCGAGCGCACCGACCTCGATCCCGACAAGCAGCGCTACGCGCGCGAGACCAAGGCGCGCACGCTGGCCGAGATCGTCGAGGGCGCGGACGTGTTCCTCGGCCTGTCCGCCGGCGGCATCCTGAAGCCGGAGATGGTCGCCTCGATGGCGGATCGGCCGATCATCTTCGCGCTGGCCAACCCGAACCCGGAGATCACCCCGGAGGAAGCCAAGGCGGTGCGGCCGGACTGCATCATGGCCACCGGCCGCTCGGACTATCCGAACCAGGTCAACAACGCGCTGTGCTTCCCCTACCTGTTCCGCGGCGCGCTGGACGTGGGCGCCACGGTGATCAACGAGCCGATGAAGATCGCCTGCGTCAAGGCGATCGCGGCGCTGGCGCGGCGCGAGTCGTCCGACGTCAGCGCGCGCGCCTACGGCGGCAAGCCACCCAGCTTCGGCGCGGACTACCTGATCCCGCAGCCGTTCGACCCGCGGCTGCTGATCCAGCTGCCGCCGGCGGTGGCGCGGGCGGCGATGGAGTCGGGCGTGGCGACGCGGCCGATCGCGGATTTCGCCGCCTACAACGACCAGCTGACCAGCTTCGTGTTCCGCACCGGGCTGCTGATGAAACCGGTGTTCGAGCGGGCCAAGTCGGCGCCGTGCCGGCTGGTGTACGCCGAAGGCGAGGAGGAAACCGTGCTGCGCGCGGCGCAGGTGGTGGTCGACGAAGGGCTGGCCAGGCCCATCCTGATCGGTCGCCCGGAGGTGATCGAGAAGCGCATCAAGCGCGCCGGCCTGCGCATCCGCCCGGGGGTGGACATCGAGATCTGCAACATCAACTCCGACCCGCGCTTCGACGCCTACTGGCAGCACTACCACCGGCTGATGGAGCGCCGCGGGGTGACTCCGTCGATGGCCAAGGCGGTGGTGCGCTCGCGGCCCACCGCGATCGCCGCGCTGATGGTCGAGCGCGGCGAGGCCGACGCGATGATCTGCGGCCTGGTCGGCCAGTACCAGGGCAAGCTGCGCTACATCCGCGACATCATCGGCCTGGATGCCGGCGTGGTGGAGCCGTCGGCGATGGCCGCGGTGGCCACCGAGAAGGGCACCTTCTTCTACCTCGACACCCACGTGCAGGACGATCCCTGTCCCGAGCAGATCGCCGAGGCGACGCTGCAGGCCTCGATCCGGCTGAAGCTGTTCGGCATCACGCCGAAGATCGCGCTGCTGTCCGGCGGCAACTTCGGCAGCCTCGATACCTGCGGCGCGAAGAAGATGCGCAAGGCGCTGGAGCTGATCCGCGCCCGCGCGCCGCGGCTGGAGGTGGAGGGCGAGATGCAGGCCGACGTGGCGCTGGTGCCCGCGCTGCGCGAGAAGCTGTTCCCGAACTCGCGGCTGGAAGGCAAGGCGAACGTGTTCGTGTTTCCCAACCTGGACGCGGCCAACATCGCCTACAACATGACCCGCATGCTCTCCGACGGCGTGGTGATCGGGCCGATCCTGATGGGCGTGGCCAAGCCGGCGCACATCCTGATGCCGCAGTCGACCGTGCGCCGGGTGGTGAACATGAGCGCGGTGGCCTGCGTCGAGGCGCAGATCCGCGCGGCGAATCGCCACAGCGGCTGAGCCGGCCGCCGCCCGTCGGCGGCGCGCGGCACGCCGTCGCGCACGCCGCCGCGGTCGCCGTGCGCCGGCGCATGGGGCACCGGCGGATGGCGACCCCCGGGCCCAGCGGCTAGACTTGGACGCCGATCCCGCCGCGATCCCCGGCGGCGGGATGTCCCCTCAAGCATGGGCGCTGCAACGGCGCCGCGGAGAATCTTCATGGATCAGCTCGACGACATCCTCAACCAGGACATCGACCCCACCGAAACCCGGGAGTGGATCGACTCGCTCGATGCGGTGATCCACCACGACGGCACCGAGCGCGCGCATTTCCTGCTCGAGAAAATGGTCGATACCACCCGCCGCTCGGGTGGTCACCTGCCGTTCGACCCGACCACCGCCTACGTCAACACCATCGCGCCGGCGAACGAGGCCAAGAGCCCCGGCGACGCGGCGATGGAATGGCGCATCCGCTCGCTGATCCGCTGGAACGCGATGGCGATGGTGGTGCGCACCAACCGCAAGCCCGGCATGCTGGGCGGCCACATCGCCAGCTTCGCCTCCTCGGCCACGCTGTACGACGTGGGCTTCAACCATTTCTGGCGCGCGCCCAGCGCCGAGCATCCCGGCGACCTGATCGGCTACCAGGGCCACATCAGCCCCGGCATCTACGCGCGCTCTTTCCTCGAAGGCCGCATCAGCGAGGAGCAGATGGATCTGTTCCGCGCCGACGTGATCGGCGGCCACCGCTCGCTCACCTCCTACCCGCACCCGTGGCTGATGCCCGACTACTGGCAGATGCCCACGGTGTCGATGGGGCTGGGCCCGATCCAGGCGATCTACCAGGCGCAGTTCTTCCGCTACCTGGAGAACCGCGGCCTGGTGCCCAAGTCCGACCGCAAGGTGTGGTGCTTCCTGGGCGACGGCGAGGTGGACGAGCCCGAATCGCTCGGCGCCATCGCGCTGGCCGGCCGCGAGGGACTGGACAACCTGATCTTCGTGATCAACTGCAACCTGCAGCGCCTGGACGGCCCGGTGCGCGGCAACGGCAAGATCATCCAGGAACTGGAAGGCGTGTTCCGCGGCGCCGGCTGGAACGCGATCAAGGTGATCTGGGGCTCCTACTGGGATCCGCTGCTGGCGCGCGACAACGACGGCATCCTGCGCAAGCTGATGATGGAAACCGTCGACGGCGAGTACCAGGCCTGCAAGGCGTTCGGCGGCGCGTACACGCGCGAGCACTTCTTCGGCAAGTACCCGCAGACCCGCGAGATGGTCGCCAACCTCAGCGACGACGACATCTGGCGCCTCAACCGCGGCGGCCACGACCCGCACAAGGTCTACGCCGCCTACCATGCGGCGGTGAACACCAAGGGCATGCCCACGGTGATCCTGGCCAAGACGGTGAAGGGCTACGGCATGGGCATCGGCTCGGGCGAGGCGGAAAACCCCACCCATCAGCAGAAGAAGATGACCGGCGACGCGGTGCGGCACTTCCGCGACCGCTTCCAGATCCCGATTGCCGACGACAAGCTCGACAGCGTGCCCTACTACCACCCCGGCGCGAACTCGGCCGAGGTGGAATACATGGCGGAGCGCCGCCGCGCGCTGGGCGGCCACTTGCCGCAGCGCCGGCGCCGCACCGACGTGCCGTGCAAGGCGCCGGAGCTGTCCGCCTTCGCGCAGATCACCGCCGGCACCGGCGAGCGCGAGATCTCCAACACCATGGCGCTGGTGCGCGGCATGAACCTGTTGCTGCGCGACAAGCAGCTCGGCCCGCGCGTGGTGCCGATCGTGGCCGACGAAGCGCGCACCTTCGGCATGGAGGGCATGTTCCGCCAGATCGGCATCTACGCGCCGTTCGGCCAGAAGTACCGCCCGCAGGACGCCGACCAGCTGCTGTACTACCGTGAGGCGCAGGACGGCCAGGTGCTGCAGGAAGGCATCTCCGAGGCCGGCGGCATGTCGGCGTGGATCGCCGCGGCCACCAGCTACTCGGTGTCCAACCAGCCGATGCTGCCGTTCTTCATCTACTACTCGTTCTTCGGCTTCCGCCGCGTGGGCGACCTGATCTGGGCGGCCGGCGACCAGCGCGCGCGCGGCTTCCTGATCGGCGCCACCGCCGGCGCCAGCTTCCCCGGCGAGGGCCTGCAGCACTCCGACGCCGCCTCGCAGCTGATGGCCGGCACCGTGCCCAACTGCCGCGCCTACGACCCCACGTACTCCTACGAGGTGGCGGTGCTGCTCCATCGCGGCGTGCAGGAGATGTACGAGGAGCAGCAGGACGTCTTCTACTACATCACCACCACCAACGAGAACTACACCCACCCGGACATGCCCGAGGGCTGCTACGACGGCATCGTCAAGGGCATGTACCTGTTCCGCGATTCGGGCGCCGGCACGGCCAAGGGCAAGGGCAAGAACAACGCGCCGCGCGTGCAGCTGATGGCGGCGGGCGGTTCGCTGATCGAGGCGATCGCCGCGGCCGAACTGCTGGATGCCGACTTCGGCGTGAAGGCCGACGTGTGGTCCTGCCCCAGCTTCAGCGAACTGTCGCGCGACGGCTTCGACTGCGAACGCTGGAACCGCCTGCATCCGGAGGCGAAGACGCCGCGCGTGCCCCACGTCGCGCAGTGCCTGGACGGGCACGACGGCCCGGTGATCGCCGCCAGCGAGTACGTGCGCGGCGTGGTCGACCAGGTGCGCGCGTTCGTGCCCGAGGGCCGCTCCTTCACCGCGCTGGGCGCCGACGGCTACGGCCGCTCGGACACCCGCGAGCACCTGCGCGAGTTCTTCGAGATCAGCCGCTACTGGATCGCCCACGCCGCGCTGGCCGCGCTGGCGAAGGAAGGCAAGGTCAACGCCAAGGACGTGGCGCGCGCGATCCGCGAGTACAAGCTCGACCCGGACAAGCCGAACCCGCTGACCGTCTGACCGCCCTGGGCGATCCGAAATGCCGCCCCTCGGGGCGGCTTTTCGCTGCGCGCTATTCCGCCGACAACGCCTGCTGGATCGCCTCCAGCCCGTGCCCGCGCGTCTCGATGCCGCTGCGCGCGAGCATCCAGCCGGCCAGCGCCATCGGCAGCGCGAGCAGCAGCGCCGACAGCATGAAGTGCTCGAACAGGCCGGCCACGCCGACCAGCGCGCCGAGGATGCCGCCGAATTTCGAACCACCGGCGATCAGCCCCGCGCCGGTGCTGCGCAGGTGCACCGGATAGATCTCCGCCGCGTACGGGATCAGCGTGGCGATCACTCCGCTGATGCTCAGCAGGAGCGCCACCGTGCCTGCCGTGGTCAGCGCCGTCGAGCGCAGGTCGAGCAGCGCGATGGCGCAGAAGAACAGCAGCGACAGCGCGGTCAGCGCGATGAACAGCACCAGGCTGCGGATGCTGCTCCAGCGCTGGTAGGCCCACACCACCACGCCGATGCCGGGCAGGGCGATGATCGCCGAGCGCGCCAGCAGCGCCGCGCTGGCCTGCGCGTCGATACCCAGCGCCACCAGGTTCGCCGGCAACCACAGCAGGAAGCCGAAGTTGGCCAAGCCCCAGGCCACCGCGCATACCATCAGGCCCCAGCTGATCGCCGCATGGCGCCCGCGCAGCAGCTGGCGCATGCCGGTGCGTGCCGGCGCGTGGGACGGCGCACGGGCAGCGCCACCGGCAGGCGCGTCCGCCACCGGCGCCACGGCGCCGGAGAAACGCTGCAGCACCGCGCGCGCCTGCTCCTCCAGCCCGGCCAGGGCGAGGAAGCGCGGCGACTCGGGGATGTAGCGGTTGAGCAGGATGATCAGCGCGCCGGTGGGCAGGTTGAGCAGCCACAGCGAGCGCCAGCTCCAGCTCGGCTCGAACAGCGTGGCGGCGCCGGAGGCCAGCAGGTAACCGGCCGAGGTGCCCACGCCGCCCAGCGCCACCAGCAGCCAGCCGCGGTGACGGGTGGGGATGGTCTCGGCCATCAGGGTGAAGGTGATCGGCAGCATGCCGCCGGCGGCCGCGCCCATCATGAAGCACATCACCAGGTTCCAGCCGAAGCTTGGCATTGCGCCGCAGATCGCGGTGCCCATGAACATCAGCGCCGACAGCAGGATGGTGGCGCGACGACCGAACAGGTCGCCGAGCCGGCCCCACACGATCGAGCCGACCACGGTGCCGGTCAGCGCCGATAGCGCCAGCCAGCCGGCGGTCGCGCCGCTGATGCCGTACTCGGCCGACAGCCCCGGCATTACGAAGCCGATCGTAGCCGGCTTCATCACGTCCACCGCGAGCGCGACGGTCAGCACCGCCACCAGCTTCCAGTGCTCGCGGTTGAGCGGCACGTGGTCGGCGGCATGGAACGGCAGCGGTTCGCGGTCGGGGTGCAGCGTGCGCCGCATCTGCTGCAGCCGCGGCATCAGGCCGTAGCCGGCGAGCAGCACACCCAGCGGCACCAGCGCCATGCCGACCAGCATCGGGTTGTCCATCGGCATGCCGGCGAGGCGGAAGTGCATCGGCGCGGCCATCGCCAGCATCGGCAGGTGCGCCAGCACGCCGCCCACCACCATCGCGCAGCCGAGCCAGAACGCCACCGGGTGGTGGAAGGTGAGGTCCCTCGAACGCATGCATCGGCCCCTGCGGTACAGGCGGCCAGCATACCGCGGCAGGCACGCCGCTCCGCCGCGGCGTGTGCGCGTGGCTACAGGTGGGTGGCGCTCAGTCGTCGTTGCGGAACACGCGGCGCAGCAGCAGGAAGGCGCCGACGGTGCCGGCGACCACCGCCGCGGTGGCCAGCGGGTGGCGGCTTACCTGGCGGCGCAGGCGGCGGTACTGGTAGTTCGCCTCGTCGGCGAAATCCTCGGCGGCGTGCGACAGCTGGCGTCCGTACGAATCGCGGTGGCGGCTCCAGCGCGAGCCCAGCTCGCGGCCGCGTTCCAGCAACGTATGCGCGTGCTCGGCGGCGCCGTCGGCGTAGCGCTGCGCCTGCTGGCCGGCGCGTTCGCCGGCATCGCGCAGCCGGCTCTCGATGTCGTGGTGGCGCATGGAGGGTTCTCCTCGTCGGCGGGCTTTCGAGGCTGCCAGTGCCGTCGTGAGCGAGGCGTAAACAGCGGCGCGCCCGGTTCAGCCTCAGGGTTTCAGCGGGGCGATCCGCGACAGCGCCGACACGCCACGCTCGTCGAACGCCTCCACCGCCACGACGTAAGCCACGCCCTTGGTCAAGGCGCGCAGGGTCAGTCGTGTCGGCTGGTCGGCGAAACGTTGATAGGTCTCGTGCAGGCGATCGGCGGCGAGCCCCCAGCGCACGTTGTAGCCCACCGCGCCGGGCACCGGCTGCCACACGATCTCGGCGTCGCGGCTGTCGGCCAGGCGGCGCGCCGAGAGCAGCACCGGCGCCGGCGGCGGCGGGCCGTCGGCATGGCCGAACACGCGCAGGTCGGAGATCGCCAGCGTGTGCGCGCCGACGTGGCCATGCACGTAGCGCAGGTAGCGGATGCGGGCCGGACGGTCGAGTTCGAGGTAGGCGTTCGGCCGGTCGCGCGTCTCGTGCGAGAGGTCGGCCAGGGTGGTCCAGCGCTTGCCGTCGAGCGAGCCGTCGAGGCGGAACCGCGTGACGATGTCGGGCGCGTCGCCGTAGCGGCCGGAACGGTAATCGGCGTAATTCACCTGCACCGCGCGCACCGTGCGCGGGCCGCCGAGATCGAGCGTCAGCGTCTGCCCGGCGCTGTTGCTGGCGGCGGCCCAGAAGGTGCGTGGATTCTCGTCGGTGACGGCTGAGGGCGGATGCTCCGGCTGCTGCGACGAAGCCCGCGCGGCCTTGCGGTACGACAGCAGCATCCAGCCGGTGAAGGTGCTCTCGCCCGCGCGCAGCGGATGGTCGGGCATGCGCTGCGGGAAATCGCCGAAGCGCGTGTCGACCCACATCTGGCCGTCCGCGTGGAAGCCGGCGGGAAACAGCGCGACGCGCCGCTCGAAGGTCCAGTTCAGGCCGATCCATGCGGTGCCGCTGTTCCACCAGTTGCCGTAGGCGTCCTGGAAAGTGGAGCCGTGGCCGGCGCCAACGACGAAGCCGCCAGGCTTGTAGCCGACCGGGTTGTACGGCGCGTAGGTGAACGGGCCGAGCGGGTGGCTGCCGACGTACACGCCGGTGGCATACGCGTTGTACTCGGTGCCGGGCGCGGCGTACTGCAGGTAGTAGCGTGCGCCGTGGCGGTTCATCCAGGCCCCTTCGACGTACGGCTGGATGCTGCTGTCGGTGTGGTCCTGGCCGAAGCGTTCCCAGCCGTGCATGGCCGGATCGGCCTTGAGCAGGGCCACCGGCTTGCTGGTGAAGGCCATCCGCTTGCCTTCGCCTTCGTCGGCGTGATCCAGCGCCAGGTCGATCTGCGCGCCGTACAGCGGGAAGACGTTGGACGAGCCCCAGTACAGGTAGGTCCTGCCGTCCTCGTCGCGGAACAGACCCGGGTCCCACGGTCCCGGCGGCAGGTCGCCCGCTTTCATGGCGCTCTCGTGGCCGGCCCAGACCGCGCCCGGCACCGCCGGCAGCAGGCGCGTCCAGAACTGCCAGTGGCCATGCGCCGGATCGGTCGAGAACAGCAGCGGGCGCGGCTCCATCGCCGCCTGCATCAGGAACAGCTTGCCGTCGGCGACCAGGCTGGCCGGCGCCACCGGGCCGTCGAACGGCCAGCGATCCGGCCGCACGAATCGCCAGTGCACGAGATCGTCCGAGCGCCAGTAGCCATCGGCCAGGGTCAGGAACAGGTAGTACGCACCGTCGTAACGCACGAACGCGGGATCGGCGCCGGTGCGGTAGGAGATGCCCTGGTTCATCTGCTCGTAGTTGTAGCGGTAGTCGATGTCCAGCGGATTGGCCCAGGTGCGCCCGCCGGTGGCGGCGATCGCGCCGGTGGCGCCCAGCAGGGTCGCGAGCGCGATCGGCGGCAGCAGGCACGGGCGGAGTATCGGCGCGGACATGCGTCGAGCATGGCCCGGGGATGCGGCGCGCGCAACGCGCGCTGCCGTCAGCGGATTCCGCCACAGCCACCGCCACGCCGCGCGTGCCGTTCAGCTGGCAGACGGATGAATTGACGCGCGCTTACCGCTTGGCCGACCACCCTGAGTCCGATCATGTCACGCGAGGGTCATGCCATGGGCAGAGCAGCGCAACGCGTCTACACCGACCGGAACAACATTCGGCGGCTCGAATCGCTGGTCGAGGAATTGCCGGCCAACGGCCATGTGGTGCTGCTGCTCAATGACGGCAGCAGCTGCGATGGCGTAGTCGTCACGCGGCCGAACGTGCAGCTGTTCCGCGATGCCGACGAGCACGAGGGCATCAACGCCGTGGTCCGGCTGGAACGCCCCGACGTACCGGCGTGGAGCCAGGACGTCTGGCTCGACCAGATCGCGCGGGTCGAACATCTGGACTCGTGCATGGCCAGCGAAAGCTGAGTCAGGCCAGATCGTCGGCCGGCTGCGGCATCGCGACGGCACGCGGCCGGCGGCGCGCAGGCGCCGCGTCGAGTCCGAACAGCGGCCGCAGCCAGCGCACGCGGCGAATCACGTACTCGTGCAGCAGCGCGCAGCCGCCCACCGTGGCCAGCACGATCGCCACCGGTTCGGCGACCGGCCCCAGCCCCAGCGGCATCAGCCGCCAGGCGAACAGCAACAGCAGGCTCTGGTGCAGCACGTACCACGGGTACACCGCCTCGCGCGCATACGGCAGCCAGCGGAACGGGCGGTCGAGATAGGCGTGGCCCCAGCCCAGCACGGCGCAGATGGCCGTCCACAGGTAGGCATAGCGCAGCGCGTGCACCACCCACCACACGGCGGCCGGCGCCGCGTCGGGCAGCAGGCGGATGCCGGCCAGGTACAACGCGAAACACAGCAGCGCCGAGCCCAGCGCGACCCGGCGCTGCCGCGCCAGTTCCGTCCACAGGCCGCTGTCGGTGCCGAGCAGGTAGCCATACAGGAACATGCTGAAGTAGAGCGCATGGGCCGACCAGTCGCCCCAGAGCGCGCCGGTGAACGGGTAGCGGCTGCCCAGCAGGCGATCCCAGGCGAACAGCGGAAGCGCCGGCAGCACGAGCAGGGCGGGGCCGCGCAGTCGCAGCACGGCGGCGCGCAGGCGCTGGCCGGGCCGCGATTCCAGCGCAGGCAGCGCGCCCAGCAACAGCATGGTGTAGACCCACAGATACGGCAGGTACCACAGGTGGTTCCAGGTAAAGCCGTACTGCCAGCCGGTGAATGCCCCGGCCGGCCACGGGCCGCCGCTCCAGTAGCGCAGCAGGAAGCGGCCGAAGCCCGGCTCGACCAGATGATTGGCCAGGCCCTGCACGTAGGGCTGGATCGGGATCACCACCAGCACGCCGAAAACCAGCGGCAGCAGCAGGCGCAGGCTGCGCTTGCCGGCCAGCCGGGCGAGGCTGCCACGGCGGCGCATGAAGTTCACCGCCAGCCCGGAAACCAGGAACAGCAGCTCCATCCGCCAGCGGTTGAGGAACAGCATCGGGTACTGCAGCCATTCGGCGGTGTGGCTGCTCTTGAGATGGAACTCCCAGCCCGTGCCCGCCACGTACAGCATGGCGGCGTGGTACAGGATCAGCAGGCCGAAGGCGAAGACGCGCAGGGCGTCGATGTCGTGGCGGCGGTTCATGGCGGCGTTCCCGTGCGTGAAAGTGGCTCAAGCGTGGGTTGCCGTGCGCGGCCTGTCCCGCCCGAAGTGACCGTTCGCCGGGCGGGGGTGACGAATCGCGGGCGGCAGGGACGAGTAGCGGGGCGAGTTGGGTAAACTTCGGCCGATGGCCACCCCTCCCGGCTTCGACATCTACCAGCGCTGGCGGCGGCCGTTCGAGGTCGGCGCCTGGCTGGCGTTCTTCGCGCTGAACGGGGTCTTCAACAGCATCAACTCGCGCCTCGACCATGCCGGCGCGGCGCCATGGGAGCCGTGGTTGTGGGAATGGAGCAGCCTGCTGGTGCTGCTGGCCCTGCTGCCCGGGGTGATTGCGCTCGAACGGCGCTGGCCGATCCGCTTCGACAACTGGCGCCGCAACCTGCCGCTGCATGTGTTGTTCAGCGTGCCGTTCAGCCTGGTCCACGTCAGCGCGATGCATCTGCTGCGCCGGCTCGGCTACCTCGTCGCGGGCAAGACTTACGACGCTTTCGGGGCTTCGTGGTGGGTCAACTTCGGCTACGAATACCTCAAGGACGTGCGCACCTATTTCGTGATCGTCGGCACGCTGGTGCTGTACCGGCTGTGGCGGCTGCGCCAGCAGGGTGAGGCGAAACTGCTGGCCGCGCCGGACGAGGGCGCTCCGGTGGAGCCGGTGGAGCGGCCGGAGCGTTTCCTGGTGCGCAAGCTGGGCAAGGAGTTCCTGCTCAATGCCAGCGAGATCGAATGGCTGCAGGCCGCGGGCAATTACGTGAACCTGCACGTGCGCGGGCGCGACTATCCGCTGCGCGCCACCATGGCCGGGATCGAGGAACGGCTGGACCCGGCTCGCTTCGTGCGGGTGCATCGCAGCCACTTCGTCAACCTCGATTACCTGGCCGAGATCGAGCCGCTGGAAAGCGGCGACGCGCGCCTGCAGATGCGCGACGGCGCGAAGATCCCCTGCAGCCGGCGCTACCGCGCCGCGCTGCGCGAGCGTTTCGGCCAGGCGGACTGAGCCAGCGCGGTTGCATGGCGGCGGCGGATCGTTCCAAGCTAGCGGCCTGTTCCCGACTGGCAGGTTGCCGATGAATCGCGCTTTTTTCCGTCATGCCCCGCTGGCTCTCTGCGCCGCCTGGCTGCTCGCCGGCTGCTCGCCACAGGGCGGCGCGCCGGCGCCCACGGCCGAGCAGCAGCAGGCCCAGGCGCAGGCGAACGACGCGGCGCGCAACCTCGACACCTACCGCCAGCTGCTGCGCATCGGCAACGACGGGATGGCGGTGTCGATGGGCAAGGACATCGTCAAGCGCTTCCCCGCCAGCGACGCGGCGAAGGAGGTGCAGAAGACCCTGCCGGCGATCGAGCAGCGCTACACCGCGGCCAGCGAGAAGAACCGGCTGGCCGGCCTGTGGCTGTACCAGGTGGCGCCGATGGCCGGCGGCACGCAGTCCACCGCCACCATCGAGAACAGCCAGCCGGCCGGCGGCGAGCGCGTGCGGCTGGTGCTGCGCCGGCATACCGAATGGGGCCAGAGCGTGTTCCTGTACGGCAGCAAGCCCGGCTTCGTCTGCCGCGGCAACTGCACCCTCGCCGGCGAGGTCGACGGCAAGCCGGTGCGGATCAAGGCGTTCGCGCCGTCCACCGGCGAGCCGGCGCTGATGATCCGCGACGACAACGGCTTCCTCGCGATGCTGCGCAAGGCGAAGAAGATCACGCTGGACGTCACCCTGGTCGACGGCGAGAAGAAGCAGAGCCTGGTCTACGAAGTCGGCGGTTTCGACCCGGCCAGGTGGGTGGCCGTGGGCAAGCCGAAAAAGAAGTAGCGCGGTAAGCGGCGAGCCGCCTCGCGCGTTTGCAGGTATCCCGCCCGACGGAGATGGATGCCATGAAAACGCCACGCCTGCTGCTTGCCGCCAGCCTGCTCGGCCTGCTCGGCGCCTGTTCCAGCCTGCCTTACGCCCAGCGCATGGGCGAGCGCCAGGCCGCCTATGCCGCCGCGGCCGGCGCGCCGGTGAACAGCTTCCGCTTCTTCAACCTGTACTCGTGGGAGCCGCTCGGCGACACCGAGCTGGCCGTCTACACGCGGCCGAACGAGGCGTGGCTGCTGGACCTCGGCGGCTGCCACGACCTGATGTTCGTCAACGCGATCGGGATCACCTCCAGCGTCGGCCAGGTGATGGTCGGCTTCGACAAGGTGCTCACCGGACGGCGCAACTTCCCCTGCACCATCACGCGGATTCGCCCGGTCGACGTGAAGCTGCTGAAGCTCGCGCAGCAGAAGCAGCGGCAGATCGAGAGCGCGCCGCGCGAAGGGCAGCCGCCCGCCGCGGCGCACTGAAGTTCGCGCCCGCGGACCGCACCGATGCCGGTCAGTGCAGGAACAGCTTCTCGGTGATCTTCGCCAGCGGCTTTTCCAGTGCGTTCTGCAGGCGCGGCGGCAGGTCCAGCGGCTTGAGCAGCATCTTCACCGTCATCGCCGCCGGGATGTTGCGGCGCAGGCGGCCTTGCGCGCGGTCGCTGAGGCGGCGGAATTCGGCCTCGTTGCCCTGCGGGTAGCACTGGTTGAACACATGGCGCAGCGCGATGTCGCTGTCCTCGCTCTTGATCTCGTTGACCCGGCGCAGCAGCGCGCGGAACACCCGGTAGCGACCGAAGCCCTCGCGCCCGCGATAGCGCTGGTAGTGCTGGTAGAAATACTTGAAGTGGCGCACCTCGTCGCTCTTGATGTGGTTGGTCAGCTGCTTCAGCACCGGCTCGTCGGTGATGTCGTTGAGCGCCCGGTACAGGCTGGCGGTGCCGGTTTCCACCACGCAGCGCGCGGCCAGCTCCAGCCCGCGGCTCGACTCCAGCTGCTCGGCGGTGCACACCGCGCCGTACTCCTGCCAGAACGCGGCGAAGCCCTTGTCCCAGTCGAACTCCGGCCAGACCTTCCGGACGTAGGCGGCCAGTGCGCGGCCGTGCTGCAGTTCCTCCTGCTCCCAGTGCTGGCGCAGCCAGTCGCCCAGTTCCTCGTCGCCGGCGAAATGGTCGACCAGGTTGCGCGCGTACAGGTCCGAGCCGCTTTCGACGAAGGACGAGCTGCACAGCAGGAAGAACAGGTCCTCGTCGTGGCGCACGCGGGCGACCTCGATGCGGTCGAGGTCGATGCTTTCCAGGGTCCAGGGCAGGTCGGTGGCTTGGCTCAAGGCAGGTTTCCCCGTAGGGCGATGGCCGCGGCAGCGGCAGGGCGCCTGCCGACGGTCCGCGAGGTGACGGCGCGATGACACAGCATACGGGCTGCCCGCGGCAGCGGATTAACGCCGGCCGACTTGGCGTTCGCGCTCAACGCACCACCGTCACCGGCACGTGGGCGCGCGCCAGCACGTTGCCGGATACCGAACCGAGCAGCCAGCGTGCCAGCGCGCCGCGTTCGGTATGGCCGATCACGATGTGGTCCACGCCGTGCTGCTCGACCTGGTTGAGCAGCACGTCGCCGGGGCTGCCCAGGGTCAGTTCCACGTCGATCAGCGCGGCCGCGTCGGGCACGATCGCGGTCAGTTCCTCCAGCAGTTCACGCGCGCGCTCGGTGCCGTTATCGGCCATCAGCAGCGCGCAGGCGTCGGCGCCGCCCTCGGTGACCTGCAGCACCGACACCACGCGCACGCGGCCGTGGCCGCAGCGGGCCAGCTCGACCGCGAACTCGAACGCGCGGCGGGAGGCCTCCGAACCGTCGTAACCGACCAGTGAATACTTGACCATGCTGCCCTTCGCCTCGCCGAGCGCCATTGCAGGATGAGTCTATGCGTGGCGTCTGCCGCGCGACAACCAGCGCCTCCCTGCCATGGCGCATGGCGGGAACCTGAACGGCGGTCGGGCTTCTGCACGTGATTGTCACGCGGCCGTGCACACTCTGCGCTCATCCCGCCGCGGTTGCCGTTCCGCCTCGCCTCCGCGGCGCACGGACTCACCCGCAGAACGCGAAAGGAGACGACGATGATCAAGCATACGTTTGGAATGGCTGCGCTGATAATCGCCTGCGCGGGCGCCGCGACCGCGCTGCCGACCAGCAACGCACGGGCCGCCGAAGCCTCGGTGAAATGCGACCTGGTGTACACCCTGTCCGGCTGGTCGCTGATCTACAAGCATGCCGAGGGCAGCGGCACGGTCACCTGCAGCAACGGCCAGCGCGCGAACGTGAAGATCGCCGTGGTCGGCGGCGGCCTGACCGCCGGCAAGTACCACATCGATAACGGCAAGGGCGAGATCAGCAAGGTGCACGACATCGCCGACATCTACGGCAACTATGCCCAGGCTGGCGCCGAGGCCGGCGTGGTCAAGAGCGGCACCGCGCAGTTGCTGACCAAGGGCACCACCTCGCTGGCGTTGTCCGGCACCGGCGAAGGCGTCAACCTTGGCGTCTCGGTAGGCAAGTTCACCATCAGCCGGCCCTGATGCCTGCTGCAGCGACGAAGCAGGGCGCCGCACGGCGCCCTTCTTCGTGGGCGCGATAAACTGCGGGCCGTAACCACGCCTTCCCGAATCGAGAATCCGCGATGCCCCGTCCCCGCCCGCCTGTTTCGGCTCCGCCGCGCACCCGTGCGTGCCGCCACGAGGCGGCCGCCTGATGCCGCCGGTGGTGCACCACGACCCCGCACGCCGCTTCGCGGCCTGGGCCATTGGCCCGTGGATGCTGCTGCTGGTTGCCGCGCTGGGCTTCGTGCAGTACCTGCGGCACGGCGAGTACGCGTATCTGGCCGCCTCGCTGCTGGTCATCGTGGCCTGCGCCGGCTGCATCCTGCGCCAGGCGTGGGCGCGGGCGGTGCTGCAGCTGCTGGCCGTGCTGCTGGCCGCGTGGGCGCTGCTGTCGGGCGTGCTGATGCTGCAGCAGGCAGGCGACTTCGACATCGCGCGGCAGCACGCGCAGGCGCAGCCGCAACTGGGCGAGGTGGCGCTGTGGATGATCGCGCGGGCCGAGCGCGTCTGGCAGGTCGGCCTGGCGCTCAAGGCAGTCGCGATCCCGCTGCTGCTGTGGCTGGCCTGGACGCTGGGGCGGCCGGCGGTGCGCGCGCAGTTCCGCCCGCGTCCGCACTGAGCGGGCCAGTTCAGCGACGGTTGCGGCAACGTCGGCTATCGCTGGGCAAGTCGATCTTCGGGAAATCCTCCATGCGCCTGCCGCGATTGCTGTTCCTGCTCAGCCTGCCGCTCGCCGCGCCATGGCTGCACGCGCAGGACCTGTCGACCACCTGCCATGCCAGCAGCAGCTACGACGTCACCCTGAAGCCCGACAGCCTGCTGTTCGATCGACCGTCGCCGGCGCCGTTCCATGTCGAACTGCAGCACGGCGCGCTGCGCACCGACGGCGCCGTGGTGAACTTGAATGCGGAGGACGAAGACCGCCTGACGGTGTTCGGGCGCGAGCTGCGCGCGCTGGCGCCGCGGGTGCGCACGGTGGCGCGCAACGGCGTGGACATCGCCGCCCAGGCGCTGCGCGCGGAGGCCGACGGCATGGGTTTGGGCGCCGATACGCGCGCCGAGTTCGACCGCCGGCTGGCCGCGCATGCGGCCGAGCTGAAGCGGCGCATCTCGGTCAGCCAGAGCACGCACGACTGGCAGGGCGACGCCGCCAACCAGGCGATGAACCAGATCGCCGGCGACCTGTTGCCGCTGCTGGCGGCCGACCTCGGCCAGCAGGCGATCAACGCCGCGCTGGCCGGCGACCTGCAGGTCGCCGCCAGCCTGCGCGACCGCGCCGCCGACCTCGCCACCGCGTTGCGGCCGCGCCTGCAGGCGCGACTGCAGGTGCTGCGCCCGCAGGTCGAGGCGCTGTGCCCGTCGATCCAGCGGCTGGCGGCCTTGCAGCAGGGCGTGCGCGGCAGCAACGGGCAGCCGCTGAATCTGCTGCAGGTCGAACCGTGAACGAAGCTGACCGGCGGCCGCCCGCTCGCGCGGGGTTAATCTGCGGCTAAGTGGGCCGGGGCGAGGATGGCGCACCGCCCAGGATTGCCGGTTTCCGCATGTCGCCGTCGTTGCCCGTCTCCACCTGCAATGCCCTGATCCGGCGCAGCATCGACCTGCGCCAGCTCTATCGGCATGCCGCGACGGCGTGCGAGCCGGGCCTGCGCATGGTGCTGAACGACAACGCGCACACGCTGGAGCTGCTGGTCGCCGACCTGCAGGCGCCGCTCGCCGAGCGCGGCGCCCGGCCGTGCCGGCGCGGCAGCTGGCGTGGTGTGGTGCACCGCCACCTGGCCGGGTGGCTGATGCGCACTGCCGCGCGTCGCGACCATGCCTGGATCCACCTGCTGGCGCACGACGAGAGCCTGCTGCTGCGCCGCTTCGAGCAGGCCATCGCCACGGCGCCAGCGGAGTCGGCGCTGGTGCTGCGCCGGCAGTTGCCGCGCTTGCGCGGCATCCACCTGGACATGCACAGTCTGGGCGGTAGCGCCCGCTATTGAACGAGGCCGCCGATGCCGACGACCGCGCAGGACGTCCTGGATTTCTGGTTCGCCGCGGCGAATGCCGCCCACTGGTTCGCTGCCGACGATGCCTTCGACGCGCAGATCCGCGAACGCTTCGGCGCCGCCGTACAAGCTGCCGCGGAAGGGCGGCTGGACGACTGGGCGCGCACCCCGGCGGGCTGGCTGGCGCTGCTGATCGTGCTCGACCAGTTCCCGCGCAACCTGTACCGCCACGACCCGCGCGCCTGGGCGACGGACGCCGGCGCGCAGCGCATGGCGCTGTCGGGGCTGGCTCGTGGTAATGACCGGCAACTGCCCGCCGTACAGCGCGTGTTCGCCTACCTGCCGCTGGAACATGCCGAGGACATCGCGCTGCAGCGGCGTTCGGTGGCGCTGTTCGAGGCGCTGCGCGCGGAAGTGCCGACGGAACAACGCCGACTGTTCGAGGAATACCTGGACTATGCTCGGCGCCACCTCGAGGTGATCGCGCGCTTCGGCCGCTTTCCCCACCGCAATGCCGCGCTCGGGCGCCCCAGCACGCCGGAGGAGCTGCACTACCTGGCGCAGCCGGGCGCCGGTTTCTGAGGCGCGAGCCGAGACGCGGGTGGCGGCACTCGGGGCAACCATTTCAGCCAGATCAATCCAACCGGACCAGGGAGCAGGTCATGCGCATTCGTCTCGTCGTCGCCTTGTTCGCATTCAGTGCCGCCGTGCAGGCGTCCAGCACGCTGCGCGTGGGCAGCCAGGTGCTCACCGCCGGCGACAGCCGCGAGCGGGTAGTGGAGCTGCTGGGCAAGCCCACCTCGAAGTCGCATGCGCGCAAGCCGCGCAGCCACGGCAGCCGCCGCGGCGGCGTGCGCGTCATCGACCAGCACCAGGGCGGCGAACAGTGGCGCTATCGCCGCGGCGACCACGTCACCGTGGTCACCATCGTCGACGGCCGGGTCAGCGAGATCGAGGATCGTCGGCTCTGAAACGCAAGCTGGGCGGTGATTTCGTCGTCGCCCTGCTAGGCTGGCTGCGGTTCTTTCCGGAGTCGAAGCGATGTTCGATATCTTCGCCGCAGCGCCGGCGCGCGGCGCGGCGACGCATGACGTATCGGCCTACACCGACCAGGCCGTGCAGCTTGGCCTGCGCCTGCTTGGCGCGCTGCTGGTGCTGCTGGTCGGCATGTGGGTGGCGCGCTGGCTGGCGAATTTCGCCCGCGCGGCGCTGGGCCGGGCCAACCTGGATTCCACCCTCAGCGGCTTCCTGCGCAACCTGATCCATGGCGTGCTGGTGGTGCTGCTGGTGGTCACCGCGCTGGGCGTGCTGGGCGTGCCGTCGGCGCCGATGGTCGCCGCGCTCGGCACCGCCGGACTGGCGGTAGGGCTGGCCCTGCAGGGTTCGCTCAGCAACCTGGCGTGGGGCGTGCTGCTGGTGCTGTTCCGGCCGTTCCGGGTCGGCGACTATGTCAGCGCCGGCGGCACCGAAGGCACCGTGCAGAGCATCAACCTGATGCACACCCAGCTGCTGCTGCCGGACAACCGCGAGGCGATCCTGCCCAACGCGAAGGTCGGCGGCGACGCCATCATCAACTACAACCGCCGGGGCACGCGGCGCTTCGAATTGAAGATAGGCATCGGCTACAAGGATGACATCGGCGAAGCGATGGCGGAGATCCGGCGGCTGTTCGAGGCGGATCGGCGCATCCTCCAGGACCCCGCACCCGGGGTATGGACGGTCGGACTTGGCGAGAGTTCGGTCGATCTGGTGGTGCGCGCGTGGGCGGACACCAGCGACTTCTGGGCCGTCCAGACCGATCTGCTGCGGGCGATCAAGGAACATTTCGACGCCGCGGGCATCAGCATTCCTTTCCCGCAGCGCGAGTTGACCATTGTCCGTGGCGACCTGCCGGCATCGGCGAAGGGTTGACCCGCCGCGGCGGGCCGTTTCGCCCGCGGGCCCTATTTGATCGCCACCGCGCGGCGGTTGTCGCCGGAGACCTTGTCGATCAGCTCGTTGTACGGATCGATGCCGGCCACGGCGGGCTTGCCGTCCACGATCACGGTGAGCGTGCTGTCGCCGTCGGGCAGCAGGCGCTTTTGCAGGTACAGCGGCTTGCCGCCCCTGCCGTCGCCCGTTGACGCGGCGAACACGCCGACCTCGATCGGGATGCCCGGCTTCGCCGCGGTTTCCCTGCCGGTGCCGTCCACGTAGACCTTGCCGGCGTGCAGCTTCAGGGTCACTTCGTACTTGCCACCGGGCAGCAGCTTCGCGCTGGCGTCGACGAGGCGGTTGTCGAACAGGGTGATCTTCCAGAAGAAGTCGTCGAGCAACGGCTGCCACTTCGGACCCAGCGCCTGGCCCAGCGCGTCCATGAATTCCCGCGAGGTGGTGTACGGCGGCGGCTGGAAGCCCTTGTCGAGCAGAAACTGCTTCAGCACCGCGTTGAGCGTGCGCTCGCCGACATAGTCCTGCAGCGCGTAGAACACCAGCGAGCCTTTCCTGTAGTGGATGTACTGCTGGTTCTCTACCTTCGCCAGCGGCTCCTCGGCCAGCTTCTCGGTGGCACGTCCCGCCAGATAGCCGTCCAGTTCGTACTTCAGGAACTTGTGCATCTGGTCGGCGCCGTACTTGTGCTTCATCACCATCAGCGCCGAGTACTGCGCCAGCGACTCGCTGAGCATGGTCGAGCCCTGCATGTTGGCGCCGATCACCCGGTGCGCCCACCACTGGTGCGCCACTTCGTGCGCGGTGACGTAGTAGACGTAGTCGATCTTGCTCTTGTCGCGCAGGTCGGCGATGAAGCCGAGCGACTCGGAGTACGGAATGGTGTTGGCGAACGACTGCGCGTAGCTGGCGTAGTTCGGGAACTCCAGGATGCGCAGCTGCCTGAACTGGTAGGGCGTGAAGTTCGCGTCGTAGTAGTCCAGCGCATCCTTCGCGCCCTGGATCATGCGGTCCACGTTCCACGCGTGCGCGGGGTTGTAGTACACCGCGATGTCCACGCCCTTCCACATCTCGTGCTTCACCGCGTAGCGCGCCGACAGGTACGAGAAGAACGGCAGCATCGGCTGGTCCTTGCCGTCCTGCGTCATGGTGTAGTGGAAATAGCGCCGGCCGTTCGCGGTCCATTCCTTCTGCAGCGTGCCCGGCGCGATGGCGATCTGGTCGGGCGCGGTGGATACGGTGGTGTCAAAGTCGATCCAGTCGGCATCGTTGCTGAGGTAGGTGTTCGCGCGGGCCTGCTCGTCGCCCAGCTTCGGCATCCGCGGCACCTCGGCGGAAAGCCCGTACTTGCGGCGGTCGTTGCGGTCGGTGAGCTGCGTCTGGGTCTGGTAGCCGAACTGCGGCATCACGCTGTTGTTGAAGAAGCTGCCGTTGTGCGCGAGGAACTCGCCTTCCGGGCTGTTGGTGAAGCCCTTCGGCGCATATGCCAGCGTGAAGTCGAATGGCATCGACGCGCCCGGCATCAGCGGCGTCTTCAGCCGGTAGATGGTGTAGCCGAGCGCCTGGTCCGCGCTGAGCGTGTCGTGCGGCGCGAACGCCAGCGACTTCACGACGAACGCTTCGTGGAAGTTCACGTGCAGCTCGCTGATCGGGGCAGCAGTCTTGTTGACCAGGGTGTAGTGGCCGCGGATGGCGAGCCGGCGCCGGTACGGGAAGATGTCGACGTCGGCCTTCACCGCGGTGATGCGCGGCTGCGGCAGGTCCTTGTACTTCGCGTATTTCTTCTCGTAGTCGGCGCGCCGGATCGTCTTCGCCGTGCTGCTCTGAAAGTGGTTCAGCACGTTGGTGTTGTAGTAGATCCAGGCGCCGCTGCCGGCGAAGGCGAGCAGCGCCGCCGCCAGCACGAGCTTCGCCGGCGCATGCAGCCGCGCGCGTGCTTCGCGCAGGCGTTCGCGCCATGACGGCTCGGTGCCGCGCACCCAGAACAGTGCGGCCAGCACCAGCAGCGCCACCGCGGCGCAGGTCCAGTAGAAATCGAACCACAAGGCGGCGCCGAGGAAATGGCCGAAGCCGTTCATGTCCGAGTAGGGCACGTCCGGCGCGTTGCCGTAGTTGTACAGGTACTGCTCCCAGTGCAGCAGGCTGAAGCCGATCGTGCTCAGCACCAGCCACACGATGGTCAGCAGGTAGCCGAGGAACTTGTTGTTCGCGAGCACCTGCAGGAACAGCGCCAGCACCGCCAGCAGCACGAACGGCAGCGCGTTCAAGGCCAGCGTGGCCAGGTACAGGCCCGGTTCCAGCTGCGTGTAGCCGTGACCCAGCTGCCACAGGATGCCGACCAGCGCGCCGATCAGCAGGAACGTGGCGATCACCGCCAGCAGGGCGCCCAGCTTGGCGGTCAGCGGCACCCAGTCCGGCACCGGGAAGGCGTCGCTGACCTCGGCCGAGCGCTGGCTGCGCTCGCGCCACACCAGCTCGCCGGCGTAGAACGTGACGATGATGTACAGCAGCCACTGGAAGCTGCCGCGCACGTTCTCCAGCACCTGGTGCGTCACCGGCCAGGTGGCGGTGCCGTAGATCTGGCTGGACAGCGCCAGCGCGAAGACCAGGTTGAACAGCCCGAGCGCCAGCATGATCAGGAACGGCGCCCCGCGCAGCACCCCCAGGGTGTCGAACGCGAACTGCCTGCGCAGCTGCAGCAGGTGGGCGCGCCGGTCGTCGGCCACGCGCACCTTCGGCAGGGCCAGCGCGGTGGCGCCCGCCTGCGGGCGCAGCAGCGGCGGCTCGCTGCGCTTCCTGCGCCGCGGCAGCTGCAGGCCTTCGCGGGTCGGCCGGAACAGCGCCGCCGCGACGCCCAGCATGGCCACGCCGACCGCGCTCCACAGCACGCGATTGAACAGCAGCACGCCGCTCAGCGCGGGCAATTCGTGATTGGCCTGGTCGGCCGACCAGTAGCGCGTGACCAGGGCCAGGGTGCGGCCGCCGAACGGGTCGAGCATCGCGGCGATGAAGTGGTTGTTGACGTCGCGGGTCAGCAGGCCGACCACGGCATTCAGCACGAAGTAGGCGATCAGGCCGATGTAGCTAGCCAGCAGCGAGCGCGTGGTGGTGGCGAGCAGGAACAGCAGCGCGCCGATGAACAGCAGGTCCGGCAGCACCATCACCCCGAACGCCCAGGCGTAGCCGTGCCAGCTCGCCGGACCCAGCCGCGCCGCGTCGATCCACGGCATGGCGCCGCCAATGGCCACGCCCAGCGCACAGGCCAGCATGACCGCCAGCGCGGCGAGGTAGCCGGCGGCGAAACGGCCGCCGAGATAGGCGCCGCGGCCGATCGGCGTGGTGAAGAACAACTCCGCGGTACGCTGCTCGAAATCGCGCAGCGCCGCGCCGGCCACGAACACCGTCACCAGGAAGGTGCTGAGCACGGTGAGCACGCCGAGCAGCCGCGCGATGACCAGCGGCGCGTTGCGCAGCACGTTGCCGCTGGCGCCGCCGACGATCACCGCGTCGGTGCTGGCCAGCGCGAACGCCAGTGCGCCGAATGCCGCCGCGACGATCCAGAACAACGGCGCGCGCAGCTGCTGGCGCAGTTCGAAACGGAGTATCTCGAAGAACATCGGTCTTCCCGTCCGGTATGGGCCGCCGGCCGTCAGGCGGCGCGCGCGACGGCCTGCGCGCGCAGGCGGCCGAAGTAGACGTCCTCCAGGTCGGGCGCGACGGGCTCGAAGCCTTCTTCCGGCAGCGCGTCGGCCAGCACGTGCAGCAGGGTGCGGCCGCCGGCGAGGCGGGTGGACAAGATGTTCATGCGGGCGCGGTAGCCGTCCAGTTCGGCCTTGTCGATCGTGCACCGCCACACGCGGCCGTCCAGCGAGCGGATCGCCTCGGTCGGCTCGCCGGCCAGCAGCACCTGGCCTTGGCCGAGGATCGCCATGCGCGGGCACAGGTCGGTCACGTCCTCCACGATGTGGGTGGAGAGGATCACCACCACCCGCTCGCCGATCTCCGCCAGCAGGTTGAGGAAGCGGTTGCGTTCTTCCGGGTCGAGCCCGGCGGTGGGTTCATCGACGATCACCAGCCGCGGGTCGCCGAGCAGCGCCTGGGCGATGCCGAAGCGCTGGCGCATGCCGCCGGAGTAGGTGCCCAGCTTGCGCTTGCGCACGTCCCACAGGTTCACCTGGCGCAGCAGCGACTCGACCAGTTCCTTGCGCTCGCCCTTGGCGACGATGCCCTTGAGCACGGCGAAGTGCTCCAGCATCGCCTCGGCCGAGACCTTCGGGTACACGCCGAACTCCTGCGGCAGGTAGCCGAGCAGGCGGCGGGTGGCCTGCTTGTCGGCCAGCAGGTCCATCCCGTCCAGCCGGATCGTGCCCGCGTCCGGCTCCTGCAGCGTGGCGATGGTGCGCATCAGCGACGACTTGCCCGCACCGTTCGGGCCGAGCAGGCCGAACATGCCGTGGGGGATGTCCAGCGACACCTCGCGCAATGCCCGCACGCCGTTGGCGTAGGTCTTCGACAGCTCGCGTATGGTCAGCATCGGGGGGTTTCCTGCGCCACCGGCGCAGCGGGGCGATGCGGCCAGACTAGGGGAAGGCGCGGTCGTCCCGCCTGCGCTCAAGGTCATGCATACGCATACGCATGGTGGACGGAAAGTCACTCGGATCAATGCCTGCGGGGATACGGATCGGGCGTGCCTTCGTTATGATTGACCCCTTGTCCGCGACCGCCATCCCCGAGCGGTACGCCCTCGCCAGCAGGAGTCATCATGGCCGACCTCAAAGAAGCCCGCGTCCCCGACATCGGCCACGCGGACGTTCCCGTCATCGAAGTGCTGGTCAAGGCCGGCGACCGGGTGGAGAAGGAACAGAGCCTGATCACGCTGGAATCGGACAAGGCGACCATGGAAGTGCCCGCGCCGTTTGCCGGCACGGTGAAGGAAATGAAGCTGAAGGTGGGCGATGAAGTCTCCGAGGGGACGCTGATTGCGGTGATCGAAACCGACGGCGCCGCCGCCGCCGAACCGGCCGCCACCAGGCCCGCCGCCGCCGCGCCGGCCCCGGTGCCGGCGGCGCCCGCCCCCGCACCCGCGTCCGCGCCCGCCCCTGCTCCCGGTCCCGCGCCCGCTCCCGCCGCAGCGCAACCCGCGCCGGCCGCCGTCCAGGGTGCGCACAACGCGCCCGAGGGCGACGTATCGCCGCAGGCGCGCCCGCCGTTCGACGCCAACATCGTGATGCCCGGCGACGCGCCGTACGCCAGCCCGGCGGTGCGCGCGTTCGCGCGCGAACTGGGCGTGGACATCCAGCAGGTGAAGGGCAGCGGCCGCGGCGGCCGCATCCAGCGCGAGGACGTCAGCACCTACGTCAAGCACGCGCTCGCCTCCGGCGCGCGTCCGGTGGCCGGCGCCGCCGCCGCGGTGGGCGGCCTGAACCTGCTGCCGTGGCCGAAGGTCGACTTCGCCAAGTTCGGCGAGATCGAGGAGAAGCCGCTCACCCGCATCCAGAAGATTTCCGGTGCGAACCTGGCGCGCAACTGGGCGATGATCCCGCACGTCACCCAGCACGAGGACGCCGACATCACCGAGATGGAGGCGTTCCGCAAGCAGCTCGGCGCCGAGAACAAGGACCTCAAGATCAGCCCGCTGGTGTTCCAGATCAAGGCGGTGGTGGCCGCGCTGAAGGCGTTCCCGCAGTTCAACGCCTCGCTCGACGAGTCCGGCGAGAAGCTGATCCTGAAGAAGTATTTCCACATCGGCATCGCGGTGGACACGCCCGACGGCCTGGTGGTGCCGGTGATCCGCGACTGCGACAAGAAGGGCCTGCTCGACCTGGCCCGCGACCTCGCCGAGATCTCGAAGAAGGCGCGCGACAAGAAGCTCGGCCCGGCCGAGATGTCCGGCGGCTGCTTCTCGATCAGCTCGCTCGGCGGCATCGGCGGCACCTACTTCACGCCGATCGTCAACGCGCCGGAAGTGGCCATCCTCGGCGTCTCCAAGTCGGTGACCAAGCCGGTGTGGAACGGTAAGGAATTCGCGCCGCGACTGATCCTGCCGCTGTCCCTGTCGTACGACCACCGGGTGATCGACGGCGCGCTCGCCGCGCGCTTCGCCAGCTTCCTCGCCAACCAGCTCGGCGACATCCGCCGGCTGCTGCTCTGACGGAGGCGATGACGATGGCGAACACGATCGAGATCAAGGTTCCCGACATCGGCGGCCACGACAACGTGCCGGTGATCGAAGTGCTGGTGAAAGCCGGCGACACGGTGGCGAAGGAGCAGAGCCTGATCACGCTGGAGTCGGACAAGGCGACCATGGAGATTCCCTCCAGCGCCGCCGGCGTGATCAGGGAGTTGAGACTCAAGGTGGGCGACGAGGTGTCCGAGGGCACGGTGATCGCGGTGCTGGAAGTGGCCGGCGCTTCGCTCCCCTCTCCCACCGGGAGAGGGGCTGGGGGTGAGGGTACGGGCGAAGCGAAGTCTTCCGCTCCGCCCGTACCCTCACCCACCCCTTCGGGGCACCCTCTCCCTCAGGGAGAGGGGAAAGCGCCGCAGGCTGCGGGCGCCTCGGGCCGCAAGGCCGACATCGAATGCCAGCTGGTGGTGCTCGGCTCCGGCCCCGGCGGCTACTCGGCTGCGTTCCGCGCTGCCGACCTCGGCGTCGACACCGTGCTGGTCGAACGTTACGCGAGCCTCGGCGGCGTCTGCCTCAACGTGGGCTGCATCCCGTCCAAGGCGCTGCTGCATGCCGCCGCGGTGATCGACGAGGCGGCGGCGATGGCCGCGCACGGCGTCAGCTTCGGCGCGCCGAAAATCGACCTCGACAAGCTGCGCGGCTTCAAGAGCAAGGTGGTCGGCCAGCTCACCGGCGGCCTCGCCACGATGGCGAAGCAGCGCAAGGTGCGCACGCTGGTGGGCACCGGCATGTTCGTGTCGCCGCACGAAATGGAAGTCCAGACGGCCGAAGGCGTGAAGCTGCTGCGCTTCGAACACGCGATCATCGCCGCCGGCTCGCAGTCGGTGAAGCTGCCCGCGTTCCCGTGGGACGACGAGCGCGTGATGGATTCCACCGGCGCGCTGGAACTGAAGGACGTGCCGAAAAACCTGCTGGTCGTCGGCGGCGGCATCATCGGGCTGGAGATGGCCACGGTGTACTCGGCGCTGGGCAGCGCGGTGACCGTGGTCGAGTTCATGGACCAGCTGATCCCGGGCGCCGACGCCGACCTGATCCGGCCGCTGGCCAAGCGCCTGGGCGGCAGGCTCAAGGGCGTGCACCTGAAGACCAAGGTGGTCAGCGCCAAGGCCACCAAGAAGGGCATCGAGGTCGGCTACGAAGGCGACAGCATTCCCGAGACCACGCTGTTCGACCGCGTGCTGGTCGCGGTGGGCCGCTCGCCCAACGGCAACAAGATCGGCGCGGACAAGGCCGGCGTGGCGGTGAGCGAACGCGGCTTCATCAATGTCGACACGCAGATGCGCACCAACGTGCCGCACATCTTCGCCATCGGCGACCTGGTCGGTCAGCCGATGCTGGCGCACAAGGCCACCCACGAGGCGCACGTCGCCGCCGAAGCGGTGGCGGGGCTGAAGAGCCACTTCGACGCGCGGGTGATCCCGTCGGTCGCTTACACCGACCCGGAAATCGCCTGGGTCGGCGTGACCGAGCGCGAGGCGAAGGAAAAGGGGCTGAACGTCGGTGTGGGCAAGTTCCCGTGGGGCGCCTCGGGCCGCGCCATCGGCATCGACCGCACCGAGGGCTTCACCAAGCTGATCTTCGACGAGGAAACCCACCGCATCGTCGGTGGCGGCATCGTCGGCGTGCACGCGGGCGACCTGATCTCCGAACTGGCGCTGGCGATCGAGATGGGCAGCGAGGCGGCCGACATCGCCCTCACCATCCACCCGCACCCGACCCTGGGCGAATCGGTCGGCATGGCCGCGGAAGTCTACGAAGGCACCATCACCGACCTGTACGTGCCGAAGAAGAAATGAGCGTCGCGCCGCGCTCCGGCGCGGCGCGCGCCTGACCCATGAGGTGCCCATGTCGCTGAGGATATGTCTCGCCGGTGCCACCGGCTGGGCCGGTTCGGAGCTGGCACGCGGCATTGCCGCCGCCGATGACCTTGCCCTGGTCAGTGCCGTGGCGCGCCGGCATGCCGGGCAGAAACTCGCCGACGTGCTGGGTGAGGACGGCCTGGATGCCACGATCTTCGGCAGTGCCGTCGAGGCGCTGACGCAAGCCTGTGACGTGTTCGTCGAGTACACCCATCCGGACAGCGCGAAAGCGAACATCCTCGCCGCGCTGGAGCATGGCGCGCACGTGGTGGTCGGCACCTCGGGCCTCAGCGAGACGGACTATGCGCAGATCGACGCGCTGGCGCGCGAGCGGCGGCGTGGCGTGCTGGCCTGCGGCAACTTCGCGCTCACCGCGGTGCTGCTGATCAAGTTCGCCGAGATGGCGGCGAAGCTGATCCCGCAATGGGAGCTGGTCGACTACGCCAGTGCCGGCAAGCCGGATGCGCCCAGCGGCACCGTGCGCGAGCTGGCCACGCGCATGGGCAAGGTACGCCAGCCGCGGCTGGAGGTGCCGCTGGAGAAAACCCGCGGCCTGCGCGAGACGCGCGGCGGCACGCTGGCCGGCAGCCAGGTGCACGCGCTGCGCCTGCCCGGTTTCGTGATCGGCGCCGAGGCGATCTTCGGCATGCCGGAGCAGACCCTGACGATCCGCCACAACGCCGGCGGCAGCGCGAAGCCCTACGTGGACGGCGCGCTGCTGGCGATCCGCAAGGTGCCCGGGCTGGTCGGCCTGCACCGCGGGCTGGATGCGGTGCTGGAGCTGTAACGGGCGTTTCCCGGCTCAGGGGCGGCTCGCCGCACTGCCGCCAGTCTGTCCGGGCAGCGCGCCCCGCAAGTGCTGCTGCAGCGTCTGCAGATTCTGCCGGGCCTGGTCCAGCATCGTCGCCATCTGGCTGATCACGTGCAGGAACTCGCGCGGCTGCACGTTGCCGGCTTCGAGATCGGTCATCGCGTCGATCATCTGGGGGCCGTCCATCACCAGCGCGAGGTTCGCGCCCAGGCCGGCACCCACGTCGCGCTGGCTGGCATAGGCGGCGGAGTAGCGTTGCATGCGCTGCTTGTCGATCCAACTCGCGGACTGGTCAGCCACGGCCACGTCCCAGGCCTCATGGCGCAGGGTCGGCCAGTTCAGGTTGAGGTTGAAGTGCCTGGTCGCCACCAGCGTCTGGATGTGCTGCGCGATCGCCGCTTCCGGCACGTGCGTCTTGAAGTCCTGCAGCAGGCTGTCGCGGATGGCGGCAAGCCGCTTCGCCTGCCGTTCGTCCTGCGCCAGCGAGGAATCGACGGCATCCAGGTTGGAGCGGATCTCTGCGTCGATCCGCACGCCGGCCGCTTCGGCCGCGTGGGCGTGGTGCGTGTACTCGATCCATGCCTCCAATCCGAGCGCGGTGAGAATGCTGAGCACGATCATCAGGTAGTGCTTGGCGAAGTCCTTGAAGGACTCCAGCCGAACCTTCGGCAGTTCGAGGTGCATGCTGTCTCCGGGGATGGCAGGCGAGGTGCGAAGGGTAGTGGATTGGCCCGCTTCGGCGTGGGCCGGGTGTTTGGCCCGTTCGGGAATTCAGGCGGTCAGGCCGTGAATATGCCGCTGCCACCGTCCCAGCAGCCACGACGCGCCGAGGCAGCCGCCCAGCGCCAGCAGCCAGCGCGTGGCCGGGGCGTGCGGGGGCGGCAGCAGCGCCGCGAACGACGGCAGCCAGGTGCTGCCGTAGAGCGCCACCACCGCGGCGGCAGCGATGGCCAGGACGATGGCCAGGGCCAGCGCCAGCGTGGATTCGAACGAGCCATCGGTGGGCGCCTGCCGCGCCGGGGCGGCCGCGGCCAGCGCGGCCATGCGCTGCGCGAAATCCGCCGGCAACGCCTCCGGCAATGGCTCGCGCAGCGCCCGTGCGAGCAGCCGGTAGCGTCGGCTGCGCGCATCGTCGCCGGCGATGTCGAGCTGCAGGCGTTCGCGCCGCATCGCGCGTTCCTGCGCCAGCCATTCGCGCTCGTGGGCGGCGTTGTCGAAAGCGGGAAGGTGGTCGTCGGTGTGCTGGTTCATGCTGCAACTCCGGTGCGCGCTTCGAGTGCGCCGCGCAGGCGCAGGCGTGAGCGGAACAAGTGGCTCTTGATGGTGCCGCTGGCCAGTCCGGTGATCCGGGCGATTTCCGGAATGGACGTCTCTTCGAGGTAATACAGCGTCAGCAGCGTGCGCTGCAACGGCGGCAGGGCCTCGATCGCCGCGTGCAGGTGGCGCGCCGTTTCCTCGTCCGCGCAGGCTGCCTCCAGGTCGAAGCCGTCGCCGATGTTGTCCACCAGCGAGTAGTCCTCGTCAGTGCCGGCCGGTTCGACCAGCGCGATGCGCTTGTGCTGCAGGTGGCGCAACGCGATGGTGTAGGCCACGCGGCCGATCCAGGATTTCAGCGCGCTCTCGCCGCGGTACTGGTGCAGGCACTGGTGCACGCGCAGGAAGGTGTCCTGGCACAGTTCACGCGCGTCCTCCGGGTTGCGCACCATGCGCTGGATGATGTGCCAGCACAGCCCCTGATGTTCGCGCACGAGCCGTTCGAACGCACCCGGCCGGTTGGCCAGCACGGCGTCGACCAGCGCGCGGTCGGGGTGGTGGGTGTCATCCATGGGGCAAGGGATACGCGCAGGCGGCAAACGGTTGCAAGCACTTCGCTGCAACCGTTTGCGGACTGCCTGTATCCATGGTCGTGAAGGTCACCCACCCTACCCGGATTTGCCTGGAGAACCCCCATGGATTTCGCTGTCCTGATCCCGATTTCGCTGTTCGCATGCATCGCCTACGCCATCAAGGTCGTGGTGGACGCGAGGGTGCGCCGTCAAATGGTCAACGCCGGCGGCTCGGAGGAACTGGTCAATTCGTTGCTGCGCGACGAGGAGTTGCGCCGGCGCCATTCCTCGCTGCGCTGGGGCATCGTGCTGGTCGCGCTGGCGCTCGGCTTCGGCCTGATCCAGTGGTTCGGCTGGCAGGACGTCACCCCCGGCCTGGTCGCCGTGCTGGCCGGCGCCACCGGCCTGGGCAACCTGGCGTTCTTCGCGATCTCGCGCAAGCTGGGCTGAGAACCGGTTCAACGGCTTCGCGTGGCGCGGGCCGTGCGGAGGTATTGAGCAGGCCCAAAAGCTGGTTCAATGGCGGGCAACGCCGCACCGTCGGCATGCCCGCGTGGGCCGGCTGCATGAACGAACGACTGATGTTCAACCTGGTGGACCTGGCCGGCACGTTCGCGTTCGCGATCAGCGGCGCGACCGCGGCGCGGCGCTGCAACCTCGACCTGTTCGGCATTCTGGCGATCGCCTTCATCACCGCCTGCGGCGGCGGCGTCGTGCGCGACCTGTGCATCGGCGCGGTCCCGCCGGCCGGCCTGTCCGACTGGCGTTACCTGTTCACCGCGGTGGTGGCGGCCCTGCTCACGATCGTGGCGTACCGCTGGGTGGAGCGGCTGTCCTATCCGGTGCGCCTGTTCGATGCGATGGGGCTGGGCCTGTTCGCGGTGTACGGCGCGAACAAGGCGCTGGCGTTCGGCCACAACGCCGAGGTGGCGATCCTGCTGGGCATGGTCACCGCGATCGGCGGCGGCATGGCGCGCGACGTGCTGCTGGCGCGCGTGTCGGTGGTGCTGCAGCAGGAAATCTATGCGCTGGCCGCGTTCGCCGGCGCCGCACTGACGGTGCTCGGCGAGTATCTGCAGTGGCCCGCGGTGTGGGCCACCTGGCTGCCGATCCTGTTCTGTTTCGGGCTGCGCTTCGCGTCGCTGCGCTACCACTGGAACCTGCCGCGCTTCGGCCGCGAACGCCAGGCGTGACGCGCCACGCGTTTCCTCCACGCGAACTGCGGCGAGCAAAGGGACAACGGACAAGACAGAGGGGCCGGATCGCGCGATCCGGCCCCCGCCGCGCATGGGTACGCGGAATGCTCAGTGCTGATGGTGGGTCTTGGCGTGGCCCTTGGCCTTGTGCTCGCCCTGGTTTTTGCTGCTGGCGATCGGGCTGACGGTCTTGCCGACGTTGGCGTCGTCGGCCTTCGCCGTGTGTGCGGCGTCGGATACGGCGTCGCCGTGCGCGTCCTGGCTCATGTGCATGGACGGCGCGCTGGGCGGCGTGTGACCACCGCCGTGCTGCGGAGCGGCGACGGCGAACGAGATCGGCAGGGCGAACGCGGCGGCAATCAGGACAGCGGTAATGGTCTTGGTCATGACGTAACCTCGATGGGAATGGCCATGCGGCGCATGGCGTCATCACGATAGGCCTCGCCTGAGCGGCAGGATGAATGGCGGATATGCGTAAAAAGTTGCGTGCGAACCGGGTCACATGGCGGCCCGTTCGCGCAGCGGCTCAGGCGTCGAACAGGTCCGCCTGCGCCTGGTAGCTGTCGCGGTCGACGAAGCCGGCCAGGCCCACCCCGACCAGGCGGTAGCGGCTGGCCGCGGGGCGCTCGACGCGCTCGCGCAGGGCGCAGGCGATGTCGGCCAGTTCGCTGACGGAGCGCGGACGCTGCGTCGGGGTGAGGCTGCGCGTCAGCGTGTGGAAGTCGGCGGTCTTCAGCTTCAGCACCACGGTGCGCGCCACGCGCGCGCGTTCGTGCTGGTAGCCGGCCCACGCCTTGGCGGCGAGCCGGCGGATGTGCGGTTCGAGTTCCTCCAGCAGCAGGTCCTGCTCGAAGGTGTCCTCGGCGGAAATCTGCAGGGTGGGCCGCTGCGGCTGCACCGGGTGTTCGTCGATGCCGCGCGACAGCTCGTGCAGGCGCTGGCCCCAGCGGCCGAAGCGCTGCTCCAGTTCGGCCTGGGCGAACGCGCGCAGCTCGCCCACGGTAGCGATGCCCAGTGCCGCCAGCTTCGCCTCCATCACCTTGCCCACGCCGGGCAGGCGGCCCACCGGCAGCGGCGTGAGGAAGTCCAGCACCTCGCGCGGGCGCACCACGAACAGGCCGTCCGGTTTGCGGAAATCCGAGGCGATCTTGGCCAGGAACTTGTTCGGCGCCACCCCGGCCGAGGCGGTCAGCTGCGTCTCCTCGCGGATCGCCGCGCGGATCGCCTCGGCGGTGGCGGTGGCCGAACCCAACCCGCTCCTGGTGGTGGTGACGTCGAGATAGGCCTCGTCCAGCGACAGCGGCTCGATCAGCTCGGTGTGTCGCGCGAAGATCCCGTGCACCTGCCGCGACACCGCCTTGTAGCGCGCGAAATCCGGCGGCACGAAGATCAGCTGCGGACACAGGCGCTCGGCGCGGATCGCCGGCATCGCCGAGCGCACGCCGAACACGCGCGCCTCGTAGCTGGCCGCGCACACCACCGAGCGTGCGCCGCGCCAGGCCACCGCCACCGGCTTGCCGCGCAGCGCGGGGTCGTCGCGTTGTTCCACCGACGCGTAGAACGCGTCCATGTCGACGTGGAGAATCTTGCGCGGCGAAGCGGACACGCGGGCGACCGTGGCGGAGATGCACGGATTCTAGAACCCGGCGCCGCCCGAAGGTGTCAGCAGTCGCGCCGGCATGGGCGGCGCGCGCGCCACTCGAATACGGCCAGCGCCACGCTGCCCAGCACGAACGGCAGCGCGGTGTAGGTGAGCCGGTAGCACAGGATCGCGGCGAGCAGGTCGGCGCGCGCCGCCGGCGGAAACGAGGCCAGCATGATCGTCTCGAACACGCCCAGCCCGCCCGGCGCGTGGCTGACGATGCCGGCCAGCACGGCGCCCACGTAGATCGGCAGGAAGTCCACCAGCGGCGGCGCGCTCGCCGCCGGCAGCAGCACGTACAGCGCGCTGAGCGCGGCCAGCATCTCCACCCCGCCGATCAGCATCTGCAAGGCGACGATGCGTGCGCCCGGCAACGCCAGCGTCAGGCGTCCCAGCGCGAGCGTGCGCGGGCGCGCCAGCCAGGCGAGCAGGGCGAGCAGCGCCAGCAGCAGCGCCGCGCCCGGCCAGCGCCCCCAGCCGCGGGTGATCTCCGGCTGCCAGCACAGCGCCGCGGTGACCACCACCGCGAAACCCAGCCCCACGCCGGCCCCGGCCAGCGCCACGATGCGCGCGATGTCGCCGGCGCCGAGCCCGGCGCGGGCATAGATGCGGTAGCGCAAGGCGGTGCCGGTGATCGCATGGAAGCCCAGCATGTTGGAAATGCCCTGGGTGACCGCGCCCGCGAACGCGGCCAGCGTCGCCGGGGCGCGCTCGCCCACCACCGTACGCGCGGCCAGCACGTCGAACAGCGCCAGCATGGTCAGGCTGAGCAGCGCTGCGGCGGCCGAGCCGGCGATGCGCCAGCCCGGCAGGCGCGCCCAGGCCGCCGCCGCATCGTGCCAGCTCAGGTGGGTGAGGTAGCGCTGCAGCAGCCACAGCGCCAGCGCGAACGCCGCCAGCGAGCCCAGCCATGACAACGCGCGCAGCCAGCGCGGCGGCGACACGACGCTCGCGCGCGGCTCCGCCATGCTCAGCGCGCCTGCGCCCGTGCGGCGGGCGCCAGCCTGGCCGCCACCTCGCGCGCCAGTCGTTCGGCCGCCTGCGGCTGCGCCGCCAGGTGCAGGAACGGTTCGATCAGTTCCAGCTCCATCACCAGGAAGCGCCCGCCGCTGACCACGCCGTCGACGCGCAGGTAGGCGTGGTCGCCGTGGCCCAGCATGGCCAGCGCTGCCAGCGCGCGGTCGGCCGCGGCCAGGATGGCGGCGTCCGGCTGTGCCGCCTCGGTGCGGCCGCCGTACTCGCCCTGCACGCGGTAGTCGCCGGCGGCCGGGCGCTTGATCACCGCATGGCTGAACGCGCCGGCGAAATACAGCAGCGACCATTCGCCCTCGCTGACCACTTCCGGCACGAACGGCTGCACCAGGTAGTCGCGTTCGCGCGGCAGCTGCGCCACGGCAGCGGCGAACGCGGCGTCGCCGGCGGTGCCGCGCAGCGTATGCCAGGCGCTGCCGCTGACGCGCGGCTTGACCACCACGTGTTGTCCGGCCATGGCCGCCAGTACTTCGGGCAGCGCGTGCGCCACGGCCAACTGCGTCGGAATGATCGCCACGCCCAGCTGCGCCAGTTCGAGCAGGTAGCGCTTGTCGCTGTTCCAGCGCAGCAGCGCGCTGTCATTGATGGTCGGCACGCCCAGCGCGTCGAGCCGGTCCAGCCAGGCGAGGAAGGCCGCGTGGTGCTTGAAGTAATCCCAGATGGTGCGGATCAGCACCGCGTCGAACGCCGACCAGTCCACCGCCGGGTCGTTCCACACGCAGACCACCGGCGGCACGCCGAGCCGCTCCAGCGTGGCCGCGAGATGGGCGTCGTCGGGCTGGATCGCCGGATAGTCGGCGGACGTGGCGACGGCGAGCCGACGAGTGACAGCGTGCATGGACATGGCGACACCTCCAACGACGGAAAGGGCGCCCTTGCCATGAAGTCGCCGACCGAGCGTGGCGGGCATGGCCCGCTGCAGCACCCCTCGATGGCGATGGCGCGGCCAACGGGTCGCGCCACGAACCGGCACAGTCTTCCGAGGCGGCGGCGGCTTGTCAATTTGCCGCGCGGCCGGGGTGGCGCCATGCGGGACTGGTGGAAACGCCATCGACAATGGCAAGGTAGCCGGATGCTGACCGAACCTGCCAACGCCTATGCCCGCCGCCTGAACACCTGGGACGCCGCGATGATCGTCATCGGCGGCGTGATCGGTGCCGGCATCTTCCTCACTCCGGCCACGGTCGCGCGCAACACCTCCTCCGGTGCGGAGGTGCTGGTGCTGTGGACGATCGGCGGCCTGCTGACCCTGGCTGGCGTGCTGTGCTACGCCGAGCTGGGCGCGCGCCGGCCGCAGGCCGGCGGCATCTACGTCTACCTGCGCGAGGCGTTCGGGCTGTTGCCGGCGTTCCTGTTCGGCTGGACCATGGCGCTGATCAACTATCCCGGCAGCGTGGCCGCGGTGGCCACCATGTTCGCCGAGTATTTCTGCGCCGCGCTCGGCTTGCCGCCGCCGTACGTGAAGCCGGCGGCGGTGGGTGCGATCGTCTTCATCGTGGGCGTGAACCTGTTCGGCATCCGCGCCGGCGCATGGATGCAGAACCTGTTCACCGTGCTGAAGCTGGCCGCCATCGCCTTGCTGGTGGTGGCCGGCCTGGTGCTCGCGCGCGGCCAGCCCGAACTGGCGGCGGTGACCGTGCCGAGCCAGCCGGCCTCGTCGTGGGCGTTCGCCGGCGCCTTGCTGCCGGTGCTGTTCACCTACGGCGGCTTCCACTACCTCAACGACCTCGCCGGCGAGGTGCGCGACCCGCAGCGCACGCTGCCGCGCGCGCTGGGCCTGGGCATGGCCGGCGTGGTGCTGTGCTACGTGCTGGCCAACTTCGCCTACCTGGCCGGGCTGGGACACGCCGGCCTCGGCGTCAGCCAGGCGCCCGCGGCGGACCTGATGCGGCGGTTGTTCGGCGAGTCCGGCGCCACCGTGATCGCGGTCGGCATCGCCTGCTCCACCTTCGGCTACTGCGCCATCGCGATCGCCGGCGGCGCGCGGGTGCTGCAGACGATGGGCGCGGACGGCGTGTTCTTCCGCGCCGCCGGCCGCGTCGATCCGCGCACGCGCGCGCCGCAGATCGCGCTGGCCCTGCTTGGCGCGTGGGCGGTGGTGCTCACGCTGTCCGGCAGTTTCAATCAGTTGCTCAACTACACCACGGTGGGCGAGTGGCTGGGCCACGTGTTCGGCATCGGCACGCTGTTCTGGTACCGCAAGCACTTCGTTGACCAGCCGGCGCCGTACCAGGTGCCGTTCTATCCGTTGCTGCCGCTGATCTTCGTGATCACCGTGTTCGGCGTGATCGTGGCCAGCGCCATCCATGCGCCGGGCGACGCCGGCATGAGCCTGGCGATCATCGCGCTGGGCGTGCCGGTGTACTACGGCTGGCAGCGTTGGACGCGTCGCCAGCCGGCGTGAAACATTGGGCTGCGTAGCGCGGGCGACGCCCGC
Source organism: Rhodanobacter sp. (assembly GCA_024711345.1). Lineage (GTDB taxonomy): Bacteria > Pseudomonadota > Gammaproteobacteria > Xanthomonadales > Rhodanobacteraceae > Rhodanobacter. The sequence continues at coordinate 110,256 of JANJTA010000032.1, read as the reverse complement.
CGCTCTTGCATCATGAAGCAAGAAGCCGGCGGGCGATGCCCGCCCTGCCAAGTGCGAGGGCCGATGATGAAACGCCATGCCTGGATCGGGTTGTGCCTGTACGGCCTCGGCGTCTGTCACGCCGCTGGCGTGGTGGACCTGGCCGCCGGCGAAGCGCAGACCCGCGTCACCCTCGATCACGTGCAGCGCGCCGACAACGCCGAGCGTGCCGCCGACGGCGTGGCACAGCGGCGCTACACCTTCCAGCCGGCGCCGCGGCCGCAGCTGGTGATCGCGCCGGCGAGCGGCAGCTGGAACTGGCGCGGCCGGGGCGAGCTGCGCCTGCGCGTGCAGAACGCGATGCCGTGGGCGGTGACGCTGCAGATCGCCGTCGACGGCGCCGCGGCAGGCCAGCGCCTGCAGGCCAGCGTGGGCGTGCCGGCCGGTCCCGCGCAGACGGTGGTGCTGCCGTTGCGCGCCACCTCGCCGCGGGCGCAAGGCATGCAGGCCGGGCCGCCGATGCCGTACGACGCGCATGGGCAACGCATCCTGCTGGCGACCACGGTAGAGGGCGCGCTCGACCTGCACGCGGTGCGTGCGGTCACCCTCGCCATGCCGGCGCCGCAGGCCGCGCAGACCCTGCTGCTGGGCAGGATCGACGCCGTGCCGGGCGAGGCCACGCTGCACGAGGCCTACGCCGGCATCGTCGACCGCTACGGGCAGTACGTGCGCGGGCGCTGGCCGGAGAAGATCGACACCGACGAGGCGCTGCGCGCCGCCGTGCGGGCGGGCCCGGCCCGATCGAAGCCAACCGGCCTCGATCGCTACGGCGGACGTCTGGACGTCCAGAGCCTGGACCGCACCGGCTGGTTCCATACGCAGCAGCGCGATGGCCGCTGGCAGCTGGTGACGCCCGATGGCCATGCGTTCTTCTCGCTCGGCGTCAATGCGGTGATCACCGACGGCGGGCGCAGCTACGTCGAGGGCCGCGAGTCCATGTTCCGCGACCTGCCGCCGGAAGGCGGCGAATGGGCGGCGTTCTACGGTCATGACGACAACCGCAACCCCGAGCAGGGCGCCAGCCGCGGCATCGGCTACAACCACGGCCGCTGGTTCGACTTCTACGCGGCGAACCTGTACCGCGTCGACGGCAACGACTGGCTGGCGGCCTGGCGCAAGCGCGCGCTGCAGCGGCTGCCGGCGTGGGGCTTCAACACCCTCGGCAACTGGAGCGACGACGCGCTGGGCCAGGCGCACCAGCTGCCGTACACGCGCTCGATCGACATCGGCGGCGACTACGCCAACGTCTCCAGTGGCTACGACTACTGGGGCCGCATGCCTGACCCGTTCGACCCGCGCTTCGCGCAGGCGGCCGAAGCCGCCGCAGCGAAGGCCAGCGCCGGCGTGCGCGACGATCCGTACCTGCTCGGCTACTTCGCCGACAACGAACTGGCCTGGGCCGGCAGCGGCCCGCAAGGCCGCTGGGGCCTGGCGCTGGGCACACTGGCGGGCCACGCGAGCAGCCCCGCCAAGCGGGCCTTCATCGCCGAGCTCAAGGCGAAGTACCGCACGCCGGCGCAACTGGCCGCGGCGTGGGGCATCGCGCTCGCCTCGTGGGGCGCGCTCGACGCCACCGGCTTCGCGGCGCCCGCGCCGGATGAAGCGCACCCGGCGATCGCGCGCGACTACGGCGCCTGGCTGCGCCGCTACGCCGACCAGTACTTCCGCACCGTGGCCGAGGCGCTCCGCCGCCACGACCCGCACCACCTGTTCCTCGGCGGCCGCTTCGCGGTGCGCACGCCCGAGGCCGTCGCCGCCTGCGCGCAGTACTGCGACGTGCTGAGCTTCAACGTCTACGCCGACCTGCCGCAGCACGGCCTCGACCTCGCCGCGCTGCACGCACTGGACAAGCCGGTCCTGATCGGCGAATTCGCCTTCGGCTCGACCGACCGCGGCCCGTTCGGCGCGGGCCCGGTGGCGGTGTGGAACGAGCAGCAGCGCGGCGAGGCCTACGCGAAATTCGTCGCCGCCGCCGCGGCCGATCCCGTCATCGTCGGCGCGCACTGGTTCGACTACGCCGACCAGCCGGTCAGCGGCCGGTTGCTCGACGGCGAGAACAGCCACTTCGGTCTGGTCGGGATCACCGATATTCCGTTTGGCGGGTTCGTGGAGGCGGTGCGCGCGGCAAACCGGCAGGCGCGGGAACGGCGCTGAAGCCTGTCGCCGCGGCAGACGCCGGCGCGGCCATCGGTTAGGCTGGCGCCACCGCCGGGGAGAGCGGGTGGCGTGGGGTGCCGCCCGGGCGGTTTTCCTTTCATTGACCAGGGGGTTGTATGGGTACTTCGACGTTGGCCGCGCTGGCCGGCATGGGCTTGTTCGCGATCGTGGTGATGATCGTGGTGGGTATCGCGCTGGCGGCGCTGGTGCTGAGCGTGGCGTTCCGGCTGGCGGTCGGCTACATGCCGTCCTACCTGCGAGCGCTGGGGGCGGTGGTGCTGACCTGGATTGCCGGCGCGGTGGCGATGGTCGCCATCGGCATGGTCAACTCCGGCGGTGCCGGCGGCTTGCTGTCGCTGGCCGTGCAGTTCCTGGTCGGCGCCGCGGTGGTGAACTATCTGCTGCTGTCGCAGAACGGCAGCCGGATCGGTTTCGGCAAGGCCTGCGTGGTGCAGGTGATCTATCTGGTGATCTTCATCGTGCTGGCCGTGATCCTTGGCGGCATCATGGCGCTGCTGTTCGGCAGCATGCTGGCCCACGCGTGAGCGGGCGCGAGAGGCGGAGCGATCCGCCTCTCGCTTCCCGACGCGGTTTCAGGCCAGGCTGGTGGCGACGCCGAAGCCGAGCGCCATGATCACCGCCACCGCCATGCAGGCGCTGCCGGGACGGATGCGGTGCGCCTCCACGCGCGGCACCAGCCGCCACAGCAGCACGCAGCCGAGCAGCATGTCCAGCACCAGCGCGCCGCGCAGCAGGCCGGACTCCAGCAGCGCGGCATAAGGCGGATGCAGCCGGCCTTCGTAGGCGGCCACGCCGACCACCAGCAGCAGGCCGGCCAGGGTCCACAGCAGGCAGGCCAGATAGACGCGGTTGAACACCACCGCGCAACGCTCGGCCCAGCGCAGCACGCACCAGCCGATCAGGGCGAACGCCAGCGCCGCCATGCTGCTGTACAGCACCCACCACAGCAGGGTGCTGATTACGGTGAGCAGGGTGGTCATGTGACTTGCTTGAACCCGAGTTTGCGCAGCAGTTTGGCCATCAGCCAGGCCGGGCCAATCAGCAGGTAGGAAAGGTCGGTGAGAAAACTCGGCTTGCGCCCCTCGAACTTGTGCCCGATGAACTGCCCGATCCAGGCGACCACGAACACGCCGAGCGCGAGGTAACAGAGCTGCGCGACGCCAAGTTGCCAGTACAGGTAGTTGGTGAGCAGGCCGAGCAGGGCGAACGCGAGCAGCAGGCCGAGCGCCAGCCGGTGCGAGCGCCGCCAGTACCAGTAGAACGCCAGCACCATCACCAGCACCGCCCACGAGCCGGGACGCAGCTGGCCGAGCGGCACCGGGACGGCCCACAGCAGTGCGATCACCGACCACACGATCGGCGGCACGCACAGCCAGTGGAACACCTGGTTGACCGGGTTGCGATGATCGGCGCTGTAGCTGTCGAGCCAGTCCTGCATGCTGCGCATGACGTTCCCCCGGGTGGAAGTTCAGTCGAGCCGGATCCCGGCCAGTCGCTGCAGCGCCTCGGCGTACTTGGCGGCGGTGCGCGCGATCACCTCGTCCGGAATCACCGGACCGGGCGCGGTCTTGTTCCAGTGCTGCGTCTCCAGCCAGTCGCGCACGAACTGCTTGTCGTAGCTGGGCGGGCTGATGCCGACCTGGTATTGGTCGGCAGGCCAGAAGCGCGAGGAATCCGGGGTCAGCATCTCGTCCATCACGTACAGCTTGCCGTTCGCGTCGGTGCCGAACTCGAACTTGGTGTCGGCGATGATGATGCCGCGTTCGGCCGCGTAGGCGGCGGCCCAGCGGTAGATCGCCAGGGTGGCGTCGCGTACCTTTTCCGCCAGCTCGCGCCCGACCTTGTCGACCATCACCTCGAAGCTCACGTTCTGGTCGTGGTCGCCCACCGCGGCCTTGGTCGAGGGCGTGAAGATCGGTTCGGGCAGCTGCTGCGCCTGCTTCAGGCCGGCCGGCAGCGCGATGCCGCACAGCGAGCCGGTGGCCTGGTAATCCTTCCAGCCGGAGCCGATCAGGTAGCCGCGCGCGATCGCTTCCACCGGCACCGGCTGCAGCCGCCGCGTCACCACCGCGCGCTTCTCGTACAGCTTCAGGTCGGTGCCGGGCGGCAGCACCTCGGCCAGCGGCACGTCGAGCAGGTGGTTCGGCACCAGGTGCGCGGTCTTGCCGAACCAGAAATTGGAGATCTGGGTCAGCATTTCGCCCTTGCCCGGGATCGGATTCGGCATCACCACGTCGAACGCCGACAGCCGGTCGGTAGCGACCATCAGCAGCCGATCGCCGGACAACGCGTACACATCGCGCACCTTGCCGCGGTGGATCAGCTCGAGGCCGGGCAGGTTCGATTGCGGCAGGGTGGTGGGCACGGCGGCGGGTTCCACGTAACGGCGAAGCGCCCATTCTAGCCGCTGCGGCCGCGGCGCCGGGAACACGGCCTGGGCGAATCGGGGCACGCTGCTAGAATTGGCGACCTTTGGCCCCCATGGGTAGCCGATGCGAATCCTGTTGACCGCGGCGTTGTGCCTGCTCGCCGCCTTTCCGCTCCGTGCACAGACGGCGACGCCGCCGGCCCGGCTGGGCCTGTGCGCGGCCTGCCACGGGGCCAACGGCCACGTCAGCATGCCCGGCGTGCCGCATCTGGCCGGGCAGCGGCTGGACTACCTGCGCGAGGCGCTGAAGCAGTACCGCGACGGTCGCCGCAACATCCCGGTGATGCGCGCGGCGATTGGCCCGGTCAGCGACGCCGAGCTCGACGCGCTGGCCCGCTGGTACAGCGCGCAGGCGCCGCAGGCTGCGCCATGAGCTACACCTACACGCTGTGGTTCGCCTTCTTCGGCCTGCTGATCGGCCACCTGCCCGGCGCCGTCACCGGCGCGGTGATCGGCTTCGTGTTCGACAACCTGCGCTACAGCCAGCGCAAGCGCGCCACGCCGGAAGCCGGTGGCTTCGTCGGCCCGCTGTTCACCCTGCTCGGCGCGGTGGCGAAGTCCGACGGCCGCGTGTCGGAGCAGGAGATCGCGATCGCCGAACGGCTGATGACGCGCATGGGCCTGGACGCCGAGCAGCGCCGGCAGGCGGTGGCCAGCTTCAACGTCGGCAAGCAGCCGGAGTTCGACGTCAGCGCGACCATCGCTGCGCTGCGCAACTGGGTCGGCCTGCGCCGCGACCACGCCTTCCCGGTGCTCGACGTGGTGATCGAGACGGTGCTGGCCGAGGGCAATCCGCCGCCGGAGAAGATGGCGATCCTGCGCCAGCTGGCGTATGCGCTGCGCATCAGCGACATGGAGCTGATGGCGCTGATGGCGATGAAGGGCTACGCGTGGAACGCCGGCGGCTCGCGCAGCCACGGCCAGGCCTATGGCACCGGCGGCGGCTACGTGCCACCGCAGCGTGCGCCGCAGGGGCCCGACCCGTACGCGGTGCTCGGCATCGACCGCAACGCCGACGAGCGCGCGATCAAGCGCGCCTACCGCAAGCTGATTTCCGAACACCACCCCGACCGCCTCGGCGACCTGCCCGAAGACATGCGCAAGCGCGCCGAGGCACGCGCCAGCGAAATCAACGCCGCCTACGACCGCATCAAGGAAATGCGCGGCTTCAAGTAACCTAATATTGCAAAACCGGGCATCCTGCCGCGGTTTGCAAACAAGCTGCCGCGGCGAAGCCGCGACAGCTTGTCGCGACAAGTGCTCGCGCACTCGTCGCGTCGGCACATCCTAAGTGCCGATTTGGCAAGTGCCAGCCCTGAGGATCAACATGGCCAAGCAAGCTCCCGTCATCGCCCCGTCCATCCTCGCCGCCGATTTCGCCCGGCTCGGCGAGGATACCGCCGCGGCGCTCGCCGCCGGCGCGGACTGGGTGCATTTCGACGTGATGGACAACCATTACGTGCCGAATCTCACGATCGGGCCGATGGTGCTGCAGTCGCTGCGCAAGTACGGCGTCAGCGCACCGGTCGACGTGCACCTGATGGTCAAGCCGGTCGACCGCATCGTGCCGGACTTCGCCAAGGCCGGCGCCAGCCTGATCAGCTTCCACCCGGAGGCGAGCGAGCACATCGACCGCACCATCGGCTTGATCAAGGAGTCCGGCTGCCAGGCCGGGCTGGTGTTCAACCCCGCCACGCCGCTGGATTGCCTCGACTACGTGCTGGACAAGCTCGACCTGGTGCTGATCATGTCGGTCAACCCCGGCTTCGGTGGCCAGAAGTTCATCCCGATGGCGCTGGAGAAACTGCGCCGCGTGCGCCGCCTGATCGACGAGCGCGGTCTGGCGGTGCGGCTGGAAGTGGACGGCGGCGTCACCGCGCAGAACATCGGCGCGATCGCCGCCGCCGGCGCCGACACTTTCGTGGCCGGTTCGGCGATCTTCCACGCCCGGGATTACGCCGCCGAGATCGCCGCCATGCGCAAGGCGATCGCTTGAACGTGCCCGCCGCCATGCGCAAGGCGATCGCCTGAACGTGCCCGCCGCCCTATGCAAGGCGATCGCCTCGGTGCGATCGCGGCGAAGCTGCCGCGCATAAAAATCCCGGCGCAGTGAACGGCTGTGCCGGGACAAAACGTCATCGGTGACGTGAGAGGAAACACCATGATTGGTGTGCCGGCACGACTGCGTCACAGGGAGGGGGTCTGCGGTCGTGCCGGCACGTTCCACGGCAAGGGGAACGGTACCAATCGCTAGTGTTGACCGGGCCGATCCGGTTTGGTTCCCGCAGCTACCTGAACGGGACCGGCCCCCGACGCGGCGCGGTTCCCGACCAAGAAAATCCCCTCGCACGGAGGGGAAAGCAACCACCACGTGGACGGAAGGCGGGCGGCGGGGGCTTCAAACGGGTTGCCAGTCGGGATCGGGCGGCGCCTGCCCCGCATCCGACGCGACTCCCTTCACGCCGGATGCGCCGCTGCCTTCCACGGAGAAGGGATCGAACGGGTACGGGTCGAAACAGGACTTGTCCATCGCGTTCACCTCACAGGCTGAGCAGCAGCCCGAGCAGCAAGCCGCCGATCGCCAGCGCGGCGCGCAGTGGCTCGAAGCCGTGCAGTTCGGCGTCGGGATCGCGGTCGGGGGATTCGGGCTGTGGCATGGTTGAACGTCCTGCGGATGGCTTGAGGCACATCAAACCGCCGCCACGGGCACGGGCGCCGGCACAATCGGGCCAGGCGGCTGGCGGCGTGTGGCAAAACGCGGGCAGCCACGCCGCACGGCTTGCGTACGCGCGATTCGCATAGCACGCTGCGCGCACCACCACAGGGAGCGCGCCATGGGCCGCAGCATTGCCATCGTCGAGGACGAGCCGCTGATCCGCGCCAACTACGTCGAGGCGCTGAACCGCTTCGGCTACGACGCGCGCGGCTACGGTTCGCGGCGGGAAGCCTCCGACGCCTTCGCGATGCGCCTGCCCGAGCTGGTGATCATCGACATCGGCCTCGGCGACGAGCCGGAGGGCGGCTTCGACCTGTGCCGCGAGCTGCGCGCGAAATCGGCCACGTTGCCGATCATCTTCCTCACTGCGCGCGATTCGGATTTCGACGTGATCTCCGGCCTGCGCCTGGGCGCGGACGATTACCTTTCCAAGGACACCAGCCTGCACCAGCTGGCCGCGCGCATCGCCGCGCTGTTCCGCCGCATCGAGTCGCTGAAGGTGCCGACTTCCAGCGAGACGGTGATCGAGCACGGGCCGCTGAAGCTGGAATCGGAGCGCATGCGCATCACCTGGAACGGCGAGGAGGTGCCGCTCACCGTCACCGAGTTCTGGATGGTGCACACGCTGATCCGCTTCCCCGGCCACGTGAAGAACCGCGACCAGCTGATGCGCGAGGCGGAACTGGTGGTGGACGACGCCACCATCACCTCGCACATCAAGCGCATCCGCAAGAAGTTCATCGCGGTGGCGCCGGAGTTCGACGCGATCGAGACCGTGCACGGCGTCGGCTACCGGTGGAAGCCGTGAGCCGGCGCGTGGCGGCGGCGCTGGCGCTGTGCGCGTTTGCCGCGCTGGCGCAGGCCACCAGCAAGGACGACGGCGTGCTGGCGCGCGGCGCCCGCGACGGCAACGCGCCGGCCTGGGCGATCAGCGTCGCCACGCCGCCCGGCTGGACGCGCGACTGCTGCACCTACGCGCGCGCGATCGGCGTCAATGCCGTGCTGTACCAGGGCGAGTGGAGCGGCAAGCCGCAGCGGGTGATGGTGCTCAACGTGTGGCCGCGCCAGCTGGCCACCCTCGCCGACGAGCTGCAGGCCGACCGCCAGCGCTACCTGCAGCACGACCCGGCCGGCCGGACCTCCAGCTTCGCCGTGCGCCATCCGGCCATGCCGTGCGAGGCCTCGGTCTACCAGGGCAGCGACCACATCGACGACGTGCTGGTGTTCTGCGATCCGGGCGCGGCCAGCGGGGTGCGGCTGAGCTGGTCGATGGCGTTCGACGACGCCGACCCGTCGCGCCGCGCGCTGCTCGACGACTTCATGCGCGTGGCGGTGGCCACGCGCTGGGCGAAGGATGCGGCGCCCGCGCGTGGCCGCTGACCGCCGGCGCCGATGACGCTGCGCCGCAAGCTGCTGTTGGTCGCGCTGTGCACGCTGGCGCTGCCGGTCGCCGGCTGGCTGTACGTGCGGCAGATGGAAACGCTGCTGCGCGAAGGCCAGGCGCAGGCGCTGCTGGCCTCGGCCAATGCGGTGGCGCGTAGCCTGGTGGTGACCGGCGCGGTGGCGCCGGCGTCGGGCCGCGGCTGGTACGTGCAGCAGGCGCCCAATCCGCTCACCGTGGACGGCTACGGCGACGACTGGGCGCCGCTGACGCCGTGGAGCCAGGCTCTCGGTGCGCACGGCAAGCTGCTGCTGGCGGCGGACGACGACGCCCTGTACCTGTACGCCGACGTGCGCGACACCCGGCGCACGCGCGCCGACGCCAGTGACGTGGACGCGCTGGCCGCCGATCATCTGATCCTCGTGCTGGGCAACGCGGAGGGCCGGCGCCGCTACCTGCTGGCCAGCGCGGCGCCCGGCCCGCTCACCGCGCGGCCACTCGATCCTCCGGTGGATGGCCTGCCCGAACTGATCACCGCGCAATGGCAGGAAGATGGCAGCGGCTACCGCGTCGAGTTGCGCCTGCCGCAGCGCCTGCAACTGCGCGCGCTGGGTGTCGGCGTATACGATGCCAGCACAGGGGGCGACCGGCTGGCTGCCGATACCCGGCCGCTGCTCAGCTATTCGGACAAGCTGGCCGGCGAGCTGGCGCAACTGGTGCCCGAACGCGTGCAGGCGCGCGTGCTGGCGCCGCACGGCTGGCTGCTGGCGCGCAGTGGCCGGCTGAACACCACGCCCGGCAGCGACGGCCAGCCGGGCTGGTTCGCCGCGCTGGTCTACCGCTCGCTGCTGGCGACGCGGCTGGAGGACGCGAACCTGTGGGCGCAGGACGTGCCGCGGCTGGACACCCGCGAAGTGACCGAGGCAGGCGCCGGCAAGCCGGTGTCGGTGTGGCGCAGCGGCGAAGAACGCGGCAGCGTGGTGCTGGCCGCCGCGGTACCGATCGAACGCGCCGGCCACGTCGACGGCGTGCTGCTGCTGGAGCAGGCCAGCCGCAGTGTGCCGCTGCTGGCCAACCGCGCGCTGTTCGGCCTGCTCTTGACCAGCTTCGGCGTGCTGCTGGTGGCTGGCGGCATCCTGCTGCTGTTCGCCACGCGGCTCAGCCTGCGGCTGGGTCGGCTGCGCAACGCGGCCGAGCGCGCGCAGCTCAACGATGGACGTCTGGACGGCTTGTTCGAACGCGGCAAGTTTCCGATGACCGAGGCGCCGGACGAGATCGGCGACCTGGCGCGCAGCTTCGAGCGGCTGTTCGAGGTGGTCGGCAGCTACACCGACTACCTGCGTACGCTGGCCTCGAAGCTCTCGCACGAACTGAATACGCCGCTGGCGATCGTGAAGTCCTCGCTGGACAACCTGGAGCATGCCGCGCTGCCGGTGGAGGCGCAGCCGTACCTGGCGCGCGCCCGCGATGGGGTGGCGCGGCTGGGCGCGCTGGTGCGCGCGATGAGCGAGTCGAGCCGGATGGAGCGCGCGATCGCCGCGGCCGAACCCGAGGACGTCGACCTGCGCGAGGTGGTGCGTGGCTGCGCCGACGCCTACCGCCCGCTGGTCGGCGCGCGCCGGCTCGACTGCGTGCTGCCCGCCGCGCCGCTGTACCTGCACGGCGCGCCCGAGCTGGTGGCGCAGGCGCTGGACAAGCTGCTGGACAACGCGCTGTCGTTCACCCCGCCTGACGGCTGGCTGCGGCTGACCCTGCGCAACGCGCCGGACGGCGCCGAGATCGAGCTGGCCAACCAGGGCCCGCCGCTGCCCGCGGCGATGGCCGGCCGGCTGTTCGATTCCCTGGTCAGCCTGCGCGACAAGGCTACCCCCGGCGGCGCCCCGCACCTGGGCCTGGGCCTGTACGTGGTGCGGCTGGTGGCCGAGCGCCATGGCGGCGTGGCCAGCGCGCGCAACCTCGACGACGGCAGCGGCGTGGCGTTCTCGCTGCGCCTGCGCGGCATGCCGCGGCAGCGGCTGAGTGGCTGACTTCACCTACAATGGCCGCTTCGTTTGGCCATCCGGATCCGCCACGTGATTTCCCCAGACATCCTCAGCCGAGGCGAATTCGACGCGCTGGCCGCGCGCGGACACACGCGCATCCCGCTGGTGCGCGAGGTGTTTTCCGACCTCGACACGCCGCTGTCGGTGTACCTGAAGCTGGCCGACGGCCCGTATACCTTCCTGTTCGAATCGGTCGAGGGCGGCGCCACCTGGGGACGCTATTCGATCATCGGGCTGCCGGCGAAGCGGGTGTATCGCCTGCGCGGGCATGAGCTGGAGGTGGAGGATTCGGGTGAGGTGACCGAGCGCCGCCATCTCGACGATCCGCTGGGCGAAATCGAAAAGCTGCGCGCGCAGTACGACGTGCCGCGGTTGCCGCAGCTGCCGGCGTTCTCCGGTGGCCTGGTCGGCTACTTCGGCTTCGAGACGATCGGCTACATCGAGCCGCGCCTCGCGCAGTGGGATCGTGCCGACGAACTGGGCACGCCCGACGTGCTGCTGATGCTGGCCGAGGAAGTGGCGGTGTTCGACAACCTCAAGGGTCGGCTGTACCTGATCGTGCACGCCGATCCGGCGCAGCCGCAGGCCTACGCGCAGGCGCAGCGCCGGCTCGACGCGCTGGTGCACCGTCTGCGCCAGGGCGGGGCCTCGTACCCCCAGCTGACCCAGTCGATCGCGCTGGACGAGGGCGACTTCAAGTCCTCCTTCACCAAACCCGAGTTCGAGGCGATGGTGGAGAAGGCGAAGGAATACATCCGCGCCGGCGACATCTTCCAGGTGGTGCCCTCGCAGCGGCTCAGCGTGGGCTTCAACGCGCGGCCGGTGGACGTGTACCGCGCGCTGCGCGCGCTGAATCCCTCGCCGTACATGTACTTCGTCGACCTCGGCGAGACGCAGATCGTGGGCTCCTCGCCGGAGATCCTCGCCCGCCTGAAGGACGGCAAGGTGGTGGTGCGCCCGCTGGCCGGCACGCGCAAGCGCGGCGCCACGGAAGAAGAGGACCGCGCGCTGGAAGCCGAGCTGCTGGCCGACCCGAAGGAGCGCGCCGAGCACGTGATGCTGATCGACCTCGGCCGCAACGACCTCGGCCGCATCAGCGAGACCGGCAGCGTGGCGGTGAGCGACTCGTTCGTGGTCGAGCGCTACTCGCACGTGATGCACATCGTCTCGCAGGTGCAGGGCACAGTGCGCAAAGGGCTGAGCTACATGGACGTGCTCAAGGCCACCTTCCCGGCCGGCACGCTGTCGGGGGCGCCGAAGGTGCGCGCGCTGGAAATCATCCAGGAACTGGAGCCGGCCAAGCGCAACATCTACGGCGGCGCGATCGGCTGGATCGGCTGGTGGGGCGACGCCGACACCGCCATCGCCATCCGCACCGCGGTGATCCACGGCGGCCGCCTGCACGTGCAGGCCGGCGCCGGCATCGTCTACGACTCCGACCCCGCCGCCGAGTGGGAGGAGACCATGAACAAGGGCCGCGCGCTGTTCCGCGCGGTGGCGCAGGCGGCGAAGGGGCTGTAGCCGCGCCCCACTTTGACCGGTGCATGGGAGGCGGGATATGAAGTGTGCGTTGCTTGTATTGCTGTGCGTACTGACCGGCTGCGCAACATCCCCGAGTTCACGGGACATCATGGCGGCGAGGGTTTCTGCGCTGGTCGACCGCACGACGATTCAGGGCGAGCAACAAGTCGCCTTTGCGCAGTTGGAGGCGTTGGGTTTGCCTGTCGTGCCTTACCTGGTCGGCCGCCTCGGAGACATGCGTTCCTTGCCCGAGCACGAGATCAGCCTGGCCAACACATCGCCCGGCGCGTTCGAAGGTCTTCGGCACTATTCGCCAGAGACGGTCCACGACGCGCTGGCCGCCATACTCAATCAACTTACTGGCCAGGACTTCGTCGCCGTGTACAACGGCGCCTCCGTGCGCGAGCGGCAGGCCAATGCGGCGCAGTGGCAGGCCTGGTGCGTAAAGACATTCCCGGAGAAGGCAGCGGCGTGCGACGGGCGGTAATGCCAAGCGGCAAGCAAGCCTTTTCACCAGGCTCGGTTGTCGAAACTTGGCAGTGGCGGGCGTGACACCGGCCGCGCGAGGTCGTGACGCCGGCGCGAAGCAAGTATTCGGGCCACGCTCGATCTGCGGTATCAGGTTATGGAGGATGCGCATGTGCTGTGTGTCCAGTGCGTAGCCGACCGCGGTCAACGCCAGCCTTGGGCTGAAGCCGGCGGGTGGACCGGCCAATGTGCGGTGCGGCCAGAGGCCGAAGGCGGCGCACATCACACCGAGCACGACCTGAGTGCCTTCTGACGCAATTTCTTGCAGGGTTTCGCGGTCACTTGGTACGTTATATCGTTGCGTTTTTCGGCCTTACGCCAAGACGCATCCGCATGAGCAACCCATGGTTCGAGTGCTTGCCGGCACCGTCGACAGGACGGTGGCGATGAGCGGGCGGATGCGCGCGTCGGTGCGGCCGCTGCTGGCTGCCGTCGCGGTGCTGACCATCGGCGGGTGCGCGGTGGGGCCGGATTTTCAGCGACCGGCGGTGCCAAACGTGGCGAGCGTGGCAGGTGCCTCGTTGCCGGCCACCACCGCGAGCGCGCCGGTCGCGGGCGGCCAGACCCAGCACTTCGTTCCCGGCGGCGATCTTCCCGCGCAGTGGTGGACGTTGTTCCAGTCGCCGGCGCTGAATGCGCTGGTCGGTCAGGCGCTGGCGCACAACCCCGATCTCAAGGCGGCGCAGGCCGCGCTGGCGGCGGCGCGGGAAAGCACGCTGGCCGGGCGCGGGGCCTATTACCCCAGTGTCAGCGCCGGCATGTCGGCGCGGCGCCAGCAGGATCCGCCCGGCGCGCTGGCGCCGGTGCCGAGCAACAACGCGTCGCTGTACAACCTGTTCACGCCGCAGGTCAGCGTGTCGTACGTGCCCGACGTGTTCGGCCTGAACCGGCGCACGGTGGAATCGCTCGCGGCGCAGCAGCAGGCGGTGCGCTTCCAGGCGATCGCCACGCGCATGACATTGAGCGCCAACGTGGTGGCCGCAGCGGTGCAGCAGGCCTCGTTGCGCGCGCAGATCGCCGCGACCCGCGAGCTGGCCGGGATCAACCGCCACATGGTGGACGTCCTCGCCTACCAGCTGCGCAAGGGTTATGCCGGCCGGCTCGACCTGGCGGCGCAGCAGGCGCAGCTGGCCCAGGTCGAGGCCAGCCTGCCGCCGCTGCTGACCCAGCTGGATCGGCAGAACGACCTGCTGGCCGTGCTGGCCGGGCAGTTGCCGGGCCAGGCCACGGCTTCGTCGTTCGAGCTGGACCAGCTGCAACTGCCGCAGCAATTGCCGCTGAGCCTGCCTTCGGCGCTGGTGGCGCAACGCCCGGACGTGCGCCAGGCCGAGGCGACCCTGCATGCGGCCAGCGCGCAGGTCGGGGTGGCCATCGCCAACCGGCTGCCGAACATTTCGTTGAGCGCGAACGCAGGCAGCACGGCGCTGGCGATCAACCAGCTGTTCAAATCCGGCACCGGCTTCTGGAGCCTGGGCGTGGACCTGGCCGCGCCGATCTTCCAGGGCGGCAGCCTGCGGCATCAGGAGCGCGCCGCCAAGGCTGCCTACGTGCAGGCAGCCGAGCAGTACCGCAGCACGGTGCTGACCGCGTTCCAGGACGTGGCCGACACCCTGGCCGCACTGCAGCACGATGCCGAAGGCCTGCAGGCGTCCGCCAACGCGGAGCAGGCGGCGAAGCTCAGCCTGGATCTGGCGCAGCGCCAGTACCAGGACGGCTATGCGAGCTACCTGTCGCTGCTGGGCGCCGAGCAGGGGTACCAGCAGGCGCGCATCGCGCGGGTGCAGGCGCAGGCCAGCCGCTACGCCGACACCGCGGCGCTGTTCCTGGCGCTGGGCGGCGGCTGGTGGCACGACGGCGATGTGGCAAGCGGGCAGGCGAACCATCCATCGGAGCGGCAATGAAGAACCGAACTTCCCTGGCGGCACGACGCGTGTCGCCCGGCCGGCTGATGCCCGTGCTGGCGCTGACGGTGCTGATCGGCATGACCGCCTGCTCGTCGCCATCCGACCCGCCGAAAGCGGCCGCCTCCGACACGCCGCAGAACGTGACGCTGACGCCGGCGCAGCGCCAGCGCATCCGCCTGCTCACCGTCGCGCCGGCCAGTTTTCGCCGCGCGGTCGAAACCACCGGCGTGGTGGATTTCGACAACGACCAGGCGACCGGCGTGCTGGCGCCGTTCTCCGGGCCGGTGCTGCGCGTGCTGGTGGCGCCGGGCGAGCAGGTGCGCCGCGGCCAGCCGCTGGCGCTGGTGGACTCGCCGGACTTCGCTGCCGCGATCGGTGCGTATCGCAAGGCGCTGGCCGCCGCGCGCAACGCGCGCAAGCTGGCCGACACCGACCAGGACCTGCTGCAGCACGAGGGCGTGTCGCGGCGCGAGGCCGAGCAGGCGCTGACCGACGCCGCCAGCGCCGAGGCCGACCGCGATGCCGCGCGGCAGGCGCTGGTGGCGCTGGACGTCGACGCCGGCACGATCGCGGCGATCGAGGCCGGCCGCACGGTGACGCGCGTGCAGGGCGTGATCCGCGCGCCGATCGCCGGCACCGTGGCGGAGAAGCTGATCAGCCCCGGACAACTGCTGCAGGCCGGCAGCACGCCGTGCTTCACCGTGGCCGATCTGTCGACGATGTGGGTGATGGCGCAGGTGCCGGCGGCCGAGCTTGCCGGGATCCGCCTCGGTGACCCGGCGCGGGTCGAGGCCGGGGCGCCCGGCGCCGAGCTGAAGGGCACGGTGGACAACATCGCCGCCGTGGTGAACCCGGACACCCGCGCGGTCGCCGCGCGCATCGTGGTGGCGAACCCGCAGGGCGCGCTGCGCAAGCAGATGTACGTGCGCGTGCGGATCCAGTCGCGTCAGCCCAGCGAGGGCCTGCTGGTGCCGGCGTCGGCGCTGCTGCGCGACGACGACAACCTGCCATTCGTGTACGTGGTGCAAGCGGACGGCGGTTTCGCGCGGCGCCACGTCACCACGGGTTCGCGCACGGGTGACGACTACCTGGTCAGCGACGGCCTGAAGCCGGGCGAGCGGATCGTGGTCGATGGCGGCATCTTCGTGCAGTTCATGCAGAACCAATGAGCGATCACCTGCCGCCCATGCCGCCGCGCGCGGCCTCGCTGATGAATCGCGTCGTCGGCGCTTCGCTGGCACAGCGTTTCCTGGTCGCCTTGCTGGTGCTGGTGCTGATTGGCGCCGGCGTGCATGCGCTGCACCGCCTGCCGGTGGACGCCTATCCGGACCTGTCGCCGCCCAGCGTGGAGATCGTCACGCAGTGGCCGGGGCACACTGCCGAGGAAGTGGAGCGGCTGATCACGGTGCCGGCCGAGCAGGGCATGACCGGCATTCCGAAGACCGACAACGTGCGCTCGATTTCGCTGTACGGGCTGTCGGTGGTCACGCTCACCTTCGACAACGGCACCGACAATTATTTCGCGCGCCAGCAGGTGTTCAACCGGCTCGGCGACCTGAGCCTGCCCGACGGGGTGAAGCCGTCGGTATCGCCGCTGTCGTCGCCGTCGGGGCTGATCTACCGCTACGTGCTGCAAAGCTCCGACCGCTCGCCGATGGAGCTGAAGACGTTCGAGGACTGGGTGGTCGAGCCGCAGTACCGCGCGGTTGCCGGCGTGGCGGACGACTCCGGTTTCGGCGGCGGCACCATGCAGTACCAGGTGCTGCTCGACCCGGCGAAGATCGCCGGCGTCGGGCTGACCGCGACGCAGGTGCAGGCCGCGCTGGCCGCCAACAACGGCAACGCCGGCGGCGGCTTCTACGCGCAGGGCGGCCAGTTCTACTACGTGCGCGGCGTCGGCCGGCTGCGCACGCTGGAAGACATCGGCAACGTGGTGCTGGCGGTGCATGACGGCAACCCGGTACTGGTCAAGGACGTTGGCCGCGTGGTCGTCGGCATCGCGCCGCGGCTGGGCCTGTTCGGCTACGAGAAGCAGGACGATGCGGTCGAGGGCGTGATCTCGCTGCGCACCGGCGAGAAGACCCAGGACGTGCTGCAGCGGGTCGAGGCGAAGACGAAGGAGCTCAACGAGCAGATCCTGCCGAAGGACATCAAGGTCCATCCGTTCTACGACCGCAGCGACCTGGTGACGATCACCACCCAGGTGGTCCGGGACAACCTGCTGCGCGGCATGCTGCTGGTGGTGGTGGTGCTGGTCTTCTTCCTGTACGACGTGCGCGCCGGGCTGATCGTGGCGGTCACCATCCCGCTGTCGCTGCTGGTCGCCTTCATCGGGCTGGACCTGCAGGGCGCGTCGGCCAACCTGCTGTCGATCGGCGCGATCGACTTCGGCATCCTGGTCGATGCGGCGGTGGTGATGGTGGAGAACATCCATCGCCAGCTCGCCGACCGCGCAGGCACGCAGTTCAACCTGATCGAGGTGATCCGCGACGCGGCGGCGGAGGTCGACCGCCCGCTGTTCTACGCGGTGGCGGTGATCGTGGTCAGCTTCCTGCCGATCTACGTGCTGTCCGGCCCGTCCGGCACGCTGTTCAAGCCGATGGCGGACACCATGGTGTTCGCGCTGGTCGGCTCGCTCGTCGTCACCCTGACGCTGCTGCCGGTGCTGTGTTCGTGGCTGATGCGCAAGGGCGTGCGCGAGCGGAGCAACCGCGCGTTCGAGGCGATCAAGACGGTTTACGTCAAGGGGCTGGATTTCTGCCTGGCCCGCGTGTGGCTGACCACGCTGGCCTCGGCGCTGCTGCTGGGGCTGTCGCTGCTGCTGGTGCCGCGCATCGGCGCGGAGTTCATGCCGCACCTGGACGAGGGCGCGCTGTGGGTGCGCGCGACCATGCCGTACACCATCTCGTTCGACGAGTCGGCGAAGATCGCGCCGCAGATCCGCGCCATCCTGCGCGCGTTCCCCGAGGTCACCACGGTCGCCTCGGAGCTGGGCCGTCCCGACGACGGCACCGATTCGACCGGTTTCTTCAACGTCGAGTTCTACGTCGGCCTGAAACCGTATGCGCAGTGGAAGGGCGCGTACCGCGACAAGGCCGAGCTGATCGCGGCGATCAACCGCAAGCTGCAAGTCTTCCCCGGCATCAGCTTCAACTACACCCAGCCGGCCGAGGACGCGGTGGACGAGGCCGAGACCGGACTGAAGAGTGCGCTGGCGGTGAAGGTGTTCGGCGCCGACCTGGGCACGCTGCAGGCGAAGGGCAAGGCGATCAAGCGCGTGCTGGAGCAGGTGCGCGGCATCCGCGACGTGACCCTGGTGCAGGAGCTGGGCCAGCCCAGCCTCAGCATCACCATCGACCGCGCGGCGATCGCGCGCTACGGCCTCAACGTGGACGACATCAACGGCCTGATCCAGACCGCGATCGGCGGCGACGTGGCGACGCAGGTGATCCAGGGCGAGCGGCAGTTCGACCTGGTCGTGCGGCTGGACCAGCCGTTCCGCGACAACGCCGAGGCGATCGGCAACATCCTGGTCGCCACGCCCGGCGGCCAGCAGCTGCCGCTGAAGGAGTTCGCCGACATCCGCGTGACCAACGGCGCCTCCTTCATCTACCGGCAGGACAACTCGCGCTACATCGGCGTGCAGTTCTCGGTGGAAGGCCGCGACCTGGCCGGTGCGGTGGAGGATGCGATCGCCCAGGTCAACGCGAAGGTGAAGCTGGCCCGGGGCTACCGGCTGGACTGGGGCGGCGAGTACAAGGAATACACCGCCTCGCGCGCGCAGCTGAATTTGATCGTGCCGCTCACCGTCGGCCTGATCTTCCTGCTGCTGTTCGCGCTGTACAGCAACTTCAAGTTTCCCTTCATCACCGTGCTCGGCGTGGTGCTGTCGGCGCCGGCCGGCGGCATCATCGCGCTGTGGCTGACCGGCACGCCGTTCTCGGTATCGTCGGGCATCGGCTTCCTGGCGCTGTTCGGCGTCTCGGTGCAGACCGCGGTGGTGTACATCTCCTACGTCAACGAGCTGCGCCGCAACGGCGTCGGCGTGGCCGAGGCGATCCGCGAAGGCGCGATCCTGCGCCTGCGCCCGATCATGATGACCGCGCTGGTGGCGGCGCTCGGCCTGCTGCCGGCCGCATTGGCCACCGGCGTCGGCACCGACACCCAGCGCCCGTTCGCGCTGGTGATCGTCAGCGGCCTGTTCACCCGCTTGCTGATCAGCGTGTTCCTGATGCCGGCGCTGTACGCGATCGTGGCGCGGCCGGATGATCGCCTGGAGGTGTGAGCCGGCGAGCCGATGCCGCGATCAACCTCGCGGCATCGGGGCCTGGGTGGTGCCGGCTGCGTGTCGTTCGTGCACCGGCTGGCTGCCGAGCCTGGCGGCGTAGAGCGCGGCGCCGTAGTGGGGTACGTGCAGCGGGGGCCGCAGGTCGAAGTGCGGGCTCGCGGCGGTGAGCGCATCCCGCAGGTGGGCCAGCAGCAGCTCGCCGGCGTTGAAGGCGCCGCCGGAGTAGGAGACCGGCACGGGCTCGTCCGGTTCGAAGCGCAGCGCCAGCCGCAGCGTGTCGCAGATGCAGGCCAGCTCCCGGCCGGCGTCGCGGAAAATGCCCGCGGCCACGGCGTCGCCGGCCTGCGCGGCCGCGGCCACCTGGCACGACAGCTGGGCCAGGTCGCCGCGGGCGTAGCCCTTGCCGCCGTAGACGTGGGCGCAGATGTCCAGGTCGTTGTCGAGCCGGAAGTGCGCGTTGAAGATCGCATGCAGCGGGCCCTTGGGCAGGCGCCCGTCGCTCATGCGCGAATAGGCGTTGAGCCCGCGCATGGCGATCCAGTAGGCCGAGCCCTCGTCGGAAAACGCTTCGCCCCAGCCGCCGGCGCGCGCCGCGAGGCCGCGGCGCCGGCCGTAGCCGATCGAGCCGGTGCCGGCAACGATGTTGATGCCGTCGGCGCAGGCCAGCGAGCCGGCCCAGCCGCACACCATGTCGTTGTCGCAGGCGTAGCGGTGATGCCCCAGCACCGCCGCGGGGCAGGCCTGCAGCTGCGCCGTGGCGCGGCTGTCCTCGCCGTAGGCGGGCAGGCCGAAGAAGGCGTACGCGATGTCGGTGAGCGTCAGGCCAGCCGCGCCGAGCACTTCGGCGACGCCTTCGGCCAGGACGGCGCGTACGCCGTCCATGCCGACGTGCGGATGGTAGGTGGTGCCGAGCTGCGTCTCGCCCAGCAGGCGGCCGGCGCCGTCGATCAGGGCGAAGCGCGTCTTGGTGCCGCCGCCGTCCACGCCGAGGTAGGCCGGCGGGTTCATGGGTTCGGCGCGTACAGGCGTACGCCCTGGACGACGCGGTTCACCACGCCGGCGGGGTTGGGGTTGTCGGGCGCCACGCCCATGGCGCGCGCGCGCAGGAAGGCGTGGATCTGAGCGATGGCGACGCAGGGCCACAGCAGGTCCAGGTCGGCGGCGTCGGCCATCGCGGGTATTGCGATGCTGTCGGCGCCCGATGCCGCGCGCGGTTGTGCGCTCACCTCGACGATGCGCGCCGCGCAGCCGTCGCGGCGCAGCTCGTCCACCAGATCCAGGTCGTAGCGGCGGGTCAGCGCGTCGTTGGACACGAAAACCATCACCAGGGTCTGCCCGGTGACGAAGGTCTTGGGGCCGTGGCGGAAGCCCAGCGGCGAGTCGAAGCAGGTCGCCACCGCGCCGTTGGTCAGCTCGCCCAGTTTCAGCGATGCCTCGCGGGCCAGGCCCTGCAGCAGGCCGCTGCCCAGGTAGACGACGCGGTCGTAGCGGCCGAACGCCAGTTCGCGCAGCAGCGGCAGCGATTCCCCGATGACCCGCGCGGTGGCGCCGGCGATGGCCTCGATGCGACCGTCCATCGCGCCGGCCGGCAGCAGCGCGGCCACCACGGCGTACATCATGCAGCTGAAGCTGGAGGTCATGGCGAAGCCGGCGTCGTGGGTCGCGGCCGGCAGCAGCAGGGTCATGGCCTTGGCCACCGGCGCCTTGCCCAGCGCGCCTTCGGCGTTGCAGATCACCACCAGGTGGCGCACCTCGCGCACCAGGGATTCGGCCAGCTCCACCGCCGCCAGGCTCTCGGGGCTGTTGCCGGAGCGGCCGAAGGAGACCAGCAGCAGCGGCTGCTCCGGCTGCAGGTACAGCTGCGGGGCGCACACGATGTCGGTGGTCGGCACCGCGTCCACGCGCGCGGCCAGCTGGCGGTCCAGCAGCGGCGCCACGCATTGGCCGATATAGGCGGAACTGCCGGCGCCGGTCAGGATCACCCGCGCGGCGGGGTTGTCGGCCAGCGGGGCGGCAAAGGCACGGATCTTCGCGTGCAGCCCGGCCACCAGGGCGTGGGTCTGCCGCAGCACCTGCGGCTGCTGCTCGATCTCGCGCGCGGTCCAGATCGCGCCGGTGGCGGTCAGCTCCGCCTCGGCCACGCCCAGGCGGTCAATGGAGGTCATGGTCATGGCAGGCATGGTGGTAGTCGTCGAGTGCGGCGCCGATGTGCGCCATGGTCAGGGACAGCGGATCGTGCGTGGCGGTGCCGGCGCGCAGCGCGTGCAGCGCGTGCGGCAGGAACTGGCCGATCAGCGGGAGCGGCGGCGGGTCCGCACGCAGATTGTCGAACAGGCATTGGCGGGCCTGTTCGATCGCCGGCTCGGGCCAGTAGTAGCGGATGCGGTCGCTGAGGCTGTACTGCAGGTCGATGGCCAGCGCGCGGCCTTCGCCGTGATAGTAGCGTCGCCAGTGGCCGGGCCGCTCGCGCATGCGCGCCAGCGCCACCTCGCGCAGGCGCGCACGGCGCGAGCCCTCGATCCATTCCTGCTCGATCGCGTCCAGCGCCCACAGCGCCTCGCGCAGGGCGAAGGTCAGGCCGGGGCCGACCTTGAGGATGGCGAAATGGTCGCGCACCAGCGCGCGCAGGGCATCGCGGGTCTGATAGTCGGTCGAGTGCGCCTCGAACACCATGCCCGGCACGCCGGCGATGGCGCTGCTCAGTCCGCGCGCCTTTTGCGGTTCGTAGTCGGCCACGCGGTGGTGGTCGAATTCCACGCCCGGCTGCACCACGGAGGCAATCACCCGCTGCCAGGCCGCTTCCAGCCCGGCGGCCACGAACGCCTGGCGGTGTGCCTCGATGGTGGCCAGCGCCGCCTGCGGCGTGGTCACCGCGAGACCTTCGATGGCCTCGGTGGCGCCGCCGGGCACCGGCACCTCGGTGCCGATCACGTACACCGGCGCCTCGCCGCCGGCCTGCGCGTGGGCGGCCTCGGCGGCCCGGCACAGGCGCACCGCCCGGCGCACGATCTCGGCTTCGGGCAGCGGCTCGGGGTCGCCGCTGCAGGCCATCGAGCAGTCCAGGTGGATCTTGCGGAAGCCGGCCGCGACGTAGGCGGCCACCATCGTCTCGGCCTTGTCCATCGCCGCGTCCGCGTCCAGCGACGTCCACGGATTGGGCCCCAGGTGGTCACCGCCCAGCGCGATGCGCGCACGCCCGAAACCGACGCGGTCGGCGATGGCGTGGACGAAGGCGACGAAGTCGGCCGGCGTCATCCCGGTGTAGCCGCCGTCCTGATTGACCTGGTTGCAGGTCGCCTCGAACAGCACCAACGCCTGTCCGGTGCGCTGCGCGTGGCGCAGGCTGGCTTCGATGACGACGGGATGCGCCGAACAGATCGAGGTCACGCCGCTGGCGTGCCCTTGCCTGTGTCGTGCGATGAGGTCGAGCAGGACATGCATGGGAGGGGAGTCCGTTCGGGGGAGGAAGAGGGGGAGGGCGGATCGCGCTCGGGCTCGAGCACCAGCAGCAGCGAGGCGACCAGGGCCATGGCCAGGCCGACCATCTTCAGCGGGCCCGGCACGACGCTGGCGAAGACCAGCGACAGCGCGGCGGTCACCAGCGGCGCGCCGGCGTTGGTCAGCGGCGCCACGATGATCGCCTTGCCGTGGCGGAAGGCGTAGACCAGGGTCAGCGCGCCGACGGCGTTGAGCAGCTGGATCGCCGCGGTCATCCACGGCCCGTCGAGGCCGGTGTTGACCGGCTGCGTCCAGTCGGTCATGGCCAGTGCCACCGGCACCAGCAGCAGCGCGCCCAGGGTCATGTAGAAGAAGATGCTCTCGGCGCGCACCGTGTGGTTGGCCAGGCGCATGAAGTAGGCCTGCACGCCCCAGGCCAGCATGATCAGCAGCGACTGCACGAACCAGCCGAGGCCGCCGGCGGCGCCGCGGCCGAAGGACAGGTCCAGCATCGGCAGCGCCAGCAGCGCCAGCGCGATGCCCAGCGTGCCCGTCCAGCCGGTGCGTTCGCGCAGGAAAAGGAAGGACAGCGCAATGGTGACCACCGGCGACAGCGAGATGATCGGGAACACGAAGTAGGCCGGGCCGATGGTCAGCGTGTGGAACAGCAGCATCTGCCCGCCCGCGCCGAGCAGGCCGATGGCCATGCCGTAGGCGACCGCGCGGGGCGAGCGCTCCAGCGCCCAGCCGCCGCGCCACAGGATGAACAGCGCCGGCGGGACCATGGTCAGCGCCCACACGGCGTACACCAGCGTCTCGGGGAAACCGTGCGCGGACGACAGCGGCGACAGCGCGCCCCACACGCCCCACAGCGCGACGGTGGTGACGGCAAAGGCCAGCCACGGGCGGCGGCGCGGCGTGGCGGCGCCGGTCGCTGCGGTATTCATGCCTGTGCCGCCAGCGGCGTGGCCTGCAGCAGCACGAAGTGCCTGAATGCCACGCGCAGCGTCGCGTCGCCGGCGTCCACTTCGCCCAGCTCGGTCCCGTTGAACAGGTCGCGCACGCGGTGGCGGCCGGCGCGCAGTCCGCGCAGCTGCACTGCGCCGTCGAAGCGGTCGGCGTAGAAGGCGTAGTACATCGCGCCGTCCTTGGCGATGGCGTGCGCCTCGGGCCGGTCGAAGCCGATGTCGTACAGCGTGCCCAGGTATTCGCCCTCGGGCAGCATGTGCTGGCGGTACAGCGCCACCCACTTGCGCCAGAGCGCCTCCTTTTCCGCGGTGAGCTTGTAGCCGCCCGGCGGCAGGGGCTCGGCGGGGCGGTCAGTGTCTTTCGGCCAGGTGAACTTGGAGGAGACCACCGCGCCGATGCCGACGGTGGAGGCGAAATCGTCGCCGCCGTCGGACAGTTCCACGTGGTCGCCGGCGTAGCTGCTGCGCGACGCCATCAGCGCCTTCATGGTCTTGCCCTTGCTGCGCACCTGCCACGAGGACAGCGGGTCCGACGCGGGGTACTGGTCGGTGGCGGGGAGGTTGTGGAAGGCGAACACGGTGCCGCAGGGGCACAGTTCGACCACCGCCTGCGGGTTGGCCTCGTGCGCCGCCTGGTGGATCGCGCTCCAGAACGCGGCCAGGCCCTCGACCGATTCTTCCGGGCGGGCATGCTTGTGCGCGGGGTTGTAGCAGGGCGCCACGGCGTTGAGGTGCTGGCCGTCGAACTTGATGCCCTCGAAGCCCCAGTCGCCGATGATCTTCTTCACCAGCGCCACGTAGTAGTCGACGGTGGGCTGGTAGGCCGGGCACTGGGTCAGCGCGTTCCACCAGGTGATGGCATGGAAGGCGCCGTACTTGTCCAGCAGCAGCATGTCCGCATGGTCGTGCAGTACATCGCTGCCCGGGTCGGCCGCCAGCGGCGCCAGCCACAGGCGCGGGTGCATGCCCTGGCGGCGCACCGCCGCGGTGAAGGCGCGCATGTCGGCGTCGCCGCGCGGGAACTTGCGCGTGTCGATCCGCCAGTCGCCTTCGTTGGTTTGCCAGCCGTCGTCCAGCACCACCCAGCCGAAGCCCAGCTCGCGGGCCTTGGGTACGGTGTCGAGGATCTGCCTGACGCTGAAGTCGCGCCCGTAGCCCCACGTGCACCAGACCGGCGCGAAGGCCGAAGCCGGCGCCTGCGGTGCCACGATGCCCTCGGCCTGCATGAACTGCCGGTATTGCTGCAGCGGCGCGAAGTAATCGCCGGTGTGCACGGCCAGCAGGGTGTGTTCGGTGGCCAGGGTCTGGCCTGGCGCCAGGGTGGACGCCTGCGCCGATTCGACCGCGATGTGCGCCCCGCCGGCGGTCTTGCGCACCGGCAGCTCCAACTGGCGCGCCACCGGTTCCACGTGGCCGACGGCCAGGCCGACGTCGCGCCGCCAGATGTTTGCCATCGGGATGCCGCCGCCATAGTCGGACGAATCCATGCCCAGCGTGTTGCGCTGATCGAAGCCGGCGCCCAGCGGCCGCACCCAGTCGCGGCGGTCGGTGTGGGTCGCGCCAGCGAAGCTCCAGAACCCGCCGGGCGCGTCGGCCAGCTCGTGCGCGGCGTTGCGCCAGCCGGCGACCTGCAGCGGCGCATCGCCGCGGTTGCGGTAGCGGGTCTGCAGCACGGCGAAGCCGGGCAGCTTGTCGAAGAACGTCACCGTCACTTCCTTCTCTAGCCGGCGACTGGATCGACCGGTGGCGATCCACTGGTGGCCGGTCCCGTGGCGCGGGTCGGAGACCGGCTGTTCGCGGTGGCCGGTGAGGGCGAAATCCTCGACGACACCGTCGGCCAACAGCAGGCTCTCGCTGGGCTGGTAGGGTGTCAGCGGCTTGCCGTGGGCGAGCAGGCGGGTATGCAGATGGCGGTCGAAGGCGATCGCGAGCACCGCGTCCTGGGCCAGCACGCTGTCGCTGTCGCCCTGGTCGGCGCCCTTGCCGGCACGGAACGGCGCTGCCCACGCCTTCGGCAGGGCAGCCCAGGCCGCGCCGCCGAGCACGCTGCCGGCAACAAGCTTCAATACGGTGCGTCGTCCAATGGGAGGCATGGCGGTGTCCAGCCGGAGGGTGGTTCCGATTCTGCGTCAGTCTCGGCTATTGATGCAAGCGTTTCGTTTCGATATGGTGCTATGTAGTTTCGTTATATATTCATGGTGATGCGATGAGCAGGGCTATTCGCTGCATGATGATGGGCGCGATCGCGCTGGTGGCTGCACTTTCCGTGGCGGCCACCTCGCCTCCATCGCGAGCGGCGACCACCGCCGCGGCGGCGGACAGCTACTCCATGGCGGACTTCGCCCGCGTGCGCAAGTACGACGCCCACATCCACGCCAACAATGCGGATCCGGCGTTTCTCCGGCAGGCACGCGCGGATGGCTTCGAGTTGCTGTCGATCAACGTCGACTATCCGGACTTCCCCAGCCTGGCCCGCCAGCACGAGATCGCCCTGGCCCTCGCCGCCGAGGACCCGTTGCATTTCCACTGGGCCACCACCTTCTCGATGAAGGGCTTCGGTACGCCGGGCTGGACCGAACGCGTCGAGGCCGGCCTGGCCCGCGACGTGGCGAAGGGCGCGCTAGCGGTGAAGATCTGGAAGAACGTGGGACTGGCGGAGAAGGACGCCAAGGGCAGGCTGATCATGCTCGACGATCCGCGCCTGGCGCCCGTGGCCGAGAAGATCCGCGCGCTTGGCGTGGCCCTGATCGACCACCAGGGCGAGCCGCGCAACTGCTGGCTGCCGCTGGACCAGATGACCACCGACAACGACCGCGAGTACTTCCGCCATCATCCGGAGTACTACATGTACCTGCATCCGGACATGCCCGGCTACGAGGACTTGATGGCCGCGCGCGACCGCTTCGTGGCCGCGCATCCGAAGCTGCGCTTCGTCGGCGCGCACCTGGCCAGCCTGGAATACGACGTCGACCGCATCGCCGCGTTCCTCGACCGCTTTCCCGATGCGAGCGTGGACATGGCCGCACGCATGAGCCAGGTGCAGTACCAGTCGGTGCGCGATCGGGAAAAGGTGCGCAACTTCTTCATTCGCTACCAGGACCGCGTGCTGTACGGCACCGACCTGACCTTCGCGGCAGACGCCGACCCGGCGCAATTCAGGCGCGAGGCGCACGCCGTGTGGCGCTCCGACTGGCGCTACCTGGCCACCGGCGAAACCCAGCGGGTGGACATGATCCATGCCGAGGTGCCGGGCCTCGCCCTGCCGCGCGCGGTGGTGGACAAGATCTACTACACCAATGCCAGGCGCGTGTTCGCCGTGTCCAGGCCGGCCGACTGAGGAGACGGCCTAGGCCAGCAGCAGCTCGAAGCCGAGCTGATGGCTGGCCTGGACGATCTCCTCCGTGGCGCCGGTATCCGTGATCAGCATGTTCAACGCGCTGACGGGAATGATCCGATGCAGGCAGATCTTGCCGAACTTCGAGCTGTCCGTGATGGCGATGACCTGGCGCGCGGCCTCCACCATCTTGCGGTTGAGCAGCGCTTCGGGCTCGTAGTGGGTGGTGATGCCGCGCTCCAGGTCGAACCCGTCCACGCCGAGGAACAGCTTGTCCACGTGCAGCGCGTCCAGCGCCTCGACGGTCAGTCCGCCGTAGAACGCCATGTTGCGGCGGCGCAGTTCGCCGCCGAGCATGACGAGCGTGATGCTGCTCTTGGGAGCGAGCGCGATCAGCACGCCGAAGTCGTTGGTGACCACGGTGACATCGATATCCGGCAGCGCTTCAGCCAGCTGGATGCCCGTGGTGCCCGAGTCGATGACGACCGTGTCGCCGGGCTTGATCAGCGCCGCGGCGCGCACGCCGATGCGGCGTTTTTCATCCAGGTGGGTGAATTTCGCCTCGTAGTTGGGTTCGGTCAGGACGCCGCCCACCACGCCGCTGTCGATCGCCCCGCCATAGGCCCGTGCCATGACCCCGCGTTCGGCAAGATAGCGCAGGTCCTTGCGCACGGTCTGCGCGCTCACGCCGAAGCGGCGGGCAAGGCTGGCGACCTGGACGCTGCCGTGCTGGCGGACGAGTTCGCTGATCTGGAGGCGTCGTTGACTGGTATCGCGGGTGGCGGCCATGGGGATTCCTACGGGTGTTCGTGATTATCTCGTATTTCGTTGTATTTCGCTATTGATGCTAAACGAAACATGATATAGGCTCGGTTTCGTTGTTTATGTGCCAGGTCCGCCATCCAGCCCTGAGGAGAGAGCCAGTGAATGCCGCGCCCGTACACCGAAACACACTGTATTTTGGAATTGCGCTCGCCCTGCTGCTGCCTGCAACGGCCCTGTCCCAGGCGGCGCCGGAGAACGCCCCCGCGGCCCAGCCATCGCAAACGTCGGCGCTCGCTCAAACCACGCAGCCGCAGACCACATCATCCGACGAAACGGCGAAGAAGCGCGGCAGCGTGACCGAACTGGGCACGGTGACGGTCACTGGCGTACGCGGCAGCCTGGCACGCTCGACCGAACTGAAGCGTGACGCCGCCACCGTGCAGGATTCGATCAGCGCGCTCGAACTGGGCCGGTTTCCCGACGACAACGTGGCCGACTCCCTCAGCCACATCACCGGCGTGGCCATTTCGCGCACGGCCGGTGGCGAGGGACAGAAGGTCAGCGTGCGCGGGCTGGGGCCGGACTACACGCTGACCACGTTCAACGGGCGCATCCTGGCCACCGATGGCGCCGGCCGCGACTTCGCTTTCGATGTATTGCCGGCCGACGTGATCAGCGGCGCCGACGTGATCAAGGGCGCCCAGGCCTCGCTGACCGAAGGGGCCATCGGCGGCCTGATCAACCTGCGCTCGGCCAGCCCGTTCGACCAGAAGGGCCAACACGGTCTCGTGCGTCTGGAAGGCGACCGCAACCAGATGTCCGAACTCAACGGGCGCAAGCTCTCGGCGACCTACAGCAATACCTTCTTCAACGACACCCTGGGCATCCTGCTGGGCGTGGTCCACGCCGACCGCAAGGACCGCACCGACGTGGCCGGCAACGACGGCGGCTGGACGCGGAATCCGGACCCCAACGATCCCAACTGGTGGGGCAACGCCTGGGGCGGCAACATCGACCCCAACGGCAACGGCGTGCTGGACCCGGACGAGTACGGCCTGATCGGCCCGGGCCAGTTCCGCGTTGGCTCGATCATGGAGGACAAGAAGCGCCGCGCCTACTCCGGCAAGATCGAATGGCGTCCCAGCGACGACGTGCGCATCGTGGTGGACGGCTTGAGGACCCGCCTGAACTCCCCGCAGGTGTCCTACCAGCAGTCCTACTATCCGCTGTTCGCGCTGGGCCGCTGGTCCGACATCACCGTGCAGAACGGCATCGTCACCGGCTTCACCATGGACAACCCGGACCCCGGGCTGCGGCTGAATCCGGAACTGCTGAACCAGACCCAGTACCGCGTGGTCGATACAGACCTCTACGGCATCAACGGCGAATGGAAAGTCAGCTCCGACCTGACCCTGACCGGCGACCTGTACCGCTCCACCTCCAGCCGCCATTCCGGCGGCCTGGACACCTACGTCGTCCTGCGCATGAACCAGCCCAACATCGCGCGCATCACGCTGGGTCCGAACGCGGTGCCCAATGTCGACGTGCGCTTCGCCGACGGCCGCGACCTGGCCACCGGCCTGGCCAACAACCAGTTCACCGCGTCGGACTTCAATACCCATTACATGGAGCTGAGCGGCGACAACATCGACGACAAGATCACCGGCGGCACCGTGGCCGGCAAGCTGTTCGTCGGCAGCTGGGGCATCGACCAGCTGCGCTTCGGGGTGACCCGGACCGAGCGCCGGAAGTCGCGCGACCTGGTCAACAACACCCTCAACGGCGGCGCCGACTACTACTCCGAGGCCAACGCCATCAACGTGGCCGACCTGGGCGGCGGGGTGATCTCGCACAACTTCCACCTGCCGCACTTCATGGACGACGTGGACAGCAACTTCCCACGCAGCTTCCTGGCCTTCGACGTGCCCAACTACCTGGCGCAACTGGAGGCCTACAACGGCCACCTGCGCCCGGACGGCACCCCGTACGACTACGCCATGGCCGCGCCCGCGTGGAACCCGCTGCAAAGCTACCGGGTCAGCGAAAAGACCAATGCCTTCTATCTGGAAGCCGACATGTCCGGCGACCGCTGGGAGGGCGACATTGGCGCGCGCCTGGTCAAGACGCGCACCAGCGCCCAGGCCTGGGACGCCAAGATCCTCAGCATCACCGAGAACGGTCCGTTCAACTACACGGCCAAGTACGCCGCGCCGACTCCGATCACCGAGAACGCCAACTACACCTACCTGCTGCCGTCGGCGAACTTCACCTGGCACTTCACCGACGAGCTGCAGCTGCGCGCGGGCGTCGCCAAGACCATGGCGCGTCCGGCGGTCGACACGCTGGCGCCGACCAATACCACCGCCAGCGTATCGTGGGGCGAGTTCACCCAGGTCTATGGCGGCAACGTGCACCTGAAGCCGTACACCGCCACCCAAGGCGACCTGTCGCTGGAGTGGTACTTCGCCGACCACTCCATCGCCAACGTGGCCGTGTTCGAGAAGCGCATCAAGAACCAGATCACCACCAGCTTCGAGCCGGGTCAGGACATCGGCGTGCCGGGCTACCTGTTCAACGTCATGCGCCCGATCAACGGCGACCATGCCAGGGTCCGCGGCCTCGAGCTGGGCCTGCAGCATTTCTGGGAGAACGGCTTCGGCGTGCGTGCCCAGTACACCCGCAACCTGTCGCGCAGCTGGGTGGACGGCGAGGAGCGTCCGCTCGAGGGCATTGCCCCGGCGACCTATTCGGTGGGCGCGATGTACGAAAAGGGCAAATGGTCGCTGGGCGTGAATGCCGACCACACCGACGGCTTCGTCAGGGCGGTCAACGTGCTGGGCACCGGCTACAACGAACTGGCCGATTCGCTCACCTGGCTGACCGCGCACGTGTCCTACAAGGTCAACGACATGCTCAGCATCACCCTCGACGGGCAGAACCTGCTGGACGACCCGCAGACCTCCAGCATCAACGGCAATCCGTTGCTGTCGGACGGTTACTTCCGCTACGGCCGCGCGTTCAACCTGGGGGTGAACCTGCGCTTCTAGGCCGGCGGCGAATTTCCGGGGCCGCGGGGCTTCCCGCCTGACTCGCGCCGGACGCATGCGGACCACGTGTCGGCACGCATTGCCCTGTGCCGCGTTCGATCAGCTGCCGCCCACGATCTGCTGCGCCAGGTTGTACAGGATGCGCAGGTCCTGGTCGTCCAGCGTATCGCCCTCGATGCCGCGGAAATGATGGTGGAAAGCGCGCACGGCGGCGGGGCGGTCGTCCAGCGGGTAGCCGACCAGGCCCAGCGCCATCCACGGGTCGAAACCGCTCGGCGGATCGACCAGCGCGCCCTGCGGCCAGCGGCCGAAGCCGGCGGCGGCGAGCTGCTGCCACGGGAACAGCGGGCCGGGATCGTCCTTGCGGCCGGGGGCAAGGTCCTCGTGGCCGATGATCTGGGTGGGCGGGATGCGCAGCCGCGTGGTGAGGTCGGCCAGCAGGCGCAGCAGGCTGTCGATCTGTGGCTGGGCGAACGGCGTGGCGCCGTCGTTGTCCAGCTCGATGCCGATCGAGGCGGAATTGAGGTCGGTGATGGTGCCCCAGCGCCCCGGGCCGGCCTGCCACGCGCGCCACTGGTCGGGCACCAGTTGGTAGATGCGGCCGTCGGCGCCGACCAGGTAGTGCGCGCTGACCGGGCCGGTGCTGTTGCTCGAGCGCAGGGTGTCCAGGCTTTGCTGCACCGAGTGCTGGTTGGTGAAGTGCAGCACGATCAGCACCGGCCGGCGGATGTCGTGGTTCGGCGAGGGCACCCAGGTCGCCAGCGGGTTGCGCGGCGGCAGCGGCGCGCAGGCGGCGAGCAGGGCGAGCAGCACCAGCAGGGCCGCGCGGAAAAACGGATCACGCATCGTGAGTGGCTTCATGGGTGGTCATTGCAAGTACGGCGCGGCGATCGCCAGCGCGGTGCGGTACGGCTCCGGGTCGTTGCGGTTGCTGAGCAGGATCACCGTGAGGCGCTGCTTCGGCCAGCGCACGATCACGTTGCGGAAGCCGATGCTCTCGCCGGAATGCCACAGGGTGTCGCCGGTGATGCGCCAGCCGTAGCCGTAGCTCGCTTCGTACGGCTCGCCGGTGACCTTGACGTGCGGGCTGAAGGCCAGCTGCCGCGAGGCGGCGCTGAGCAGGCGATCGTCGTACAGCGCGGCGTCCCACTTCGCCAGGTCGTCGATCGAGGAATAGATGCCGCCGTCGCCGCGGGTGGCGCTGGTGACGCTCTGGTCGGTGCGCGTCCACTGGCCGTGCTCCTCGCTGTAGCCGTAGGCGCGGTTCGCCACTTCCGGGCCCTTGCCGTGCTCGTAGAGCAGGGTGTGGTCCATTCGCAGCGGCCGGAAGATGCGCTGCTGCAGGTACAGCGGCAGGCTCATGCCGGAGGCGCGTTCCGCCACCAGGCCGAGCAGCACGTAGCCGGAGTTGCTGTAGCGGTAGGCGCTGCCCGGTGCGAAGTAGGTGTTCGGCGCGGCCGATAGCAGACGCAGCACGTCGTCGTCGCTGAGCTGGGCGGTGGTGCCGGGCGCGATCAGGTCCTCGTAGTCGACCAGGCCGCCGGTGTGGTCGAGCAGCTGGCGCAGGGTGACGGTGGCGGTGCTTTCCGGCAGCGAAGGCAGCCAGCGGCGCACCGGGTCGTCCAACTGCAGGTGGCCGTCCTCGGCCAGCAGCAGGATCGCCGCGGCGGTGAACTGCTTGCTCACCGAGGCGAGCCGGTAGTTGGTGGCCGGCGTGGCGCGTTCGCCGTTTTCGAGGTTGGCCAGGCCGTAGCCGCGGCGCACGATCGGCTTGCCGTCCTTGAGCACCAGCAGCGAGGCGCCGGGCACGTCGCCGGCGTAACGCTGCATCAGCGCGTCGGCCGGGTCGATCGGTCTGGTGCCGGAGGCGCAGCCACCGAGCAGCAGGGCCACGGCGAAGACGGCAGATTTCTTGAACACGGCAACACTCCCGTTGTCATGGCGTAACACCCGTTGTGAATCCCGAATCCCGGTTCCAGAAGCTTGAGCCCCTCTCCCTGCGGGAGAGGGGTTGGGGTGAGGGTGCGGTATCGCCGCGGCGCTCGGCTCCGCCCGGACCCTCTCCCCCGACCCCTCTCCCACAGGGAGAGGGGAGTTTCGATGGGTACGGTGTCATTGCACCGGCACGTCATACAGTGTGTGCGGCGTCGGTTCCGGCGCGAGGGTGTAATGCCACCACTCCAGCGGATAGTTGCGGAAGCCTTCGCGTGCCATCGCGTCGCGCAGCCGCAGGCGGTTCGCGCGCTGCGCGGCGCCGATGCCGGGTGCGTCGGTGTGGGCGCGCACGTCGAAGAAGTCGAAGTCGGTGCCCATGTCCAGCGCTTCGCAGCGCTTGCCGTCGGCGGCGCAGCGCTCGAGGGTGAGGTCGATGGTGGCGCCGCGGCTATGGCCGGAGACCGGCGCGATGTAGTCGCCGAGCAGTTGCGACTTGTCCAGCGCGGGATAGTGCTGCGCCTTGGTGCGCTGGTCGGCCAGGTCGTGCGCCCAGCGCACGAAGTGCGCCACCGCGCGGGCCGGGCGGTAGCAATCCCAGATCTTCAGCCGGTAGTGCTGCGCGCGCAGTTCCTGCTCGACCCGTGCCAACGCTTCGGCAACCGGCTGCAGCAGCAGGCACTTTGGCGCCAGGTAGCCGTCCACCGGCGCGCCCACGAAGTTGTCGTGGCCGGCGTACTTGATGTCCTCGGCGATGTCCGGCACCAGCGTGCGGATGTCGACCAGGTTAGCCGCCGCGGCGGTCGTGGCGGGCGACAGCGCTGGCGGCTGCTCCGCATGCGCGACGCCGCAGCCGGCGACGAGCCAGGCAAGCACCAACAGGCGCCCGACTCGTGCAGGAGCCCGCGCGCGGGCGATGCTCTTGCCCTCGCGAATCCCGAATCCCGAATCCCGGCCTGCAACCGACGAACGGCCGGCCATCCCGGCCCTAACAGCATCGCCCGCGAGCGGGCTCCTACGGAGGATCACGGACCGACGGACGATCATGGGCAACTCCCCGTGCGGCGGAAGTCGAGGTCTTCGTAGTCGGAGCTGAAGTCGCCTTCGGGATCGAGCTTGGCCATGCGCAGGGTGACCGGCTGGTCGCCACTGGCGGCGCGGAAATCCAGCCAGGCGTCGAGGTTGGCCGAGTCGTCCCAGTGCACCAGGTAGCGCTCGCCCAGGCGCATCACCGTGCCGGCCAGCGTGGGCGACTTGGCGGCGGCGAAGTGCACCTTGCCCTCGCGCGGGCACAGCGTGACGTCGCCGAACCACGGGTCGCGGTACCGGCCGCTCCAGCGCGCCAGCTCGGCCGGTGTGGCCGGCCGCTGCGCCGAGGTGTCGGGGGCGGACGACGACGGCGAGCGCTGCTGCGCCCGCTGCGCCAGCGCATCGGCGTACCAGTCCACGCCGCGATCGTCAGCGGGCGCGGTGAAATGTTTCATCAGCACTTCGCCGAGCACGGTGCGCGCTTCATCCGCCTCGCCGTTGATCATGAACACGAAGCCGTTGTCGCGGTCGGGCAGCAGGGCAAGCATCGAGTACATGCCGTTCAGCGTGCCGGTGTGCCACACGCTCCACTGGCCGTCGACGTCGGCCATGCGCCAGCCGTAGCCGTAGGCCATCACGTGGGTGTTGTCCCACGCGCGGCGCTGCGCGGAGACCGGGATCAGCATGTGCGGCGCCTGCAACACGTCGCGCTGCACCGGCGACAACCACTGCAGCTGGGCATGGGTGGGCACCAGCCAGTTGCGCGCCCAGCTCAGCATGTCGGTGAGGTCGCAGCGGATGCCGCCGGCCGCGGCGGAGGTGATCGCGGGGATCGCCGCGGCTTCGGGGATCGCCACGTTGCGATCGCCGTCGCGACGGTGCGGCGCGGCCACGTCGCCGACCGCGTCGCGGTTCCAGGCGCCGACCTGGCAGCGGTCCAGGCCCAGCGGTGCGAACACCTCGCGGCGCATCAGCGTTTCGTACGGTGCACCGCCCGCGGCGGCGGCCACTTCGCCGGCCACCACGTAAAGCAGGTTGTCGTACTGGTACTGCGAACGGAAGCTGTAGCCGGGCTTGATGAAGGCGAGCCCGTCGATGATGTCGGCGCGGGTGAACGCGTTCGGCTCCGGCCACAGCATCAGGTCGCCGCCGCCCTCGGGCAGGCCGCTGGCGTGGGTGAGCAGGTCGGCCACGCGCATGTTCGCGGTGACCCATGGATCGTTCATGCGGAACTGCGGCAGGTACTTCGTCACCGGGTCGTCCCAGCGCAGCTTGCCCTGGTCGACCAGCCGGCCGAGCAGGGCGGTGGTCATCGCTTTGCTGTTGGAGGCGATCTTGAACAGCGTGCGCGGGGTGATCTTCTGGCCGGAGCCGGCGACGGCTTCGCCGGCGGTGCGCACGTAGACGACCCGGCCGTCCTCGATCACCCCGACGGCGATACCGGGCAGGTGGTAGCGCTCGATCACCGCGTCGACGATCTTGTCGTAGTTGCGGTTCGCGGTTTGGGCGGTGGCGGCAAGCGGTGCGAGCAGGAGCGCAAGGGCAAGAGCAAGAGCACCCCACCCCGACCCTCGCCTGCGTCGCAGGGGAGGGAGCGCGCGTGCCGGCTCAGTGCTGCGCATGGCGTTCCACCTCGCCCCACACGCGCAGCAGGTTGCCGCCCCACAGCTTGGCGATGTCCGGCTCGCTGAAGCCGGCCTTGCGCAGCGCGGCGGTGACGTTGCGGGTTTCGCTGGCGTCCTTCCAGCCGGTGATGCCGCCGCCGCCGTCGAAGTCGGAGGCGAGGCCCACATGGTCGATGCCGGCCACCTGCACCATGTGGCGGATCTGTTTCACGTAGTCGTCCAGCGTGGCCAGCGGATACTTCTTCTGGATCTCGGCCATGCCCGCTTCCATCTCGGGCCGGTAGTCGTCGTTGTCGCTGTCGTAGGCCTTTTCGCCGGCCTGCTTCGCCACGGCTGCCTGCAATTTTTTCTCGGCGGCCGCGCGGCCGGGGTCGTGCTTGAGGAATTCCTTGTACGCCACCGCCTGCACCACGCCGCCCTTCGCGGCGAGCGCGCGCAGCAGGCCGTCGGGCAGGTTGCGCGGGTGGTCGAGCACGGCGCGGGCGCCGGAGTGCGAAGCGATCAGCGGCGTGGCCGATACCGCGAGCGCATCGCGCACGCACTTGTCCGAGGCATGCGAGATGTCGACCAGCATGCCGAGTTCGTTGGCCCGCTTGACCACCGCGCGGCCGAACTCGCTCATGCCTTGATCGCCGGCGCTGTTCATTGCCGGCTCGCCGTGCTCGGTGTCGGGCATCGAGCTGGAGCACAGGTCGTTGTTGCCGACGTGGACCAGACCGACCGAACGGGCGCCGCGGTCGAACGCGGCGTCGAGGCGGCGGATGTCGTGGCCGAGCGAGTAGGCGTTCTCGATCTCGATGGTGGCCGAGAGCAGACCGGCCTTGCGGTTGGCCAGCAGCTGTTCGGGCGTGGTGGCCAGGCGGATGCGGTCGGGGTACATCATCAGCATGCGGCCGATGCCGTCGTACTTCCGGCTGGCCTGCTGCACCGCCTTGGCGTAGCCGGCGGCGTCGAGCGCGTGCTGCGGCACCCAGACCACGAAGAATGCCGCATTGAGGCCGCCGCGCTCCATCTTGCCCAGGTCGACCAGCAGGCGGGTGTCGTGCCCCACGTCGAAGCGCGGCTCGACCATGTAGTTGAACGGGATGTCGACGTGGGTGTCGATGGTGACCGGCGGATCCTGCGCGGCCTGCGCCGAAACGGCGGGCCAGGTCAGGGCGGCGAGAAGGGCGAGGCGGGTGGTCGCGTTCATGTCGTTTCCCAATGCCGCGCCGGCTGCTCGCCGGCGATCATGTCCTCGAAGTGCTGGCGGCGGCGCACCACGGCGTAGCGGCCCTGGTCGAGCAGCACCTCGGCCGCCAGCGGCCGCGAGTTGTAGGTGGAGGCCATCGACGTACCGTACGCGCCGGTGGCCTTGATCAGCAACAGGTCGCCCGCCGAACACTCGGGCAGCGCACGCGCGCGCGCAAAGGTGTCGCCGGTTTCGCAGACCGGGCCGACAACGTCGTAGGTCACGCGCGGCCGTGCGGCGTCGACGACCGGCACGATGTCGTGCCAGGCGTCGTACAGGCTGGGCCGCAGCAGGTCGTTCATCGCCGCGTCGAGGATCAGGAAGCTGCGCTCGATGCCGGGCTTGACGCGGATCACGCGGGTCAGCAGCACGCCCGCCTCGGCAACCAGGTAGCGGCCCGGTTCCAGCAGCAGGCGACCGCGGAAACCGGCCAGCGCCTCGCGGATCACGGCCACGTAATCGGCGGCGGCCACCGGCTGGTCCGTGCCCTCGCGATAGCACACACCCAGCCCCCCGCCGACGTCGATGCTGGCGATCGGATGGCCGGCCTGTTCGAGTTCGCGCCAGAACGCGGCGACGCGCTGCAGCGCCAGCCGGAACGGCTCGACGCTGAGAATCTGCGAGCCGATGTGCACGTGCAGGCCGTCGAGCTGCACGTGGGTCAGTTGTTTGCGTCCGGCGAACCAGCGACGGGCCTCGTCGATGCTGACGCCGAACTTGTTTTCCGATTTGCCGGTGGAGATCTTGGCGTGGGTCTGCGCGTCCACGTCGGGGTTGATGCGCACGGCGGCACGCGCAGTCACCTCCTGCGTCTTGGCCAGCCGCTGCAGCGTGTGCAGCTCGTCCAGCGACTCCACGTTGAAGCGCAGGATGCCCACGTTCAGCGCGCCGGCGATCTCGTCGGCGCTCTTGCCGACGCCGGAGAATACGATGCGCCCGGCGGGGATGCCTGCGTTGAGCGCGCGGCGCAGTTCGCCGACCGAGACGATGTCGGCGCCGACGCCGGCCTGCGCCATCAGCTGCAGGATGGCGAGATTGGCATTGGCCTTCACCGCGTAGCAGATGATGGCGTCGAGCCCGTCCAGCGCCGCCTTGAGTTCGCCGATGCGCTGGCGGATCGCATTGGCGGAATAGGCGTGCAGGGGCGTGCCGATCCGCTGCGCCAGCGCCTGCAGATCGACCCCATCGAAGCGATGGCTTGCGCCGTTTGCCTCGGGAACGGACGGCGGTGCGACCGGACGGCTGGTTGTTTGCGTTGGCATGGTTGGACGTCGTGCAGGAGTGCCAGAAAAAAAGAGCGGCCCGCCACTTGCGCGGGCCGCAATCGGGGGAGGTCTATCAGAAGTTGACGGACATGGTCAGCTGGGTGAACCGCGGCGACTGGAAGCCCAGCGGCTGGCGGAACGTGTCGCTGGTGGAGTTGGAGATGGACGTCTGCAGATCCTGGTCCACCGCGGTGGTGTGCTTCTGGTTGAGCAGGTTGTAGACGGCCAGTTTCACCCGGAACTCGCCGCCGTCGAACGGCTGGATGTAGCTGATGCCGGCGTTGAGGTTGAAGGTCCACGGCAGACGGCCGTACTTGCCGCGCGGCGAGCGCTCGTAGACGCGGTCTTCGGATACCGACGAGTCGCAGTTCTGCACGCAGATGAAGTAGCTGTGGTAGTTGGTGGCGTCATAGGGGTTGCCCACGCCGAAGCCGGTAATCGGACCGCCGGAGGCCGCGTTCACGTCGGCTCCGAGTTGCCAGTGCGGCGTGAGCGCATAGGTGCCGCGCAGCTTGAACTGGTGGCGGCGATCGTTTGGCAGATAGCCGTCGCCGCCCAGGTTCACCCACGGGTCGTCGAAGTTCTCGGTGCGACCGGTGTCGTCGAAGTTGGTGTCCGAGTTGACCGGGCCTTCGGCGTTGCCGCGGTTCCACGACATCGTGTACGAGGCATTCATCGCCCACTTCTCGTCCCAGGCGCGATTCAGCTGCAGCTCGACGGCGGCATAGGTGCGCTTGGGTTTCACCCAGCCGCGCTGGCCCAGGTAGTTGCCGTCGGCGTCGTACATCGCCCAACCTTCCTTGGAGGTATCCACGGTGAGGTAGCCGTCGGGGGTGCCGTCGCAGTTGGTGTCGCCCCACACGGTGACCTTCTTGCCCGGGTTGGCCATCACCCAGCCGATGTAGCCGTTCTCGCCGCACTGCGCGGTGGCGCTGATCTCCATGTCGTCGATCGCGTTGTGCAGGCGCCGGTAGGTGGCGCTGACGCCCCACGACCACTGCGAGGTGATCAGCTGCTGGAAGCCCAGGATCGCCTCGTCCTGGTAGACCGGGTCCATGTTCTTGTCGACCTCCGAACGCAAGTCGCCGACGGTGCCGTCGCCCTGCGAGTTGTCCACCGGACCGATCTGCGGCCCCAGTTTCGGGATGGCGTACTGCACGCCGTTGAGCGTCTGGATGTCCCAGCCGTCGAACGCGTAGTAGGTGCGCTCGTCGAGCAGGCCGCCGGCCTGCTTGATGTTGATCACGTTGGCCACCGGCAGGTAGTAGCGGCCGAGGTTGCCGAACAGCTTGGTGCTGCCGTCGCCCTTCATGTCCCAGGAGAAGCCCAGCCGCGGCGCGATCTGCCGGCTCATCTTGATGTAGCTGCGGCCCTCGGCGTCCTGGTTGTCGAAGCTGTCGTTGCGCACGCCGGCGTTGAGCACCAGGTTCGGTGTGACCTGCCAGTTGTCCTCAATGTAGAACGCGGCGTTCTTGGTAGTGAAGGTGCCGGCGATCTCGTAGCGGCGCGCGCGGATGTAGGCGTCGTAGCCCGCCGGCATCACGCCACCGTTCGAGATGGTGTCGCCGGGGTCGGCGGTATAGAGGTTGTAGTAGTACGCGCCCGGCCCGGCGTAGTGGCGGTTGTAGTCGGAGGTGTCGTTCTCGTGGTCGTAGCCGAAGCGCAGCAGGTGGTCGCCCAGCGTCCACTCGAAGTCGGCGCGTGCCTGCTTGCGGGTGTCGTTGCGCTCGTAGACGGTGGAACTGCTGGTGCAGCCGATCTGCACGCCGGGGTTGTGGATGGCGCGGAACGCGTTTGTGGTTGCGACGTAGTTGCAGTCGATGTCCAGCTGCGAACGGGTGAACGCCTCGCGCTCGTTGCGGCCGGTCATCAGCTTCATCGACAGGTCGTTGGTCAGGTAGCTGGTCCAGGTCAGCGCCCAGTTCTTGCCGCCGGTGTCGGTGAAGACCTGGTTGGTGCGGGTGCCGATGGTGTCGGTGTCGTAGTCGTAGCTGTAGACATCGCCGGTGTTCTTGTTCTTGTCGGAGAACGCCATCAGCTGCAGCACGTTGCTGTCGGTGATGTTCCAGTCGATGGTGGTGCCCCAGAAGCCGGTATCCGAGTTGTTGGAAGTCAGCGTGGTGCCGGCGTTGTTGGTGTTGCGTGGGCTGTTGCCGCGTGCCTCGTACATGGCGAACATGAACAGCTTGTCCTTGACGATCGGACCGGAGGCCCAGACGTTCGTCTTCACCAGCGAGTCGCGGTCGCGGCTGGCGGTGAGGTAGCGGTTGCCGTTGGCGTCGTAGTGGTCGTCGGCGCGCGAGTGCCAGTTGCCCGGCTCCAGGGTGACCTCCATGCCGCCCTTGAATTCGTTGGTGCCCGAGCGCGCCACCGCGTTGATCACGCCACCGGTGGTGCGGCCGAACTCGACCGAATAACCGCCGGTCTTGACCTGGAACTGGTCGTAGAACGCGAACGGCGCTTCCGAGAAGCCATTGCGGTTGTAGAAGTCGGTGACGTTGAGGCCGTTGACGTAGATGGCGTTCTCGGCGATCGACGAACCGCCGAAGGAGATGCCGCCGAAGCCGGCGTTGCCCTTGACCACGCCGGGTGCCAGCAACGCCACCGAGGTGACGTTCTGGTCGACCGGCAGGCGCACCAGCTCGGCGCGCGAGACAATGGTGGCCGATTCAGTCGAGCTGACGTCGATCACCGGCAGCACCGAACCGGTGACGTTGATCGTGGCCAGACTGGTCGTGCCCGCCGCGCCCAGGTCCACCGTGGTGGTGGTGCCCAGCGCTACTGTGACATTGCGGGTCGGGCCGACCGCCTGGCCGCCGCTGCTGGCGCTGATGGTGTACTGGCCCACTGGCAGGAACGGGAAGCGGTAGTTGCCGTCATTGTCGGCAGTGATCGTGCGGGTCAGGCCAGTAGCCGGATTGGTCGCGACCACGGTGGCGCCAGCCTGGGTGCGACCGGCCACCGAGCCGTCGTTGTTGGCCGCGTGCGCCTGCGGTGCGCCGAAGGCGGCGAGTGCCAGTCCGAGCGCCATGCAAAGTCCAGTCCTGCGCAATGTCCGGGTGTTGCTCATTTCCCCATCTCCCCATCGACGCCGTCGATGCCATGTTTATGAAAAGCTGCCGGTTAGTTGTTGCTGCGTCCCTGCGCCGCTGGCAGGACCTGCCAGTCGAAGTGGTAATCCAGTTGATCGAAGTAGAGGTTGCCGCCGCGCCATTCGGCCTCGCCGCGTTGCGAGTCCACGTCGTCGGAGCGGAAGTGCTGCTTGGCCGGCTGGAAGCGGCGGCCGTAGTCGTCGTTGAAGGCGATGCGCCAGTGGTCGAGGCCGCCGAGGTAGAACCACTCCAGCGCGGGGTCGTCGCCTGGCGCCGGGTGCAGGCGGCCGGTGGTGACGTCCATCGGCACCCAGCCGTACGGCGGCAGGTACAGGTAGCCCCAGTCGTGGATGTTGCTGTAGCCGCTGCCGTCGGCGGAATACACCATGCCTGATTGCCAGCGAGTGGGGATGCCGTTGAGGCGCAGCAGGGTCATCAGCAGCAGGGTCTGCTGGCCGCAGTCGGCGTGGCCGGCGTGCAGCGCGTAGTCGCTGATGTTGCTGATCGTGGAGTACTCGCGCGCGCCGGCCCACGGGATGCGGTCGACCGCGGCGAACAGCTTCTGCGCGATGCGGTAGGGATTTTTCTCGTCGCCGACCACGTCGCGCGAGAACTTGCGCATCGCGTCGGTGAACACGATGTGCGGCGCGCGCTCGGCCACGAACGGAGCCAGTGCCGGCGTGAGGTTTTCAGCCTGCACCCTGGCCGGGTCGATCGCGTGGTACTGCGCCAGCAACGTCAGCTCGTAGGTGACCGAGAAGACGGTCTTGCGTCCGGCCACTGCCGCCTGCTCCAGGTACACCGTGCGCTGCGGCGCCGATGCCGGCGCGATGTCGTGCTGCGCCGGCACGCTGGCCACGTAGCGGATGTCCTCCTGCTGGCCGGGCACCGCCTGCGGGTAGGGAATCCACGCGCGGATCGTCTCGCCGGCGGGCACCGCGTCGGCATCGACGGTCAGCGTCTGCGTCATGCGCAGGCGCTGCGGCAGCACGCTGGCCTTGTGTTCGGTCAGCGCGGCCCGGTAGATCGCGCGCTGGTGGTCGTTCAGCGACTCCATCGGGCCGTCGCTGATCGGCGTCTGCACCGCGCGCCGCGCCACCGCTTCGGGGCTGAGCC
Source organism: Rhodanobacter sp. (assembly GCA_024711345.1). Lineage (GTDB taxonomy): Bacteria > Pseudomonadota > Gammaproteobacteria > Xanthomonadales > Rhodanobacteraceae > Rhodanobacter. Next base: position 68,389 of record JANJTA010000032.1, on the reverse strand, counting down.
GGAACAGGTTGCCGGGCGCGCGCTTGAAGTACAGCGTCCTGCCGTCGATGACCTGATGCTCGAACAGACCGGCCGCGTTCCACCGGGCAAACTCGGCGTCGGTGAGGTCGGGAATCTGCTTGCGCACGCGCGCCTTGGCGTCGTCGGCGCTCAGCGTGAAGTCGAGCAGGATGCGGCGCATGCGTTCGCGCTGGAAAGCGAGCGCGTCGCGCGTGTCGGCGTCCAGGCCGGGCTGCGCCAGCGCGCCGGCGATGGCCGTTTCGGCCGCCTGGAAGTGGCCGGCGTCGATCTGGGCGATGATGGGAGCGACCGCCTGGGTGCCGATGCCGGCGACGGCCCACGGGGCGGCGAACAGCAGGGCGAGCAGGAACGCGGCAACGCGCAAGCCGTGTGCGCGGCGGCGTACTTCGGATGCGACAGGTGGCAACGTATCCATCGGCAAACGTCCCGCAACAAATCCCCTGAAGCCGTTGTGTAACACGCTTGCAAATGCCGGTCAATAATTTATGCTTCCATCGAGTTCTAAAAGAATCACCTATTCCTTGATGGCGCAAATCCGGCCGTCGGTGAATACCGCGAACGCACCATGAGGGGATGCATGTGATCCATACGGTCTGGCCCTACCTGGCGCTGATGTTGCTGATCGCCGGACTGTTCCCGGCGATCGAGCGCCGCTTCGGCTGGAAGCTGTTCTCGGTGCTGCCGCCGATCGTGCTGACCTATCTGTTCGTCACCGCGCTGGCGGTGTCCGGGCTGTGGCAGGTCAACGCGGAGATCAAGGCGGCGCAGTCGACGCTGGTTTCGCACCTGGTGCCGGCGCTGCTGTTCCTGCTGATGATCAACTGCGACCTGCGCGCGATCTGGCGGCTCGGCCCACGCGTGCTGGGCGTGTTCGCCTGTACCTCGCTCAGCCTGTTCGTGGCCTTCATCGGCACCTTCCTGCTCTACCGCCACTGGCTGCCCGGCAACGACTGGCAGCCGCTGGCCGCGCTGTCCGGCAGCTGGGTCGGCGGCAGCGCGAACATGATCGCGGTGAAGCAGGCGATCGGCATGTCCGACACCTACCTGGCGATGTCGCTGCTGACCGACGCGCTGGGCTACTCGATGTGGGTGGTGGTGCTGTTCTCGGTGGCGCGGCTGGCGCCGGCGTTCAATCGCTGGACGCGGGCAACCTCCAGCGGCGACCTCCCGCTGGCGCCGGCGAAGACCAAGGCGCCGACCACCTACGACAGCGTGCTGCTGTGGCTGGGCATGGCGCTGGCGGCGGCGGCGCTGGCTGGCTGGCTGGCCGGCTGGCTGCCGGTGTCCGGCATGGTCAGCGCCACCACCTGGACCATCCTGCTGGCCACCGGTTTCGGCCTGGTGGTGGCGCAGACGCCGCTGGCGCAGTTCCCCGGCGCCAGCACGATCTCCAGCGCGATGCTGATCAGCGTGGTGGCGGTGCTGGCTTCGCAGAGCAACTTCGATGGCATCGCCGCGGCGCCGCTGTACCTCTTGTGCGGCGTCACCGTCATCGCGATCCACGCGGTGCTGCTGGTCGGTTTCGCCAAGCTGTTCCGCTTCGACCTCTACCTGTGCGGGATTTCCTCGCTGGCGCATATTGGCGGCGTGGCGGCCACGCCGATCCTGGCGGCCAGCTATTCGGCCGCACTGGTGCCGGTCGGTATCCTGCTGGCGCTGCTCGGCTACATCCTGGGTACCGGTTTCGGCTTGCTGGTGGCGACGATCCTGTCCACGCTGGCGGCCACCTGATGCGGTTTCAACATAGGACCTGAGACGATGCGACTTCCCCTGCTTGCTGCCACCGCGCTTGCGCTCGCCTTCGCCGGCGCACCACTGCAGGCGCGCGACGCCAACGATGCGCTGACGGTACCGCCGTCCGGCGTGCTCGGCGTCGGCGAGGCGCAGCTCACGCCCGCGTTCTGGATCGGCCTGCTGCACGAGCCGGACCGGGTGATCCTCGACCGCGCCGCGATCGAGGCGCAGAACGCGAAGCTGCTGCAGCTCGACCCGTCGATGCACGACCTGCGCGCGTTGCCGAAAACGCTGGGTCGCGAGCAGGTCGCCGGCTGGATCACGGCGCTGTCGCAGCGGCCGGAGCGCCCGCTGTTCGACGTCGACGGCCAGCCGGTACCGGCCGCCACGCTGGACGCCGTGGTCGGCAACCTCGCGCTCGCTGCGATCCCCGCGCAGCAGAAGACGCGCTACGGCCTGGTGGTGCGCCGCGCCGCGCTGCGCACGTTCCCCACCACGCTGCGCGTATTCAACGAGAAGGGCGACACCGACATCGACCGCTTCCAGGAAACCGCCGAGTTCCCCGGCACGCCGGTGGCGATCGTGCACGCCAGCGCCGATGGCCAGTGGCTGTTCGTGGTCAGCCCGCGCTACGCCGCATGGACCGAGAAGGACAACGTGGCCGAGGGCAGCGCGGCCGAGGTGTTCGGCTATGCCGACAAGACCCCGTACCGGGTGATCACCGGCGCCACCGAGCGCACCGTGTTCACCCGCGAGCAGCCGGCGGTCTCGCAGCTGCAGCTGGACATGGGCACGCGCGTGCCGCTGGCGACCGATCTTTCGCCGGATCAGCCGGTCAACGGCCAGACGCCGTACGCCGCGCACGTGCTCGAACTGCCGCTGCGCAAGACCGACGGCACGCTGGGCTTCAGCCCGGCGCTGCTGCAGAAGAACACCGACAGCGCCGCCGACTACCTGCCGCTGACTCGCGCCAACATCATCCGCCAGGCGTTCAAGTTCCTCGGCGAGCGCTATGGCTGGGGCCACGCCTACGACGGCCGCGATTGCTCGGGCTTCGTCTCCGACGTGTACCGCAGCATGGGCGTGCAGATGCCGCGCAACACCAGTCGGCAGGCGATCAGCCCGGCGCTGGAGCATCGCGCGTTCACCGACAAGGACAGCCGCGAGGCGCGCCTCAAGGCCGCGCAGGCGCTCGAGGTCGGCGACCTGGTCTACATCCCCGGCCACGTGATGATGGTGATCGGCCACTGGCATGGCCAGCCGTACGTGATCCACGACGCGGGCGGCATGAGTTACCGCAAGGCCGACGGCGGCAAGGCGCGGATCAAGCTCAATGCGGTGTCGGTGACGCCATTGCTGCCGATGCTCTACAACGACAAGCAGAGCTATGTCGAGCGCATGACCAGCATCGTGCGCATTCGCCATTGAACGCGTCGACGCCAAGAAAAAAACAGGACACGGATTCCATGAAGGCTTTCCCATGAAAATCACCGACATCCAGTTCGGCATGTTGCGGGTGCCGCTGAAGACCCCGTTCAAGACGGCGCTGCGCACGGTCAACACGGTGGAGGACATCGTGGTGATGGTGCACACCGACACGGGCGAGGTCGGCTACGGCGAGGCGCCGGCCACCGCGGTGATCACCGGCGACACCCACGGCTCGATCATCGACGCGATCCGCCACTACATCTCGCCGCGGCTGATCGGCCAGGACATCGCCAACCTCAACCACCTCACCCAGCTGATCCAGTCCTCGATGGAGAAGAACACCAGCGCCAAGGCGGCGGTGGAGATCGCGGTGTACGACCTGTGGGGCCAGCTCTACGGCGCGCCGCTGTACAAGCTGCTGGGCGGCGGCGACCCGGTGATCACCACCGACATCACCATCAGCGTGGACTACATCGACAAGATGGTGGCCGACTCGGTCTCCGCGGTGGAGCGCGGCTTCGAGTCGCTGAAGATCAAGGTGGGCAAGGACATCGGCGTCGACATCGAGCGGGTCAAGGCGATCTACGCGGCGGTGGAAGGTCGCGCGCTGCTGCGGCTGGACGCGAACCAGGGCTGGACCGCCAAGCAGGCGGTGTACGCGCTGCAGACGCTGGAGGAGGCCGGCATCAAGCTGGAACTGATCGAGCAGCCGGTGAAGGCGCGCGACCTGGCCGGCATGCGCTACGTCACCGAGCGCGTGCACACGCCGGTGATGGCCGACGAGAGCGTGTTCGGCCCGATGGAGGTGATCGAGCTGATCCGCCTGCGCGCAGCCGACATCATCAACATCAAGCTGATGAAGACCGGCGGCATCTCCAACGCGATCCGCATCGCCGACATCGCCGGCATGCACGGCATCGAGTGCATGATCGGCTGCATGCTGGAAACCTCGATCAGCGTGGCTGCCGCGGTGCACGTGGCGGTGGCGAAGTCGAACGTGATCACCAAGGTCGACCTGGACGGCCCATCGCTGTGCCAGTTCAACCCGGTCGACGGTGGGGTAATCTTCAACGAGTCGGAAATCTCGGTGACGGACGCCCCCGGACTGGGCATCCGCGAGATCCGGGATCTGGAGAGGCTGGGGGATTGATGATGTCGCCGCTGGTCAAAATCCGTTCGGAGCGCGACCAGATGTCGGCAGTGGAGCGGCGCATCGCCGACTTCATCCTGGAGAACGCACAACTCTTGCGCGACTACTCCTCGCAGCAACTGGCCAATGCGCTGGGGATCAGCCAGTCCAGCGTGGTCAAGTTCACCCAGAAGCTCGGCTTCAAGGGCTATCCGGACCTGAAGTATTCGGTCGGCGAGGCGATTGCCCGCGCCGACAACGGCGATACGCCGCAGGTCGCGGCGGAGAGCGACGGCGAAGGCGGCGGCGCGTCCGCCGGCAACCTGTGGCGGCGCAAGTCCGAGGCGGAGGAGGCGACCCAGCTGATCAATCCGCCGGAAGCCCTCCACGCCGTGGCCGACGCGATCGAACAGGCCGGCCGCACCGGCAAGGTGTTCATCATCGGGCTGGGCGAGGACGACATCCACGCGCGCGGCTTCGCGCTGCGGCTGTCGCTGCTGGGCATCCTCACCGTGCACAACTTCGACACCGCGCGGATGACCGCGAACGTCTCCGCGGCCGGCGCTGGCGACGTGCTGCTGGTGTTCTCCGAGCACGGCAACCACCCGGCGCTGTGCAAGATCGCCCGCTACTTCCGCGAGCGTCGCGGCCAGGTGATCACGGTGACGCGGCACACCGCCAACCCGCTGCGCGCGCTGGCCGACCTCGCGCTGGTGGTGTCGGCGCACGACGAATTGCCGTACATCCAGCCGCTGCTGTACCAGTCGGCGCTGCAGCACCTGCTCGACGGCGTGTTCGTGCAGCTGTGCGAAGGCCACGACGACCTCCACGCGCAGCTGCTGGCCAACCTCGACCGCATCCAGCTGATGCTGGAGCCGTGAGGGCCGGAAGTGGGGAGTGGGGAATCCTGGGAGCTCGCTCGCGGGCGATGCTTTTTGAGCCGGGATGACCAGGGGATCGGCTGTTGAAAGCCGGGATTCGGGATCTGTAAAAACATCGCCCGCGAGCGAGCTCCTACATACGCGTTGAGTGACGATGATCCGATGGGTGGAAAGCCGATGACTATTCGCCGCCGAACCGTTGCCCTGCTGGCATTTGCCGCAGCGCTCGCCGGAACCGCGCACGCCGCCACCGCGGACGCGCCCTGGCAGAACGCCCGCCAGATGATCGTGGTCACCACCGCCGGCTGGAATGTCGATCACGGCGAGCTGAGTGCCTACGAGCGCCACGGCGACGCCTGGCAGGAAGTCGTCGCGCCCACACCGGTGACCATCGGCAAGAACGGTGCCGGCTGGGGCCTGGGCCTGAACGCGCCGCAGACCGGCGGCCCGGTGAAACGCGAGGGCGACAACCGCAGTCCGGCCGGCGTGTTCCGCATCGGCGAGGCGTTCGGCTACGCCGCGCACGCGGCTACCGCGCTGCCGTACCGTGCGCTCAGCGCCACCGACTGGTGCATGGATGTCAGCGGCACGGCGCAGTACAACCGCATCGTCGACGCCAACGCGGTCGGCGTGGAGGCGGTGAAGGGTTCCAGCGAGCCGATGCGGCGTGACCTGCACGCGAATGGCGACCAGCGCTACCGGCTCGGCTTCGTGATCGAGCACAACGCGCAGGCGGCGCCGCAGGGCGGCAGCTGCATCTTCGCCCACCTGTGGAAGTCGCCCAGCGACACTACCGCCGGCTGTACCGCGATGACGCCGGCGCTGATGCAGCGCCTGCTGGCCTGGCTGAAGCCGCAGGACCACCCGGTGTTCGTGCTGCTGCCGCAGGCCGAGTACGAACGCCTGCGCGCGTCGTGGCGGCTGCCGGCGCTGGTCACCGCGGAGGCTGCGCAGTGAGTGCCACCAGTCGGGTGCTGACCGGGCTGGCCGCCGGTGCGCTGATCGGTTTGCTGCTGGCCCACTGGAACGAGTCGGTGGCGTTGCAGGTGGCGAACGTGGCGCAGCCGATCGGCAAGCTGTGGCTGAACGCGCTGCAGATGACGGTGGTGCCGCTGGTGCTGGCGCTGGTGGTGGTGGGCGTCAACACCGCTACCGATGCGGCCGCTTCGGGCCGCATCGCGCGCCGCGCGATCGTGGTGTTCATCGTGGTGCTGACCGGCGGCGCGCTGTTCGCGGCGCTGGCCGCGCCGCTGGTGTTCGCGCTGTTCCCGCACAATCCGGCGCTGATCACCGCGCTCGACCACGCCAGCGTGCCCGCGGCCGCGCAGGCGGCGCCGAACTGGATCGACACGCTGGTAGCGATCGTGCCGAACAACGCGATCATGGCCGCCGCGCAGAGCGCGATGCTGCCGCTGGTGGTGTTCGCGCTGTTCCTCGGCTTCGCGCTGACCCGCATCGCGCCGGCGCGGCGCACGCTGCTGATGGAATTCTTCCAGGCGATCGCCGACGCGATGATCGTGATCGTGCGCTGGGTGCTGTGGATCGCGCCGCTGGGCGTGTTCGCGCTGATCCTGTCGGTGTGCGCGCGCTCGGGCTTAGGGATGCTCAGCGCGCTGGGCGTGTACGTGCTGGTGGAGTGCCTGCTGTACCTGGCGGTCACCGTGATGATGCTGCCGCTGGCGGTGGCCTTCGGCGGCGAGCGGCTGCGCCGTTTCGCGCTGGCGCTGGTGCCGGCGCAGGTGGTGGCGGTCAGCACGCAGTCCTCGCTGGCCTCGCTGCCGGCAATGCTGGAAAGCGCCGACCGCCGCCTCGGCTACCCGAGGCAGGTCGCCGCGCTGGTGCTGCCGATGGCGGTGAGCCTGTTCCGCCTGACCAGCCCGGTGCAGTACGTCACCTCGGCGGTGTTCATCGCCTGGGCCTACGGCATCGACCTGTCCACCGCGCAGCTGCTCGCCGGTGCGCTGCTGGCGGTGGTGATCAGCCTGGGCTCGGTGGGCCTGCCGGGCCAGGTCACCTTCATCGCCACCAACCTGCCGGTGGCGCAAGCGATGGGCCTGCCGCTGTCTCCGCTGGGCCTGATGCTGGCGGTCGACACCATCCCCGACGCGCTGGCCACGCTGGGCAACGTCACCGGCGACATGACCGCCACCGGCATCGTCGCCCGGCAGTCGCGACGCGACACCGCCTGAACGCGGACCCGGCTGCTTGCGGCTAGCGGAACCGGCCCGGACGGCGCGGCTATAATGCCGTGCCCGGCGCGCTGCGCCGCCATGTCTGCAAGGCGCGCCATGCTGCTGATGATCGACAACTACGACAGCTTCACCTACAACCTCGTGCAGTACCTGGGCGAGTTGGGGCAGGCGGTCAAGGTGGTGCGCAACGATGCGCTGGACGTGGCCGGCATCCGCGCGCTGGCGCCCTCGCACATCATGATCTCGCCGGGACCTGGCACGCCGGACGATGCGGGCGTGTCGCTGGACGTGCTGCGCGAGCTGGCCGGCGAGATTCCGGTGTTCGGCGTCTGCCTGGGGCACCAGGCGATCGGCCAGGCGTTCGGCGGCAAGGTGGTCCGCGCGAAGCGGATCATGCACGGCAAGACCTCGCCGGTGCTCCATCGCGGGCAGGGCGTGTTTGCCGGCCTGCCCAATCCGTTCGAGGCCACGCGCTACCACTCGCTGGTGGTGGAGCAGTCGTCGCTGCCCGATTGTCTGGAAGTCACCGCGTGGACGGAAAACCCGGACGGCTCGATCGACGAGATCATGGGCCTGCGCCACAGGACGCTGGCGGTCGAGGGCGTGCAGTTCCATCCCGAATCGATCCTGACCCAGCATGGCCACGACCTGCTGGCGAATTTCCTCGGCCTGCCGCGGCGGAAGCTGGCGGCATGAGCGCGCGCGCCATCACCATCACGCCGCAGGAAGCCCTGCAGCGCACCATCGAGCACCGCGAGATCTTCCACGACGAGATGATCGCGCTGATGCGTCAGATCATGGGCGGCGAGGTGAGCCCGCTGATGACCGCGGCGATCATCACCGGCCTGCGCGTGAAGAAGGAAACCGTGGGCGAGATCACCGGCGCGGCGCGGGTGATGCGCGAGCTGTCGGCGAAGGTCGAGGCGCCGGCGTACGAGCACTTCGTCGACATCGTCGGTACCGGCGGCGACGGCGCTTCCAGTTTCAATATTTCCACCACGGCGATGTTCGTGGCGGCCGCGGCCGGCGCGCGCATCGCCAAGCACGGCGGGCGCAGCGTGTCGTCGAAGTCCGGCAGCGCCGACGTGCTGGAGGCGCTGGGCGCGGCGATCGAGCTGGCACCAGAGCAGGTGGCCGAGTGCATCGCCGAGACCGGCATCGGCTTCATGTTCGCGCCGAACCACCACCCGGCGATGAAGGTGGTGGCGCCGGTGCGCAAGGAAATGGGCGTGCGCACGCTGTTCAACATCCTGGGGCCGCTGACCAACCCGGCCGGCGCGCCGAACATCCTGATGGGCGTGTTCCACCCCGACCTGGTCGGTATCCAGGTGCGCGTGCTGCAGCAGCTCGGCGCGCGCCATGCGCTGGTGGTGTGGGGCCGCGACGGGCTGGACGAGATCTCGCTGGGCGCGGCGACCCTGGTCGGCGAACTGCGCGACGGCGTGGTGCGCGAGTACGAGGTGGAACCGGAGGATTTCGGCCTGGCGATGGCCTCCAGCCGCAACCTGCGGGTGGAGAATGCGGACGAGTCGAAAGGCATGCTGCTGGACGTGCTGCAGGGCCGCCATGGCGTGCAGCACGACATCGTCTGCCTCAACGCCGGTGCGGCGCTGTATACCGCCGACGTGGCCGCCTCGATCGGCGAAGGCATCGAGCTGGCCCGCGCCACGATTGCCAGCGGCGCGGCGCATGCGAAAATGCAGGCCTTCGTGGCCGCCACCCGGCGGCTTGCCCATTCGCGGTAGCTGCACGCGGCGCCGGTATCCTTTGGCGCACCGGACGCGCTCCCACCCCACCAGCGAGATGCCATGACCGACATCCTCAATCGCATTCTTGCGCGCAAGGCGGAGGAGGTGGCCGAGCGCCGGACCCGGCTGCCGGAAGCCGAGCTGGTGGCGCGCATCGCCGAATTGCCCGGCACCCGCGGTTTCGCCGCGGCGATCGAGGCCAAGATCGACGCCGGCCTGCCGGCGGTGATCGCCGAGGTGAAGAAGGCCAGCCCGAGCAAGGGCCTGATCCGCACCCACTTCGACCCGGCCGCGATCGCGAGGAGCTACGAGGCTGCCGGCGCGGCCTGCCTGTCGGTGCTGACCGACAGCGATTTCTTCCAGGGCAGCGAGGCGTTCCTGCAGCAGGCGCGCGAGGCGTGCTCGCTGCCGGTGCTGCGCAAGGATTTCATCATCGACGCCTACCAGGTGTACGAGGCCCGCGCGATCGGCGCCGACTGCGTGCTGCTGATCGTTTCGGCGCTGGATGACGACGTGCTGCTGGAACTGTCGCTGCTGGCGGCGGAGCTCGACCTGGACGTGCTGTGCGAGGTGCACGACGAGGAGGAACTGGAGCGCGCGCAGGCGCTGCCGGTGCCGCTGATCGGCGTGAACAACCGCAACCTGCGCAGCTTCGAGACTTCGCTGGAGACCTCGCTGACCCTGCAGGAACTGGTCGAGTACGATCGCGTGCTGGTGGCGGAGTCCGGCATTCACACGCCGCAGGACGTGGCGCGCCTGCGCGAGGGCGGCATCCAGGCGTTCCTGGTCGGCGAGGCGTTCATGCGTGCCGAGGATCCGGGCAGCGAGCTCAAGCGGCTGTTCGCCCTGCCGTGACCGCGATGACCGAGGGGGAAAGGGCGGTCGCGTCGCCGCGCGTGGTGCTGTTCGATTTCGACGGCGTGCTGATCCGCGGCGATGCGTTCCGCCAGTTCGTGCGCGAGCGCTACCGGCGTTCGCCATGGCGTTGCGCGCTGGCGCTGTTGTGTTTGCCGCTGTTGCTGGTGCAGCGTCCGTTCTCGCGGCGCCTGCCGCTGTATACGCTGGTGCGCATCGCCTTGCTGGGGTTGGGCGAGCAGCGCTACCGGGCGGCGGCGGACGCGTTTGCCGCCACGCTGGCGCGCCGGCCCAGGCAGTTCTGCCGCGCTGGGCTGCAGGCGTTGCGTCGACACCAGCTGGCGGGCGATCGCGTGCTGGTGGTGACCGGTTGCGAGCACACGCTGGCCAGCGGGATCCTGCAGCAGCTCGGCCTGACCGGGTTGGAGGTGCTGGCCTCGCAGCTGCGGCCGGGTTGGCTGGGCATGCGCCTGCTGCGGCACAACGTGGGTCGGCGCAAGGTGCAGTCCTTGACCGAGTACGGCGTCGGCGGCTGGCACGTCGCCTATGGCGATTCGATGTACGACGTGGCGATGCTGGCGCTGGCCGCCGAGGCGGTGCTGGTCAACGGCACGCCGGCGTTGTGCAAGAAGGTGGAGAAGGCGCTGGGCCGCGCGGTCACCCGCGTCGAGTGGTTGTAGCCGCTACAGCAGCGTCTGCGCCAGCTGGCCCAGGCTGATCAGCACGATCAGGCTGCCCACCGCAGCCATCACCGCCTGTTCGGGCAGGTGACGCACCAGCCAGGCGGCGAACGGCGCGGCGATCACGCCGCCGGTGAGCAGACCCAGCACGATCGGCCAGTGGCCGGCGCCGACGTGCCAGACCAGGGTGGCGGAGACGCATGCCGTCACCACGAACTCGGCGGCGTTGACCGAGCCGATCGTGCTGCGCACGCCGCCGCCGCGGGCGATCAGCGTGCTGGTGGCCAGCGGACCCCAGCCGCCGCCGCCGATCGCGTCGAGCAGGCCGGCGAAGAAGCCCAGCACGCCGCTGTGCTGGACCTGGTGGCGGGTCAGCCGCCGCCCGAACGCGCGCAGCAGCACCATCATGCCGAGGATCAGCAGATAGGCATTGACCCAGGGCCGGATCGCCTCGCCCGGCACATTGGCCAGGAAAGTGGCGCCGAGGACGCCGCCGATCGCGCCGGGAATGGCCAGTTGCCAGAACAATCGCCAACGCACGTTGCCGAACCAGGCATGCGATGCACCGGAAACGCCGGTAGTGAATACCTCGGCGGTGTGCACGGTGGCGCTGGCCACCGCCGGCGGCAGGCCCAGCGCCAGCAAAATCGAGTTGGAGACCAGCCCGTAGGCCATCCCCAGCGCGCCATCGACCAGCTGGGCGAGCAGGCCCACACCGGCGAAGACGAAGAATTGCCCGTAATCCAAGCGTTGTCTCGCAGCCGGGGGCGGACAACCATCCTCGACCAGTCTCCGTAAAAAACCGGTTCAGGCGGCGGATGGTCGAGTCCGCGCGGAATCAGCGCGTGCCGCGCACCACGATGGTCTTGCCGGAGACGTCGATCATGCGCTGCTCCTCCAGCTGCTTGAGCACGCGGCCGACCATCTCGCGCGAGCAGCCCACGATACGGCTCACTTCCTGGCGCGAGATGCGGATCTGGGTGCCGTCCGGGTGGGTCATCGAATCCGGCTCCTGGCACAGGTCGAGCAAGGTGCGCGAGATGCGGTTGGTGACGTCCATGAACGCCATCCGGCTGACCTGGCGCGAGGTGCGCAGCAGGCGGTTGGTGAGCTGCGAGCCGATCGCGAACAGGATCTTCGGACACTCCTCGCGCAGCGGGCCCTCCATCAGCTGGAACAGCCGCTCGTAGCTGACCTCGGCCATCTCGCACGGGGTGCGCGTGCGCACCATCGACTCGCGCTGCGCCTGCTCCACGAACAGGCCCATCTCGCCGATGAACTGGCCGCGGCTGATGTAGGCCAGGATCAGCTCGCGCCCCTGCTCGTCCTCGGTGCACACCGCCAGCGAGCCCTCGATCACGTAATACAAGGTGTTGGCCGGATCGCCGGGACGGATGATCGCGGTCTTGCCCGGGTAGCGCCGGCGGTGGCAAAGACCGAGAAAGCGCTCCATCGCGGCAGGGTCCGGCGCGAAGCCGAGCGGCGCCTGCGAGCGTTCGAAGGCCTGTTGGAGCTGATACTTGAGTTGCGCCACGATCATCCCCTACCGGTGGTTGTCATTGAACAGTGGCAACCATTGCCACACGCCGTGCGTGCTCATGAACTATCCCTGCAAGCCCGCATTATGGCAAACCTGAGCGCTTGTCGCAGGTTCAATTTCTTTTCTTTTTGCCGCATACTTCGCGGTCTTCCACATGCGCCGAGGTCGTCGCATGCGGTTCACAAGGGTCGTGCAGGCTGTGCGCCTGCGCTTCACACCAATCGCGGGGACCCTTGTCGCTAACCCGCCTCTGCTGCTGGCCGATGGTTCGGCCATGGAGAGCCGCTCGTGGTCAAGCCACTCCCCCGTCTGCGCCTGCAGGGTTTCAACAACCTGACCAAGGCGCTGAGCTTCAACATCTACGACATCTGCTACGCGGTGTCCGAGGACCAGCGCCGCCGCTACATCGAATACATCGATGAGCAGTACGACGCCGACCGCCTCACCCAGATCCTCACCGACGTGGCCGAGATCATCGGCGCGAACATCCTCAACGTGGCCCGCCAGGATTACGACCCGCAGGGCGCCTCGGTGACCATCCTGATCTCCGAGGAGCCGGTGGTGGAGAAGCTCGGTCGCGACTCGATCGCGGGCGCGGTGGTGGCGCACATGGACAAGAGCCACATCACGGTCCACACCTACCCGGAAACGCACCCGCACAACGGCATCGCGACCTTCCGCGCGGACATCGACGTGGCCACCTGCGGCGTGATCTCGCCGCTGAAGGCCCTGAACTACCTGATCGACAGCTTCGAGTCGGACATCGTGATCGCCGACTACCGCGTGCGCGGCTTCACCCGCGACGTGAAGGGCAAGAAGCACTTCATCGACCACAAGATCAACTCGGTGCAGGACTACCTGGCCAAGCACATCCGCCAGAAGTACGAGATGTTCGACGTCAACGTGTACCAGGAAAACATGTTCCACACGAAGATGCACATCAAGGACTTCGACCTCGACACCTACCTGTTCGAGGCGCACGCCGACGATCTCTCGTTCAAGGACCGCCAGCGCATCGAGCAGTTGCTGCGCCGCGAGATCGAGGAACTGTTCCACGGGCGCAACCTGATGTGAAGCCGGAAACAGGATTAAGGGGACGGGAAATCGGAGGGCAGGCGCCCGCCTCTCCCGTTCCCCGTTTCCTCAATCCCTGTTCCGGCCGCGCGTGAGCGAAGCTCACACGCGATAAGCCACCGTCTTCATCACCAGCGAGCTCAGCCGCATCAGCTGCGGCACCGGGAACGGCAGCTCGACGCCGCCGCGGGCCTGGGCTTGCTGCGCGTGGCGGGTTTCGTCGACCTGCATCTGCGTCAGCACCGCGCGCGAGCGCTCGTCCTGCGCGGGCAGTTTTTCCAGGTGCTCGGCCAGATGCGCTTCCACCTGGCGCTCGGTTTCGACCACGAAGCCCAGGCTGAGCGGATCGCCGGCCAGCGCGGCGGCGGCGCCGATCGCGTAGCTGCCGGCGTACCACAGCGGATTGAGCAGGCTGGGACGGCTGTCCAGCTGCTGCAGGCGCTCGGCGCACCAGGCCAGGTGGTCGGTTTCCTCGACGGCGGCATGCAGCAGGTGCTGGCGGTTGTCGGCATGGCGCGCCAGCGCGGCCTGACCGAGGTACAGCGCCTGCGCACAGACCTCGCCGGTATGGTTGACGCGCATCAGGCCGGCGGTGTGCCGGCGCTCGGCATCGTCGAGCGCGGCTTCGGCGAGTCCGGTGGCGGGTGAGCGGCGCTGCGCCGCGGGCATGCCGGCGATCGCTTCCAGCGCGCGTTCGCAGCCGGCAAGCAGGCGGTCGAGGGGGCTCAGCGTGCGCACGTCCATGGGGATTTCCTGCAGTGGTTCGGCCCGACGGCCGGCGGAGGCGTGGCCGCCGTGGCCGGCGGCTCGCCTGGCGGGGACTTTTCAAGCGCCCCGCCGGTCATGCTATCATTGCCAACTCACAGCTCGCCGGCCGGTGGGCTTGCGCCGCAGATGACGGCTCCGCTATCATCTCGCGCCTTTGTTCCACCGAAGCACGCTTCCTGCATCATGCGTACCGCCTTACGGCGGCAGACAGGTATTCTGAAATGAAAACGTTTAGCGCCAATGCCGACAACGTCAAGCGCGACTGGTTCGTGGTCGATGCCACGGACAAGACGCTCGGTCGCCTGTCGACCGAAATCGCCCGTCGTCTGCGCGGCAAGCACAAGCCGGAATACACCCCGCACTGCGACACCGGCGATTATATCGTGGTGATCAACGCGCAGAAGGTGGCGGTCACCGGCGCCAAGCTGGACGACAAGATGTACCACCGCTTCACCGGCTACGTGGGCAACCTGAAGACCACCAGCCTGAAGGACCTGCTGGCGACCTACCCGGAGCGCGTGATCGAGATCGCGGTCAAGGGCATGCTGCCGAAGAACCCGCTGGGCCGCGAGATGTACCGCAAGCTCAAGGTCTACGGCGGTGCCGAGCACCCGCATACCGCACAGCAGCCGCAGGCGCTGGAGATTTAAGGAAATGAGCATGGCAACCCAGCAGAATTACGGCACCGGCCGCCGCAAGACCTCCGCCGCCCGCGTGTTCCTGCGCAAGGGCAAGGGCGCGATCGAAGTCAACGGCAAGTCGCTCGAGCAGTTCTTCGGCCGCGAGACCTCGCGCATGATCGTGCGCCAGCCGCTCGAGCTGACTCAGAACACCGACAAGTTCGACATCAAGGTCACGGTCGCCGGCGGCGGCATCACCGGCCAGGCCGGCGCGATCCGTCTGGGCATCGCCCGCGCGCTGATCGAATACGACGAAAGCCTGAAGTCGCCGCTGCGCAAGGCCGGCTTCGTGACCCGCGACGCCCGCGAGGTCGAGCGCAAGAAGGTCGGTCTGCACAAGGCGCGTCGCGCCACGCAGTTCTCGAAGCGCTAAACTAGCTCCACAGCCCCGTCGCCAAGCGGTAAGGCACCTGACTCTGACTCAGGCATTCGGTGGTTCGAATCCATCCGGGGCTGCCAAATCCAGTTGCCATCATGCCCCGGCATGCATGGCGCCCGAACAAGAAGCCCGCCGCTTGGCGGGCTTCTTCGTTGTGGCCGATCGAGCGCGGCGAACTGCATGAAATCGCAGGAAATTTCGATGCGATTCCGGCACCTTGCCCCTTCGGTTGGGCAGCGTGGCAGCGTAAAATCCCCGGTTTCCTCCGTGGTCATCCCATGACGCCAGCCACTGACACCCCCGTGGGGCACGCCGACGTGCGCACGACAGGCAGCACCGACGCGCTGCCGATCGCCCCGGCCCTCGGCCTTTCGCTGGACGCGGCGCGGATGCCGCGCAAATCCACCCTGGTCACCCGCCGCATCCTGCTGATCAGCGTGCTGGCGGTGATCCTGGGCGTGGCCTCGGCCTACGTGGCGCAACTGCTGATGCTGCTGATCAACCTCATCACCGACCTGTGCTACTACGGCCGCATCTCGGACGTGATCGGGCCGAACGCGAAGCCGGGCTCGTTCGTGCTGTCGCCGGCCGACACCTCCATCGGCGCCTGGGTGATCCTGATGCCGGCCATCGGCGGGCTGACCGCCGGCATCATGGCGCGCTGGGGCTCACGCGCGATCCAGGGCCATGGCATTCCCGAGGCGATGGAGCAGATCCTCACCAACGAATCGAACATTCCCGCGCGGATGACCTGGCTCAAGCCGGTGTCCTCTGCCTTCGCCATCGGCACCGGCGGCCCGTTCGGCGCCGAAGGCCCGATCATCTCCACTGGCGGCGCGCTGGGTTCGCTGATCGGTCAGCTGTTGCGGGTGACTGCCAATGAACGCAAGGTGCTGCTGGCGGCCGGTGCGGCGGCGGGCATGGCGGCGGTGTTCGGTGCGCCGGTGGCCTCGCTGGTGCTGGCGGTGGAGCTGCTGCTGTTTGAACTGCGCCCGCGTTCGCTGATCCCGGTGGCGCTGGCCACGGTGACTGCGGTGGGCGTGCGCTACGCCAGCTACGGCGCGGGCCCGGTGTTCCCTATGCCCGACGTGCCCGAACCCGGCAGCCTGGCGCTGGCCGGCTTCGTGCTGATCGGCGGTTTGGTCGGCTACGCCTCGATCTGGGTAACCCGCGCGGTGTACGGCGTGGAGGACCTGTTCGAGAAACTGCCGATCCACTGGATGTGGTGGCCGGTGATCGGCGCGCTGGTGGCCGGCCTGGTGGGCTGGATCGACCCGCGCACGCTGGGCGTGGGCTACGACAACATCGACGCGCTGGTGCAGGGGCATTTCGGCCTCGCCGTGCTGCTCGGCTTCGGCGCGCTGAAGTTCGTCTCCTGGGTGATCTCGCTGGGCAGCGGCACCTCCGGCGGCACGCTGGCGCCGCTGTTCATGATCGGCGGTTCGCTCGGCGCGGTGCTGGCCATCGGCCTCAACCATGCGCTGCCCGGCTTCCACATCGACCTGCGCATCGCGGCGCTGGTGGGCATGGCGGCGATCTTCGCCGGTTCCTCGCGGGCGCTGCTGACGGCGGTGGTGTTTGCCTTCGAGACCACGCGCCAGCCGGCGGCGCTGCTGCCGCTGCTGGGCGGCTGCACCGCGGCCTACCTGATCTCGGCGCTGATCATGCGCAACACCATCATGACCGAGAAGATCGCGCGCCGCGGCGTGCGCGTGCCTTCCGAGTACGCGGCGGATTATCTCGAACAGGTGGCGGTGGGCGACGTGTGTTCGCGCGAGGTGGTCACGCTCAAGGCTGCGCAAACCCTGGCCGAGGTGCGCCCCTGGCTCAACGACGGCGCGCCGGAGACGCGCCACCAGGGCTTCCCGGTGGTGGACGAGGCGGGCCGGGTGTACGGCGTGCTGACCCGGCGCACCCTGCTCGATCCGCAGTGGCACTACACCCAGACGCTCGGCGAGCTGGTGACGCGCGAGCCCATCGCGGTGACCGAGAGCCACTCGCTGCGCGAGGCGGCCGACCACATGGTGGCGGAGAAGGTCGGGCGGCTGATCGTGGTGGGCAAGGACAATTCGCGCCGGCTGGTCGGCATCCTCACCCGCGGCGACATCCTCGCTGCCCATGCGCGGCGCCTGCGCGAGGCGCGCGAATCCTCACGCCACCTGCGTTTTCGCGACGGCCTGAAACCGCGCCCGGCCGCGGGCGACCTGATGGAAGGCTACGGGCACGCCCGCGGCTCGAAGAAGTCCTGACGCGGTCACCTGCGGGCGGCCCGCTGCGCCGGGCCGCCCGCAGCTCACATCTCGCGGTCGCCGATCAGCACCACGTCGGCCGGCCGCCGCGCGAACAGGCCGACGGTGACGATGCCGGGCAGCTGGTTCAGCTCGCTCTCCAGTGCCGCCGGGTCGACGATCTGCCAGCCGTGCACGTCGATGATCCAGTTGCCGTTGTCCGTGGTGACGCCGTCGCGCCACACCGGCTGGCCGCCGCGCTTGACGATCTCGCGGGCGACCAGGCTGCGCGCCATCGGGATCACCTCGATCGGCACCGGGAACTTGCCCAGCAGCTCGACCCGCTTGCTGGAGTCGATGATGCAGACGAACTTCTCGCTGGCCGCCGCCACGATCTTCTCGCGGGTCAGTGCGGCGCCGCCGCCCTTGATCAGACGCTTGAACGGGTCGCACTCGTCGGCGCCGTCGACGTAGAGCGTCAGCGGTCCGGTGGCGTTGAGGTCGAGCACCGGGATGCCATGCTTCTTCAGCTGCGCGGTGGACTGCTCCGAGCTGGATACGGCGCCCTGGATGCGCTGCTTCAGCTCGGCCAGCGCGTCGATGAAGAACGCCACGGTGGAGCCGGTGCCGACGCCGACGATGGCGCCGTCCTCGACGTAGCGGATCGCGGCCTCGCCGGCCTGGCGTTTTTCGTTGGCGTTGCTCATGGATGGGTTCCGGTAAAAGAGGGGCGGGCAGCGCTCATTCCAGCGCGAGAATGTATTTCCAGTGGGCGGCATCGACCGGCATCACCGACAGCCGGTTGCCCTTGCGCAGCAGCGGCATCCCGGCCAGCGCGGGATGGTTCTTCAGCTCGTCCAGGCTGATCGTGCGCTTGAGCTTCTTCACGAACTTCACGTCGACCAGCATCCAGCGCGGGTGGTCGCGCGAGCTGCCCGGGTCGAAGTACTTGCTTTTGGGGTCGAACTGGCTGGGGTCGGGGTACGCGTCGGTGGCCACTTCGGCGATGCCGACAATGCCGGGCACGGCGCAGTTGGAGTGGTAGAAGAACACCTGGTCGCCGGGACGCATGCCGTCGCGCATGTAGTTGCGCGCCTGGTAGTTGCGCACGCCATCCCAGGCCTCGCGCTTCTTGCGCTTCAGGTCGTCGATCGAGAACGCGTCCGGTTCGGACTTCATCAGCCAGTGGTTCATGCAGCGTGCTCCGGTTGCGGGGCGGGTGCATGGCAGTCGATCAGCTCGTGTTCGGTGGCGACGAAATCGAGCGGAACGTCCCACGCCGCTTCCTCGATCGCGGGCAGTTCCTGGAACGCGTAGGCGATGCCGACCAGCAGCGGCTCGGTCGGGCGCACCTGCTCGTTGAGGAAGGCGAAGCTGCGGTCGTAGTAGCCGCCGCCGTAGCCGAGCCGGTGGCCGTGGCGATCGAAGCCGAGCAGCGGCACCAGCACCAGGTCGAGCTGGAACGGCTCCAGCAGTTCTCCCGGCTCGACCGGTTCGGGGATGCCGTGGCGGTTCGGCTGCACTTCGTCGCCGGCTTGCCAGGGCGCGAAGCGCAGCTGTCGGCCCGCACTGATCACCGGCAGCAGGAACTGCTGGCCGCGACCGGCCAGCGGCGCGATCGCCACGTTCAGCGGCAACTCGCCGTGGCTGGCCCAGTAGCCGGCCACGCGGGTGTCGGTGAGGTATTCGGGCAGCTGCTCGAGGCTGCGGCGCAGGCCCTGGGCCGCGGCGATGCGCTCGGTTGGCGGCAGGGCGCGACGCTGTTCGGCCAGGCGCTGGCGAAGCTCGCGTCGTCGGGCGAGGGCGTCCACGGTGCGCGCAACTCCGTCGTGGTGCGCCCCGTTCGTCGCCGGACGAACGGGGCGGGGAAAAGAGTGGCGTCAACCGCGATGCCGCTGCCCGCCGAACGACCTTGATCCACGATGGATCAGGTGGGAGAGCTACATGGCCTCAAGGCTTTCCGCACGTGGCGGACATGCACAACAGCCGATGTGAAGCCGACCCGGGGCCGTATTTAGGAACAAGGCAAATGTAACGGCGTGCTGGCGCACATCGCAGAAAACGCCGGGGTCGATTTTAGGCGCTTGCTGCGGAATGTGCCACTGCCGGCAGCGGTGCGTTCAGCGCCGCAGCGGTTCGCCGTCGAGCGCGGCATCGAGCTTGCTCCGCAGCGCGGCGAGGCCATCGCTGAGGCGACGCTCCTGGCTGTCGTGCTGCTTGCGCAGGCTGAGGAATTCGTGCGCCACGCTGATCGCGGTGAGCACGGCCAGCCGCTCGAAGCTTGGCGCCTTGGCGTTGGCGCGCAGTTCGCGCATCTTGCGGTCGAGGAAGCCGGCGGCCTCGAGCAGGCCTTCGCGCTCTTCCGGCGCGCAGGCGATCAGGAATTCGCGGTCGATCAGTCGCAGCGCGACCGGTTCACTGCTACTGCTGGACATGGGCACGCTCAACCGTTGTTCTCTAGCGATTTTAGCCGCTGGATCATCGCCTCGACGCGGCTGCGGGCCTGCTCGTTGCGTGCCAGCAGGCCGGCGCGCTCGCCGGACAACTGCTCCTGGCTCTGGCGCAGGCTGCGGTTCTCCTCGGTGAGGCGACGCACCGTATCGAGCAGCCGGTCAAGCTGGCGGGCCAGGGCGGCCAACTCCTGGTGGACCGGATCGGTCTGGACGGGTTCGGGCGTGCTCATGTCCAAAACTATAACAGGACGCCGGCGGAAAGCAGCCGGCTCGGTGGCGCTGCCGGGCTGCATTAGACTGGCGGCCATTTCCTGCAGGAGCATCGCCATGGCGGCACCCGAGTTCGTGGGCCACGACGAGATCGACGCACTGGTCGGGCGCCTGCGCCTGGGCACCACGGCCAGCGAGCTGCACGGCTCGCTGAGCGGCTACCTGGCTGGCGGCGGCTCGTTGCGCGGCAGTCCGGTGCTGGCCGCGCTGCAACTCGATGGCGAGGTCGCCGACGTCGGTGCGCAGGACCTGGCCCTGCTCGACCGGCTGGCCCGCCAGAGCGAAGCCGAGCTGGCCGACGCCGAGCTGGGCTTCGAACCGCTGCTGCCGGCAGACGACCGCCCGCTGGCCGAGCGCGCCGAGGCGATGGTCGACTGGTGCCGCGGTTTCCTCGGCGGTTTCGGCCTGGCCGGTGCCGCCGCGCACGCGGAGCTGTCGGAAGAAGCGCAGGAGGTGTTGCGCGATCTCGGCACGGTAGCCGCCTCGTCGTTCGATTTCGGCGACGAGGACGAGGACGAGGACGCGCTGGTCGAGGTGCAGGAGTTCGTGCGCGTCGCGGCGATGCTGCTGTACGCCGAATGCGCGGCGCCCGACCCCTCGTCCAGCGGCCGCGTGCATTGATCCCCGAAGCCTCGAAGCTGGCGGCGCTGGCGATCGGTGCGGAGGAGTTCGCGCGGCGCCGCCGCCAGCTGATGCAGATGGCCGGCGAGGATGCGGTGGTGCTGGTGGCCGCCGCACCCGAGCGCATGCGCAACGCCGACGCGGCGTGGCCGTACCGGCAGGATTCGGACTTCCATTACCTGGCGGGTTTTCCCGAGGCCGACGCCATGCTGGCGCTGCTGCCGGGGCGCCGGCACGGCGAGGCGGTGCTGTTCTGCCGCGAGCATGATCCGGCGCGCGAACGCTGGCACGGCGCGTCGATCGGCACCGAGCGGGCGGTGGCCGATTTCGGGCTGGACGACGCCTTCCCGATCGAGGACATCGACGACATCCTGCCCGGCATGATCGAAGGGCGCGGCCGCGTGTACTGCCACTTCGGCCGCGAGCCGGATTTCGACGCGCGCCTGCTCGGCTGGATGCGCCGCCTGCGCCAGTTGCGCGGCGGCGGCGTGGTGCCGAAGGAGTTCGTGGCGCTCGGCCACCTGCTGCACGACCTGCGCCTGTACAAGTCGCGTGCCGAGCTGAAGCTGATGCGCGCGTCCGCCGCGGTCGCCGCGGAGGCGCACCTGGCCGCCATGCAGGCGGCCACGCCGGACCGCCATGAGTACGAGGTGGAGGCCGAGCTGCTGCGGGCGGTGCGCAGCCACGGCGCGGTGGCGGCGTTCCCGCCGATCGTCGCCGGCGGCGCGAACGCCTGCGTGATGCATTACCAGAGCAACCGCGCGCCACTGCGCGCCGGCGAGCTGCTGCTGATCGACGCCGGCGCCGAACTGGACTGCTACGCATCCGACATCAGCCGCACGTTCCCGGTCAACGGCCGCTACAGTCGCGAGCAACGCGCGCTGTACGAAGTGGTGCTGGCCGCACAGCTGGCGGCGATCGACGAGGTGCGGCCGGGACGGCCGTTCGGCGCCGCGCACACGGCGGCGGTGCGCGTGCTGGCCGCGGGCCTGTGCGAACTGGGCCTGCTCAAGGGCAGCGCCGACGAGGCGGTCGCCAGCGGCAGCTACCAGCGCTACTTCCCCGCCAAGACCGGCCACTGGCTGGGCTTGGACGTGCACGACGTGGGCGACTATCGGGTCGACGGCGAATCGCGCCTGCTCGAGCCGGACATGGTGCTGACGGTGGAACCGGGCCTGTACGTGCCGCCGGACGACCGCTCGGTGGCCGAACGCTGGCGCGGCATCGGCATCCGTATCGAGGATGACGTGGCGGTGACCCGCGACGGGCATGAGGTACTCAGCGCCGCGGTGCCGAAGGAGCCCGACGCGATCGAGGCGTTGCTGGCCGCGCGCCGGTGAACGGATCGGGACGTCGCTAGGTCAGCGCGTCCGGCAGTTCGGAATCCTCGCGCTGGCGGTTCGCCTCGTCGGTGGCGTGCAGCTCGTACCACATCGCGTTGAGGATGGCGAAGGCGCAGGCCAGGCCCAGGCCGAGGATCCACGAGAAATACCACATCGCTCCGCCCTCCCTTCAATAACCGCCGTGCGCCTTGCGCACCTCGTCCAGCGTGACGCGCCCGCGCATCACCCGGTACACCCAGCCGGTGTAGAGGATGACGATCGGCAGCAGCAGCAAGGTGGCCACCAGCATCAGCTGCAGCGTGCCGCGGCTCGACGAGGCGTCCCACACGGTGAGGCTGGAACGCGGGTCGAGGCTGGACGGCAGCAGGAACGGAAACAGCGCGAAGCCGGCCGAGGCGATCGTGCCGCCCACCATCACGCTGCTGGCGAGGAAGCCGGCCGCGTTGCGCCGACCGACCAGCGCCTGCACGCCGACCGCCGCGGCCAGCGCCAGCGCCGGCGCGAGCCAGAACCACGGGTACTGCAGGTAGCCGGCGAACCAGCTGCCGCCGGCCGCGACCTGCTTGTACAGCGGGTTGGAGACGTCTCCGGTTGCGGCCGGCCCGACCACCGCATAGCCAGGCACGCCCCAGGCCAGCCAGATACCGGCCAGCACGTACAGCACGGCGAACGCCAGCGTGGTCCAGCGCGCGATTGCCACCGCACGCTCGGCGATCGCATGGTCGGCCTTCAGTGCCGCGAAGCACGCGCCGTGCGCCAGCAGCATGGCGAGCGAGACCAGCCCGCACAGCAGCGCGAACGGATGCAGCAGGCCGAGGAAGCCGCCGTGCCAGCTCATGCGCAGGTCATCGTCGAAGCGGAACGGCAGGCCGAGGAACAGGTTGCCGAAGGCGACGCCGGCCAGCAGCATCACCGCCAGCCCGGAACCGGTCAGCACCCAGTCCCACAGCGAGGCCCAGCGCGGGTCGTGGACCTTGCCGCGGAAGTTGAAGCCGACCGGGCGCAGGATGAAGGCCAGCAGCACCAGCGCGATGGCGAAATACATGCCGGAAAACGACACCGCGTAAAGCGTCGGCCACGCCGCGAAGGTGGCGCCGCCGGCCAGGATGAACCACACCTGGTTGCCCTCCCAGGTCGGCTCGATACCCTCCAGCAGCACCTGCCGTTCCTCGTTGTCGCGACCGAGCACCTTGAGCAGGCCGGCGACGCCGAAGTCGAAGCCGTCCATGATCGCGAAACCGATCAGCAGCGTGCCCAGCAAGGCCCACCAGATCACCCGCAGCGTGGCGTAGTCGAGCATGGCGATCTCCTCAGGGCCGGCCGGCGGGAAGAAGCGTGGTCGCCGGCGGCCAGATGCCCAGCCCGTCCGGCCCCTTGCGCGCGAACTTCAGCATCAGCACCACGTCGACCACCGCCAGCGCGGTGTAGAACAGCACGAAGCCGCCCAGCGACGTCCATACCTGGCCCGCGCTCAACGCCGACACGCCCAGCGCGGTGGGCAGCACGCCCTCGATCGCCCACGGCTGGCGGCCGTACTCGGCCACGATCCAGCCCAGCTCGATGGCGATCCACGGCAGCGGCAGGCTCCACAAGGCCAGCTGCAGGTACCAGCGCTGACTCTCCAGCGTGCGCCGGCTGGCTTTCCAGAACGAGAGCGCGAACAGCGCGATGAAATAGAAACCGCAGGCGACCATGATGCGGAACGACCAGAACAGCACCGGCACGTTCGGGATGGTGCTGTCGGCGGCCTGCTGGATCTCCGCCGGCGTGGCCCGGCGCGGGTCGTCGACGTACTTCTTCAGCAGCAACGCGTAGCCGAGGTCCTGGTCATGCGCGGCGAGCGTCGCTTTGGCCTGGGCGTCGTTCTTGTCCTGGCGCAGCATCAGCATCGCGTCGTAGGCCTGGAGGCCGTTGCCGATGCGGCCCCTGGCGTCATCCACCAGTTCGTTGATGCCGGGCATGGTCTGGTCCAGCGAGCGGGTGCCGATCAGCCCCATCACCCACGGGATCTTCAACGCGTAACGGGTGGTGCGCTGCTGCATGTCGGGCAGACCGAACACGGTGAACGGCGCCGGCGCCGGCTCGGTCTCCCACATCGCCTCGATCGCGGCCATCTTCATCTTCTGGTTCAGCGACACGCCATAGCCGGATTCGTCGCCGAGCACCACTACCGACAGCGCCGCGGCCAGGCCGAAGCTCGCTGCCACCGTCATCGAGCGCTTGGCAAAATCCACGTTGCGCCCGCGCAGCAGATACCACGCGCTGATCGACAGCACGAACATCGCGCCCAGCACGTAGCCGGCGCTCACCGTGTGCACGAACTTCTCCTGGGCCACCGGGTTGAACAGCACCGCGGAGAACGAGGTGACCTCCATGCGCATCGTCTCGGGGTTGAACGCGGCGCCCACCGGATTCTGCATCCACGCGTTCGCCACCAGGATCCACAGCGCCGACAGGCTGGTGCCCAGCGCCAGGAACCAGGTCACCAGCAGGTGCTTGATGCGCGAGAGGCGCTCCCAGCCCATGAAGAACACGCCGATCAGGGTCGCCTCGAGGAAGAATGCCATCAGCCCCTCGATGGCCAGCGGCGCACCGAAGATGTCGCCCACGTAGTGCGAGTAGTAGGCCCAGTTCATGCCGAACTGGAATTCCATGGTCACCCCGGTGGCCACGCCCATGGCGAAGTTGATGCCGAACAGCACGCCCCAGAACTGCACCATGCGCTTCCATACCTCGCGCCCGGTCATCACGTAGACGCTTTCCATGATGGCCAGGATCCACACCAGTCCCAGCGTCAGCGGCACGAACAGGAAGTGGTACAGCGCGGTCAGCGCGAACTGCAGGCGCGACAGCGTGACGACGTCGGTATCGATCAGGATCATGGGCGAGCTTCCGTCGGCGCGGGAACGGCAGGGGCCAGTCGCTGCGCGACGGCCGCCGGACTGACATCGGGCTTCGGCTGCGGCGCGAACACCACCCACCAGATCAGCACGAGCGCCGCGAGCTTCAGTGCGACGATGCCGAACAGCTCGAACGTCAGTCGCCGCAGCGGGCGTGGCGCCCCCCGGAGGCTTGCGGGCGGAACGCTGGAAATCGCGGAATCGGACATGCGACGAATCCCTGCATCACCTGTTCGTCAGCATACGCCGCACGGATGTAGGCGCGGTGTGGACGAATGTCGCAGCGAGGCCGCGGTGTCCCCGCATCACTCTCCATGGCGCGGGTCCGCCCGGGAACCAGAAGCTTCCGCCCTTCCTGTGGCGGGCGAAAGCCCCGGAACAAGAGCGAACCGCGGGTGCGGCGGCTCAGCTCAGCGCGAACGCATCGCGCGTGAGGTTTTCCGGCGCGCCGTCGGTGCACACCACATCGTCCTCGATGCGGATGCCGCCGTACTGGCGGAAGTGATCGACCTTCGCCCAGTCGACGTCGGCGGCGACCGGCTTGTCGCGCAATTCGGCCAGCAGCATGTCGACGAAGTACAGGCCGGGCTCGATCGTCACCACCATGCCCGCTTCCAGCACGCGCGTCATGCGCAGGTAGGGGTGGCCGTCCGGGCGCGGGATGCTGCCGCCGCGTTCGCTCTGCTGGAAGCCGGCGACGTCATGCACCTGCAGGCCGATCGGGTGGCCCAGGCCGTGCGGGAAGAATGCGCTGCTGACGCCGGACTCGACCGCGCTTTCCGCGCTCATGCGGATGAAGCCATGCTCGCGCAGCACGCCGGCGATGACGTGGTGGGCATGGAGGTGCAGTTCGGGGTAGCTCTGCCCGGCGCGCACTTTCGCCGCGAAACCCTGCTGGGCGGCGTCGAGACTGTCGATCAGGGCCTGGAATTCGCCCGCCTGGGGCGCGGCGTAGGTGCGCGTGATGTCGCTGGCGTAGCCGGCGGCGCTGGCGCCGGCGTCGATCAGGAACGAGCGGCTTTCCTGCGGCGGCATGCGGTCGAAGTGCGTGTAGTGCAGCACCGCGCCGTGTTCGTTCAGGCCCACGATGCTGGCGTAGGGCAGCTCGGCATCGGTCTGGCGCGCGGCGGCGAGGTAGGTCAGGTGGATGCCGAACTCGCTGCGGCCGGCGCGGAAGGCGGCCTCGGCGGCGCGGTGCGCGCGCGTGCCGATGCGGCTGGCTTCGCGCATCAGCGCCAGTTCGTACGGCGTCTTGTAGGAACGGTGCCAGTGCAGGTAGTCGAGCACCGTCTGCGGGTTGTTGGCCTCCACGCCGTCGATGCCGGGGCAGGCCGGAGCGAGCACCGCGCGCCGGCCGGCCGGCAACTGTGCGACGGCTTCCGCCGCGCTGCGCACGGTGACGATGTCGAAGTGCTCGACCCAGTAGCCGCGCGGCGCTTCCGGCACCACGTGCCAGTAATCGCGCGGCTGCACGAACACCAGCTTCGGCCTCGCGCCCGGCGTGTAGACGACCCAGCTGCCCGGCGCGCCCTCCAGCGGCAACCAGTGCCGGAAGTGCGGGTTGGCGATGAAGGGATAGTCCTGGTCGTCGAGGAACTTGCGCAGCGGCGTGCCGGCGGCGACCAGCAGGTGGTCGAAGCCGCCCAGTGCGAGGGCCTGGTCGGCGCGTTCGCGCAGGGTGGCCAGGTGGTGCGGATACAGCGGGGCAGCCTGCTCGTGCATGGGGACTCCTCGGCGGCGCGGGCAGGTGGCGGCGGCCGGTGGCCGCGTCGCGCGGGCGCCGGCGCGGCCCGTGAACGGGGAAGGGGAAACAGGTGGCCATGATCGCGCGTACGCGCGCCGCCCGCCAGCGAACGACGGCTGCGGTCAGTCCTGCGCCAGCCAGTTCTCGATCCGCGCGGCGTCGGCGTCGGTGATCGCCACGATGCGGTAGCCGGCCCAGATCTGCCCCGAACTGGCGGCGGCCTCGTGCCACTGCTCCTGGATGCCGACCTCGATCGGCTGCGACGGCGCCAGCATCTGCTCCGCCCCGGGCAGGATCAGGCTGACCTGGTACAGCGCTTCGCTGCGCGGCGCCTGCGCGCCGATCAGCAGCATGCCGGTCATCGACAGGTTGCCCAGGTGACCGATCGGCAGGCCGCTGATCGCGTCGGTGACCACGGCGTTGGCGCTGGCGCGCTTGCGTTCGGCGCGGCGCTGGTCGCTGCTGCTCATCGGCGGGCGTCCTCGGGCGGGGCGGGGCGGCGGGGCGCGGTGGCCTGACGCAGGCTGCCGGTGAGGCTGCGCCAGGCGCGGTCGAGCAGGCTCTCCGGCTGTGCCGGCACCTCGCAGGCGCGACCGCTGGCCACTTCGCGGGCCAGTTGCGTCAGGCTCATCTCCTCGCCGCGCTGGCCGCGCCGGCTGACCAGCAGGCAATGTCCGGAGACCGGCGAGTACCAGGCCAGCTTGCGGCGGGCGATCCGCCCGCTGGCCGGGTCGACGAATTCGAACCAGCTGCCGAACGGCAATTGGCGCAGATGCTGCTCGATGTCACGTTCACGCGGGCTGGGCTCCGGCGCCGCGGCCGGTGGCGCCGGCACCGGCTCCGGCGGCGGGGCGGACTGCAGTTCGCCGAGGCGTTGGTGCTGTTTCAGGCGCAGGGCGAGGTCGGTGGCGCTGGGCAGCTCGCCGACGGGGTCGGGGCCGCCTGCGCCGAGCAGTCGCTGCGCCACCTGCACGGCTTCCTCGGCGTGCATGCCGATCTGCTGCAGGCCGGCTTCCACCTCTGCCTGCAACTGCCGGCGATCGCCCACCGGCAGGCGGCCGAGCAACTGGTCGGTGATCGCCAGTTGCATGCCGAACGCCTCGCTGTCCTCGCCGTGGCGCAGCAGGGTCAGGGCCAGCACGTCGGACCAGGCACGGTCGAGCAGGGCGCGCAGCAAGCCGCGCGGCGGCGACAGCGCGAAGCGTTCGGCCATCAGTTCGCCGGCGCGGTGGCGGGCCTGGTCCAGCCGCTCGCGCCCCTGCGCGGCTTCCACGTGACGCCGTTCGGCGGCCTGCGCCTTGCGCGTGAGCAGGGCCAGGTGGTGCTCGATGTCGGCCAGCAGCGTGGTGTACAGGCCCGCGCTGGGCGGTTCCCGGCTGGCGCGGGCGACCAGTTGCTCGAGCTTGCTGGCCAGCGGCCGGTTGCTCTCGTCGTCGCTGCCGTCGAGCCAGTCGTTCGCGGCAGCGGTCACCGTGTCGAGCAGCCGGCGTGCCGGATGCTCGCGCTGCTCGAAGAAGCCGCGGTCGGTCACCGCCATGCGCAGGACCGGCAACTGCAGTTCGCCGAGCAACTGGTGGGCGCTGCCGCCGTGTTGCAGTTGCTGGCCAAGCTGCTCGAACAATCGCGCGACCAGTTCGACCTTGTCGCCCTGCTCGTCGCTCAAGCGGGTGCGTGGCGCGTCGCCGGGCTTGCCGGCATTGAGCTGGGCCAGCAGCTCCTCGCGCAATCGCGCCGCGCTGCGCAATTCACGGCCGGCCTGGTCGGTGACCTGGGCCAGGTGCTGCTGCAGCGCGCCCAGCGCGGATTGCAGCTCCTGTTCGCTGGCGGCGCGACCGGCCGCCTCGCCGTGGCGCCCGCTCTGGCCGGCGCGCTGGCGCGCGAGCAGGTCGCGCAGCGATTCCAGCACCTCGATCGGCGCGCCGCTGCCGCCGCCGCTGCCGGCGGGCGCGGCGGCCGCTTCGCCGGCAGCGGCGGCATCGGTGCCGCCGGCGGGGCGCGATCGTTTGCCGATGTGGCGCGGGATCGGAATGCTGCGCAGCTGCGGCAGGATGCCGTCGCCCTGCAGGTGCGCATTGACGACGTCGTACATCGGCGCCAGCGCCTGGATCACCCACTGGTCGAAGTGCTGCAGCAGCAGCAACTGGTGCGGCAGCGGCAGCTCGAGCTCCGCCGCCGCCTCGTGGCAGGCGTGCGCCAGCGCGTAGGGACCCAGCGGCAGCGCCAGCCCCTCCAGCGGCGGCGCGCCGATCAGCACCGCCAGCCGATGGCCCAGCTCGTACAGCACGCCGGCGTGGCGCACCTCGCCGCGGGCGCCCAGCTGTTCCAGGCTCATCGACACTTCCTGCTCGTCGGGGTCGACCAGCGCCAGCGTCTGCCACGGCTTGGGGCCGGCGACGGGCGGCGCGGGCCGGGCGCTGTCGATGTCGTTGAACGCGCTGCCGATGCGCAGGACGAAACGTTGCGTGTAGGCGGCGCGGCCCTGCAGCACGCGCTGCCGGCTGGAGAAGCAGTCCTGCTGGTCGGCGGCATGGTGCGCGCGCTCGGCCTGCGCGAAAAGCTGCTTCTCGAACTCGCTCAGGCAGCGGCGCAGGGGCTCTTGCAGGCCTTCCACGCACTGGCGGCAGCTGGCTTCCAGCAGGCGCTGCGCGCGCGCCGGCCAGCGCGCATGGCCGAGGCGGCCGCCCTGCTGCAACGCGGAGTGACGTCGATCGTGCCCGACATCCATGCATGAACCCTGGTGAATCCCCCGGAGCGGCCAGTCTATGCCGGTTGCGGCAGAGATGTCATCCGGGCTCGGGCAACCGCAGCCTGCGTTTCAGTCCAGAAAAAGGCCGATCACGTCGTTGAGAAAACGCTGGCCCAGCGCGGTGGTGTGCAGCCGTTGCGGATCGTGGTGCAGCCAGCCGCGCTGGCGCGCCGTCGCCAGCGCGGCGGCGATGCGCACCGGCGGCAGGCCGGTGCGCTCGGCGAAGGCGGCCATCGGCACGCCGTGGACCAGGCGCAGCGCGTTGAGCATGTACTCGAACGGCAACTCGTCCGCGCCGACCACGCTGTCGCCGCCGATCCGCTCCGGGCCGCCGTTCGCTTCCATGTAGGCGCGCGGGTGGCGGCTCTTCCAGCGCCGCCGCACCAGGCCAGTGGCCGCGTCGCTGAGCTTGCCGTGGGCGCCGGCGCCGATGCCGAGGTAGTCGCCGAACTGCCAGTAGTTGAGGTTGTGCGCGCAGCGCCGGCCCGGCTGCGCGTACGCCGAGATTTCGTACTGGCCGTAGCCGGCTTCGGCCAGGCGCGCCTCGCAGGCCTCCTGCATCGCCCAGGCGTGGTCGTCGTCGGGCAGCGGCGGCGGGTTGGCGGCGAACACCGTGTTCGGCTCCAGCGTGAGCTGGTAGTGCGAGATGTGCGTGGGCGCGAGCGCGATGGCGCGCTCGACGTCGGCCAGCGCGCCGTCCAGCTCCTGCTTCGGCAGCGCATACATCAGGTCGAGGTTGATGTTGGCGTAGCCGGCGTCCTGCGCCGATTTCACCGCGGCCTCGGCCTCGCCGGCCGAGTGGATGCGGCCGAGCCGCTTCAGCTTGTCGTCGTCGAAGCTCTGCACGCCGAACGAGATGCGGTTGACCCCGGCGGCCAGGTAGCCGTCGAAGCGGCCGTGCTCGACCGTGCCGGGGTTGGTCTCCAGGGTGATCTCCGCATTGGCTTCCAGCGGCAGCCGTTCGCGCACGCCGTCGAGCAGGCGCGCGATCAGCTCCGGCGCGAACAGGCTGGGCGTGCCGCCGCCGAAAAAGATGCTGACCAGCGGACGGCCTTCCAGCGCCGCGGCGAAGTCGGCGCGGTCGGCGTCGAGGTCGGCCAGCAGATGGTCGATGTAGGCGGCGTAGGGCGGCGGCTCGCTGCGCAGGCCGTGCGAGTTGAAGTCGCAGTACGGGCACTTCTTCACGCACCACGGCATGTGCACGTACAGCGACAGCGGTGGCGCGGCCAGGCTCATGCGTGCGCTTCGGCCAGCCGCGCATGCAGCTGCGCCAGCGCCTGGCCGCGGTGGCTGAGCGTGTTCTTCAGCGCCGGCGCGAGCTCGGCGGCACTGCGCGACTGGCCGTGCGGCAGGAACAGCGGGTCGTAGCCGAAGCCCTGCGCGCCGCGCGGCGCGTCGAGCACGCGGCCGTGCCAGCGGCCTTCGGCGATCAATGGCGCGGGGTCGTCGGCGTGCTGCAGCAGCACCAGCGCGCAGATGAAGAAGGCGCCGCGCTGCGCCGGCGGCACGCCGTCCAGTGCGCGCAGCAGCTTGGCGTTGTTCGCCGCGCTGTCGCCGTGGCCGCCGGCGTAGCGGGCGGAGTACAGGCCGGGCGCGCCATGCAGGTGCGCCACGCACAGGCCGGAGTCGTCGGCCAGGGCGGGCAGGCCGCTGGCGCGGGCGGCGTGGCGTGCCTTGAGCAGCGCGTTCTCGACGAAGCTGAGCCCGGTCTCCTCGGCGTCCGCGATGCCCAGGCTCGCTTGCGTCACCACCTCGAAGCCGCTGTCGGCGAGCAAGGCGTTGAACTCCGCGAGCTTGCCGCGGTTGCTGCTGGCCAGTACCACCCGTTGTGTCATCTGCCGATTCCCGATGCCCGGCTCACTGCGCCAGCGCCGCGCGCTGCGCGGCGACCAACTCGCCGATGCCCTTCTCGGCCAGCGCCAGCAGCGCATCCATCTCGCCACGGCGGAACGCGTGGCCTTCGGCGGTGCCCTGCACCTCGATGAAGCCGCCGCCGTCGTTCATCACCACGTTCATGTCGGTGTCGCAGTCGGAATCCTCGGCGTAGTCGAGGTCGAGCACCGGCACGCCCTTGTAGATGCCCACCGAGACCGCGGCGACCGCGCCCACCACCGGGTTGCGCTTGAGGTTCTCGCGCTTCATCAGCAGGTTCACCGCGTCCACCAGGGCCACGTAGGCGCCGGTGATCGCCGCGGTGCGGGTGCCGCCGTCGGCCTGCAGCACGTCGCAGTCCAGCGTGATCACGCGCTCGCCCAGCGCCTGCCGGTTGACGCAGGCGCGCAGGCTGCGGCCGATCAGCCGCTGGATCTCCATGGTGCGGCCGCCCTGGCCGCCGCGGGTGGCCTCGCGCTGGGTGCGCGTGTTGGTGGCGCGCGGCAGCATGCCGTATTCGGCGGTGATCCAGCCCTCGCCCTTGCCGCGCAGCCAGGCCGGCGCGCGATCCTCGATGCTGGCGGTGCACAGCACGCGGGTATCGCCGAAGCCGACCAGCACCGAGCCTTCGGCGTGGCGGGTGTAGTGGCGCTCGATGCTGACGGCGCGCAGCTGGTCGCTGGCGCGGCCGCTGGGGCGGATGACGGAATTCATGGGCGGTCCTGGGGGCGCTTGGCCGGGTTGGGCAAGGCAGACCGTAGAGTTTACCATTGCGTCCTTTCCCCATGTCCGGAAGACGCCGATGATCCGCAGCATGACGGCCTATGCCAGTGCCGAGAACACCGGCCCCGCCGGCACGCTCAGTTGCGAGCTGCGCACGGTGAACCATCGCTATCTCGAATTGAGCCCGCGGCTGCCGGACGACTTGCGCGGCTTCGAGTCGCAGTTGCGCGAGCGGGTGGCGGCCAAGCTGTCGCGCGGCAAGCTGGACCTGACCGTGCGCCGCACCAGCGATGCGCGCAGCAGCTCGCTGCAGGTGGACCATGCGCTGCTGGCGCGCCTGTCGGAGCTGAACCTGGACATGGCTGCGCGCTTTCCCGGGCTGCAGGTGCAGTTTACCGAGTTGCTGCGCTTCCCCGGCGTAATGCAGCAGTCCGAGGCCGATCCGCAGGCGCAGCAGGCCGCCTTGTTCGACGTGCTCGATCGCGCCCTGGACGCGCTCACCGCCACCCGCGAGCGCGAGGGCGAGAAGCTGGGCGCGATCCTGTGCGAGCGGCTGGATGCGATCGAGCGCGTGGTGGCCGACGTGCGCGGCTGGATGCCGCAGATCCGCACCGCGCTGCGCAGCCGGCTGGAAACGCGGCTGGCCGATTTGAAGCAGCCGGTCGAGCCGGGCCGGCTGGAGCAGGAACTGGTGCTGCAGGTCACCCGCGCCGACGTGGACGAGGAGCTGGACCGGCTCGACACGCACATCGCCGAGACGCGCCGCGTGCTCGGCCTGGCCGAACCGGTCGGCCGGCGGCTGGATTTCCTGATGCAGGAGTTCAACCGCGAGGCGAATACGCTCGGCTCGAAGTCGGTCGACGCGCGCAGCACCAACGCCGCGGTGGAGCTGAAGGTGCTGATCGAGCAGATGCGCGAACAGGTGCAGAACATCGAATGAACGCCCCGCTCGAAGGCACGCTGTTCGTGGTCGCCGCGCCCTCCGGCGCGGGCAAGTCCACCCTGGTCAACGCCTTGCTGGAGCGCGAGCCGGGGATCTCGCTGTCGGTATCGCACACCACGCGGCCGCCGCGGCCGGGCGAGACGTACGGGCGGCACTACTACTTCGTCGAGCGCGCCGAGTTCGAGCGCGAGATCGCCGAAGGCGTCTTCCTGGAGCACGCCGAGGTGCACGGCAACCTGTACGGCACCTCGCGCATTGCGGTGCAGGAACTGCTGGCGCAGGGCCGCGACGTGCTGCTGGAGATCGACTGGCAGGGCGCCCAGCAGATCCGCGCGAGCAAGCCCGATTGCGTCGGCGTGTTCATCCTGCCGCCGTCGCGCGCGGAACTTGAACGGCGCCTGCGCGGTCGTGGTTCGGACAGCGCCGAGGTGATCGAGCGCCGCCTGCGCAATTCGCGCGGCGAGATCGCCCACGCGCACGAGTTCGACTACATCCTGGTCAACGACGCGTTCGACGAGGCGCTGGCCGGGCTGCAGGCGATCGTGCGGGCGGTGCGCCTGCGCAGCGCGCTGCAGTGCCAGCGGCATGAGGCGCTGATCGCCGAGCTGCTGGCCGGCGGCTGAGGCCGTGACCGTTTTCACATGGTCTTCGCGGCGCGCTTCCGCTACCTTCTCTGCTCTCCCTACGGCTTTCCCCGCCCATGACCGATACCGTTCGCGCCACGCCTGACGACGCCACCCTGGTGCGCATCCGCGGCCTGACCACGGTGCTCAACGGCAAGACCATCTTCGACGCGCTGGACCTGGACATCCCGCGCGGCAAGATCACCTCGATCATGGGGCCCAGCGGCACCGGCAAGACCACCCTGCTCAAGCACATCACCGGGCAGATGCACGCCGACGCCGGCAGCATCCACCTCGATGGCCGCAACGTGGCCGAGCTGTCGCGCGAGGAGCTGTACAAGCTGCGCGAGGGCGTGGGCTACCTGTTCCAGAACTCCGCGCTGCTGACCGACTTCGACGTGTTCGAGAACGTGGCCTTCCCGTTGCGCCAGCACACGAAGTTGCCGGAGGTGCTGATCCGCGACCTGGTGCTGATGAAGCTGCAGGCGGTGGGCCTGCGCGGCGCCGCGCGGCTGATGCCGAACGAGTTGTCCGGCGGCATGGCGCGGCGGGTGGCGCTGGCGCGGGCGATCGTGTTCGACCCGCAGCTGATCCTGTACGACGAGCCGTTCGTGGGACTCGACCCGGTGGCGTTGAACCAGGTGCTGAAGCTGATCCAGACGCTGAACCAGACCCTCGGCATCACCAGCGTGCTGGTCTCGCACGAACTGGCCGCGGTGCAGCAGATCGCCGACCACGTGATCCTGCTGGCCAAAGGCAAGGTGGTGGCGCAGGGCGACCCGAAGACCATCGCCGACGACGGCTCGCCGTGGACGCGGCAGTTCTTCGGCGGCGAGGCGGACGGTCCGATCCCGTTCCGCTACCCGGCCGCCGACTACGCCACCGAGCTGGGTTTTGCCGGAGCGGCGAAATGAATGCACGGGCGCCGCAAGGCAACAACGTGGTGACCCAGTCGCTGGCGCAGATCGGCGCCTGCGGCCTGTTCCTGCTGACCCTGCTGGGGGCGATTCCGCGCAGCTTCCGCTACCTGCGCGAAACCGTCCGCCAGCTGTGGTTCGTCGGCGCCATGAGCCTGACCATCATCATGGTCTGCGGCCTGTTCGTCGGCATGGTGCTGATGCTGCAGCTGTACCACGTGCTGTCGATCTTCGGCGGCACCTCGGCCAGCGGCATGGTGGTGGCGCTGTCGGTGTACCGCGAGCTGGGGCCGGTGGTCACCGCGCTGCTGTTCGCCGGCCGCGCCGGCACCGCGGTCACCGCCGAGATCGGCCTGATGCGTGCCACCGACCAGATCGACGCGATGGAGATGATGGCGGTCGACCCGATCGCTTATGTCGCCACGCCGCGCTTCCTCGCCGGGCTGATCGCGATGCCGCTGCTGTGCTGCGTGTTCTGCGCCATGGCGATCTTCGGCGGCCACCTGGTGGGCGTGACCTGGCTGGGCATCGACAACGGCACGTTCTGGTCGAACATGACCGCCCAGGTCGACATCCACACCGACATCGTCAACGGCGTGCTGCTGAAGAGCCTGGCGTTCGGCGCGGTGGTGTCGCTGATCGCGGTGTTCCAGGGCTTCACCACGCCGCCGACCAGCGAGGGCGTAGCCTACGCCACCACCCGCACCGTGGTCGCCTCGTCGATCGCCATCCTGGCGCTGGACTTCGTCCTGACCGCCTTCCTGATGTGACCGCCATGACTTGTCGTTTTCCGAGGATTCTGCCGTGAGCCAACCGAGAAGTTCCTACGCCGTCGGCACCGGCCTGTTCATCGTGCTGGGCTTCGCCGCACTGGCCTACCTGGCCACCCAGACCAGTTCGGTGGCGAACGTGCGTCAGGGCGACAGCTACGTCGTCGAGGCGCAGTTCACCAACATCGGCCAGCTGAAGGAGCGCGCGCCGGTGAAGGTCGCCGGCGTGCGTGTCGGCCAAGTGCAGTCGATCGCGTTGAAGCCGGGCGGTGACGTGGCCGACGTGAAGCTGTCGATCGAAAAGGCCTACGACCGCATCCCGCAGGACTCGGTGGCCACGATCTTCACCAGTGGCCTGCTCGGTGACCAGTACGTGGGCATCGAATACGGCAGCTCGAAGCAGGTGGTGGCCGCCGGCGGCACGCTGGCGCGGACCAAGTCGACCCAGCCGCTGGAAGAGATGCTGGGCAAGTTCTTCGGCGCCGGCGGGGTGGTCGACAACGTCGGCGGCAGCTATACGGTGAAGGCGAGCTTTACCAACGTCGGCACGCTGTCGGCCGGGGCGCCGGTGAAGATGGCCGGCGTGGTGATCGGCAGCGTGCAGTCGGTGCATGCCGACCCGGTGAAGTTGAACGCCGACGTGGTGCTGGCGATCGACAAGCGCTACGACGCGATTCCCGACGATTCCTCCGCCGCGGTGTTCACCAGCGGTTTGATCGGCAGCCAGTATGTTGCGATCCAGCCGGGCGGTTCGCCCGACGCGCTCAAGGACGGCGACGAGATGATCCTGACCCAGTCCGCGCTGCAACTGGAGGACCTGATCGGCAAGTTCCTGGTCAACGGTTCGCCCGGCGACAAGAAAGACGCCGGCGCCGGCAACAAATAGCCCCATCCCCCGCCGGCTCGTCGAGCCGGTTCAGCCCAAGGAGTTACCCATGTTGCGCAGATTGGCTCTTGCCGCCGCCATCGCCTTCGGTGCCGTCGCCGCGGTTCCGGCGTTCGCCCAGTCGGCTGCCGCGGCCCCGGTCGCTGCCCAGCAGGCTCCGGTCGCCGTCGTGCAGACCATTGCCGACCAGCTGGCCACGGCGATCGAGGGTCATCGCGACGAGCTGAAGAAGAACCAGGAGAAGCTGATCAGCGTCATCGACGAGGTGTTCCTGCCGCACTTCGACATCGACTACGCCTCGATCCTGGTACTTGGCCAGCATGCCCGCGAGGCCACCCCGGCGCAGCGCGAGCGCTTCGCCCGGGCGTTCTACAACTCGATCACGCACCGTTACGCCGAAGGCCTGCTGAATTACACCCGCGGCCGGGTCAAGGTGCTGCCGTTCAAGGGCGACCTCAACGACAAGCGCACCGTGGTACGCACCCAGGTGGTGCTGGACGACGGCAAGCTGGTGTCGGTCGACTATGCCTTCCGCAAGGGACGCAACGGCGACTGGAAGGCCTACGACGTGATCATCGAGGGCATCTCCTACGTCACCAACTACCGCAACCAGGTGGACGCGGAGATCCGCAAGGTCGGCATCGAGAAGCTGATCACCAATGTCGAGACCCAGGGCTCCAAGGCGCTGGACACGATGGCCAAGGACAGCAAGGACAAGTCGTGACGTCGGTTGCCGCCGCCTTCCAGTTGGATACCGGCACGCCCGGCACGCTGGGCGTGCGCGGCGAACTGAGCTTCGATACCGCCGCGGCGGCATGGCAGGCGATGCGCGTCGCGCTGGCCGGCGGTCCGGTATCGCGGCTGGATCTGGCCGGCGTGCGCCACAGCGACAGCGCCGGCCTGGCCTGCGTGCTGGCGGTCGCAGCCGATGCGGCCCGGCGCGGCCAGGCATTGCAGGTGGTGCACGTGCCGGCCGGCATGCAGTCGCTGGCCCAGGTCTGCGAGGTCGACCGGCTGCTCGGCTGAGCCGGGACCTTAAGGGGTGCGCCACACTAAAAAAGAAGGGGCCGCGGCGCCCCTTCTTCGTATCGACCCTGCGTCGCGCTCAGGGCTGCTTTCCGGAGCTCTCCGGGTGCTTGTTTTCCCACTGGTGCTGCTGGTCCAGCAGTTCCTCGGGGTCGAAATTCTTCTCGTCCAGGCCCTGCATCTGCTGGATGATCTCGACCGGCGGGTTGCCGTCGTAGATCTTGTACAGGCGCTGCTGCCGGTACGCGTCGCGAATGAACACGTACGGATCGTAGGCGGACTGCAGGAAACCCTCCGCGTCGATGGCGCGCGAGCGCAGGGTCACCAGATACATCGCCTGCGGCACGTATTGCAGGCCGTTGTAGTGATGGTTGTTCGCATACAGGGTCAAGGGGTCGAAGAAGTAGCTGTCGACCGGCAGGCGCCAGATGTCACGCGCGGTGCTGGGGCCGAAGAACGGCAGCATCAGGAAGTCGCCTTCCGGCGCCCCCCAGCGCGCCAGGGTGACGCCGAAGTCGTTGTCCTCGATCGGCAGCCCGAGCTGGCTGGCCGGATCGAAGAAGCCGCCGATGCCCAGGGTCAGGTTCACCAGGAAGCGGCCGGTACTCTGCAGCGCCTGCTTCGGGCGCGCCTGCAGCAGGTCGTTGGCGACCGTGACCGGCATGCGGATGTTGGTGAAGAAGTCGCTGAACGAGCGGCGCACCGGCGGGTTGGTCACCTTGCGGTAACCCAGCGCGACCGGGCGGATCACCGCCTTGTCCACCGCGTCATTGAATTTGTAGGCGCCGCGGTTGTACTTCTCCAGCGGATCGTCGGTGCGCGGCTTGGCGATGGTGCAGCCGGCCAGCAAGACGATGGCGAGCACGGGCAGCCAGCGGCGCAACTTGGGGAATCGAGGCGATGGGGGCATCGGTGCGGGGGTTCGCGTCGTGGGGCCAGTAAGTGTACTGTCTGGTTTTGTATCTTGCACGGCTTTCGGCTGGCTTCCGGCCAGTGCGCGCCGGTTCACGGCCAGCCCGCCATGATACGCGGCAGCCGCATTGCCAGCAAAGCATTCGCTCCTCTACACTGTCAGACCATATAAGTCGTTTTATTCCCTAAGGATTTCGCATGGCACGCATTACCGTGGAAGACTGCCTCGAGGTGGTCAACAACCGTTTCGAACTGGTACTGATGGCGACCAAGCGCGCGCGCCAGCTGGAAAAGGGCGCCGAGCCGGCCGTCAACCCCGACCATGACAAGCCGACCGTGCTGGCGCTGCGCGAGATCGCCGCGCGCCGCATCGACCAGGCCACCATCGACCAGATCGACAAGGCCGAACGCGAGCGCGCCGAGCGCGAGGCGCTGGAATGGGCCGCGGCCGAGGTCGACGACGACCTTTCCAAGGGCGGCGACGACTGATGGACGGCGGCTGCTGTAGCAAGCGTACCCGCCGCGCCGGCAGGCCCGGTGCGACGGTCGGCGCGCGCCGTGCAGCCACCCGCTTCCCCTGCCGCGAGGCGGGCGCCTGAGCAGGAACCGGCACCGATGACAGCGGCCACTCCTTCCGCCACGGTCGACCTGTCCGCGCTGCCGCCGTACGCGCTGGCGCTGAAAGAACGCGTCGCCTACCTGCCCGAGGCGCAGGTCGATCGCGTGCTGCGCGCGTTCCAGCTCGGCGCGCAGGCGCACGCCGGGCAGGAGCGCAAGAGCGGCGAACCGTACATCACCCACCCGGTGGCGGTGGCCGGCATCTTGGCCGAACTCGGACTGGATGCCGAGACGATCATCGCGGCGATCCTGCACGACACCCTGGAAGACACCGAACTCAGCCGCGAGACGCTGGCCACCGAGTTCGGCGAGGTGGTGGCCGAGCTGGTCGACGGCGTCACCAAGCTGGACAAGATGCGCTTCGGCAGCCGCCAGGAAGCCGACGCGGAAAGCTTCCGCAAGATGCTGCTGGCGATGTCGCGCGACCTGCGCGTCATCATGATCAAGCTGGCCGACCGCCTGCACAACATGCGCACGCTCGGCGCCAAGGATGCGCCCTCGCGCCGCCGTATCGCGCGCGAGACGCTGGAGATCTATGCGCCGATCGCGCAGCGCCTGGGCATGAACAAGTTCAAGGCGGAGCTGCAGGACCTGGGCTTTCGCGCGCTGTACCCGGACCGCTACCGGGTGATCAGCGAACGCATCCGCGCCGCGCTGGGCAACCGCCGCGAGGCGATGGGCAAGATCGAGGCGGCGCTGTCCGCGCGGCTGGCCGCCGACCACCTGCCGGCCCGCGTGGTCGGCCGGATCAAGTCGCCGTGGAGCATCTATTCGAAGATGCGCAACGACCACAAGAGCTTCGCCCAGCTGATGGACGTCTACGGCTTCCGCGTGGTCGTCGACAGCGCGATGAGCTGCTACATGGCGCTCGGCGTGGTGCATGCGCTGTACAAGCCGGTCGATCGCCGCTTCAAGGACTTCATCGCGATCCCCAAGGCGAACGGCTACCAGTCGCTGCACACCGTGCTGCTGGGTCCGTTCGGCGCGCCGATCGAGGTGCAGATCCGCACCGCCGAGATGGACTCGGTAGCCGAGCGCGGCGTGGCCGCGCACTGGGCCTACAAGACCGACTCGGGCCCGGCCAACAGCGCCCAGGCGCGGGCGCGCGAGTGGCTGTCCTCGCTGGTCGACAGCTCGGCGAGCACGGTGTCGTCGTCGGAGTTCATCGAGAACGTCAAGATCGACCTGTTCCCCGACGAGGTCTACCTGTTCACCCCGCGCGGCGACATCCTGTCGCTGCCGCGCAACGCCACCGCGCTGGATTTCGCCTACGCCGTGCACACCGACGTGGGCGACCACGCGGTGGCGGCGCGGGTCGACAAGAAGCTGCTGCCGTTGCGCGCGAAGCTGGAGTCGGGTCAGCTGGTGGAGATCATCACCGCGCCGTCGGCGGTACCGAACCCGGCCTGGCTGGAAGTGGTGGTCACCGGCAAGGCGCGTACCGCGATCCGCCAGTACCTGAAACACCTGCAGCACGAGGATGCGGTGGACTTCGGCCACCGCATGCTCGACCGCGCGCTGGACGCGCAGGGCAGCAGCCTGGACGGCATTCCCGCGGCGGTGCTCGACCGCTTCCTGGAAAGCTCCAAGCTGAAGCGGCTGGAGGAGCTGTTGTCCGACATCGCGTTGGGCAACCGCATGCCCGACGTGGTCGCCAGCCAGCTGCTCGCCTCGCGCGGCAAGAAGGCGGGCAAGCGGCATGCGTCGGCGCATGCGCACGAGAAGATCCGCATCACCGGCGCCGAGCGCGGCGTGCTCAGCTTCGCCAACTGCTGCCATCCGCTGCCGGGCGACGACATCATCGGTTATCTGTCCTCGGGCAAGGGCATCGTGGTGCATCGCGAGGAGTGCCCGAACGTGGTCGAGCTGCGCAAGTCGCCGGAGCGCTGCGTGGCGATCGAATGGGACCGCGACGTGCAGGGCGACTACCGCGCCGAGCTGCGCATCGAGGTGATCAACCGTCCCGGCGTGCTGGCCACCGTGGCCGCCGCGATCGCCGCCGCCGACTCGAACATCGAGAACGTCGAGTACGTCGAGCGTGATGCCGCCGCGGCCACGCTGCTGTTCGCGCTGGAAGTGAAGAACCGCAAGCACCTGGCCGACGTGATCCGCCGCGTGCGCCGCACCGGCGTGGTCAGCGGCGCCTATCGCTACCCTCTGTAGGAGAGGGCGAGGGAGCCGGAAACGGGTGCTGCTAACATCCGTGGCTTTCCCACTCCTCACCACCCGAGGCAAGCCATGTCCCGCAGCATCATCTCCACCGAGCAAGCCCCCGCCGCGATCGGCCCGTACTCGCAGGCCGTGCGTGCCGGCAATACGGTGTACTTCTCCGGCCAGATCCCGCTGGACCCGGCCACCGGCGCGCTGGTCGACGGCGACATCACCGCGCAGACGCGGCGCGTGTTCGACAACCTCACCGCCGTGGCCGCAGCGGCCGGCGGCTCGCTGGCGCAGATCGTGCGCGTGGGCATCTACGTCACCGACCTG
This sequence comes from Rhodanobacter sp., assembly GCA_024711345.1. Taxonomy (GTDB): domain Bacteria; phylum Pseudomonadota; class Gammaproteobacteria; order Xanthomonadales; family Rhodanobacteraceae; genus Rhodanobacter. The sequence continues at coordinate 27,198 of JANJTA010000032.1, read as the reverse complement.
GCGAACTTCGCCGCAGTCAACGCGGTGATGGCCGAGTACTTCCAGCAGCCGTACCCGGCGCGCTCCACCATCGAGGTGTCCGGCCTGCCGAAGGCGGCGCAGGTCGAAGTCGACGCGGTGATGGTGCTGGACTGAACGTCCTAGGCGTTGCGCGCCGACACGCGCTGGCGGCGCGCGGTTCACGATAGAGAGCGGTGCTCGGTTAGGCTTGCAGGCCATGGCTACCCGCATCGTCCGTTCCGCTCCCGCTGCCGACGTCGATCCGGGCCTGGCCCCGGTCGGCACGCTGCCGGGCGTCGGTCCGGCGCTGGTCGCCTCGCTGGCCCGGCTCGGGCTGGAGCGGGTGCAGGACCTGTGGTTCCACCTGCCGCTGCGCTACGAGGACAAGACCCGGATCACCGCGATCGCCGAGCTGCGGCCGGGCGAGCGGGCACAGGTCGAGGGCGTGGTCGAGGCGGTCGAGCGCGGCTTTCGCTATCGTCCGCAGCTGAAGGTGGCGATCGGCGATGCCAGCCGGCAGACCCTGTTGCTGCGCTTCTTCCACTTCAACCGCGCGCAGGCCGAGCAACTGCTGCCGGGCACGCGACTGCTCTGCTATGGCGAAGTGCGCCACGGCGCACACGGCCTGGAAATGGTGCATCCGCATTACCGGCGCCTGGACGAGACGGCCGCCGTCGCCGTCGACGACGCGCTCAGCCCGGTCTACCCGACCACGGAGGGGCTGGGCCCGAAACGCCTGGCCGGGGTGATCGGCAAGGCGCTGGCGCTGCTGCCGCCGGCGGCGCAGCTGGAGCTGATCCCGCCGGCGTTGTGCGCGCGGCACGGCCTCACCTCGCTGCGCGATGCGCTGCTGTACGTGCATCGTCCGCCGCCGGACGCCCGCCTGGACCAGCTGATGCTGGGCCGGCATCCGGCGCAGCAGCGGCTGGTGTTCGAGGAATTGCTGACCCAGCACCTCAGCCTGAAGCGGATGCGCGCCGCGGTGCGGCTGCGCCGCGCACCGGCGCTGGGCGGTACGGGCGAGCTGCGCCAGCGCTTGCTGGCAAGCCTGCCGTTCCGCTTGACCGCGGCCCAGCAGCGCGTCGGCGAGGAGGTGGCGCGCGACCTGGCGCAACCGCGACCGATGCTGCGGCTGGTGCAGGGCGACGTCGGCACCGGAATGTTAGGCTAGGCGGGCCGTTAATGGTAACAACAGCCCATGTCAACCAGCGGAAAAATACAACTTGCACCTTCTGTAGCAGATGAAAACCCTTCCCTGAGCGTTCAGGGTAGTGATGAGCGCCGAATTCATGCCTTAGGCGAGGGATTGCTGGTCTGCTTCCTCAAGGCGATTCACGATGCGATGACTCCCGGTGTTTCCCGCATTCGTCCATGCAAGGGGAAACGCAGGATCGAGATGCCTAGCCCTTATGGCCCAGTCTCCATCGGGATGTTCATGTGTAACGCTGGTGCCTGGAACAGCAAGTATCCCTGGCACTTCGTCGACGTCATGGAAAGCCATGGAGTGGAAATTTGCCATAAGTTGGAGCGTTGTCTTGCCAATGGGAAATCCAGCTACCCTCTGGTCAAGAAGCTCGTCGAATATTTCCTTGGAAAGGAGGCGATGCAAAAGCGGATCCAGTACGTCAATAGCCAGATCAAGGCATTCTTGGCTGATCATTCGCTTTCGACTTACCGCGAAGCGACAGCTGCGAGAGATGTTGACGCAATCCTTCGATATGTCGAATCCAAAGGGCTGCCCGCGCGCGCCATTCGGATAACGGATACTGGGCCTCGCGTCAGCCTCTTTGTGTTGTCATCGTTGGCTCAAGTCCCGCTGCATAACATCGGGCGTTATGGCGGCTCAGACAACTTACAGCGTGACCTCGATGCCCTCGCTATTCGGTCGCGCTGGTCGGATCAGCGCCGGCTGTTCCTGCCCACGCGTAATAAGCCGCATGGTCGTGAAACATTTCCCGGCATGGTCGTCGACTTCAAGGCCCTACGTATTGAGAGGGGTGGGTTGCTTGACGACATGCTGGAGGCATTTCCAACACCAGCTGATCACTATGAAGCGCAGTCGATGTTGCGGTGGATCCACTGGCTCGTAGCACCGGAAGCTGGGAAGCTATGGGATGGAATCAGCAAAGACTCGCGGCGCGTACTTGGGACCAAGGGATCCAAGTTGACGCAGGCGGATGCAATTCATCTCATCGACGGTCTAGAAAAACGCTTGAGCAAGGGCGCGTACACGATTCGGACGAAAAGCGGCTACGTCGCAACGTTCAAGACGCACATCATCGCGGCCTTCGCGCGTCAGGAAAAAATCCTCAGGTTTCCCGGCAGGCAAGTTGTCCAAATAGCGCGGAAAAATCGTGGCTTGCTGAGCGATCAGCCTGATGTCCGCGCAATCGATCCGGCGAATAGACCAGCCATCATTAATGTCGCTTGGGGCTCGCCAGAGGAAGCCAGGGAGAAGGCGGCAGCGCATCTCGAAGATCGGCTCGCACGTGTGCACGCCGCGTGCAATGAAGAAATCGACGCATTTCTGGATTGGCGATTATTTCTCGAAAATGCGGGGCGCGATCCTTTGCCTGCGGATATGCAACATCATGTCGATACGATCATCGGCGTTTGCTCGAGTCCGAAATGGCTTTCGCACTGGATGAAGACCGCAGACTTGGCGGATATCGCTCGCGTCATTGTCGCGGCTACCAGCTCAAGGGAGCTTTACCGGGAAGCGCAGGACTTCGCATGGCGATCCAAGAAATATCTGTTCCGCATTTCGCCTGCTTTTCCGCGTCTGGCCGAGCGGTTCCTGGCGTTGATCGACTGGTGTGGTGCGGTATCAAACGGTCCGGCCCGTCTGGCCTGGGTGGCGCTGAGCGCCTGGTACGTGCCGCGTTGGGTGCAGCTGGCCATAGAAATCAAGATTCAGGCCGAGACTGGTTGGAATCGCGCGACTGTGCGCAATCTGCAAGCCGATGGCATATCGATCCGAGGGTCGGTAGTAGATCTGCAGGCAGTGAAGGGAAAGACAGGGGAAATGCAGTACGGTGGTACCGACAATGCGGATAGACACCTATTGTCCGGCCTGAAGTTAATGCTCGAGCACAGCCACCACGTGGACGCGTATTGGGGGCGGGAGCGGGAGGGCGTGTTTGTCGCCATGGTGGCCAAGAAAGACTACCGTCGTGTTTTTGGCTTGGGGACGGAAGACGAGCTTCGGAAGAAGTTCATCGCGAAGCATAATCTACCGCACTTCACACGCGAGCAATTGCGTAACCAGAGAATGGCGACGCGCTTTCTCATCTATGAAGACCCGCATGAGATCCAGGCCAGCATGGGGCATGCCGATCTGGCAACCACTTCGACCTATCTCCGTCATTCGGTCATCAGCATCCTGAATCGGGCGAATATTGCGAAGTTCCAACGGCAATTGGCCGTAACCATCGTATGGGCCGTCGAGGGCGACGACTACGTTGAAAAGCGCGGAATGGATCGAGGCGAGGTGAATCGACGGCTGTTGTTCCCAATCAGCGACCACGCCACCGCCGAGCAAGCAATGCCTGCGACGTGCGATGTCTGGATGGCGAATCCGACAGCGCCGTTGACGTTGGACCTGCTGCGTATCCAACACCTGGCACGGCAACGTGCGTATTACGCAGTTCATTGGCAACGACTGCGCGCACAGGCTCCCGATCGGTTTGAGCACATTCATCGCCCCCGGATTGAATTTACGGCCGCGTTGTGGGCGGTCGTCTCCGATTCGCCATATGCAGCGCTGCTGGAGATGTCGACATGAATGTTCAAGCCAAGCTGATTCCCGCGGGCGCTACTGAAATCCGAGGGATGGGACGGGCTTCAGCGTGGCCGGAAGACGTGCCCTTCAATCCGCGCATCTTGAGTGCTTGGGGTGACAGCCTCTTGCGTTTGGGCGGTGAGAAGGGAGTGGAGCGGATCATCGACTTGGCGAAGGTGCCACTTCCAGCAAATCGTGCGCTGGGAGGGCCGTTTGATCACGGACTCACATTGGGCCAGTTCCCGCATTGGCTAGATACTGCGCGGACGCACTTGGTTCTCTCGCTCAACGAATTTAGCGGACATGATGCATTGGGGGCGGCGATCAATGGCTTGAATCATGTGCTTCGTTTCTTTGCATGGTGCGTGGAACAACGCGTATACAAGCTTTCGGCCCTTCGCCCGCAAGACCTTGAGGAATTCGCCATTGCTCTCAGGCCGTATGGGTGGTTCTCTGCTCTGTCTGTTCCCGAGCGACTGGATCAAGTCGTCGAGCGCGCCGGAAAGGACGCGCATGTTCTCAATTCCATTGTCTCAGTGAGGAACAGGGTTTGCTGCGTTTCGGCCGATGCGCTGTCGCGGGAGGTGGGTTTCCTGATCACGAGTCGTGAGTTTCCCTTGGAGTTCCGCGAGGCCATGGCCGCACTGACCGGTTATCCGTTCCGCCAGTCGCGAAAGGCGGCCAAGAGAGGAGGGGGCTGGTCGGAGTCATCCTTCAAGAATTGCTTCGTTGCTCTGAATCGTTTGGCGCAAATGCCAGAAACGCTGGATCGCCTGACTTTCGAGCCTTTTCCAAACACCCGGAAGCACGCTCGGCAGTCAGGTGGACGGCCTGATGGCCGCACACGAAATCTCCTAGTAGAGGAGGCCGCCAAGCTACTGGGCTTGGCGCTGAAGTGGATCTACGAACGTAGCGACGGCGTCATAGAACTGGTGCACGTATGGCGCGATGCTCTCGAAGAGGCTCGATATCGCTGGTGTGCAGCGTCTTCCATCCAAGCCTACGCGACACAGCGTTTGCGCGAAGCGTATCCGGCAATTCAGGCGAAAAATGGTTTGCCGGGTCAGCTCACAGGCGCCGTACGAGCGGGAGAAGGAGACGAAGACACTACGGTCGTGGAGTTGATTCAGGACTTGCAGACTGCAGCCATGATCATCGTTGGCATCAACCAGGGTAGGCGCAAGAATGAGGTGCTGGGCGAGGGCAGCCGCCCGTGGGGGTTGTATCTCGGCTGCCTGCTGCCTTCGGATCCATTTATTGATGCCCATGAACTGGACATCTATATCGAAAAGACTTGGCGCAAGTGGATGCGGATGTCCACGAACAAGCTCACGGTGGATGCCATCCGGGTTTTGGAGCGGCTGCGTCTGGCCATGTTTCCGCAGGAGAAGGACAGTTCAAGCCTGTCAGTGGATGAATTGCGAAAGCGCAAGCTATTCGTATTTCCAACATATCGGGTATTGCTGGGTGAGGACGTCGTTCCTCATCAATACGCTTTCGAATGCCATAACGGACGCTTTTTCAAGGAAGCCGGTGTGGGTGAAGAAGCGCGTCGCAGTCATTCATTCCGCCGCTTTTTCGCGTTGATCTATGTGTATCGCTGGGAACATCCCTTGTTGCAGGCGTTATCCGAGTACCTGTGCCACATGGACATGGAGTCCACGCGGGTTTACATCACCGATCCAAGCATGCGGGAAGAAGCGGAGCGGATTGAGAAGGTCTATCGCCTTCGCGCAGACTGTTTCCCAATCGAGGAACTGACAGAGGCGCAGCGGCAGTACGCCGACGACTTGTTGCACGCGATGCTCACATCGACCTCCGCAGGCGGGCCGATGACCCGCCGCGTTCGCCAGTGGGTCAAGCGCCTCGCTCGCAGGGTTGAATTTGCTGATTCTGACCTGGATGAGGCGCTTGCTGCCGTGCGTAGCAACGTGGACCGGCGCGGCTACCTACCGACATCTTTCCGTCATGGCGCGTGTTGGGCGACCGGAGCTCGCATGGCGCGCCGTGCGCGCTGCGGGAGTAACGGCCAGCTTCATCGCGAACAAGCCGATATAGGCATCTGCAGTGCGTGTCCCTTCCACAGCACATCCGAAGCATTCCTTCGTAACGTGGAACAGGAAGCCATGGAGTTGGAGGCACAGGCAAAAACAACAGTGGATGCCATCGAACGTGAGGCGATACTAACGGCTTCGCGCCGACTTCACGAACTGATCGATCTGGAACGGGAGTTGATGGCCCGGTATCGGCCCTTGGCCTATGCCTCGCCTGGATCAACCACATCATGAACATCTCCAAGAACCATATCTCCCGACGACTTCGCGATGAGGCCTTGTCGTCGATCGACGCAAAATGCATCCTGCTGGAGAAGTGGGCTCGCAATGGCATTCCGTTGTGCCGAAATGCCGGGCAGGCATTGGAATTGGAGTGGTTTCCGACCAGCCTGCGAACGTTTTGTGCCTGGGACGGATCGCAGAACGGAAAGGCAGTGCAGGCGCAAGGCAGGCTTTTGAGGCGCAATGCTTTCCAGACGCTGACCTCCGATGCCAAGCGGTTGCGGGAGGTTAAAGCGCTACTCAAGACAATCGCCGAGCAGGCCATGAAAGCGCGAAAGCGCCTAGATCCGCGTGTGGCGGTGGACGCGGCCGAGGAGCGCATCCGCATCGAGCGTGAAAAGCGCGCCGGCGCACTCCTGGGCTATCGACGGGCGCGCCAAGAGGCGCGCGAACTGCGAGCTTCCTTGTTTGCGGAACAGCGTGCACACAAGCAATCGATCGAACAGATGGACCGAGGTCTCAAGCAACAAGACAGGGAAATTATGGACTTGCGCAAACAAGTAGCGGAACTCACTGACACATTGCGCAAGGCCACACCCATTCGACAGGTACGGTAGACAAGGATGCCTACGTGAATACCATGGCGACGCCCCCCCGTGCCAACACGACTCTTTCCGAACAGGCCAAGGCACTGGCGGAAGCTTTGGGTGCGGATGTGGATGCAGCCAAGGCCTTGAAACGCTTGCAGGCCGTCGGTGTGGCCGATCTATGGCAGGTGCCACTGTATCTGCCTTCGCGATTCCTGGATGCCAGGGAGCCGATCAGCCGGTTTTTCGGGCTGACTGCTTCGGATCGCGAAGAGGTCCTCATTGGCCACTATGCGGGAGATTTCCGCACCCGTTGGCATGCAGGGCGTCGCGGCGGGCGCCACAGTCCGCAAGCACAGGGCTCGCTCGTCGACACGCATGGGATGCGGATCAAGTTTTCCCTATTCGGAGATGCGCGTTCCTTTCAAAAGGCTCTGGAGGAGGCGGGCGAACAGGTCGCACTTGCCGGCACGTTGAACCAGGTCGGTGCGCATGTCTATTTGAATAATCCGGTCTTGTTGGACCCGAACGTACTGGGACGGGTGGTACCGCACTATCCGGGCAAAGCCCGAGTCCTGTCGTTGGCAATGGCCAGGCGCGTGATTCCGGCGCTCCTGCCTCAGGCGATTCCCGCCTGCGCGGCAAAGCTTCGCGCGGACGCTCGTACCCTTGTTGACGAGTCGGCCTTGCGCCAGCTGCTGGCGCGGCCACATGGCACCTTGGAAGACCTGCTCTGGGAAGCGCACCTGCCGACCTCGCCCGCGGCAGGAGAGCGTGCCCAGTGGAGCTTGGAGCGGTTGTCGGCCTTACTGACAGTCGGTGAACTGCGGCAGTTGCAACACGAACATCCACCGGTTCGCCAGCAGCTTCATATCGACGAGTGGAGAGACTTACTCACCCGTACCCCGTTCCAACTCACAGACGAGCAGAGGAGCGCTGTGGCGCAACTGGTGCGCCGCTTTGGGGGAGAGATGACCTCGTCTACGCTGATCAACGCCGACGTAGGCATGGGTAAATCGATCGTCTACCAGCTCGCGACGGCCGCCGGAGTTCGTGCGGGTGCGCGGGCTGCGGTCCTGCTCCCGAACGAGCGTTTGGCCGTTCAGGCCCACGAAGAGATTTCCCGGCTGTTCCCGGAATGGGGTGCCACACTCGTAACCGGAAAATCCGGTGTGCGTGACGTGGCTGACGCCCGGTGGCTGATCGGTACGACTGCCATGTTGTTCCGCGACGTCGGGCGTCTGGATATCTGCGTCGTGGACGAGCAGCACCGCTTCTCGGTTGATCAGCGACGGGCGTTATCCCAGGATGGCACTCATCTGGTAGAAATCAGCGCGACGCCAATTCCGCGTACCCAGGCATTGCTGCTGTACGGAAAACTGGATGTGATCCGCTTGACCCAGCGTCACAGCCCGCAGGACATACGCACCCAGATCGTGGAGCGTGCCGGCGCCTCGCGCATGGTGGATCGGTTGCACCAGATCATTGATCAGGGAGGCCGGGTGCTGATCGTCTGCCCCCGGCGCGAGGAGGATGAGGAGGATGAAGGCGGCTCCCTGCCTTCGGTCGCGCGCGTAGCGGAAAAGTGGGAGTGGCTATTCCCCGGGCTGGTGAGATCGCTCCACGGGGAATCTGATCCGGACGATGTGGAGGTCGCGTTCGCTGACTTGGCAAGCGGTCATGCACAGATCCTCGTGGCGACTACGGTGGTGGAAGTAGGTCTTAACATCCGTAATCTGCGAGCGGTCGTGATCGTGAATGCCGAACGCTTCGGCTTGTCGCAACTACACCAGTTGCGCGGTCGATTAGCGCGCGAGGGTGGTAGCGGTGAGTGCTTTCTGTATCTTCCTCAGCCCGTGGGTATCGACGCGGCCACCCGTCTGCAGGCATTGGTTGCCACCAGTGACGGTTTCGTACTGGCTGATCACGACATGCGGATCCGCGGTATTGGGGATATCTCCGCCATGGGCGAACGCCAGCACGGAAGCGCTGGCAGTCTGCTCATGAATCGGGTCGTGCCGATGTCCACATTTCTCGACGTCCTGGAGATCTTGGGGGCGTCATGACCCAGCGCGTGGCTACCATTGAGTGGGTGGATAACGGCACAGGCAAAGTGCCCGTGTTCTTCGACCGGAAGCATCGCTTGTTCGATCCGTTCCACGATTATGTCGATTCGCTGGCTGGCAGAAAGAGGTTGGCGGCGCCGCAAGGGGCATACACCGCAGCGGTAGAGGCCGCGGCCTATGCGCTGCTCGCATGGTTGCGCCATCTCGAGGAAGCGAAGGTGACTTGGGAGCGAGCGAGTGACGACACTTTGCAGAAGTTTCGTGAAGCTGCGCTCAAGCAGGTGCTCGGTTCGCAACGTAGCAAGGGGAATGAACGCACCGCCAAGCGCACGGTGAATGTGCGATTGCAATGGATTTATCGCTACTACCGGTGGGCGCAGCAGGACGCGGGCTTGTGCAATGGCGTCATTGGGCCAGGCTTGGCCATCAACTCCGCGATTACCCAGCCCAAATGCAAACGCCCCCGCTCACGCAAGAAGCGCGAGGTCGATCTTGATCTCTATCCGCTATGTTTCACCGGCGTCAGCGGCACGGCCGGCGGCTCCCAGTATTTTGCAACTGGAAAAGACAAGCAGCGCATCGCCAGGTTCTTTGCCGAGGGTACAGATCCGTTCATCGTCGAACGCAATCAGATCATCCTGGAGTTATCCGATCGCGTAGGCTGGCGTGCAGGAACGCTTACATACCTCACGGTCGACGCCTTCAGCGAGGAGGCGATTGAAAAGGCCGAGGAGGAGGGTCTGGTGGTGACACCCTCGGTGCAGAAATTCGCCTATCAGAACAATTTCACTGTTCCACTCACACTTGCTCTTCGTATTGCGCGTCACATCGAGGCCAGGCAACGATGGCTTGCCAAACATCGGTGGACCGAGCAGCAGGCACAGCGGCGCCTCTTTCTGAGCGGAAAGACGGGACGCCCTCTGGGCGGTAAAACCATCGTGCAGTTGATGGGTAGCGCGTTTCGCGCAATCGGGGTCGTGGCCAAGATCGGGGCTGGTCACCACAGTCTGCGTCGCAAGTTCGCCGACGAATCAACTCGGGATGACCTGGCCGCGCGGCGAAGCATGGGCCTGTCTACGGCGGTTGAGGATGTAATGCATGCAACGGCCATGCGCTTGGGACAGCGCAACATTGCATCGCAAACGCCTTATCAGCGGGCCGTCCGCGACGGTACCCGCCAAGCAGAACCGCATCGACTCCGAGTTGAGCTACAGGAAATGGAAGCCTCGCTTGCGAGCAAGGACGCAAAGATCGCGGCGTTGGAGCGACAGATCCAAGAGCAAGCCAAAACAAACAAGACGAATTCAGGTCGAGCGGCAAAGACCCGTGTTCGCCGTGCAACTCGTTGACACGTCACCTAGATCGAAGGTTTCTGACTATGGCTCATCCACGACGCTCTCTCGGCCCCCCGTTCAAGCAACCCTTGGCTAGGGCTGGGCTCATCATCGAACTTGCCAAGGCGACAGGCCTGTCCGCAAACAAGACCGTGATGGTACTCAGGGAACTGGAAGACATCGTGGTGCAGTCCCTGATACCGGGTAGCGCCGGCGAGTTCATTTTGCCAGGTTTGCTCAGGATCACCATTGAAACCATACCGGCCAAGCCACCTAGGGAAACGACGGATCCCTACACTAATGAAGCGCGCATGCGAGGAGCCACGCCTGAAAAGATGTGCATCAAGATTCGTGCGGCTGCAAAGTTAAGGAATGCCCTGCGCCGAGTGCGCACGCATCAAACCGCCACGCCATGATCTGGGCGACACCGTACTTGGCAAGAAAGGGCAAGGACTAATCCTCTGGCCACGCCAAGCGCGTGGAGTAACACAGGGGGCCAAACCGATCACTGTTGGAGACGGTCAATGATTATTTCTCGCAAACCTCTGGTTTCGATGCTCGGTTCATTGGGGCTCGCGCTGGTCATCAGTGGTGTCGCCGTAGCCCAGGACGGCACGCCCACAAGCGGCATGGACAAGATGGGTGCGATGCACTCGGACATGAAGGGTATGCACGGCAGCATGATGGGCATGCACAGCATGCCAGCGACCGTGACGGAAGCAGATGCGAAGACCGGCCTGGTCGAGGCGGAATCCGAAGGCATGGCGCTCAAGCTGCATTTCCCGCCAGCCACCATGGCCGGCCTGAAAGCCGGCGACAAGATCACGCTGCACATGGGTTTCAGCAAGCCGTGAGACAGCTGAACCCACCTCCAGGGTTGAGCGTGTCAAGTCACACGGGTAAGCTCGCTTCATGACCTTCTCGCTACGTCTGCTCGCCCGTTCACGTCGCCTCCGGGCGATGGGCGCGCTGGCGTGGCTGATGCTGGTCATCAACTCATTGGCCGCTGCCCCGATGGGCATGATGGGAAGTCCTCATTCCCATGTCGTGCATACAACGATTGCGGCGGTCAGTGAACACTGTCGTCACCACGTCGCGGTCAAGGGGTCCCGATCCTGTTGCGACGATCAGGCCGGTTGCTGTGGTGGCATGACGGGACACGCCTGCAATTGTGCGGCGATGTGCAGTACCACGTTGCTACCCGCAACGGCTGTCGTTCTGGCCTCGGTCCCGATTACTGCCAGCTATGCCATGCCACTGCCCAGCAGTGCGCCTTCCTTGAATACCGCCCCTCCATTGCGACCACCGGCGGTCTGACTCTTCCTCATTGTTGATGAGCGTTGCTTGTGGCTGTCGCGTGTCGATGGCTGCGGCAATCGGCTGTGATCGGTATCGGCGTGATCGATACCGTCTGTCCAGGAGAGAGTCCATGAACATGTTTCCCCGCCCACCGGTGGATTTTTCGCGTCGTCGTTTCGTCCAGGGTGTCGCCATCGGCGGCGCTGTGGCCGGCCTCGGCTTGCTGCGCCCCCCGAACGTCTGGGCGCTGACCAGCCCCGGCCACCCCACGGTGCTGAGTGGCACCGACTTCGCGCTCGATATTGCCGAGACGCCGGTCAACTACACCGGGGCCACGCGCCTGGCCACCACTGTCAACGGTAGTGTTCCCGGCCCGCTCCTACGCTGGAAGGAAGGCACCACAGTGAACCTTCGCGTGACTAACCGCTTGCGCGTGCCGACCTCGATCCACTGGCACGGTATCATCCTGCCGTTCCAGGAAGACGGCGTGCCGGGTATCAGTTTCGATGGTATTGCCCCCGGTGAAACCTTTGTCTACCGCTTTCAGGTCCGCCAGGCCGGCACGTACTGGTACCACTCGCATTCGGGATTCCAGGAACAGACCGGGCTGTACGGCCCGTTGGTGATCGAACCCGCGGGCCCGGATCGCCATCCGACCGATCGCGACTACGTGGTGATGCTCAGCGACTGGACCGACGAGGATCCGGAGCGCATCTACGCCAAGCTCAAGAAGCAGAGCGATTACTACAACTTCGCCCAGCCCACTGTGCCGGATTTCTTCCGCGATGTCCGCGAGAAGGGACTGAGTCAGGCGCTGTCGATGCGCAAGATGTGGAACGAGATGCGCATGAACCCGACCGATCTGGGTGACGTCTCCGGCTACACCTACACCTACCTGATGAACGGTGCGGCGCCGGCGGGCAACTGGACCGGCATTTTCAGACCCGGCGAGAAGATCCGCCTGCGCATCATCAACGGCTCGGCATCGACCATCTTCGACGTGCGCATCCCGGGCCTGAAGATGACGGTGATCTCGGCCGATGGTCAGGACGTCGAGTCGGTGGCGGTCGACGAGTTCCGCATCTCGGTGGCCGAAACCTACGACGTGATCGTCGAGCCACAGGACGAACGCGCATACACGTTGTTTGCCCAATCCATCGACCGCACCGGCTACGCTCGCGGCACGCTGGCGCCACGGCAAGGGATGCAGGCCGATGTCCCGACGATGGATCCGCGGGTATGGCTGGGCATGCAGGACATGATGGGCGCGATGTCGATGGGAGGGATGGATCACGGCAGTAGCCATGCCGCGATGCCTGGCATGGATCATGGCAGCATGGATCATGCCGGTATGGATCACGGCAACATGGCCGGCATGGCGGCCGCACCCGCGCCGGTCGTGCGCCATGCCCGTACCGAATACGGCCCCGGCGTGGACATGCATGTCGACATGCCGCGCACCAACCTCGACGATCCGGGCATCGGCCTGCGCGACAACGGCCGGCGCGTGCTGACCTACGCCGACCTGCATACCATTGGCGGTCCGATCGACGCACGCGAACCCGGTCGCGAGATCGAGCTGCACCTCACCGGCAATATGGAGCGCTTCATGTGGTCGTTCGACGGCGTGAAGTTCTCCGATGCCAAGCCGGTGCATTTCAACAGCGGCGAGCGGCTGCGCATCGTGCTGGTCAACGACACCATGATGAACCATCCGATCCACCTGCACGGCATGTGGAGCGAGTTGGAGAATCCCGAGGGCCAGTTCCAGGTGCGCAAGCACACCATCAACGTGCAGCCGGCGCAGCGCATTACCTATGCTGTATCCGCTGACAATCCGGGCCACTGGGCCTACCACTGTCATCTGATGTATCACATGGAAGCGGGCATGTTCCGCGAGGTGGTGGTGTCATGAAGATGCATCGTCGCAACGCCTCATTCGTTCCGCATCGTTCCACGTTACTGGCCGCGTTGCTGCTGGCGTTGCCGCTGACGGTAGCGGCGCAGAGTGCACCCGCGTCCAGCAGCACCTCGTCGATGGACATGAGTTCCATGCCGGGCATGGATCACGGCAGCATGCCGGGTATGACCATGCCGGTCGCTGCGAGCAGCACCGCGAAACCGGCGACGAAAGCACCCGTCAAGAAGGCCAAGAAGAAACCCGTTACCGCCCCGCCGACGCCGGCCTCCCATCACATGGATGATATGCAGGGTATGGATCACAGCGCCATGCCAGGCATGGACCACGGCGCGATGCAGGGCATGCCGATGCCCGCCAAGCCGGCCGCATCGGGGGCACCCACCGGCGACATGTCGGGGATGGATCACTCGTCGATGCCCGGCGTGAGTCCGAAAGCGATGCAGGGGATGGATCACCGTGGCATGGCCGGGATGGATCACGGCGCCATGCCGAAGAAGGATCAAGGCGGTATGGCTGGCATGGGCGCGATGCCGGGCATGACGATGGGTCCGATGCAAGGTGGCCGCGCGCCCGCGGATGCGCGCAGTGACGATTATTCCGACGGCGTCGCGGGCAGCCCCATACAAGGGTTGCATATGCACGGAAGCGCGCCATTCGGCATGCTGCTGATCGATCAGTTGGAAGCGTTCCACGGCCGCGATGCCAACGGCCAGAGCTGGGAAGCCCAAGGCTGGTACGGCAACGACGAGGACAAGCTGTGGATTCGCACCGAAGGCGAGCGCAGCCGCGGCAAGCTGGAAGACGGTGATCTCGAAGCGTTCTGGAACCACAACATCGCCACGTTCTGGAGCACGCAACTGGGTGTGCGCCACGACTTCGGCGAAGGCCCTGGACGCACGTGGGCCGCATTCGGCGTGCAGGGCTTGGCGCCGTATTGGTTTGAACTGGAAGCGACCGGCTATGTGGGCGCCAACGGGCGCACCGCGGCACGCCTGCGCGCGGAATACGAGTTGCTGTTCACCCAACGTCTGATCCTGCAGCCGGAAACGGAGATCAACCTCTACGGCAAGAACGATCCGCAGCGCCGGATCGGCAACGGGGTGTCCGACATCCAGTTCGGCCTACGCCTGCGCTACGAGATCCGCCGGCAGTTCGCGCCGTACATCGGCGTGAACTGGCTACGCCGCATCGGCACCAGCGCCGACTACGCGCGGCAGGATCACCAACCCGTTCTCGACCGACAGATCGTTGCCGGCGTCCGCATCTGGTTTTGAGGAGAAACGTCATGAAGCAACACATCAAGCATCACAGCATCACGGTTGCCGTCGTTCTGGGCGTGCTGGCCATCGGCGCGGGCGCGTTCGTGTACTCCGGCATCTACAACATCGGCGCCGACGACCATCACACCAAGCCTGTTTTCGCGGTAATGCAGACCCTACGTGAAAACTCCATTCATGCGCGCTCCAAGGACATCGTCGTGCCTGACCTCAACGACCCGCAGTTGATACTCAAGGGTGCCGGTCAATACGCAGCGATGTGCACCGGTTGCCATCTCAAGCCCGGCATGAATGACTCGGAGATACGCCCGGGCCTGTACCCGCAGCCGCCGAATTTGTCGCAGGTGCGGGTCGCGCCGAAGGAGGCGTTCTGGGTCATCAAGCACGGCATCAAGATGAGCGCGATGCCCGCATGGGGTGGCAGCCATGACGACCCGACGATGTGGAGCATGGTCGCGTTTCTGCAGAAGCTGCCTGACATGACGCCGGCGCAATACAAGGACATGGTGGCTAAGGCTCCCGCGGATCACGACATGGACGACGAGGGTGGCCACAGCCATGGCGGGTTCGCTGACGAAGACGCCCATGGTGCTGCCGACATGCAGGACATGCAAATGCCCGCCAAGCTCGAATCCGGGCACAGCCACGATGCGGCCGCCGCGGAAGGGCATGATCACGAACATGTCGAGGCGGCTCCTCCGGTTGAAGCGCCATTGTCGATGGAAGGCATGAAAGCGAAAGCGGTGCCGGCGGCTGAGGCCGTGGCGCAAGCGTTCCACACAGCCTTGCAGCACGGTGATCGAGCGGCGGTGCTCGCTTTGCTGGCACCCAATGCCAGCATCAGCGAAGGCGGCCATACGCAGTTGCGTGATGACTACGCTAACGGCCATCTCGGCGAGGACATCGCGTTCCTGAAGGACGCGAAGATCACCCCCGTCTCGCTGGGCTCGATGCCGATGGGCGACGCCGCCATGGTCGGCAGCGAGAGCGACATCCAGGCCACGGTCAAGGGCAAGCTGACCACGCTGCGCAGCCGCGAACTGCTCAACCTCAAGAAGGATGGCAAGGGCTGGAAGATCGTGTCCATCCAATGGCAATCCGCACCGGTATCGGGAGAGTGACCGTGAAGCGAATGAGCATCTCAGCCATGAATACAAGAAACGTTTTGTTCGCAGCAATCTCCGTTGTTTCCTTCAGCGCGCTTGGTGCCTGCACCCACCCCGTCGATGCGCAGTCCAGCCAGCCATCCTCCGCGACCATCCATGCCGCAACAGCGAGCTCACCGGACGCATCGCTTCCGGTCATGCTGGTGCACAAGAGCGCTACGTGTGGATGTTGCGGCGCGTGGGTCGATCATATGCGTGCCGCCGGCTTCAACGTCGACGTGCGCGATGTCGACGACCTCGATTCGGTGAAGAGTCGGGTCGGCATTCCGGCCGGCAAAGGGTCATGCCATACCGCCGAAGTGGGCGGCTATTTCGTCGAAGGCCATGTGCCAGCGCTAGACATCAAGCGGCTCCTGGCTGAAAAGCCCGATGCCAAGGGTCTCGTCGTGCCGGGCATGCCGGCCGGCTCGCCGGGCATGGAGATGCCCGATGGCCGCGTCCAGCCTTACGTGGTTGAGCTGGTCAGCCGCGACGGCACGACGTCCGACTTCGCCCACCACGGGCATTGACACGCCGATCAACGTCAAGCCTTTGCCGCTGTCACGAGAGGATGCATGAACACCCACCATCACCACGCGGGCGCCGACCACGGACGTCACACCCACCTCGGTCCGGGGACAACCGCGATCGATCCGGTGTGCGGCATGCAGGTCAATCCAGATCGGACCGCCCATCACGCCGAGCATGAAGGGGTAACGCACCATTTCTGCTCGGCGCGTTGCCTGGAACGCTTCGTGGCGGATCCGGCCAAATATCTGACCCCGCGTCCCGATGACGCCCCCGCGCAGGCACCGGCGGGAACACTGTATGTCTGCCCGATGCATCCGCAAGTGCGCCAGGAAGGCCCCGGCATCTGCCCGATCTGCGGCATGGCGCTGGAGCCGGAAATGCCAGGGCTGGAGGATGAAGATAACCCCGAACTGCGTGATTTCAGCCGTCGCTTCTGGTGGACCTTGCCGGCGACGCTGGTGGTGCTCGTGCTGGCGATGTTCGGCCACCGCTTTCCCCGGCTGCCGGTGGACACCCGGACCTGGATCGAACTGGTACTGACCACGCCGGTGGTGTTGTGGGCAGGCTGGCCGTTCTTCGTTCGATGCGTGCAGTCAGTCCGCAACTTCAGCCCCAACATGTGGACCCTGATCGGCATTGGCGTCGGTGCGGCGTTCGGCTACAGCATCGTCGCCACCATGGCACCGGACCTGTTCCCGGAGTCGTTCCACGAGCACGGCCGCGTGGGCGTCTACTTCGAGGCCGCTGCGGTGATCGTCTCGCTGACCCTGCTCGGCCAGCTACTCGAACTGCGTGCCCGCTCGAAGACATCGACGGCCCTGAAGGCCCTGCTGGGGCTGGCGCCAAAGACCGCACGCCGCCTGCGCGACGATGGCGGCGAGGAGGATGTCGAACTCAGCCACGTTCACGTCGGTGACCGCCTGCGGGTACGCCCTGGTGAAAAGGTGCCAGTGGACGGCGAAGTGGTCGAAGGGCGCTCCCATGTCGACGAGTCGATGCTGACTGGGGAGCCCGTCCCGGTCGAAAAGAGTGTTGGTTCCAGCGTGATCGGCGCGACCCTTAACGGCACCGGCAGCCTCGTGATCCGGGCGGAGAAAGTCGGTTCGGCGACGGTGCTGTCGCAGATCGTACAACTGGTCGCGCAGGCGCAACGTTCGCGCGCACCGATGCAGCGCATGGCCGACAAGGTGGCTTACTGGTTCGTGCTGGCGGTCCTGGCGATTGCCGTTGCCACCTTCTTCGTGTGGGGGCTGTTCGGTCCGGAACCGTCGTGGACGTTCGCTGTTCTAAACGCGATCTCGGTACTGATCATCGCCTGCCCCTGCGCGCTGGGACTGGCCACGCCGATGTCGATCATGGTGGCGACCGGCCGTGCCGCCGGGGAAGGCGTGTTGTTCCGCGATGCCGAGGCGATCGAGAACCTCCGCAAGATCGACACCCTGATCGTGGACAAGACCGGAACCCTGACCGAGGGACGTCCGGCGTTCCACACCGCGCTCGCAGCCGAAGGGTTCACCAAGCAAGAGGTGCTGCGCCTGGCGGCCAGCCTCGATCAGGGTAGCGAGCATCCACTGGCCGACGCGATCGTCGCGGAAGCCCGTCGTCGCGGCCTGACGCTGGAAACGCCGGAGAGCTTCGAGTCATCCACCGGCATCGGGGTACGCGGCAAGGTGGGTGGCGCCATCCTGGCGATCGGCAATACCGCGCTGATGCACGAGGTCGGGGTCGATGCCTCCGTTCTTTCCACACCGGCCGAAGAGCTGCGCCGAGCCGGTGCCAGCGTCATGTATCTGGCGGTCGATGGCGTCCTGGCCGGCCTGCTTGCGGTGGCCGATCCGATCAAGGCCAGCACCGCCCCCGCCATCGCATCGCTGCACGAGGCGGGCCTGAAAATCGTGATGGCCACCGGCGACGGTGTCACCACCGCCCATGCGGTTGCACGCACCCTGGGCATCGACGAGGTCCATGGCGAGGTCCGCCCGAAGGACAAAATCGAACTGGTACAACAGTTGCAAGCCAAGGGACACCGGGTCGCGATGGCCGGCGACGGAATCAACGATGCACCCGCGCTTGCCGGCGCCGATGTTGGCATCGCGATGGGCACCGGTACCGACGTGGCGATGTCGAGCGCACAGGTGACACTGGTGAAGGGCGACTTGCGCGGCATCGTGCGGGCACGGTCGATTTCCAACGACACCGTCGCCAACATGAAGCAGAACCTGGGTTTTGCGTTCCTCTACAACGCGCTGGGCGTACCGATTGCGGCCGGCGTGCTGTACCCCGTGACGGGCCTGTTGCTCAGCCCGATGATTGCCGCTTTGGCGATGAGCTTGAGTTCCGTGTCGGTGGTTGCCAACGCATTGCGGCTGGGCCGGAAGCGGCATGGCTGAGATGCCAACGCCGACGAATGAAGCCTCGATGCCGCTGCTGAGGGCGCGTGACGCCGACATCGACGCAATGTGTGACCCGGCTGACAACCCCTAGTTGATTCAAGTCAAGGCAATCCTGGGTATTTCGGGATAAATTGTTGCTCATGGCCCGTCCTTTCCGCATGCATCGCACCACACGTTGCCGCCTTATCTGGTTGGTGACGCTGCTGATGCTTTGGCAGCAGACGGCATTGGCTGCCTACGTTTGTCCGACGGTGCCTGAAGCGACGTCGGCGGCTGCGCTGATGAACTCGATGCCGAGCATGGACGACGGCTGCGCACAGATGCAGGGCACCTCCGCCAGCCCGCTGTGCCAGAAACATTGCCTGCCGGACCGCGTCACCCAGGTCGACACGCGCACGGCGTCCGTGCCGCTCAGCACTTTGACGGCGATACCGCCGTTGCTGATGTCGGTAGCGGTTGTTGCGCTTCCGTCGGATCGATCGATCCAACGAATCGATGAACTGCGAGCGCCACCCCCGCCGCCCATATTGTTGTTTTGCTCACTCCTGATCTGATCTGACACGCCGCGGTATTGCCGAGGTGGCGTTGTGTCCGCACGGGCGCGTCGCAAGTCGCAGGTTCACGGGAGTGTTGACTCATGTGGTTCTCTCATGTTTTCCGATGCCGTAGGGTGTCGGTACTGGCCATGGTTCTTTGCGGAGCCGTGGCTGTCACGGCGCATGCCGCGCAATCGCCGCTGACGCTCGAAGCGGCGGTTCGCCAAGGTCTGGCGCGTGCGCCCTTGCTGGATGCCCGATCCGCCGATATTCGGGCTGCTCGCGAGGAAGCCGTTCGCGCCGGTCGGTTGCCGGATCCGTCGCTGACGGCCGGGCTCTCCAACTATCCGGTGACGGGCGCCGAGGCGTTCAACTTGCGCGCGGACGGCATGACCATGCGCACGATCGGGATCGGACAGACCATCCCGTCACGGGCAGCGCGCGCTGCCGATCGCACGCTGGCCGCTGCACAAATCGATGCCGCCGAAAGTGAGCATGTGGCCGCCGCCCAGACGGTGCGCGAACGCATTGCGGATGCCTGGATCGAGGTGTGGGCCACGCAGCAGAAGCGTGCGCTGCTGGACGAGTTGCGCAGCGAGAGCGCGCTGGCCGTGCAGATCACGCAGGCGCGCCTGCGCGGCGGCGAAGGCGGCGCCACCGATGCGCTGGCAGCGCGTACCGAGGCGGCCACACTGGACAACCGGCTGGAGGCCGTCGATGCGGATTTCATCGCCGCCCAAGCGGGCCTGCAGCGGTGGCTGGGCCCAAGTGTTCCCGTCCTAGCCGAGGCGCCGGATTTTGGTCATCTGCCGGTCACGGCGGATCGCCTGGAGCTGCACATCGACCAACAGGCGCCGATGCAGGCGTGGCAGGCACGCGAACAGGTGGCACAGGCCGCGCTGGCACAGGCGCGGGCGGCCAGACACCCAGACTGGAACGTGTCGGTGGATTATGGCCGGCGTGCGCCGGGGCTTCCCGACATGGTGACATTGCAAGTGGGTGTGAGCTTGCCGCTGTTCACCCGCAACCGGCAGGATCGCGGTATCAGCGCCAAACAGGCGCAGTGGGACGCGGTACAGGCCGACCACGAAGATGCCCGCCGCGCCCAGCGCGAGGCGGTCGCACGCGCAATCACCAGTTGGCAGGGTTGGGGTCGACAGATCCAGCGTTACCAAGACACCTTGCTTCCACTCGCCCGTGATCGCGCGCGTACGGCGCTCGCCGGATACCGTGGCGGCAGTGCGATGCAGCCATGGCTCGACGCCCGTCGTGACGAAATCGAACAGCGGCTGGCCTATGCCGAGGCGCTGGCGACCCATGCGCGCCTGTGGGCCGCGCTGGCTTATCTGCTACCCAATTCGGAGACGACGCCATGAAGCGCGCGCCCATGAAACCTGTCCTGATGATTTTCGCCGGCGTCTTGCTCGCGGCGGTACTGCTGGTGGTCGGCTATTTCGGTGGTCGTCGTCATGCACCGTCGACACCGGCGCACACCGGCAGTGTTGCGTCGACCAAGTCGGCCGGCGACAGAAAAATTCTGTACTGGTACGACCCGATGGTGCCTCAACAGCATTTTGACAAACCAGGCCTGTCGCCGATGGGCATGGAGATGATCGCCAAATATGCCGATGAAGGAGTGGCCAAGGACGGCATCCAGATCGATCCGGCCACGGTGCAAAATCTGGGTGTTCGTACGGCGCCGGTCGAGCGGCGGGTGCTGGCGTCGGCGATCGAGGTACCCGGCACCATCACTTGGGATCTGCGCCAGGCCAGCACGATCAGTGCGCGGGTCGATGCGGTGATCGCCAGACTCGATGTGCGTGCGCCGTACACCGCGGTCGCTTCCGGTGCGCCACTGGCCGAGTTGCTGGCGCCGCAATGGAACAGCGCGCTGGCTGAATACGCAGCGTTGGAGCAGGCACAGTCGGCCGATGCGCGCGACCTGCGCGCTGCGGCACGGCAGCGTTTGCAGGTGCTGGGTCTCACTGCGGCGGACATCCGGTCAGCGCGCCATGGTGCGGGTGCCGCGATCACGCTGCATGCGCCGGCGGCGGGCGTCGTCACCACGCTGGACGTGCGCGAAGGTCAGCGCGTCAGTGCGGGGCAGACGCTGATGACCTTGAACGGCCTGTCCACCGTGTGGATTGAGGCGGCATTGCCGCAGGCGGTGGCGGCGACGGTGCGCCGCGGCACGCCGGTCACCGTCACGGTCAATGGGCTGCCGGATCGCATGTTCCACGGCACGGTCGAAACCGTGCTGCCGGATATCGACGGCGCGACACGCACGCAGCGGGCGCGCATCGTGCTCGACAACCCCGATGCCGTGTTGAGTCCCGGCATGTTCGCCACCGTGCAACTCAACCCGACCCCCGGCGCCGCGATGCCGGTGATACCCGACGACGCGTTGATTGCCACCGGCAACCAGGCACGGGTGATCGTTGCCGATGCCGAAGGGCACTTTCGTGCCGTCGCGGTGCGGATCGGGCGTGCGGCCGGCGGCTACACGGAAATTCTCGCTGGCCTCGAAGGCGGCGAGAAGGTGGTGGTCTCCGGCCAGTTCCTGATCGATTCGGAGGCGAGTTTGTCCGGTGCGCTGGAGCGGTTGAACGATCCTGCGACGAACCCGGCCCCCGCCAGCGGCACGCCGATGCCGAACATGAATATGCACGGAGCACACCCATGATTGCCGCCCTGATTCGTGCTGCGATCGCGCATCGGCTGTTCGTGCTGCTGGCGGCGCTGACGCTGGCCCTGATCGGCGTGTACTCGGTGACGCGCACGCCGGTCGATGCGCTGCCGGATCTGTCCGACACCCAGGTGATCATCCGCACCAGTTGGCCGGGCCAGTCGCCGCAGGTGGTCGAAGATCAGATCACCTATCCACTGGCGACGACGATGCTGTCGGTGCCGGGGGCGAAGAGCGTGCGCGCCTACTCGTTCTTCGGCGATTCCTTCGTCTACGTGTTGTTCGACGACAGCACCGATCTGTACTGGGCGCGGTCGCGCGTTCTGGAGTACCTGAGTCAGGTGCGCGACCGCCTGCCAACCGGCGTGACGCCGGCGTTGGGTCCGGATGCCACCGGCCTGGGCTGGATCTATGAGTACGCGCTGGTCGACCGCACCGGAAAGCACGACCTCGGTCAGCTACGAGCCTTGCAGGACTGGTTTCTGCGCTACCAATTGAAAACCGTGCCGGACGTGGCCGAGGTGGCCAGTCTCGGCGGCATGGAGCGCGCGTGGCAGATCGTGCCCGACCCGCAAGCGTTAGCGGCACGAGGGATCAGCGTGTCGCAACTGGTGGATGCGGTGAACGGGGCGAACGGTGCCAATGGCGGTTCGGTGATCGAGCAGGGCGAGGCGGAGATGATGGTGCGCAGCGAAGGCTATCTGCGCAGCCGGGAGGATTTCGAGCAGGTGCCGATCATTACCAACGCTGGCGGTGTGCCGGTGCTGCTGCGCGACGTGGCAACAGTACGTCGTGGTCCGACCTTCCGCCGGGGCATCACCGAGCTGGACGGCCAAGGCGAAGTCGCCGGCGGCGTAGTCGTGCTGCGTTCGGGCAAGAACGCCAAGGCCGCGATCGAGGCGGTGAAGGTCAAGCTGGCCGAGCTCAAGCACAGCCTGCCGGCCGGCGTAGAGATCGTGCCGACCTACGATCGCTCGCAGTTGATTGATGCCGCGGTGGAAAACCTGTGGGGCAAGCTGCTGGAAGAGTTCCTGGTGGTTGCGCTGGTCTGCGCGCTGTTCCTCGGCCATCTGCGCTCGGCGCTGGTCGCGGTGATCACGCTGCCACTGGGTGTACTGGTCGCGTTCATCGCGCTGCACCTGCAGGGCGTGACGGCGAACCTGATGTCGCTCGGCGGCATCGCGATCGCGATCGGCGCGATGGTCGATGCAGCCGTAGTGATGATCGAGAACACGCACAAGCATCTGGAGCATTGGCGGCATGCGCACGATGGCGAGGAACCGCAGGGGGCCGCGCGCTGGTCGCTGATCGCGGAGGCCAGCGCCGAAGTGGGTCCGGCGCTGTTCGTGAGCCTGCTGATCATCGCGTTGTCGTTCGTGCCGGTGTTTGCGCTGGAGGGGCAAGAAGGCAAGCTGTTCAAGCCGCTCGCGTTCACCAAGACCTATGCGATGGCCGCGGCGGCTGGCCTCGCGGTGACGCTGGTGCCCGTATTAATGGGCTATCTGGTGCGCGGTCGCATCCGCGACGAGCGCACCAACCCGCTCAATCGTGGCCTGATCGCGCTGTATCGCCCGATCCTGGAGGCGGTGCTGCGTTATCCGAAAGCCACGCTGCTGTTGGCCGGAATCCTGCTGCTCAGCGCCGTGGTTCCCTCCAGCCGCCTGGGTAGCGAATTTATGCCGGCGATGGACGAAGGCACGCTGCTGTACATGCCGACCGCCTTGCCGGGACTGTCGGCCGGCAAGGCGGCCCAATTGCTGCAACTGACCGATCGCATGATCAAGACCGTGCCGGAGGTCGATCACGTGTTCGGCAAAGCCGGGCGTGCAGAGACCGCCACCGATCCGGCCCCGCTGGAGATGTTCGAGACCACCATCACCTTCAAGCCGAAGGATCAATGGCGGCCGGGCATGACGATGGACAAGCTCAAGGCGGAGCTGGACAAGGCCGTGCACGTACCGGGACTGACCAACCTGTTCGTGCCACCGATCCGCAATCGCATCGACATGCTGGCCACCGGCATCAAGAGCCCTATCGGCATCAAGGTATTGGGCACGGATCCGGCGGTCCTGCAAACGGTCGCGGATCAGATCGAAGTGGTGGCGAAAGGTGTGCCCGGGGTCGGTTCGGCGATTGCCGAGCGTGCCGCCAGCGGGCGCTATGTGGACGTGCATATCCGCCGTGACGAGGCGGCGCGCTATGGATTAACCCAGCAGCAACTGCAGCAGCTGATCGCCGCCGTCGTTGGCGGCGATCCGATCGGACAAACGGTAGAGGGACGTGAACGCTATCCGATCGTGGTGCGCTACCCGCGGGTCCGGCGTGACTCGGTGGCGGCGCTACGACAGTTGCCCATCGTCGCTGCGAATGGCGCACAGATCACGCTGGCCCAGGTCGCCGACATCCGTATTGACGAAGGGCCCTCCATGCTGAAGAGCGAGAACGGCCAGCTGGCCACCTATGTCTACGTTGACAACAAGGGTCGCGACCTCGGTGCGGTGGTCGCCGACCTGCAACGCGCCGTGGCGCAGCAAGTCCGGTTGCCACCAGGTGTCACCGTGGCCTGGTCGGGCCAGTTCGAATACCTGGCCAGCGCCATGAAGCGCCTTGAACTGGTGGTACCCCTGGCGCTACTAATCATCTTCGGCCTGATCTACGTGGTATTTCGTCGCGCGAGCGAGACCGCGCTGATCATGGCCAGCGTACCGCTGTCGCTGGTCGGCGGGCTATGGTTGATCTGGCTGCTCGGCCACGCGGTGTCGGTGGCGACCATGATCGGCTTCATTGCGCTGGCGGGCGTCGCTGCCGAGTTCGGCGTGGTGATGCTGCTGTACCTGCGCCATGCCTGGGATCACCAGCTCGCACTCGACCCTCATGCCGGGCCGGCTGCATTGGATGCGGCGATCCGCGAAGGCGCTGTGCAGCGCGTGCGGCCCAAGGCGATGACGGTGGCGGTGATCCTCGCCGGCCTGTTCCCGATCCTGCTCGGCCATGGCGCCGGCTCGGAAGTCATGCAGCGCATTGCTGCGCCGATGGTCGGCGGCATGCTCACCGCGCCTTTACTGTCCATGCTCGTCATTCCTGCCGCGTTCCGCCTGCTGGTTCGTTACCGACTGACCCACCAACCCAACTCAACCCAAGGAGACTGATCCATGAAAAAGCACCTCATTACCTTCGCGATCACCGCTGCGCTGATCGCTACGTCTACCCTCGTCGTCGCCCAACAGATGGATCCCAACATGTCCGGCATGCAGCACGACGCCAAGCCGGCCGATGTGCAGGGCGTCGGCGTGGTCAAGGCGATCGATACGGCCAAAGGTGCCGTCACGCTGCAGCACGAGGCCATCGCCGCCATCGGCTGGCCGGCCATGACAATGCCGTTCAAGGTGGCTTCGCCGGATCTGCTGAAGCACGTGAAAGTCGGCGACAAGGTGCAATTCACCTTGCGTCAGGCCAGCGCGGGCAGCACGGTGACGGCGATCAAACCGGTACAGCAGCAATAAGCAGGCGCCTTGCGCAGCTCGTGACAGGTAACCCTTCCGTGTCACGAGCTGTATCACCCGAATGTGCCGGCATTGGTTATCGCGGTGGACGGAGACAGGATCTGCAGTGATCGAAGCTCGCGATGGCCGCATGTTGGCCGATGCTTGTTGGCACCTCCATGTACCGTCGTACATGAGGCCGCGGTGGCGCAGTCAGTTCCGCGGCTGGCTTTGGTTGCCATGGCGATACGTCGCTACGCCATGAATCAGGCGTGCCGCGACACGAGCCGTGGCGCCCGCGGGGTCCAGCCGCGGGCAAAGTTCCGCGACATCGAACAGGCGCAGCCGCCCGGTTCGAGCGATGGCGTGCACGATGGGCTCCACGACCTCCAGGGCGACGCCTCGTGCACTCGGTGCACTGACACCAGGTGCGGTGGCTTCGGGGAGCACGTCCAGGCACATCGTGAGGTAGATGACGTCGGCGGAGCTCAATCGATCCATCATTGCGGCGATGACCACTTCCACCTGGGGAAGGGTGAGTTCCTCATCGCGCCAGTAACGGGCGCCGACGGCGTCGGCGGTGGCAAACAGACGACGGGTGTTGGCTGAAGGGCTGACGCCGAGACACAAGTAGTCGAGTTCGGTTCCGTTCGTCTGGGCGTGCCGGATGGCTTGCAGGAATGGCGTGCCTGAGTTTGCCGTCGGACCGTCACGCAGATCCAAGTGGGCGTCCAGGTTGACGATCGCGATACGCTGGCGGCGGCAGCTTGCGCTGCCGGCCAGTCCCAGGTAACTCCCATAAGCGATCTCGTGTCCGCCACCGAGCCCGATGGGAAGGTGCCCGGCATCGATCAATGCAGAGATGCGTGCGGCAAATTCGTGCTGGGCATGTTCGAGGTTGCCCTCGGAGCAGACTTCGTCGCCGGCATCGTACAGTGGCCCGTCGTGCGCAACCGGCAAGTTGGCCAATGCCTGCCGCAGCGCAGCGGGCCCTTCCGCCGCACCGGTACGTCCGCCGTTGCGTCTGACGCCCTCATCGCTGGCGAAACCTACCAGTGCAACGCCGGGAGCGGCGCCTGGCGTGACTGGACGCACCACTTGGTGCCAACGAAACGTCTCCGAGTCGTCAGATGAGTCGACACGGCCCCGCCATCCCTCCATCACGCGGACCGCTCGACAAAGACATTGCCGAGTACCGTCGCGAAGGCGTCAGCAGTGATCAAATCGTCGGCTTGGGTGATGTTTGCGGCGAAATAGCGATCCTTGGCGTAGCGTGGCACTACGCGGCGCACGAGAGCATGGGCGGCTTCGAGCGGTTCAGAGGATTGCAGCGGGCGTCGGAAGTCGAGGCCTTGGCAAGCGGCCAGCAACTCGATCGCCACGATGCGCCGGACATTGGTCGCCACGTCGATGGCCTTGCGCGCGGCGAACGTGGCCATGCTGACATGATCCTCCTGGTTGGCCGAGGTGGGAATCGAGTCGATGCTGGCCGGATGCGCGAGTGTCTTGTTCTCGCTGGCCAGAGACGCGGCAGTGACGTGGGCGATCATGAAGCCGGAGTTGATGCCCGGATCATCGACGAGAAACGCAGGCAGGCCGGACAGCGTGGCATCGACCAGCAGCGCGATCCGGCGCTCGGCCAGCGCGCCGACTTCGGCAATCGCAATGGCGATCTGGTCGGCTGCGAACGCGACCGGCTCGGCGTGGAAGTTACCGCCGGATAGCACTTCGCCGTCGTCCGGGCGACGTCCCCCCGCCTTTGAGTAGCACATCGGTTTGGAGTCCAATCCCCCATCCGAAGGAGATTGGACGTGAAGAAGCGCTTTTCCGAAGAGCAGATCATCGGCTTCCTGCGTGAGGCGGAGGCCGGCCTGGCAGTGAAGG
>JANJTA010000004.1 GCA_024711345.1 Rhodanobacter sp. | reverse complement strand
TCCATTCCCGGGATTGGCGAACTCACCGCGGCCTTTGTGCTGGGATGCGCTGGTGACCTGCGCCGGTTCGACGACCCGCGCAAGCTCGATGCCTTTGCCGGCATGAATCCCGCCATCCGCGAGTCGGGCAAATGGGCGGGGCAAAGTCGCCTGTCCAAGCTGGGTCATGCACTGCTACGCGCCAAGCTCTACATGCCGGCGATGACGGCCATCCGCCACAACGTGGCCGTGCGTGCCTTGTTCGATCGACTGGTCGCCCGCGGCAAGCCACGCAAGCTCGCCTTGGGTGCGGCCATGCGCAAGCTGCTCCACATCGCCTGGGGCGTCATCCGTTCCGGCAAACTTTTTGATCCCAAAACCGCACTTGCCTGACGAGAGCCAAGACGGTATCTACCAAAAACGGGCGGACCAAAGGATTTCGACGTGCCAGAACTTCCCCATGCCTTCGGCGAACCGCCACTGACCGCCCGCCTGCGCGTCGATCCCGAGGATTTCCAGGTCGAGGAGATCCTCGGCTACGACGCCGACGGGACGGGTGAGCACGCCTTGCTGTGGGTGGAGAAGCGCGGCACGAACACCGACTGGGTGGCGCGCGAGCTGGCGAAGTTCGCCGGTGTGCCGCCGGTCGCGGTGGGCTTCGCAGGCTTGAAGGACCGCCACGCGGTGACTAGGCAGACGTTCTCGGTGCAACTGGCCGGCAAGCCCGATCCGGATTGGTCGGCCTTTCCGCACGCGGAAGTGAAGGTGCTGGCGGCAACGCGGCACTCGCGCAAGCTCAAGCGTGGCGCACTGCGCGGCAACCGCTTCGTGCTGGTGCTGCGCGAGGTGCGTGGCGACCGCGCGGCAGCCGAACAGGTACTGACGCAGATCGCCGCGCGCGGCGTGCCGAATTACTACGGCGAACAGCGTTTCGGTCGCGAGGGCGGAAATGTCGAGCAGGCCCGGGCAATGTTCGGCGGCCGCCGCGTGGATCGCGACAAGCGCTCGTTCCTGTTGTCCGCGGCGCGTTCGCACATCTTCAACAGCGTGCTGGCGACGCGGGTCGAGCGCGGCGTCTGGGATACCCCGCTGGATGGCGAAATCTGGTCCTTGGTCGGCTCGCGCTCGTGGTTCGGGCCGGAGCCGTTCACCGAGGCGCTGGCCGGCCGGCTGGCCCGTGCCGACATCCATCCGTCCGGCCCGTTGTGGGGGCAGGGCGAGCCGCCGAGCCAGGGCGAGGCCGGTGCGCTGGAACGCGAGATCGGTGCGGCGAACAGCGAGCTGGCCGCGGGCCTGGCGGCGGCGCGGATGGAGCAGGAACGCCGTCCGCTGCGGCTACTGCCGAAGGACCTGCGCTGGCACTGGCTGGGCGAAGACGCATTGGAACTGTCGTTCGAGCTGCCGGCCGGGGCGTATGCCACGGTGGTCGTGCGCGAGCTGGCGTCGTCGCCGTAGGCGCGCTCAGCCTTTCAGCAACACCAGCACGGCCCCGGTGCCGCCCAGGGCTGGCCGCGCCGAGGCGAACGCGATCACGTCGTCACGCCGGCGCAACAGGCGATCGGTGAGGCCTTTCAGCACCGGTCCGGCGGCTTTCGAACGCAGGCCCTTGCCGTGCACGATGCGCACGCAGCGCAGGCCGTGCTGCCTCGCCTCGGCCAGGAAGGCGACGATGCTGGCCTGCGCGGCGGCGGCATTCATCTGGTGCAGGTCGAGGTCGTCCTGCACGCTGAACTGGCCGCGCTTGAGCTGGCGCAGCAGTTTCGGCGGGTAGCCGTCGCGCAGGTAGCCCAGTTCCTCGCCCACTTCGAGCAGCGCCGGGTCGAACGCCATGTCCAGCAATTGCCCGGGCACCGCCGCTTCGTCCGCCTCCAGCATGCGCGGATGCGGCGCGGGTTTCGCGGTCGCCGGCGGTGCGGGCGCCGGCGACAGCGGGCGCACCTCGCCGATCGCCTCGCGGAACAGGCGGCTGTCGTCCTCGTTGACTGGCGCAGGGGTGCGGCGCTTCATGCCTGCATGCTAAGTCAAAGCGCATGCATGACGGCAAAGCGGATGCAGCGGCGATGTGAAACCGGCATCGCGCTCCGGTAAACTCGGCGGTTGTGGCGCGCGCCGTGGGGTCATGGACCAGCGTGTCCGCAATCAGCTTTCGACGGAGCATCATGCGAGTTCTGGTCAGCAACGATGATGGCGTGGATGCAACCGGCATTCGCGTGCTTGCCGAGCGTCTCGGCGAAGTGGCCCAGGTGACGGTGGTGGCACCCGACCGCGACCGCTCCGGCGCCAGCAATTCGCTGACCCTCGATGCGCCGCTGCGCGTGCTGCCGATGGGCAACGGCTACTACCGCGTCGCCGGCACGCCGACCGATTGCGTGCATCTGGCGTTGTCCGGGCTGCTGGACGAAGAGCCCGACATGGTCGTATCCGGCATCAACAATTCGGCCAACCTCGGCGACGACGTGATCTATTCCGGCACGGTGTCGGCGGCGATGGAAGGGCGCTTCCTGGGGCTGCCGGCGATCGCGGTGTCGCTGGTCAGCAGCGACCACAAGGGTGAGCACTACGACTCGGCGGCGAAGGCGGTGTTGCTGCTGATGCAGCGGCTGCTGGTCGATCCGCTGCCGGCCGACACCATCCTCAACGTCAACGTGCCGGACCGGCCGTGGGCGGAAATCGAAGGCTTCGAAGTGACCCGGCTCGGTCGTCGTCATCGTGCGGCGCCGTGCATCGCGCAGACCGATCCGCGCGGGCGCCCGATCTGGTGGATCGGCCCGGCCGGCGAGGTGGACGACGCCGGCCCCGGCACCGACTTCAATGCCGTGCGGCGCGGCTTCGTTTCCGTCACGCCGATCCACGTCGACCTGACCCGCTTCCAGGCGCTGGAAAAGGTCAGCAGCTGGATGCAGCCGCTGGGCGACGCCATGGCGGCAGGCCGCGCCAGCAACGATGAGGCGGCCTGAGCCATGACCTATCCTTTGTCCGCCGCGGACCTGAAGGGCGAGGGGATGACCTCGCAGCGCGCACGCGATCGCCTGGTGGGGGTGCTGAAGGACAGCGGCATCCGCGATCCGCGGGTGATCGAGGTGATCCGCAATCTGCCGCGCCATCACTTCATCGACCAGGCGCTGCACGCGCATGCCTATGAGAACGATGCGCTGCCGATCGGCCACGGCCAGACCATCTCGCAGCCGTGGGTGGTGGCGCGCATGACCGAGGCATTGCTGGAATTCGGTGTGCCGCAGAAGGTGCTGGAGATCGGCACCGGTTCCGGTTACCAGGCGGCGGTACTGGCGGCGCTGGTGCCGCAGGTGTTCACGGTGGAGCGGATCGAGGCGTTGCTGCGCCAGGCGCGCCGGCGCTTCCGCCAGCTCGGCCTGACCAACCTGCGCTCGCGCTACGACGACGGCAAGCTCGGCTGGCCGGACGAGGCGCCGTTCGACGCGATCATCCTCACTGCCGCCGGCGACACCATTCCCACCCGCATCCTCGACCAGCTCAGCCCCACCGGCGTGCTGGTGGCGCCGGTCGGCTCGCCCAGCCGGCAGACCCTGATCCGCATGCGCGGCGACGGCCAGGGCGACTTCATCCAGGAGGAACTGGGCGCGGTCAGTTTCGTGCCGCTGCTGGGCGGGATCGGCTGATGCGTCTGTTCGGGGCACTGTATGCGCGTGCGCTGACCTGGGCACGCGAGCCGAAGGCGCTGTACTACCTGTCCGCGCTGAGCTTCGTCGAATCGTTCATCTTTCCGATTCCGCCGGAAGCGATGCTGGCGCCGATGATGCTGGGCAAGCGGCACAAGGCATTCTTCTTCGCCAACATCAGCCTGCTGTTCTCGCTGCTCGGCGCACTGGTGGGCTACGTGCTGGGGCATTGGGCGTTCCATGCGCTGCGGCCGGTGCTCGACACGCTGCACCTGCTGGCGCCGATCGAACAGGGCGTGGCGACCTTGAGCCGGCAGATGGTCGAACATCGCTGGGGCATGTACGGCGTGCTGATCCTGGCGGCGTTGCAGCCGGTGGTGCCGATGAAGTTCGTCACCTGGGCGTGCGGCATCATCGCCGTGCCGATCCTGCCGTTCCTGCTTTGCATCGGCCTGGGCCGCGGCAAGCGCGTGTGGCTGCTGGCGCTGCTGATCCGCCTGGTCGGCGAGCGTGCCGAACGGATCCTGCACGAGAACATCGAACGGATCGGCTGGGCCGCCCTGGTGCTGCTGGCCTTGTTGCTGGTGTGGTGGCTCTGGTTCCACTGAGCCCGCGCAGCACGCAGCGCCGTCGCATGAAAAAGGCTGCCTGCCTCGGTATGCTGGTGCGCATGGACCGATCTCTTCCGTGTTGTGCCATCCTCGCTGCGACCCTGCTGCTTGCCGGCTGCGGCACCCTGCGAAGCTCGGTCGTGGTGGAGCCGACGGCCGACGCCTACAGCGGGGTGCATCGCCCGACCGCCATCGCCGCGACGCCGGCCCGCACGCCGGTTCCTGGCGGCAGTTACGTGGTCATGAAGGGCGACACCCTGTATTCGATCGCGTTCCGCCAGGGCGTGGACTTCCGCGATCTGGCGCAATGGAACGGTATCGCCGCGCCGTACACGATCTGGGCCGGGCAGCGGCTGACGCTGTCGCCGCCAGCGCGGACCGCCGCTGCGCCGGTGGCGGCCACCCCCAGCCATGCCAGTGTTGTGCCTGCGACGGCAGCGTCGGCGAATTCGGCGCCGGTGTTCGAGCCGATTGCGCCGCCGGCCCATTCGTCCGCCGCGGCGAGCGCGCCGGCCGCCGCCGCGGCGAGCACGCCACCGTCAGCAAAGCCGGCTGCGCCCGCCGCCGCGGGCACGTCGGTGGTGCCCGTGGCCGGCGTGCCGGCGCCCGTGCCGGCCACCTTGCCGCCGCCGGCGCCCGCCGCAGCCGGCGTTTCGCGCGTGACCAGCGGCGTGCAGTGGCGCTGGCCCGCCGATGGCAGCCTGGTGGGCCGCTTCCAGAGCGGCGATGCGATTCCCGGCATCGAGATCGCCGGCAAGTCCGGCGACGCGGTGCGTGCCGCCGCTGATGGCGTGGTGGTGTACAGCGGCAACGGCCTGGTCGGCTACGGCGAGCTGGTGATCATCAAGCACAACGACAGCTTCCTGTCCGCCTACGGCCACAACAGCAAGCGCCTGGTCAAGGAAGGTCAGCGGGTCAGCATGGGCCAGCAGATCGCCGAGATGGGTTCGACCGGCACCACCCGCGTCGAGCTGGGATTCCAGATCCGCAAGGACGGCAACCCGGTCGATCCGCTGGGCTACCTGCCGCCGCGTTGATCGCGGTGGCAGCGTTCAGGCCGCCGGCAGGATGAAGCCGGCAACCACCCGCCGCCCTTCACCAGCCAGCAGGTTGTAGGTGCGGGCAGCGGCAGCGTTGTCCATCACCTCGACGCCGATGCCCTTGCGCAGGAAACCGGCCATGAACGCGGCGGCCGGGAATGCCTGACGCTCGCCGGTGCCCAGCACGACCAGCTCGGGCTGCAGCGCCAGCAGGGCGTCCACATGGCCGGCATCCAGCACATCGGCGGCCGTAATCGGCCAGTTTTCGACGGCGCGGTCGGGCGCCAGCAGGAAACTGCGGGTGAGTTCGCGATCGATCACGGTGACGCCATGCGCACTGACGCGGCGCACGTAGAGAAAACCCTCGGGGCGTTCGAGCGACAGGTCCATCAGCGTGGCAGCGCGATCTTCGGTTCGTCGGTATTGCGGCGGAACAGCACCACGACATGGCCGATCTGGTGGATCGGCTCGGCCCCGGTGCCCCGGGTCAGGGTGTCGATCTGGGCCTGCCGCTCGTCCTTGTCGCCGCCGGACAGCTTCACCTTGACCAGTTCGTGGATGTCCAGCGCCAGGCCCAGTTCCTTGACCACGGCTTCACTGGCGCCCTTGTTGCCGAGCAGGACGACCGGGCTCAGGTCATGGGCAAGGCTGCGCAGGTAGCGGATCTGCGAGGGGGAAAGGGCCATGCGGCGATGCTCGATTCGCGGTCAATGAACGGCAAAGGGTATCATGCGCCCACCCGCTCCCCCAATCGACGACCTTGACGACATGGCCCGCAGCAAGAGCAGCGCCGTCTGGCTGCGTGAACACTTCAACGACGAATACGTGAAGAAGGCCCAGGCCGAGGGCCTGCGTTCGCGCGCGGTGTACAAACTGGAGGAACTGATCGAGCGTGACCGCCTGCTGAAGCCCGGCATCAACGTGGTCGATCTCGGCGCGGCACCTGGCAGCTGGTCGCAACTGGTGCGCAACCGGCTGGGCGACAGCGGCAAGGTGTTCGCGCTGGACATCCTGCCGATGCAGAGCATTGCCGGGGTGGATTTTCTGCAGGGCGACTTCCGCGAGGAAACCGTGCTGCACGAGCTGGAATCCCGCCTGGAAGGGCTCCGGGTGGATCTTGTGCTGTGCGATATGGCCCCCAATATGAGTGGTGTCGCGCTGGCCGACCAGATCCGCGCCATGGGTCTGGCCGAGCTGGCGCTGGATTTCAGCCGGCAGTGGCTAAAGCCGGGCGGCTCGTTCCTGATCAAGTTGTTTCAGGGAGTCGGCTTCGACGATTACTTGCGCAGCTTGCGCGCGGACTTCACCCGCGTAACCATGCGTAAACCCAAGGCCTCACGCGCGCGTTCACGTGAGGTATACGCGCTGGCGACGGGCTTCAAGTCAGCCGCTGCGCATCCGGCGAGAACCGTGCATGAATGAAACAGCGAAAAACGTGTTGCTCTGGGTAATCATCGCGGTGGTCCTGTTCACCGTGTTCCAGAGCTTCAACCCGCATGGCGCGGCCTCGTCCGACCTGCCATACAGCTCGTTCGTGCAGAGCGTGGACAACGGCAACGTCGCCACCGCCACGATCAGCGCCGACCAGCCGGCCACCATCAGCGGCAAGCTGAAGGACGGCAGCCCGTTCCGCACGGTCGCGCCGATGCTCGGCTTCTCCACCAACGAGGTGGTCAAGCAGATGCAGGACAAGGGCGTCGAGGTCCGTCAGGATCCTTCCGAAGGCTTCTCGCTGATCGGTCTGCTGATCAGCTGGCTGCCGGTGCTGCTGATCGTGGGCGTGTTCATCTGGTTCATGCGCCAGATGCAGTCCGGCGGCGGCGGCCGTGGCGCGATGAGCTTCGGCCGTTCGCGTGCCAAGCTGCAGGGCGAGGACCAGATCAAGGTCAACTTCAGCGACGTCGCCGGTTGCGACGAGGCGAAGGAGGAGGTCGGCGAGCTGGTCGAATTCCTGCGCGATCCGGGCCGCTTCCAGAAGCTGGGCGGCAAGATCCCGCGCGGCGTGCTGATGGTTGGCCCGCCCGGCACCGGCAAGACCCTGCTGGCCAAGGCGATCGCCGGCGAGGCGAAGGTGCCGTTCTTCTCGATCTCCGGTTCGGATTTCGTCGAGATGTTCGTGGGCGTGGGCGCCAGCCGCGTGCGCGACATGTTCGAGCAGGCCAAGAAGCATGCGCCGTGCATCATCTTCATCGACGAGATCGACGCGGTCGGCCGCCATCGCGGCGCCGGCCTGGGTGGTGGCCATGACGAGCGCGAGCAGACCCTGAACCAGCTGCTGGTCGAGATGGACGGCTTCGAAGGTACCGAAGGCATCATCGTAA
The DNA here is from genome assembly GCA_024711345.1 of Rhodanobacter sp. Taxonomy (GTDB): domain Bacteria; phylum Pseudomonadota; class Gammaproteobacteria; order Xanthomonadales; family Rhodanobacteraceae; genus Rhodanobacter. The sequence goes on along the minus strand of JANJTA010000004.1, from coordinate 82,839 downwards.
TCGCCGCGACCAACCGCCCCGACGTGCTGGACCCGGCGCTGTTGCGTCCGGGCCGCTTCGACCGCCAGGTGGTGGTGGGTCTGCCCGACGTGCGCGGCCGCGAGCAGATCCTCAAGGTGCACATGCGCAAGGTGCCGATCGCCAGCGACGTCGATGCGATGACCATCGCGCGCGGCACGCCGGGCTTCTCTGGCGCCGACCTGGCCAATCTGGTCAACGAGGCGGCGCTGTTCGCCGCGCGCGAGAACGCGCGCGAAGTGCGCATGAGTCACCTGGACAAGGCGCGCGACAAGATCCTGATGGGTACCGAGCGCCGCTCGATGGCGATGAGCGAGGACGAGAAGAAGCTCACTGCCTATCACGAGGCCGGCCATGCCATCGTCGGCCGGCTGGTGCCCGAGCACGACCCGGTCTACAAGGTCACCATCATCCCGCGCGGGCGCGCGCTGGGCGTCACCATGTACCTGCCCGAGGGCGACAAGTACAGCATCAACCGCGTGGCGATCCAGTCGCAGCTGTGCTCCCTGTACGGCGGGCGCGTGGCCGAGGAACTGATCTTCGGCAACGACAAGGTCACCACGGGCGCTTCCAACGACATCGAACGGGCCACCAAGATGGCGCGCAACATGGCGACCAAGTGGGGCCTCTCCGACGAACTGGGTCCGATCACCTACGGTGAGGACGAGGACGAGGTGTTCCTGGGTCGCTCGGTGACCCAGCACAAGAGCATTTCCAACGAGACCGCCAGCAAGATCGACGAAGTGGTGCGCGGCATCCTCGATCGCGCCTATGCGCGCAGTAAGGAACTGCTGACCGCGAACCTCGACAAGCTGCACACCATGGCCGATGCGCTGCTGCAATACGAGACGATCGACGCGCGCCAGATCGACGACATCATGGCCGGCCGCGTGCCGGGGCCGCCGGCTGACTGGAGCAAGGACACCTCGACTGGCGCCACTCCGCCGCCGCCTCCGCCGCCGAAGGGCGGTGCCGGCTCGACCGTCGGCAAGGTCGGCGACCCGGCGCCGCAGAGCCGCACCGGCCTGGGTAGCTGACCGCGATTTGGACGGCCATACCGATGCAACGAGAGAAGGCGGCCAATGGCCGCCTTCTTCGTGTCCGGATGGATTTCTCGGGGTGCCGCACGCAGGCGCGCATGACGGGAGGGCGCGTCATCGGCAGTCGTTTGTCGGGCATGGAAAATTCGGTGAAGAAATTTCACGAAAAGGGTTGACGCAGGCGAGCGGAGCCTGAATAATTCCGCTCCTTGCTTCGCGGCCTCGATGTTCGGACATCCGGGCAGCGCTGCAAAGATTTTTCAGTGCGCCCGTAGCTCAGTTGGATAGAGTACCTGGCTACGAACTAGGTGGTCGGGAGTTCGAATCTCTCCGGGCGCACCATTTTTATTCTGCGAGACGGGGTGCTTGCACCCCGTTTTGTTTTCATCCGGAGCCTCGTGGTTTCCGGCGGAAACGATGATCAAGAAACACAAGGTGTGCTTCGATACGGATTGACTGAGCGAGGCGGCACCCGTAACATTTCAAGGCTCCGGTGGTGGCTTGGCCGGTGATTCGAAAGCGGGGTATAGCTCAGTCTGGTAGAGCGTTGCGTTTGGGACGCAAAAGTCGGGGGTTCGAATCCCTCTACCCCGACCAGCGAAACGTTCTACCTGCAGCGACTGCGCCTGTAGCTCAACCGGATAGAGCATCGGCCTTCTAAGCCGACGGTTGCAGGTTCGAGTCCTGTCTGGCGCACCAGTATCAGGTCGATGGTGGATGTAGCTCAGCTGGTTAGAGTCCCGGATTGTGATTCCGGTTGTCGTGGGTTCGAATCCCATCATCCACCCCAGTTCCATCCCAGGTTTCCTGGGCCGTTAGCTCAGTTGGTAGAGCAGTTGACTCTTAATCAATTGGTCGAAGGTTCGAATCCTTCACGGCCCACCAATCCAGAACGCCGATCGCCTGCGATCGGCGTTCTGCTTTGCGCGGGGCGAAAGGCCTCGCGTCGCCCTCCCTGGCGCCGTCGCTGCGCTTGTGCTGCAGCCTCGTGCAACCTTAGAATGGCCCGCTTTCGCATAAGGGAATCATCGACTTAGGCGAGCGCAGCCGCGAAGGCGCCTGCATGGGCGCGCTGGCAGGCGACAATCGGTTTCAGAATCCGATGGTTACGCGCGTCTGGCGAGGGTGCAGAGCGAAAGTGGCGGAATTGGTAGACGCACCAGATTTAGGTTCTGGCGGTTAACCCCGTGGGGGTTCGAGTCCCCCCTTTCGCACCATGCCCCGCGGATTCCTCAGTTTTTCTGGCGGCGCGGCCGCCCTGGCGCCGACGACAGGGCCACAACATCAGGTAGTACCAGGAGACGTCATGCAGGTTTCGGTTGAGAACATCGGCACGCTCGAGCGCAAGCTCACGGTGAAATTCCCCGCGGAGCGGTTCGAGACGCAGGTGAGCGCACGCATCGCGGAGATGGGTCGCACGGTGCGCCTGAAGGGCTTCCGCCCGGGCAAGGTGCCGACCACGGTGATCAAGCAGCGCTTCGGCGACCAGGTGCGTGGCGAGGTACTGTCGGACCTGATCGGCAGCACGCTGCGCGAGGCGGTGGCGCAGGAGAAGCTGCAGCCGATCGCCAACCCGGCGATCGACACCACCGGCCGGCCGGAAAATGGCGAAATTGCCTATACCGCGACGTTCGAGATCATGCCGGAGTTTCCGGCGGTCGACGTGAGCGCGCTCGAAATCAGCCGCGCGGTGGCGGTGGTGACCGATGCCGACATCGACAAGATGCTGGAAACCCTGCGCCAGCAGCGCCGCAGCTTCGATGAGGTGGATCGCGCCTCGGCCGAGGGCGACTTCGTGATGTTCGAGTATTCGGCCGAGGCCGGCGACTACCGGTTCCCTGCCGAGGGCCTGGAGCGTGCCGGCAGCGTGCTGGGCTCGGGCACCCTGTTCAAGGCGCTGGACGAGGCGTTGACCGGTCGCAAGGCGGGCGACGCCTTCGAGACCGAGATCGCCTTCCCGGAGGATTTTCGCAACGCGCAGCTGGCCGGCAAAAGCGCTCGGGTCAACTTCAGCATCATCAAGGTGCAGGAGCCGAAGCTGCCGGAGGTCGACACCGAGTTCGCCAAGCTGTTCGGCATCGCCGACGGCGACCTGGGGACGTTCCGCAAGGAAGTTCGCGCGAATCTGGAACGCGAACTGAAGGCAGCGCTGATGGCGCGCCTGAAGTCCGAAGTGGCGGAGAAGCTGGCCACGGCGCACGCGGGGCTGGACGTGCCGAAGCTGCTGGTGCAATCCGAGGCGCGCAGCATGGCCGCCGGCAGCGTGCCGCAGGGCCAGCAGCCGCCGCAGCAGCTGATCGAGGCCGCCATGCCGATCGCACGCCAGCGCGTGATTGCCGGCCTGCTGATGGGCGAGATCGCGCGCAAGCAGGAGATCAAGATCGACCGCAAGCGCGTGGCCGAGCAGTTGGCGGCGATCGCCTCCACCTACGAGGAGCCGGAAAAGGTCATTGAACTCTACAACGGTGATCCCCAACTGATGTCAGGGCTGCAAAATCGCGTGATGGAAGACCAGGTAGCCGAGTGGGTGGCCGAGCACGCCAATACCACCCAGCTGGACCTGAGCTTCGACGACGTGATGCGCCCAGCCAACGCCTGAGCAATCAGGCCCATCGAGCGGAGAGCTGCAAACATGGCCATGGATCCGATCCAGAACCTCAATTTGGTGCCGATGGTCGTCGAGCAGACCGCTCGTGGCGAGCGGTCGTACGACATCTACTCGCGCCTGCTGAAGGAGCGGGTGGTCTTCCTGGTGGGCGAGGTCAACGACCAGGTCGCCAACCTGATCGTCGCGCAGATGCTGTTCCTGGAGTCGGAGAACCCGGACAAGGACATCAACTTCTACATCAACAGCCCGGGCGGCGCGGTCACCGCCGGTCTGGCGATCTACGACACCATGCAGTTCATCAAGCCGAACGTGAGCACGATGTGCATCGGCCAGGCCTGCAGCATGGGTTCGTTCCTGTTGATGGCCGGCGCCAAGGGCAAGCGTTTCGCCCTGCCGAACTCGCGCGTGATGATCCACCAGCCTTCCGGCGGCGCGCAGGGCCAGGCCACCGACATCGAGATCCAGGCCCGCGAGATCCTGTATATCCGCGAGCGCCTGAACAAGCTTTATGTCCAGCACACCGGCCAGACGCTGGAGAAGATCGAAGCGGACATGGAGCGCGACCGCTTCATGAGCGCCGCCGACGCCAAGGCCTACGGCCTGATCGACGAGGTGCTCGACAAGCGCGCCGGAGAAACGGTGAAATCGGCCTGATTTCGAGCTTTTAACCCAGGGTCGCGGGATGGGCTCTGCGTCTGCCTGCAGACGCGGAGCCCTGTGCTATTCTCGCGGCGCATTCAGATTTACCAGCGGGATCGAGAGTATGAGCGACGACCGGCAGGGGCGTTCCAGCGACAGCGGCAAGATTCTCTATTGCTCGTTCTGCGGCAAGAGCCAGCATGAGGTGCGCAAGCTGATCGCGGGTCCGTCCGTGTTCATCTGCGACGAATGCGTGGAGCTGTGCAACGACATCATCCGCGAGGAGCTGGAGGAAAAAGCGGCTTCCGGCCGCACCCAGCTGCCCAAGCCCAAGGAGATCCGCGAATCGCTGGATCAGTACGTGGTCGGCCAGACCCGCGCCAAGAAGGCGCTGGCGGTGGCGGTGTACAACCACTACAAGCGGATCGAGTCACGCCAGAAGAGCGACGACATCGAGCTGGGCAAGTCCAACATCCTGCTGATCGGCCCGACCGGCTCCGGCAAGACGCTGCTGGCCGAGACGCTGGCGCGCCTGCTCAACGTGCCGTTCACGATCGCCGACGCCACCACGCTGACCGAGGCCGGCTACGTGGGCGAGGACGTCGAGAACATCATCCAGAAGCTGCTGCAGAAGTGCGACTACGATGTCGAGAAGGCGCAGTCGGGCATCGTCTACATCGACGAGATCGACAAGATCTCGCGCAAGAGCGAGAACCCGTCGATCACCCGCGACGTGTCCGGCGAGGGCGTGCAGCAGGCGCTGCTGAAGCTGATCGAAGGTACGCTGGCCTCGGTGCCGCCGCAGGGCGGGCGCAAGCACCCGCAGCAGGAGTTCCTGCAGGTCGACACCAAGAACATCCTGTTCATCTGCGGCGGCGCATTTGCCGGGCTGGAGAAGGTGATCCAGCAGCGTTCCGAGAACACCAGCATCGGTTTCTCCGCCGAGGTACGCAGCAAGGAACGCACCGAGAACCTGGGCAAGGTACTGGCTGACGTGGAGCCGGCCGACCTGGTGCGATTCGGCCTCATCCCGGAGTTCGTCGGGCGCCTGCCAGTGGTGGCTACCCTGGACGAGCTGGACGAGGCGGCATTGGTGAAGATCCTTACCGAGCCGAAGAACGCGGTCACCAAGCAGTTCAAGCGGCTGTTCGAGATGGAGGAGGTGGAGCTGGAGTTCCGTCCCGAAGCGCTGCAGGCGATCGCCCGCAAGGCGCTCAAGCGGAAGACCGGCGCGCGCGGCCTGCGCACCATCCTGGAGCAGGTGCTGCTGGACACGATGTACGAGCTGCCCTCGCTGGAGCACGTCAGCAAGGTGGTGGTGGACGATGCGGTGATAGAGGGTCAGGCCGAGCCCTACCTGATTTATCGTGGCAACCTGCAGCAGCGGGCTGCGAGTGATGGTGGCGACGCCGCCTGATTTCCTGCCTCGGCGGTGGCTGACGACGGCTCCGGCGGTTTCGCCGGGGCCGTTCTGTTTCTGGTCGCCCGACTTGAGTAGGCTCCCGACCGCCTCCACTTGACGAGTTGACGGGCCCGGCGCAGTGTCGGGACGAAACCAGATCCAAGCCCGAGAGACCTTTTTTTACATGGCCAAGAACGCCCCCCTCCCTGTTGTGCTGGACGCTCTGCCGGTGTTGCCGCTGCGCGACGTGGTGGTCTATCCACACATGGTCATCCCGCTGTTCGTTGGTCGCGACAAGTCCATGCGTGCGCTGGAGCGCGCGATGGAAGGCGAGCGGCAGATCCTGTTGATTGCCCAGAAGAGCCCGGATATCGACGACCCGGAGATCACCGACCTGCACCAGGTCGGCACGCTTGCCGGCGTGTTGCAATTGCTGAAATTGCCCGACGGTACGGTCAAGGTGCTGGTCGAAGGCCAGTCGCGCGTGTCGGTGGAGGACTTCAAGGAGCAAGACGGCATGCTCACCGCCCGTTCGCGGGTGATCGAGCCGGTCTACAACGCCAAGGAGCGTGAGCTCGACGTTGTCTCGCGCACGCTGATCTCGCTGTTCGAGCAGTTGGTCAAGCAGAGCCGCAAGTTGCCGCCGGAAGTGCTGGCCAGCCTGTCCGGCATCGACGATCCCTCGCGTGTGGCCGACTCCATCGCCGCGCACCTGTCGGTGCGCATGGCCGACAAGCAGAAGGTGCTGGAAACCGCCGACGTCGGCCAGCGGCTGGAATTGCTGATCGGCCTGGTCGACGGCGAGATGGATCTGCAGCAGGTGGAGAAGCGCATCCGCGGCCGGGTCAAGTCGCAGATGGAGAAGAGCCAGCGCGAGTACTACCTCAACGAGCAGATGAAGGCGATCCAGAAGGAGCTCGGCGACGGCGAGGATGGACCCAACGAGACCGAGGAGCTGCAGAAGAAGATCGAAGGCTCCGGCATGCCCAAGGCCGTGCTGGCCAAGGCGCGGCAGGAGTTCAGCAAGCTCAAGCAGATGTCGCCGATGTCGGCCGAGGCCACCGTGGTGCGCAACTACCTCGATTGGCTGGTCGGCGTGCCATGGAAAAAGCGCAGCAAGGTGCGCAAGGATCTTCAGCTGGCGCAGGAGGTACTCGACGCCGACCACTTCGGCCTGGAGAAAGTCAAGGAGCGCATCCTCGAATACCTCGCCGTGCAGCAGCGCGTGTCGGTGATGAAGGGCCCGATCCTGTGCCTGGTCGGCCCGCCCGGCGTGGGCAAGACCTCGCTGGGGCAGTCGATCGCCAAGGCAACCAACCGGAAATTCGTGCGCATGAGCCTCGGTGGTGTGCGTGACGAAGCCGAGATCCGTGGCCACCGGCGTACCTATATCGGCTCGATGCCAGGCCGCATCGTGCAGAACATCAACAAGATCGGTACGAAGAACCCGCTGTTCGTGCTGGACGAGATCGACAAGATGTCGATGGACTTCCGCGGCGACCCGTCGTCGGCGTTGCTGGAAGTGCTCGACCCGGAGCAGAACCATGCGTTCAACGATCATTACCTGGAGGTCGACCTGGACCTTTCCGAGGTGATGTGGATCGCTACCGCCAATTCGCTGAACATTCCCGGCCCGCTGCTGGACCGCATGGAAGTCATCCGCATCCCCGGCTACACCGAGGACGAGAAACTCGGCATCGCGCAGAAGTACCTGTTGGCGAAGCAGCTCAAGGCGAATGGCCTGAAGCCCGAGGAACTCAGCGTCACCGAGGATGCCTTGCGCGATATCGTGCGCTATTACACGCGCGAGTCGGGCGTGCGCAACCTGGAACGCGAGATCTCCAAGATCTGCCGCAAGGTGGTCAAGGAGCTGGCTCTGGGCCAGGTGAAGAAGGCCAAGGCGAAGGCGGTGCCGGCGAAAGCGGCCAAGGGCAAAGCCAAGACCGGTCCCGATCGGGTCAAGGTGGATTCGTCCAACCTGGATCACTACCTGGGCGTGCGCCGGTTCGACTTCGGCCGCAAGGAACTGCAGAACGAGGTGGGCCTGGTCACCGGGCTCGCCTGGACCCAGGTCGGCGGCGAGCTGCTCAGCATCGAAGCCTCGGTGGTGGCCGGCAAGGGTCGGTTGGTGCACACCGGCCAGCTTGGCGACGTGATGAAGGAATCGATCCAGGCGGCGCTGTCGGTGGTGCGCGCGCGGGCTGACCGGCTGGGCATTGATCCGGAGTTCCATCAGAAGTTCGACATCCACGTGCACGTGCCCGAAGGTGCCACGCCGAAGGACGGCCCCAGCGCCGGCATCGCCATGTGCACGGCGCTGGTTTCCGTGCTGACCAAGGTGCCGGTGCGCTCGGAGGTGGCCATGACCGGCGAGATCACCTTGCGCGGTCGCGTGCTGCCGATCGGCGGCCTCAAGGAGAAACTGCTGGCGGCACATCGCGGCGGAATCACCACGGTGATCATCCCGGAGGAAAACAAGAAGGACCTGGTGGACATGCCGGCCAACATCACCTCGTCGTTGGAGATCCATCCGGTGCGCTGGATCGACGAGGTGCTGGATATCGCCCTGGAGCGCCCGTTGCAGCCGAACCCGGCCAAGGAAACCACACCTGCTGCGGTTGCCGGCGAGTCGACGGAAGGGCACTCGTTGACGCACTGATCGCCCGGCGCTCCCTCGCCGATTGTGTTCCCTCCGAAGTGCCCTGCCATGCAGGGCACTTTTTTGGTTTTCCCTGCGGGTCGACGAAGTTGTCCAGTCACTTCCGCGGTATCGGTTTTGCAGGCGCTTGCACAAGTAGCGAATCTCCGGGAAACGTTGCTGTGACTTGTGTTGCGGAGCCCGGCAAGGCGCTGGTATAAAGGCGCTACCGCAGTCCCGGCGTTGTATGTCAGCGCAGCGATGCGGGGTTGCGTTACGGCCCAGGCATGAGCCAACCATCCATGTCGCTGCTGTCCCGTCTCCGGACCGACCGCCCCGACGAAATCCGAACAAGGGAGTTTTTCAATGAATAAAACCGATCTGATCAATGCCATCGCCGAGAAGGCCGAGCTGACCAAGGCCGACGCTGGCCGTGCTCTCGAAGCCTTTTTCGAGACCGTGCAGAAGTCGTTGAAGAAAGGCGAGGATGTCTCGGTGGTGGGCTTCGGCACGTTCACGGTGCGCAAGCGCGCCGCCCGCACTGGCCGCAACCCGCGCACCAACGAGGCGATCAAGATCAAGGCCTCGAAGGTGCCTGCCTTCAAGGCTGGCAAGACCCTCAAGGATGCCCTAAACTAAGCGGCTAACGCTTGGTTTTGGGTGCTTAGCTCAGCGGTAGAGCGTCGCCCTTACAAGGCGGTGGTCGTAGGTTCGATCCCTACAGCACCCACCAGAAAAATGCGGAGTGGTAGTTCAGTCGGTTAGAATGCTGGCCTGTCACGCCGGAGGTCGCGGGTTCGAGTCCCGTCCACTCCGCCACAGTTCGCAAGGGCGCCCGTGTGGCGCCCTTGTCATTTGAGCGACGTGCGCACGCGCGGTCTCGTACGCACGCCGGCAGGCGGTTTGTTCCATTCGCGCATCGCGCGCTCTCACCACCTTGCGGGAAGATTGCAATGCTGCAGGCAATGCGTAACAAGATGCACGGATGGCCGTCCATCATCGTGCTCGGCCTCGCCGTCCTGGCGATGTCGCTGTTCGGCATGGAGAGCTACTTCATGTCCAACGACGACGCTTTCGTGGCGAAAGTCGGCAAGCACGAGATCGATCAGCGCGCCTACCAGGATCGCGTGAACCAGCTGCGGCAGCAGGCAGCCGAACAGCAGGGCGAGCAGTTCGACTCCAGCGCCTTCGAGAAGAACGAGACGAAGCTGCGCATCCTCGACGGCATGATCGATGAGCAATTGCTGCTGCAGGCCAATGCGGACTGGGGCCTGCGGGTTTCGGACCAGGCCATGCGCGATTACATTGCCTCGATTCCGGCGTTCCAGGTCAACGGCCAGTTCGACGCCACCAGCTACCGCGCGTGGCTCACCAGCCAGTACAAGACCCCGGAGATGTTCGAGAACGAGATCCGCGCGTCGTTGGCCACCCAGTTGCTGCCGGCGGCGATCAACGCCAGCACCAGCACCAGCGACGCCCAGCTCGACAGCTTCCTGAAACTGCTCAGCCAGCGTCGTGACCTGCGCTACTTCCAGCTTCCGCGTCCCGCGCTGGAAAACAACACGGTCAGCGATGCCGAGATCGAAAGCTGGTACAAGGCGCACCAGGCCGACTACATGAACCCCGAGCAGGTCTCGGTGAAGTACGTCGAGGTCGTCGGCGCTGATCTGCCGCTGGCGGCGGAGCCGAGCGACGAGGAGCTGAAGAAGCGCTACGCGAACGAGAAGCAGCGGTTCGTGCAGCCGGAACAGCGGCTGGTCTCGCACATCCTGATCAACGTGCCGGCCAACGCCACGCCGGAGCAGCAGAAGGCCGCCCTGGCGAAGGCCGAGAAGATCGCGGCGGAAGCCAACCCGGGCGACTTCGCCAAACTGGCCGAGCAGGATTCGCAGGATCTGGGTTCGCGTCGCCTGGGCGGCGACCTGGGCTGGCTGGAAAAGGGCGTGACCAACGAAGCCTTCGATTCGGCCCTGTTCGCCATGCAGAAGGGGCAGATCTCCAAGCCGGTGCTGTCCTCCGACGGCTACCACATCATCTGGCTGCGCGACATCCGCAGCGGTGAGTCCAAGCCGTTCGAGGAGGTGCGCGACCAGCTGGTCAAGGAAGCGACCACGGCCGAGCGCGACCGCACCTATAACGACGTGGCGGGCAAGATGTCCGACAACACCTATCAGAACCCGACCTCGCTGGAGCCGGCTTCGGTTGCCCTGAAGTTGCCGATCAAGACCACGGCGCTGTTTACGCGCAAAGGCGGCGAAGGTGTGGCGGCGAACCCGAAAGTGGTCGCGGCGGCGTTCAGTGACGACGTGCTGGTCCAGGGCAACAATTCCGGCCTGATCGATCTGGGCAACAACCACTCGGTGGTGATCCACGTCGACCAGCACGTACCGGCGACCGCCAAGCCGTTGGCGGAAGTGCGGGCCGACGTGCGGCAGAAGATCCTCGACGCGCGCGTCGCCGCCATCGAGAAGAAGCAGGCCGACGAGGCACTGGCGCGCCTGCGCAAGGGCGAGTCGATGGACGACGTGGCGAAGTCGCTGGGTGCCAGCATCACCACGGCGAACGAGGTGGAACGGCGTGCGCAGATGCCGGCGCCGCTGTTGACGCAGGCGTTCCTGCTGCCGCATCCGACGGCGGGCAAGCCGCAGTACGCCGCGGTGGACATGCAGGACGGCAGCTACGTGCTGCTGGCCGTCGACAAGGTGCAGGATGGCGACCTGTCCAAGGTGCCGCCGGAGCAGCGCGAGTCGCTGCGCCAGCAGATGGCTCAGGCCTATGGCTATGAAGCCACGCGCGAGCTGATCGACCAGCTCAAGGCGAAGACCAAGATCAAGATCAACCAGCAGCGGCTCTGAGCCGTCGGCGGTCGGGCGCGACCGGCATCATGCAGAAGGGGCAGCCGGCTTTCGGCTGCCCCTTTTCACGTGTCGCGGGCGGACGGACGGGCGCGGTGTTGGCACACCGCCGGCGCGGACGGCGCAGCGCTTGCCGTTCGCGCGGCGGAATCCGGAATGTGCCGCTTTTTGCTCGTCATCCCCGCTTTTGCGGGGGGAATGGTGGCGATTGCCCGGACCTTTACTGGTTCGGCGCGCTTACCGTCAGGGTCTGCCCAGGCTTCAGCGTGTGGCCGGCCAGGCGATTCCAGCGCTGCAGCTGGCTGACGCTGATCGAATAGGTGCGGGCGATCTGCCAGAGGCTGTCGCCACGCTTCACGGTATGGATCCTCCCGGCCATGTTCGCCCCGGGCGCCGGGTCGGCCGCGCTATAGCCGCTACCCGGGCCGGCCAGAAAATCGCCGCCGGCACGGCGGCTGGCCTGCTCCAGCAAGGCGTCGCGGAACTGGCGGGCGTGGCGGGCCGGCAGAATCAGGTAGGGGGCCTTGCTCGCATCGATCGTGTTGTTGCGGAATGCCGGGTTTAAATGTCTCAACGCCTCCACCGACATGCCGGCGTGATCGGCTGCCCGCGTGATCGCCATCGAGTGGGGAAGTTCGGTCTGCACCAGATGCTGCTCGTCCGGCAGCGTGGGCAGGCTGACGTTGAAGCGTTCCGGTTCGCGCACGACGCAGGCCATGCCGAGCAGCTTGACCAAGTGTTCGCGCGTCACCTTGTGCACGGGCCAGTGCGGGATTGCCGGCTGCTCCGCAGGCATGCCGTGCACCCGGATCATCTTGCGTATCCTGAATTCGCCGGCGTTGTATGCGTAATCGGCCACGCGCCAGTCGTGGAATTGCTCGTGGTACTGCTCGAGCAGTTTCATCACCGCATTGGCGGCAGCGGGCACGTCGAGCCGGCCGTCGTAGTGGCCATCGACACGCAGCCCCATCGCGCCCGCGGTCACCGGCATGATCTGCCACATGCCGGCCGGGCGGCGCTTGTGTGCTGCTACCGGCTGGAAGTGGCTTTCCACCCAGGGCAGCAGCACGAACTCGCCGGCGACGTCGTAGCGGTCGGCCACCTGCTGCACGTAGACCAGGCGCGGCAACACGGCCTGCAGCTGGCTTTCAAACCGCTGCGGATGGCGCGTGTAGCGTTTGGCCCACGCCAGCACGGCGGGGTCGGCGTCGCAACCGGGCATGGCAAAGCTGTTGCGCAAACGCTCCCACACGTCGGCCCCGGCGGTGGGCGCCGGTTCGACAGCCGGCGGCGCAGTTTCGACAGGAGCCGGTGCTGCCGGCGGATTCGCCGCGGTCGATGGTCGCGCATCGCGCGAAGGCGCGCTGGCGCAGGCAGCGAGCAGCATCGCCAGGAGTGCCGGCAGGAAGCGGGTGGGACGTCTCATGCCTGGAATCCGTCCTTGGCACTGCGCACGGCGGCAAAGCGGGCGACACGGCCATGGCCGGCACCCTGCTGCTCGCACCAGGCAATGACGGCGTCGGCGTCGACACGCAGGAACGGATTGGTCGCCCGTTCGCGCACGAGCGGCACCGGCAGGGTGGGGCGAAGTTCATTGCGCAACGACGCCACTTCCTGCAGTCGTTGCCGCAGGTCGGCATTGGCCGGTTCGATGGTGCGCGCGAAGCGCCCGTTGGCTTCGGTGTACTCGTGGCCAGCGCAAACCAGCGTATCGCCAGGCAATTGCGTGAGGCGATCCAGCGAGGCGAGCATTTGCGCCGGCGTGCCCTCGAACAGGCGCCCGCAGCCCAGGCTGAACAAGGTGTCGCCACACAGCAGGAAACCGGCGCCGACGTAGGCGACGTGGCTGAGCGTGTGCCCGGGAATCGCGATCACCTCGAAGTGGGCGGCGGGTGCGATCAGCTCGATCCGATCGCCGTCGCGCACCCGTGCGGTCGCACTGTCGATGCGTGCGTCGTCGGGCGCGTAGACCGGTACCTCATGGCGCGCGCGCAGGGCCGGTACGCCACCGATATGGTCGTGGTGGTGATGGGTCAGCAAAATCGCACGCAGCTGCAGTCGATGCGCAACCAGCGCTCGCTCGACCACCGCGGCATCGCCCGGATCGACCACGATGGCGTTGCCGTCGTCGTCGTGCAGCAGCCAGATGTAGTTGTCGGCCAGCGCCGGTAACGGGATGAGATGCAAGGCGTGCTCCGCTGCGTTTGAGGAACATCCGGCGAACCGGGTGTCTTCCCTGTGGAACGACAGACGCAGCCGTCCGGGGCGCGCATGAGGCGGTCGAATATAAAGGGGCGTCGATACCCGCTCGTTAGCACGACGTTAACCCGCGCCGCGACTGTTCAGCAGCGTGCGGCAGTTCCATCTCACCGCTGACCTGCTGCCCGATGCCGCCAGCCGCTACACTGCTGCTCCAGATGAAAGACCGGGTCAGCCGCAAGCAACAACGTGAAGACCACATCTATGCCAGCGCGCCCATGCGCCGCTTGCTGGATGCGCAGACTTGCGCGCTGAAGCCCGCCCTGCAGCGTTGTGCCGGCGTCCACGCACTGCTGCTGGGCGCCGTGCGTGGCGACGCGCCGCCGGCGCTGCCGCTGCTCGGCTGCTGGACCAGCCTGCAACTGCGGGAAGGACGCTTCATGGGCGATCTGCGGGCAGCCGCGGACGAGCCCTTGCCCTTCGTCGACGACGCATTCGAGCTGGTATTGCTGCGGCATGTGCTGGAGGTGGCGCCGCTGCCGTCGGACCTGCTCGACGAGGCGGTTCGCGTGCTGGCGCCGGGCGGGATGCTGGCGTTGACCGGAGTGCACCCGTTAAGCGGCTGGTCGCCGTGGTGCTGCTGGCGTGCGCGCCACAAGCTGCCGGCGCTGCAGATGCCGTGGCGGCTGCGGCACCGGCTCGAGTTGGCCGGCATGACGGTGGAGCAACTGCAGCGGGTGGGCAGCGTGTGGCCGCGCGGAAAGACCACGCGGCATGCGCTCACCGGCGCTTTCGGCGGCGGCTACGTGCTGGTGGCGCGCAAGCGCCGACTTCTGGCCACACCGCTGCGGCTCAAGCCGGCGCCGGTGCGGGTGCCGGCGAATGGTCGGCTGTCGCCGGGTACGCGGCGCAGCGCAGCGCTGTGATTTCCAAGGGAGTACGTGGGCAACGATGAGCGAAGTGGAAGCATTTACCGACGGCGCCTGCCTCGGCAACCCCGGGCCGGGCGGCTGGGCCGCATTGCTGCGGGCCAAGGGCAGCGAACGCATGTTGGCCGGTGGCGACCCGGCCACCACCAACAACCGGATGGAGCTGATGGCCGCGATCGGCGCGCTGGAAGCGTTGAAGCGACCCTGCCGGGTAACCCTCACCACCGACTCGCGCTACGTGATGCAGGGCATCGAGCAGTGGCTGCCGAAATGGCGCGCGAACGGCTGGCGCACGGCCGATCGGAAGCCGGTGAAGAACCAGGACCTGTGGCAGCGCCTGTCCGATGCGATCGGCGCCCATCAGGTGCGCTGGCAGTGGGTGAAGGGCCATAACGGCCACAGCGAGAATGAACGCGTCGACCAGGCCGCGCGCGAGCAGGCCGAATTGCTGAAGGGCAGGGCATGAGGCAGATCGTTCTCGACACCGAAACTACCGGCCTGGAGGTGCGCCAGGGCCATCGGCTGGTGGAAATCGCCTGCGTCGAACTGGTCGAGCGCCGGCTTACCGGCCGCCACTGGCAGACCTACCTCAACCCCGAACGCGCGATGGACGAGGGCGCCAGCCAGGTCACCGGCATCCGCGACGAGCACCTGGTCGACAAGCCGCTGTTCGCCGACAAGGTGGACGAGTTCCTTGCCTTCGTCGATGGTGCCGAGCTGGTCATCCACAACGCCAGTTTCGACGTGGGCTTCCTCGACGCCGAGCTGGCGCGGCTGGGCGAGGCGTATGGCCGGATCGGGGACCGCTGCGGCGTGCTGGACACCCTGGCGATGGCGCGCGAGCGCTACCCGGGCCAACGCAACAGCCTCGATGCGCTGTGCAAGCGGCTCGGCGTGGACAACTCGCGGCGCGACCTTCACGGCGGCCTGATCGACGCCCAACTGCTGGCCGACGTCTACCTGGCGATGACCTCGGGACAGGTGGCCTTCGACCTCGGCTTCGAGGGGGCGAGCGAACAACTCGACGTGATGGTGACGGCGCCGGTGGTGCTGCATGTGCGGCCCAGGGTGTTGCGTGCCTCGACGGAGGAGTTGGCGGCGCACGAACAGCGTCTGGATGCATTGGACAAGAGCGGCGCGGAAGGGCAGAGCGTGTGGCGGCGGTTGTTGGGATGAGGCGGATCCTTTCGGCGCGAAAAGCAGAACACTGCACGTGATGAGGCATTCGCGGGTCTGGCGGGATTGCTGGCCCATCCCTGGGCCGAACCCTCCGCGCTGCGCGCTGCGGGGCCAGCCTTCGGCTGTCCAAATTCGTTCCAGGCGAATTTGTCGAAACGGGCTGAGAGGGTGGGATTGTTCGGCCCATCCTTGGGCCGAACCCCTCCGCGCCTTGCGCTACGGGGCCAGCCTGCGGCTGTCCAAATTCGTTCCAGACGAATTTGTCGACCCGGTGGGTTCTCACCCAGCCGTCATCACCATAAAAGCAAAACGCCCCACATGGGGGCGTTTTGCTTTTATGGCGGAGAGGGTGGGATTCGAACCCACGGTACGCTTACACGTACGCCTGATTTCGAGTCAGGTACATTCGACCACTCTGCCACCTCTCCGGTGCGGTGCATGGTGGCGCATGCGAGCCGGGAATCATACGCGAGCGAACTTGCCGTGACAACAACCCGCGCTTCCGGCATGCTGCGATGGATCGTACCCGCAGAAAACCCATGATCGAATTCGGACACGGAACGCATGTCGGCCTGCGCCGCACGCGCAATGAGGACACTTATTACGCCGATGCCTCACTGGGCCTGTTCCTGGTGGCCGACGGCATGGGTGGGCATCAACATGGCGAGGTGGCGTCGGCGCTGGTGCGTGACACCATGGTCGAACTGGTCGGCAAGGGGCTGGGCCTGATCGAGGCCGCGCGCACCGCTGCCGAGCGATTGCTGGCGCATGCCCGACCCAGCTTCGACGTGCTGCCCATGGGCACCACCATCGCGGTGCTGCGCATCGTCGGCGAAGGCTACGAGGTCGCCTGGGTCGGCGACAGCCGGATCTACCAATGGAAGAAGGAGCTGCGGCAGATCAGCCACGACCACTCGCTGGTACAGGCTTTGGTCGAGGCCGGCCAGCTCGACCCGACGCAGGCTGCCCAGCATCCGCAGCGCAACGTGCTGACCCAGGCGCTGGGCGTGACCGCCATCGAACAATTGCACATTGGCATGGCGCGGGGACAGCTGGAGCCTGGCATGGGTTTCCTGCTGTGCAGCGACGGATTGACCGAGGGCGTCAGTGACGCGGCGATCGCACGCGTGGTGGCGCGTACCGAGCTGGCCGCCCAGGAGTGCGTGGACCAGCTGCTGTTGAGCGCCCTCGACAGCGGCGGCGACGACAACGTCACGGTGTTGCTCGTGCGTTGCAGCTGAATCCGGCCACGCCGTTCCCCAAAAAAAGGGCCGGATGATTCCGGCCCTTGGTTCGTGCGGCACGGGGGTACCGGCCCGGCGGTAGCCGATGGCGGCTCAGCCAGCCTTCTTCTTGGCCAGCCGCAGCCAGGTGTCGACGACGGTGTCCGGGTTCAGCGACACCGATTCGATGCCTTGTTCCATCAGCCACTCGGCCAGGTCCGGGTGGTCGCTGGGACCCTGGCCGCAGATGCCGATGTACTTGCCCTTGGCACGCGCGGTCTTGATCGCCATCGCCAGCAGTTTCTTCACCGCCGGATCGCGTTCGTCGAACAGGCCGGCGACGATGGACGAGTCGCGATCCAGGCCCAGGGTGAGCTGGGTGAGGTCGTTGGAGCCGATCGAGAAGCCGTCGAAGATGTCGAGGAACTCGTCGGCCAGCAGCGCGTTCGAGGGCACCTCGCACATCATGATGACCTTGAGCTCGTGCTCGCCGCGCTTGAGCCCGTTCTTCGCCAGTACCTCGATCACCTTGCGGCCTTCGCCGAGCGTGCGCACGAACGGGATCATCACCCACACGTTGGTCAGGCCCATCACCTCGCGCACGCGCTTGGCCGCCTGGCACTCCAGCGCGAATGCCGCGTCGAAACTCGGATCGACGTAGCGGCTGGCGCCGCGGAAGCCGATCATCGGGTTTTCCTCGTGCGGCTCGTAGCGCGAGCCACCGATCAGGCCGGCGTATTCGTTGGACTTGAAGTCGGACAGGCGCACGATCACCGGCTTCGGGTAGACCGAGGCGGCGATGGTGGCGATGCCTTCGGCCAGGCGGTCGACGTAGAACGACACCGGATCGGCGTAGCCGGCCATGCGCTCGTCGATTTTCGCCTTGGTCTCGGCGTCCTGCTTGGCATATTCCAGCAACGCCTTCGGGTGCACGCCGATGTGGCTGGCGATGATCATCTCCAGGCGCGCCAGGCCGATGCCGGCGTTGGGCAGCAGGCCGAAGTCGAACGCGCGCTCCGGATTGGCCACGTTCATCATGATCTTCAGCGGCGCTTCGGGCATCGCGCCCAGGTCGGCGGTGATGCGCTCGAACTTGAGGTGGCCTTCGTAGATGGTGCCGGTGTCGCCTTCGGCGCAGGACACGGTGACCTCGGCGCCGTCCGGGATCAGCTCCAGTGCGTTGCCGGTGCCGACCACCGCCGGCACGCCGAGCTCGCGCGCGATGATCGCCGCGTGGCAGGTGCGGCCGCCGCGGTTGGTGACGATCGCCGAGGCACGCTTCATCACCGGCTCCCAGTCGGGGTCGGTCATGTCGGCAATCAGCACGTCGCCGTTCTGCACCTTGTTCATGTCGGCCAGCGAGCGCACCACGCGGGCCTTGCCGGCACCGATCTTCTGGCCGATGGCCCGACCCTCGGCCAGCACCTTGCCCTTCTCGCTGAGGTGGAAGCGCTCCAGCTGGGTGGCATGCGCACGGGACTTCACCGTCTCGGGGCGCGCCTGCACGATGTACAGCTTGCCGGTATGGCCGTCCTTCGCCCACTCGATGTCCATCGGGCGGCCGTAGTGCTGTTCGATGACCAGCGCCTGCTTGGCCAGCTCCTGCACGTCGGCGTCGCTGATGCAGAACTGGCTGCGCAGTTCGGCGGGAGTGTCTTCGGTTCTGACCCGCTCGCCCGGAGCGCTGGAATAGACCATGCGCAACTGCTTGGCGCCGAGGCTGCGGCGCAGCAGGGCGGGCTTGCCGGCCTTCAGCGTGGGCTTGAACACGTAGAACTCGTCGGGGTTCACCGCACCCTGCACGACCATCTCGCCCAGGCCGTAGCTGCCGGTGACGAACACCACGTCGCGGAAGCCCGATTCGGTGTCCAGCGTGAACAGCACGCCGGCGGCGCCCACGTCCGAGCGCACCATCAACTGCACGCCGGCGGAGAGGAACACGTTCTCGTGCGCGAAGCCCTGGTGCACCCGGTAAGCGATGGCTCGGTCGTTGTACAGCGAGGCGAAGACCTCCTTCACCTTGTGCAGCACGTCCTCGATGCCGACCACGTTGAGGAAGGTCTCCTGCTGGCCGGCGAAGCTGGCGTCGGGCAGGTCTTCGGCGGTAGCGGAGGAGCGCACCGCCACGGCGATGTCGTCGGCACCGGCGTCCTTGCACAACTTGGCGTAGGCCGCGCGGATCGCCTGCTCGAGTTCGGCCGGCAGAGCGGTGTCGATGATCCAGCCGCGGATCTCCTTGCCGGCCGCTACCAGGGTGTCGACGTCGTCGACGTCGAGCGACGCCAGCCGCTCCTGGATGCGCTTGGCCAGCCCGCTCTTTTCCAGGTACTGCTGGAACGCGCTGGCGGTGGTGGCGAAGCCGCCGGGCACCGACACGCCGAGCTTGGCGAGGTTGCCGATCATCTCGCCAAGCGAGGCGTTCTTGCCGCCGACCTTGCCCAGGTCGGTCATGCGCAGTTGGTCGAGCCAAAGCACCAGGTCGTTCAAGGGTGTCTCCTTAGGGGAAAGCACTGCAGATAAGTGGAATGGGCGCGCCATGAAGGCCCGGAGCGGGTTGCAAAGAACTGGTATTGTCCGTCGCCGATGGTGCGCGGCACAAGAAGACCATTGCCGGCAGATGTCATTCCAACGGCATACCAGTCAGCTGGCGGTGGATTTCCCGCTTGCGCTAAGGTGCCGCCAAACGCCTCCCCCGAGCAGGACCAGGTATGCAACGAACGGTTTTCTTCATCTCCGACTCCACCGGCATCACCGCGGAGACGATTGGCAACAGCATCCTGGCGCAGTTCGAGGGCGTGCGGTTCGACAAGCATCGACTGCCGTTCACCGACAACGCGCACAAGGCGGAAACCGCCGCGCTGCGGATCAAGACCAACTACGCGCAGAGCGGGCAGCGGCCGATCGTGGTCAACACCATGGCGGACCGCGCGCTGTGCGAGATCGTGGCCGCCAGCGGCGCGCTGATGCTGGACGTGTTCGCGCCGTTCATCGGTCCGCTGGAGGACGAGCTGGGGACCAAGCGCACCGGGCTGGTGAACCGCTCGCACGGCCTGGTCGATTTCGACAAGTACGAAGCGCGCATCAACGCCACCAACTATGCGCTCTCGCATGACGACGGCATCGACGTGAACTATGCCGAGGCCGATCTGATCCTGGTCGGCGTGTCGCGCTCGGGCAAGACGCCGACCTGCCTGTACATGGCCTTGCATTACGGCGTCAGCGCCGCCAACTATCCGCTGACCGACGAGGACCTCGAGAAACTCGAACTGCCGGCGCGCCTGCGCCCGTACCAGGACCGGTTGTACGGGCTGACCATCGACCCGGTGCGGCTGGCGCAGATCCGCGAGCAGCGCCGCGCCGGCAGTCGCTACGCCACCTTGCAGCAGTGCCGCTGGGAGCTGGAACAGGCCGACCGGCTGATGCGCCAGGCCGGCATTCCCAGCCTCAACACCACACATGTGTCGATCGAGGAGATCGCCAGCAAGATCTTCGACCGCTTCGGTATCGAGCGGACCATGTTCTGACCGCCGCCAGGAGTTTTCGCGCCCGCCATGAGCGCCGTACTGGACAATCGCCACAGCCTGCTGCCCGGACGCTTCGAGTTCCTGATGGGGCTGTACGCGGAGAACTACCATCGGCTGACGCGGCTGTTCGCGCCGCAGCGGCTGGTGCCGGGCCGGTACGTCTCCGAGGTGGGCGACGGGCTCGACGTGCACCTGCACCTGCAGGAATGCCACCCGTATACGCTGGAACTGGAGCTCACCTACGACTTCGTCGATGCGCACACCGGCCAGCGCGCGCCATCGGCGCAGTTGCGCATGTATACCGACGCGCACGTGGCGGAAGCCTTGCATTGTCATCCCGGCCGGCACCTGTGGCAGGTGCTCGGGCCGTTCCCGCCGGCGCATACCGTGTTCCAGCATCGCCTGCGCATGAACGGCTTCCTGTCGCGCTGGCTGGAGTACCTGGCCGAGCAGGGGCACTCCATTGGCACGCTGAAGCCGCAACCGGTACAGCCGGAAGGTGGCAGCCCGGTCTGAAGTGTGGCCATGCGCTGGCCGTTTTTGACTTTCGCATTCGCGGACGAATGCACAGCCATCTCCACAGCAAAAAGCCCGCACATGGCGGGCTTTTTGCTCGAAAAATGGCGGAGTGGACGGGACTCGAACCCGCGACCTCCGGCGTGACAGGCCAGCATTCTAACCGACTGAACTACCACTCCGCATTGCAACGCTTTCCGCGAGCCAACTTGGCGTCCCCACGGGGATTCGAACCCCGGTCGCCACCGTGAAAGGGTGATGTCCTAGGCCTCTAGACGATGGGGACGTTGCTTTTTCGAAAAGTCCGCACATGGAAGTGCGGGTTCTCGCAAAAGGACTTGCACTGAATCAATGGTGGAGCCAGGCGGGATCGAACCGCCGACCTCCTGCATGCCATGCAGGCGCTCTCCCAGCTGAGCTATGGCCCCGCCGCTGGAAGCCGAGAAGAATAGGTGCGGCCAACATTTCCGTCAAGCCTTTTTTGCGCATCCCGATGCGAAATTCTCCGTCGCCATCGTCCCGGCCGGCGATCCGGCTGGATGCCGTCGTGCTTCGTTTAAGCTGCAGCGATTCGCGCCGTCTTACGTAGAGTCGATGCATGCACGAGATCGGTTTCATCCGCGACCTGGCCGTGGTGATGATCGTGGCCGGCGCCACCACGATCCTGTTCCAGCGGATGCGGCAGCCGGTGCTGCTGGGCTACATCCTGGCCGGCGTGCTGATCGGGCCACACACGCCGGGCGTGCTGGTGGGCGATCCGCGCGCGATCGACGACATCTCCAATCTCGGCGTGGTGCTGCTGATGTTCACGCTGGGTCTCGAGTTCAGCGTGCGCAAGCTGCGCGGGGTCGGCGTCGGCGTGCTGGTCGCGGCCGTGGCCGAGGTCGGGCTGATGCTGTGGATCGGCTACGGCATCGGCGGCCTGTTCGGCTGGAGCGGCAAGGACGCGCTCTTTCTCGGCGCGATCATTTCGCTGTCCTCCACCATGGTGGCGACGCGCGCGCTAACGGAGAGTGGCCAGCGGCATCGGACGTTTGCCCGACTGGTGGTCGGGCTGCTGGTGGCCGAGGACATGCTGGCCATCGTCATGCTGACCTTGCTCACCGCGGTGGCGATCGGCGGTTCGGTGCAGGCGGAAACCGCGTTTGCGCTGGTCGGCCACCTGGGCCTGTTCGTGATCGTCGGGATGATCCTGGGCTTGCTGTTGCTGCCGCGGCTGGTGGATTACCTGGCCGGTTTCGATCGCGACGAAACGCTGCTGGTCAGCGTGCTCGGCATCTGTTTCGGCGCCAGCCTGTTCGCGGCGTGGATGGGTTTCAGCATGGCGCTGGGCGCTTTCCTGGCCGGCGCGGTGGTGGCCGAGTCGCGCAGCGTGGACAGGGTGCTGCACCTGGTGGAGCCGCTGCGTGACATGTTCGCTGCGCTGTTCTTCGTGGCGATCGGCCTGAAGATCGACCCGGCGATGCTGTTGCAGTACGCGCTGCCGGCGCTGCTGATCGCGGCGGCCGTCATTGTCGGCAAGACCCTGACGTGCGGCCTGGGTGTCTTCATGATCGGGCACGAACCGCGCACGGCGCTGCGTGCGGGCCTGGGCATGGCGCAGATCGGCGAGTTCTCTTTCGTCATCGCCACGCTGGGGCTTTCGCTTGGCGTGATCAGCGATTTCATCTATCCGATCGCGGTGGCGGTCTCGGTGCTGTGCATGGCCGCCTCGCCCTACCTGAGTCGTTCCGCCGACGCTCTGGCCGATGGCCTGCATCGGCTGACGCCGCGTTCGTTCAGGCTGCTGGCGACCAGCTACAGCGGCTGGCTGGAAAACCTCAAGCCGGTCGACGAAAACGCGGCGATCGCCGCCATGTTCCGCCGCCTGCTGTGGCATATCGGCATCAACGTGTTGCTGGTGGTGGCGTTGTTCGTGATCGGCGCCTACGTCAATGCGCACAACTGGAGCTGGTTCTCGATGCTGGGCATCGACCGCGAGCTGCGCCACACGCTGATCTGGGCCGGCGCGCTGTTCCTGTCCCTGCCCATGCTGATTGCGGTCTACCGCAAGGCGGGGGCACTGGGCATGCTGCTGGCGGAGATCGGCATCCGCGAACGGTTTGCCGGCGCCTACACCCAGGCGATCCGCAACGTGCTGGCGCGGGTCATTCCGCTGGCCACGTTGCTGGCGCTGGCGTTGCTGGTGAGCGCGCTCAGTTCGGCCATCCTGCCACCCCGCGGGGTCGCGCTGTCCCTGCTCGTGCTGGGCGTGCTGGCGGCGGTGGTGCTCTGGCGCGGCCTGGTGAAGGTGCATGCGCGCCTGCAGGCAGCACTGAAGGAGACCCTGGAAAGGCCCGCGCCGCCCGGGGACGGCGCGGACTGAGGGGTGCGGACGCCCGGGAAGGTGGAACCTTTATCCCGACTGACGGTCACACCCCGGACTCGTTGCCAAGACCGGACAGGCGCCGCACAATGCGGGGCCCGCCTCCATCGGAGGGGCTCGGACGGCAATGCCGGCACATCCATAAATGAGGGAGTTACGAATGAAGCACTTTCTGCGTCCCACGCTGACGGCGGTCGCCATGGCCGTGGCGCTGGGCATGACGGCCGGCGCTGTCGCCCAGACCGCTGGCGCGGCCGGTACCGTCGACAAGGCGAAGGCCAGCTATGTGGTGGGTTGGGAGATTGCTTCCCAGGTTCCGCCGATCATGCGCGACGAACTGGACCCGAACGCCGTGGCCAATGCGGTGAAGGCGGCGCTGTCCGGCCAGAAGCCGACCATGAGCGAGGCCGAGGCCAAGCAGGTGCACGAAGCCTTCATGGCCAAGATCCAGGCCAAGTACCAGGCCGAGATGACCAAGCTGGCGGCCAAGAACAAGGCCGAGGGCGACGCCTTCCTGGCCAAGAACAAGACCGCGCCGGGGGTGAAGACCACTGCCTCGGGCCTGCAGTATCAGGTGCTCAGCCAGGGTACCGGCGCCCGTCCGGGCCCGAACGACACGGTCGAGATCAACTACACCGGCAGCTTCGTCGATGGCCAGGTGTTCGACGCCTCCGCCAAGCACAACCCGCCGGGCGCGGCCAAGATTCCGCTGGCTGGCGTGATCCCGGGCTTCCGCGAAGGCCTGCAGCTGATGCAGGTGGGCGGCCATTACAAGCTGTTCATCCCGGCGGCGCTGGCCTATGGCGCCGAGCCGCAGCCGCCGATGCCGCCGAATGCCACGCTGATCTTCGACGTGACCCTGGTCAAGACCGGCCCGACGCCGGCGAGTGCCCCGGCCGGCAAGTAAGCGAAGTTCCACCGCCGCCTGGCGGTGGCGATCCAGCGGAAGGGCGCGAAGCGATTCGCGCCCTTCCTTTTTTTGCCGGCGCACGTGCTGCCGCCTGGCGCGTGCGAGCGGCTAGAATAGACGGCTGGATTTTCAAGGGATTGCTGCAGCGATGATGAAAGTCACCATTTTCGGTACCGGTTATGTCGGCCTGGTCACCGGTGCCTGCCTGGCCGAGATGGGCAACCACGTGGTCTGCGTCGACATCGACGCCAGCAAGGTCGAGCGGCTGAAGCGCGGCGAGATCCCGATCTACGAGCCAGGCCTGGAAGCGATCGTGCAAAGCAACCACGCCAGCGGCCGGCTCGATTTCACCACCGAGGCGGCGCCGGCGATCGCCCACGGCGAGCTGATCTTCATCGCCGTCGGCACGCCGCCGGACGAGGACGGCAGCGCCGACCTGCAGTACGTGCAGAAGGTGGCCGCCACCATCGGCCGGCACCTGCAGCGTTACACCGTGGTGGTGAACAAGTCGACCGTGCCGGTGGGCACGGCCGACCGCGTGCGCGAGGCCGTGGCGGCCGAACTGGCGGCGCGTCAGGTCGCGGTGGAGTTCGACGTGGTGTCGAACCCGGAGTTCCTGAAGGAAGGCGCGGCAGTGGAAGACTGCCTGCGCCCGGACCGCATCGTGGTGGGCGCCTCCAGCACGCGCGCGGTGGCGTTGCTGCGCAAGCTGTACGCGCCGTTCAACCGCAACCACGACCGCATGGTGGTGATGGACGAGCGCTCGGCCGAGCTGACCAAGTACGCCGCCAACGCGATGCTGGCGACCAAGATCAGCTTCATGAACGAGATCGCGAACATCGCCGAGCGGGTGGGCGCCGACGTGGAGCTGGTGCGCCAGGGCATCGGCTCGGACCCGCGCATCGGCTACAGCTTCATCTACCCGGGTGCCGGTTACGGCGGCTCGTGCTTTCCCAAGGACGTGCAAGCGCTGGAGCGCACCGCGCACGCGTACGGCTACGAGGCGCGCCTGCTCGGTGCGGTCGAGGCGGTCAACCGGCAGCAGAAGGGCAAGCTGTTCGAGCTGATCTCGCGGCATTTCGGCGGCCAGCTGGCTGGCCGCACGATTGCGCTGTGGGGCTTGGCGTTCAAGCCGAATACCGACGACATGCGCGAGGCCTCCAGCCGGCGCCTGATGGAGCAGCTGTGGGAAGCCGGCGCGAAGGTGCGCGCGTTCGATCCGGAAGCGCGTGACGAAGCCCGGCGCCTGTACGGCGAGCGCGCCGATCTGGTGCTGTGCGAACACGCCATGGATGCCGTGCAGGGCGCCGACGTGCTGGCGGTGGTCACCGAATGGAAAGCGTTCCGCAGTCCCGATCTTGCGGCACTCCGTGCCGCATTGGCGGTGCCGGCCATCTTCGATGGCCGCAACCTGTACGACCCGGCCGCGGTGGAGGAGGCGGGCCTGGCCTACTACGGCATCGGCCGCGGCCGCAGCCTGCAGGCGCCGCGATGAACGGCCCGGACGAAACGCTCGCCCGCCGGCTCGACGAGATGGAGGTCAAGCTGACCTTCATCGACGAGGCGGTGCAGGCACTGACCACGGCCGACGCCGACCAGTCGCAGCGGATCGCCGCATTGGAACGTGCACTGCACGACCTGCGCGGCGAGATGGCGTCGATGCGCATCGCCCAGGGCGACGATCCGCACAACGAACCGCCGCCGCCGCATTACTGAGCCCATCCATTTCCACCGTCGATCACGGACTACCCCCGCATGGCCGATTCCCTGCGCGATCAACTGCTCAAGAGCGGCATCGTCAAACAGGTCCAGCAGGACCGCGCGCGCACGCCGGCGCGGTCGCTTGCGCCGTCGCCCGGCAAGCCAGCGCGCAAGAGCGGCAAGGGGCCGGCCGCGGGGCCGTCGGCGCAGAGCCGGCAGGACATCGACCTGGCCAAGGCGTATGCGCTGCGCGCGCAGACCGAGGCACGCGAACGCCAGCGGATCGAACGCGAGGCCGCCGAACAGGCCCGCTTGCGGCGCGAGCGCAAGCAGCAGATCCAGCGGCTGCTCGAAGGCAAGGCGCTTAACCAGGCCGAGGCCGACCACCCGCGCAATTTCGAGTACGCCGGCAAGATCCGCCGCGTGCACGTGGATGCCGCGCAACTGGCGGCGCTCAACGCCGGCGAACTGGGCGTGGTGCAGCATGGCGGCCGCTACCTGCTGGTCAGCCGCGAAGTTGCCGAGCAGGTACGCGAGATCGACCCGCACCTGCTGGCATTGCTGGTTGATCCGGCCGCTGCCGCTGCGGGCGAGGATGGCGTGCCCGACGACCTGATGTGGTGAACCGGCGGGAGACGGCCTGGCGCCGCCTCTCCATGCCTGCGGCGCGCTACTCGTTGCCCGGCGCCAGTGCCGGAAGATCCCAGCCGTTCTTCGGCCGGAAGCGGTCGCCGTAGCGCTGCGCCAGCTGTTCGAGCCTGGCCTTGAGCTTGCCCGCGCCTTCGCTGCGCGCGTACCGGATCGGGCCGCCGCGGAACGGGGCGAAGCCGGTACCGAAAATCACCCCCGCATCGAGCAGGTCGGCGTCGTCGACCACGCCGTCGGCGAGGCAGGCGACCGCCTCGTTGACCATCGGCAGGATCATCCGTTCCTGCACGTCCGGCGGCGTCACGTATTCCTTGTCGATTTCGGGTTTCTCCGGCTTGCCGTCCTGCCACACGTACAGGCCCTGGCCGTCCTTCTTGCCGCGCTTGCCGGCGGCGAGTTTCTCCTCCAGCCCCGGCGGCAGCTCCAGCCCCAGGAACGGCGCCAGTTCCTTGCCGACCGAGGCACACACGTCCAGCCCCACCGTGTCGGCCAGCTCGATCGGCCCCATCGGCATGCCGAACTTCTTCGCCTCGCGGTCCAGCACCGGACCGGGCACGCCTTCGCTGTACAGCCGCAACGCTTCCAGCAGGTAGGGCATCAGGATGCGGTTGACCAGGAAGCCCGGCGTGCCCTTGACCGCCACCGGCAGCTTGCCGATGGCCTTGCAGAACGCCAGCGCGCGCTTCTCGATCGCCGGGTCGAGCTGGTCGTGGCGAACCACCTCGACCAGCGGCATCTGTGCCACCGGGTTGAAGAAGTGCAGGCCGAGGAAGCGTTGCGGCGCCTTCAGGTTCTTGCGCAGCTCGTCCAGCGGGATGCTCGAGGTATTGCTGGCGAGGATCTCGTCGGCGCGGAACCGCGGCTCGATGCTGGCGTAGAGCGCTTCCTTGGCGCGGGCGTTCTCGTAGATCGCCTCGATCGCCAGATCGGCCGAGGCCACGCCGCTGCCCTCGACGTCCGCACGCAGGCGGCGCATCGCGGCCTCGACCTGCTCCGGTGCCTTCAGCTTCTTCTCGTAGAGCTGGCGGGCGCGATCCAGCGCGGGCTGGACGAATTTCATCTCGCGATCCTGCAGGCTCACCTCGAAACCCTTGAACGCCGCCCAGGCGGCAATGTCGCCGCCCATCACGCCGGCGCCGACCACATGCACGTGCTTGACGCCGTGCTCGGTGCCGCTGCCCTGGCCCTTCAGCCGCTCCTGCAGGAAGAAAATGCGGATCAGGTTCTGTGCGGTCGGCGTCTGCGCCAGCTTCGCCACCGAGCGCGCCTCCACCTTCAGCCGCTGCTGGATGGATGCGCCGCCGCGCTGCCACACGTCGATCATCGCGAACGGCGCAGGGTAGTGTTCCTTGCGCACCTTCGCGGCGGTCTGCCTGGACACCATCGGCGCCAGGATCTGCCGGGCCAGCCAGGTGTTGCTGGCCCATGCCTTGGCGCGGCGGGCGAACGGACGCGCGGCGGGGTGGCGCAGCAGCAGTTTCGCTTCGGCGAGCAACTCGTCGGGGCGGGCCAGCCGGTCGACCACGCCCAGGCCCAGCGCACGCTTCGCCGACAGCGACTTGCCGGTCAGCATCACGGGGAGTGCCTCGGTGGCGCCGATCAGCCGTGGCAGGCGCGCGGTGCCGCCCCAACCGGGATGGATGCCCAGCATCACCTCGGGCAGGGCGATCTTCGTCTTCTCGTCGTCGGCGGCGATGCGCTGGCGGCAGGCCAGGATCAGCTCGGTGCCGCCGCCCATGCAGGCGCCGTGCACGGCCGCCACGGTCGGGCACGGCAACCGCGCCAGCGCCTCGTAGACGCGCTGGCCGTGCTCGATGTTCTCCAGCACGCTGTCGTGCCTGGCGTACTCGACGAACTCCTTGATGTCCGCGCCGACGGCGAAGCCCGCGGGCTTCGCCGAATGCACGATGACGCCGGCCGGCTTCTCGATCGCCA
Source organism: Rhodanobacter sp. (assembly GCA_024711345.1). Taxonomy (GTDB): domain Bacteria; phylum Pseudomonadota; class Gammaproteobacteria; order Xanthomonadales; family Rhodanobacteraceae; genus Rhodanobacter. The sequence continues at coordinate 54,510 of JANJTA010000004.1, read as the reverse complement.
GCCGCTCGACGATCTGCTCCAGCTCGTCCAGCACCGCGCGGGAGATCGCGTTGACGCCGCTGCCGGCGCGGTCGAGGGTCAGCGTGACAACGCCGTCATCGCCCTCGCTGGTCTTCCAGTGGTTGAATCGCAATCCTTCGAACATGGGCGTACGGGCGTGGTGGTGAGGCCTGAACCATACCGTTCCGCCGCCGTGATTGCGAGATGTGACGCGCTTGCTTGACCGGGTGCCGGCGCCGGTGTGAAATCGGCCCCGATTCAGCAAAACCGCCTGCCTCCGCCGGCCGGGCGGTCGCCAGCGGGGTGGTTTCGCCGCTCCCCATCGCCGAGACGGCAGGACGCAGACGCAATGACTTCAGCACTGGCCTCCGTTCCGCCGCAAGCCGGCGCCGAGATTTTCGAGCGCGTGCTGGCCGCTCCCAGCGGGCTGGTGGTGCTGGACTGCAAGGATGTCCATGCCTTGATCGATCAGGTCCGCGCGATCGCCCGGCACACCGGGCAGGCGGTGTACCTGTGGCAGCCCGACACCGGTCTGGGCAGCTTGCGCGATGCACAGGTACGGGTGCCGGACTGCCAGCGGCTGGGCAATGCCTTGCGCTACATGCAGCAGAGCATGCACTTCGGCGTGTATTTCCTGCTTGGACTGGAGCTGCCGCTGTCGGCGATGGACGCCACCTTGCTGCGCCAGCTTGCCCGCGCGCCCAAGGGTCATCTGCGCCGCGTGGTGCTGATCGACGCGCCGGTGGCGCTGGTCGAGCATCTGGGCGAACTGGCGGTACGCGTGGGCAGCGAAGACAGCCAGCCGCGGCGACTGCGCCTGCGCGACGGCCGCTGGCTGGTTTGAGGCTGGCATGCAGATGAACTCCGGCATTCTGGTGGTTGCCGCCCAGCGCGAACTGCGCCGCAGCCTGTTCGACGCACTCGACCAGGCAGGTTATCCGCAGATCCACAGCGCGCGCGACGTGTCGCACGCGGCCATCCTGCTCGAAGGGCGTGCGGCGCTGCCGCCGCTGCAGCTGATCGTGGCGGTGCTGGCCGGTGATGAGGTGCAGGCGCGCGTCGCCTGCGAGCAGCTGCATCGCCTGCCGGGCGGCGCCGACACGCCGCTGATCGTGGTGCTGGGTGATGACGCCACGCTGGGCCCGGCCGACCTGCCGGCCGGCATCGCCGACTGGCTTTCGGCCGCGCAGATCGGCAGCGAACTGGTGCTGCGCTGGCGGCGCTGGCAGGCCAGCAACGGTCAGCGCCGTCCTCTGGCGGCGGCCGCCGAGGCTGATGCACATGAGGATTACCGTTACGTGTTCGACGAGGGCGACAGCGAGTGGCTGATCGCCGATGCGCAGAGCGGCCGCCTGCTCGAGGTCAGCCCCACGGTGGCGCGGCACAGCCGCATGCACGCCAGCCAATGGGAAGGTCAGCCGCTGGCCGAGGTGTTGCGCTTCGAGGGCATCGCGATCGACCAGGTGCTGGCCGAGGCCAACCGCGGCTGGTACCCCTGCCAGCGCAAATCGGCGATCGGCGCCGATACCGGCCAGGCCAGCGTGCGGCGCATCCGGCATGCCGGGCGCGAGGCGCTGGCCTTGATGTTCCGCAGCGATCGCGCCGACTTGCGGGCGGAGGCGGCGTTGTCGCTGCTGTCGCGCATCTTCGCCTCGACCAGCGGCGTCGATGCGCAGACTGCCGCCGGCCGCCTGCTGTTCGACGAGCTGGGTCTGGACTACCTGGCGGTATGGTCGGCGCGCCAGGACGGCGACGCCCCGGTCCAGCTGCTGCAGCTGTGGAACGGCGACGAGCCGGCATGGCCACCGCCGCCGCTGCAGAGCTCGCTGCAGCTGGTGCTGGGCGGCAAGCCCATCCTGTACCGCACCGACGCGAAGCGGCTGGCGTCGGTGGACCCGCTGCTGCAGCAACTCGACCTGGCGGGGTTCGCCGGCCTGCCGTTGTACGACGAGCGGCATACCGTGCTCGGCGCGATGCTGGCCGGCAGCCGGCGCGGCTTCGGCAAGATGGGCATCATCGAGCCGGTGCTGCGCTGCGCCGCGGCGCGCTTCGCGCAGATGCTGGAACTGGGGCGCACCCGCGAGCAGGGCCGGGCGGAGGGTCTGGTGGACGCCCTGACCGGGCTGCCCAACCGGCTGCTGTTCAACGACCGGCTGGACACCATCCTCCGCGAGGCGACCCGCAACGGCGAATGCTTTGCGGTGCTGTTCGTCGATCTGGACCACTTCAAGGCGATCAACGACACCTACGGCCATGCCGCCGGCGACCAGGTGTTGCGCATGGTTACCCAGCGCCTGTGCGGCAGCATTCGCGCTTCCGACACGGTGGCGCGCTACGCCGGCGACGAATTCACCGTGGTGTTGCGCCACATCGTGAAGAACGACGACGTGCTGCGCGTGGCCGAGAAGATCGTGCAGGTGATGGAGACGCCGCTGTTCCTGGAGGACGGCACCGAACTGCAGGTCACCGCGTCGATGGGCCTGAGCTTCTTCCCGGACGACGCCGGCGACGCGCAGACCCTGCTCAAGCATGCCGACGAGGCGATGTACGCGGCCAAGCATCAGGGCCGCAACACCTTCCAGATCTACGAGGTGAGCCCGGAGTACGCCCAGCAGCACGGCATGGCGTTGAAGACCCGCCTGCGCCACGCCGAGGGCAATGGCGAACTGCGCGTGGTCTACCAGCCGCAGGTCAACACCGAGACCGAGGACATCATGGGAATGGAGGCGCTGGTGCGCTGGGAGCATCCCGAGCTGGGCATGATCAGCCCGGCGGTGTTCATCCCGCTGGCCGAGGAAAGCGGCCTGATCGTCTCCATCGGCGAGTGGGTGATGCGTACCGCCTGCCGCCAGGCGAAGGAATGGGAACACCGCTACGGCCTGCGCCTGCGCCTGGGCGTGAACCTGTCGGCGGTGCAACTGATGGAACCGCAGCTGCTGGATACCGTGGCAGCCGTGCTGCGCGACACCGGGCTGGATCCCACCCTGCTGGAAATGGAGGTCACCGAGAGCATCAGCATCAAGGAGGCGCCGAACCTGGTCGACAACCTGCACGCGTTGCACCGGCTGGGCTGCCATATCGCGATCGACGATTTCGGCACCGGCGCGGCCTCGCTGGACTACCTGCGTCGGCTGCCGGCCGACCGCATCAAGGTCGACCAGAGCTTCGTGCGCAACATCGGGGTGGACCCCGACGACGAAGCGATCGTGCGCGCCACCATCGAGATGGCCCATCGGCTGAAGCGTGCGGTGGTGGCCGAAGGCGTGGAGATCGAGCAGCACCTGCAGTTCCTGCGCCAGCACGGTTGCGACGAGCTGCAGGGCTACCTGTTCTGCCGCCCGCTGCCGCCGGCAACGTTCGACAAGCTGCTGGCCGAGCGTCAACGCCTGCTGGAGGCGCGGGTGGCCGAGCCGGCTTGAGCCGGCGGCGGGCGTCCCCATACTTTGCTTGGCCCGTCACGGGTCCGGGGTGCGCCCGTGCCAGGCATGGCGTTGTGATGGGGCGATCCCCGGTGCATGCTGAACTCGGGCGCCGGATCGCGGTCTGAGCGCCGCGTTCAGTTCAAAACAGCTCCCGCAGCGGAAGACGGCATTGACGACGGATACGGCCCGGACGGGCGAAAACGAACTGGACCGCGCGCTGGTCGAGCGGGTCCAGCAGGGCGACCGGCGAGCCTTCGACCTGCTGGTGCGCAAATACCAGCACAAGGTGATCGGACTGGTCTCGCGCTACGTGCGCACCCATGCCGAATGCGAGGACATCGCGCAGGAGTCGTTCATCCGCGCGTGGCGGGCGATCGGTTCGTTCCGCGGCGACAGCGCGTTCTACACCTGGCTGTACAAGATCGCGGTGAACACCGCCAAGAACCACCTGGTGGCGATGGGCCGACGTCCTCCTTCCGGCGACATCGACGCGGACGAGGCGGAGTTCATGGCTGGCGCCGAGCGCATGCACGACAGCGCCACGCCCGAGCGCGAGCTGATGCGCCAGGAAATTGAACAATCCGTGTTTTCCACTGTCCAATCCCTGCCCGAAGAGCTGCGGACCGCCATCACGCTGCGCGAGGTGGATGGCCTCAGCTACGATGAAATCGCCGAAGCGATGGGCTGCCCGATCGGTACGGTGCGTTCGCGCATCTTCCGGGCGCGCGAGGCGATCGACGAGAAGCTGCGGCCCCTGTTGTCGGACCGCGAGGATCAGACATGAACCAGGCAGGCATGAATCAGGACACCCGGGAAAGCCTTTCGGCGAGCATCGATGGCGAGTTGTCGAGGGAGCAGCTGCGTTTCCTGCTGCGCCGGCTCGATCACGATGCCTCCCTGCAGCAGGCCTGGGGCCGTTACCACGTCGCCCGCGACAGCTTGCGCCGGCAGTTGGCGCCGCTGGCCGGCTCCGGTTTCGCCGCACGGGTGATGCTGGCGATCGAGCAGGAATCGAAAACCGCCGCGACGCCCACCCGGCGCAGTCACTGGCTGCGCTGGTCCACCGGCGGCGCGATCGCCGCCAGCGTCGCCGCGGCCGCCTTGATGATCGGCCAGCCGAGCGGCGATGCCGAGCGCCTGACCGCCTCGACCGCCCAGCAGGAGGCCAGTGCGGTGGCCGTCGTACCGGCGAGCAAGCCGACCACTTCCCCCGCCACCGTGCCGCCCTGGCTCAGCGGCAATTCCGCCGGGCTGCTCAGCCAGCAGGCCTCGGCCACTTTTGGTGCGCCGTTCGGCCAGAGCCAGTCGGCCTATGCGCGGCGCCTGTCGGGTTATCCCTCGCTGGCCCGTTACCGCATGCTGGACAACAACGACGGCAGCTACCTGCTGCTGCTCGACCCGGAGCAGCAGGCCGCACCGGACACCTCGCGTCGGGCTTCCGCCGTCGCGCAATGAGCCGAGCCCGCGTGTGATTGCCCGCGGCTGGTTCTCGCATCTTTCGCTTCTACCGGTCCATCGCACGGACCAGTCGGCGGCGCCTGTCCACAGCGGGCGCGCCGCCGTCCGAATCATCCATCCCCCCGAAGCCTGTCGGCCGAAATCAACCAAGGAGGAGTCATGAACCATTCCATCTTGCGCAGACTGGCGTGCTTGGCGCTGCTGGGCATCGCTGCCGCCGGCACGGCGCAGGCGCAGGCACCGGCGGCGCTGCCGGACTTCACCGGCATCGTGCAGAAGAACGCGCCGGCCGTGGTGCATGTGGAGGCCCGCTACAACGGTGAGCGGCAGGGCAACGGCCGCAGCATGCGCATGCCAGGCCAAGGCATGCCGGACGATCCGCAGGCGGAGATTTTCCGGCGCTTCTTCGGCATGCCGATGATGCCTTCGCCGCAGGAGCAGAGGCATACGTCGCTGGGTTCGGGCTTCATCATCTCCGGCGACGGCTACATCCTCACCAACAACCACGTGGTCGACCACGCCGACAAGGTCACCGTGCGCCTGCAGGACCGGCGCACGCTGACCGCCAAGGTGATCGGCACCGACCCCACCTACGACATCGCCCTGCTCAAGGTGGACGCCGGCGGCAGCCTGCCGGCAGTGACCCTCGGCGATTCGCGCAGTCTCAAACCGGGCCAGTGGGTGCTGGCGATCGGCTCGCCGTTCGGCTTCGACTACACGGTGACCCAGGGCATCGTCAGCGCGGTGGGCCGCAACCTGGGCCAGCGCGACCAGCCGTATACCTCGTTCATCCAGACCGACGTGCCGATCAACCGCGGCAATTCCGGCGGCCCGCTGTTCGACCTGCAGGGCCGCGTGGTCGGCATCAACTCGCAGATCTATTCCAACACCGGCACCTACTCCGGGGTGGCGTTCTCGATCCCGATCGACGTGGCGATGAACGCGGTGCAGCAGCTCAAGAGCAAGGGCTACGTCTCGCGAGGCATGCTCGGGGTGATGGTGCAACCGGTCGATGACGACATGGTCAAGGCGTTCGGCCTGGACAACGGCGTGGGTGCCGCCGTGGTCGACGTCACCGCAGACAGCGGCGCCGCCAAGGCCGGCATCCAGTCCGGCGACGTCATCCTGGCCTACAACGGGCAGACGCTGCAGCAGGCCTCCGACCTGCCGCCGCTGGTGGGGATGACCAAGCCGGGCAGCAAGGTGCCGGTGGAGATCCTGCGCAACGGCAAGAAGCGGACGCTCGAAGTCACCATCGGCGAGGCCTCGCGCGACCGTGGCGCGATGAATGGCCAGGGTGCGGCTCCGTCGCTGGCGCGCACCGGCTCGGCCGCGCTGGGCCTGACCGTGCAGTCGATCGACAACGACACCCGCACCCAGCTTGGCCTGAAGGCGGGGCAGGGCGTGGTGATCGGCGACATTACCGGGCCGGTGGCGGCGCAGGCCGGCCTGCAGGCCGGCGACGTCATCCTGATGGTCAACCAGCAGAAGATCGGCAGCGTGGCCGAGTTCGAGGCGGCCACCAAGGGCGTCAAGGCCGGCAGCACGGTGCTGCTGCTGGTGCGCCGCGGCGAGCAGAGCAACTTCGTCGGCCTGACCGTGCCGGAGGACCACTGACGAGCGGGCGGCGGCGCGTCGCTGATGAGGCACGCGCCGCCTGGTGCGCATGGCGGCGGCGGGTTCTGCGATAATGCCGGGTTAGCGTCACTTTGTGCTGACGCGCCGCCACGCATGGTGCGTGGCGGCAAGCCCAAGCCCGACAGGCCGCCCGCGCTCCATGGAATTGATCCGCAACTTCTCCATCATCGCCCACATCGACCACGGCAAGTCGACCCTGGCCGATCGCATCATCCACCTCTGCGGCGGCCTGGCCGACCGCGAGATGGAGGCGCAGGTGCTGGACAACAATCCGATCGAGCGCGAGCGCGGCATCACCATCAAGGCGCAGTCGGTATCGCTGCCGTACAAGGCGCGCGACGGCAAGACCTATCAGCTCAACTTCATCGACACGCCCGGCCACGTGGACTTCTCCTACGAAGTCAGCCGCTCGCTGGCCGCCTGCGAGGGCGCGCTGCTGGTGGTGGACGCCGCCCAGGGCGTGGAGGCGCAATCCGTCGCCAACTGCTACACCGCGGTGGAGATGGGCCTGGAAGTGGTGCCGGTGCTGAACAAGATCGACCTGCCCACCGCCGACATCGAGAAGGTGAAGGGCGAGATCGAGGCGGTGATCGGCATCGACGCCACCGACGCGGTGGCGATCAGCGCCAAGACCGGCCTCAACGTGATCGAGGTGCTGGAGGCGATCGTCGCACGCATCCCGCCGCCGAAGCCGCGCGACACCGACCGGCTGCAGGCGCTGATCATCGATTCCTGGTTCGACAACTACCTGGGCGTGGTCTCGCTGGTGCGCGTGATGCAGGGCGAGATCAAGCCGGGCGACAAGCTGCTGGTGATGTCCACCGGGCGCACCCACGAGGTGGACGACGTGGGCGTGTTCACGCCCAAGCGCAAGAAGCTGGACAAGCTCGGCGCCGGCGAGGTGGGCTGGATCAATGCCTCGATCAAGGACGTGCACGGTGCGCCCGTCGGCGACACGCTGACCCTGGCCGGCAAGCCGGCCGAGAAGCCGCTGCCCGGTTTCCAGACCATGCAGCCGCGCGTGTTCGCCGGCCTGTTTCCGGTGTCGTCGGACGATTTCCCGGCGATGCGCGAGGCGCTCGACAAGCTGCGCCTGAACGACGCCGCGCTGTTCTTCGAGCCGGAATCCTCCGAGGCGATGGGTTTCGGTTTCCGCTGCGGCTTCCTCGGCATGCTGCACATGGAGATCGTGCAGGAGCGGCTGGAGCGCGAGTACGACCTGGATCTGATCACCACCGCGCCCACCGTGGTCTACGAGATCCTGAAAAGCGACGGCTCCACCATGATGCTGGACAACCCGGCCAAGCTGCCGCCGTCGCCGCAGGTGCAGGAGATCCGCGAACCGATCATCGTCGCCAACATCCTCACCCCGCCGGACTACATCGGCAACATCATCACCCTGTGCGAGGAAAAGCGCGGCGTGCAGCGCTCGATCCAGTACCTGGCCAGCCAGGTGCAGATCAGCTACGAGATGCCGCTGGCCGAGGTGGTGCTGGACTTCTTCGACCGGCTGAAGTCCGTCTCGCGCGGCTACGCCTCGATGGACTACCAGTTCGACCGCTTCGAGGCCGGCCCGTTCGTGCGCGTGGACGTGCTGATCAACGGGGACCGCGTGGACGCGCTCTCGCTGATCGTGCACCGCAGCCATGCCGACCGCCGCGGCCGCGACCTGGTCGAGCGGATGAAGGACCTGATCCCGCGCCAGCAGTTCGACGTGGCGATCCAGGCTGCCATCGGCGCCCAGATCATCGCGCGCTCCACGGTGAAAGCCCTGCGCAAGAATGTTCTGGCCAAGTGCTACGGCGGCGACGTCAGCCGCAAGAAGAAGCTGCTGGAAAAGCAGAAGGAAGGCAAGAAGCGCATGAAGCAGGTCGGTCGCGTGGAAATTCCGCAGGAAGCGTTCCTGGCTGTACTGAAGGTGGACAAATAACAAGTGCGATCAGCGATGATCCGTCAGGCAACCTGGAGTTAAGGCATGGAATTCGATTTTTCGGCGATCCTGCTTGGCCTCACCGTGCTGTTCGGCGTGGTGTGGGGGCTGGACCGGCTGTTCCTGTACAAGAAGCGCAAGGCGCGGCTGGACGCGGCCGGCGAGGAATACCGCGACCCGATGCCGGTGGACTGGTCGCGCTCGCTGTTCCCGGTGGTGCTGGTGGTGCTGCTGCTGCGCTCGTTCGTGGCCGAGCCGTTCCGGATTCCGTCCGGCTCGATGATGCCGACCCTGGACGTGGGCGACTTCATCCTGGTCAACAAGTTCGCCTACGGCCTGCGCATGCCGGCGTTCAACAACAAGCTGGTCGACCTCGGCGAGCCGCAGCGCGGCGACGTGGTGGTGTTCCGCTTCCCCGGCTACCTGTGCCAGGACGGCGGCAAGCTGGTGCGCAGCGGCGACATGAGCTGCAGCGACCCGCACGCGCCAGTGCCGGCGCAGAACTGGATCAAGCGGGTGATCGGCCTGCCGGGCGACAGCATCGAAGTGCACGGCGCCGAGCTGTGGGTGAACGGCCAGCGGGTGAACGCCGAGGAGATCGGCCCCTACGTGGGCAACCCGCAGCGCAGCGTGGACCAGATCATGCTGAACATGGGCGCCACGGTGTGGACCGAGCACCTGGGCAAGGTCAATCACATGATCGCGCGGATGCCGGCCTACACCACGCCGAACTCGATCCCGAACGACCGCGTTCCCTCCAGGGTGCCGCCGGGCTGCTACCTGGTGATGGGCGACAACCGCTACGACAGCCTGGACAGCCGCTGGTGGGGCTGCATGCCGGAGCGCAACCTGGCCGGCAAGGCGTTCCTGATCTGGATGAGCTGGAAGGGCTGGGGCACCGGCGGCGTGGACTTCTCGCGCATCGGCACGGTGATCCACTGAGGCTGACGATGGCGGCCCGGCTGGCGAAAGCGTGACGGGGGTCGAACCGCCGTGCGCGCGTGGCCGCCGACAGTGCGAGAATCCGCAGGCATAATCGGCACGCCCGCGCGGGTGGCGACGGTTGCCGTGCGCGGATCACCATACACACAGGCACGCCGAGCAGGCGGCATAGCGAGGGGACTATGAAATCGAAGCAGTCGGGCATCACCCTGATCGGGTTCCTGGTGGTCATGGCCATCGTGGGCTTCCTGGCCTACATGGGCATGAAGCTGCTGCCGTCGTACTCGGAGTACATGGGCGTGGTGAAGGCGATGAACCAGGTCGCCACCGAGGGCACCAACGGCAAGTCGCTGGACGAGATCCGCCGCGGCCTGATGTTCAAGATGGGCTTCCAGTATGTCGATGACGCCACCATCAAGCCGGCGAACATCACCATCGTGCGCAACAGCGGCGGCGCCAACCAGCTGCGCGTGGCCTACGACAAGCAGATTCCGTTCATGTACAACATCGACTTCCTGCTGCACTTCGACAAGAGCGTGCCGCTGCAGGGCAACGTGGGCGAGTAACTTTTGGAACCGAACTACCGTTTTCGCGACCCGACGCTGGCGCAGCTGGCGCTGACCCACCGCAGCGTCGGCAAGCCGAACAACGAGCGACTGGAGTTTCTCGGCGATGCGCTGCTCGGCGCGATCGTCGCCGAGATGCTGTACGAGGCCCATCCCAAGGCCAGCGAGGGCGAGCTGTCGCGGTTGCGTGCGCAACTGGTCAACGGCCAGGCGCTGGCAGTGGTGGCGCGCGAGCTGGCGCTGGGCGACGGGTTGAAGCTCGGCCCCGGCGAATTGAAGAGCGGCGGCTTCCGGCGCGATTCGATCCTCGCCGACGCGTTCGAGGCCATGGTGGCCGCGGTCTACCAGGATGGCGGCTTCGACGCTTGCCGGCAGTTCGTGCGCGGGCTGTTCGCCGAACGCATCGTCGCCCTGCGCCGATCTTCCAAGGACGCCAAGACGCGGCTGCAGGAATGGCTGCAGGCCAAGGGCCTGCCGTTGCCGCACTACGAACTGGTCGCCAGCCACGGCGAGGACCACGCCAAGACCTTCGACGTCAGCTGCAGCATCGACGAACCGCTGGCGTTCATCGCCGAAGCGCACGGCGGCAGCCGCCGTGCCGCGGAGCAGGATGCGGCCGAGGCCGTGCTCAACCGGCTGCTGGAACAGCAGCGCGACGCCTGACCCCGCCGCTTCGCCGCCCGCACCGGCCGCGTGCCGCTTCCGGCGAAGCACTACACTTGCCCTCCGACCCGTCGAGCAACCCGCGTCATGAACCACGAACTGGACCCCGCCGGCGGCAAGCTGCCGCACGAGAATTTCCGCTGCGGCCTGGTCGCGCTGGCCGGGCGCCCGAACGTGGGCAAGTCGACTCTGCTCAACGCGCTGATCGGCTTTCGCCTGTCGATCACCAGCCCGCGGCCGCAGACCACCCGCCACCGCATCCTCGGCATCAGCACCAGCGAGGCCGGGCAGATCATGTACGTCGACACGCCGGGCCTGCACCGCGGCGCCAAGCGCGCGATGAACCGCAGCCTGAACCGCGCCGCGCGCTCGGCGATCAGCGACGTCGACCTGGTGGTGCAGGTGATCGAGGCCGGCCGCTGGACCGACGAGGACGAGGCGCTGTACGCCGCCCTGGTCGAGCAGTCGTCGCCGCGTCTGCTGGTGATCAACAAGGTCGACCTCAGCAAGGACAAGTCGGCCATGCTGCCGTTCGTGGCCGAGCTCGCCGCGAAGCACAGCTACGACGAGATCCATTACGTCAGCGCGCTCAAGCGCAAGGGCCTGAAGGAGCTGGAGCAGGCGATCCTCAAGCGCCTGCCGGTGCGCCCGCCGGTGTTCGGCGAGGACGAGATCACCGACCGCAGCGAGCGCTTCCTCGCCGCCGAGATGGTGCGCGAGCAGCTGATGTTGCGGCTCGACCAGGAATTGCCGTACGCCACCACGGTGGAGATCGAGCAGTTCAACGACCGCCCCGACGGCATCGCCGAGATCCACGCGGTGATCTGGGTCGAGCGCGCCGGCCAGAAGGCGATCGTGATCGGCCAGGGCGGCGCCCAGCTCAAGGCGATCGGCACGAACGCGCGACGCCACATGGAGCGCATGTTCGAGCGCAAGGTCTTCCTCAAGCTGTGGGTGAAGGTGCGCGAAGGCTGGGTCGACGACGAGAACATGCTGAAGAAATTCGGCTATACCGATTGAGGGATGGGGCAGGGGGAGTCATCGGGATCACGGCCTTGTTCCCGTTCCCCTTTCCGATTCCCTGGTCCCGATCACCGGCCATGCGCCTCGAACAGCAACCAGCCTACGTCCTGCATGCGCGTCCCTACCGCGAGACGTCGCTGCTGCTGGAGTGCCTGACCCGTGAGCATGGCCGGCTCGGCGTGGTGGCGCGTGGCGTGCGCGGCGAGCGCGCGCGCCTGCGCCGGGCCCAGCTGGAACCGTTCCAGCCGCTGGCGATGGACCTGCTGCTGCGCGGCGAGCTGGCTACGCTGACGGCGGTGGAAACCGTGGGCACGCCGACCCGCCTGCCGGGCGACGCCGGCCTGGCCGGGCTGTATCTCAACGAACTGGTGGTGCGCCTGACCGGTCGTCAGGATCCGTACCCGCGCCTGTTCGATGCCTATGCGCGCACGCTGGCGCGGCTGGCCGCCGGCGAGCCGCTGGCGTGGAGCCTGCGCCGCTTCGAGCGTGATCTGCTGGAGGCGATCGGCTACGGCCTGCAGCTGCTGCACGACGCGGATTCCGGCGAGCCGCTGGAGGCGGCGGCGCGCTACCGCTATCACGTCGAGCACGGTGCCGTGCGTTGTGCCGCCAACACGCCGCATGCGTTGCGCGGCAGCGACCTGCTGGCGCTGGGGCACGACAGCATGCCCGACGCCCATGGCCTGAAAACCTTGCGCGACCTGATGCGGGAAGTGATCCGCTTCCACCTCGGCGGCAGCGAGCTGCGCGCCTGGCGGGTGCTGGCGACGGCGGTCTCGGCGCGCAAGGCGCCGCCGGGTTAATTGTCCAGCGCCTGCAGCGTCGCCAGCAGGGCACGGCGGAAGCGTGCCAGGGCGACCGGCGTGGCGCCGCGCTGCAGCAGTTGCCGTTGCAGCAGCACGGTCTGCGCGGACAGCGCAGCCGCGCCGCAGAAGCCGCAGGAGGAGCGCAGTCGGTGCAGGCGCTCGCCGAAACCGGTCGGGTCGCGGCTCAGCGTGTCGAGTTCCTGGTGCAGCAGGGCGAGTTCCTCGCGCAACAGCAGGCGCAGGGCGCGCATGGTGGTGGCGTCGCCGGTGGCGGTCAGTGCGGCCTGGTCGTCCAGCATGCCGGCGTAGTGGCAATCCGGCTGCACCAGCGCCAGCACCTCCTGCAGTTCGGCCAGGCCACAGGGTTTCAGCAGGACCTGGCTGAAGCCGGCGTCGAACAGCGACTGCCGCGCGCCCGGTTCCAGCTCGGCCGTGGTGGCCACCGCGATGCTCTCCGCCGAGCGGGCCTGTGCATCCTTGCGCAGCGCGGCCAGGATCTGCCGCGCACCGGCGCCGGGCATGCGGCAATCCAGCAGCAGCAGGTCGAACGGCTCGGCGCGTGCCCGCTGCAAGGCCGTCGCGCCGTCCAGGCAGGCCTCCGTGCGGGCGCCCATCGCGTCCAGCCCGTCGCACAGGAAACGGCAGCTGCCAGGGTCGTCGTCGGCTACCAGTACCCGCACGCGGCTGGCGGGGGTCGGCTCGGAATCGCTACTGACGCGGGGGCTGCTCATGACGAAATCCATATCGTTCATCTTGATTTGGCAGAATGGCCTGACATGCGCCCGACTTCAAGCCACTTGCTGCTGTGCTGCCTGCTGCTGGGAATCGGCTGGATGCTGCCTGCGCAGGCCCAGGTGCTGCTGACGGCGAAGTCGCTCAGCGTGCCCGGGGTGCACCTGCAGGGGGTAAGCCTGCGCCTCGACGAGGACACTGCCGGGGGCTTGCGGTTGCAGTTGAGCGCCGAGCAGGCCGACGTGCTGGCCATGGGCTGGCGGCGGCTGGGCCTGAGCCTGGACGGCAATCTGCAGCGGGATGCCCGCCTGCGCTGGAGCCTCGACGGCAACCTGCGCCTGGCCGGCGCGCCGGGCGGGGCGCTCAGCGACGCCCACGTCAACATCCTGCTCAGCGAGGCGGCCAACACCCTGCTGGTCGACATCACCCAGGGCAAGGCGCATGCCAGCACCGCGTTGCCGCTGGACCAGCCCACGCATGCGCAGATCAGCCTGGACGATCTTCCCGCCGGCTGGCTGCAGGGCCTGCTGGGCACGGTCTGGTCGGGGCGCCCCACCGGCGGCCGGCTGGACGCCGAGCTGGCGCTGGACCTGCGCGACCCCGGCCTGCAGTCGTCCGGCCAGTTCAGCGTGGCCAAGCTGGGCTTCGACACCCCTGGCGGCGGCGTGGCCGGGCAGGGGTTGGACGGCAATGGGCGCTTCAGTCTGGACACCACCACCGGCCCGGCGCGGATCGAGCTGGACGGCAGCCTGCGCCGTGGCGAGGTGCTGCTGGGGCCGATCTACGCCAAGCTGCCGGATCGTCCGGTCCAGCTGGCGCTGCACGCGAATGCACAGAACGGCGCCTTCGAACTGAGCCGCCTGCGCCTGAACGACACCGACGCGCTGCAGCTCGACGGTGCGCTGGCCTTCGACGCGAAAGGCACGCTGAAGAGTCTGCGGCTGGACCACCTGCGCGCGAATTTTCCGGCAGCCTACCAGCGTTATGGCGAGGCCTGGCTGAGTACGCTGGGGCTGCGCGACATGCGCATCACCGGCCAGCTGAGCGGCAGCCTGGATCTGCGCGCGGGCAGTCCGCATGCCTTCGCGTTCAATACCGACGGGCTGAACCTGGCCGACGCGGACGGCCGGCTGGCGGTCGATGGCCTGCGGGGCGGGCTGGATTGGGCCAGCGAAGGCGAGCGGCCGGCGACCACGCTGGGCTGGCGCGGCCTGCAGTTCCACCGCTTGATCCATGGCGCCGCGCAGTCGCGCTGGCAAAGCCGCGGCGGCACGCTTGCCCTGCAGCAACCCGTGCTGGTGCCGTTGCTCGAGGGACAGCTGCGGATCGGCCAGCTGGACTGGCGCCCGGCAGCGGCCCAAGGGCAGCGGCTCGCGGCCTCGCTGGCGCTGACCGGCGTCGACATGGCCGCGTTCAGCCGGGCGATGGGCTGGCCGGCGTTCCCCGGCACGCTCGGCGGGGCGATTCCGTCGCTGCGCTGGGTCGACGACCGTTTCGAACTGGACGGCGGCCTGTCGGCCAGCGTGTTCGGCGGCTTCGTCGACGTCACCGACCTCTCGCTGCAGCAACCGTTCGGCACCACCCCGGTGCTGACCGGCGACATCACGCTGAAGCAACTGGACCTGGCCGCGATCACCAGCGTGTTCGACTTCGGCAGCATCACCGGCCCGCTGGACGGTTCGATCGAGGATCTGCGCCTGGTCAACTGGAGCCCGGTCGCGTTCAAGGCCAGCCTGCTGGCTGGTGAAGGCGGGCGGATCAGCCAGCGCGCGGTGAACAACCTCACCAGCGTCGGTGGCGGCGGCATCGCCGCCGGCCTGCAGGGCGCCGTGCTGAAGCTGTTCAAGACCTTCGGCTACAAGCGCATCGGCCTCAACTGCACGCTGCAGGGCACGCTGTGCCGGATGAGCGGCCTGGAAGCCACCGACGACGGCTACACTATCGTCGAAGGCAGCGGCTTGCCGCGGTTGCAGGTGGTCGGCCACCAGACCCAGGTCGACTGGCCGACCCTGGTGCGGCGCCTGCAGGATGCCATCCACGGTGGAGCGCCGCAGATCCGCTGAACACGGTGCGGATGGCGGCGCCCCCATCCTTTCCACTACAGGAGTTGGTCATGCGCAAGCTCGTTTATCTCGTCCTGACTTCGCTGGCCGTGGCGCTGGTCGGTTGCGTCACCATCAACGTGTACTTCCCCGAGGCGGCAGCGCAGAAGGCCGCCGACCAGTTCATCGGCAACGTGCTGAACCAGACGACGCCCGCGGCGCCGGCGCCGAAGACGCCGAAGCCGTCGGCGAAGGATGGCGGCGCACAGCCGTCGGCGATGCTGCTCGACCTGCTGCTGCCGGCCGCGTACGCCGCCGACACGCCGGACATCCGCATCCAGACCGCCGCCACCGAAGCGATCCGCGGCCGCATGCAGGCCCGCTTCCAGGGTCCGCTGGGCGAGTTGCTCGACAGCGGTGCGGTGGGCTTCACCCATGACGGCATGGTGGCCATGCGCGACGCCGCCAAGGTGCCGCTGAGCCAGCGCGCGCAGGCGAACGCCACCGTGGCCGACGAAAACCGCGACCGCACCGCGCTGTACCGCGAGATCGCCAACGCCAACAACCATCCGGAGTGGGAGGCGCAGATTCGCGCCACCTTCGCCAAGAGCTGGATCGAGAAGGCACGCGCCGGCTGGTATTACCAGAACGCCTCGGGCGCCTGGCAGAAGAAGTGAATGCGGCGGCGCACCCGGTGCGCGATGCTCTTCGTCACGTCACGCAAAGCATCGCGCGCCACCCCGGGCAAGTTCCTTGTGCACAGGATGCGCGCCGGCACGGCGCCGCCTGGTCCGATCTGGGATAATCGGCGGCCAATCCTCTTGTCTGCGCCCCATGTCCCGAGCCAACTCCGCGCCGTCCACGCCTTTCGAAGCCCAGATCACCGCGCTCGCGCATGACGGCCGCGGTGTGGCCCGCATCGATGGCAAGACGGTGTTCGTCAGTGGCGCGCTGCTCGGTGAGCAAGTGACGGCGAAGCTGCGCAAGCGCCATCGTCATTTCGACGAGGCGGAGGTGGTCGAGGTGCTCGTGGCCTCGCCGCATCGGGTCGAGCCGCGTTGTCGCCACTTCGCCGAGTGCAGCGGCTGCTCGCTGCAGCACCTGGACGCTGCCGCGCAGATCGAGTCCAAGCAGCGCGTGCTGGCAGAGAACTTCGAGCGCATCGGCAAGGTCGCCCCCGCGTCATGGTTGCCGCCGCTCACCGCCGAGCCGTGGGGCTATCGGCGCAAGGGCCGCCTGTCGGTGCGCAACGTGGCGAAGAAGGGCCGCGTGCTGGTGGGTTTTCGCGAGGAGCAGAACCCGCGCTTCGTCACCGAGATCCGGCAGTGCGAGGTGATGCACCCGGCGCTCGGCCCCAAGGTCGGCCTGCTCGCCGAGCTGCTGGCCGGCATGGACGCGGTCAACGACATCCCGCAGATCGAGTTCGCCGCCGGCGACGAGCTGATGGCACTGGTGTTCCGTCACATGCAGCCGCTTTCCGAGCGCGACCGCGCCGCACTGATCGCGTTCGGCCAGCAGCACGGCTTCGCGATCTATCTGCAGCCGGGCGGCACCAGCAGTGTGCATCCGCTGTGGCCGGACCATCCGCGGCTGGCGTTCCGCATCGCCAGCGGCGACGCGCGCTACGCCGGCGTCGAGCTGGAGTTCCAGCCGCTCGATTTCGTGCAGGTCAACGCCGGCATGAACCAGTTGATGATGGCGCGCGCACTGGAGCTGCTCGACCCGCAGCCGGGCGACCGCGTGCTCGACCTGTTCTGCGGCCTCGGCAACTTCACGTTGCCGATCGCCCGCCGCGTGGCCGAAGTGGCGGGCGTGGAAGGCGAGCATGGCCTGGTCGAGCGCGCCGCGCAGAACGCCGCGCGCAACGGCATCGCCAACGCGCGCTTCCACGTGGCCAACCTGTTCGAGGACCAGCGCAGCGCCGACTGGGCGAAGCAGCCGTGGGACAAATTGCTGCTCGACCCGCCGCGCGCCGGCGCGGACCAGGTGCTGGACTACCTGCCGCACAAGGCCACCAAGCGCATCGTCTACGTCTCCTGCCACCCCGCCTCGCTGGCGCGCGATGCCGGCATCCTGGTCGAGCGGCACGGTTTCCGGCTGGCCGCGGCCGGCGTGATGGACATGTTTCCGCATACCTCGCATGTTGAATCCATAGCGGTATTTGAGCGGTGATACCCGTGCATTCATCCATGAATGCAAAAGTCAAAAAGCGGCCATCCGTGGCCGCACTCTTCATGAAAGCCCCGCCCCGGGCATGACATAAACACGAACCATGGCGATCGAGATCGAACGAAAATTCCTGCTGGCCAATGACGGCTGGCGTGCCGGCGTCGAGCGCAGCGAGTCGATGGCGCAGGGCTATCTGGTGGATGCGCAGGCGCTGCGCGCGGGGCTGGCGCATGCGTCAGTGCGTGTGCGCGTGGCGGGTGCGCGCGCGTGGCTCAACATCAAGGCCGCCACGCTCGCCATCGCGCGGGCCGAGTTCGAGTACCCGGTCCCGCTCGACGAGGCGAAGACCATGCTGGCCACGCTGTGCGACGGCGTGCTGGAGAAGACGCGCCACTACGTGCGCGTCGACGGCGTGCTGTTCGAGGTCGACGAGTTCGCCGGCGACAACGCGGGCCTGGTGGTGGCCGAAGTCGAGCTGCCGACGGTCGACGCGCCGTTCCCACGCCCGCCATGGCTGGGTCGCGAAGTGAGCGCGCTGGTGCGCTACTACAACGTCAATCTGATCGCGCATCCGTACCGGCAATGGTCGCCGGCGGAACGCGTCGCGGAGGACGCCGCATGCTGATGATCGGCGTGGCCGGGTTGCAGTTGGCCGAACACGAGCAGCGTTGGCTTCGCTCGCCCGGCGTGGCCGGCGTGCTGCTGTTCGCGCGCAACTACGCCTCGCGCGACCAGCTGATCGCGCTGTGCGAGGCGATCCGCGAGGCCGGCGGCGAGGAGCTGCTGATCGCGGTCGATCAGGAAGGCGGTCCGGTGCAGCGCTTCCGCGACGGCTTCACCCGCCTGCCGCCGCTGGCCGCGATCGGCGCGGTGTACGACCGCGACCCGGCCGAGGCGGTGCGTCTGGCCGAGGAGCACGCCTGGGTGATGGCCAGCGAGCTGCGCGCCAGCGGCGTCGATTTCAGTTTCGCGCCGGTGGTGGATCTGGCCCGGGGCAACGCGGCGATCGGCTTGCGCGCCTTCCACGCCGACCCGGCGGTGACCGCCGAGCTGGCCCAGGCCTACGTGCGCGGCATGCACCTGGGCGGCATGGCCGCGGTGCTCAAGCACTTTCCCGGGCACGGCTCGGTAGCCACCGACACGCACAAGGCGGCGGCGATCGATCCGCGCAGCCTGGAGCAGATCCGCCGCGACGACCTGCTGCCGTTCGCCGAGTGCATCGAGGCGCGGGTCGAGGCGGTGATGATGGCGCACGTCACCTACCCGGCGGTGGACAGCCGCCCGGCCGGTTATTCGCGCATCTGGATCGAAGACATCCTGCGTGGCGAGCTGGGCTTCGCCGGCGCGGTGGTCAGCGACGACATCAGCATGGCGGCCGCCGGCGCCGCCGGCAGCGTGGGCGAGCGGGTGCGCGCGCACCTGGATGCCGGCTGCGACCTGGTGCTGGCCTGCTTCCCCGAGGTGGTGGAGGAGGCGATCGCCGCATTGCCGGCCGACGCCTCGCCGCTGTCGCCGTCACTGGCCGCCCTGCGTGGCTCGCTGGGTTCCAGCTGGGCCGGCCTGCTGGACAACCCGCAGCGCGACCGCTTCGTCGCGCGCATCACGGCACTGCATGCCGATCAAGGAACCGCATGAACACTCCGACTCCTTCGCTGGTCGACGCCCTGGCGCAGGCCGAACTGCTGCACGACCGCGCCACGCTGGAAAGCGTGATCGCCGACATGGGCCGGCGCATCGACGCCGCGCTGGACGGCGAGCGCGCGGTGTTCCTCACCGTGATGAACGGCGCGCTGATCTTCGCTGGCCAGCTGGCGCTGGCGATCCGCACCGATCTGGAATTCGACTACGTGCACGCCACCCGCTACCGCGGCGCCACCTCCGGCAGCGAGCTGCACTGGCTGCGCGAACCGGCGGTGCCGCTGGCCGGTCGCACCGTGCTGCTGGTGGACGACATCCTCGACGAAGGCCATACGCTGAAGGCCGTGCGCGACGACTGCTACCGGCGCGGCGCGAAGAAGGTGCTGATCGCCAGCCTGTGCACCAAGCGCCACGACCGCCTGGCCGAGGGCATCGCCTCCGATTTCAACGGCGTCGAGCTGCCGGACCGCTACGTGTTCGGCTACGGCATGGACTACTACGAGCAGGGCCGCAACTTGCCGGGGATCTATGCCTTGAAAGCCGAGAGCGGGGAATAGGACGCCGGGCTCCAGCGGCGCCAAAGCCCCTCTCCCGCCGGGAGAGGGGAGAGGGTTCGGGCGGAGCGGGCAGTCCGGCTTCGCCGAACCCTCATCCGCCCCTTTGAGGCAACCTCTCCCCCCCAGGGAGAAAGACAGATTCAGCATCGGCTTCGACCAGCAACCGGATCCTCACCATGCCCCACCCCGATCCAGCCCCCCTCGATCTCGCCGTCATCGGCGGCAGCGGCCTGTACAACTTCCCGGGCCTGGAAAACGCCACGCGACAGATGGTGGACACGCCCTACGGGCCCGCTTCGGGCGACGTGGTGCTCGGCGACTTCGCCGGCAAGCGGCTGGCCTTCCTGGCCCGCCACGGCGAAAGCCACACGCTGCCGCCGCACCGGGTGAACTACCGCGCCAACCTGTGGGCGCTGCACCGCCTGGGCGCGCGGCGGGTGGTCGGCGTGAACGCGGTGGGCGGCATCCGCGCCGACATGGGGCCGCGGGCGATCGTGGTGCCTGACCAGCTGATCGACTACACCCACGGCCGCTACACCAGCTACTGCGACGTCGAGGGCGCCGAGGTGAGGCACATCGACTTCAGCGAGCCGTACACCGAGTCGCTGCGCCGCGAACTGCTGGCGGCCGCACGCACGACAGGCGTGGAAGCGATCGACGGCGGCTGCTACGGCGCCACCCAGGGGCCGCGGCTGGAAACCCGCGCGGAGATCGCCCGCATGAGGCGCGACGGCTGCGACCTGGTCGGCATGACCGGCATGCCGGAAGCCGTGCTGGCGCGCGAGCTGGGGCTGGAGTACGCCTGCCTGGCGCTGGTCGCCAACTTCGCCGCCGGCTGCGGCGACGAGGCGGAAATCAGCATCGAGGAAATCTTCGCCCACCTGGCGGCGGCTACCGCCGAAGTGCCGCGCATCCTGGCCGCTCTGCTGAAAAACTGAGCACCGCCGCGAATTCATGCACTGGCCGGGCATTTTCGTATTGCGTTTGGCCTTCACATATTGATACTTTCCTCCGGCCAGGGCGGCTAACCCAGGGGGAGACGGCGGTTCAGCGCAGATCCTGGCGCACCCAATCCATGGATCCAGAGGTTCACGCAATGCGTTTCGGTACGGTCAAATGGTTCAACGATGCCAAGGGTTTTGGTTTCATCGCGCCTGAGGATGGCGGGGAGGACGTGTTCGTCCATTTTTCGGCCATCAACTCCAAGGGCTTTCGCAGCCTGCAGGAAGGCCAGCGCGTGCAGTTCGAAGTGACTCAGGGCCCGAAGGGCGCCCAGGCATCGGCAGTCGAAGCGGCCTGATCTTCCGGCCCCAGCTTGTAAAGCACGAACGAAGCCCCGCATCCTGTGCGGGGTTTCTTTTTTCCGGATCAGGAGCAGGCCGATGAACCACCGCAGGCGTTTCCTCAAGGCCTCCGCACTGGGGGTTTCGGCGTCGATGCTGGGCTGGGTCGACGCGCTGGCCGCATGGCCGGCGAGCCGGCTTGCCAAAGGCGCGAACGCGCGGGTCGTCTCGACCTGGGATTTCGGCGTGGCGGCGAACCGGGCGGCCTGGGCCATCCTCGGCCAGGGCGGCCATGTGCTGGATGCGGTCGAGACCGGCGTGCAGGTGCCGGAGTCGGACCTGAAGAACCACAGCGTGGGCAAGGGCGGCTACCCGGACCGCGACGGCCACGTCACCCTCGACGCCAGCATCATGGACGCCGACGGCAACTGCGGCGCGGTCGCGGCGCTGGAACACATCGAACACCCGATTTCGGTCGCGCGCCGGGTGATGGAGCGCACGCCGCACGTGCTGCTGGTCGGCGACGGCGCGCTGCAGTTCGCGCTGGAGCAGGGCTTCAGGAAGGAAAACCTGCTCACCCCGGAAGCCGAGCAGGCCTGGCGCGAGTGGCAGAAGAGCGCGCACTACCAGCCGTCGATCAACAGCGAGGTGCGCGACTACGGCAAGGGCGCCGCTGGCCTGCCCGGCGGCGCGCACAACCACGACACCATCGGCATGCTGGCGCTGGATGCGCACGGAAAGCTGGCCGGCGCCTGCACCACCAGCGGCATGGCGTGGAAGCTGCACGGCCGCGTGGGCGACAGCCCGATCATCGGCGCCGGCCTGTATGTGGACGGCGAGGTCGGCGGCGCCACCTCCACCGGCGTGGGCGAGGAAGTGATCCGCAACGCCGGCAGCTTCCTGGTGGTCGAACTGATGCGCCACGGCCGCTCGCCGCAGGCGGCGTGCGAGGAGGCGGTGATGCGCATCGTGAAGAAACGCCCGGAAGCCTCGAAGACCCTGCAGGTCGGCTTCCTGGCCATGAACCGCGCCGGCGAAGTCGGTGCCTACGCGATCCAGCGCGGCTTCTCCTATGCCGTGTGCGACGCGAAGAAGCAGGACGGCCTGATCGCCTCGCCCAGCGTCTACACCACGAACTACTCGTGATTCCGCTTGCCCATGCTGCTTGAGATCGCCGCCAACTCGGTCGCCTCCGCGCTGGCTGCCCAGCAGGGCGGGGCGGATCGGGTCGAACTCTGCACCGCGCTGGAACTGGGCGGCCTGACGCCCTCGCACGCGCAGATCGCGCTGGCGCGCGAGCGCCTGCGCATCCCGCTGTACGTGCTGATCCGCCCGCGCGCCGGCGACTTCCTCTACGGCGACCTCGAAGGCGAGACCATGCAGCGCGACATCGAAGCCTGCGCGGCGCTGGGCTGCGACGGCGTGGTGCTGGGCGCGCTCGACGCCGAGGGCGAGGTCGACGTGCCGCGCTGCCGCACCCTCGTCGCCACCGCCGGCAAACTCGGCGTGACATTCCACCGCGCGTTCGACCTCTGCCGCGACCCGGCGCGCGCGCTGGAGGACATCGTCGCGCTCGGCTGCGAGCGCGTGCTGACCTCGGGCGCGCAGGCCAGCGCCATCGAAGGCGCCGCGCTGATCCGCGAGCTGGTGGCGCAGGCGGCCGGCCGCCTGGCGGTGATGCCCGGCGCCGGCATCACCGCGCAGAACATCGCCGCGCTGGCCGCCGCCACCGGCGCACGCGAGTTCCACGCCTCCGCCAAAAGCCGGCAGCCGTCCGGCATGCGGCATCAGCGGGCGGTGCTGGCGGACATGGAATGCGGCGAGCTGCGCAGCGATGCCGGGCAGGTGCGTGCGCTGGCGACGGCCTTGCACGCGATGTAGGAGCCCGCTTGCGGGCGATACTCTTGTCTTTGGCACTCGGGGAAGGCATCGCCCGCGAGCGGGCTCCTGCGGGCAAGTCGCGGGCGTCGTTCCCTACGGCAGCGCACGGCCGCCCCACTTGGTTAAGATGACGAATTGCCGAATCCCAGCAGGAGCCCCGAGTGATCATCAAGCCCAAAGTCCGCGGTTTCATCTGCGTCACCGCCCATCCGGTCGGCTGCGAGCGCAATGTGCTCGACCAGATCGCGATCACCCAGGCCGCCGGCCACGATGCCAGCAAAGGCCCCAAGCGCGTGCTGGTGATCGGCGCGTCCACCGGCTACGGCCTGGCCTCGCGCATCACCGCCGCGTTCGGCTACGGCGCCGCCACGCTCGGCGTGTTCTTCGAGAAGCCCAGCAGCGAGGACAAGACCGGCACCGCCGGCTGGTACAACTCGGCCGCATTCGACAAGGCCGCCAAAGCCGCCGGCCTGATAGCCAAGTCGATCAACGGCGACGCGTTCGCCTATGAAACCCGCGCCAAGGCCATCGAGATCATCAAGAACGAGATGGGCGGCCCGATCGACCTGGTGGTCTATTCGCTGGCCTCGCCCGTGCGCAAGCTGCCGGACACCGGCGAAGTGGTGCGCTCGGCGCTCAAGACCATCGGCGCGCCGTTCCACAACACCTCGGTCGACACCAACAAGGACACCGTCATCGAGGCCACCGTGGAGCCGGCCACCGAGCAGGAGATCAAGGACACCGTCACCGTGATGGGCGGCGAGGACTGGGCGCTGTGGATCGACGCGCTGGACAAGGCCGGCGTGCTGGCGAAGCACGCCAAGACCATCGCCTACAGCTACATCGGCACCGAGATCACCTGGCCGATGTACTGGCACGGCACCCTCGGCCAGGCCAAGCAGCACCTCGACAACACCGCGAAGCAGTTGCGCAGCCGCCACCCGGGGCTGGAGGCCTACGTCGGCGTGATGAAGTCCGTGGTCACCCAGGCCAGCGCCGCCATCCCGGTGATTCCGCTGTACGTCTCCATCGCCTTCAAGATCATGAAGGAGAAGGGCATCCACGAAAACCCGATCGAGCAGGCCAACCGCCTGTTCCACGACCGCCTCTATCGTGCTGATGGAAAAGCTGCGCCCACCGACGACGAAGGCCGCATCCGCCTGGACGACTGGGAACTGCGCGCCGACGTGCAGGAACCCTGCAAGACCCTCTGGCCCACCGTCACTACCGAAAACCTGCGCGAAGTCACCGACTACGCGGGGTACAAGCACGAGTTCCTGAAGCTGTTCGGGTTTGACCGGGCGGATGTGGACTATGACGCGGAGGTGGAGGCGGATCGGCGGTTTGATTGTGTGGAGGGGTGAGGGTTGCTGATAGTCACAGAGATCGCGTGGCTCCGGTGGCTACTACTTATGATCCTCTAAGGTGGACACTAGCCCGGTTTTCGGACCGGGTTCCTGTGTGACCAAAATTTGGGAGGGAGTAGGGATGGCTGTTTACATCACGGATTTGGAGATCCACAACTTTCGGTCGTGCGTGTCCACAAATTTGGAGCTGACGACTTTCACGGCGCTGGTGGGCTTGAACAACTGCGGCAAGAGCAATTGTCTGACCGCTCTACAGTGGCTAGTTCGTAAGGCAAAGCTGGGGGTTGAGGATTTCAATGATCCTGCCGTTCCAGTAGAGGTGTTGGGGCGATTAACCGGAATTACGGATGAAGATCTTCGCATTCTGGAAGCGAAGCATCGGGCTAAAATTGAACCGCACGTGCGTGATGGTGTGTTGCGAATCAAGCGTGAGCAGCCCGCGCCTGGTGTGGATACCGTTCTGACAGTGATCGACCCGGAAACGGACCAGTGGGTTCCTAATCCGGCTGGCATCGACAACGCCATTTCTGCCCTGTTCCCGGATCCCATCCGCATTGGCGCGATGGAAGACGCAGAAGAGGACGCCAGCAAGGCCAAGACCAGCACCACCATTGGTAAGCTCCTGGCATCGATGCTTGCCGCGATTCAAGAGCGCCATGAAGCGGATCTTTCACCGCACTTGACTGCCATTGTGGGAATGATTTCGGCCGAAGGCGCGACTCGGTTTGACGAATTGGGCAGGATCGATGAATCGATTAATCAGAAGATCTCGGATTTGTTCCCCGGTATTCGCATCAAGCTGGATTTCCCCGTTCCTGTTCTCAACGATCTGATCAAGGCAGGGACAGTTAAGGTCTACGAAGGAGATGGCCGCGGCCGGGCATTCGGCTCCTATGGGCACGGTGCGCAACGTGCCATTCAGATGGCCATGGTTCGCCACTTGGCCGATTTGAAGCGGGGCGAGGCAGCCGCGGGTGGCGCGACTTTGCTGCTGGTGGATGAGCCCGAATTGTTCATGCATCCCTTCGCCATTGAACAGGTCCGGGAGGCGCTGCGTGTATTGTCTGATTCAGACTATCAAGTGGTCTTCTCCACGCATTCCGGGCAAATGATTTTGGCGAAGGACGCGAAGAACGCTTTGCTGATGACCAAGAAGCATCCAGCCGGAACACGTGCCCGGCCCCGGCTTGTATCCGTGGTTGAGCAACTAGTGGAAGAGCCCACGCATCAACTTCACCAGATTTTCAGCCTGACCAATTCTTCGCAGATCCTGTTCGCCGACAAGGTGGTACTCACGGAAGGGGCCACGGAGCTCCGACTGTTTCCATCCATTTTCAAAGCGGTCACCGGAAAGACATTGGGCCAGGCATCGTTGGCTATCGTCTCATTGAGCGGGGTATCCAATACACGCAAGTCTATGGACATTCTTGCAGCATTGGGATTGCCTGCATGCGCGATCGTCGATCTGGACTTTGCCTTCCGCCACGCAGCCAACCATGGGTTCATTGAGCAGGACGACCAGGATATCGTCGCATGTAAGGGCATTCTTGCCAGATTGGCCCAGGAGGGAGCGATCACGCTTAATCCTGAGAATGGCCTTCCGACGAAGGGGCGCACGGGGCCTGCCTCAAAGGCGTTCGAGTTGCTAGCGGGCCAAGCTGATGCCGTCGATTATGTGCAGTCCTTGGTCCAGAAACTTCGAGCGCATTCGGTTTGGTTGTGGAGCCGAGGGGCGATCGAGCCACATCTTGGTTTGAGCGCAAAGAGTGAGCACGCTTGGCTGACCTATCAAGTAAGCATGGAGAACGATGGGCTGGACATCGTATGCCCAGATGCTGAAGGGGTGCGTGCATTGGTCAACTGGCTTATCGAGGCACCACTAGCCACAGCTGCCGCTCATTGAGCAGCTTGTGATGAACAGAACGGTTTTCCAATTGATGGAGTCCGAGCGCGAGGAGGCGGTGGCGGAGCACCGCTTCTACGTCGAGCAGGCCAAGAATCGTCTGTTGTCCCAGTTTGGCAACATTTCCGCTGAAGCCGACCAGGTCGAGCAAGAACATTGGGACGCGAGCGGCCGCTCCTTCAACACGGATTTTGACGACGAGGGCAGCTTGGCTGAGGCCGCACGTGACTACGGAGTTGCCTTCTATCAACTTTTGACTGAGATGCACGATCGCACCCGGTTGAGCGTGGTGGCGGGCATGTATCACCACTGGGACAAACGGTTCCGGCGCTTTCTCGTGCGTGAGATGAAGTGGTGCGGTCTGGTGCCTGGGGAACACACCAGGCGGGCTCTGTGGAAGGTGGACAGCGCCAGGCTGGAGCAGTTCCTGCTGATCTTAGGCCTGGATGTCCGGGCTTTTCCTCGGTTCGATCGGCTGGACGCTATGCGTCTGGTGGTGAACGTTTTCAAGCACGGCGAGGGCAAGTCTCTGGATGATCTACGCCAGATCTATCCTGAGTTCGTGCCCCTTTCCGGCCCCTTTGCGCCGCGTTACCTTGATGACACGGACATGGTCATCACCGATACGCACGTGGAGGAATTCGCCGATGCCATTGAGGCGTTTTGGCGGGCCGTGCCCAAAGAGCTCATTGTGGACGACAGCATCGATTTGGACGTGCCGGACGAGATTGCTAAGGGTTACCGCAAAGACGTGGAAGCATCGACCCGCTGATGGTCCTCATACTCTTAGCAGTTGACTCCAAACAAAAAATGCGTAGAAACCCGGGTCAGAGTGCACTTTGGAACGCCACTGACCCACAGCCTCTAAACCACCAAGCCCAAACCTCTCAGCCCCTGCGTGCAGCACCCAAGCCGTTGCAGGCAAGCTTTCTGGCGCGCGCATCGATTTCATAGTTGGGGCAGGGGGAATGCAACGTGAGGACGTTACTTTTTTTGTAAGGGTAGCTTTGTGAATTTTCTTCTTGGTGGCATCGGAATGATCGTGTTCACGGCGCTGCGTTATAAGCAGCTAGGCTGGGCATCAGTCGCAAAGTATTGGCTTGGCTGGCTTGCGGGAACCCTGATTTTTGCCTATGTACTGCGCACAGAAATAGGTGCCGGGGTTTATTGCTGGTGTTTCGTCTTCTATGCCTTCACGCGAGATTAGTCTGGGCAAAGGGGGCGGGTTGAGATGGCCCGGGTTTGACGGACATCTTTGAACGGGGCGATTCCCTGGGAGGTGTCGGATGGTCAGGCCCCCCAGCTCCTTTCCAGCTCCGTAAAACCCAGATCAGCGAATCAGTGATTGTCGTTCAGTTGGTTACAATCGCCACAGAATCCAAAGCTTCGGGGAACAGCTTGGGCCTTCAATTCTTCCTGATCGATTTCGAGAACGTCCAGCCGACTGACATCGGGTCGCTGGTACCAGGCAGCTGCAAAATCATGACGTTTCTTGGACAGAACCAGTCCAAGGTACCGGTCGCGCTGTCACGGATCCTGCAGCCATTTGGTGCAGACGTGGAGTATTTGCAGATTTCAGGCAGTGGTCCCAACGCGGTGGATTTTCACATCGCGTTCTACATTGGCAGGCTGGCTGCATCCCATCCGGATGCCAGGTTCACGATCGTGTCGAGAGACACCGGCTTCGATCCATTGGTCAAGCACTTGGCCAGTTTGAAAATCGTTTGCAATCGGACCGCATCAATCGGTGGTTCCGTGAAATTGCCGAGCCCAAAGGTGACGTCCGTTGCCAAGGGAACGGCGGTGAAGTCAGCGGTCGCCGCGAAACCAAAACTTGCGAAGAATGTTGTTGTGACGATCGAACCCGGAACGGCTGCGGGGGCTGTCAAGTCGAAGCCTGCGGCCGCGCATGTCACCGAGGTGGTCAAGCGTCTGAAAGGTCTGAAGGCCGCCAAGCCGGCGACGCTGAAGACGCTTCAATCGTCACTGAAGTCGTGGTTCAAACCCGCCTTGAAACCGGATGAAGTCGTCTCCGTCATTGCGGCTCTTAAAGACTCGAAGAAGATCAGCGTGAACGGTACCAAAGTGATCTATGCACTAGGGTAGACAACAGGCGCCCGACGGGCCACGCAGTTGCCGCCCCAACTCGGCATGCCCACAGGCTTCGACCAGTAAGTCCTCGTGTGCGCCTTGTGCCACGAGGTCAGGCGGGTCGGCGACCCCGACTGTGATGTGCAGAACCTCGACGCAGACATCAGCCATGTCGACGGAGACGTTCTGAACTACGGCGGGAAGGTTCGGCACGTTGGCGAGGACGTACGGAAGGTCAGGAGGGAGCTCGCCAACCCCGACGGGGACTCTGCCGACCTCGGCATGGACTTTCCGGACCTCGACGTGGAGGTTCCCGACCTCGACGAGGAAGTTCCGGACCCCGATGTCGACCTTCCGAACCCCGACCAGGACGTTCCGAACTGCCTCGTTGATAAGGCGAACGTCGACCTGACTAGCTGAGTGCGCGACTGCCCGCGCTGGCTTGATCGAGTGACAACCACAGTTTACACTTCGCCTGTGTTCGAACTGGTCAAATCCGCAACGTTCGATACCTGGTTCGGCAGCCTGCGCGATGTTCGCGCCAGGGCACGGATCGCGGCGCGACTCGACCGCATGGCCGACGGAAACTTTGGCGACGTCAAGCCGGTGGGCGGCGGCGTCAGCGAGCTGCGGATCGACTACGGACCCGGTTATCGGGTGTACTTCAAGCAGCATGGCGCGGTGCTCGTGGTGGTGCTGGCGGGTGGCGACAAGCGCACCCAGCATGCCGACATCAAGACAGCCCAGTGCATTGCGGCCGAGTGGGAGCGTGGATCATGAAATGCGTGCGAGAGACTTTTACCCGTTACGACAGTGCCGACTACCTCAAGACCGAGGCGGACATCGCCGCGTATCTCGAAGCATGCGCGGAGGAAGCGCCCAACGATCCGGTGTTCATGCTGAAGGCACTCGGCACGGTGGCGCGTGCACGCAACATGAGCCACCTGGCCGAAGCGGCCGGCATGACCCGGGCCGGGCTGTACAAGGCGCTGTCGGGTGAAGGCAATCCCAGCCTTGCCAACACCATGAAGGTGGCGAAGGCGCTCGGCTATCGACTGGCGCTGGTGCCGGATCGGCAGTGATGGTGCGTGGTTGGGCGAAACCCGGACCCGGAAAAGGGATAAAAGGTGTCAGTGACAATTGAGTGGCGGCTGCGGTAGCGCTCGGATGGTCCCGGGCAGCTTGTTTTTATGACCGTCGCGAAGATCTTCCCGGTCCGCGTGCTGGTGTCGCTGGTCTCGGCGGGCCTGCGGCGCAACAGCCGGTTCCTGCCCGCGCGGCGAGGGTGAAGCGTCTCGCGAGCGCAGGTGGGTCGGGGCGCGCTACCGCAACGCTTCCGCGTGGTAGCGCATGGCCACGTCGCACCTTTCATAGCGTGCGCCATAGCGGGCCATGATTTCGGCGTCGTGCCGGAAGCCAAGCTTCTCGTACAGATGAATGGCAGCGGCGCATCGGGTGTTGGTGAGCAGGTACAGCGGATCGGCGCCCAGCGAGTTGGCCCGCTCGATGATCGCGGCGAGCAGGAACTCCCCGGCCTTCATGCCGCGTGCCGGCTCGCGCACCCCCATCTTGGTGAGCTCGTAGCTGGTGGCCCCGGTCTTCTGCAGCGCGCATGCACCGACGATGCCGAGCCCGCCGGCCTCGACGAAGAGAATGACGCCACCCGCGTCGATGATCCGCGCCCGCGGGTTCTTCAGCACGTCCCGGTCGGTGGCTTCGAGGCGGAACATGGCGTTGATCCACTCCGCATTGATGTCGCGGAAGTGCACGGCGAGGTCGTCGCTGAACTCGCGGATGGCAAGGGCGTCGCGCATGGTGCTCCCGGCTTTACAGGGTGGAAAGTATCGTAACTGCTGCCGGGGCGAAGTGGCCGGCGGACTGGCCCGATCCGTCCGCTCGTGGTCCGCCATGGTGCTCGTTCGCCGTCCGCGCGCCGCCTACAGTGGCGACTCCCTTGCCGATGGAGTTGCCCATGTCCAAGTTGCCTGCCGTGCTGGTCATCGATGTCCAGCAGTCGTTCCTGCATGCGCCGTACTGGCGCGAGGACGACGTGCCGGCGTTCCGCGACAACCTGTTGCGGCTGCTCGATGCGGCGGCGGCGCGCGGCTGGCCGGTGGTGCGGATCCTGCACGAGGAAGACGACGGGCATTTCAGCGCGGCGTCCGGCCTGGTGCGACCGATGGACTGGGTTCCCGAGGCGCACGACGTGGTGTTCCGCAAGCGCGTCCACAACGCCTTCACCGACACCGGCCTGCAGGCCTGGCTGCGCGAGCGCGGCATCGAGCGGGTCATCGTCAGCGGCATCCGCTCCGAACAGTGCTGCGAGACCACGGCGCGCGTGGCGTCGGATCTCGGCTTCGCCGTCGACTACGTGACCGAGGCGACGCTGACGTTCCCGATGGTCCATGCCGGCAGCGGAACTCGCTACGATGCGCAGGACATCAAGCAGCGTACCGAGCTGGTTCTGGATGGCCGTTTTGCCCGCATTTGCACCGTCGATGACGTCCTCGCCGATCACTGAGGTGTGCTTCGTGCTGCCGCCGGCGCTGATCCTGCTGGATCTGGCCGGCGCGGCCGATGCCTTCAGGATCGCCGCGTCGATGGGGTTGCCGGTGCGCCTGCGGATGGTGGCACCCCTGCGGCGCGGCGAGGCCGCCTCGACCGCGCTGGGCGTGGGCCTGGCCGGCGTCGAACCGTTGCCGGCAACGCTTGGCGAGCACACGCTGATCGTGGTCTGCGGCGCCACCGGCAGCGGCGACGCGGTGTTGTCGTCGCCCGCCAGCCGGGCCGTGGTCGAGTGGCTGCGGCGGCAGGGCGGCAATGGCCGGCCGCTGGCCTGCGTCTGTTCCGGCGCCTTGCTGGCCGGCGCCGCCGGCCTGCTGGACGGCCGGCGCTGCACCACCCACCACAGCCTGCTCGACACGCTGCGCCGGCTGGCGCCCAGCGCCGAGGTGCTGGACAGCCGCGTGTTCGTCGAGGATGGCGAGGTGTGCACCAGCGCCGGCATCACGGCCGGCATCGACCTGGCCTTGCATCTGATTGCCCGGATCGGCTCGCCGTGGCTGGCCGCCGCCGTCGCGCGCGAGATGGCCGTCTACATGCGGCGCGCGTCCGGCGATCCGGCGCTGTCGCCGTGGCTGGAAGGGCGCAACCACATGAGCGTGGCCATCCATCGCGTGCAGGATGCGCTGGCGCGGGCGCCCGACCAGGACTGGCCACTGGCGCGCCTGGCCGGCATCGGGCACATGAGCGTGCGCAGCCTTACCCGCCATTTCCGCGAGGCCAGCGGCATGTCGATCAACCACTACCACGCCCGCCTGCGGCTGGCGCTTGCCCGCCAGGCGCTGGCCAGCGGCGACAGCGTGGAACGCGCGGCCGAACGCGCCGGGCTGGGTTCGGCGCGCCAGCTGCGTCGATTGTGGTCGGCGCACGCCGACGACAGCCCCGCCTCGGCGCGCCGGCGGCACTGAAAGCCTTTCCGCGTTGCCGGCGCGGGCACAGTGGACTGCCGCGGCCTGCCGGACGAAATCCATCGAAAAAGAACGTCCCGCATGGCGGGATTTTTTTGGAGGATCGAAGCCGCCGTGATGCCCGCTTGTGGCTCATCCCGAGGGATCGACCGCCGTCCATCCCGGCCCGGCCCGCTAAAATGGCCGCTTCGCCATTACCCAGGCACGCCTGTCATGCGCTCGAACCCCTGCACCCGTCTGCTCGTTGC
Source organism: Rhodanobacter sp. (assembly GCA_024711345.1). Classification (GTDB taxonomy): domain Bacteria; phylum Pseudomonadota; class Gammaproteobacteria; order Xanthomonadales; family Rhodanobacteraceae; genus Rhodanobacter. The sequence goes on along the minus strand of JANJTA010000004.1, from coordinate 22,681 downwards.
CGCGTTGTGCCTGTTTGCCTCGCTGCCGCTGGCCGCCAGCGAACAGGCCGCCCCCACCATCGGCCAGCAACGCGAAGCCGTGCTGTTCTGGCCACAGGCGCAGCGCGAGGCGCAGTTCCGCCGGATGTACGAGCGCTTTCCCAGTGACCGCGCCGCGCATGGCGCGCAGGTGCGCGCACTGCCGCCGGGCAAGCCGCTGGCCGTGCCGGGCAAGGATGCGTCGGCGTGGCTGGCCGGCTACATGGACGAGCACCACCTCGCCGGCGTGATGGTGCTGCAGCACGGGCGGGTGCGCCTGCAGCGCTACGCGCTGGACTTCGGGCCGGCGCAGCGCTGGGAGTCGTTCTCGGTGGCCAAGTCGGTCACCTCCGCCTTGCTGGGCATCGCGCTGCAGCAGGGCCATATCCGCAGCATGGACGACACGCTGGGCCGCTACATCCCCGAGCTGCGCGACAGCGCCTATGCCAACGTCACCGTGCAGCAGCTGCTGACGATGACCTCCGGCGTGCACTGGAACGAGGACTACGCCGACGCCAACTCGGACGTGGCGCAGATGTACCGCGGCGCCTGCGTCGGCGGCCGCGCGCACATCCTGACCTACCTGGCGAAGCAGCCGCGGCAGTGGCCGGCCGGCACGCACTTCAACTACAACACCGCGGAAACCGACCTGCTCGGCATCCTGGTGCAGCGGGCCACGCACCGCTCGCTGGCGGCCTACCTGTCGCAGGCGATCTGGAAGCCGTACGGCATGGCCAGCGACGCGTACTGGATCAAGGACGAGTGTGACGGCAGCGACACCGGCGGCAGCGGGCTGTCGGCCACGCTGGGCGACTACGCGCGGCTGGGGCAGTTCATGCTCGACGGCGGCCGCATCGACGGCAAGCCGGTGATCGCTGCGGCCTGGCTCAAGGGCGCGGTGCGTCGGCAGACCGCCGTGGACGAGCCGGAGCGCGGCTACGGCTACCTGTGGTGGACCGACACCGACGGCAGCTACGCCGCGATCGGCATCTTCGGCCAGATGGTCTACGTGGATCCCGCGCGCCAGCTGGTGATCGCCCAGCTCGGCGCGTGGCCGCAAGCGACTTCCCCCGCGCTGGTCGGCGCGCGGCGCGCGTTCGTGGCCGCCATCAAGCAGGCGGTGGATGCGGAACGCGCGGCCCCGGAGCCACGGACGGCACGCCACCCGACGAGCCATCCCTTGCCGGCCGGGCAGGCTGCCCCCACTCCTTGAAGACCCATTCCGGCCCAAGGAAAACCCCCGTGACCACCAAAGCCTACGGCGCGCACGCCGCCGACCAGCCATTGCAGCCGCTCGACATCGAGCGCCGCGCGCCCGGCCCGCAGGACGTGCAGATCGACATCGCCTATTGCGGCGTGTGCCATTCCGATCTGCACACCGTGCGCTCCGAATGGGGCGGCACGCTGTACCCCTGCGTGCCCGGCCACGAGATCGTCGGCCACGTCAGCGCGGTGGGCAGCGCGGTGAGCGGCTTCAAGGTCGGCGACACGGTGGGCGTGGGTTGCCTGGTCGGCAGCTGCCAGCATTGCGCGGCCTGCGACGAGGGGCTGGAGCAGTACTGCGAGAACGGCTTCGTCGGCACCTACAACGGGCCGACCGCGGACGCACCCGGGCACACGCTGGGCGGCTACTCGCAGCGCATCGTGGTCGACGAGAAATTCGTGCTGAAGATCCGCCACCCCGAAACGCAGCTCGCCGCGGTCGCGCCGCTGCTGTGCGCCGGCATCACCACCTGGTCGCCGCTGCGGCACTGGCACGCCGGTCCGGGAAGGAAGGTCGGCGTGGTCGGCATCGGCGGGCTGGGCCACATGGGCGTGAAGCTCGCGCATGCGATGGGCGCGCACGTGGTGGCGTTCACCACCTCGGAGAGCAAGCGCCAGGATGCGCTGGATCTCGGTGCGGACGAGGTGGTGGTGTCGCGCAACGAGGGCGAGATGAAGGCGCACGCGGGCAGCTTCGACCTGATCCTCAACACCGTGGCCGCCAGCCACTCGCTGGACGCCTTCACCGGGCTGCTCAAGCGCGACGGCACGATGGTGCTGGTCGGCGTGCCGGAGCATCCGCATCCCTCGCCCAACATCGGCAACCTGATCTTCAAGCGCCGCGCGATCGCCGGCTCGCTGATCGGCGGCATCGCCGAAACCCAGGAAATGCTGGATTTCTGCGCGGAGAAGGGCATCGTCGCCGACATCGAGATGATCCGCGTGCAGCAGATCGACGAGGCCTACGACCGCATGGTGAAGAGCGACGTGAAGTACCGCTTCGTGATCGACAACGCCACGCTGGCCGCGCAATAAGCCCCCCCTGTAGGAGCCCGCTCGCGGGCGATGCTCTTGGAGCCGGGATGGGGGATTCGGGACTCGCAAGAGCAAAAAGCATCGCCCGCAAGCGGGCTCCTACGGGAAAGCGGGGGTCACGCCACGAACTGCAGCCTCGCCAGCTCCGCATACAGCCCGCCCTCGGCCAGCAGGCTCTCGTGGGTGCCCTGCGCCACGATGCGGCCGCCGTCCATCACCACGATGCGGTCGGCGCGCTGCACGGTGGCGAGGCGGTGGGCGATCACCAGGGTGGTGCGGCCCTGTTCCAGCTGCGCCAGCGCCTGCTGGATCGCGGCTTCGGACTGCGCGTCCAGCGCCGAGGTGGCTTCGTCCAGCAACAGCAGCGGGGCGTCGCGCAGGATCGCGCGGGCGATCGCGATGCGCTGGCGCTGGCCGCCGGACAGGCGCACGCCACGCTCGCCCAGTTCGGCGTCGTAGCCGCCGTCCAGCGCGCTGATGAACTCGTGCGCCTCGGCGGCGCGGGCGGCCTCGCGCACCTCGTCGTCGCCGGCGTCCTGGCGGCCGAAGCGGATGTTGTCCGCCGCGCTGCCGGCGAAGATCACGGTCTCCTGCGGCACCAGCGCGATGCGCCTGCGCAGCTCGTCCATGGCGGTCGCGCGCAGGTCGATGCCGTCGAGCGTGATGCGCCCGGACTGCGGATCGTAGAAGCGCAGCAGCAGCGCGAACACCGTGCTCTTGCCGGCGCCGGAGGGGCCGACCAGGGCCACCGTCTCGCCGGGACGCACGGTCAAGGTGAAGTCGTGCAGCGCCGGTGCGTCGGGGCGGGTGGGGTAGTGGAAGCTCACGCCGTCGAAGCGCAGCTCGCCGCGCATCGGCTGCGGCAGCGCCTGCGGCTGCGGCGGGTCGACGATGGCGGCGCGCTCGCCCAGCAGTTCGCCGATGCGCTCCATTGCGCCGGCCGCGCGCAGCACGTCGCCCCACACCTCGGACAGGCCGGCCACCGACCCGGCGGCGAACACCGCGTACAGCACGAACTGGCCCAGCACGCCGGCGCCCAGCGTACCGGCCAGCACCTGGCGCGCGCCGGCCCACAGCACCAGCGTGATGGCGCCGAACACCAGCACGATCACCGCCATGGTCAGCAGCGCGCGCATGCCGATGCGCCGGCGCGCGGTGGCCAGCGCGCGGGTGATCGCGCCACCGTAGCGGGTACTCTCGATGTGTTCGCGCGCGTACGCCTTCACCGCGGTGGAGGCGTTGAGCGTTTCGTTGGCGATCGCGGCGGCGTCGGCCAGGCGGTCCTGGCTGGCCCGCGACAGCTTCTGCACGCGGCGGCCGAACACCAGGATCGGCAGCATCACCGCCGGGATCACCAGCGCGGTGAGTCCGGCCAGCGACGGTGCGGTCCACACCATCGCCACCGCCGCGCCCACCAGCATCACCGCGCTGCGCAGCGCCACCGACACGCCCGAGCCGATCAGCGCCTGCACCACCTCGGTGTCCGCGCTGAGGCGCGAGAGCAGCTCGCCCACGCGGTTCTTCTCGAAGAAGCCCACGTCGAGCCGGATCACGTGCGCGTACAGCGTCTGCCGCAGCGAGGCCAGTGCGCGCTCGCCGAGCAGGGTGATGCAGAAGTAGCGCGCGGCGGTGGCGAAGGCCAGCACCAGCGCCACGCCGAACAGCGCGATGAAGGTCTGGTTGATGGCAGCGTGGCTGGAATGGCCGAAGCCCTGGTCGATGATGTGGCGGAAGGCCAGCGGCAGCACCAGCGAAGCGCCCGAGGAGAGGCCCAGAAAGACCAGCCAGCCGATGGTCAGCGCACGGTGCGGTTTCAGGAACGGCCACAGTTCGCGCAATGCGCCGATGCGGCGGGCAGGGCGGGGCGTATCGGTGGCGGTCATGGAATCTCGCAGGGAAAGCGTTGGCTCGTCTCTGGGTTGGGGCAATCTCCCGTCGATTCAATCGACGCCCCCTGGATTTGTAGGAGCCCGCTCGCGGGCGATGCTCTTGCTTGCAGGCTCCGACCGGGGATCCAGGGCAAAAGCATCGCCCGCGAGCGGGCTCCTGCATCCGGCGGCCGATGCGGTGCGGTGTTCGTCAGTCGAGGCGGTGCGCCTCGCTGCGGCCGCGGGTGAGGTCGCGCACCAGCAGCGTCAGCTCGTCCGCCCTACGCTCGGGCAGTTGCAGTTGCAGCGCGACGCCATCGGCGTCGAACTGTTCCGACTCGATCACGGCCTGCAGGTCCTTGAGGCGGGCCTTGAGCAGCGCCAGCGCGGCGAAGTCGCAGCGCAGGCCCAGCCGCGCCATCGCCACGATCGGCACCCGCTCGGCGCGGCGCAGGCATTCGGCCGCGGTGCCGCCGTAGGCGCGCGCCAGGCCGCCGGCGCCGAGCTTGATGCCGCCGAACCAGCGCGTCACCAGCACCGCGACGCGGTCCATGCCCTGGCCCTCGATCGCCTGCAGGATCGGCCGGCCGGCGGTGCCGCCGGGTTCGCCGTCGTCGTTGAAGCGGTAGTCCTGGCCGATGCGGTAGGCCCAGCAGTTGTGCGTGGCGGCGGGGTCGCTGGCTTCGCGCAGGAAGGCCATGGCCTGCTCGGCCGAGTCCACCGGCGCGGCGAGGGCGAGGAAGCGGCTCTTGCGGATGTCTTCCTGGTGGCGGCAACGCTGGGCCAGCGTGGACAGCGGATCGCTCATGGCTGGCGCAGGCGCAGGCGCAGATCCTCGGGCAGTTCCCGTTGCGGATGCTGGCGGCGGAAATCCTCCAGCCGCTGCTGGGCTTCCTCGTCGTGATGCTCGGCGAACAGCTGGCGGATGGCCGCCAGCTCGCGCTCCTGCGCGGGGTCGACGCCCTGCGCCTCCACGGCGGCGTGGAAAGCCATCGGCGCGGCGGCCGGCGCCGTTTCGGCCGGTGGCGCGGCCTTCGCCGCCGCCACGCCGGCAGCGGCGGTAGCCGGCCGGTCCGCGGCCGGTGCGGCGACGGTGTCCGCCGCGTCGCTCGCCGGTGTGGCCGGCACGCTGGCAGGCTGCCGGTACAGATGCCAGGCGAGCCCGGCCACCAGCACCAGGCTGGCGGCGCTGCCCAGCCCGAGCAGCCAGGGCGGCGTTCGCCGGCGCGGCGCCACGCCGACTTCATCGAGGTTCGGCAGCGGTTGATCCTTCGGACGCACCCAGTCGCCGCGTTCGCGCGGGCCGCGGCGCCGCTCGACCGCCAGCGGATGCTCGCCCGCGGCCAACGCCTGCGCGGCGGCGCGCAGCACCGCGGCATCCAACGCGGGATCCGGTTCGCTGCGCGGCAACTGCCGGTACAGCGCGGCGAGCTCGGCTTCGCCGGGCAGCTGCGCGTCCGGTGCGGTCGGGTCGGTCGGTGGCAGTGGCGTGGTCATTCGGACAGCACTTCGCGCAGTCGGGTCATGGCATAGCGCAGGCGCGATTTCACCGTTTCGCGGCCGACGCCGGTCACCGCGGCGATCTCCTCCAGGCTCAGTTCCTGCTCCAGCCGCAGCAGCACCGCCGTGCGCTGCTCGTCCGGCAACTGCTCGATCGCGCGCTGCAGGTGGCGCCGGCGCTCGAACTCGGACAAGGCGTGATCCGGCTGCTCGCGCTCCGGCGTGGCGAGGTGGGCCAGCGCGACCTCGGCTTCGTCGCCGTCGGCCAGCGGGCGCTGGCGGCGCGCGCCGTCGATCATCAGGTTGTGCGCGATCTGCAGCAGCCAGGTGCTGAACTTCGCCTGCGGCTGGTAGCGCGCCCGCGCACCGATGACCCGGCTCCAGGTTTCCTGGAACAGCTCGTCGGTGCGCTGCGGGTCGCGCACGCTGCGCAGCAGGAAGCGATACAGCATGCCGCGATGGCGCGCGTACAGCGTCTCGAACGCAGCCAGGTCGCCGCGCGCATAGGCCAGCATCAGCATCGCATCGGGGTCGACCGCGGCATCCATGGAGGGCGAGGGTAAGGCATATCGGCGGGCGTCGGATAGGTTGCGGGGCGTCCTGCGCGATGAAGAGCCAGCGCATGCCGCTCCCGCTCCCTCCCCTGCGTGCAGGGGAGGGTCGGGGTGGGTGCTTCTGCTGCTGCGGTGCGTGGAAGATGAAACGCCGCCGCGTGCCGGATGGGGGCGAGCGCCCCGCGGTAACATGGCGCCCTCGACGGGAGTCCACCGGAACACCATGATCAACAACGACGTACTGCGCGCCATCCGCTACATGCTCGACCTCAGCGACGGCAAGGTGGTCGACATCATCCGCCTGGCGGACCCGTCGACGGCGCTCGGCAAGGAGGACGTGCAGGCGTTCCTGAAGAAGGACGACGAGCCGGGCTACGCCGAATGCAGCAACCGGACGCTGGCGCTGTTCCTCGACGGGCTGGTGTTCCACCGCCGCGGCAAGGACGACAGCCGTCCGCCGCGCCCGCCGGAGAAACGCGTCACCAACAACGTGGTGCTGAAGAAGCTGCGCGTGGCGTTCGAGCTGAAGGACGTGGACATGCACCAGATCCTCGAAAGCGCGGGCTTCCCGGTGTCCAAGCCGGAGCTGAGTGCGCTGTTCCGCCAGAGCGACCACAAGAACTTCAAGCTGTGCGGCGACCAGCTGCTGCGTCATTTCCTGAAGGGACTGACGATGCGGGTGCGCGGCGCCGGCTGAGCCGGTCGCGTCGCAGACTGCTGCCAGGGGCTGTCAGCACAGACGGCTGCCGGACGGCCGGCACGATGGGTTTCGCCCGGCGCTTCGAGCATCATGAGCGAATCCCCCCATCGCCACTGCACTCATGTCGTCACGCTCCGCCGTTGCCCCGCTGGCGTTCGCCATCGGCATGCTGCTGATCAGCATGGTCTCCTACCAGTGCGGCGCGTCACTGGCCAAGCAGCTGTTTCCGCAGGTGGGCGCACAGGGCGCCACCGCGTATCGGCTGGGGCTGAGCGCGCTGATCCTGCTGCTGTGGCGGCGGCCGTGGCGGCGGTCGGCGGGCGGGCGCGACTGGGCCGCGCTGTGGGGCTACGGCCTGTCGATGGGCGCGATGAACCTGGTGTTCTACATGTCGCTGCGCACGATCCCGCTGGGCATCGCGGTGGCGCTGGAGTTCACCGGGCCGCTGGCGCTGGCGCTGCTGGGCTCGCGCCGCCTGCTCGATTTCGTCTGGATCGCGCTGGTGGTGGCCGGGCTGGCGCTGTTGCTGCCGCTGCGCGGGCAACTGCACGCGCTGGATCCGGTGGGCGTGATGTACGCGCTGGCGGCCGGCGCCGGCTGGGCGCTGTACATCGTGCTGGGCAAGCGGGCGGGGGCGAGCCACGGCGCGGACGCGGTGACGCTGGGCACCTCGGTCGGCGCCGTGCTGGCGATCCCGTTCGGCATCGCGCATGCCGGCAGCACGCTGCTGTCGCCGGCGCTGCTGCCGTATGCGCTGGGCGTGGCGGTGCTCAGCTCGGCGCTGCCGTATTCGCTGGAGATGATGGCGCTGACCCGCCTGCCGGCGCGCACCTTCAGCACCTTGCTGAGCCTGGAGCCGGCCATCGCGGCGGTCGCCGGCGTGGCCCTGCTGGGCGAACGGCTCAGCCTGCTGCAATGGCTGGCCATCGCCACGATCATCGTGGCGGCGGCAGGCACCGCGCTGAGCGTGCAGCGGCCCGCGCTGGCGGAGCCGCTGGCGAACTAGGCGGCGCGGCCGCCGCTCACGATCGCAATGCCTCGCTGGCATTCACCGTCGCCTTGCGCTCCTGCTTGCCCCAGCCCACCGACGGCCCGCGGATGGCCGTCCAGACCGAGCGCACCACCACGTAGTACATCAGCTGGCGGTAGCCGAAGCGTTGCAGCACCAGCCACCACAGCAGGCTCCACTTTTCCTTCTTCTCCATCGCGAACGCGAGCGCCGAGGCGCCGAGGTCGACCGCCATGAAGGCGGCGTAGAACGCCAGCATGCGCAGTAGGTTGGTGTCGTCGAACTGGGCGCGGTGCTGCAGGTAGTCCAGGCCGGTGCCGACGATCTGCCACACCAGCACCAGGTCGACCAGCGGCGATACCACCGAGAACAGGATCTGGAACAGCCACACCTGCGGCAGCGCCACCAGGCCCAACGCGCCGTAGCGCGGGTTGAAGGTGGCGTCGCGGTGCTTCCACAGGCATTGCAGGGTGCCGTAGGCCCAGCGGAAGCGCTGGCGGGCGAGGCCGCGGGCGGTGTCGGGTGCCTCGGTCCAGGCGACTGCGTCGGCGTCGAACAGGGTGCGGTAGCCTGCTTTCTGCACGGCGATGGTGAGGTCCTGGTCCTCGGCCAGGGTGTCGGCGGGGAAGCCGCCGAGCCGTTCCAGCGCCTCGCGCCGCCACGCGCCGACGGCGCCGGGCACCACGGTGATCGCGCCCAGCGCGGCCAGCGCGCGGCGTTCGAGATTCTGCGCGGTGATGTATTCCAGCGCCTGCCACAGCGTGATCAGGTTGATCCGGTTGCCGACCTTGGCGTTGCCGGCGACCGCGCCGACCGTCGGGTCGGCGAACCAGCGCACCAGGCGCGAGATGGTGTGCGGCTCGAACTGGGTGTCGGCGTCCAGCGCCACCACCACGGTGCCGTGCGATTCGCGCAGGGCAGTGTTCACCGCGTGCGCCTTGCCGCCGTTGGGGATGCTGATCAGCCGCACGCGCGATTCGCTGGCGTAGTGCTCGCGCACCACCGCGGAAGTACCGTCGGTGGAACCGTCGTCGACCACGATCACCTCGAGGTTGGCGTAGCGGCTGTTGAGGATGCGGCGGATCGAGCTGGCGATCACCTTCGCCTCGTTGTAGGCGGGGATCAGCACCGAGACCAGCGGCGCCTCCTCGGGCAGCTCCGGCGGCGCGCGCCGGCGCTCCTGCCAGCGGTTGACCAGCGCCAGCACGCCGAGCAGCAGCAACCGGGCCACGCCCAGCGTGATGGCGCCGATCAGCAGCCAGTTGATCAGGTGGCCCAGCCAGCCCAGCGCAAGGAACACCGAGCGGTCGGCCCAGCGCGACAGCGAGCCGGGCGGCAGCGGCGGCATGCTCTGCTCGCGGGTGAGCCCGGCCAGCTCGGACACGGTGACGAAGTCGTAGCCCTTCGCGCGCAGGCCGTCGATGATGCGCGGCAGCGCCGCGATGGTCTGCGAGCGCTCGCCGCCGGCGTCGTGCAGCAGCACCACCTGGCCGGTGCGCTCGGAGTTGCTGGCGGCGACCTGGCTCAGCACGTTGTCGACGATCTTGTCGACGCCGGGGCGTTGCCAGTCTTCCGAGTCGACGTGCAGGCCGACCGAGATGTAGCCCATCTTCTGCGCGATGCCGATCGGCACCAGCTCGTCGGCGGTGGTCGGTTCGGCGTCGCCGAAGTAGGGCGCGCGGAACAGCCGCATCGAGCGGCCGGTGAGCGCCTCGAACAGGCGCTGGGTGGCATTGAGCTCCAGCGACACGATGCCGGGCGGGCTGTCGCCGAGGTTGGGGTGGGTGAAGGTGTGGTTGCCGACGTCGTGGCCTTCGGCCACCTCGCGCTGCACCAGCTTCGGCGACATCTCGGCGCTGGCGCCGATGATGAAGAACGTCGCCGGCACGTGCTTCGCCTTGAGGATGTCGAGGATCTGCGGCGTCCACTGCGCGTCCGGGCCGTCGTCGAAGGTCAGCGCGATCTTGTGCGGCAGCGTGCCGGCGCGGCGGATCACGTAGGAACTGGGCAGCGCGCTGTAGTTTTCGTCGTCGATGCTGCCGTCGTCCTTGTCCACCTCGATGCTGCGCGCGCCGGGCGACGGCTGCGCGGCGATTTCCAGCACCTCGCCCTGGCCCTGGATGTCGATGTCCTCGCCCTGGCCGATGGTGCGCAGCGCGTCGGGTGCGGCGGCGCCGTAGGGGCGGCCCAGCACCGACCACACCGACGGGTCCTCCGAGCCCAGCCGCCACAGCGCGTAGCCGTAGGGCTTGTAGTCGTCGGCGGCGTGGATCTGGTTGAAGGCGGTGACGCCGTCGAGGAACCAGACCTGGTGCGTGCTGCCGTCGTCCTCGCCGTAGGAGAACGTCGGGTTCTGCGTGTCCGGGTCGAACGCGATCACCGCCTGCGCATCGCTGGCGCGGTCCATCGCGTCCTGGAAGGTCAGCGCCTCGGCGTTCTGCCCGTGCGACCAGTCGTAGCCGTAGCTGCCGATCGCCACGATCACCTGGTTCGGGTCGAGCACCTTCATGCGCTGGTCGAGCGTGTCCTCGAACCAGTCCTGGGCGGCGACGCTGCCGGGGTCCTTGCCGGCCCAGTGCTGGTCGTAGGCCATCAGCAGTTCGAAATCCACGATGTCGGCGTAGCCGGCGTAGTCCCAGTCGGCGTCGTCGAACGGCACCGACAGCACGATGCCCCAGCCGTGAGGATCGAACGCGTCGTTGAGCTCGGTGAGGAAGGCCTTCAGGTCCTTTTGCGAGGCGGCGGGCACGTCCTCGAAGTCGATGGTCACGCCCTGGAAGTGGTTGGCGTCGAGGAAGGCGACGATCTGCGCGATGCGCGCCTGGCGCACCGCCGGGTCGGCCAGCATGCGCGCCAGGCCGGGGCCGTCCCAGGCCATGTTCACCATGTTCTGCAGCAGCGGCAGGATCGGCGTGGACGGCTTCTGCGCGCGGATCAGCTTCAGCGCCCTGGCGTCGATGTCGGTGTGCAGCGCCATGTCCGGGCCGGAAACGTGCATCCACGACGGGATGACCCAGTCCAGCGTGGGCAAGGCGCGCTTCAGCGAGGGGTAGCTGCTCTCGTCCCAGTTGACGTAGAAGCCGATCGCCAGCGGCCGGCCGGCCGGCTTGTCCAGCGAGAGCGGCGGCGCATGCGCGGTCTTGCCGGCATGCGTGCGCGGCGGGTGCAGCAGCTTCTGGCGGGCGCGCACCTCGGCGGCCAGCCGCGCCGCCGGCTTCAGCAGTTCGGGCGCCGCCGCCTTCACGTTGGCCAGTGCATGCCGGGTACGGTTGTGCTCGCCGATGTGCAGGCCGCTCATGCTGGGCCACACGAACAGGCTGGCCGCGCAGGCCACCACGAACAGCGTGCTGATCACCGCGGCGGCCAGCGCCAGCCGCGAGACGTGGCTGGCCCGCCGCCCGGTGGGATCGAAGAAGATGGGTTTTTTCTGCATGCGGGGGGTCGGTCGGCGAACGCCGTGCTGCGTGGCTCTGCGTGGATCCCGGCACCGCCTTGGGACGGTGCGGCGCCGGGATGCGCAGTATCGCCGATCCGGTTGCGGCCACGCGGCGGACCGGGCGCGGGCGGTCAGCCTGCGTTGCCCATCCGCCGGCTCAGCCGATCACCGGCCCGGCCACCGGCCGGCTGAAGTCCTCGGGCGTCAGCGTCTGCGTCAGCCGGAACACGCCTTCGTGGATCTTGCGCGGCAGCACCACGTCGAGCACGGTGCTCTGGTGCGGGCCGAGCAGGGCGAACAGGTCGTCGCCGGCGGCGCTGCGCGCCAGCGCATGGTGGACCAGGCCGGCAAGGTCGATCGGCTGCACGCTGGCGCCGTAGGGCCGGTGGCTGGCGACGGCGGGGCGCAGCGTCTTGCGGCTGTTGCGCGGGTCGGCCACGCGATCGTCGCCGGCGAGCAGGCTGTGGTCGAGGAACAGCGAGATGGTGGTGCGTTGCCTCGAATTGGCCTGGCGGTCGAGCAGGAAACCATCCGGCAGCAGGTCGGGGCTGGCCTGGCTGCCTGCGGTGAGCAGGAAGCCGGCGCCGGTCAGCGCTTCGCCGGCCTCGTCGGCGAGGCGCACGATCAGCAGGCTGCGCGGGTCGTGGATGTGCACGCGCGGGGCGAACGGCCCGGCCGGCTCCAGTTCCACCTTGTCGGCGTCGCGCGCGGCGTTCTCGCGCTCGAAAGCGTCGCACAGGCCTTCGTAGTCGTCCGCGCTGCGCACCCCGAGGCAGCGCAGGATCGCCTGCACGGTGGCTGGCGCGGCGCTGGCCATGATGCCGCGCTGGTCGCCGGAATGCGCCGCGCCGGCGATCAGCTTGAACGCGCAGCGCGGCCCGCGGCTGAGGGTGAGCGCCAGCGTGTCGATGCCACCGGCGCTGTTGGCCTGCGGCGACAGCACGGCATGGTGGGCGTTGAGGTTGGCCGCGGCGATGCGCACCACGCCGTCGGAGCCGTCCTCGCCGGTGTAGCTGTTGAGGTGGTCGTACAGCTGGCGGTCCGGGCGGTCGCCGGTGAGCACGAACAGGAACTGCTCGCGCTTCACCGGGTCGTCGCTGTGGATGTAGTCGAGGTTGAGCGACAGCGATTCGGCGCTGCCCAGCTCCAGCCAGTCGAGGATGCGCTGGCCCGGCTCCACGCCGCCGAACCAGGCCTTGAGCCGGCCGAGCAGACCCTTGCCCAGTTGCGCCAGCGCCGAGCCGAAATTCGCCGGCGCCAGCATGACCAGATGGCTGAGCTTGATCGTGCTGTACGTGGCCGGCTTGTCGCGCTGCGCGCGCAGCCACTCGCGCACCACCGGGCCGCCGGTGGAATGGGTGATGCAGGCGAAGCTGGCGTCGAGCAGGTGCAGGTCGCGCAGCGCGTGGTCGAACGCGCGCACCAGGTCGGGCATGGTCACCCGATCGTCGAAGCTGACGTATTCGGACAGCCAGACGTCGGCCAGGGTCAGCGTGAGGCCGGTGGCGGACGCCTGCTGCTGCAGCTGCTGCGGCAACTGGCCGTAGGTCGAGGTGTTGGTGACGCTCCAGCCGTGGACGAAGACGAGGGTGGTCATGGCTCAGCTCCCGTGCAGTGGTCCGTGCCGACGAGGGGCGCGAGCGGCTCCGGTCCGCGCAGCGCATCGGCATAATGGCACCCATGCCCCGCCATCTCCACCGGCCCCGCCCATGACCGTGACCGTGTTGCTGATCCTGCTCGTGCTTGCCGGCGTGCTGGCGCTGCTGCGGTGGCGTCGCTGCAGCTGGGCGCTGCTGGCGTCGGCGGTGACCCTGCTGCTGGCCGCCGGTTGCGGGCCGCTGCCGATCTGGCTGCTGGCACGACTGCAGTCGAACCATGCGGCGTCGGCGCCGATCGACTGGGGCCAGCGCAACGCGATCGTGTTGCTGGGCGCCGGCACGGTGCGCGCGGCAGGCAGCGGCGAGGTGGAGGCAAGCCTGTTCGCCTATGGCCGCATCGGCAAGGCGGCGGAGCTGTACCGCGCCTGCCGGCGGGCCGGGCGCGAGTGCAAGATCGAGGTGAGCGGCGGCGATGCACTCGGACGGGGCCGCTCGGAAGCGGCGGTTTACGCCGACGACCTGCAGCGGCTCGGTGTGGAGGCCGCCGATCTGCTGCTGGAGCCGCGCAGCATGAACACCTGGCAGAACGCGCAGTTCAGCGGCCCGCTGCTGAAGGCCTATGGCGCCGACCGCGTGCTGCTGGTGTCGTCGGCCTACCACCTGCACCGCGCCACGCTGTACTTCGCGCACTTTGGCGTCCGGGCGACACCGGTACCGGCCGACCATGTCGACGGCGTGCTGTCCTGGCTGCCGCTGTCGTACAACTTCGCCATGGCCGACCTGGCGCTGCACGAGTACAGCGGCATCGTGCGCTATCACCTGTACAACGCGATGGGCTGGAACGTGCAGCCGACGAAAGCGGGCGCATTGTAGGAGCCCGCTCGCGGGCGATGCCCTGCGCCACGCCACGAAAAACCGTCGCCCACGAGCGAAGAAATTCCCCCGCGGACAGCCGCGCTCCTAGCGCGGTTCGCGCATCACCATCAGGCGAATCTCGCTCATGTCCTCGATTGCGCTGCGCACGCCCTCGCGGCCGAGGCCGGAGAGCTTCACGCCGCCATAGGGCATGTTGTCCACACGGAAGCTGGGGATGTCGTTGACGATCACGCCGCCCTGTTCCAGCTCGTTCCAGGCGCGCATGGCATGGTCGAGGCTGTCGGTGAAGATGCCGGCCTGCAGGCCGTAGTCGGAGTCGTTGACCATCGCGATGGCGTCGTCGAACTTGTCGAATGGCGCGAGCAGGGCGAACGGGCCGAACGCCTCCATGCGGTTGGCCTTCGCATCGGCCGGCACGTGCTCCATCAGGGTGGCGTCGAGCATGTTGCCGTGACGCCTGCCGCCGCAGAGGATTTTCCCGCCGGCCTGCTTCGCCTCGAGAATCCAGCCGTGCAGGCGCTCGGCGGCGGCCTCGTCGATCATCGGGCCAAGGAAGACGCTCGCGTCCTTCGGATCGCCGGCCTTGAGTTTCTTGGTGGCGGCGACCAGCTTGCGCTTCAGCGCGTCGTAGACCTCGGCGTGCGCGTAGATGCGCTGCACGCCGATGCAGCTCTGGCCCGACTGGTAGAACGCGCCGAAGATCAATCGCTGCACCACGTGGTCCAGCTTCGGCCCCTGGTCGGCATCGACGATGCACGCGGCGTTGCCGCCCAGCTCCAGCGTCACCTTCTTGTGCCCGGCGCGCGCCTTGAGCTGCCAGCCGACCTGGCCGCCGGTGAAGGAGAGCAGCTTGAAGCGCGGGTCCTCGACCAGCGGGGACGCATGGGCGCCGTCCAGCGGTAGGATCGAAAACGCGCCCTTCGGCAGGTCGGTTTCGGCCAGCACCTCGCCGATGATCAGCGCGCCGATCGGCGTTTTCTCCGACGGCTTCAGCACGAACGGGCAGCCGGCGGCGATCGCCGGGGCCACCTTGTGCGCCACCAGGTTCAGCGGGAAGTTGAACGGCGTGATGAAGGACACCGGCCCGAGCGGCACGCGCTTCGTATAGCCGTGGTAGCCGTCCAGCCGCGCGGCCAGTTCCAGGTTGAGCGTCTCGCCGTTGATGCGCACGGCCTCCGCGGCGGCGATGCGGAAGGTCTCGATCAGCCGGGTCACCTCGCCGGCAGCGTCCTTGATCGGCTTGCCCGCCTCGATGCACAACGCCTCGGCCAGCTCGTCGCGGCGCTCGGCGAAACGTGTCGCGCAGTGCTGCAGCACCGCCTGCCGCGCCCACGGCTTGAACTCGAGCATCGGCTTCGCGGCTTTCACCGCCGCGGCGATGGCCTTCTCGACAGCCTTGGCATCCGGCACCGCCACGCGCGTGGCGAGCTTGCCGCTGTACTTGTCGAAGACCTCCAGCATGGTCTTCGCGGCCTGCGGCTGGTTGGCGAGGTAGTAGGGGTAGGTCTTGTTCAACATGGCTGCCTGCCGGCGGTTGCAATCCGGCAAGCATAGGACGCGGCGGCGTTCAGGGGCTGTGAGGCGGTGGACGGCCACCGCTACCGCCGTTCGATCACGACCTCCAGGTATTCGGCCGGCAGCACCATGCTGCCGTCGTCCGCGCGGTTGCCGCGGGCGATGAGGGCCAGGATGTCGCTGGTGAGCTCGTCCTGCTTCGCCGCATCGAGCGTCGCGTAGAGCTTGTTCACCGGGCCGTAGCAGGCGCGGAAGACCTCGACCCAGTGCCCGGGCGAGCGGTAGCGGAAGGTGAAGTGCCGCGGCTCGGCGCGGATGGTCTTCGCGGCCCGGCCGAACAGGGCGTCCAGTCGCGCGCGCGTGCCCCACAGCAGCGGCGATGGCAGGCCGGCGGCAGGGGGCGCATAGCGGCCGATGATCCTGAACAACTGGCCGATGAAGCCTTCGGGCGTCCAGTTCGCCAGGCCGATCCTGCCGCCGGGCCGGCACACCCGCGCCAGCTCGGCCGCGGCCCGCTCCTGGGCGGGCGTGAACATCACGCCGAAGGTGGACAGCACGGCATCGAACGAGGCGTCGGCGAACGGCAGGTCTTCGGCATCGGCTTGCTGGAAACGCACGGACAGGCCTTCGGCTTCGGCGCGGGCGCGGCCCGAGGCCAGCCAGGTGGCGACGTAGTCGGTCGAGACCACCTCGCCGAAGCGCCGCGCCGCCGCGAGCGTGGCGTTGCCGTTGCCGGCGGCGACGTCGAGCACGCGGCTGCCCGCGCGCAGATCGAGCGCCTCGCACAGGTTTTCGCCCACGATCTGCAGCGTGGTGCCGATCGCGGCGTAGTCGCCGGTCGACCACACGGCCTGCTGGCGAGCCTTGATCGTGGCGAGATCGGGAGCGGACGTTGGGGAGGCGAGGGCGGACATGACGGAACTCCTGCTGGCGGCAATGGCGGAAAACACCGGAGTAGTATTCGTTCATCCGCACCGTCGCACTTTGCCGATCCACCGGTTTTCTTGATGGACGCTCTTTCCGACTTGCTGCAAGTGGTGAAGTTGAACGGGGCGCTGTTCCTGGACTCGCGCTTCACCGCACCCTGGTGCGTCGAGTCGCGCCCCGCGCGCGAATCCGGCGGCATTTTCGCGGGCCTCGGCCACATCGTCTTCTTCCACGCGATCACCCGCGGCCAGTGCCGCGTGCGGCTGCGCAACGGCGGCGAGACCCTGCAGGTGCGCGCGGGCGACCTGCTGCTGTTGCCGCACGACGACGCGCACTACCTGGGCAGCGACCTGCAGCTGGCCGCCGTGACGTCCGACACGCTGGTGCAGCCGGCACCGCCCGGTGGCCTGATGCGCATCGACCACGGCGGCGGCGGCGCGGAGACGCGCTTCATCTGCGGCTTTCTGGCTTGCGACCCGCGCCTGTGTCAGCCGCTGCTCGATGCATTGCCGCGCATCCTGCGCGTGCCGCTCACCGGCGACGCAGGCGGCGGCTGGCTGCTGGACCTGCTGTACCACGCGGCGAACTCGGACAACGCACCCGGCCCGGGAGCGGCCAGCGTCAAGGCGAAGCTCGCCGAGCTGCTGTTCCTGGAGGCGATTCGCCGGCACATCGACGCGCTGCCGGTGCATGAGACCGGTTGGCTGGCCGGCCTGCGCGATCCCTGGGTGGGGCGCGCGCTCAATGCGTTGCACGAGCGTCCGATGCACGCCTGGAGCGTGGAGGAGCTGGGAACGCATGCCGGCCTGTCGCGCTCCGCGCTGGCGCAGCGTTTCAACGAGCTGATCGGCATGCCGCCCATGCACTACCTCCTGCGCTGGCGCCTGCGCCGCGCCGCGGCGGCCTTGCAGGACACCCGTCGCTCCATCGCCGCGCTGGCCGGCGACTGCGGCTACGAATCCGAGGCGGCGTTCAACCGCGCCTTCAAGCGCGAGTTCGGCATGCCGCCGGCGGCATGGCGGCGCCAGGGCCGGCACCCCGCAGCAACGGAGTAGTGGCGCGCAACCGATGCGCTCGCTGGCGCATGGACATTCCCATGCGCCCGAGCGGGCCGTCGACGCCGGGCCCCGAGTGATGTTTGCGAGCCGTTTTGAGCAGGCGCTCAGTCGTCGCTGCGGACCCGCAGCGGCAGCTCCCCGTCGCTCAGGCGCGCACGCAAGGCGGTGCCGACGGCGACGTTTTTCGCCGACCGCAGCACCTGGCCGTCGGCCTCGAACAGGATCGCGTAGCCGCGTTCCAGCGTGGCCAGCGGACTGATCGCGTGCAGCGCGTGGCCGGCGTGGCGCACGGCAATGCGGCGGCGTTCGAGGATCTGTGCGATGGCGCGGCGCAGGCGCAGCTGCTGCTCGTCCAGCCGGCGGGTGAGCAGCGGCAGGCGTGCACGCGGGTGCTGCGCCAGCAGGCGCGCGTGCAGGCGGTCGAGGCGCATGCGGCGCAGCTGCTGCCACTCGCGCAGCGCGCTGGCCAGGCGCAGGCGCAGGTGCTGCAGCCGTTCGCGGTCGCGTTGCAGGCGCGCCTGCGGACGCTGTGCCTGCAGCCGCGCCAGCAGGTGATCGACGCGCTGCGACTGTGCCTGCAGCCGGCGTTGCAGCAAGGTGGCCAGGCGCTGCTGCAGCTGCCGCATGTGCCGGCCGACCGCCACCGCGTCGGGCACCAGCAGTTCGGCGGCGGCCGAGGGCGTGGGCGCGCGCAGGTCGGCGACGAAGTCGGCGATGCTGAAGTCGATCTCGTGGCCCACGGCGGAAACCACCGGCACCGCGCTGGCGTGGATCGCGCGCGCCACCGCCTCGTCGTTGAACGCCCACAGGTCTTCCAGCGAACCGCCGCCGCGGGTCAGCAGCAGCACGTCGTAGCGCGCACAGGCCGATGCCTTGCGCAGCATGGCCACGATCGCCGGCGGCGCCTCGCGGCCCTGGACCGGCACCGGCAGCACTTCCACCTCGGCCAGCGGCCAGCGGCGGGCCAGCACGCTCAGCACGTCGCGCACCGCCGCGCCGGTGGCCGAGGTGATCACGCCGATGCGTCGCGCGTAGACGGGCAGGGCGCGCTTGCGCGCGGCGTCGAACAGGCCTTCGGCGTCGAGCCGCG
Source organism: Rhodanobacter sp. (assembly GCA_024711345.1). Lineage (GTDB taxonomy): Bacteria > Pseudomonadota > Gammaproteobacteria > Xanthomonadales > Rhodanobacteraceae > Rhodanobacter. Next base: position 4,234 of record JANJTA010000004.1, on the reverse strand, counting down.
CCTTCAGTTGTTCGAACTCGCGCTGCAGCGCGCCTTCGCCGGCCGGCTCCATGTACTCGGCGACCAGCTGGAATTCGCCGCGCGGCTCGTACAGGCCGACCCGGGCGCGCAGCAGTACCTGCATGCCGTCGACCGGGCGAAAGCGCAGGGTGGCCGCCTTCATCTTGAACATGGCGCAGCGCACCTGGGCGCCGCTGTCCTTCAAGGTGAAGTACAGGTGTCCGGAGGCGGGCTTGGCCACGTTGGATAGTTCGCCTTCGATCCACACCAGCGGCAGCGCGTCGCCCAGCAGGTCGCGTACCAGCCGGTTGAGCGAGCTGGGGGTGAGCACGTGGCGCGGCGCGGCGTCGTCGAATGGCACGGACATAGGGCCGCGAGCCTAGCACGCGGGCCGTATCAAGTTGTGAGAAAACATCCGCTTGAGGCACGAAGCGCATGCAGTGCCTCAGGAAAGCCTCATTCGTCGCGGGCGTCGCGCAGTTCGCGCTGGCGACGTTTGCGCGCGCGCCAGTTGCGGATGCCGAGGTTCAGCGCGAACCAGGCGGCGAACGCGCCGAACGGCCGGCCGATCCACGCCGGCCAGACGAACCCGACCACCGCCAGCACGGCGAGCGCCAGGGTGCCGACCGTCAGCGAGCCGCTGCCGCTGTCGTCGAGCACGCGCCGGTTGGCGAGCGCGGCGCCGACGCTGTTGGCGATGCGCAGCGCGCCGGCGGCGGCGCGGCCGGAACTGCCGCCGACGTGGCGCAGGCGTGACGGCCGCGCCTCGCTGCGGCGCACCCGTTCGCCGTTGCCGTGCCGGTGGCGGCGGGGCGCCAGCACGATCTCGGTGGCGTTGCCCAGGTCCTGCTCGTATTGCGCGGCGAGTTGCGTGGCGAAGCCGGCGTCCTCGACCGCCACGTCGAGTTCGCGGTTGCCGAGCCAGCTGGCGATGTTGAGGTTGGACGAGCCCACGCGCGCCCACTGGCCGTCGGCCACCGCGGTCTTGGCGTGCAGCATCGAGCCGTTCCATTCGAACACGCGGATGCCGGCCTTCAGCAACGGCCGGTAGCCCGAGCGCGAGAGGCCCGCCACCACCGGAATGTCGCTGCTGCCGGGCACCAGCAGGCGCACGTCCACGCCGTCGCGCGCGGCGGCGACCAGCGCCTGCACGTACGGGGTCAGGCCCACGAAGTAGGCGTCGGTGAGCCACAGCGTCTTGCGCGCCATCGCGGCGATCAGCTGGTCGAGGCGGTACATGCCGGCGGTGGAGGGCTGGGTGGCGATCAGCCGCAGTGCCACGTTGCCGGCCGGCGTGGCCGGCTCCGGAACGGCCGGGAACATGCGCAGCGCCGCCCCGGTCTCGCCCCAGCTCTGGGCGAACGCCGCTTCCAGTTCGGCCACCGCCGGGCCACGCAGCGCCACGCCGGTATCGCGCCATGGCGGCACGCCGCGTGCCGGGTCGCCCAGCCACTTCGCGCTGATGCACACGCCGGACAGGAAGCCGAGCGTTCCATCCACCACCAGCAGCTTGCGGTGGTCGCGGCTGACCCAGCCGAGCGGCTGGCCCAGCTGCAGCGGGTTGAACACGCGCACCTCGCCGCCGGCCGCGCGCAGCGGCGCCCAGAACCCGCGGCGCGACTGCCCGAGGCAGCCCAGCCAGTCGGCCACCACCGCGACGAACACGCCCGCCCGGGCCCGTTCGACCAGCGCGTCGCGGAAGGCACGACCGACCTCGTCGTCGCGGATGATGTAGTTCTCCAGCAGCACGCGCTGGCGCGCGCCGCGGATCGCCGCCAGCCAGGCCTCGTAGTGGGCGGCGGCGTCGATCAGCAAATCCACCGCGTTGCCGTTGATCAGCGGCGCGCCAGCGGCGCGACTCAACGCCTGTTCGGCCAGCAAGCGGCTCGGGGTGGAAGGAATCAGCGGCGTGGGCATGGCCCGAGTGTAGGCGATGGTCTGGCGATGCGTCGCCATCATGGGCTTCTGGCATGATCGGGTGCATGCCGATCGAGCACCGCTACGCCGACACCGACGCCTGCGCACGCCACCTCGTGGACGGATTGGGCCCGCACCTGCGCGTTGCCGCGCCGCTGGGCCTGGGCAAGCCGCATGTCCTGCTCAACGCGCTGTATCGGCTGGTGGCCGCCGACCCCGCGTGTTCGATGCGCCTGTACACCGCGCTGTCGCTGACCCGGCCGCAGCCGGCGCCGGGGCTGGAGCGGCGCTTCCTCGGGCCGTTCCTCGAGCGCCACTTCGGTGCCGATGCGGTCGACCCGCAGTACGCGCTGGACCAGGCGCGCGACGCGCTGCCGGCCAACGTCGAAGTGCACGAGTTCTACCTGCAGTCCGGCGCGCTGTTGCGTTCGGCCAGCGCCCAGCGCAGCTACATCAGCCAGAACTACACCCATGTGGCGCGCGACCTGGCGCAGCAGGACATCAACCTGCTGGTGCAGCTGGTGGCGCGACGCGAAGGGCCGGACGGCGTGCACTACAGCCTGTCGTGCAACCCCGACCTGACCCTCGACTTGCTGCGCCAGGTGCAACAGTCCGGACGGCCGCGGCCGCTGTGCGTGGCGGTGGTGCATCCGGAGCTGCCATACCTGGGCGGCGACGCCGAAGTGGCCGAAGCGTACTTCGACGTGGAACTGCGTCCGGCAACCTCGCCGCCGTTGTTCGCACTGCCGCGCGCGCCGGTGGGCGTGGCCGAATATGCGCTGGGCCTGCATGCCAGCGCGCTGGTCAAGGACGGCGGCTGCCTGCAGATCGGCATCGGCGCGTTGTCCGACGCGCTGGTCAAGGCACTGCTGCTGCGTCAGCACGACAACATCCAGTGGCGCCGTGCGCTGGTGGCGCTGGACCCGGCCGGCGCGACCCATGCGCTGGCCGCACGGCTGGGCGGCCTGGCTCCATTCGGCGCCGGCCTGTACGGCGCCAGCGAGATGGTGATGGACGGCTTCATGCACCTGCAGCGCGGCGGCATCCTGAAGCGACGCAGCTGGGACGACCTGGCGCTGGAGCGCGCCGCGGCCGAGGGGCGGCTGGACCCGGCCACGCCGGGCGGACACTACCTGCGCGGCGCGTTCTTCCTCGGCTCGCGCGAACTGTACGCGTGGCTGGATGCCACCGAGGCGGCCGACTCGGACGCGATCGACATGTGCGCGGTCTCCAACGTCAACCAGCTGTACGGCGACCACCAGCCACTGGCGGCGCTGCAGCGGCGCGGCGCGCGTTTCTTCAACACCTGCATGATGGCGACCCTGCTCGGTGCGGCCGTGTCCGACACGCTGGAGGAAGGCGCGGTGGTCAGCGGCGTCGGCGGCCAGTACAACTTCGTGGCGATGGCGCACGAGCTGGCGGACGGCCGTTCGGTGCTGCTGTTGCGCGCTACCCGCGAGAGCCGCGGCGGGATCGAGAGCAACATCCGCTGGAACTACGGCCAGACCACCATCCCGCGCCATCTGCGCGACATCGTCGTGACCGAATACGGCGTCGCCGACCTGCGCGGCAAGAGCGACGGCGAGTGCGTCGAGGCGATGCTGTCGATCGCCGACGCGCGCTTCCTCGACGCGTTGTGCGCGCAGGCGAAGGCGCACGGCAAGCTGGCCGCGGATTTCGTGGTGCCACAGGCCTGGCGCCGCCATCGCCCGGAGCACCTGCACGAGGCGCTGGCGCCGTTCCGGCACAAAGGCCTGCTGCCGGCGTTTCCGTTCGGCAGCGATTTCACCGCGGTCGAGCAGCGCCTGCTGCCGGCGCTGGCATGGCTGAAATCCTGCAGCGGGAACTGGCGCGGCAGGTGGCGTTTGCTGGGTGCCATGGTTCGCCCGGGCGATGCCGCGGATGGCGAAGGCGAGGCGCTGGCGCGGATGGGCCTGGACGCGCCGCGCAGGTTGGCCGATCACCTGCAGCGTCGCCTGCTGCAAGCCGCACTGCGCCGCCAACCGTAGGGGCCCGCTGGCGGGCGATGCCGTTGGGGCCGGGATGACCCGACGTTCGTCTGTCGAGGGCCGGGATTCGCAAGAGCAGGAGCATCGCCCGCGAGCGGGCTCCTTATGTGTCGATTCTGGTCCGCGACTGGACGAGAATCGCCGACTGATCATCGGTGGGAACGGGGTGACGCCGTCGGGCTCCCTTGGCTCTGCGCCAGCGCCGTAGATTCGCGCCCCCGTTCCGTTTTATCTGCCGCAAGCTGCAACGGTATCTTAGGCCCGCCCCCGGCGTGAGCCTGCACGCGTAAGGATCGGCTTGGCGGATC
>JANJTA010000018.1 GCA_024711345.1 Rhodanobacter sp. | reverse complement strand
GCCAATGAAACGTGGAAAATCTTGCAGCCAGCTCGAACCTGTTGCGATGAAAAGGACGATCGGAATTGCAGCAGCGAGACCGGCGAATGAAGCAAGACTGAGCGATCTTAGTAGATGCTTCTTCACTGTAACGGCCTAGCCGCTAAGTAGACCCCAAAAGTGGGGTGTTGCGACGAGTATGCGGCGCCATTCCTGACCGCACAAGCGGCGGATTCCTACATCGGATCATGGTCTTGCGTGGATGCCCTGCGCAGGATGGGCGGGCATGCTGCCGGTGTTATCAGCGACTTTTGAGGCTGTATGAGTTACCGGGGCGAAAGTGAGGGTGTAACGGCGGCGAAAACGCCGCGGTTGCTGGATCAGGTGCGTGCGCGGTTGCGCTTGAGGCACTACAGCTTGCGGACGGAGCGCGCGTATGTCGGCTGGATTCGGCGGTTCATCCTGGCCCATGGCAAGCGGCATCCGCGCGACATGGGGGTGGCGGAGGTCGAGGGTTTTCTGAGTACGTTGGCCGTCGAGGGCAAGGTGGCGGCGGGCACGCAGAACCAGGCGCTGTCGGCGCTGTTGTTTCTGTACAAGGAGGTGTTGTCGATCGAGCTGCCGTGGATGGAGACGGTGGTGCGGGCGAAGCGGCCGCAGCGGGTGCCGGTGGTGCTCGCGCGCGACGAGGTGAACCGGCTGCTGGCGATGATGGATGGCCGCTTCGGCTTGATGGCCTCGCTGTTGTACGGTTCGGGCATGCGGTTGATGGAATGTGTGCGCCTGCGCGTGAAGGACGTGGATTTCGAGCTCAACCAGATCTGCGTGCGCGATGGCAAGGGCGGCAAGGACCGGCACGTGCCATTGCCGCGACGACTGCGTGAGGCACTGCAGGCGCAACTCGAGCGGGTGCGCCTGATCCACCGGCAGGATCTGGCGGCGGGCCTGGGCGCGGTGTGGCTGCCCCATGCACTGGCGCGGAAGTATCCGTCGGCCCCGCGCGAGCCGGGCTGGCAGTACGTGTTTCCGTCGGACCAGCTGTCGCGCGATCCGCGCGATGGCGAGCGGCGGCGCCATCACGTGGACGAGGCCGGCCTGCAGCGCGCGGTGCGCAATGCGCGGCTCAAGGCCGGCATCGTCAAGCCGGCCACCTGCCACACGTTGCGGCATTCCTTTGCCACCCATCTGCTGGAGGCGGGCCAGGACATCCGCACGATCCAGGAGCTGCTTGGGCACAAGGACGTCGCGACCACTCAAATTTATACCCACGTGCTCAACCGCGGCGGCCATGGCGTGCTGAGCCCGCTGGATCGTTGAGCGCAGGATCACGCGTATCGCCGCGGCCGGTTCCAACTAAGTGCGGCGCGGCCAGTTGAGTTCCACGCTGTGCTCCGCGCCGTCGTCGGCGAGCGGGATGCGGCCGTCGGGCCGCGCTGCGCCGTCCAGCCACAGCGTGCTCGGCGTGCCGGGATCGCTCTGGTGCAGGCGGATGCGGTAGAGCGTGCCGTGGTGGCGGTAGTCCAGCTCGAAGCCTTCCCATTCGGCCGGCAGCACCGGCGCGAAGCGCAGCTGGCCGGCTTCCAGGCGCAGGCCCAGCAGCGACTCCACGATCAGCCGGTACATCCAGCCGGCGGAGCCGGTGTACCAGCTCCAGCCGCCGCGGCCGGTGTGCGGGGCCACCGCGTAGACATCGGCGCTGACCACGTAGGGCTCGACCTTGTAGACGTCCATGGACGCCGCGTCGCTGGTGTGGTGGACCGGGTTGATCATGCGCAGCAGCTCCCACGCGCGCGCGCTGTCGCCCAGTTCGGCGAAGGCCATGGTGGCCCAGATCGCGGCATGCGTGTACTGGCCGCCGTTCTCGCGCACGCCGGGCAGGTAGCCCTTGATGTAGCCGGGGTCGAGCGCGGACTTGTCGAACGGCGGCCGCAGCAGCTGCACCAGGCCGGCGTCGCGGCGCACCAGGTGGGCGTCCAGCGAGTCCATCGCCTGGCGCTGGCGTTCCGGCGCGCCGATGCCGGACAGCACCGACCAGCTCTGCGCGATCGAGTCGATGCGGCATTCGTCGTTGCTGCTGGAACCCAGCGGCGTGCCGTCGTCGAAGTAGGCGCGGCGGTACCAGGCGCCGTCCCAGCCGTGCTGCTCCAGCGCGGCGCGCAGCTTCGCGATTTCCTCGTCGCAGCGCTGCGCGAACGCGGCGTCGTCGTGCAGCCGGGCGACCTCGGCGAAGCGGCGCAGCACCTCGACGCTGAAGAAGCCCAGCCACACGCTCTCGCCGCGGCCCTGCTCGCCGACCCGGTTCATGCCGTCGTTCCAGTCGCCGCCGCCGATCAGCGGCAGGCCGTGCGCGCCGCGCAGGGCGAAGCTGCGCTCGATGGCGCGCACGCCGTGCCGATACAGCGTTTCGCGCAGGGCCGAGGGCTGCGGCAGGTCGTAGTACGACTCCTCGCCCTCGTGCAGCACGCGGCCCTCGATGTAGCCGACGCTTTCGTCCAGCACGCCGCCGTCGGCAGTGGCCAGCACGTAGCGCGCGATGGCCAATGGCAGCCACAGGTAGTCGTCGGAACAGGTGGTGCGCACGCCGCGATCCAGCGGCGGGTGCCACCAGTGCTGCACGTCGCCTTCGGGGAACTGGTGCGCGGCGCACAACAGCAGCTGCGCACGCGACAGTTCCGGCGCAGCGTGCACGGTCGCCATCGAATCCTGCAGCTGGTCGCGGAAGCCGAAGGCGCCGCCGCTCTGGTAGTAGCCGCTGCGCGCCCACAGCCGGCAGGCGATGGTCTGGTACAGCAGCCAGCCGTTGGCGAGCACGTCGAGCGCAGGCTCCGGCGTGCGCACCTGCACCGCACCGAGCACCTGCGCCCAGTGCGCGCGCACCTTGTCCAGCGCCGCGGCGGCACTGCCGCTGCCGCGGAAGCGCTGCACCAGCGCGCTGGCCTCGGTGGCGTCGCGGCCCAGGCCGAGGCGGAAGATCAGCTGGCGCTGCTCGCCGTCGCCCAGGTTCACCATCGACTGCAGCGCCGCGCACGGGTCCAGCCCGGCGCCGAGCCGGCCGGACAGGTGCGCGCGGCCCAGCCCGGCCGGTGCGCGCATGCTGCCGTTGCGGCCGAGGAATTCGCTGCGGTCGCCGCCGATGCCGCGCGCGGGGTCGTCCACGTCGAAGAACGCCACGCGGTTCGGAAACTCGCTGTTGTACGCGTTGCGGGCGAACAGCGCGCCGCTGGCCGGGTCCGACTCGGTGACCACGTGCATCGAGGTTTTCCCGCGCAGGTCGCCGAGCAGCCACTCGACGTAGCCGGTGACGCTGAGACGGCGCGGCGCGCCGGCGTCGTTGCGCAGGCGCAGCACGGAGAACTTCACCGGCGCGTCCAGCGCCACGTAGACCCACAGCTCGGAGTGGATGCCGTCCTCATGGTGCTCGAACACGCTGTAGCCGAAGCCGTGGCGGGTGGTGTAGCTGCCGCTGCCGCGGCACGGCAGCGGCGTGGGCGACCACACCTGGCCGGTTTCCTCGTCGCGCAGGTACAGCGCCTCGCCGCCGTCGTCGCCGACCGGGTCGTTGTGCCACGGGGTGAGGCGGAATTCGTGTGCGTTCTCGCCCCAGCTGTAGGCGCTGCCGCTCTCGGAGATCACCGTGCCGAACTGCGGGTTGGCCAGCACGTTCGCCCACGGCGCCGGCGTGCTGTCGCCGGCGGCCAGGGTGATCACGTACTCGCGGCCATCGCGGCTGAAGCCGCCGTGCGGGTTGGCCAGCTGCAGCGCCGGCAGCGCGCCGGCGCCGCCGGCGGGCGTGGCGCTGGCGATGCGCCGGGGCCGGCTCGGTTCGAAGCGCGGCACATGGGTTTCCACCTGGCGCCGACCGATCTGTTCGGCCAGGTTGCCGCGGCCATCGTTGAGCACGATGCGCGCGCTGGCCAGCATCACCAGCCGGTCCTCGCCGGACAGCTGCTGCCCCGGCCGCACGAAGATGCCGCCGGGGCGGTCGAGCAGGCTGGCCTCGCTGCCGGAGGCGATCAGGCCCATGATCAGGTCGTGCAGTTCCTGCCGGTAGCCGACGCGGTCCTCGTTCCAGATCACCAGGTCCACCGCCAGTCCCTTCAGCCGCCAGTACGCGTGCGCCTGCACCAGCTGGCGCACCAGCTCGATCCGCGAGGGGCTGGCGATCTGCAGCAGCACGATCGGCAGGTCGCCCGAGACCGCCTGCCCCCACAGCCCGCTCTGCCCGCGCCGGTTGCCGCGCAGCAGCGCCGGCTCGGCGCGCAGGGTGGCGTTCGGATAGAGGATGCTGGTGGCCATGTGCTGGTAGAGCTGGGCGTCGGCGAGGCTGGCGTTGAGCTGGCGCAGCAGCACCTGGCTGTGCGTCCAGGCCAGGTCGAACACGCGGTCGGCGAGGTGGCGGTCGCGGTACTTGCCGATCAGCTGCAGGCAGCCCTCGCGCTGCGCGGCGTAGCCGGTGACGAAGTCGACGGTGGCCGACTGCTCCGGCTCCAGCGCGATGCGGCAACGGATCGCCACGATCGGGTCGAGTACCGGCCCGGCGCTGTCGGACAGCTGCGCCTGCTCGCGGTCGAGCGCCTGCGGCTCGGCCGTGCTGCGGCCGCGGCCGATGAATCGGGCGCGGTCGGTCTCGTAGGAGATCGCGTCGATGTCGGCGTCGTGCACCGCCAGCAGGTGGAACAGCCACGGCGGGTGCTCGTCGGCCGAGCGCGCCCGCCGCGTGCACACGATGGCCTGCAGCGCGTTCACCAGCTCGGTCTGCACGAACAGCTTGCTGAAGGCAGGGTGTGCCACGTCCGCCGCCGGCGGCGCCAGCACCACCTCGGCGTAGCTGGTCAGCTCGATCGTGCGCCGCGTGCGGCTGCGGTTGGTGATGCGCGTGCGGCGCAGCTCGATGTCGTCCTCCGGCGACACCACGATCTCGGTGTGTGCGTCGAACTCGCGCTCGCGCACGCGGAACTCGGCGCGCGCGTCGGAGAAGATCGCCTCGAACTGCTCGGTCTTCCGGCACGTGGGCTGGCAGGCGGTGGACCAGTACTCGCCGCTGGCCACGTCGCGCAGGTAGCAGAACATGCCCCAGGCGTCGCAGGTGATGTCCTCGCGCCAGCGCGTCAGCGCGAGCTCGCCGCGCCGGCTGTAGCCGCCGCCGCCGCTGGAGAGCATCACGTGGTAGCGGCCGTTGGAGAGCAGCTGCACGGCCGGGCGCGGGCGGTCCGGGTCGGCGAACACGCGCAGCCGCGCCTCGCTCGGGCGCGGGCTGCCGTCGGTTTCGGGGAAGCCGGCGGCGTGCAGGTATTCCGCGGCGGTCTTCGGCACGCGCTCCTGCAGCAGCAGGCTGGTGGCCTGGAACTGCGGGTCGGATTCGAAGCGCCGCTGCATCGGCCGGTCCAGCAGCGCATGGCCCAGCGCCAGCAGGCTCATGCCCTGGTGGTGCGCCATGAACTGCCGCACCAGCGCCGAATCCTGGCCCAGCGGCAGCCGCGCCGGGGTGTAGTCGATCGCCTCGTACAGCCCGTAGCGGCCGCGCGCGCCCACCTCGGCCAGCCGCTGCAGGTTCCGCGTGGCCGCCGCCGGCTTCACCATCAGCGCCAGCGCGCTGGCGTACGGCGTCACCACCACGTCGTCGCCCAGCCCGCGCTTCAGGCCCAGCCCGGGCACGCCGAAGGCGCGGTACTGGTAGGTGAAGTGCGCGTCCAGCGTGTTGTAGCCGGATTCGGACACGCCCCACGGCACGCCGAGCTGGTTGCCGTACTCGATCTGCCGCGCCACCGCGGCGCGGCAGGTCTGGTCGAGCAAGGTGCCTTCGTAGCTCGGCATCACCAGGGTCGGCATCAGGTACTCGAACATCGAGCCGGTCCACGACAGCAGCACCGGCTCGCCGCCCACCGTGGTGAGCAGGCGGCCCAGCGCGAACCAGTTGTCCTGCGGCAGCTGGCCCTGCGCGATGCCGACGAAACTGGCCAGCCGCGCCTCCGACGCCAGCAGGTCGTAGTAGGCGGCGTCGAGCCGGCGCTGGTCGACGTTGTAGCCGATCGCCAGCAGGTCGCGCGTGGCGTCGTACAGGAAGCGATAGTCCACCAGGGCCAGCTCGCCGGCCTGCTGCGCCAGCTGCTCGATCGCGGCGAGGCGCTCGCGCGCGCGTTCGCGCACGCCCTCGGCGTCGGCCGCGGCCGGCCAGGCCAGCGGTTCGATCCGGGCCAGCTGGCGCAGCGTGGGGATGCCGGCGAAGCCGGCGTCGCCGTCCGGCGGCGGATCGAGCTCGAACGCGGCCGCCTCGGCGTGCAGCTCGTCGCATTGCGCGAGCAGCGCGTCGAGCCAGAACCGCGCCTCGCTGCCGGGTTCGGTCTCCAGCCACTGCTGCAGCGCCTGCGCATGGCCGGACAGGCGCTGCAGCACGGCGCTGGCCGCGCTGGCGGTCGCCGGCGGCGCGGCCAGTGCCTCCTGCAGGTGGCGCTCGAGCGGGTCCAGCGCCCGCGCGACGTCGACGTCGAGCGTGTCGCGCAACAGTGCCGCCGTGTCGAGCAGGCCATGCAGCACGCACGGCCGGAACACCGGCTGGTGGGGCAGCTGCTCCAGGCCCGGGCGCAGGGTCAGCAGGTGGCCGGCGAGGTTGCCGCTGTCCACCGCCGACACGTACATCGGCGTCAGCGGCTGCAGGCTCTGCGTGTCGTACCAGTTGTAGAAGTGGCCGCGGTGGCGCGGCAGCTGCTGCATGGTGGCCAGGCTCTGCCGGGTGCGTTCGAGCAGGCGGCCGGTGGCGAGGAAACCGAAGTCGTGCGCGGCCAGGTTCGCCAGCAGCGCCAGGCCCATGTTGGTCGGCGAGGTGCGATGGGCGATCGCCGGGCCGGGCTGCTCCTGCAGGTTGTCCGGCGGCAGCCAGTGCTCGGCGGCGCCGACGTGGACGTCGAAGAAGGCCCAGGTCTGCCGCGCCAGCGTGCGCAGGAAACGCTGCTGCAGCGCGCTCGGCGCGAACGCCGCCGCCACGCGGGGCTGGCTGATCCACCATGCGAGGGTGGGCGAGCCCAGCCACAGGAGCAGCAGCGGCGTCGCCAGCCACAGCGCGGCCGGGCGCACCAGCGCCAGCGTCACGGCCAGCCCCAGCGCCAGCGCCGGGGCGATCCACATCAGCCGCCACAGCGCGGCCCGGGTCTGGCGGCCGTGGCGCTCGACCTCGCCGGCGGTGCGCCACTGCAGCAGGTGGCGCTGGCTGATCGTCATCCGCCACAGCGTGCGCACGATCGCGTCGAGATGGTACAGCGCCTCGTGCGGCAGCCAGGCCAGCCCCAGCACCATTCGCGCCAGGTGCTGCAGGCCGCCCTGGAAGCCGGCGCGCAGGTGCTGGTCGAGCTGCACCTCGCGGGGCTTCTGCACCAGTTCCAGCAGCGCCGACAGCAGCGGCGGCAGCAGCACCATCGAGAGCACCGCCACGGTCCACGAGAGCACCGGCGCGATCGCCAGCCAGCCGGTGACCAGCAGCGCCAGCACCGCGACCGGCACCAGGCTGCGGCGCAGGTTGTCGAGGATCTTCCAGCGCGACAGCGCGGTCAGCGCGTTGCGGCGCCAGCCGGCGTGCGCGGTCGGCGCCCACGGCAGCAGCCACGGCAGCAGCTGCCAGTCGCCGCGGATCCAGCGGTGCCGGCGCTTCACGTCGGCGCCGTAGCGGGCCGGATAGGTCTCGAACAGCTGCACGTCGCTGAGCAGGCCCGAGCGCGCGTGGCAGCCTTCGACCAGGTCGTGGCTGAGGATGCGGTTGTCCGGGAAACGGCCGTCCAGGGTGCGCTCGAACGGGTCGATCGCGTAGATGCCCTTGCCGATGAACGAGCCCTCGCCGAACACGTCCTGGTACACGTCCGAGACCATCCGCGTGTACGGGTCGATGCCGGCGTCGCTGCCGTACAGCTGCGCGTAGCGCGAGCGCGCGGTGCTCGGCAGGCTGATCCCCACCCGCGGCTGCAGGATCGCGTAGCCGCTGACCACGCGGCGCCGCTCGGGGTCGTACACGGCGCGGTTGAGCGGGTGGTCGATGGTGCCGACGAAGGCCTGCGCGGCGTCGCGCGGCAGCTCGGTGTCGGTGTCCAGGGTGATCACGTACTGCACCGGCCCGAGCGCCGCGACGTCGCCCACGATCAGCATGAAACGGTCGTGCGCGTTGCCGCGCAGCAGCGCGTTGAGGTCGGCCAGCTTGCCGCGCTTGCGCTCGTGGCCCATCCAGCATTGCTCGCCCGGGTTCCAGCGGCGCGGCCGGTGGAACAGGAAGAAGCGGTCGGCCTTGGCGCTGGCGTAGCGCTCGTTGAGCGCCTCGATGCGGCGCTGCGCCAGCTGCAGCAGCGCCTCGTCTCCGGGCAGGGTTTCGTGGTCCGCGTCGGCGAAATCGGTGAGCAGGGCGAAGTGCAGGTGTTCGTCGCGATTGCCCAGGAAGCGCACCTGCAGCGATTCGGCCAGCGCGTCCACGTCCTGCGTGCTGGCGATCAGGCTGGGGATCGCCACCAGGGTGCGCGCGCTGGCCGGAATGCCGTGCGAATAGTCCATCCGCGGCAACTGCCGCGGCGCGATCGACAGCGTGGCGAGCCAGTTGAGCAGGCTCAGTCCCAGCTGGCTGGCCAGGATCGCCGCGGGCACCGCCAGCGCGACCAGCGCCCACGGCGGCCAGCGCTGCTGCGCGGCGACGCCGACCAGCGGCTGGGCGAAGGCGAAGGTGAGCAGCGCCAGCAGGCCCAGATAGATCGGCAGCGGCGCGCGGTCGAAGCCGCGGCGCAGCGTCATGCGCAGCGGCGGGCGCACGCCCAGCTGCCGTTCCAGCCGCGGCCGGCCGCGGTCGATCAGGTAGTAGCCGACGTGCTGCGGCAGCGCCACGCCGTTGTCGGTGGGTGCCGCGGCCTGGCTCAGCGCGATCGCCGCCTCGGCCACCTGCAGCTCGGTCAGCCGATGCCGCCGCGCCATCGCCTCCACCACATGGCGGTAGCGGTCGCGGGTGGCGAAATCCATCGCCGCATAGACCCCGGTCGGGTCTTCGCGCAGGCAGTGTTCGACCAGGCTGCAGTGCTCGACGAAATCGCGCCAGTCGATCGCCGACAGCGTGCGCAGGCTGCCGATGCTGTTGCTGATGGTGACCTGGTTGGCGGCCTGCTGCTGCGCTTCCAGCTGCACCAGATGCTCGACGCTCTGTCCGGAAGCGGCCAGGCGCTGCTCGATCCAGCTCAGCGGCAGCGCCAGCGCCGGGCTCTGGCCCTGCAGCCGACGCGCCATCTCGGCCACGAACGGACCGTTCATCGGCGGGTCCGAGCGCGCCATGTCGGCCACCACCAGCACCACCGAGTTCGGCTCGCGTTCGGCGGTGGCGGTCATCGCGTCGGCCCAGCGCGCGGCCTTGCCGCGGTCGCGCCAGTCCGCCATCACCCGCGCGGCGACGCGGCGCAGGTTCTCGATCAGCGCCAGGCGCAGCATGATCGGGATCGCCCACAGCTCGCCCAGCTTCAGCGGCGTGACCTCCTGGTAGGCGTCGATGAAGTGCTGCAGGATGTGCGTGTCGATGCGGCCGTCGCCGTGCGAGATGATCTCCAGCGCGATGTCGTACACCCGCGACAGCCCGGCCGACGGTCCGCTGGCCAGTCGCGGCAGCTCGCGGCTGTAGCCCTTGGGCAGATGGCGGCGGGCGATCCGGATCTGCTCCTCGATCAGGTAGAAGTTGTCCAGCAGCCATTCGGCGGCCGGGGTGATCCGCCGCCGCTTGCGGCTGGCGTCGGTCAGCCGCTCGCAGGTGTGGGTCAGCACCGCCTCGTTGTCGTCCAGCCGCGCCAGCAGCGTATCGGGGCTGATCCGCGTGCTGAGCCGGTGCTGGCCGGCCAGCGCGCGGCCGTGGCGTTCCATCTGTTCGGCGCTGAACAGCTCCGCGCGCAGCGCCGGCTCCTGCTCCGGCCGCGTGCGCGCCGCCGCGCGCCGGCGGCGAAAGGCTTGCAGCCTTCGCAGCTTGAGCAGATCGAGCAGGTTGCCGATGTTCAAGACGTTTTCCTCGGGCCTCGCGGTCGCGGCCGCGGGGCGTGCGTGCGGACGGGTTGCGGGCGGGAACCCGTGCCCGGGCTGCGACCGCCGTCCCGCCCTACCCTAGGCGCCGGCATGTGAAGATGGCGCGCGCTAGGATGGGCGCCCGCCCGAAGGAGCCCGCCCATGCCGCTGCAGATTCGCACCGCCACGCCCGCCGACGTCCCCGCGCTGGCCGCCTGGAACGCGGCGATGGCGTGGGAGACCGAGCGCAAGCAGCTCGACGGCGCGACGCTCGAACGCGGCGTGCGCGGCGTGTTCGAGCAACCGCGGCGCGGCTTCTACCTGGTGGCCGAAGACGATGGCACCGCGGTCGGCTGCCTGCTGGTGACCTACGAGTGGAGCGACTGGCGCAACGGCGATTTCTGGTGGATCCAGAGCGTCTACGTGGCGCCCGCCGCGCGCCGCGCGGGCGCATTCCGCGCGCTGTACGCCGAGGTCGCGCGGCGCGCCGCGGCGGCCGGTGCGGTCGGCCTGCGGCTGTACGTGGAAACCGAGAACGGCCGCGCGCAGGCCACCTACGAGGGGCTGGGCCTGCAGCGCTGCCACTATTTCATGTACGAGGCACTGCTGGCCGAGTCGGCCTTGTAGGAGCCCGCGGGCGGGCTCGGCTTTTTCGTCACGTGGCGAACAGCATCGCCCGCCAGCGGGCTCCTTATGTGTCGATTCTGGTCCGCGACTGGACGAGACTCGCCGACTGAGCAGCGGTGGGAACGGGGTATCGCCGTCGGGCTCCGTTGGCTGTGCGCGCGCGCCGTCGAGTAGCGCCCGCGTTCGGGTTTATCTGACGCACGCTGCAACGGGCTCAGAGGCCCGCCCCCGGCGTGAGCCAGCACCCGGAAGGAGCGCAGAGCCCGAGCTGCGAGGAGCCGCAGACAGAACGCTCAAGAGCCCGGCCACCACAGGACGACCACACG
>JANJTA010000033.1 GCA_024711345.1 Rhodanobacter sp. | reverse complement strand
ACTCGCCGCGCTGCCAGCGATCCCACATCAACGACCTCTGTGTCTCCGAGTAATAAATCCGCTTCCGTTGGTGCATCTGCAACACTCCTGCTGCCAGGGCAGCTCTCAGTGTGTTGCATCCACCGGTTGAACCCACCGTCGAAAGCGGACATCCGACATCACGTCCGACTCTGCGGATGCCTCACCTGCCCTTCCCCACGCACCACAAACCGCTCCACCGTGAGCGCCTCGCCCCCCATCGGCCCGTAGGCATGCAGCCGCGTGGTGGAGATGCCGATCTCCGCGCCGAGTCCCAATTCGCCACCATCGCTGAAGCGCGATGAGGCGTTGACCATCACCACGGCGGAGCGGATCGCCTGCACGAAGCGTTGCGCGGCGGTTTCGTCGGCGGTGGCGATGACTTCGGTGTGGTCGGAGCCGTAGCGGCGGATGTGGGCGATGGCGGCATCGAGGTCGTCGACCACGCGCACGGCGAGGATCAGGTCGAGGAATTCGGCGGCGTAGTCGTCGTCGGTCGCCGCGTGCATGTCGGGCAGCAGCGCGCGGCTGCGTTCGTCGCCGCGCAGCTCGACGCCGCGTTCGCGCAAGGCAGCCACCGCGCGCGGCAGGAACACATCGGCCACGTCGCGATGCACCAGTAGCGTCTCCAGCGCGTTGCACACGCCGGGGCGCGAGGTCTTGCCGTCGAGCAGCAGGTTCAGCGCCAGCTCGAGGTCGGCGGCGCGGTCCACGTACAGGTGGCAGACGCCCTTGTAGTGCTTGATCACCGGCACCCGCGCGTGTTCGGCGACGAAGCGGATCAGGCCTTCGCCGCCGCGCGGGATGGCCAGGTCGACGAGGTCGCTGAGCTGCAGCAGCTCGACCATCGCCTCGCGGCTGAGGTCCTGCAACACCGTCACCGCCGCCTCGGCTACGCCGTGCGCGCGCAGTGCGGCGTGCAGCGCGGCAGCGATGGCGAGGTTGGAATGGATCGCCTCGGAGCCGCCGCGCAGGATCACGCCATTGCCCGCCATCAGGCATAGCGCCGCGGCATCGGCGGTAACGTTCGGGCGCGCCTCGTAGATCATCGCGATCATGCCGAGCGGGATGCGCACGCGCTCGACCAGCAGGCCGTTCGGCCGCGTCTCGCGGCGGGTCGTCACGCCGACCGGATCGGGCAGTTCGGCCACCTCGCGCAGCGCGCCGGCGATGCCGGCCACGCGCGCCTCGTCCAGCCGCAGCCGGTCGAGCATGGCGCCCTGCACGCCTTTCGCCGCGGCCTGGCGCATGTCCTCGGCGTTGGCCGCCAGCACCGCGGCGGACTGCGCTTCCAGCGCCGCGGCCATGTCGCGCAGCAGCGCGCGCTTCGCCTCGCTGCCCAGCGCCGCGACGGCCTGGGCGGCGTCGCGGCAAGCCAGTGCCTGTTCGCGGATGGTGCTCATGCGTCGATCTCCTGCCCGGATGCCACCGGGTGGTTGATGGTGGCGAGGTCGTCGCGGTGCACCACCTCGTCGCCATGGCTGTAGCCGAGCACGCCGTCGATCTCGCGGCTGTGCCGGCCGGCCAGCCGGCGCACCTCGGCGGCGCCGTACTGGCTGAGTCCGCGCGCGACGGCGGCGCCGTCCGCGTCGACGATCTCCACCAGGTCGCCGCGGTGGAATTCGCCGTCGGCGCCGAGCACGCCGCCCGGCAGCAGCGAGACGCGGCCGCCGCTCAAGGCCCTCGCGGCGCCGGCGTCGATGCGGATGCGACCGGGCGCGGCCGGCGCGTGGCGCAGCCAGTACTTGCGCGCCTGCAATCGGGTGGAGCCCGCGGCGATCAACGTGCCGCGCAACTGACCGCGTTGCAGCGCCTGCACGGTGGCCGCCTCGCGCCCGCTGAACAAGGCGGTGGGGATGCCGGCGGCCGCAGCCTTCGCCGCGGCCTGCAGCTTGGTGCGCATGCCGCCGGTGCCGGCCGGGCTGCCGCTGTCGCCGGCCATCGCGACGATTGCCGGGGTCAGTGCGGCAACGTGCGGGATCGGCACGGCCGCGGGGTCGCGCCGCGGGTCCGCGCTGTACAGCGCATCGACGTCGGAGGCGATCAGCAGCAGGTCGGCGTCGACCAGCGCGGCCACGATGGCGGCGAGGTTGTCGTTGTCGCCGAGCTTCAATTCATCCACCGAGACGGTGTCGTTCTCGTTGATCACCGGCAGCACGCCGAACCGCAGCAACTCGCGCAACGTGGCGCGCGCGTTGAGGTAGCGGCGGCGGTTGCGCAGGTCGTCGTGGGTCAGCAGCACCTGCGCCACCGGCCGCGCGGCCAGCGATTGCCATAGCGCGACCATCGGCGCCTGCCCCAGCGCGGCCAGCGCCTGGCGCGCGGCCAGGCCGCCGCCGCTCGCATGCTGGCGCAGCAGCGCGCGTCCCGCCGCCACCGCACCGGAGGACACCAGCACCACTTCGCGGCCTTCGGCATAACTGGCGCTGATGAAGGCGGCCAGGGCTTCGGCATGACGCGACGTGAGGCCGCCGCCATCGGCGGCGAGCAGGTTGCTGCCCACTTTCAACACGGCGCGGCGCCAGCGCGGCAAGGCCTGGGCGGGCAGTCCGGTGCGCGCGCTCATCGTGTCGATCACCGTCATGCCCCTGCCCCTTCAGCCGTCGAGCGCGCGCAATCGCGCGTGCAGTTCATCCAGCCGCAGGTCGTGGCCGGCGCCGGGCGACACGCGCGCGGCGAGGCTGCCTTCCGGCGTGCGCCCCTGCCCGGCGGAGGCCGCGGTTTCCGCCGCGGCGCGATACGCGTCGCGGAACGGCACGCCGGCGGCGGCCTGTTCGATCGCCACATCGGTGGCGTACATCGCCGGTTCGATCGCGGCGCGCATGGCGCCTGCGTTCCATTCAAGCCGCGCCAGCAGGTCGGGTACCAGCTCCAGCGCCATCAGGCCGTGGCGCACGCCGTGGAAGATCGAACCCTTGGAGAACTGCAGGTCGCGCTGGTAGCCGGACGGCAGCGACAGCAGCTGCTCGATCTCGGTGCGCGCGGCGGCCACGCTGGCGTAGCTGGCGCGCAGCAGCTCGATCACGTCGGGGTTGCGCTTGTTCGGCATGATCGAGCTGCCGGTGGTGTACTCGGCCGGCAGCTTGATGAAGTCGAATTCGGCGGTGGTGAACAGCGACAGGTCCCAGGCCAGCCGGCGCAGGTCGAGCAGCGCGCCGCCGACCGCTTCCAGCACCGCCATCTCGAACTTGCCGCGCGACAGCTGCGCGTAGACCGGGCTGAGCTGCATGCGCGCGAAGCCGAGCGCGGCGGTGGTGTGCGCCCGGTCGAGTTTCAGGTTCACGCCGTAGCCGGCGGCGGTGCCGAGCGGGTTGGCGTCGATCAGCGCCAGCGTCTGCTGCGCGCGCAGCGTGTTGTCGATGAAGCCCTCGGCGAAGCCGGCGAACCACATGCCGGTGGAGGACACCACCGCGCGCTGCAAGTGGGTGTAGCCCGGCAGCGGCAGCGCCGGCTGCGCGGCGCGCTCGAGGCAGACCTGGGCAATCGCGCGGCAATGTGTTTCCAGCGCGACGAGCTTGTCCTTCAGCCACAGCCGCGTGGCCACCAGGATCTGGTCGTTGCGGCTGCGCCCGGTGTGCACGCGGCGGCCGGCGTCGCCGAGGCGCTCGGTGAGGCGCGCCTCGATGGCGGAGTGGCCGTCCTCGTAGCGATCGTCCAGCACGAACGCGCCGCTGGCGAAATCGTCGGCCAGCGCATCCAGCTCGCGCTTCAGCGCGGCCGCCTCGTCGGCGCCGACCACGCCGATGTTGGCGAGCCCTTCCACGTGCGCCTTGCTGGCGGTGATGTCGTGCAGGAAGAACTCGCGATCGAGGATCACGTCGTCGCCGGCAAGGAAGCGCATGATCTTCGCGTCGATCTGGATACCGGATTTTTGCCAGAGGGGTTGGGTCATGACGGTGTCCTGGTTCTTTCCTGCAGGAGCCCGCTGGCGGGCGATGCTCTTGTCACGGGATTCGGGATTCGCGGGCAACCGCATCGCCCGCGAGCGGGTTCCTACAACGGCAGCGGGATGGCGGTGTATTCGTCCAAGCCGAGCGCGCGGTTGATGTTCTGCATGGCCTGGGTGGCGGCACCCTTCAACAGATTGTCCAGGGTGGCCACGACCACCACGCGCTTGCCGTTGGCCGATACGGCAAAGCCGCCGATCTCGGCATGGTGCTTGTGCGCGACGCGACTGACCCACGGCGCCTCGTCGGTCACGCTGACCAGGTTCTCGCCGTCGTAGGCGGCGTGGAAACGCTGCAGCACGTCCTCGCGCTTCAGCGGACGGGTGAGGTACAGGTTGCTGGTGACGGTGAGGCCGCGGAAGTGCGGCGCCACGTGCGGCATGAACTCCACCGGGATACCGAGCCGGAAGCTGGCTTCCTTCTCGTGCATGTGGCCGGTGAGCGCGTACGGCATCAGGTTGTCGCGCAGCTTGTCCGGGTCGTTCTTGTCCGACGGCGTGGTGCCGGCACCGGAGTAGCCGGAGACGCCGAAGCACACCGGCGGCGCGGCGAGCAGATCCTTCAGCGGCGCGATGGAGAGCTCCATCGCGGTAGCGTAGCAACCGGGGTTGCTGATGTGCCGCTCGCCGCGCCAGTTGCCGCGGGTGAGTTCGGGCAGGCCGTAGTACCAGGCCGGGTCGAAGCGGTAGTCGGCGGAGAGGTCGACGATCAGCGTGTCCGGCGCCGCCTGCTCGATGGCTTCCACATAGGGCGCCGCCTTGCCGTTGGGCAAGGCCAGGATCACCACGTCGGCGCGCTTGGCCGCCACGGCGGCCGGATCGAGGTTTTCGTAGCGCAGCTCGCCGGCGTAGGCGTCGCTGTGCTCGCTCACGCGCTGGCCGTCCAGCTCGCGCGAGGAGACGAAGGTGAGCGTCAGCGCCGGATGCGCCGCGATCAGGCGGATCAGCTCCGCGCCGGTGTGGCCGCGCGCGCCGACGATGCCGATGGTTTTCGATTGCATGAACAGCCCTCTCATCTCATCCGATTTCCCTTCTCCCTCCGGGAGAAGGTGGCCCGAAGGGCCGGATGAGGGTTCGGTCGAGGCGTCACGCTTCGGCCGAACCCTCACCCCAACCTCTCTCCCAGAGGGAGAGGGGCGCAAGCGTCACCCCACCAGCGTCGGCTGGCGCTGCGCGCAATGCGCCACGCAGCGGGCGATGGTGTCGAAGTTGCCGTCCAGGCCGTACCAGAACACTTTCCAGCGCGGCTGCTTGAGGCAGCCGTCGGACTCGGCGTAGTAGAAGATGTTGACCGGGTTGCGATGGCGCGAGCGCCAGAACAGCCGCGGGTTTTCCTCGCGCATTACCTGCCACACCGCGCGGCCCAGGCCTTCGCCCTGCGCGTCGTCGAGCACGGCGAACTTGTCCAGGTAGGGCAAATCGCCTTCCATGGTGAGGATCATCGCGGCGCGGTAGTTCTCGCTGACGTAGATGCGGTACGGCCGCGTGCGCTCGAAGTAGTCCGGCACCAGGGCGCGGCCGAAGCTGGATTCGATCAGCGTGCGCATGCGCGCCAGATCCACGCCCTGCCAGGATTCGAAACGCTGCACCTTCTCGCCACGCCGCACCAGCGTGCCCGAGCCCTTGTGGGTGAACAGTTCCTTGGCCAGTTCGGACGGCCGCGTGATCGACACCGACGAGGTCAGCGGCAGGCCGGCCAGCAGGTCGGCGATCTGCTCGATCTTCAGACGCATGCCGCCGCTCAACCACGGCTGCGCCATCAGCTGCTCGAACTCGGTGCTGAGGTTGATCGAGTCGATCACCTTGCCGTGGCCGTCGAGCAGGCCGCCGGTGCCGGTGAGGAAGACGATCTTGTACGGCTGCAGCACGCGCACCAGTTCGTTGGCGGCGACGTCGGCGTTGACGTTGAGGATCTGCCCCTCGTCGGTCTCGCCCAGGCTGGCGATCACCGGGATCGAATTCGCGCGCAGGCTGGCCTCGATCGGCGCCAGGTTGATGCTGTCGACCTTGCCGACCAGGCCCAGCGCGTCGCGGTCGAGGTAGCTGGCCATGAACACGCCCGACGGCACCGCGGTGGCGCGGGTGTCCATCGACTGCAGCGCTTCCACCAGTTTCAGGTTCTGCTGCATGAACACGCGGCGCACGATGCCCAGCGCCTTCGGCGAGGTCACCCGCAGGCCGCCCACGGTCTGCTTCTCGATGCCGGCGGCGGCCAGCTCCTGGTCCAGTTGCGGACCGGCGCCGTGCAGCACGATCGGCGTCAGACCCACCTGCTGCAGGAAGGTCAGCGACGAGGCGAGGTCGGCCAGTTCGTCGCGCAGCACCGCACCGCCGACCTTCACCACGGCGAAGCGCTTGGCGTCGACTTCGGAGAAGCGCTTCAGGTACTGCTGGATTTCCTTCGCGCTGCCCATGCTCGAAAGCAGGCGCACGATGGTCTTGCGGGTGGAGTGCTTAGCCGAGTCCATGATGGATGATCCGGTGAATCGTCGTTGCGTAGTCTTCGAGTTGTTCCAGCGCGACCCATTCGTCGGCGCTGTGCGCCTGGGCGATGTCGCCGGGGCCGTAGACGAAGGCGGTGCAGCCGGCGGCGGAGAACAGCGCCGCTTCGGTCCAGAAATCCACCGCATTGCCGACCGGGATGCCCAGCTCGTCGGCGAGGTCGCGCGCCGCCAGCCGCCGCTCTTCGGCACGTGCGGTATCGCCGGCCGGCAACGCCGCGCCGCGGAAAGTCTCGGTGAACTCTGCCGGCACCGGTTCGCCCAGGTTGCGGAAGCGGATCAGCAGGTGATCCGGATTCATCGTGGGCAAGGCACGAAAGCCGAAGCGCACTTCCGCCGTCGGCGCGATCATGTTCGCCTTGATGCCGCCTTCGATGCGGCCGATGTTGAAGCGCAGGCCGGTCAGGCCGCCGAAGCGCTCGTGCGCTTGCGCCGCGACGAAATCCAGCGCCGCATCGCCCCAGCGCACGGCCTGGTGCAGCGCGCTGTCGCCGGGCTGCTGCTCGCCCGAGGCGTGACCGGCGCGGCCGGCGAAGCGCATCAGCACCGACTGGATGCCGCGATGGGCCAGCACGGCTTCGCCCTTGGTGGGCTCGGCCACGATCACCGCCTCGTAGGCGTGCGGTTCGCGCAGGAAGCCGGCGATGCAGCGCGCATCGTTGGCTTCCTCGTCGGTGGTGAACAGCAGCGCCATGTCGCCGTCGCTGGCGTTCGCCACCGCCAGCAGCGCCGCCGCCGCGCCCTTGATGTCGCAGGCGCCGAGGCCGATCGCGCGGTCGGCCGTCACGCGCAGCGTGTGCGGGTCGGCCGTCCATGCCGGCGAATCCGGCACCGTGTCGAGGTGCACGTTGAACAGCAGCCGTGGCTCGCCGCGCACCGCATGCAGGGCCACCGCACCGGCACCGAAGTCGGTGACCGTCACCTCGAAGCCGGGCAGCTGCGCGCGCAGGTAATCGAAGATGCCGCCGGTGTCGATCGCGCGCGGCGGATTGCGCGTGTCGAAACCGACCAGCGCGCGCAGGTGCTCCAGCGTGGCGTCGAGCAGCACCGCCGAATCCCGCATGCCGGGTTTCGAATCCCTGCTCACGACCGATTCACCTCGGCCCACAGCGTGCTGCTCATGCCGAACAGCTTGATGAAGCCTTCGGCCTCGGCCACGCCCCAGTCGGCCGACTGCGCGTAGGTGGCGCCCTTGGCGTTGAGGATGTGCTGCGACTCCACGGCCACCGCGCCGACGCTGCCGCCGTGCGTCTCCAGCGTCACGGTGCCGTTGACGGTGGCCTGGCTGGAGGCCAGGAACGCCTCCAGGTCGGTCTTCAGCGGGTCGTGGAAGAAGCCCTCGTAGACCAGCTCCACCCACTTGCGCGCCACCTCGGGCTTGAAGCGGTTCTGCTGCTTGCTGAGCACCGCTTCCTCCAGCGCGCGGTGCGCGGTCAGCAGCGAGAGCAATCCGGGCGCCTCGAAGATGATGCGGCCCTTCAAGCCGATGGTGGTATCGCCGGTGTAGAGGCCGCGGCCCACGCCGTAGGGCGCGAACAGCGCGTTGAGCCTGGCCAGCAGCGTGTGACCGGCGAGCTTCTCGCCATCCAGCGACACCGCCTCGCCGTTGACGAAGCCGAGCTTCACCCGCAGCGGTTCGGACGGCCATTCGGCACGCGGGCTGCACCACGCGCGCGCGCCCTCGCCCGGTGCCTGCCACTGGTCGATCTCGCCGCCGGACATGGTGACGCCGAGCAGGTTCTCGTTGATGGTGTAGGCCTGCTGCTTGGCGCGCACGCCGAAGCCGCGCTCCTCCAGGAACTTCTGCTCGTAGGCGCGCGTCTGCGTGTGTTCCTTCTGGATCTCGCGGATCGGCGCCACGATCTGGTAGTCGCCCAGCGCCTTCACCGCGAGATCGAAGCGCACCTGGTCGTTGCCCATGCCGGTGCAGCCGTGCGCGATCGCGCGCGTGCCCAGCTCGGCGGCGCGCTTGAGCGCGGCTTCCACGATCAGGTAACGGTCGGACACCAGCAGCGGGTACTGGCCCTGGTAGGCCTCGCCCGCCCACACGAACGGCTTGACGAAACCGTTCCAGATCGCCGGACCGCCATCCACCGTGACGTGGCTGGCCACGCCCAGCTCCTGCGCGCGGTGCTCGATGAAGGCGCGTTCCTCGGCATCCACGCCGCCGGTGTCGGCGAACACGGTGTGCACGGCCCAGCCGCGCTCCTTGAGGTAGGGCACGCAGAAGCTGGTGTCGAGGCCGCCGGAGAAGGCGAGGACGATGTCTTTGCTCATGACTTGCAGATCCTGAAGAGAAAGCGGTCAGACGGATGCGACGACAATGCGCGGCTCGCAGCGCACCGGAAAATTCACGGAATTGGCGATG
Organism: Rhodanobacter sp.; assembly: GCA_024711345.1. Classification (GTDB taxonomy): domain Bacteria; phylum Pseudomonadota; class Gammaproteobacteria; order Xanthomonadales; family Rhodanobacteraceae; genus Rhodanobacter. The sequence continues at coordinate 76,296 of JANJTA010000033.1, read as the reverse complement.
AAACAGGCGTGGTGCGCCGCCTCGTGCGCGGCGGCGGCCCTGGCCGGGTCGCTGGCGGCGCTGATCGTCACCACGGGACGCAACACCACCTCGACGAAGCGGCCGCCGTCGCCTTCGGTGACCATGCTGCCTTCGGCCGCGTCGGTGTACGCCGTCACCACCACGCCGGCGACGGTGGCCATGTGCAGGTAGGACAGCATGTGGCAGGTCGACAGCGCGGCCACCAGCATGTCCTCGGGATTGTGCTTCGCGGAATCGCCGCGGAACGTGGGGTCGGAGGAACCGGCGATGGCCGGCTTGCCGTCGATGCGGATGACGTGGTCACGGCTGTAGTTGCGGTAGCCGTCCGTGCCGGTACCGATGTTGCCGGTCCATTCCACGACGACGCGATAGTGATGCGGGTGGCTCACGGTTTCGATTCCTCCTGTTGTGCCATCAGTGCGGCCAGTTCCGCGTCGCCATCGCCGTCGCGCTCGCGCAGACCGGCGATCACGCCCAGACGGTTGCGCGCGGGATGGTTCTGGTTGAGCTTGAACTTGCCTTCGATGCGCTCGATCGCCACTTCGAGGCCGACGATCGCGCGCAGCGACTTCTCGATGTGGTCGTCCGGTGCATCGCTGACCTTCCATGGCTGCGGCTGGCCCGCTTCGTGGCGATGGGTCAGGGTTTCCAGCAGGCGACGCAGCCAGGCCGCGTCGTCGATCACGCGCAGGCGGCCGTGCACGTGCACCACCGCATAGTTCCAGGTCGGCACCTCGCGATGCGTCTCCTGCTTGGTCGGATACCAGTTCGGGCTGATGTAGCCGTCCGGCCCCTGGAACACCAGCAGCACCTCGGCGCCGTCCAGCCGCGCCAGTTCGTTGCCGCGAGCGACATGGCCGTGCAGCACGCCGCCGACCAGCTCGAACGGCAGGTGGTTGGCGACCAGGCCGTCGGCCGTGTTCGCCACCACGGTGGCGAACGGACAGTCGCGGATCAGTCCATGCAGGACCTCGACCCGCGTTTCGGCAAAGTGCTTCGGCATGTACATGGCTGGCTCAACCCCGCCCGATCAGCGACGCCATCACCGCCTTCTGCACGTGCAGGCGGTTCTCCGCCTCGTCGATGGCGATGCAGTACGGTGCGTCCATCACCGCGTCGGTGGCCTTGACGTTGCGGCGCAGCGGCAGGCAGTGGCTGAACAGGCCGTGGTGGGTCAGCGCCATCTTGGCCTCGTCGACGATGAAGTGCCGGTGCGCCTCGCGGATCGGCTTTTCCTGCTCCCAGCGGCCGAAGAACGGCAGCGCACCCCAGCTCTTGGCATAGACCACGTCGGCGCCGGCGTAGGCTTCCTCGATGTCGTGGCTGACCTTCAGCGAGCCGCCGTTCTGCTCGGCGTTCAGACGGCCAAACGCCATGTAGCGCTCGTCCAGCACGTAGTCCGGCGTGGGGCACAGCAGGGTCACGTCCATGCCCATCTTGGTGGCGATCAGCAGCGCCGAGTTGGCCACCGCGGTGTTCAAGGGCTTCGGGTGATACGTCCAGGTAAGCACGTACTTCCTGTTCTGCAGGTTGCCCAGGTGCTCCTTCAGCGCCAGCGCGTGGGCCAGCTCCTGGCAGGGGTGGGTAATCGTCTCCATGTTGATCACCGGCACCGTGGCGTACTGCGCGAACGCCTTGATCACCTTGTCCTGGCGATCCACCGCCCAGTCCTGGAACTTCGGGAACGCGCGCACGGCGATCAGGTCGACGTAGCGGCTGAGCACGCGCGCCACCTCGGCAATGTGCTCTTCGGCGTCGCCGTCCATCACGCTGCCCAGCTCGAACTCGATCGGCCACGCGTCCTTGCCGGGCGCCAGCACGATGGCGTGGCCGCCCAGCTGGAACGCGCCGAGCTCGAAGCTGGTGCGGGTGCGCATCGAGGGGTTGAAGAACATCAGGGCGACGGATTTGCCGGCCAGTTGTTGGCCGTGCCTTTCCCGCTTGAATGCGGCGGCCTGCTCCAGCAGCGCGTCGATCTCGGCGCGGCTGTAATCCTGGGTGGTGATGAAATGGCGAATGGTCATGCAAAACTCCCAACCCGAAAACAAAAAAACCCGGCTCAAGAGCCGGGTTTATCGTCGATGCACATGAAACGCGTGCGACTGCCTACCCGGCCGAATGTTCGTCCAGCGGTCGACGCGCACGCGACGTCATGCCAGCAGCCGCGCGGGCGCTGGTCAGTACGGTAGCGGTATAGACGGCTGTGGACATGCGGGTTCCGGGTGGCGAGTGCGCATCATGGCGGCAATTTCGCTGCCATGCAACAAATAAATCGAACCTCCGGAACGACAACGCCGCCAACGGGTGGCGGCGCTGCTGCCGACAGGCGACGGGCGGATCAGTCGGCCGGCTCGACCCGCACGCGCACGCGCAGGCGCTCGCCGGGGTCATAGCTCAGGCGCGAGGTATAGACCTCGCCGCGATAGCGATATTCCACGTCGTAGCCGATGATCCGGCGCTGTTCGCTGACCGAGCTGACCTGGCGGCATTCGGTCTGGGTGGATTCGTACTCGCCACCGCGGCTGGCGCGGTTGCCGATGGCGCCGCCGGCCACGGCACCGGCGACGGTGGCGGCCTTGCGCCCATCGCCCTTGCCCACGGTGTTGCCCAGCACGCCACCGATCACCGCGCCCAGCACCGTACCGGCCGTGCTGTTGCCCTCGCGGCGCACCACCGGCTGCTCGTAGCACTCCTGGCGCGGCACTTCGGTGCGGGTGACGCCCTGCACCGGGTCGACCCGCAGCACGTCGGCCCAACCGTAGTGGGCATTGTCGTCGGCGTTGGCGTAACGCCCATCCTGGGCGTAGGCGCCGGTAGCCATCACGGCGAGTACCAGAGCGCAGAGCCATGGCTTGGTCATGGTGACCTCCAAAATTCGAAAACTGCGGGCACGCTTGCACCCGTATTGGTCGCATTCCAGCAAATTCACGCTGAATACACCCTTAGAACCCACTCCGCGGGCGCTTGCGCGACCCGGCGGTTGCACCTTGTTAAGATGCAGGGCTGGCCGTGCTGCCCTCGGCCGGCTCCCTCGTTGCGGATCCCACCGATGCCGATTTCGCTCTACAACAGCCGCACCCGCCGCACCGAAGCGTTTGCGCCGCTAGCCCCCGGACGCGTAACGATGTACCTGTGCGGCCCCACCGTCTACAACTACGTGCATATCGGCAACGCGCGCGGGCCGGTGGTGTTCGACGTGCTGGCAAGCCTGCTGCGGCGGCATTACCCGCAGGTGGTCTACGCCCGCAACATCACCGACGTCGACGACAAGATCAACGCCGCCGCGCAGCAGCAGGGCGTGCCGATCGGCACCATCACCGAGCGCTTCGCGCAGGCCTATCGCGAGGACATGGCCAGGCTCGGCGTGGCGCCGCCGGACGTCGAGCCGCTTGCCACAACCCACATCGGCCCCATCATCACGATGATCGAGAGCCTGCTGGAAGGCGGCCATGCCTATGCCGCCGAAGGCCACGTGCTGTTCGACGTCGGCTCGTTCCCGGCCTACGGCGAGCTGTCCGGCCGCGACCCCGAGGAACTGCTCGCCGGCGCCCGCGTGGAAGTGGCGCCGTACAAGCGCAATGCCGGCGATTTCGTGCTGTGGAAGCCGTCCACGCCGGAGCTGCCCGGCTGGGACAGCCCATGGGGCCGCGGCCGCCCCGGCTGGCACATCGAGTGCTCGGCAATGAGTGCGGCGCACCTGGGCGAGACCATCGACATCCACGCCGGCGGCGTGGACCTGCTGTTCCCGCACCACGAGAACGAGATCGCCCAGTCCACCTGCGCGCACGGCGGCAAGTTGTTCGCGCGCTGGTGGCTGCACAACGGCATGCTCACCTTCGACGGCCGCAAGATGTCCAAGTCGCTGGGCAACGTGCTGCTGGTACACGAGCTGCTGAAGCTGCACCCGCCGGAGGCGCTGCGCCTGCGCCTGCTGAGCGGCCACTACCGGCAGCCGCTGGACTGGTCCGAAGCCGCCATTGCGCAGGCGGTCAGCACGCTGGACGGCTGGTACCGCGTGCTGCGCGAGCTGGCCGCGGTCGAGCTGCCGGCCGGCGAGCTGCCGGTGCCCGAGCGCGTCGAGGCGGCGCTGTGCGACGACCTCAACACGCCGCAGGCGCTGGCCGAGCTGTCCGTGCTGGCCGACGCGGCGCGCCAGTCCGGCAGCGCCGAGGCCAAGGCCGCGCTGCTCGGCGGCGGCGCCCTGCTCGGCCTGCTGCAGCAGGATCCGCAGGCCTGGTTCCGCCGCGGCGAGGACGCGGTCGACGCAGCGCACGTCGAGGACTTGCTGCAGCAGCGCCAGGCCGCCCGCGCGGCCCGCGACTTCGCGCGTGCCGACGCGATCCGCAACGAGTTGGCCGCCATGCACATCGCGATCGAGGACAGCGCCCAGGGCACGCGCTGGAGCGTGCTGAAAAACTGAACGCCGCCGATTCAGCCCATCCGCGCGATAATGCGCGCATGAACGCCACCGCCACCTCCAGCGCCGAGCAGGCCCAGCAGGAAATCGCCGACGAATTCGCCTTCCTCGGCGACTGGACCGAGCGCTACCAGTACCTGATCGATCTCGGCAAGCAGCTGCCGCCGTTTCCGGACGAGTACAAGACGGAGGCGTACCGCGTGCACGGTTGCCAGTCGATGGTCTGGCTGGTGCCCAGCGGCGATGCGTCGGGCATGCACTTCGAGGCGAGCAGCGACTCGGCAATCGTGTCCGGCCTGATCGCGCTGGTGCTGCGCGTGTATTCGGACCGTCCCGCAGCGGAGATTCTCGCCACCGAGCCGGCCTTCATCGGCACCATCGGCCTGGCCAAGCACCTCTCGCCGACCCGCTCGAACGGCCTGGCCGCGATGCTGACCAAGCTGAAGGACTACGCCGCCGCGGCAAGCGCGGGTTGATCCCGCGGAGCGAAGACGCCAGACGCCTTCCCCGCTCGGTGCCGTTGCCTGCAACCCGCAACCGGACGCGTCGCGTACCGCACATGGCCATTCGATGCGGTGTTGACGCCTCTCATGGAAATGAGAATAATTCGCAACATCTTGCTGACCGCTCCCGGCCGGCAACGATGAAAGCGATCCATCCGTTCGCCGCGGCCTGAGCCAGCCAGCGCCACGCCGGCCCGGCGCCATCCCTCAAGTGCTCATCGCGCCCCGCGAGGGATGCGTGTGGCCCCTTGCTGCCCAGGATTCCTTCATGCGCCTGCCGCTCTCTCTCGCCCTGCTCGCCATCCTGGGTTCGCCCCGGGCCTTTGCCGACGCTTCCGCCGACCAGGCCAAACTGCTGCCCGGCGTCAACGTGCAGGCCACCCATCCCGGCGACTACCGCGTAGCGGACGCTACCAGCGCCACCAGGATCGACGCCGCCCTGCGCGACGTGCCGCAGACGGTGAACGTGGTGCCGGCCAGCGTGCTGCGCGACCAGCACGCCACCTCGATGCAGGACGCGCTGAAGAACGTGCCCGGTGTCGGCTTCTCGACCGGCGACGGCCAGCGCGACCAGGTGTCCATCCGCGGCTTCACCGCGATCGCGGACCAGTTCGTCGACGGCCTGCGCGACGACGCGCTGTACTTCCGCGACCTCTCCAACATCGAGCGCATCGAGGTGCTGAAGGGGCCGGCGTCGGTGCTGTACGGGCGCGGCTCGTCGGGCGGCCTGATCAATCGCATCACCCGCCAGCCAGGCACCGACGGCGGCCAGGTTGCGCTCAGCTACGGCAGCTGGGCCGATCGCCGCGGCGAGCTGGACATCGGGCGGCGCTTCGGCGATGCCGGCAGCGCGTGGCGCCTCACCGGCGCGATCGAGGACGCCGACGGCTATCGCGACCCGCAATTCCTCCAGCGCCGCGCCGTCGCTCCCTCGCTGCTGCTGCACTCCGGCAGCGACACCACGCTGCTGCTGCAGGCCGATTACCTGAAGGATCGCCGCGTCACCGATTTCGGCATACCGGCCTGGCATGGACGACCGGTCGACGTGCCAAGCGGCACCTATTACGGCGCGGCCAACGCCCGCGACGTCGACACCAACGAATCGACCGTGAGCTCGACCACCGCGACCCTGACCCACGCCTTCAGCGACGACCTGACCCTGCGCAACGCCGCGCGCTGGTACGACTACCGGCTCGACCGCAACAACACGCTGCCGGGCAGCGTCGACGAAAGCGCGCAAACCGTTTCGCTCAACCGCTCCAACGTGGATCGGCACGAGCACGGCTGGTTCAACCAGACCGAACTCCACCAGCACCTGGCCGGCGACACGCTCAGCCACGACCTGCTCTACGGCCTGGAACTGGCGCGGCAGGACAAGGCCCTGCTCAATCGCAGCGCCAGCGGCGTGGCGGTGGTCGACCTGTTCCATCCCGTGCTGCCGGTGTTGTCGCTGCAGGTGTCTCGCGCGCCGGCCGCCGACAACCTCGGCATCTTCGACACCAGCGCCGTCTACCTGCAGGATCTGCTGAGCCTGGGCTCGCAGTGGAAGGCCCTGCTCGGCGTGCGCTACGACCGTTTCCGGCAGCGGACGGAGAATCACCTGCCGGGCCAGCGCAACCTCGCGCGCACCGACAAGGCGCTGAGCCCGCGCGCGGGCGTGGTCTGGCAGCCTTCCGCCACGCAGTCCTACTACCTGTCCTGGAGCCGTTCGTTCCAGCCTTCCGGCGAGGCGTTCGCGCTGGCCGCGAGCAATGCGGACATCGCGCCCGAGCGCACGCACAACACCGAGGTCGGCGCGAAATACGACTTGCTGGATGGACGCGTCACCTTCAACGCCGCGCTCTTCGAGCTGGAGCGCAGCGGCATCAAGGCCACCGATCCGGTCACGCAGAAAGTGCTGCCGATCGGCACGCAACGCACGCGTGGCGTCGAGCTCAGCGCCGCCGCGGACCTGGCGCATGGCTGGCGCCTGCTCGCCGGCTACGCGTGGCTGGATGCGCGCGCCATCCGGTCCGTGGCGATGGATGCCGGGCGTCCGGTCCAGGGCAAGCGCGCCACCCTCACCCCGCGCAACAGCGGCAACCTGTGGATCACCCGCGCGTTTGCGCAGCGCTGGCAACTGGGCGGCGGTCTGAACCTGGTCGGCGCGCGACAGGCCAACCCGGGCAACACGGTGACCCTGCCCGGCTACGTGAGCGCCGACTTCATGGCGCAGTACCGCACCGGGCCGGTCTCGCTGCAGCTCAACCTGACCAACCTGTTCGACACGCACTACATCGTGTCCGCCCACGGCACCAGCCCGAACCTCAACCTGCCGGGCGCGCCGCGTGGCGCGAACCTGACCTTGCGCTACCAGTTCTAGCGCCGGCTGCGGCGGGCGCGAGTCCGCCCCCGGAAAAACGAAACCCCCGAGCCGCGAGGGTCGGGGGTCTTGTCGATGGTGGATACGGACAACGACGCCACCCCGACTGCGGGGACGGCGCGACGATCAGTCGCCCATCTGCTTCTGCAGGTGCTCGCGACGCTCCTGTGCATCCAGCGACAACGTGGCGATCGGGCGCGCATCGAGACGGTCGATGCCGATTTCCTCGTCGGTCTCCTCGCAGAAGCCGTAGCTGCCTTCCTCGATCCGGCGCAGCGCCTTGTCGATCTTCGAAATCAGCTTGCGGTAGCGGTCGCGGGTGCGCAGCTCCAGCGAGTTCTCCGTCTCGCGCGTGGCGCGCTCGGCCTCGTCGCCGACATCGCGCACTTCCTCGCGCAGGTTGTCCATGGTCTGGCGCGACTCTTCCACCAGCTGGTCGCGCCAGTCGCGCAGCTTGTTGCGGAAGTAGGCCAGGTGCATCGGGTTCATGTACTCCTCGCTGAGCGAGGGGTGGTATCCCTTGGGCAGGTTGATGATGCTGGTGGACGGCAGCGCATACCGGCCATCTTCGCGGGTAATGCCGTTGTCGAGTTTCGTTGCAGCGGATTTATTCATTGAGGACGACGAATTCTTCGGGCTTTTGGGGGGAGAGGCATGACCTGCGGCACCCTGGGCTGCGCGCGAGGTCACCATGGCGGTTGCGCTCGCCACCTTGCCCTTGAACAGGGTGCTGGCGGGCGCCGGGGATACGTGGTTGACGGCGGCCGCTGCCGGCTTGGCAACGGATTTCGCAGCGGATGCGGGTTTCGCGGCGGGTTTGGCCGGCGGGTTCGGTCGGGCCGCGGGCTTCGCGGCGGGTTTCGCCGCCGGCTTGGTCGGCGCCGCCTTCTTGGCGACCGCCCGGGTCGCCGGCTTCGCTGCCTTCTTCACCGCTGCGCCGCTTGCGGGTTTGCTGCTGAGGACAGGCTTCTTCGCGACAACCTTCTTCACGGCAGGCTTCTTCACAACAGCCTTCTTCACGGCGGGTTTCTTCACGGCGGGCTTCTTCGCGACGGCTTTCCTCGTCGACGCGTTCTTCACCGCGGGTTTCTTCCCCGCCACCTTCTTCACGACGGGCTTCTTCGCTGGTGACTTGGCGGCGGCTTTCCTGGCCGCGGGTTTGGCGGCCGGCTTCTTCGCCGCCACCGGCTTGGCGACGGCCTTCTTCGGCGCGGCCTTGGCGGCGCTCTTCACGGGCCGTTCCCGTACGGCGGCCGGCTTCGACCTGGCGCCCTTGCTCCCTGTCGAAGACTTGCCTTTCCGTGCCTTGGCAGCGGTCGAACTACGCGTCGTTTTCGCCATATCCCTTCACCGTTTTTGGCCGTGGCGGCCGGGTGTTATAGCCCATGTGTCCTACACCAGCAAGCTCGCATCTGGAATACTTGTACCACTACCTGTCGCTGTCCGCTCCGGTACCGTGAATGCCCTGACCCGATTGATACTGTGGATGCTGCGTTTGTACAAGCGCTGGCTCAGCCCCCTGCTCGGCCCGCGCTGCCGCTTCCACCCCAGTTGCTCCGATTATGCACGGATCGCGGTCACCCGCTTTGGCCCGTGGCGCGGCAGTCTGCTGGCGGGGTGGCGCGTGCTGCGCTGCCAGCCGCTGTGCGACGGCGGCGAGGATCCGGTGCCCGAGCATTTCCATTTTTCGCGCTGCCGCCACCACGGGGATTCCCCGGAGGCGCACTGACGCTGCGGAAGGCGGCGCCGTTGCCGCAAGGCCGCCGCTCCCACGTCTCGGGTGACGCGCGGTTATCTCGGGATGGTCACCGACACCGGGCCGGCGCAAGGGGCGGCGATCGTCACGGCGTGGAGCCGTAACCGCCCTCCACGCCCTTGCTCGCATAGGCCACGGCATCGTGCGGGTGCAGGCTTTCCTGGTGCTCGACGCGAATGTGGAAATCGCCGAGCGCAGCGTCGGCGTCGAGGGCCTTCTGGATGCGCCGGGCGGCGTCCTCGCAGAACATCAGGTTGCCGCCGTTGGCCAGCGCGAAGGCCTGTTCGTCCTCGCGCTTCACCGCGGTCTGCACCGGCGTGCCCAGCGCATGCTCGACGCGATCGATCAGGCCGATCAGGTGGAAGTCGGCGCCGGGCACGAGGCGGATGCGCAGCCGCGCCACGCTGCGCTGCGCATGCGCGGTGGCGACGATGCCACGCTCGCTGCCGAGCCAGGCCAGCACCGCCGCATGGTCGAGCGGCTGGCCGGCCTCGAAGTCGCGGGCGAACTGGTCCTGGATCAGCTGGCGCGACAGCGCCGCCGAGGCCGGGCAGGTGGAGGAGTAGACCACCTCGGTGCCGAACTCGAGCAGGAACTCCTCGCCGGTGAGGCTGGCCTCGATGCTTACCGGGTAGGCGCGCCAGCCGCTGTTGGCGCTCTTCAGTGCGGGGCGGCGCACCAGGTGTTCGAACTGGATGCTGAGGCAGGCCCGGTCGGACAGATCCTTGTGCGAATCGAGGAAGCCGCGCAGCAGCGCATGCAGCATGTCGGCACTCAGCGTCTGCGTGCTCAGCGCCTGCTCGACCTGCAGGTACAGCCGCGACATGTGGATGCCGCGCTTGTCCGGCCGGTTCAGGTTGACGAAGGCGCCGACCCGGGCGCTGGAACGCTGCGCCTGGCCATCGCCGGCATCGAACAGCACCGGCACCTGGATCTCGGCCATGCCGACCCAGTCCAACGCGCCGGCAAGATGCGGCTGCGCGTGAACGGCGACATCGGGCAGCAGGCGGGCGGTGTTTTCCTGGTTCGGCATGGGCGAGGTCCTGGCATCGGCGAACAGGTCGCCGCAAAGCAAGCAATCTTGGGGCAAGCTGGCCGCCGCGCAATAGTGGCGTGATGGAAACACTGCGTCCTGGTCGTTTTACGCCATCTGCCGGCGCCACGCGCGGGCGGCCTGCCACGCCTGCAGGGCGGTCGCCAGCCCGGTGCGCGAGTGGCCGGCCTGCAACACCGCCAGCGCATCGCCGGCCCGCGCCGCACGCTGCGCCAGCCTGTGCGCATGCCGCGATTCCAGCGCACGAAACACGCTGAGCGGCCCGGCCAGCGTGGCCGACTCCGTCCAGCTGGCCAGCAGGTCGTCCAGCTGCGCCTTGACGGCCTGCTGCCGCGCCGCGCCCTGGCTGCGCAATTGCGCGCGGCTCAAGCCATGCCGTGCCAGCTGCGCCATCGGCAGCGGCAGGCGATCGCGCTCGGCATCCTGCTGCAGCCGCAGCAGCGCATACAACAGATGATTCAGCACGGCGACCCGCGACGCCCGCGCCGGCGACGCCTCGGCACCGTACCACCAGGCGGTTTCCAGCGCGGCCAACGCGCCGTGCAGCGGCATCGCCGCCTCGATCTGCGCGGCGAAGTCCGTCGCGGTGCCCTGCTCCAGCTGTGCCATGGCCGCCAGTACCGGAGCCAGCCACAGCTCGCTGGCGATGGCATGCGCGCGCTCTTCGTCGAACAGCACCTGGCTCAGCGGATGACGCCCGCCGCTGGCTGGCGCACCGGCCAATTCCTCGGCCCACCAGTTGAGCTTGGCAGCGGCCACCTGGGGTTCGCGGATGCCATAGGCGGCGCCGAGCAGTTCCTGTTCCAGCGCCGCCAAGGCAATGTGGCCCGGATAACGCCGGCCATCGACGAAGGCCAGCGCCACGCGCTGCTGCGGCTGCACCGCCAGCCACTTGTCGATGAAGCCTTGCAGGACGGCGTTTTGTTCGATCAGCTCGATCATGCCGCGACCGGCTGCAGCTGCAGCAGTTCGGCCAGTTCGGCCGGATGATCCAGTACCTTGTCGGCGCCCCACGTGTGCGGATCGCCGCCATCGAGATAGCCCCAGCTCACCGCCACCGTGTACAGGCCGGCGGCGGCGCCGGCCAGCACGTCGCGGCGGTCGTCGCCGACGAACAGGCTTTGCGCAGGCGCGATGCCGGCGCGTTCGCAGGCCAGCAGCACCGGTGCCGGATCAGGCTTCTTCACCGCCAGCGTATCGCCCGCAACCACCGCGCTGGCGCGCTGCGCCCAGCCGATGCGGGCGACCAGTTCGTCGGCAAGAAAGGCCGCCTTGTTGGTGACGATGCCCCAGCGCAGTCCGTGCGCCTCGATCCGCGCCAGCAGTTCGTCGACGCCGTCGAACGAGCGCGTCTGCTGCGCCATCACATCCTGGTACAGCTGCAGGTAACGCGGCACCAGCGCCTCCAGCGCAGCTTCGCCGCGCTCGGCAAACGCACAGCGCAGCACGGCACGCGCGCCGCGCGAAACCACCTCGCGCACCGGCGCGTACGGCGGCAGCGGAGCGCCCTCTTCCGCGCATTGCGCCAGCAAGGCGGCGTAGAGATCGGGAGCGCTGTCGAGCAAGGTGCCGTCTAGGTCGAACAGCACGCCCTGGATGTTTTCGGGCAAGGGCCTCATGCCGGCTTGCGTGCGCTGAGCACGTAATTGATGGCGGTGATCGTGCTCAGCCAGGCCTTGCGGTTGAGCGGGTTGTAGGCGAGCCCGGAGACATCCTCCAGTTCCAGCCCGGCATGACGCAACAGGCGGCCCAGCTCGGACGGCTTCAGGAACTGCGCGTAGTGATGGGTGCCGCGCGGCAGCAGGCCCATCACGTATTCGGCCCCCACGATCGCCGCGCCGAACGCGGCCGGCGTGCGGTTGAGGGTGGACATGAACAGTCGCGCGCCCGGCTTCAGCAGCGTGGCCAGGTCATTCACCAGTGCCTGCGGATCGGGCACGTGCTCGACCAGCTCCATGCAGCACACCGCGTCGAAGCTGGCTGGCTCGGCCGCGGCCAGTTCGCTCGAGGACTGCACGCGATAATCGACGCTGAGGCCGGATTCATGCAGGTGCAGCTTCGCGACTTCGATGACCTTCGCGCCCAGGTCGATGCCGGTGACCTTCGCCCCGGCGCGCGCCAGCGCTTCGCTCAGCAGACCGCCGCCGCAGCCGACGTCGGCGACCTTCGCCCCGCGCAGGTCGGTGCGGGCGGCGACGTAGGCCGCGCGCACCGGGTTGAGATCGTGCAGCGGGCGCGATTCGCCATCGGGGTCCCACCAGCGCGCCGCCAGGCTGTCGAAGCGGGCGATCTCGGCGGGATTGACGTTGGCGGTGGTCATGTTCGGGTCCACGGTGAGCCCATGAGTTTATTGGAAAGTGCGGCCATGGATGACCGCCTCTTGATTCTCCCGCTCAGATCAAACCACCTGCCATTCGTGCACCGTGATGTCCCAACCGCCGCTGAGGTGGGCCGGATCGCGGTGCACCAGCGCCATCGCCTCGGTCAGGTCGCTCGCGCGCAGCAGGTAGGCACCGCCGGACTTGTCGCTGAAGCCACCGGACAGCTCGACCCAGCCCTCCTTGCGCAAGTTCTGCAGGAAGGCCAGGTGCAGCGGCACCACGGCGGGATCGAGCTGCGGGCGGCGAATCAGCAGCACCAGGTAACGGTTCATCGAGAGACTCCGGTTCAGGCCGAGGCAATGCGCTCGCGCCAGGCGCGCGTGCGCTCGAGGATCGCGGCGGTATCCATGCCGACCAGTTCGCGCGCGGCCAGCTTGCGCCGGCCGGCGATCCACACGTCGCTGACCTGGTGGCGGCCAGTGGCGTAGACCAGCTGCGAGACGACATGGAACAGCGGCTGGGTCTCCAGCTCGCTCAGCCGCACGGCGGCGAAGTCGGCCTGCTTGCCGACTTCGATCGAGCCGATCGTCGCTTCCTGCCCGATCGCTTTCGCGCCGTTGAGCGTGGCCGCGCGCAGCGCGAACGCCGCATCGAACGCGGCGGCGTCGCCGGCCACCGCCTTGGCCAGCAGTGCGGCGGTGCGCATCTCGCCGAACATGTCCAGGTCGTTGTTGGAGGCGCAGCCGTCGGTGCCCAGCGCCAGGTTGACCCCGGCCGCGCGCAGTTTTTCCGCCGGGCAAAAACCGGAGGCGAGCTTGAGGTTGGACTCCGGGCAGTGCACCACCGACACGCCGGCCGCGGCGCAGGCGGCGATCTCGCCGTCGGTCAGCTGGGTCATGTGCACGGCGATCAGGCGGTCGTTGACCAGGCCCAGCTTCTGCAGTCGCTGGAACGGGCGCAGCCCGCTCTTGGCCTTCTCCTCCTCGACCTCGTGCGCGGTCTCGTGCGTGTGCAGGTGCACCGGGATGTCGAGCTGGTCGGACAACACGCGGATGCGCTCGAAGCTCTCGTCCGATACCGTGTACGGCGCGTGCGGCACGAATGCGGTGCTGATCAGGGCGTCGCCGCGGAAGCTGTCGTGCACGGCGCCGGCGCGCTCGAAGTACTCGTCCTGGCTCTTTGCCCAGGCGGTGGGGAATTCGATTACCGGCAGGCCGACCACCGCGCGGAAGCCCAGCTTGCGGTAAGTGGCGCCGATCACGTCGGGGAAGAAGTAGTTCTCGTTGGCGCAGGTGGTGCCGCCGCGGAGCATTTCGGCCACCGCCAGTTCCACGCCGTCGCGCACGAACTCCGGTCCCAGCACTTTCGCCTCGGCGGGCCAGATGTACTGCTGCAGCCACACCATCAGCGGCAGGTCGTCGGCCAGCCCGCGTAGCAGCGTCATCGGGTTGTGCGTGTGGCTGTTGACCAGGCCGGGGATCAGCGCATGCTCGCCCAGTTCGACGCGCTCGCGCGGCACGTAGGCGGCGCGCGCGTCGGCGATCGGCAGCAGCGCCACGATGCGACCGTCGTGCACCGCCACCGCGTGGTTTTCCAGCACCACCGCGTGCGGTTCGACCGGCACCACCCAGCGGGCTTCGATCACCAGGTCGACAGGCTGTGGGGCGGCGTGGCTCATCGCTCACTCACTCTGCAAGGAATGGATACGAGATGGGGCGGCCCGCCTCCCGGCGCCCGCCCCATGTTTCGACGATCCCGGCAGGGCCGGAATCGTACGGACTCACTTGACGCGGCTGACGTACTCGCCGGTGCGGGTGTCGACCTTGATCACCTCGTCGGTGCCCACGAACAGCGGCACGCGCACCACCGCGCCGGTCTCCAGCGTGGCCGGCTTGCCGCCGCCGCCGGAGGTGTCGCCGCGCACGCCGGGGTCGGTCTCGACGATCTTCAGCTCGACGAAATTCGGCGGCTGCACCGCGATGATCTCGCCGTTGAACAGCGTGACCACGCACTCTTCTTCGCCCTTCAGCCACTTCGCCGCGTCGCCGACGCCGGTCTTGCTGGCCTGGTGCTGCTCGAACGACTCCTGGTGCATGAAGTGCCAGAATTCGCCGTCGGAGTACAGGTACTGCATGTCGGTGTCGGTGACGTCCGCCACCTCGAACGAGTCGCTGGACTTCATCGTCTGCTCAGTGGTGCGCCCGGTCTTCAGGTTGCGGATGAAGATGCGGGTGAACGCCTGGCCCTTGCCGGGCTTGATGAACTCGGCTTCGGTGATGATCCACGGATCGTTGTTGTGAAGGATCTTCATACCCTTCTTGACGTCGTTGAGACCGGCGGTGGCCATGCAATGAGCTCCGAGAAATGAATTTCAATGTTCAAGGGCCCGAAACGGGCCCCTGCGCCGCTGCCGGCGGCTAAAATAGTCGGTTTGACGGGCCGGCCGGCCCAGACAAGGCCACACATGATAACCGCAAGCCCTGCCGCCCGCATTACGCCGGACGCACCGGCCGCCGACTGGCGCCAGCTGTGGCGCGAGGCCGTCACCGACGCCGCCGAACTCCTGCAGTTGGTCGGACTGCAGCACCTGGCCGGCGAGTTGCCGCCGGCAGACGCCGGTTTCCAATTGCGCGTGCCGCGCGGCTTCGTGGCCCGCATGCGCCACGGCGACCCGCGCGATCCGCTGCTGCTGCAGGTGCTGCCGCAACTGGCCGAACTGGACGAGGTGCCCGGTTTCGTCGCCGACGCGGTTGGCGACATGGCCGCGCGCGAGGCGCGCGGTGTGCTGCACAAGTACCACGGCCGCGCGCTGCTGATCGCCAGCGGCAGCTGTGCGGTCAACTGCCGCTACTGCTTCCGCCGGCACTTCCCGTACGGCGAAGAGATGGCCGCGTCCGGCCAGTGGAAGCAGGCGCTGGAGCATCTGCGCCAGGATCCCTCGATCAGCGAGCTGATCCTGTCCGGCGGCGATCCGCTGTCGCTGGCCACCAGCAAGCTGGAGGAACTGGGCCGCGGCCTGGCCGACTTGCCGCAGGTCATCCGCCTGCGCATCCACAGCCGCCTGCCGGTGGTGCTGCCGGAGCGCATCGACGACGCCTTCATCGGCTGGCTGGGAGCGCTGCCGCTGCAGAAGGTGGTGGTACTGCACGCAAACCACGCCAACGAACTGGACGCCAGCGTCGACGCCGCCTGCGCCCGCCTGCGCGCGGCCGGCGCCACCGTACTCAACCAGTCGGTGCTGCTGCGCGGGGTCAACGACGACGCCGACGCGCTGGCCGAGCTGTCCGAACGGCTGTTCGCCGCCGGCGTGCTGCCGTACTACCTGCACCAGCTCGACCGCGTGCAGGGCGCCGCGCACTTCGAGGTCGACGACCGCCGCGCGCTGGCTCTGGTGGAAGCGCTGCGCGCCCGCCTGCCCGGCTACCTGGTGCCCCGGCTGGTACGCGAGGTGGGCGGCGACGCCTCCAAACGGCCGCTGTAAAAGCAGGCAGTGGGGCTCGTTGCATGATTTTCCCGCTGGCGGCTGCCGGCGGAATCCGTTACAAACAGTCATCGCGGCCGAGTGCGCCAGCCGCCCCGCACCGCCCGCGGTGATCAACGGAACAGCTTCACGCCCCATGAAAAAAGATTTCGTCATCAAGATCCTCTTCGTCGAAGGCTCGCTGGAGGAGGCTGAGCAGATCATCAGCCTGCTGCGCAACACCGGCATTGCCGTACGGCCGGCCCGCGCCACCAACGTGGAGCAGATGCAGGCCGCGGTGAACGAACTGGAGCCGGACGTGGTGATGTTCGATCCGGCGATCACCGGCATCAGCCTGGAAGAGGCGGTCAAGGTGCTCGATGCCTATGGCCGCGACTACTCGCTGCTGGGCCTGGTCAACGCGATCGACAACCAGATCGTGGCGGACCTGTTCGTGCACGGCGCCCGCGGCGTCGCCTCGCGCAGCCAGCCGAAACAGCTGATCGCGGTGCTGCAGCGCGAGTTCGAGTCGCTGCAGACGCGCCGCCAGGTGCGCCGCCTGGAAACCGCACTGCGCGAGTCGGAGCGGCGCTGCGACGCGCTGCTCGACTCCTCCACCGACGCGATCGCCTACGTGCACGAGGGCATGCACGTGCGGGCCAACCACGCCTACCTGGAAACGTTCGGCTACGACAGCTTCGACGACCTGCTCGGGCTGCCGGTACTGGACATGATCGACTCGACCCATGCCGACGAGTTCAAGGCCCTGCTGCGCGGCCACGCGCGGCAGGAGAAGACGCCCTCCCAGCTCACCCTGCACGCGCGCCGCGCCGACGGCAGCCAGTTCGACGCCACGGTGGAATTCGCGCCGGCCACGTTCGAGGGCGAACCCTGCCTGCAGATCGTGTTCCGCCGGCAACTGGTCGACCAGGCCGTGCTGGAGCAGCTGCAGCGCGATCCGGTCACCGGCCTGTTCAACCGCGCCCGCATGCTGGAGTCCATCGACGATGCCGTCACCGCGGCGGCGAAGGGCAAGAAGGGCCAGTCGCTGCTGCTGATCGAGCCGGACAACTGGACCTCGCTGGTGGGCGGCATCGGCCTGGGCAAGGCCGACGATTTGCTGGCCGGTTTCGCCGACCGCATCCGCATGCTGCTCGGCGCCGAGGACGTCGCCGGCATGCTCGCCGAGCACACCCTGGGCGTGGTGCTCGATGCGCGCCCGGACGAGGCGATCAAGGAGTGGATCGCCAAGCTGCAGCACAGCGTCAGCAACGAGATCTTCGACGCCGGCTCGCGCTCGATCACGGTCACCGCCAGCATCGGCGGCAGCCTGCTGGGCGAAAAGAACGCCAATACCGAACTGCTGCTCAACCAGGCCAGTCAGGCCCTGCGCACCGCGCAGAGCCTGGGCGGCAGCCAGGTGGAGCTGCATGACCCCGCCGCGCGCGAGAAGGCCGACGAGGAACGCGAACGCTACTGGCTGGAACTGCTGCGCAAGGCGCTGGTCGGGGAAGGCCTGGTGCTCTACCACCAGCAGACCATCAGTCTGCAGGACGCCGAGGGCGACTATTCGGAGATTCTGCTGCGCATGAACGGCCCGCAGGGCGAGGTGCTGCCCGGCTTCTTCATGCCGATCGCCGAAAAACACGGTCTCACCGGAGCGATGGACCGCTGGGTGCTCGAGCAGGCCATCAAGGCGCTGCAGGAACGCGAAGGCCAGGGCCAGCAGACCACGTTCTTCATCAAGCTCACCGCCGCCTCGCTGCAGGACGACACGCTGCTGGCATGGCTGGGCGACCGGCTCAAGCAGGCCGGTTTGAAGCGCGGCCAGCTGGTGCTGGAGATGACCGAGAGCAAGGTGATGACCTTGCTGCGCCCGGCCCAGGAGTTCGTCAACGGCTGGAAGAAACTGGGCGGGCGCTTCGCGCTGGAGCAGTTCGGTTCGGGGCTGAATTCATTCCAGCTGCTCAATCACATCGACGCGGACTACCTGAAGATCGACCGCAGCTACATGGCCGACCTGCCGCAGCACCCGGAAAGCCAGAAGAAGGTGGCCGAGATCTGCCAGCAGGCCCACGAGCTGAAGCGACTGACCATCGCCGAGTGGGTCGAGGACGCCACCAGCACCTCGCTGCTGTTCGCCTGCGGCGTGGATTTCGTGCAGGGCAACTTCCTGCAGCAGCCGCAACGCCTGGAGTGACGGCAGGCGGCCAGACGCGCCGCCAGCCGCTCCGCAGACACGAAAAACCCGCGGATCGCTCCGCGGGTTTTTTCATGCCACGGCGAGCGCCGGGCGAATTACTCGGCAGCGCCAGCCTTCGCGTTGGCCTTGGCGGCGGCAGCGGCGGCGACGTCTTCCTTGATGCGGGCGGCCTTGCCTTCCAGACCACGCAGGTAGTACAGCTTGGCGCCGCGCACCTTGCCCCGGCGCTTCACGGTCACCGAGTCGATGGCCGGGCTGTGCGCCTGGAACACGCGCTCCACGCCGGTGCCGTGCGAGATCTTGCGCACGGTGAAGGCCGAATGCAGGCCGCGGCTGCGCCGGGCGATGACGATGCCTTCGAACGCCTGCACGCGCTCGCGGTTGCCTTCCTTCACCTTGACGTTGACCACCACGGTGTCGCCGGGGCTGAATTCCGGCAGCTGGCGGGTGATCTGCTCGGATTCGAACTGTTCAATGATCTTGTTCATGGCGCACCTGTCGGTTCACGTAAATCGATATCAATGGCTGCGGCCGTCAACCGGTCGCATCGTCTTGCCGTGTCGGCCCTCGCGAGGCGTGTTCGCGGCGGAATTCATCCAGCAGGGCCCGGGATGGCGCATCCAGCCCCCGCTGTGACAACAAATCGGGTCGCCGCAACCAGGTCCGTCCCAGCGACTGCTTCAGGCGCCAGCGGGCAATCGCCGCATGGTCGCCGGACAACAGCACCTCCGGTACGGAACCCAGCGCATCGTGCACCGGTTTCGCATAGTGCGGACAATCCAGCAGGCCATCCGAGAATGAATCCTGCCCGGCCGACTGCGCGTCGTTCAACGCGCCTTCCTGCAAGCGCCCCACCGCGTCGATGACCACCGCCGCGGCGAGCTCGCCGCCGGACAGCACATAATCGCCGATGGAAAGCTCCTCGTCGACCTCGTGCGCCAGCAGACGCTCGTCCACACCTTCGTAACGCCCGCAGAGCAAGGCGATGCGCGGCAGCTTCGCCAGCGCTTCCACCCTGCCCTGCGTCAGCCGCGCTCCCTGCGGACTGAGATAAACCAGATGCACCGGTTCCGGTGCCGCCGCACGCATGGCCGCCAGGGTCGTGCGCAACGGCTCGATCATCATCACCATGCCCGGACCGCCGCCGTACGCGCTGCTGTCCACGCTGCGATGCTTGTCGGTGGCGTAGTCGCGCGGGTTCCAGGTTTCCACCTGCAGCAGCTCGCGCTGCTGTGCGCGTCCCACTACACCGACCGCGGCGCACTGGCGCACGAAGTCGGGAAACAGGCTGACGACATCGATGCGCATGATCCTCGACCTTAGCCCGCGAACGGCGACCTCAGAATTCGGGATCCCAGTCCACCACCATGCGCCCTGCGGACAGATCCACCGAACGCACATACGAACCCTGGACGAAAGGAACCAGCCGCTCGCGCTCGCCGTCCCTCACCACCACCACATCGTTGGCGCCGGTGGCGAACAGGTGACTGACCCGCCCCAGCCTCACGCCCTCCGTGGTGACGACCTCAAGTCCCTCGAGGTCGACCCAGTAATACTCGCCTTCCGCAGGAGGCGGCAGCTGCTCGCGGGCGACATGGATGTCGCTGCCGACCAGCGCCGCTGCCTGCTCCCGGTCGTCCACGCCGGGCAGATGAGCTACCAAGCCCTTGCCCTGCGTACGACCCTTGACACCGCTGACCTGCGTCTCCGTGCCGGGCGCTGCACCGAGCAGCCACGGCTGGTAGTCGAAGATCCGCATGCGCGGATCGGCCCAGGATTCGATCTTGAGCCAGCCCTGCACGCCATACAGCCCGACGATGCGTCCGATCAGGACGCGCCGACCGGCTGCAGTCATACTCAGGCAGCCTGCTGCTTGCCGGCTTCCTTGACCAGGGCGGCGACCTTGTCGGTCAGCTGGGCACCCTTGCCGACCCACTCCTGCACGCGCGCGACGTTCAGCTCGAGGCGCTTGTCCTTGCCCGCCGCAACCGGGTTGTAGAAGCCCACGTTCTCGATGTTGCGACCGTCGCGCTTGTTGCGCTGATCGGTGACGACGACGTGGTAGAACGGACGGCCCTTGGCGCCACCGCGCGAAAGACGAATCTTGACCATGGTAGAACTCCAGAATTGCCGAACCGGCGGCAGGCACACGAGAGCCGTGCGCGGTAAACGCGGCATTTTAAAGGCGGAACCGGGAAAAGGGAATAGGGAATAGGGAACGGAAAAGCCGCGGCCACTACGCGTTCAGCGCAGCGGCGGCAATCCGCCCATGCCCTTCATGGCGCCGCGCATCTGCCGCAGCAGGCCCTTGCTGCCGCCCTTGGACAGCTTGGACATCATCTTTTCCATCTGCATGTACTGCTTGAGCAGGCGGTTGACGTCGGCCGGCTGGGTGCCCGAACCACGCGCCACGCGCGCGCGGCGCGAGCCGTTCAGCAGGTCCGGATGACGGCGCTCCTTCTTGGTCATCGAGCTGATGATCGCGATCATCCGCTTCATCTCGCCATCGTTGACCTTGGACTTCACGCTGTCCGGCAGGCTGGACACGCCGGGCAGCTTGTCCATCAGCCCGGCCAGCCCGCCCATGTTGCCCATCTGCTCCAGCTGGTCCTTCATGTCGTTGAGGTCGAAGCGCTTGCCCTTCATCACCTTCTGGGCCAGCTTCTGCGCCTTGTCCTGGTCGACCTTGCGCTCGACCTCCTCCACCAGCGACAACACGTCGCCCATGCCGAGGATGCGCTGGGCCAGACGATCGGGATGGAACGGCTCCAGCGCGTCGCTCTTCTCGCCGGCGCCGAGGAACTTGATCGGCTTGCCGGTGACGTAGCGCACCGACAGCGCCGCACCGCCGCGGGCATCGCCGTCGGTCTTGGTCAGGATCACGCCGGTCAGCGGCAGCGCCTCGTTGAACGCCTTGGCGGTGTTGGCGGCGTCCTGGCCGGTCATCGCATCGACCACGAACAGGGTTTCGATCGGCGTGACCGCGGCATGCAGCGCCTTGATCTCGGCCATCATCGTCTCGTCCACGTGCAGGCGGCCGGCGGTGTCGACCAGCAGCACGTCGACCACCTCGCGCCTGGCGGCGGCGATGGCGTCCTTCGCGATCTGCACCGGATCCTGGCCAGCCGCGGACGGGAAGAACTTCACCCCGACCTGTTCGGCCAGCGTGCGCAACTGCTCGATGGCGGCCGGACGGTAGACGTCGCAGCTCACCACCATCACCTTTTTCTTCCTGCGCTCGGTCAGCAGCCGCGCCAGCTTGGCCACCGTGGTGGTCTTGCCGGCGCCCTGCAGGCCGGCCATCAGCACCACCGCCGGCGGCTGCTGGGCCAGGTTCAGCTCGGTATTGGCGGTGCCCATCACCACGGTCAGCTCGTCGCTGACCACCTTGATCAGCGCCTGGCCCGGCGACAGGCTCTTGATCACGTCCTGGCCGACCGCGCGCACCTTGATCCGCTGGATCAGCGCCTGCACCACCGGCAGCGCCACGTCCGCCTCCAGCAGCGCGATGCGCACCTCGCGCAGGGCCTCGCGGATGTTCTCCTCGGTCAGCCGGCCGCGGCCGCGCAGGCGGTTGACGGTGGTGGCAAGGCGTTGGCTGAGCGATTCGAACATGGCGGGACCGGCGCACGGGGAAGTGTTCGATTATAGCGGACGGATCGCCCCGCTCCGCATGCAAGCCGGCCCGCCCCTGTGCGACACTGCCGGGCCATGACCCTTCACGTTCTGGCCCTGTTCGCGATCGTGCTCTACCTCGCCGCCGCCGCCGGGCTGGCGCGCCCGCTGCTGAGCGGTGGCCAACCGCTGAACCGGCTGGCGCTGGGTTTGGCCGGCAGCGCCGTGCTGATCCACGCCGGCATCCTGCTGGGCATGCACCGCGGCGCGCTGGACCTGCACTTCTTCGCCGCGCTGTCGCTGGTCGCGTTCGTGGTCTCCGCGCTGACCCTGCTGGTGAACGCTTCGCGCCCGGTCGCCGCGCTCGGCGTGATCGTGTTCCCGCTGACCGCCGCGCTGCTCGCGCTGGACAGCTTCCTGGCGCCGCCCACCCTGCCGCAGCCCATGGGCTGGCAGATCAAGCTGCATGTGACGGTCGCCCTGCTCGCGTTCGGCGTGCTGTCGATCGCCGCGGCGCTGGCGATCCTGCTGGCGCTGCAGGAACGCGCCCTGCGCCATCGCCAGCTCGGCCACTGGCTGCGTGCGCTGCCTCCGCTGACGCTGACCGAAACTTTGCTGTTCCGCCTGATCAGCGCGGGCTTCGTGCTGCTCACGCTGACCCTGCTCACCGGCGTGCTGTTCGTCGACAACCTGTTCGGCCAGCACCTGGCGCACAAGACCGTGCTGTCGATCGGGGCTTGGCTGGTGTTCGGCGTGCTGCTGTATGGCCGCTGGCGGCATGGCTGGCGCGGTACGCGCGCGGTCAACCTCACCCTGGTCGGCATGGCCGTGCTGGTGCTGGCGTTCTTCGGCAGCAAGGCGGTGCTGGAACTGATTCTGCACCGCGGCATCTAGCCGCGCGTTCAGCGGCAGGCGTCGATCGCCTCGCCCAGCCGCTCCACCCCGACCACTTCCATCTCGCCCACGCGCCCCTTCTTCGGCGCATTCGCCTTCGGCACGATGGCGCGACGGAAGCCGTGGTGGGCGGCTTCCTTCAGGCGCTCCTCGCCGTTCGGCACCGGGCGGATCTCGCCGGACAGGCCGACCTCGCCGAACGCGACCATGTGCTCCGGCAACGGCCGGTCGCGCAGGGACGACAGCACCGCCAGCAACACCGGCAGGTCGGCCGCGGTCTCCTGCACGCGAATGCCGCCGACCACGTTGACGAACACGTCCTGGTCGTAGGCCGCCACGCCGCCGTGCCGGTGCAGCACCGCCAGCAACATCGCCAGCCGGTTCTGCTCCAGGCCCAGGGTGACCCGGCGCGGGTTGCCGAGCGATGACTGGTCCACCAGCGCCTGCACTTCCACCAGCAGCGGGCGGGTGCCTTCGCGCGTCACCATCACCGCGCTGCCCGGCGTGGGACCGGCGTGGGTGGAGAGGAAGATCGCCGAGGGGTTCGGCACCTCGCGCAGGCCCTTGTCGCCCATCGCGAACACACCCAGCTCGTTGACCGCGCCGAAGCGGTTCTTGAACGCGCGCAGCACGCGGAAGCGCGAACCGGATTCGCCCTCGAAGTACAGCACCGCGTCGACCATGTGCTCAAGCACGCGCGGGCCGGCGATGCCGCCTTCCTTGGTGACGTGGCCGACCAGGAACACGCTGGTGCCGGTCTCCTTGGCGTAGCGGGTGAGCTTGGCCGCCGACTCGCGCACCTGCGACACGGAGCCGGGCGCGGCGGTGAGCAGTTCGGTCCAGATGGTCTGGATCGAGTCGATCACCAGCACCTGCGGTCGCGTGGCCGCGGCCTGTTCGAGGATGCGCTCGATGCAGGTCTCGGCCAGCGCCTGCAGCGGCGCCAGCGGCAGGCCCAGGCGCTGCGCGCGCGCCGCCACCTGGGCCAGCGATTCCTCGCCGGTGACGTACACGCTGGGCAACTGCCCGCCGAGCGTGCCCAGCATCTGCAGCAGCAGGGTCGACTTGCCGATGCCGGGGTCGCCGCCGATCAGCACCACCGACCCCTGCACCAGCCCGCCGCCGAGCACGCGGTCCAGCTCGCCGATGCCGGTCAGCGCGCGCGCCTCGGTGGCCTGCGCCACCGCCGTCAGCGGCGTGATGCGCGATGCCCCGGCGGCCGCACCGGCATAGCTGGAACGCTGCGCGCCCACCGACGGCTTCGCCGCCGACGCCGGCGCCAGCACGATTTCGCTGAGCGTGTTCCAGGCGCCGCACTCGGCGCAGGCGCCCTGCCACTTCGGGTGTTCGGCACCGCAATCGGTGCAGACATAGGCGGTCTTGGCTTTGGCCATGCGGGTTCCCGGCTGGATGCGCAACAGCGGCGAGCTTGGCACGCGACCATCGCAGGGCGCGAGACGTTCCGGCCGCGAAAGCTCGTCGGGTTTCGCCGCGCGGTTTTCCGGACGCTCAGTCGAACGAGCCGACGAACGAGTCCGACGCGTAGTTCACGAACTGGGTGTAGTGGCCGAGGAAGGTCAGCTTGCAGGTATCGGTGGGGCCGTTGCGCTGCTTGCCGATGATGATCTCGGCGATGCCCTTGTCGGGTGATTCCTTGTTGTAGTACTCGTCGCGGTAGATGAACATGATCACGTCGGCGTCCTGTTCGATGGCCCCGGATTCGCGCAGGTCGGACATCATCGGGCGCTTGTCGGCGCGCTGCTCCAGCGAGCGGTTCAACTGCGACAGGGCGATCACCGGCACGTTCAGTTCCTTGGCCAGCCCCTTCAGCGAGCGCGAGATCTCCGAAATCTCGGTGGCGCGGTTCTCCTTGTTGCCGGGCACCTGCATCAGCTGCAGGTAGTCGATCACGATCAGGCCCAGCCCGCCGTGCTCGCGGTGCAGCCGGCGCGCGCGCGAGCGCAGCTCCACCGGCGACAGCCCTGGCGTGTCGTCGATGAAGATCTTCGCCTCGGACAGCAGCGCGATCGCGTTGGAGACGCGCGGCCAGTCCTCCTCCTGCAGATCGCCATTGCGCAGGTGCTGCTGGTGGATGCGCCCGACCGAGGAGATTAGGCGGAAGGCCAGCTGCGAGGAGGACATTTCCATCGAGAACACCACCACCGCCTTCTTGCCGCCCAGCGCGGCGGCCTCGGCGATGTTCAGCGCGAAGGCGGTCTTGCCCATCGACGGGCGCGCCGCCACGATGATCAGGTCCGACGGCTGCAGGCCGGAAGTGAGCTTGTCCAGGTCGGTGAAGCCGGTGCTCACGCCGGTGAGCTGGCCGCGATTCTCGTAGCGCTCGGTGAGCAGGCGGAAGGCGTCCTTCACCGCCTCGCGCATCGTGACGGAATCCTTCTTGCCGCGCGCGCCGGATTCGGCGATGTGGAACACGCGCTGCTCGGCGCTTTCCAGCACCTCGTGCACGCTCTTGCCCTCGGGCCGGTAACCGTCCTCGGTAATCGAGGTGCCGGCGTCGATCAATTGGCGCAGCACCGACTTCTCGCGCACGATCTCCGCGTAGGCGGCGATGTTGGCGGCGCTGGGCGTGCTGTTGGCCAGCTCGATCAGGTAGCCGGCGCCACCGACCATCTCGGCCAGGCCGTTGCTCTCGAACCAGTCGCCCAGAGTCACCGCGTCGCACGGCATGCCCTTGTTCGCCAGCTCGTTGATCGCGCGCCAGATCAGGCGGTGGTCCTTGCGGTAGAAATCGTCCTCGCCGAGGCGATCGGCCACCTTGTCCAGCGCCTCGGGCGCCAGCATCAGGCCGCCCAGCACCGCCTGCTCGGCCTCGATGGAATGCGGCGGCACCCGCAGCGCCTCGATGGCGGACGAGGCGGGTTTGCGTTCGGGCACGAAGGACATCGACTTAACCTCTGGGGAATGGGCCCACGAGCGACGCGCCATGCGCCGACGGGGCACGGGTAGCCATGCGGACACCATGATGCGCGGCGGCGTCTCAACTTTCGATACAACAACCCTGTGGATATGTTGGGGACGGGTGGGGATAAATGCGGGACTCGGACAAGCGGCCTGCGCAGACCTGCGGCATCCGCTTTCAACGAATCCCCAATCCCGGCCCCAAAAACAAACAGGCGCCTCGCGGCGCCCGTTCGTCCCATCACGGATGGCGTACGGCTTACTTGTCGCCGACCACGATCACCTTGACCGTGGTCTGCACGTCGGCGTGCAGGCTCACCACCACGTCGTACTCGCCGACGTTGCGCAGCGGGCCCTCGCCCAGGATCACTTCGTTCTTGTGGACCTCGTGGCCGGCGGCGACCAGCGCCTCGGCGATGTCACGCGGGCCGACCGAGCCGAACAGCTTGCCTTCGGCGCTGGAGTGCGCGGCGATGGTCACCGCGACCTCGGCCAGCTTGGCCTTGCGCGACTCGGCATTGGCCAGCATGGTGTTGGCCTTCGCCTCGTACTCGGCACGACGCTGTTCGAACGCAGCCAGGTTGGCGGCATTGACGCGCACGGCCTTGCCCTGCGGCAGCAGGTAGTTGCGGCCGTAACCCGGCTTCACCACGACCTTGTCGCCGAGGTTGCCCAGGTTGCGGACTTTCTGCAGAAGAATGAGTTCCATGATGCTTTCCTGTTCGTTAGCACCGGTGTGGCCCGATGCAGCCAGAGGACGGTTGTCCGAAGGATGTCCGATGCCCCGCCCGACCGAAGCCGGACCGGGCCATTCGCCGCAGCGCCGGGCTGCGGACGGTCACGCTCAGACGTCGTGGTTGTCGGTGTACGGCAGCAGCGAGAGGAAGCGCGCGCGCTTGATCGCGGTGGCCAGCTGACGCTGATAGCGCGCCTTGGTACCGGTGATGCGGCTCGGCACGATCTTGCCGTTCTCGGTGATGTACTGGCGCAGCGTGTTGAGATCCTTGTAGTCGATCTCCTTCACGTTTTCGGCCGTGAAACGGCAAAACTTGCGGCGGCGGAAGAACTTGGACATGGGTGTGCTCCTGATCAGTCGTCGCTGTCGCGATCGTTGTCGCGGTCACGGCCGCGGCCCTCGCCATCGCCCTCGTCGTCGCGGCGACGGGTGGACTTGGCGTCGTCCTTTTCCTTCGACTTCAGGATGAAGGACGGCTCGGTGTCGGCCTCGTCGCGACGGATCACCAGGTGGCGCAGCACGGCGTCGTTGAAGCGGAAGCCCGACTCCAGCTCGTTCAGTGCATGCTGGCTCACTTCGATGTTGAGCAGCACGTAGTGCGCCTTGGCCAGGTTGACGATCGGGTAGGCCAGCTGGCGGCGGCCCCAGTCTTCCAGGCGGTGGATCTTGCCGCCGTCGGTCTCGATCAGCGCCTTGTAGCGCTCGAGCATCGCGGGGACCTGCTCGCTCTGGTCCGGATGGACCATGAACACGACTTCGTAATGACGCAGGGTCATCGTGGTTTGACTCCTTGTGGGTGCGGCCTTGCGGCCTCGCAGCCTCCCGCCGGTGCGGTGAGGCAAGTGTCCTGCCGGCGCCGGTTTGGGCGCGGACAGAAGCGGAATTCTACGTGGAATGCGCAATGCCGCGCAAGTGACTGAATTCGAAGAGTACGGTCCGGGATGGCCGCCTCTGGATTTTTGCGCTCACGGACGAGCGCACAGGCCTCGAAAGGTGCGGCCCATGGATGGCCGCCGTTTGACCTTCGCGCCCGGGGATGAGCGCACCAGCACCACTCCGTTCAACCCACCGTGAAGCTCTCGCCGCAACCGCATTCGCCGGTGGCATTGGGGTTGTGGAACACGAAGCTGGCGTTGAGGCCCTGCCGCTGGAAGTCGATCACCGTGCCGTCCACCAGGGCCAGGCTCTTGTCGTCGACGATCAACGGTAGCCCGTCCACTTCGACCAGCCGGTCGCTGGCGCCGACGGCGTCGGCCAGGTCCACCACGTAGGCGAAGCCGGAGCAGCCGCTGCGCCGCACGCCGAAGCGCACACCGGCGGCTGTCGGCGTGCCGGCCAGGAAATGACGCATGCGTTCGTTGGCGGCAGGGGTGATGGTGATGCTCATGGCGTTGGATCGACCTCGACGGATGGCCCGGAAAGTCGCAGCGCGGGCGACAGCTACATTATCATGCCGGTTTGGCCTTGCGGCGGCGCCGCGCGAGCCGTTCATCATCCTTGCCCGCCGGCAGGCGGCGCACCAGCAGGAGTTTCAAGCGATGGCCGTGGTCAGTGTGAAGCAGGCTCTCTCCGGCAAGCTCGATGCCGGCAGCGCGGTGACCGTGCGCGGCTGGGTGCGCACCCGCCGCGACTCCAAGGCCGGCCTGTCCTTCGTCAACGTCACCGACGGCTCCTGCTTCGACCCGATCCAGGCGGTGGTGCCGGCCACCCTGGCCAACTACGAGAGCGAGGTGAAACACCTCACCGCGGGCGCCGGCGTGATGGTCAGCGGCACCCTGGTGCCGTCGCAGGGCAAGGGCCAGGCATTCGAACTGCAGGCCGAGAGCGTGCAGGTCACCGGCTTCGTCGACGACCCGGAAACCTATCCGATCCAGCCCAAGCAGCACACCATGGAATTCCTGCGCGAGGTGGCCCACCTGCGCCCGCGCACCAACCTGTTCGGCGCGGTGACCCGCGTGCGCCACACCATGATGACGGCGATCCACCGCCACCTCACCGAACAGGGCTTCTTCTGGATCAACACGCCGATCATCACCACCTCCGACGCCGAGGGCGCCGGCGACATGTTCCGCCTGTCCACGCTGGACCTGGCCAACCTGCCGCGCCTGCCCGACGGCAAGATCGACTTCCGCAAGGATTTCTTCGGCCGCGAGGCGTTCCTCACCGTATCCGGCCAGCTCAACGTCGAGGCATACGCGCTGGCGATGAGCAAGGTCTATACCTTCGGCCCCACCTTCCGCGCCGAGAACTCCAACACGCCGCGCCACCTGGCCGAGTTCTGGATGGTCGAGCCGGAAATCGCGTTCGCCGACCTCGCCGCCGACGCGGATTGCGCCGAGGCGTTCCTCAAGGCGATCTTCAAGGCGGTGCTGGACGAACGCCCGGACGACATGGCGTTCTTCGCCGAGCGCGTGCAGAGCGACGCGATCAGCCGGATGGAAGCGTTCATCGCCAAGCCGTTCGAGCGCATCGACTACACCGACGCCATCAAGATCCTGCAGAAATCCGGCCAGAAGTTCGAATACCCGGTGGCCTGGGGCATCGACCTGCAGACCGAGCACGAGCGCTACCTGGCCGAGAAACATATCGGCCGCCCGGTGGTCGTAATGAACTACCCCGAGGCGATCAAGGCGTTCTACATGCGTCTGAACGACGACGAGAAGACCGTCGCGGCGATGGACGTGCTGGCGCCGGGCATCGGCGAGATCATCGGTGGCAGCCAGCGCGAAGAACGGCTGGACCACCTCGACCGCCGCATGGTGCAGTTCGGCCTCGACCCCGCCGCCTACGGCTGGTACCGCGACCTGCGCCGTTACGGTACCGTGCCGCATGCCGGCTTCGGCCTCGGCTTCGAGCGATTGCTGGTCTATATCTGCGGGCTGTCCAACATCCGCGACGCCATTCCCTACCCCCGAGCCGCCGGAACCGCCGAATTCTGAGCACCCTCTGCCCATGCCGATCCGACTCCCCGCCACCGCCGCCGCACTGGCCCTCGTCGTCCTGCTGGGCGGCTGCCACAACGCCAAGGTCCTGCTGCCGCCGAACCTGCGCCCGCCGTCGGAAAACACCGGCGACGCACTGAAGCTGGCCCAGCTGCAGCTGATGCAGGCCAGCCCGTGCTGCAGCAACTTCGCCGACTTCTCCTATCGGACCATGCTGCCGTGGCAGCCGCAGAAGTTCGTGCTGGGCAGCGGCAGCATGGTGGCCAACCTCAACGGCACGCAGAGCTACTTTCTCGCCTTCCGCCTGCCCACCGAGGCGAAACTGCCGTACCGGATCGCCATGAAGTCGGAATTGAACGGCCGCTGGCTGCACGCCAGCTACCTGTTCGCGCCGACCGTGGTGCTGCTGGACGCCGGCTTCCAGCCGATCCGTTCCGAGGACATCGGGCTGTGCGAGCACATGGGCTGGAGCGACGAGACCACCGGCGCCTTCGGCAGCCTGCGCATCGACAGCGCGCAGGCGCGCTACCTGCTGGTCTACAGCTCGGCCGAGCAGCAGTCGGGCAAAACCTACTGGGAACAGTCGCCGGCGTCGTTCTCCAGCTCCAGCGCCGCCTCGTTGCAGATGAATTCCGCCGGCAGCTTCAGCATCCCGCACGGGCCGGACGGCACGCTGTGGGTGGGCATGATGAACAAGACCTACGAGAAGGCACTCGACAACGCGATCTGCAAGAAGGCGGCGAAGGGCGACGGCGTGCTCAACACCCTGCGCACCGCCTTGCCGCTGCCCTGGAGCAACGGCAGCGCCGGCAAGAACGGCCATAGCCCTTCGCCATGATCGTCCTTTATCTCGCCCTGCTGGCGAGCGGCGTCAGCCTGTTCGTGCTGTCGTACGTGGCGCCGTTCCGTGCCGCCGCGCTGCTGCGCACGCGCTACCCGCAGCACTGGCAGGTCATCGCCACCGCTGCGCAGGGCCGGTTCTCCGGGTTCCGTGTATGGGCCAACATGCAGCAGGTGCTGCGCTCGCCCGCCCTGCCCGCGTTGGGCGACGCCGCGATCAACCGCTGGCGCCTGGTGTGGCGCTACAGCCAATGGCTGGGCTGGCTGTGCTGGCTCGCCGCGCTGGCCATGCGGTTGTGGGTGCACTGACGAGGAGCCGACACATGCAACTGGATCTGGGCGGACGTCATGCGCTGGTCTGCGGCGCCTCGCAGGGCATCGGTCACGCCAGCGCGATCGAGCTGGCCGAACTCGGCGCCAGCGTCACCCTGCTGGCACGCTCGGACGAGCAGCTCAAGGCTGCCGCCGAGAACCTGCCACACACGCGCGCCGGGCAGCGGCACGACTGGTGCAGTGTCGACATGCTGGACACGGCTGCCCTGCAGGCCATCGCCACCGACATCGCTGCCCGCACCCCGGTGCACATCCTGATCAACAATACCGGCGGTCCTCCCGGCGGCCCGGCCCACAGCGCGGAGCCGGCGGCTTTCGAGACCGCGTTCCGCCAGCACCTGCTGGCCGGGCAGGTGCTGCTGCAGGCACTGTTGCCCGGCATGCGCGCGAGCAGCTATGGCCGCATCGTCAACGTGATCTCCACCTCGGTGAAGGAACCGATCGCCGGACTGGGCGTGTCCAATACCGTGCGTGCCGCCGTCGCCGGCTGGGCCAAGACGCTGTCCGCCGAACTGGCCGCCGACGGCATCACCGTCAACAACGTGCTGCCCGGCTACACCCGCACCCGGCGCCTGGACAGCCTGCTCGCCGCGCAGGCCGCGGCCAGCGGTCGCGACGAGGAGGCCATCGCCCAGGGCATGCTGGCCTCGGTGCCCGCGCGCCGTTTCGGTGAAGCCAGCGAAGTGGCCGCGGTGATCGCCTTCCTGTGCACGCCCGCCGCCGCCTACGTCAACGGCGTCAGCATCGCGGTGGACGGCGGCCGCACCCGCGCGTTGAGCTGAGCGCGCGCCTGCTGCCGGCCGGTTTTTCCGCTGGCGCATACGCCGGCGTCCGGTGCAATTGCGGCACGCTGGTTCTAAGCTTGTCGCGATGCCTACTCCGCGCCTAGCCAACCTGATCGATGGTCGCCCGCAGGCGCCACGTCTCGATGCATGGCTCGACGTGCACGAGCCCGCGACCGGCCAGGTCTTCATGCAGTGCCCCGATTCGACCGCGGCGGATGTGGCTGCCGCGGTGGATGCCGCCCGCCGCGCCGCACCGGAGTGGGCCACCACGCCGATCGAGCAGCGCGCACACTACCTGAACCGGCTGGCCGACCTGGTCGAGGCGCGGCTGGAGGAATTCGCCGCACTGGAATCGCGCGACAGCGGCAAGCCGCTGGGCCTCGCACGCCGCCTCGACATCCCGCGCGCAGTCAGCAACCTGCGCTACTTCGCCGCCGCGATCGTCGGCTGGGGCAGCGAATCGCACGCGATGGAAGCCGGCGCCGGTGGCTTCGGCGCGATCAACTACACCTTGCGCCAGCCGCTCGGCGTGGTCGGCTGCATCAGCCCGTGGAACCTGCCGCTGTACCTGTTCAGCTGGAAGATCGCGCCGGCGCTGGCCGCCGGCAACACGGTGGTGGCCAAACCGTCGGAAGTGACGCCGTGCACCGCCGCCCTGCTCGGCGAGCTGGGCATCGAGGCCGGCTTTCCGCCCGGCGTGCTCAACATCGTGCACGGCCGCGGCCCCGCCGTGGGCCAGGCGATCGTCGAACACCCCGCGGTCAAGGCGGTCTCCTTCACCGGCAGCACCGCCACCGGGGCGCGGATCACCGCCATCGCGGCGGCGCAGTTCAAGAAGGTCTCGCTGGAGATGGGCGGCAAGAACCCGGCGATCGTGTTCGCCGACGCCGAGCTGTCCGACGCGAACCTGGACACCATCGTGCGCTCGGGCTTCGCCAACCAGGGCGAGATCTGCCTGTGCGGCTCGCGCCTGCTGGTGCAGCGTTCGATCTACGACGCGTTCCGCGAGCGCTACCTGGCGCGCGTGCAGGCACTGCGCGTGGGCGATCCGGATGACGCCGGCAGCGACCTCGGCGCGCTGGTCTCGCAGGCGCACTACGACAAGGTGCTCGGTTGCATCGAGCAGGCACGTGCCGAAGGCGGCCGCGTGCTCTGCGGCGGCGGCGCGCTCCGCTTGCCCGGCCGCTGTGCCGGCGGCTGGTTCATCGCGCCGACGGTGATCGAGGGCCTGCCGTCCGCAGCGCAGACCAACCAGCAGGAAATCTTCGGCCCGGTGGTCAGCCTGATCCCGTTCGAGGACGAAGCCGAGGCGCTGGCGATCGCCAACGACAGCCGCTACGGGCTGGCCGCCTCGCTGTGGACGCGCGACCTCGCGCGCGCCCACCGGCTCGCCGCCCGGCTCGACTTCGGCATCGTCTGGATCAACTGCTGGCTGCTGCGCGACCTGCGCACGCCGTTCGGCGGGGTCAAGCAATCCGGGCTCGGCCGCGAGGGCGGCAACGAGGCGCTGCACTTTTTCACCGAACCGAAAAACATCTGCGTTGCCTACGCAGCGGCCCCGCCGCAGCGCCAGAACTCGCAGGCGAAACCCACGGAGCCCTGATGAATTCACTGAAAGATCTGCTTGCCAACAACCGCCGCTGGGCCGCCCAGGTCACCGCGCAGGACCCGACCTTCTTCGAGCAGCTCTCGCAGCAGCAGGCACCGCGCTACCTGTGGATCGGCTGCTCCGACTCGCGCGTGCCGGCCACGCAGATCGTCGATTTGCCGCCGGGCGAGATCTTCGTGCATCGCAACGTCGCCAACGTGGTGGTGCACACCGACCTCAATGCGCTCAGCACCATCCAGTTCGCGGTCGACGTGCTCAAGGTGAAGCACATCCTGGTGGTCGGCCATTACGGTTGCGGCGGCGTCGGCGCCGTGCTGAAGGAAAGCCGCCTCGGCCTGATCGACAACTGGCTCAGGCACATCACCGACATCGCCATGAAACACGCCGACAAGCTCGACCCGGCGCAGTCGTTCGCCATGCGCCACGCGCACCTGTGCGAACTGAACGCGCTGGAGCAGGCGCTCAACGTGTGCCATACCACGGTGGTGCGCGAAGCCTGGGAACGCGGCCAGCCGTTGGCCGTGCACGCATGGATCTACGGCCTTGACGACGGCCACATCCACGACCTCGGACTGGACGCGCGCAGCCGCGAACAGGTGCCCGAGGCCTACCAGCAGGCAGTGACCCAGCTCACCCGCCGCTGGGCAGGCGCCGCGTGAGCGGCGGCAGCATCCGCACCGACGCCGCCCCCGCGCCGGTTGGCGCCTATCCGCACGCGCGGCGCGTCGGCAACCTGCTGTTCCTGTCCGGCGTGGGTCCGCGCCAACCCGGCAGCAACGCGATTCCCGGCAACGTGCACGACGCGGATGGACGGCTGACCGGCTACGACATCGAGGCGCAGTGCCGGCAGGTGTTCGCCAACGTGCGCGCCGTGCTGGAGGCCAGTGGTGCGCGCTGGGAAGACCTGCTCGACGTCACCGTGTTCCTCACCGACATGCAGCGCGATTTCACCACCTACAACCGCCTCTATGCGGAGCACTTCGCCGGCGTCGACGCCTGTCGCACCACGGTGGGCATCGCCGCGCTGCCCACGCCGATCGCGATCGAGCTGAAATGCATCGCGGCCTTGCCGCCGCCCTGAGCCGCGCGGACTGCAGGCGCACCGGCCGCACATGAAAAACCCCGCCGGACGGTACCGGCGGGGTTCCGATCCGCTACGACAACATCAGCCCGCGGTCGACGCCGGCGCCGGCGTGGCGCCGGCGGCCGCCTTGTGGCTCTTGTGGTGATGGGACTTGTGGTGCGACTTGTGGTGCATGGTCGTTTTCGGCGCGGTGCTCGCCGTCGTGGCCGCAGCAGGAGCCGCCGGGTCCGCTTGCGCCGCCGGAGCGGTCGCCTGCGGCGCCGGAGTCGCCTGGGCCAGCACGGAACCGGAAAGCACAACGCCTGCCACGACCAGGGCAGCGGTCAGAAGTTTACGCATCATGATGTCGAGCCTCGGACGTTGGTATCGCGGACCCGGCCGGAACCCGGCACCTCGGGCGGCGCGACGAAACCGACGATGCGACGGCCATGACGTACGAAGGCTGAATGGCTACCGTGGCTGTCCGCGCCACGAGCGCGCGGGCAGCTTGACTTTCACCGCCGCCGATCGCGCCCGCAATTAGTTGCGCTCAAGCCAGGCAAAGCTGCAGCAGCCGACCGATCAGCTCCTGCACCGCCGGCGCCTTCGCCTCGTCATACGCGAAGCTCTCTTCATCCATGTAATTGAGCTGGGCCAGCTCCAGTTGCACGGCCTGCACGCCGTTTGCCGGTGTGCCGTAATGGCGCGTGATGTAGCCACCCTTGAAGCGGCCATTGACGGCAAAATCGAAGCGCGACTGCGCCGCCAGGCAGGCCTGCAGCCGCTCCTGCAGCGCGGGAGTGCAACTGGCTCCGCCCGCCGTGCCGAGGTTGAAATCCGGCAGCCGACCGTCGAACAGCATGGGCACCCGGCTGCGGATCGAATGCCCCTCCCACAGCACGGCCCGGCCATGCTCGGCGCGCAGCCGCGCAAGTTCCTGCGCGATGGCCTGGTGATAGGGTCGCCAGCCATCATTCACGCGCCGTTGAATTTCGGCGTCATCGGGCTCCTCGCCGTCCAGATACAACGGTTCGCCATCGAAACCGAGCAGCGGAATCAGGCCGGTCTCGCGCTGGCCCGGGTACAGCGCGTGGCCATCGGCGGGGCGGTTCAGGTCGACCACATAGCGCGACGCCACCGGTTTCAGCACGCTGGCGCCAAGCGCCTGCGCCAGCGGTTCGTACAGCCGGCCGACATGCCAGTCGGTGTCCGGCGCCCGCCGGGCTGCCGGGCGCATCCGCGCCGCGATGTCGTCGGGGATGAAGCTGCCGTCGTGCGGCAAGCTGATCAGCAGCGGCACATGGCCGCGCTGCAGAGTGAAGGTGGTGGTCATCGCGGCATTGTACCCACTCCATCGCCGCCTCCCGGCGCCCGCTCGCCCAGCGCTTGCCTGCGGGAGCCTGCGCAGGCACGCTAGCTCCAAATCGTCCAGGGGGGGTCGAAGATGCCGGTCAGGATGCTGTTCCGAATGATTCCCGCCGCGCTCTGCCTGAGCCTGGCCTTGATCACAGCGGCGCGGGCGCAGAGCTTCAGTCCTGCGGCCGTCGAGATGTTCCACGGGCTGAGGCAACAACCCAACGACCTGGCCCGCTACGTCTACCTGATCAAGAAGGCGCAGGAGCTTCCCGCCGCCGACCGGCCGCTCGCGATGCAGATGTTCGCCTCGGTCGAGAACGAGCTGGGCCTCTACAACGAGGCGTTGCGCGACTTTCCGCTGAAGAGCCACGTGGCCGCGGACCTCGCCCTTCCCACGGCGGCCCAGTGGAAGGCCGCCGATGCCGTCGACGTCATCGTCGGGCAAGCCGCCGACCGCCGCATCGTGCTGATCAACGAGGCACATCACGACGCCCATACCCGGCAGCTCACGCTGGCGCTGTTGCCTCGCCTGCGCGCGCTCGGCTTCGATCATTTCGCGGCGGAGGCGCTGCTGGACAAGGACGCCAGCCTAATGAACCGCGGCTACCCGACCGCGAACAGCGGCAGCGAATACCTGCGCGAACCCTCCTACGGCGAAATCGTGCGCACCGCGATCCGGCTGGGCTTCAGGGTCGTGTCCTACGACGTGGACAGCCGCAGCACGCAGGAACGCGAAACCGGGCAGGCCAGCAACCTGTACCGGAAAGTGTTCGCCAGGAACCCCGACGCCAAGCTGTTCGTCCACGCCGGCTACGCACACATCGACAAGGCCAAGGGGCGCCTGGGCAGCACCGCGCCGATGGCCATGCAATTGCAACAGTTGACCGGCATCGAGCCGCTGTCGATCGACCAGACCCAGTTCCGCGAGCAGATTCCTGCCGAACCGGACGCCTACACGGCACTGGTCCGGAACTTCCCTTCCAGGGATCCCTTCGTGCTGCTGGACCGCAACACCGGCAAGCCATGGAGCGCACACCCGGAGCAATACGACCTCAACGTGCTGCTGCCACCGGCCGCCGGCCAGCGCGCCGTCGAGAGCGGTTATACCCAGCCGTCGACCATCGTGCACGACATGGTTCGCAACCAGCCCATGCTGGCGCACGTCGTCAACACGCAACGGCCGGAGTGGCTCACTCTGCACGACGAACGCTACCCCTACGCCATCAGCACCACCCTGTGCCGGGTCACCACGCCCTGCGTCGTCGACGCGCACTATGCCGATGAAGACGATGACGCCATCGCCGCCGACCGCTACGCGTTCATGCAGGGCGACACGGCAAGCAAGCTGTATCTGCGACCTGGACGCTATCGACTGCGCGCGTGGGACATGCGCGGCAAGACCCTGGCCGAGCAGGTCATCACCGTCAACGAGCGTTAGGCCATCGAGGCAGTCGACGGCGTTGCCTGGCGCGGCATCGTGGAAGCCCGGTCCGGATTCGCATAACGCATTGCAGGTGGAAAGCCCATGCATCAACGCCCGTCTGCCGCCACCTGGATCCTGCTGACGCTGGCCATGGCTTGCAGCGGCGCCCACGCCGCGCAAAAGGGAGCGCCATCGAGCCTGTTCGATGAACTGCAGCCGTTGACCGGCGAACTGGCCCGCTACGAATACCTCATCGCGGCAACGCCGCAGTTGACCGGCAACGACCGGCTGCTCGCCCAGCAAATGCTGGCCTTCAGCGAAAACGAGCTGGGGCTTTACAGCGAGGCGGTTCGCGATTTCCCGTTGCGCAACGAATTGCCGAAAGGTTCGAGCGCACCGCAGGCCGATCGCTGGCAGGCGGTCGACGCCGTCGATGCCATTGCCGCGCTGGCTCGCGACCGGCGCCTGGTGATGGTGAACGAGGCCCACCATGACGGGCATACCCGCGAGCTGACCCTGATGTTGTTGCCGCGCCTGCGTGCGGAGGGCTACACGCACTTCGCCGCCGAGGCTCTCGACCGCCGGGATGTTTCGCTCATGAAACGCGGCTACCCGGTGGCCAGCAGCGGCAGCGAATACCTCCACGAGCCGTTGTACGGCGACATCGTGCGCGAGGCCATCCGGCTGGGCTACGTCATCGTTCCCTACGAAGCGGACGATGCCGCGCCGCAGGGTCGCGAGGACGGCCAGGCCAGGAACCTGTACGAGCAGGTCTTCGCCCACCACCCCGAGGGGAAGCTCTTCGTGCACGCCGGTTACGCCCACATCGACAAGCAGCGTGGCCGGATCGGTTCGACCCGGCCGATGGCGATGCAATTGAGCAGGCTCAGCGGCCTCGAGCCCTTGTCGGTCGACCAGACCGACGTGCGCGAGGACAACTCCCGTAGCGAGGCCCTGGCGTACCGCGCGTTCCGCCAGGCCCTGCGGAAGTTCGAGACGCTCACGCAGACGGCCCGGCAGGCGCCGGACTCCAGCGGTCCCGGCGACCTGCCGGCACGCCCGACGACCGACGTCTACGCCAAAATCGTCGCCACGTTCCATCCCACCGGGCCGATCGCGCTGCTGCGGCGCGACGACCACGTGCCATGGAGCGCCAGGCCCGGGCTGTACGACCTCAGCATCATCCTCCCGCCGGCCAACCCGGTGCCTTCCGACTACATGCAAGGGCCGCTCTGGCTGTCGATCGACGGCAAGCAGCGCGCCGTGCTGCCGCCCGCCAATCGCGGTCACCGGCCCGCCTGGCTCTCGCTCGACGGCCAGCGCATTGCGGTGCCCGTCGACAGCGAGGCCTGCGCGAAGAAATTCCCGTGCCTGGTCGAGGCGCACTACGCCAACGAGTCCGCCGACGCCGTGGCCGCCGATCGCTACCTCTTCCTGCGCGAGGCGAAGAACGTGCTTTACCTGCGCCCTGGCGCCTACCGACTGCGCAGCGTGGGTGCCGATGGGCTGACCTTGAACGAGCACGCCATCATGGTCGCGCGACCCTGACGCGACGCGCGCCGCAGCCGCTGGCGATGCGCCAAGGAGCTGCTTTTCAAGCCGGCCATCGGACCGCGATTCCGGTTCAGAACCCTCCTTCAAACCGGCATCGAATCAATTGATTTGCATGCGATTTGTCGGCTTGATAATCTCGCGGCGTCGCCTGCCGAGGCCGCCCGATGCCACAGCACCACCGCGTTCCCGAAACGGCCCCGTGGCCAGCGCGTGCAGCCATGCAGCACGTGCTGCTGCTCGTCGCCATGCTGTTGCTGGCCGCGTGCGCGAGTGGCCCGCAGCGGCGATCGCCCGGCTCGGGAATCTCGCACTCCGCACTGGCCAGCCTGCCGCCGCGCGCGCCTTCGGCCGCCAGCGCCGGCGAGGCGAACGACATCCTGTTCCGCGCGATCGGCCTGGTCGGCACGCCATACCGCTGGGGCGGCAACACGCCTGCCGGAGGCTTCGACTGCAGCGGCCTGGTCGACTACATCTACCGCACCGCCGCCAACATCCGTCTGCCGCGCACTTCGCACGAAATGGCCGCGATGGACGGCCGCAAGGTGCGCCGGATGACCCAGCTGGCCAGCGGCGACCTGGTGTTCTTCGACATTGGCGGCGCGATCAGCCACGTCGGCGTCTACGTCGGCAAGGGCCGCTTCGTGCACGCGCCGAACAGCGGCGGCACGGTGCGGCTGGACGACATCGACGGGCCGTACTGGGGCGATCATTTCGCCTACGGGAAGCGGGTGCTGGATTGAGGGTCTGGGCTGGAGAAAGCCGGCTTGTGGCAAGCCGGAGCTCCCCTCTCCCCCACAGGGGCGGTCACAACTCTCCCCTGGAAGGGGAGAGGGCAAACGAACAACGGCGCCCGCGGGCGCCGTTATTGCGCTGGCTTCATTGAAGCGGGGTCAGTGCTCCGCACTGCCCGGCGCATGGGCGTGGCCGTGGGCGATTTCTTCCTCGGTGGCGTCGCGCACGTCGCCGATCGCCACGTCGAAATGCAGGGTCTTGCCCGCCATCGGGTGGTTCAGGTCCACGTCGATCGCGCTCATGCCGACCTTGTGCACGGTCACCGCGCGCTGGCCGCCCTGCTTCAGCTGCAGCACGGCCGTCATGCCCGGCTTGAGCCGGTTGGCCTGCGGGAAGTATTTCTTCGACATGCGCTGGATCTGGCCCTCCTGGCGCTCGCCGTAAGCGTCGGCGGGAGCCACGTCCACGCTCAGCGTCTCGCCGGCCTCGCGGCCTTCCAGCGCGGTTTCCAGGCCCGGGATCAGCTGGCCGTGGCCGAGCAGGATCCACAGCTGCTCGTCGCGATCGTGCGAGCTCTCAACCTTTTCGCCATCGACCGTCAGCGTGTAGTGGATCGCGATGACCTTGTCCTTGCCAGCCTTCATTGCCTGTCTCGTTGGTGGGATAAAACGGCGGATTCTAGCAGCAGCCCGGCGACCCGACAGGGTGTTGAAAACAACCTGTCGGCGCGATCCATGGACGGATCGCTCGCGAATCAGCCACGCCCGTGGCTGTTCGTCGGAGCCGCATCCGGGCATGCACCGGATGCGGCGAGTCGAAAAAGGGCAGGAAAGCCTTTTTTCAACAACCCGCCAGAACTCACCCGCGCTGGCCGAAGCCCACCCCGCGCGCCTCCGGCCCCAGCCACAGCAACGCCGCCAGCAACAGCGCCACCAGCACCATCCACAGCGACATCGCGAACGCGAAGTCGCCGCCATGGCGTTGTGCCAGCCAGGTCTGTGCGGTGGCGGTGACTGCCGCCAGCAGGTTGCCCATCTGGTAGGCAAAGCCCGGCAGGGTGCCGCGCACCGCCGCCGGCGACAGCTCGTTCAAGTGGCTTGGCACCACGCCCCAGGCGCCCTGCACCATCACCTGGATCAGGAACGCGCCCAGTCCCAGCAGGATCAGCGAGCCGCCATACATCCACAGCGGAATCACCGGTATCGCCAGCAGCGCGGCGATCATCATCGCCCGGCGCCGGCCGATGCGTTCCGACAGCGCGCCGAAATACAGGCCGCCGGCCAGCGCGCCGAGATTGAGCAGCGCCACCAGCACGAAGGCCACGGTCGAACCGGTGGGCAGGTGCAGGTTGGTTTCCTCGAACGTGTGGTACATGTCCTGCGAGCCGTGGCTGAACATGTTGAACGCCATCATCAGCAGCATCAGGTAGAACGCCAGCTTCCAGTGCCCGCGCATGGCTTCGAACAGGCCGGGGCGCCGCGCTGCCCGCATGCCTTCCTGCCACACCGCCGACTCCGGCACCTTGCGGCGGATGTACAGCACCAGCAGCGCCGGCAGCGCGCCGACCACGAACAGGCCGCGCCAGCCGACGTGATCGATCAGCAACCAGTTCGCCAGCGCGGCGAGGAAGAAGCCGCACGGGTAGCCGCTCTGCAACAGGCCCGACACGGCGCCGCGCGCCTTCGCCGGGATCGACTCCATCGCCAGCGACGCGCCCACGCCCCACTCGCCACCCATCGCGACGCCGAACAGGAAACGCAGCACCAGCAGGACGGTCAGCGACGAGGCGAAGGCGGTGGCGAACTCGAACAACGAAAACAGCACCACGTCCAACATCAGGATCGGCCGCCGCCCGAAGCGGTCGGCCAGCCGGCCGAACAGCAGCGCGCCCAGCGGTCGCGCCGCCAGGGTCAGGAACAGCGCGTAGGTGATCTGCGCCGTGCCCACGTCGAACTCCTTCGCCACCGTGACGATGACGAAGGTCAGCAGGAAGTAGTCGAACGCATCCAGCGTCCAGCCCAGAAAGCTGGCCAGCACCGTATGCCGCTGGGTGGCATCGAGCTCGCGCAGGGGTGCAAGCAGCGACATCGGTCTCTCCTCGAACGGGACTCCACGCACAGTGCGCGCCGGCGACGATGGTAGCGGAGCGTCTGATGTCCTAGGCTGCCGTCATTGCCGAAAATTGGAGCCCGGATGGACCGCCACGGCCGCCAGCGCATCGCCAGCCTGTACGGCAGCCGGCTGCAGCGCGGCTACGCTCGGGTCAAACTGGGCACCGACCCAGTCTACGCGGCCGCGGCCGAACTGGTGGCCGGCACGACACTGCCGCTGCTCGACATCGGTTGCGGCATCGGCCTGCTCGGGCTGTACCTGCACGCCTGCGGGCAGCCTCGCCCCTACCTCGGGCTGGACCACGACCGACGCAAGATCGAAAGCGGCCGGCTGGCCGTGCAGCGTGCCGGGCTGGAGGCGCTGATCGGCCTGCGCCATGCCGACGTGGCGGAGCTGCCGCCAACGCATGGTCACGTGGCGCTGCTCGACGTGCTGCACTACCTGCCGGCCGGACGGCAGCCTACCCTGCTGCGCGAAGCGGCACGCCACCTGGCGCCCGACGGCCGCCTGATCATCCGCAACGTGCTGCGCGAGCCGAACTGGCGCTTCCACGCCACCCGCGTCGAAGAGTTCTTCCTGCGCACTTCCGGCTGGATTCCCGGCGGTGCACAGCACTACCCGAGCGCCGATGAAGTGCGCGCGCCGCTGGAAGACGTCGGACTCAAGGTGCGCATCGAAGCGCTGCGCGGGCGCACCCCGTTCAACAGCTACCTGATCGTGGCGCAACCGTACCGCTGAAGTGGTTGCGGCCAGGGCCATCCAGGCCGACGCGGCACCGACGCGCGTGGCGACGACGGATCGGCTATACTCGTCGGCGCATTCGTCCCCACGCATGCCGCGACAACGTCGCGCCTTTCCCTTGATCCGCAACACGGTATGAACACTCCGGGTTGCCCAGGAGTGTTTCATGTCTTTCGATTCGCTGGGCCTTGCGCCCGCGTTGCTGCGTGCGCTCGCCGATTACGGCTACACGCAGCCCACCCCGATCCAGGCCGCCGCGATTCCGCCCGCACTGGAAGGCCATGACCTGCTCGCTGCCGCGCAGACCGGCACCGGCAAGACCGCCGCGTTCGCGCTGCCGCTGCTGCAGAAGCTCTCGACCAGCGGCCAGACCCTTACCCGCCGCCCGCGCGCGCTGATCCTCACCCCGACCCGCGAGCTGGCCGCGCAGATCCACGAGAACATGCGCGACTACGGCAAGCACGTCCACGTCAGCGCCACCACCATCTTCGGCGGCGTCGGCATGGGTCCGCAGATCAACGCGCTGCGCCGCGGCGTGGACATCGTCATTGCCACCCCGGGCCGGCTGATCGACCACCTGCAGCAGCGCACGCTGGACCTTTCCGCGGTGGAGACGCTGGTGCTGGACGAAGCCGACCGCATGCTCGACATGGGCTTCCTGCCGGCGCTGAAGCGCATCCTCGCCGCGCTGCCGAAGAAGCGCCAGACGCTGCTGTTCTCGGCCACCTTCGCGCCGGCGATCAAGGCGCTGGCGCTGGACTTCATGCACAACCCGCGCGAGATCTCGGTCTCCGCGCCGAACACCGTGACCGCCCTGGTCAGCCATCAGGTGCATCCGGTGGACGCCTCGCGCAAGCGCGACCTGCTGCTGCATGTGCTGTCGCAGGACAGCCGCCGCCAGACCCTGGTGTTCAGCCGCACCAAGCACGGCGCCGACAAGCTGGTCACCTTCCTCAACGCCTCGGGCCTGCGCGCTGCCGCGATCCATGGCAACAAGAGCCAGAACGCACGCACCCGCGCCCTCAGCGACTTCAAGAGCGACCGCGTCACAGTGCTGGTGGCCACCGACATCGCCGCCCGCGGCATCGACATCGAGCAGTTGCCGATCGTGATCAACTTCGACCTGCCGTCGGTGGCCGAAGATTACGTGCACCGCATCGGCCGGACCGGCCGTGCCGGCATGGAAGGCCTGGCGCTGTCGCTGGTCAGCCATGACGAATCGGGCCTGCTGTACGACATCCGCAAGCTGCTGAAGCAGGACATCGCGATCACCCCGGTCGCCGGCTACGAGCCGTCCGCTCCGCTGCGACTGGACGCCGGCGCGCCGCGCCCGAAGC
Organism: Rhodanobacter sp.; assembly: GCA_024711345.1. Taxonomy (GTDB): domain Bacteria; phylum Pseudomonadota; class Gammaproteobacteria; order Xanthomonadales; family Rhodanobacteraceae; genus Rhodanobacter. The sequence continues at coordinate 33,208 of JANJTA010000033.1, read as the reverse complement.
AGGGCGGCGGCGGCCAGCGCCAGCAGCAGCGAGCGCCGCGCCAGGGCAAGCCCGCCGGCGCGGCACGACCGAACGGCTACGCGCCGCAGGGCCGCGGCGAGCGCGCCGCCGGCAACCAGCGCCGCCGCTCGAACCGGCGTCCCGCCGCCAAGGCCTGACGCCGCCATCGTAGGAGCCCGCTCGCGGGCGATGCTCTTTCTTTGCTGCTCCCAGGCAAAAGCATCGCCCGCGAGCGGGCTCCTACAACAGCCGCAGCGCTGAGGCGTGATGGCGCAGGTGGTCGTCGATGAAGCTGGCGATGAACCAGTAGCTGTGGTCGTAGCCCGGGTGCCGGCGCAGCAGCAGCGACTGCCCCGCCTCGGCGCAGGCCTGGTCGAACAGCTCGGGCTTCAGTTGCGCTTCGAGGAAACCATCGGCCTCGCCCTGGTCGATCAGGATGGTGCCGGGGAAGGTCTGCCGCCGCACCAGCTCGCAGGCGTCGTGGTCGGCCCACGCTGCCGGATCGTCGCCGAGATAACGCGGCAGGGCCTTGCGTCCCCACGGCACCTGGCTGGGCGCCACGATCGGCGCGAACGCCGACACCGAGCGGTAGCGCTGCGGATGCTTCAGGGCCAGGGTCAGTGCGCCGTGGCCGCCCATCGAATGGCCGCAGAGGCCGCTGCGCGCGAGGTCGACCGGGAAATGCGCGCCGACCAACGCGGGCAACTCATCCACCACGTAACTGGCCATGCGAAAGCGCGCCGACCAGGGCGCTTCGGTAGCATCGAGGTAGAAGCCGGCGCCTTCGCCGAATTCCCAGTCGCCGGTGGCGCCGTCGAGGCCGGTGCCGCGCGGGCTGGTATCGGGCATCACCAGGATCAGGCCAAGCTCGGCAGCCAGCCTTTGCGCGCCGGCCTTGATCGTGGCGGTTTCCTCGGTGCAGGTCAGCCCGGCCAGGAAATACAGCACCGGGCAAGGCCGCCGGGCGGCCTGCGGCGGCTGGTAGACGGCGAAGCGCATGGCGCCGGCGCAGGCCTGCGAGTGGTGGCGGTAGAAGCCCTGCACGCCGCCGTGCAGGCATTGTTCGGAGATCGTTTCAAGCGTGCCCATCGTCGGCTGGTCGCTCCATTGGCAAAGGCAAAGCGGAGCATAACCGCGCCGTCATCAGCTTCGCGTTCAGCCGCAAGCGCCGCGCGCGCCCCTGGACGCTGGTAGAATGCACGACCCGCGCGCCGCCTTCCCGGCGCTGCCTTCCCTGAGGTTCCCCCCATGTCGTCCCCCGCTCCCGACCACACTCCGGTGTCGTCCGGCTTCAGCGCACTGGCGCTGCACCCCGACGTGTTGCGCGTGCTGGCCGACGTCGGCTACGAAGCGCCTTCGCCGATCCAGGCCGCCACCATCCCGCCGCTGCTGGAAGGCCGCGACGTGCTGGGCCAGGCGCAGACCGGCACCGGCAAGACCGCCGCGTTCGCGCTGCCGATCCTGTCACGCATCGAGCGCAAGCCGGGCAAGCCGCAGGCGCTGGTGCTGGCGCCCACGCGCGAGCTGGCGATCCAGGTGGCCGAGGCGTTCCAGACCTATGCCGCGCACGTCCCCGGCTTCCAGGTGCTGCCGATCTACGGCGGCCAGAGCTATGGCCCGCAGCTGCACTCGCTGAAGCGCGGCGTGCACGTCGTGGTCGGCACGCCCGGTCGCGTGATCGACCATCTGGACAAGGGCACGCTGGATCTTTCCGAGCTGAAATTCCTGGTGCTCGACGAGGCCGACGAGATGCTGCGCATGGGCTTCATCGACGACGTCGAGAAGGTGCTGCAGGCCACCCCGCCGGGGCGCCAGGTCGCGCTGTTCTCGGCGACCATGCCCGCACCGATCCGCAAGATCGCGCAGCGCCACCTGAAGGAGCCGGTCGAGGTCACCATCAAGGCGGCCACCACCACCGCGGCGAACATCCATCAGCGCTACTGGTTCGTCAGCGGCATGCACAAGCTGGACGCGCTGACCCGCATCCTCGAGGCCGAGCCGTTCGACGCGATGATCATCTTCGCGCGCACCAAGCAGGCCACCGAGGAACTGGCCGAGAAGCTGCAGGCGCGGGGCCTGGCCGCGGCCGCGATCAACGGCGACATCGCCCAGGCGCAGCGCGAGCGGGTGATCCAGCAGCTGAAGGACGGCAAGCTCGACATCCTGGTCGCCACCGACGTGGCCGCGCGCGGGTTGGACGTGGAGCGCATCAGCCACGTGCTGAACTACGACATTCCCTACGACACCGAAAGCTACGTGCACCGCATCGGCCGCACCGGCCGCGCGGGACGCAGCGGCGAGGCGATCCTGTTCGTCAGCCCGCGCGAGCGCGGCATGCTGCACGCGATCGAGCGTGCCACCCGGCAGCCGATCGAGCAGATGCAGCTGCCGTCGGTGGAAGTGGTCAACGACGTGCGCATCGGCAAGTTCAAGCAGCGCATCACCGACATGCTGGCGCAGGGTGATTTGGGCCAGTTCCAGCAGCTGATCGAGCAGTACGAGCAGGAACACAATGTGCCGGCGGTCGAGATCGCCGCCGCGCTGGCGCGCATCGCCCAGGGCGACCAGCCGCTGCTGCTGGCGCCGCCGCCGAAGCGCGAGAAGCACGAAGCGGCCACGCGCGAACACAAGCCGCGCGAACGCGAGGGCGCCAGCCGTGCGCCGCGCGAGCACAAGCCCCACGCGCACGAGAATGCGCCGCCGCGCGAGGGCGCCCACCGCCCGCTGCGCGCGCACGCCACCGAGCAGGGCAAGCGCACCTACCGCATCGAGGTCGGTCACGAGCACGGCGTGAAGCCGGGCAACATCATCGGCGCGATCGCCAACGAGGCCGGCCTGGACAGCCAGTACATCGGCCGCCTCAGCATCCGCGACCACTACAGCCTGATCGACCTGCCCGACGGCATGCCGAAGGAAATCTTCGAGCACCTGAAGAAGGTGTGGGTGGTGCAGCAGCAGCTGCGCATCCAGGAGTGGGACGGCAACGACACCGGCCCGGCGCCGGCGCACAAGCCGGCTGGCGTGCGCAAACCCGGCGGCTTCAAGCCCCGCCCTGGCGGCGGCAAGCCGCCGCGGCGCAAGTAAGCGACGCAGCTCGATAAGCAGCGGCCCGACCACGTAACATCCGCGGGTCGCCGCCGCCCTGAAGCCGCCGCATGCCCAGCCCCATCGTCGAACAGCCATCGTCCCGCGGCGCCGAGCCGCGGCTCGACGGACTGGCGCCGGGTGCCTTGCCGCACCTGCAGGCGGCGGCATGCGCGATCCGCGATGGCGCCGAAAGCGCCGCGCGGCAGGCGCTGGATGCGGCGTTCGCGCTGGCCCCGGCGCACCCGGAGCTGCTGCGCATGCTCGGCCTGCTGCACGGCCGCGCCGGGCGCCACGCCGAAGCGCAGGCGGCGCTCCGACAGGCGCTCGCGCAATGGCCCAACTACGCCCTGGCGCACGCCGACCTGGGCAACGCGCAGCAGGCCGCTGGCGAGACGCAGGCGGCGTTCGCCAGCTGGCGGCAGGCCTGCGCGCTGGCGCCGCATTCGCCGATGCCGTGGTTCAACCTGGGCCGCAACCTGCAACTGCATGGCGACACTGCGGCGGCGATCGAGGCGCTGCAGCAGGTCCACGCGCTGGCGCCGGACTTCCTGCCTGCCTCGATCCTGCTCGGCGATGCGCTGGTGCACGCCGGTCGTTTCGACGAGGCGGATGCGCGCTACCGCGCGGCGCTGGCGCTGCACCCGGCCTGCGGCGACGCCTGGCGCGGGCTGGCCAACATCAAGACGCGGCCGCTGGCGGAGGCCGATCGCGAGCATCTGGCATCGGCGCTGCGCCAACCCGGCCTGAACCCCGCCGACCGCATCGCGATGGGCTTCGCGCTGGGCAAGGTGTGCGAGGACCAGGCTCGCTACGAGCAGGCCTTCGCCGCACTGGGCCAGGCCAACGCCGAGCTGCGCCAGCTGCATCCCTGGAACGCCGGCGCGTTCAGCGCGCACGCCGACGCGCTGGTCGCTGCCTCGGCGCGGCTGCCGACGCCGCTGGACCCGGAGCTGGGCCGCGAGGTGATCTTCATCGTCGGCCTGCCACGCTCGGGTTCCACCCTGTTCGAACAGATCCTCGCCGCCCATCCCGAGGTCGAGGGCGCCAGCGAGCTGGCGGAGCTGGAACAGGTGCTCGGCGAGGAATCCGCCCGCCGCCGCCAGCCGCTGCTGCAGTGGATCGCCGCGGCAACGGCCGCCGACTGGCAGCGCCTGGGCCGGCGTTACCTTGAACTCACCGCGCATTGGCGAGCGCACAAGCCGCGGCACACCGACAAGCTGCCGTCCAACTGGCTGCTGGCCGGCGTGCTGGGCGCGATGCTGCCGGGCGCGCGCATCGTCGACGCGCGGCGCGACGCGCTGGAGGCCGGCTGGTCCTGCTACAAGCAGCAGTTCTACCGGCTGCCGCATTTCGCCTGCACGCTGGGCGACATCGCCGCCTACATTCGCGACTACGAACGGATCATGGACGCATGGCGTGCGGCCGAGCCAGGGCGCATCCGCACCCAGCGCTACGAAGCGCTGCTGGCCGCACCCGAGCGTGAAATCCGCGCACTGCTGGCGTTCTGCGGCCTGCCGTTCGACCCTGCCTGTCTCGACTACCACCGGGCCAGCCGCAGCGTGCGCACCGCCAGCGCCGCGCAGGTACGCCAGCCGCTGCAGCGCGACACGGCCCGCGCCGACCACTACGGCGCCCTGCTCGATCCGCTGCGCTTCGGCCTGGGCCTGCCGACGCTGGCGGGGCCGTAGCCACCGACCGCGCCCGCCGTCAGGCGCCGGGCGCTTCTTCACGCAAAATTCCCGTCAAAGCGCTATGACTCCGCCGTTCCGCCTGGGAGTCCAGGGGCGCGCGATGCTGAGGTCGCGTGATGGTGGAACGGTTGTCGGATCCCCGTCGTGCCTGGCCGCCAAGCTGCGCAACGCCAGCCGCACGCGTCGACCCTTTCCAATGCCATCACCTCGTGGAGGGGAACCCATGTCATCACGAAACTTGACCGGTTTGAGCATCGCGCTGGGTGCCGTTTTCGGTCTGGCGGCAAGTCACCAGGCCTTCGCTGAAAACGCGGCCCCCAAGGTGGAAGTGACGCCTGCCGTGAAGCACGACACCTTGCGCTCCCTGCGCGGCACCATGCCGCGTCCGGAAGATTTCTCGAAGAGTCAGCGCATTCATCCGCTGCATCCGTTGCCGCCGCTGGCGCCGGGCAACCAGACCGACGGCGCCGTGCAACACACCATCACCGGCGCGTTTGCGCCCGCGCTGGGCGCCGGCTTCGAAGGCGTCGGCCAGGGCTTCAGCGGCCCGCAGGGCACCTTCACCGTCAACAGCGCGCCGCCGGATACCAATGGCGCGGTCGGCGCCACCCAGTACCTGCAGATCGTCAACACCGGCTTTGCGGTGTTCGACAAGGCCAGCAAGGCGGTGATCTACGGTCCGGTGCCGAGCAACACGCTGTGGTCCGGCTTCGGCGGCCCGTGCGAGGCCGACAACGACGGCGACGCCGTGGTGGTCTACGACAAGGCCGCCAACCGCTGGATCGTCTCGCAGTTCGCCGTCAGCGCCACACCGTATTACCAGTGCGTGGCCGTGTCGGCCACCAGTGATGCCACCGGTGCGTACTACCGCTACGCCTTTTCCTACGGCAGCGTCTTCCCCGACTATCCGAAGATGGGCGTGTGGCCGGATGCCTATTACGAAACCTTCAACATGTTCACCAATACCTTCCAGGGCGCCAAGCTGTGCGCCTATGACCGCAGCGCGATGCTGAGCGGCCAGGCGGCGACCCAGCAGTGCTTCCAGTTGTCCACCAGCTACGGCGGTGTGTTGCCGGCCGACCTCGACGGCGCCACCGCGCCACCGGCCGGGTCACCGAACTACATGCTCAACTTCGGCAGCAATTCGCTGAACCTGTGGAAGTTCCACGTCGACTGGACAAACAGCGCCAACACCACGCTGAGCGGTCCGCTCAACATTCCGGTAGCCGCCTTCGCCACCGCCTGCCGCGGCGGCAGCTGCATTCCGCAGTCCGGCACGCGGCAGAAGCTGGACTCGCTGGGCGATCGCCTGATGTTCCGCCTGGCCTATCGCAACTTCGGTGATCACGAGTCGCTGGTGGTCACCCATTCGGTGCAGGTCGGCGCCAAGCACAACAACCCCTACACCGGGGTGCGCTGGTACGAGATCCGCAGCCCGGGCAGCACGCCGGTGGTCTTCCAGCAATCCACCTTCGCGCCGGACACCAGCTACCGCTGGATGGGTTCGGTGGCGATGGACAAGCTGGGCAACCTGGCGCTCGGCTACAGCGTGTCCAGCAGTGCGCTGCACCCGGCGATCCGCTACACCGGCCGGCTGGCCGGCGACCCGCTGAACACGCTGGAAGCGGAGAACAGCATCATCGAGGGCCTGGGTTCGCAGAGCGGCAACAACCTGTCGCGCTGGGGCGACTACAGCGCGATGACGGTCGACCCGGTCGACGACTGCACGTTCTGGTACACCACCGAGTACCTGAAGAGCACCGGCTCGTTCAACTGGAACACGCGCATCGCGTCGTTCAAGTTCCCGGGCTGCCAATAACCACGCTCCCACCCGCGACGTCCGTCACCCGTGGCGGGCGTCGCCCTTCTGACGCGGCAGCGCGCTCAGGCGCTCTGCGGCAGTGGCGGCACGCCGGCGTCGGGCGGGTCGAGCCAGTCCTCCGGAGTGAGCACCGGCAGGCCGTGCGCGAGGCGCGCCTTGTCGCACTGCGGGCTGACCGTGCCGAACTCCCACGACGGCTGCACCTCGCGGCACACCGACGGCCGCTGCGGATAGATGCCGCAATGCGCCGCTACGCCCACCGTGCCGTGCAAGGCCACGCAGCGCGGGTGCGCGGCATTGGTGCCGCGCATCGCCAACCGGTGCGGGTCGAGTTTCTCGGTCAGCTCGGGCGGTACGCTGCCGCCGAGAAAGGCTTCGGCTTCCGACCAATGAAATGCCACGCGGAAGTACGCACAGCAGGCACCGCAACGCAGGCAGGGGTGTTCCATCGAAGCGACCGGCAGCGCCCCGAGGCGCGCAGGAGGCGAATTCTAGAGCAGCGAATATCCATTGCGCAGCAGGGAAGCAGGAGCTACCCCACCGTGCCCTCCCCTGCGATGCAGGGGATGAGATCGGGAAAGCCGGCAACCGCTGTGCGGCTGCCGGCTTGATTGCTTATGGCTCGCCGGCAAAAGTGTTGCACTGGGCGACGTCGCCGCTGCCGAAGCCGGCCTTGAACCATTTCACCCGCTGCGCCGAGGTGCCGTGGGTGAAGGTGTCCGGCCGCACGCGTCCCTGCGCCTGCTGCTGCAGGGCGTCGTCGCCGATGTGGCTGGCGGCGTTGAGCGCCTCCTCGACGTCGCCTGGCTGCAGCCAGTTCAGCTCGCGCTGGCTGTGGTTGGCCCACACGCCGGCGTAGCAGTCGGCCTGCAGTTCCTGCCGCACCGACAGGCCGTCGGCGCCGTCCATCGGCACACCGCGCTGCTGCAGCTGGCGCACCTTGTCGAACACGCCGGTGAGCTTCTGCACGTGGTGGCCCACTTCATGCGCGATCACGTAGGCGCGGGCGAAATCGCCGGAGGAGTGCAGCTCGTCCTGCAGCTGATGGAAAAACGCCAGGTCCAGATACACCTTCTGGTCGCCCGGGCAGTAGAACGGCCCCACCGCCGTGCTGGCGCCGCCGCAGGCCGTGTCCACGCCGCCACTGAACAGGTGCAGCTTGGGCTCCACATAGGTCGCGCCATGCGCCTGGAAGACCTCCCCCCAGCTCTGCTCGGTCGAATGCAGGATCGCGCTGACGAAGGCCTGCTGCTCGGGATCGACCTGCATCGGCTGCGCGGTCTGCGTCGAGCTGCCCGGCAGCGGGCCGCTCTGGTCCAGCAGCGCCAGCGGGTTCTTGAAGAAGATCCAGCCCAGCAGTGCCAGCACGATCAGGCCGCCCAGGCCCATCCGCCCGCCGCCGCCGAAGCGCGGACCGCCGCCGCTGCCGATCTCCACGTTGTTGCTGCTGCCGCCCTTGCGCCAATCCATAGAAACCCCTCGTTGATTGATGCATCCGCCCCGACGCTGCGGGGCGACGATAACGCGTCGACCGGGTCACGCCACGCCGCGCGCTGCCGCTAAAGTAGGCGCCCCCTCGTGAGGATTCCAGCATGATCCACCTGCCTGCCCTGGTCACCCTGCTCACCGTGCTGCTGCTGTTCGGCACCATGTGGGCCGTCGGCCACGCCCGCGGCAAGTACGCCATCAAGGCGCCGGCCACCAGCGGGCACCCCGCGTTCGAGCGCGCCTACCGGGTGCAGATGAACACGCTGGAGAGCACGGTGATGGTCCTGCCCACGCTGTGGCTGGCGGCGAACTACGGCTTCAGCGGCTGGGCCGGCGTGGCCGGGCTGGTCTGGCTCGCCGGCCGCGTGTGGTACGCGCTGGCCTACCTGAAGGACCCGGCCAGGCGCGGCCCCGGCTACATGGTCGGCATGCTCGGCTGGGCCGCCTTGCTGGTGCTGGCCTGCATCGGCGTCGGCCGCGCGATGCTGGTCTGAGCCTCCACTCCGCCGGCCGCGCGCAGCCCTGCCGGTTGGCAGGGTTGCGCGCGCGGCCGGGCAGCCACTAGCTTGGGCCTGCGCCATTTCCCGCCATCGGCATGGTCACCCCGCATGCAGAGCAGCAGCACCGAGACCTTGCCACCGTCGCCTCCGGATTCGCCATTGCAGGCCGGCCGCGCCGCACCCGGCCTGCGCGCCAGCGTGGGCATCATCGTCGTCTATTTCGCGCTGCAGTTCGCCGTCAGCTTCCTGTTCGCCTCGGCGATCGCGGCGACGACAGCGTTGCGCGGCGGCGGCGACGCGGGCATCGAGGCCGCGATCCACGCGACGCTGGCGCAGCCGGCGATGCAGGCGCTGCTGGCGATCCTCTCGCTCGGCGTGGCGGCGCCGCTGACGCTGTGGCTGGTCCGTCGCAGCTGGCCGACGCTGTGGCCGCTGGCGCAGCCGCCGGGTTTCGGCTTCACGCTGCCGCGCCAGCCGCTGTTCTTCGCGCTGGCGGTGCTGGCCGGACTGGCCGCGCCGTTCCTCGGCGCGCTGTTGACCGAGTGGCTGGCCCAGGGCCATACGGTCACCCAGGACATCCAGCAGATCGGCGGCCGTACGCCACTGGGCCTGCGCCTGCCGCTGCTGCTGCTGGTGGTGGGGGTGGGGCCGCTGGTGGAGGAACTGCTGTTCCGCGGCGTGCTGCTGTCGGCACTGATGCGGCGCTGGCCGGCCGGCTGGGCGGTGGCCGCCAGTTCGTTGCTGTTCGCGCTGGTGCATCTGCCGGGGCTGGAATACCAGTGGTACGCGCTGCCGAACCTGCTGTTGCTGGCGCTGCTGCTGGCCGGGCTGCGCCTGCGGGCGGGCTCGATCTGGCCGGCGGTGCTGGCGCATGGGGTCAACAACCTGCTGGCCACCGCCGCCTGGTTCGTGGCGGTCAACCCGCCGGGCTGATCCCGCCGGCGCGCAGCAGCCGCGCGGTCTCGAACAGCGGCAGGCCCATCACGCCGGAATAGCTGCCGTCGAGGTGCGCGACCATCGCCGCGCCGCGACCCTGGATGGCGTACCCGCCGGCCTTGCCGAACGGCTCGCCGGTGGCGACGTAGGCCGCGATGACCGCTTCGTCCAGCGTGGCGAAGCGCACCTGCGACACGCACAGCTCGCACTGCTCGGCGCCGGCGCCGACCAGCCATACCGCCGAAATCACCGCGTGCGTGCGACCCGACAGCCGGCGCAGCATCGCCGCCGCACCGGCGGCATCGCGCGGCTTGCCGAACACTTCGTCGTCCAGCACCACCTCGGTGTCCGCGCCGAGCACCCGCGCGGCGCCCGCCGGTGCCAGCGCCGCGAGGCCGGCGCGCGCCTTGTCGCGCGCCACCCGACTCACGTAATCGCGCGGCGATTCACCCGCCGCGCGCTGCTCGGGCACGTCGACGTCGAGCACGGCGAAATCCACGCCGAGCTGTTCCAGCAACTGGCGCCGGCGCGGCGATTGCGAGGCGAGGTGGAGTACCGGCCTCACAGCGTCAGGCTGTATTCGCAGAACTGGTGGTCGCGCTGCCAGCCCAGCGATTCGTACAGCGCCTGCGCCGGCAGGTTGTCCAGCGCCGTGGACAGCGACAGGCTCGCGGCGCCCAGTGCGTGTGCCTGCTCCGCCGCCGCCTTCAGCAATGCCGCTCCCACGCCTTGCCGCCGCGCCGTCGCGGCCACGAACAGGTCGTTGAGCAGCCAGGTGCGCACGGTGCGCACCGAGGAAAACAGCGGATACAGCTGGGTGAACCCCAGCCCCGCGCCATGTTCGTCCAGCGCCAGCAGGACCAGCGATTCGTGGTGGCGCAAGCGCTCGGCGAGGAAATCCCGCGCCCGCGCCAGGTCGGCCGGCTGGCCGTAGAACTGGCGGTAGCCGTCGAACAGCGGCGCCAGCTTGTCGAGATCGCGGAGGGTGGCCTGGCGGATCTGGAAGGACATGGCGGGCGGGTTCCGTGGGAGGTCAGGCGCGATGATACGGGTGACCGGCGGCGATCGTGGTGGCGCGATACAGCTGCTCGGCCAGCACCAGCCGCACCAGCATGTGCGGCAGCGTGAGCGGGCCCAGCGACCAGCACTGCTCGGCGCGTGTCAGCACCTCGGGCGCATGGCCGTCGGGGCCGCCGATCAGGAAGGCCAGGTCGCGCCCGGCCATGCGCCATTTCCCCAGCTGCGCGGCCAGTTCCTCGCTGGACCAGGCCTTGCCACGGCCATCGAGCGCGACCACGTGCACATCGTGCGGCAGCGCCGCGAGAATCGCCGTGCCCTCGTCGTGGATCGCCCGCGCGTCGTCGCGGCCCTTGCCGCGCGCGCCGGGTTTCAGTTCGACCAGTTCCAGCGGCAGCTCGTGCGACAGCCGCTTGCGGTATTCGGCGAAGCCTTCCGCCACCCAGCCGGGCATGCGTTCACCGACCGCGATCAGGCGCGCGCGCATGCCTGGATTGGGCTCAGCCGGCTTGCGCGGCGTCGATTTCCTCGCCGTGGTCACCCACCGTCCACAGCCGCTCCAGGCCGTAGAACTCGCGGATGCGCGGCAGCATCACGTGGACGATCACGTCGCCCAGGTCCACCAGCACCCACTCCGCTTCCTGCTCGCCTTCCACGCCCAGCGGCATCACGCCCGCCTTCTTGGCGAACTTCACCACTTCGTCGGCGATGGATTTGACGTGGCGGGCCGAGGTGCCGGAGGCGATCACCAGCAGGTCGGCGATGGAGGTCTTGCCGCGGACGTCGATCTCGCGCACGTCCTTGGCCTTCAGTTCTTCGAGCGCGTCGATGACCGACTTGCGCAGGGCGGCCATGGTAACGGCCTTGTGGGTACGGGCTGTGCTCAAGAGGATGGGCCTCGATGCGGGATCGCAGCGCGAAATGGCGCGGGCGCAGTATAACCGCGCAACCGCAACGGCACGTCAAGGCGGCGGCCCGCCGAGGCAGCCGCTCAACCCGCCAGCGCGCGCCGGGCCTGCCGGTATTCGTGCACCAGCCGCGCCACCAGTTCGCCGGCGGGCTGCGCCCGCACCAGACCGGCGGCCTGGCCGCACCATTCGGACAGCAGGTCGCCGCGCCCGGCTTCGGCGGCCGCGCGGCGCAGCGGTGCAGTGAGCGCGTTCAGCACCGGATACGGCAAGCCCTGCGCCGCCGCGGGCATGGCCTCGACGAAGCGGTTGCGCAGGCCGCGCGCGGCGCGGCCGGAGAAGCCGCGGATGGTGGTGACCCGGTGTTCCTCGGCCAGCGGCAGGTCGCGCTTCCATGCCTCCGCGGCCGAGCACTCCGGGCAGGCGAGGAAGGCGGTGCCGAGCTGGCTGGCCGCCGCGCCGAGCACCTCGGCCGCCAGCATGCCGCGGCCATCCATGATGCCGCCGGCGGCGATCAGCGGAACGTTCACCGCGCGCGCGGCCAGCGGCAGCAGCGCGAACAGGCCGATCATCGCGTCCTCGGCCTCGTGCAGGAAGCTGCCGCGATGGCCGCCGGCCTCGGCGCCCTGCAGGGATACCGCATCCGCGCCGGCGTCCGCCCAGGCGCGCGCCTCGGCCACCGTGGTGGCGGTGCCGATCACGCAGATGTCGCGCCGGTGTAGCTCGCGCATCTGCGCCGGTGCGATCACGCCGAACGCGAAGATCGCCACCGCCGGGCGCGCCTCGCACAGCGCGGCGAACTGCTCGGAGAAACGCGGCGCCCAGCGCGACGGCAGGCTGGTGCGCACGGCGAGGCCTTCGCGCGCCATCAGCGCATCGAGCTGTTTGCGCGCCTTCGCCACCGCCGCCATGTCGGCCTCGAACTCGTCCGGCAGCACGAACAGGCCAATCGCATAGGGCCGCTTGCCAAGCGCGCGGACCTGTGCGGCCTGGTCGAGAATGGCCTGCGCTTCCAGATAGCCGGCACCCAGCGAACCCAGTGCGCCCGCGTTCGATACGGCAGCCACCAGCGCCGGCGGCGTCGAGCCGGACATCGGGGCCTGGATCAGCGGATGCTCGATGCCGAGCCGGTTGGCGAACGCGGTTTGCATGGCGTGGTGGCCTGCAGTGGAAACCCGCCAAGTATCCGCCTGCGCGCTGCGCCGCAGAAGCCGCCGGCAGTTGCACCTGCCGGCGACGGACGCTCAGCCGCCGGACTTCATCGCGTCGTGCTTCATGGCGTCATGCTTCATCGCGTCGTGCTTCATCGCGTCATGCTTCATCGCGCCGTGCTTCATGGCGTCGTGCTTCATGGCGTCGTGCTTCATCGCATCGTGCTTCATGGCGCCGTGCTTCATGGCCGTATTCGACATGGCCTCGTGCGCCATCGCGGTGCTGGAGCTGGCCGCCATCGCCTCCTGCGCGAATGCGGACGCGGTGGCGAAGCCGCAGGCCATGGCGGCGGCGAGCAGGGTGGCAAGTCGTGCGTTCATCGGAAGATCCTCGTGAGAAAGAAAGGGGTGCGGCCATGCCGCCCCCTCGCTTCCTTCGCCGCCGGCCGGCCGACGGTTACCTGGCGCGGCTCAGCCGCCCTGCCCGGCCACGATGTTCACCGTGATCGCGATGATGAACACGTTGAAGAAGAATGCGATCACGCTGTGCAGCAGCACCACGCGGCGAAGGTACTTGCTGGTGATCTGCACGTCGGAGACCTGGAAGGTCATGCCGACCACGATCGAGAAGTAGGCGAAATCCCAGTAGTCCGGTTCGGGCGTATCGGGAAATTCCAGCGCGGCATGCTTTTCGCCGAGGTCGCCGTAGTAGCCGTGGGCGTAGTGGATGGCGAACATCACGTTGAGGAACAGCCAGCTCAGCACCACGCTCAGCACGCCGAGCGCAAGCTCCAGCAGGCCGCCGCCCCTGGCCGCATGCAGTTCATTGGCCAACGCCGCCAGCACTACCGCCGCCAGCAGCACGCCACCCCACAGCACGCCCCAACGCCCGGTATCCAGCGCCTGCGCCTGGCTGCGCATGCGGCTCGGCGAGGCGCGGCTGAACAGGCGCGCGAAGATGCCCAGGAACACCAGCGCGGCCAGGTCGAAGCCCAGCAGTACCGCGCTGGCCGGACGCAGCCCGGCACGCAGCAGCACCGCCATCGCCACCAGGAAGATCAGCAGCGAGAGCACCGTCCAGCGGCGTCCCTTCACGAAACGCCACGGCCGCCAGCCGTGCCGCGGCGGCGTGCGCCCGCCTGCGTGCGCCGATGGTTCGTCCATGCATGCCTCCGTGTGGGAATGTCAGCCGAGCAGGTCGTGGTACGCCGGATGCCGTTGCATCCACACGGCAGCATACGAGCAGGCCGGCACCACCTTCCAGCCTTCGGCGCGCGCCGTCTCCAGCGCCTGCTGCACCAGCGCCGCGGCGATGCCGCGCCCGCCCACCGCGGCCGGCACGCCGGTATGGGTGATCGTCATCACGCCGTCGGCCAGGGTGTACTCGAGCAGGCACGGCATATCTTCCTCGCGGGTTTCAAAACGATGGGCGACGCGGTCGTGCTGGATGGCGAGCGGCATGCAAACTCCCGATCGGAGGACGGTCGGCAAGCATACGACGTGCGCGGGGCAACCGGGCGTGAAGTCGGGATGCCGGTTCGTTCGCGCCAACTGCATGCGCCGTCGGGCACGGTGGGCACTTGTCTGCATCACCCCGCAGGAGAATCCCATGAAACGATCCGCGTCCGCGCATTGGTCCGGCGGCATCAAGGATGGACAGGGCACGATGTCGACCGACACCGGCGTGCTGCACGAGGCGCCGTACGGCTTCAAGTCGCGCTTCGAGGACGGCCCTGGCACCAACCCGGAGGAGCTGATCGCCGCGGCCCACGCCGGTTGCTACTCGATGGCGCTGTCGCTGGGGCTGGGCAACGCCGGCTTCACCGCCGACAGCATCGACACCAAGGCCACGGTGACCCTGCTCAAGGACGGCGACGGCTTCAGCATCACCGCGGTGGCGCTCAGCTGCCGGGCCAAGGTGCCGCGCATCGACGCGGCCGCGTTCGACGGCATCGCGCAGGCGACCAAACTGGCCTGCCCGGTGTCCAGGCTGCTCAAGGCCGAGATCACGCTGGACGCCCGGCTGGAAAGCTGACCTCAGGCGGCCACCTCCGCACGGCACACGGAGGCGGCAGTCCGGCGGCGCTGGCGTACTGCCTGCGCCAGCGTCTGCAGCACCGCGACCGACGTGTCCCAGTCGATGCAGCCGTCGGTGATGCTCTGGCCGTAACGCAGTGGCCGGTCGGGCTGCAGGTCCTGACGGCCGCCGAGCAGATGGCTTTCCACCATCACGCCAAGAATGCGCGTTTCGCCGGCGGCAATGCGCGCGGCGATGTCGTCGAGCACCCGCGGCTGGTTTTGCGGCTGCTTGCCGCTGTTGGCGTGGCTGGCGTCGATCATCACCTGCGCGCGCAGACCGGCCTTGCCGATCGCCGCACAGGCGGCGTCGACGCTGGCCGCGTCGTAGTTCGGCAGCTTGCCGCCGCGCAGGATCACGTGGCAGTCGCCGTTGCCGCAGGTCACCGCCACGGCAGCCTGGCCGCCCTTGGTCACCGCCATGAAATGATGCGGCTGCGACGCGGCCTGCACCGCATCCACCGCGATCTTCACGTTGCCGTCGGTGCCGTTCTTGAAGCCGACCGGGCAGGACAGCCCGGAGGCCATCTCGCGGTGCACCTGGCTCTCGGTGGTGCGCGCGCCGATCGCGCCCCACGCCACCAGGTCGGCGATGTACTGCGGCGTGATCATGTCGAGGAACTCGCTGCCGGCCGGCACGCCGAGCGCGTTGATGTCGCACAGCAGGCCGCGGGCGAGGCGCAGGCCCTTGTCGATGCGGAAGCTGCCGTCGAGGTCGGGGTCGTTGATCAGGCCCTTCCAGCCCACCGTGGTGCGCGGCTTCTCGAAGTACACCCGCATCACGATCTCCAGCGCGTCGCCCAGCTCGCGGCGCAGCGGCGCCAGCCGCGTGGCGTATTCCAGCGCGGCACGCGGGTCGTGGATCGAACACGGGCCGATCACCACCGCGAGGCGGTCGTCGTCGCCGCCAAGCAGGCGGTGCAAGGCGCGGCGCGAGGCGTCCACGGTGGCCAGCGCCGCATCGGTGGCCGGGCAGTCGCGGATGATCTCGGCCGGCGTGCCGAGCGGGGTGATGGCGCGGATGCGCAGGTCGTCGGTGGCGTGCATGGCGGCTCTCCTGGAGGGTTTTCAGGTAGCGGCCATAAAAAAACCGCCCTGGGGTGGCGGTTCGGTAGGGTTCTTTCGATCAGTTCAAATCGATCGCGTCCGCGCCGCCGCCGTAGGCTTCGGGTAGCCGTAAAACCAGAAATACAGGCGGGCGGTGGCGGAGGACATGGCGGCATTGATAGCACAATGGACGTCCAAATCAAACTCCCCGCCAGCGCGGGGCTAGACTGGCGGCATGCCTTCGCCGCTCGACCTGCTGACCCGCCCCGCCCGCGAACGGGTGCGCCGCTGGGTGCTCGACGCCTTCCCGCGTACCGATGCGGACCGCCTCGACTACGACCATCCGCACGGCGACCCCGGCCTGTTCGGACCGCGCAGCGCGACCTGGCGCGTGCATGCGGATTTCCCCGGCATGCTCGCCGGCGGCCTCGCCGCACTGACCCTGCAGACGCTGCACCCGCTGGCGCTGGCCGGGGTGTGGGACCACTCCAACTTCCGCGGCGACCTGCTCGGCCGGCTGCGCCGCACCACCGCATTCGTCGGCGGCACCACCTATGCGCCGCGCGCGCAGGCCGAGGCATTGATCGAGCACGTGCGGCAGATCCACGACCACATCGCGGGGCACGGCGAAGACGGGCGCCCGTACAGCGCCAACGATCCCGCGCTGCTGACCTGGGTGCACGTCAGCGAGGCGTACTGCTTCCTGCAGGGCTACCGCCGCTACAGCCACGTCGCGCTGCCGGAAGGCGCAGCCGACCGCTACTACGACGAGGTGCGGCGGATCGCCGAGGCGCTGGGCGCGCGCGGCGTGCCCGCGTCGCAACGCGAGGTGCTGGAGTACTTCCGCCGCATCCAGTCCGAGCTGGCCTTTACCGAACGCTCGCGCGTGGTGCTCGGTCTGCTTGGCCAGGTGCGCCTGCCGGTGCCGGCCGCCGGGCTGTCGCGCGACCTGTTCCTGTACGCCGGCCATGCGCTGTTGCCGCCATGGGCACTCGCGCTGCTGCGCCACACACCCTGGCAGCGCCGCCGGGCGCGCCTGGCGGCGCATGCGCTGTGGTCGGTGGCGCCGGTGTTCCATGCCGCCCTGAAGGACGGCATCGCCAGCCGCGCCTGCCGGCGCATGGACGTGGCGCCGGAGCAGCTGCAGCGCTGGGGTTGATTCAACCCGCCATCAGTTCGTCGTAACGCCGCTGCATCTCGGCCGGGCTCACCTCTTCGATGCTGTGACCGATCAGCCATTCGTGTCCGAACGGATCGCGCACGGTGCCGCTGCGCTCGCCATAGAACGCATCGGTCGCCGGCCGAATCAGGCTGCCGCCGGCAGCCACCGCCCGTGCCAGCATCGCGTCGGCATCGTCCACGTGCAGATGGATCGACACGCTGGTGCCGCCGATGCTGCGCGGGCCGAGGATGCCGTGCTCGGGATACTCGTCGGACAGCATGATCACCGCCGGCCCGAGTTCCAGCTCGGCATGGCCGATACGGCCGCTGCCGGCCTCGTCCAGTCGCAGGCGGAGTGTCGCGCCGAAGGCACGCCGGTAGTAATCCAGCGCCGCGGCGGCATCGTGCACACGCAGGTAGGGAAATACCTCGTGGATCCGTTGCGTGCTCTGCTGGTTCATGTGGCAGCTCCGTCGGTTGACCGTCCGGACCAAAGGTAGCGCCACCGCACCGCCGCCGTCTTGCAGAAAATCCCCAGGCCTCCCCGCGCCATGCCTTCAATCGGTATTGACAGCTTCGCCCTATCGGCTAACGTCGACCAGCAACGTCAGTCAGGGGCTCCCGTGGCCACCCTCATCCCGACCCGCAACAGCTGCCTTCCGCGGATGACCGGCGGCGAGAAACGCGTTTCCGAGCGACTGGAGCAGAAGCTCGAGGACGACTACCTGCTGTGGTACGACGTGCCGGTCGGGCTGAAGCAGCGCCACCCGGATTTCGTGGTGTTCCACCCGCGCCGCGGCCTGCTGGTGCTGGAGGTGAAGGACTGGAAGGCCGACACCCTTCGCCACGCCGACAGCACCCAGTTCACCCTGGTCACCGAGCGCGGCCTGGTGAAGGAGGCCAACCCGCTGCTGCAGGCGCGCGCGTACGCGCTGGAGATCGGCGTGGTGCTGGAGCGCGACCCGGCGCTGCGCCACCCGCAAGGCTCGCGCCACGCCGGCAAGCTGATCATGCCGTGGGGCTGGGGCGTGGTGCTGGCCAACATCACCCGCAAGCAGTTCGACGAGGGCGGTCTGGGCGAGGTGCTGCCCGAGCACCTGGTGCTCTGCCGCGACGAGCTGTACGAGACGGTCGACGCCGAGGCGTTCCAGCAGCGGCTGTGGGCGATGTTCCCGCAGGTGTATCCGGTGGCGCTCACCCTGCCGCAGATCGATCGCGTGCGCTGGCACCTGTTCCCCGAATTGCGGGTGGAAGCCGGCAGCGGCCAGTTCGGTCTGTTCGGCCCCACCGACGCCGCGGTGCGGCCGCTGCAGATCCCCGACCTGGTCAAGGTGATGGACGCGCAGCAGGAACAGCTGGCGCGCTCGATCGGCGGCGAGCATCGGATCATCCACGGCGTGGCCGGCTCCGGCAAGACCATGATCCTGGGTTTCCGCGCGATGCAGCTGGCGCGCGAAATGAGCAAACCGATCCTGGTGCTCTGCTACAACAAGACGCTGGCGGCGCGGCTGGAGCAGCTGATTGGCGAGCGCGGCCTGGGCGAGAAGGTGCGGGTCTACAACTTCCACAAGTGGTGCCGCAAGATGCTGGTGGCCTACCACGAGCCGCTGCCGCCGGGCAGCGGCAAGGCCTTCGCCGAGGCGCTGCCGCCGGCGGTGATCGCCGGCGTCGATCGCGGCCGCATTCCGCGCGCGCAGTACGGCGCGGTGCTGGTCGACGAAGGTCACGACTTCGAGCCGGACTGGTACAAGCTGATCGTGCAGATGATCGACCCCGCGACCAATTCGCTGCTGGTGCTGTACGACGACGCGCAGAACATCTACGGCAATCCGAACCGCCGCAAGATCAGCTGGAAGAGCCTCGGCGTGCAGGCGCAAGGGCGCACCACCATCCTCAAGCTCAACTACCGCAACACGCTGGAAATCCTCTCGGTCGCGCGCACCTTCGCGCAGGACCTGCTCGCCTCGCGCAGCGACGACGCCGACGGCGACGGGGTGCCGCTGGTCGCGCCGGAAAGTGCCGGCCGCCGCGGCGCGGTGCCCGAACTGGTGCGCACCGACACCGCCCGCGCGCAGATGGACGTGCTGATCGCGCGGCTGCGCGACGAGCACGCGCATGGACGTGCGTATTCCGAGATGGCGGTGATCTATCGCAACCAGTGGGAAGGCGAAAAACTGCACGAGGTGCTGCGCGAGCTGGACATCCCCAGCCGGCTCGCCGACAACACCGGCAAGCAGAGCCTGTTCGCGGTCGAGGACAGCGTGAAGTTGGTCACCATGCACTCCAGCAAGGGGCTGGAGTTCCCGTTCGTGATCATTCCCGGCATCGGCGGCCTGCCCAAGGAAGGCCACAGCGAAGCCGAGGAGGCGCGCCTGCTCTACGTGGCCATGACCCGCGCCACCGAACACCTGCTGCTGATCCACCACCTCGACTCGGTGTTCTCCCGGCGCATCCGCGATTCGATCAACGAAGTCAGCGCGCAGCTGGTCGGCGGCTGAGCGGTTTCTACGCGACCGGGTTCCGGTACGGCGCCAGCAGCGCGGGATCGTCGAACAGCCCGGCCGGCAGCAGGTAGCGCGGGTCGCGCCCGGCGGCGAGCAGTTCGCGGATGCGGGTGGCGGAGATTTCCAGCGGGGTCACCGCCAGCTCGACGACCTTGCCGGCGGGCAGCGCGCGCAGCGCGGAAGCGTCGGCGATGCGCCGGCCAGCCACTTCGCGTTCCAGTTCCTCCGGCAGGCTGGCGGAAACGCCCGGTCGGCTCAGCACGCCGAGGTGCGCCGCGTCGAACAGCTCGCGCCAGCGGTGCCACGTGGCAAGGCCGGCAAATGCGTCCGCGCCGAGCAGCAGCACCAGCGGGCGCTGGCCCTGCTCCGCACGCAATTCGTGCAGGGTGTCGATGGTGTACGACGGCCCCGTGCGCTCCAGTTCGCGCGTATCGAGCACGAGCCGCGACTGCCCGCGCAGCGCGGCGCGCAGGATCGCCACGCGCTGCGCCGCGGTGGCGATCGGTGGCGCGCGATGCGGCGGTACGCCGGCCGGCAGCAGGCGCACCTCGGCGTCGAGCAGTTCGGCCGCTTCCCACGCCACGCTGAGGTGGCCCAGGTGCACCGGGTCGAAGGTGCCGCCGAAGAGGGCCAATGGTTTGTTTGCGGTGCGTGGCAAGAGCTACCCCTCCCCGGCCCTCCCCGGCATGCCGGGGAGGGCGCGATCAGGCGAGCGCGCGGGCGGCGCGCGGTTCGGCGATGGCGGCGATCAGCCGTTCGGCTTCCTGCCACGGATCGCCCTGTTCGCGCCCCTTGACCATGCGGTCGATGCGCGAGGCGCGCGCCAGGCACTGCAGCCAGTGCTCGCGCGGCGCGCGGCGCAGGGCCTGGCGGAACTGCTGCGCGCGGCTGTCCCACAGGTGCTCGGCCCTGGCCTGCGCGGCGAAGTCCGCCGCATTGGCCAGGCGCAGCGCCAGCTGCAACTGGTTGACCAGCCAGCCCATCAGCGCCAGCAGTTCGTCGCCTTCGGCACGCAGTCCAGCGAGGATGCGCAGCGCCCGCGCGCCGTCGCCGGCAAAGGCGGCGTCGGTGAGCTTGAACACGTCGTAGCGCGCGCTGTCGGCCACCAGGTTTTCCATCTCGGCGGCATCGACGCGACCCTCGCCATGCAGCACGGCGAGCTTGTCGACCTCCTGCGCGGCAGCGAGCAGGTTGCCCTCCACGCGCTCGGCCAGCAGCGCCACCGCGTCGGGCGTGGCGGACAGGCCGCGCGAGGCCAGCCGTGCGCCGAGCCAGGCGCCCCACTGCTCCGGCCGCGGCGCGTTGAACACCACCATCGCGCCGCTCGCGTCGAGCTTCTTGCTCCAGGCGCCGTCGTGCTTGTTGCTCCACTCCATCGCGGTGACCAGCAAGGTGACGTCCGGCGGCGGATCGGCGCAGAACGCGCCGATCGCCTTGGCGCCATCGACGCCGGGGCGGCCGCTGGGCAGGCGCAGGTCGATCAGCCGGCGGCTGGCGAACAGCGACATGCCGGCGGCGGCGCGGGCCAGGTCGTTCCAGTCGAAATGCTGGCCCACCTCGAGCACCTCGCGCTCGGCGTAGCCCAGCTTGCGCGCCTGCGCGCGCAGGGCGTCGGCCGCCTCCAGCACCAGCAGTTGCTCGCCGGCGAGCAGGTAGACCGGCTGCAGCTGCTCCGCGGCCAGCGCCTTCTGCCATTGGCCGGGACTGAGCGGCATCAGCGCGTGCTGGCGGCGCTGGCCGGTGGGGCCAGTTCGTGCTTGCCGGCGGCCTGCAGGCGGAACAGGATCGCCTGCACCATGTCGTCGTTGAGGCTGCGCTGGATCTCCTCGACCTGCGAGGCATTGCCGACGGTGTTGCCGGCGTCGTAGCTGTAGTTGCGCGACATGTCGATGCGCTGCTGCGGCACCAGCACCTGCCCGTCGGAGCCGAGCACATCGAACTGCACCTGGTAGTGCACCGCATACTCGGTGACGCGTACGTAGCCGCCGGCACTCAGCGTCTCGGTGCTGAAGGCCGCCACCGGCACGCGCAGCTCGGCGATGCCAGCGCCGCTGTCGTCCTCGACGGTGACGCCGGAGGTCTGCAGCGCGCGGGCCAGGTGGCGCTCGAACTCGCCGCCGCCGTTGACGGCAAGGTGCACCCGCTGCATGGCGGGCGGCAGGGTCGCGTTCTCGCGCAGGTGGAAACCGCAGGCGCCCAGTACGAGCGTGGTGGCCAGCAACGGCAAGACCTGGAACAGGCGGCGCGCCTTCTTGAAGCTCATGGGTTTCATCCTGCGACGATGTTGACGATCTTGCCGGGTACCACGATGACCTTGCGCACCGCCATGCCTTCCAGGAAGTGCGCCACTTGCGGCTGGGCGCGGGCCAGCGCCTCCGCCTCGTCCTTCGAGGCGTTGGCGGCGACTTCGATGGTAGCGCGCAACTTGCCGTTGATCTGCACCGCCAGGGTCAGCGTGTCGCGCACCAGCGCGGTCGCATCGACCTGCGGCCACGGCTGGTCCTCCAGCACCGTCTCGGCGTGGCCCAGCACCTGCCACAACGCGTGGCTGACGTGCGGCACCACCGGGTTGAGCAGCAGCACCATCGCCTCCAGCGCCTCATGACGCACCGCGCGGCCCTGCTCGCTCTGGTCGTTGAACTTGCCCAGCGCGTTCAGCAGCTCCATCAGCGCGGCGATCGCGGTGTTGAACGCGTGGCGCCGGCCGAAATCGTCGCTGACCTTCTGGATCGTCTCGTGCAGCTGGCGGCGCAGCGCCTTCTGGCCCGCGTCCAGCGCGGACGGATCGGTCACTGCATGGTCCGGACCCGCCGCGTGGGTGGTTACCTCGCGCCACAGCCGCTTGAGGAAGCGTGCCATGCCCTCGACGCCGGCCTCGCTCCATTCCAGCGACTGCTCCGGCGGCGCGGCGAACATCGAGAACAGCCGCACGGTGTCGGCGCCGTACTTGTCCACCATGGTCTGCGGGTCGATGCCGTTGTTCTTCGACTTGGACATCTTCTCGGTGCCGCCGATGTGCACGCTCTGGCCGTCGGCCTTCAGCACCGCGCCGGTCACGCGCCCCTTGTCGTCGCGACGGACCTCCACCGCGGCCGGGTTGATCCAGTCCTTCGAGCCGTCGGCGTGATCGCGGTAGAACGTCTCGGCGATCACCATGCCCTGACACAGCAGGTTCTGCGCCGGCTCGTCGGAGTGCACCATGCCGGCGTCGCGCAGCAGCTTGTGATAGAAGCGGAAGTACAGCAGGTGCATGATCGCGTGCTCGATGCCGCCGATGTACTGGTCCACCGGCAGCCAGTAGTTCGCACGTTCGTCGATCTGCGCCTGCGCGCCGGGGCTGGTGTAGCGCGCGTAGTACCAGCTCGACTCCATGAAGGTGTCGAAGGTGTCGGTCTCGCGCTCGGCCGGGCCGCCGCACTGCGGGCAGGTGGTCTTGCGCCACTCGGGGTCGGCCTTGATCGGTGACTGCACGCCGCTGAACGCCACGTCCTCGGGCAGCACCACCGGCAGTTGCTCCTCCGGTACCGGCAGCGCGCCGCAGTTGGCGCAGTAGATCACCGGGATCGGGCAACCCCAGTAGCGCTGGCGGCTGACGCCCCAGTCGCGCAGGCGCCAGTTCACCCGGCGCTGGCCCTTGCCCGCCGCCTCGAGCACGCCGGCGATGTAGTCGAACGCGGCGCGGTAGTCCTTGCCGTCCATCGCGCCGGAGTTCACCACGCGCATGTCGGCGCGGGCCTTGTCCGAATACCAGTCCTGCCACGTCGACGCGTCGTAGCGCTCGTCGCCGGCGGCAATCACCTGCCGGATCGGCAGGCCGTACTTGTGCGCGAAGGCGAAGTCGCGCTCGTCGTGGCCGGGTACCGCCATCACCGCGCCGGTGCCGTAGCCCATCAGCACGAAGTTGGCCACCCATACCGGCACGCGCTCGCCGCTGATCGGGTGGATCGCGTACAGGCCGGTGGCCATGCCGCGCTTGTCCTGGGTCTCGAGCTCCGCCTCGGACACGCCGCCGTGCTTCAGCTCGTCGAGGAACGCCGCCAGCTGCGGGTTGCCCTGCGCCGCCTTCAACGCCAGCGGATGCTCGCCGGCGATCGAGACGAAGGTGACGCCCATCAGCGTGTCGGGGCGGGTGGTGAACACCGTCAGCGGTTCGCTCTCGCCTTCCACCGCGAAGTGGATCTCCAGGCCCTCGCTGCGGCCCAGCCAGTTGCGCTGCATGGTCTTGACCGCATCGGGCCAGCCCGGCAGCGCGTCCAGCCCGTCCAGCAGCTCCTGCGCGTAGTCGGTGATCTTCAGGAACCACTGCGGGATCTCGCGCTTCTCGACCACGGCGCCGGAGCGCCAGCCGCGACCGTCGACCACCTGCTCGTTGGCCAGCACGGTGTGGTCGACCGGATCCCAGTTCACCACCGCGTTCTTGCGATAGGCCAGGCCCTTCTTCAGCAGCCGGGTGAACATCAGCTGTTCCCAGCGGTAGTACTCCGGGCGGCAGGTGGCGAACTCGCGGCTCCAGTCGATCGCGTAGCCGAGCGACTGCAGCTGGCTGCGCATGTGCGCGATGTTGGCGTAGGTCCACTTGGCCGGCGCGGTGGCGTTCTTGATCGCGGCGTTCTCCGCCGGCAGGCCGAACGCGTCCCAGCCCATCGGCTGCAGCACGTTCTTGCCCTGCATGCGCTGGTAGCGGCTGATCACGTCGCCGATGGTGTAGTTGCGCACGTGGCCCATGTGCAGCGCGCCGGACGGGTACGGCAGCATGGAAAGGCAATAGAACTTCGGCCGCGACGGATCCTCCTTCACCTCGTAGGCGCGCTGCGCGTTCCAGTAGCGCTGCGCAGCGGCTTCCACCGCCTGCGGGCGATAGGCGGCTTCATCCTGGTCGGGGGAGGTCGGGGCTTGAATGTCCTGCATGGTTCCGTTGCCGTGGTGCGGGCCGGCGCGGGCCGGCGGAGTGAACTGGTCAGACTAGCCCAGCGCAGGCCGGGCGCCAAGCTGGCGGAGCTTCAGCCGCTCGGGCAGACCGCAGCCTGGCCGGCGCCGAGCGCGCGCGCCACGCCGGCGATCTGCGTCGCCAGCCGGGCGATCGCGCGCTGATGGCCCTGCACCAGCGCGGGGTAACCCGGGCCCACCGCTTCGCTGACGCGGCTGGTGCAGGCCAGCGTGGCGGGCCGCTCGCCATGCAACAGGCGCACGCTCCAGGCCGCCTCGATCAGGGCGTAGCTGCCGGGCGCGGAGTCGAACCGGCGCAGGTCCAGCTTGATCCGCAACAGCGGCTGGCCGTTGCCGGGCAAGCCGCTGACGTCCGCGCTGTGCAGCTCGCGCGCCAGGTCGGCGGACAGCGCGCTGCGCACTTCGTCGCCGAGCGGGGCGATCCAGCGCTCGCTGCCGAGCAGGGCCACGCCCTGCCCGCCTTCGCGCACCACCAGCTGCGGCTGGTCGACCTGCGCCGGCACGCCGACCGGCAGCAGCTCGAACGGCAATGCCGGCGCAACCGACGGTGCGGGCGCTTGGTCCGCCGACGCCGCCAGCCCGCCGGCGGACTCGTCCGCCGGCGCAACGAGCGTGTAGTAGTGCAGCGGCGCCGAGGCGCAGGCCGCCAGCAACACGCCGGCTGCCACGCCCACCAGATGCTTTGCGCGAATCATGGCTTGCTCCCTTGCGCCGGCGGCATCGCCGCGGGCGTGGTGTTGACGGGCTTCGCATCGGCCGGCTTCGCGTCCGGGCGGCGGCCGCGGATCAGCGCCTCCGGGTGGCCGCCCAGG
This sequence comes from Rhodanobacter sp., assembly GCA_024711345.1. Taxonomy (GTDB): domain Bacteria; phylum Pseudomonadota; class Gammaproteobacteria; order Xanthomonadales; family Rhodanobacteraceae; genus Rhodanobacter. The sequence goes on along the minus strand of JANJTA010000033.1, from coordinate 8,061 downwards.
TAATCGGTCAGCACGCGCAGCGAGCGCGCCATGCGCTGCAGCTGCTCCAGCGTGGCGCCCAGGTTCTGCTGCAGCGGCGAGTCGCCGGCCAGCGCCTCGTTCGCCGTGCCCATGGTCCGCTGCACGCCGTGCAGGGTGTCGCCGAGCGCCGGCAACGTCTGGCCGTTGACCTGCTTCAGCGTGCGGTCGAGTCCGGCCAGGCTGCGGTCCAGGTTCTGCCCGATGCTGTCGAACGGCACCTTGGCCAGCTTGTCCACGATCCCGGCCATCTGCTCCTGCAGCTTGTCGAAGCTGCCCGTCACGGTGGGGATGGTCAGCGGTTTCGCGGCCGGGTCGAACGCCACCTTCGGCGTCTTCGGGATGAAGTCCAGCGCCACGTACAGCTGGCCGGTGAGCAGGTTGCCGGTGCGCGCCTGCGCGCGCAGGCCCTGTCCGACCAGGCGCCCCATCAACTGCGACAGGTCGGTATTCTCGCCATGTGCCTTGGCCAGCGCCTCCAGCTTGTCGTAGGCGGCGCCCAGGCGCTGCGGATAGATCACCGCCCCCACCACTACCGGGAAGCGCTGCTTCTGCTCGTCGTAGTCCAGCCGCACCGACACCACCTTGCCGATGTTGATGCCGAGGAACTCCACCGGCGCATCCACCGCCAGCCCGCGCACCGACTGCTCGAAGCGCATGCGGATGTAGTGCGGGGTGCCGTCCGGCGGCGCCATCGCGGCGGTCTGGTCGCCGAACAGGGTATACGTGCTGTCCTCCGGCGCCGGCGTGCTGTCGTGCGGACCGGGCGGGTCCTGGAACGCCACGCCGCCGGCCAGCACGGTGGCCAGCGACTGCGTGTTGAGCTTGAGGCCGTTCGCGCCGATCGACACGTCCACGCCGCTGGCGTTCCAGAAGCGCGACGAGCGGGTGACGAACTTGTCGTTGGGGCCGTCCACGAAGATGTGCAGCGAGACGCCCTTGCCGTCCTGGTCCAGCTCGTAGGACGCCACCCGGCCGACCTGGATGCGCCGGTAGTACACCGGCGAGCCGATGTCGAGCGAGCCCAGGTCGTCGCTGTGCAGGACGAAGCTGCGTCCCGGCGCGCCGTGGTTCACCGCCGGCGGCAGTTCCAGCCCCTTGAACTCGTCCTCGTACTCGGTCGAATCGCCCACGTCGGCGCCGATGAAGGCGCCCGACAGCAGGGTGTCGATGCCGGACACGCCGCCCAGCCCGATCCGCGGGCGCACCACCCAGAAGCGGGTGTCCCGGGTGGCGAAGCCCTCGGCGCTCTTTTCCAGCGCCACGTTGACCAGCACGTGGCTGCGGTCGCCGCTCAGGTGGATCTTGTTGACCCGCCCGATCACCACGTTCTTGTACTTCACCGGGGTCTTGCCGGCCTCCAGGCCCTCGGCGCTCTGGAAGCTGATGGTGATCTGCGGGCCGGCCTGCAGCCAGTTGTTGATCACCAGCGACAGCCCGACCAGCGCCGCCAGCGCCGGCACCAGCCAGATCAGCGATGCGTTGAAGCGGCGCCGCTTCACCACCGGCCGCGGCAGTTCGCCGTCGTCCGGCGCAGTCGGTTCGATGGGCTTGTCGTCAGTCATCGGTATCCTTGCCATCCCAGATCAGGCGGGGGTCGAAACTCATCGAGGCCAGCATGGTCAGCACCACGGTCAGGCCGAAGAAGATCACGCCGGGCAGCGGTTCCACCAGGCTCAGCACGCTGAAGCGCACCAGCGCGGTCAGCAGTGCCACCACGAACACGTCCAGCATCGACCAGTAGCCGATCAGCTCGACCAGCCGGTAGAGTCTTGCACGTTGCGTGCGCGCCCAGCCGCTGCCGCGCTGGCTGCTCACCAGCAAGGTGCCCAGCGCGAGGAATTTCAGCATCGGCACCACGATGCTGGCGGTGAACACGATGATCGCCAAGTCCGGCGAGCCCTTCACCCACAGCTCCACCACGCCGCTGATGATGGTGTTGTCGTCCACGTCGTTGAGGCTGGCGGTGCGCATGATCGGCAGCACGTTGGCCGGGATGTACAGGATGAACGCGGCGATCAGCAGCGCCCAGGTGCGCGTGTAGCTGTGCGGCTTGCGCCGGCGCAAGGTGCTGCCGCAGCGCGGGCAGGCCATCGCGTCGTCCACGCCGTCGCCGTCCAGCTGCGGGTCGCCGGGCACGTTGCGGCACACCAGCCCGCACACCGTGCAGGCGATCAGGCCCAGTTCGGCGGCGCGCGGCAGGGCGCTCACGCGGCGCGCTCCGGCACCTGGTCCCACAGCTGGCGCAGGTCCACCCCGGCGAAGATGGTGATCAGCAGGGTCAGCGCCGCGTAGGCGTAGATGCCCGGGTCCGGCGTCACGTCGAAATAGGTATGCGCCTTGACGATCGCCACCAGCGCGCCCAGCACGAACACCTCGCTCATCGTCCACGGCCCCAGCCGGTGCAGCGCCACCATCAGCGGCACGAAGCCCGGCGCGCGCCGCCCAGCCTTGCCGAACCACAGCAGCCAGCCCAGCAGCAGCATCTTCATCAGCGGAAAGAAGAACAGCGTGGCGGCCACCAGCACCGACACCACCTTGGCCTCTTCGCGCCACATCGCAAGGATCACGCCCCACAGCGTGGTGCTGCTCTGCTGCCCGCTCAGGCCCAGCGTCACGATCGGCCACATGTTCGCCTGCACGAACACGATCATCGCGGTGAGGATCAGCGCCAGCATCGCGTTCACGCTCAGCGCGTGGTGGCGCTCCAGCTCCGCCCCGCAGCGCGCGCAGGTCGCCACCTCGCCGCGGGCCAGCGGACGACGGCGGTAGACCGTGTCGCAGTGCTCGCAGACCAGCAGCGTTTCAGGTGAGCTCGTGCCCATGCAACCGGTGCCTTGCCTCGGCAGGACGATGCGCGGATTCTCGCAAATCTGGCGTGGCGGCGCTGAACCGCGCGCGACCGCTTGATATGCTCGTCAACGCCCCGATCTGAACCGGCATCCGCCGAGCTGGAGTTTCCCGTGACCGATGCCGCCCCCGTTTCGCACGTCTTCGACGTGGACCAGGAGACCTTCGAGGCCGACGTGCTGCAGGCTTCGCTGACCACGCCGGTGCTGGTGGACTTCTGGGCCACCTGGTGCGGCCCGTGCAAGACGCTCGGGCCGATGCTGGAAAAACTCGCCACCGAATACAACGGCGCGTTCCGGCTGGGCAAGGTAGACGTCGACGCCCAGCAGGAGCTGGCCGGCATGTTCGGCATCCGCAGCATCCCCACCGTGGTGCTGGTGAAGGACGGCCAGGTGCTCGACGGCTTCACCGGCGCGCTGCCCGAGGGCCAGCTGCGCGAATTCCTGTCGCGCCACCTGCAACCGCTGGAGGCGGCGGAGCCGGCCGCCGAGCAAGTAGCCGTGCAGGAAACCCCCGAACAGGCGATCAACCGGCTGCAGCAGGCGATCGCCGCCGAGCCGAACCGGCCCGAACTGAAACTCGACCTGGCGCTGGCGCTGATGCGCGCCGGCAACGTCGCCGCCGCCGAGGCCGAGCTGGCCGCGCTGCCGGCCAACCTCGCCACCGACGCCCGCGCGGTGCGCCTGCGCAGCGAGCTGGAGCTGGCCCATGCGCTGAAGGACGCGCCGGCGATCGCCGAACTGCAGCAGCGCGTGCAGGCCGACCCCGCCGACTGGGCCGCGCGCGACCAGCTCGGCGTGCAGCTGCTGCTGCAGGGCGATGCCGAAGCCGGCCTGGAACAGTTCCTGGTCATCCTGCAGAAAGCCCGCGACTGGAACGACGGCCAGGCCAAGAAGCGCCTGCTCGCTGCCTTCGCCACGCTGGACGACGCCGACCTGGTCGGCCGCTACCGGCGGCGGATGGCATCTCTGCTGTTCTAACCCGTTCTCCAGAACACGGCATGGCGTAGGGCGGGCACTGCCCGCCAGCTCTTGCTTTCCAGCACCACGAAAAGCGGCGGACAGTGTCCGCCCTACTAAAAAGCACAGTGGCGTAGGGCGGGCACTCCCCGCCGACTCTCGCTTTCCTGCAACGCGAAAAGCGGCGGGCAGTGCCCGCCCTACAGGAAAGCACGCCCATACCGCCACGTACGCTCGGGTATGATCGCCCTCCCCCGCCTGGACCAGCCCCGCGTGCGCGCCTCCCTCTTCCGCCGCCTGCTCAACCTGTGGCCGCCGTACCTGTGCAGCGGCATCCGCGTGCTGTCGCTCAGCGACGACTACACCGAGGCGAAGGTGGCGTTGCGGCTGCGCCCGTGGAACCGCAACTACGTGAAGAGCCAGTTCGGCGGCAGCCTGTTCGCCATGGTCGACCCGTTCTGGATGCTGCTGGCGATGCACCAGCTCGGCCGCGACTACTACGTGTGGGACAAGGCCGGGGCGATCGACTTCGTGGCGCCCGGTTACGAGGACGTCTATGCGCACTTCAAGCTCGAGGCCAGCGTGGTCGACGAGCTGCGCGCCGCCGCGGCCGGCGGCGAGAAGGTGCTGCGCTGGTTCGAGACCGAGGTGACCACCGCCTCCGGCCAGGTCATCGCCCGCGTGCGCAAGCAGCTCTACGTGCGGCTGAAGCCGCGGGCGCGCTGAGCGCCGGGTTCGCGCCCGCCGCGCACGGCGCGGGAGCGCGAACCCGACACGGACGACCGCCGCCGCTCAGCCCACCACCCGGGCGTTGTGCTTCTTGCGGTAGATGCTGCGGCTGTTGCGCTGGTCGACGTGCTGGATGTGGCGCTGCTCGTGCGGCCCCACGTGGCCGTCGCTGGCCGCACGCTGCTCGACCTGCGCGGCATGTGCCTGGCGCGCTTCCAGCCGGGCGGTCTCGTGCGCGGTCAGCGCGCCGGACTGCACGCCGTGCTCGATGCGCGCCTGCTGGTGCACGTCGCGCGCCACATCGCGCTGCATCCGCCGCGACGAGCGCGACTGCGGGTTGCCGCCGACGCCGTCGTGCCGCTCGGCATGGATGGCCCGGCTCTGGCGGTTCTGCGCCGCGCTGAGGCGCGCCTGCTCGGCCGCGCTCAGGCTGCCGTCGCGCAGCGCATGTGCCTGCAGGCGATCCACCTGCGCCTGGCCCCGCTCCAGCCGCGCCGCCTCGGCCGTGCTCAGCTGGCCGGATTTCAGCCCCTGTTCGATGCGCTGCTGCTGCTTGACGTCGCGCTGGGTGGTACTGGCCGTGGTTTGCGCCGTGGCGGCCATCGCGCCACAAAGGCCGACGCCGGCAATGATGCTGGCGACCAACAATCTGCGGTAGAACCCTTTCATGGTGTCCTCTCCCTCGCACCGCCACCGTGGCGGGTTGAAGGCAGCAAACGAGGCGACCCCGCGGCGGGATGACGCCTGCCGCCCGCATCGATTCAGCCGGCGGTCATTCGCCGCCTCCGTTCACTCCCGCTCGAAGCGGGCCAGCTCGTCCAGCTGGCGCGACGCGTTGAGCAGGCTGCGCCCGCTCATGTCATCGACCACGCGCCGCAGCCACGGCGAGCCGAGCGGGCGAGCGGCCAGGCGGCGCGCCAGCCACAGGCTGAAGCCGACGCCCACGGCGCCCACCGCCATGTTCGCCCCGATCCAGCCCGAGGCCCCGGCGAACAGGTCCGTCCCGGACCACCAGGTCAGCACCACCAGCGGCAGCAGCAGCCACAGAAACCACCACGGCAGGCCCAGCGCCAGCGTGCTGACCATGCGGAAGCGGCGCAGCTGCGCCAGCCGCCGCTGCAGCACCAGCACCGGCGCGTCGAACAGATGGATGCGGCTGAGCAGGAACAGCTGGGTCACGCTCGACCAGATGCCGGCGATGCCGTAGGCGTGCAGCAGCAGGCCGATCACCAGCAGGTGCGTGACCTGCCGGTGCGCCACCCAGAACGAGGCGACGAACACCACGAAGGCCAGCCAGCAGGTGATCTCGACCGCCTGCCACCACAGGCTCCAGCGCAGCGTCGAATGCAGCTTGTCCATCCGCCGCTCGCGGAAGTCCTGGCGCAGCAGCGCCTCCATGCCGTCCTGGCGCAGATCCATGCGCGCCCATGCCTGTTTCATCTCGTCCAGTTCCATCGTCATGCTCCGCTGGTTTCAGCGGCCGTCATCTGGCCGCGCAGTTTCTGCCTGATGCGACCGAGCTTGGTCGCCACGTTGGTTTCGCTGACGCCGAGGATCTGCGCGATCTCGGCGTAGCTCCTGTCTTCGAGGTAAAGCAGGATCAGCGCGCGGTTGAGCGGGTCGAGCCGGCCGATGAAGGCATGCAGCGCGGCCAGCCGCTCGTCCTGCTCGGCGATCGGCTCGCCGCCGCCGATCGTTTCCAGGTGGTGCGTGTCCAGCGGCTCCAGGCGGTCCGCCTCCGGCCAGCGCCGCGCCTGCGAGATCGCCACGTTCAGCGCGATGCGGTACAGCCAGGTGGAAAACTTCGCCCGCCCCTCGTCGTAGCCGCCGAACGAGCGCCACAGCTGCGTGGCGATCTCCTGCACCAGGTCGTCGCGATCGGCCGCGCTGCGGCTGTACAGCCCGGCCACCTTGAACACGATCCTGCGGTGCTCGTGCAACAGCGACTCGAAACGTTGCTGGTGTTGTCTGCCGGTCATGGACGCCTGCTTCCTCGCGGGTTCACCCCATGATTCGCAGGGTACGGAAAAAAATCACGGGGCACGCCGCACGGCAGCGCCCGGCTCCGTCAGCCGGCGAGGAGCTGGCGAACCGCGACGGGCAGGCAGCGAACCCCGACCGGGAAGCTCCACAGGTCAGGCGGGAGGTACGGCATCCCGGCGGGGAGGTCGCGAAGCTCGACGCAGAGGTTCCGAACCCCGGCGAGGACGTGCTCCGGGTCGGCGGGGAGGTTCGGAAGGTCGATGGGGAGGTAGCGAAGCGCGGCGCCGGGGTGGCGAACCGCGATGCCGCGGTAGCGCAGGTCCGCGCCGACCTGCAAAGTCCCGGCGGCGCGGTCGGCGACCGCCCCGCCGGGGTTCACGACTCAGGCCGCGGCCGGTTCCGGCGCGGCACGGTTGGCGCGCGGGCCGGGGAAGCGCTGGCGCAAGTCGTCGTACACGTCCTGCGCACCGTCACGGCCGCGGTGGGCCGCCTCGCGCACGCTCTGGTAGTAGGCCAGGTCGGCCATCCACACCTCGCTGGCCACCAGCTGCAGCGTGTCGTCCACGCTGGCGGCCAGCGTCTGCAGCTCCGCCGCGAAGCGCAGCAACTGGCCGCGCAGGGCGCGATCCTTCTGCACCTCGTCCAGGTCCACGAAGCCCGGCACGAACTGCGCCCGGTTCGCCATGTAGGTCACGCACTTCTCGTCGAAACCCACCGACTTCGGCCCCAGCCGCGGCAGCTCGCGCCGCTCCTGCGCCGACAGCGTCACCAGAAACGGCAGCGCCGCGCGCAGCGCCGCCAGCGCGCCCTGCACCGAGGTCACCTGCTCATCCGACAGCACTGCCGAGATTCGATTGTCACTGGACATGGAAACACTCCCTTGTATGTCGCAAGCCGCCGGATCGGCGGCGCGGGGAGCGTAGCAATCACCGGCTGCGGGCTTGGGGCGCGGTGTGGCTTGTCGCGTCCGGCTTGCCACTACAGCAGAAGCAAAAGCTTTCGTGCGCCGTTGGCGCCCGAGTTACTTTCTCTTTGCGTGGCCAAAGAGAAAGTAACCAAAGAGAAAGGCCACCCCGCTTGGCGCTTGCCGCCCATCCATGGGCGGCAAGTCCGTGAGCCGGGGCCGGGCTTTTCGAGCGGGCATCGTGCCCGCGCGAAAAGGCGAGTCCATCCATGGACTCGCCCGCTGCGCGGCCTGTCGTCCCCGACTCACCGCCGCGCAAGGGACCCCGGTAGAGCAGCGGGCCATCCTGGCCCGCACTCCTCAGAAAAGCTGGAGCGGAGCAAAAGCCTCGGCGCTCGGCCAGGAATACGGACAGACGTTCCACCACCCTTCGAAGATGAAGGTAATGTGGGAGTGGTTTTGGATGGCCGCTTTCGACGGTGGGTTCAACCGGTGGATGCAACACATTGCCGATAACGTTCGGCGGGTGTTTCGTAGCTTAGTGTTTTCCTTGGGCGTTCATTCAACTGTCGAGCCACAGCATCGAGTTTGGCTTGCGACACGTTCGAGAGATCCATC
>JANJTA010000028.1 GCA_024711345.1 Rhodanobacter sp. | reverse complement strand
CCCGCGGCAAGCCACGCAAGCTCGCCTTGGGCGCGGCCATGCGCAAGCTGCTCCACATCGCCTGGGGCGTCATCCGTTCCGGCAAACTTTTTGATCCCAAAACCGCACTTGCCTGACGAGAGCCAAGACGGTATCTACGATGGGGTCGTGGGATCGTGCTGCGGGGACGCCGCAGGCGACGCCGGCTCGGGCTGGTCGTCCAGCAGCGGCAGCGACGCCGGGCTGTCGAGGTCGTCGAACTGCTGGTGATTGACGGCCCAGAAGAACAGCCATACCCCGGCTCCCACGATCAGCCCGGTGACCGGGATCAGCACCAGCAGAATGTTCATGCGTGCAACCCGCGCGGGCGTAGCGGTGGGTGCGCGGCATCGCTCGGAGCGGAGGCGTCGCGGCCCACGCGCAGCGCGTGCAGCACCACCAGCAGCGAGCTCAGCGACATGCCGATCGCGGCCAGCCATGGCGTCACCAGGCCGAACGCGGCGAACGGCACCGCGGCCAGGTTGTACCACAGCGACCAGTGCCGGCCTTGCCGGATCACCCGCTGCAACTGGCGCGCGGTCGCGCGGGCGTCGGCGAGGCTGCCCAGGTGGCCGTCGAGCAGCAGCAGGTCGGCGTGGGTTTGCGCCAGCTCGGTGCCCGAGGCCAGCGCGGCGGAGACGTCGGCTCCGGCCAGCAACGGGGCGTCGTTGCTGCCGTCGCCGACGGCCAGGGTGATATGGCCTTCGGCGTGTGCCGCCTGCAGCCGGGCCAGCTTGTCCTCGGGCGACTGCCGCGCGTGGCGCTCGGCCACGTCCAGGCGGTCGGCCAGCGCGTCCACGCGGCTGGCGTGGTCGCCGCTGGCGATGGCGATGGCCACGCCATCCGCGCGCAGCGCGTCGAGCAGACGGCGGGCTTCGGCGCGCGGCTGCTCGGCAAGGTGGAAGGCGGCGATCGCACCGTCGGCATCGGCCAGCACCAGCGCGTCGGCGAGCGTGGCCGGCAGCGGGCGGCTTGCGGGTGCCAGCGCGAAATCGGCGCGGCCCAGACGCAACGCGCGACCGTCGAGTTCGCCGCTGATGCCGGCGCCGGCGTGGACCCGCACCGATTGCGCCTGCCGCGTCGGCGACTGCTGGCGCGCGGCGTCGGCCAGCGCGCGGGCCAGCGGATGCGAACTCTCGTGGGCCAGCGCGGCGGCCAGCTGCAGCGCCTGCTCGGGCGTGTCGCCGCGCAGCGGCTCGATGCCGCGGCGGCCCAGCTGCGGCATGCCGAGGGTGCCGGTCTTGTCGAACAGCGCGTAGTCGACCCGCGCCAGCGTTTCCAGCGCCTTGCCGTCGGTGACCAGCACGCCGCGCGCGGCCAGCACGCCGAGCGCGCGGGTCAGCGCGGCCGGGTGGGCCAGTGCGAACGAGCACGGACAGGCCACCACCAGCACCGCCACCGCCGCCTCGAACGCGCGGCCGGGGTCGACCAGCAGCCAGCCCAGCGCGGTCAGCGCGGTGAGCACCAGCACCCAGGCCACGAAGCGGCCGATCACGCGGTCGCTCGGCGTCAGCCGCGCGCGGGCCTGGCGGGCGCGGTCGGCCAGCGCGCCCAGCCGCGCCGCGGTGGTGGCGTGGCCGCCGTGCTCCACGCGCAGCTCGGCGGGACCGGACAGCAGCACGCTGCCGGCCACCAGGCGCTCGCCGCGCTGGCGGCGTACCGGGCGCGATTCGCCCGACAACAGCGCTTCGTCCACCTGCGCCACGGCACTCTCCAGCACGCCGTCCGCCGGCACCGCCTCGCCTTCGGCGACGTGCACGCGGTCGCCCGGCAGCAGGGCGATCGCGGCCACGGTTTCCAGTTCGCCATCGGCGCGGCGTCGCTGCGCCAGCAACGGCGCGGCATCGATGGCGGCATCGCCGAGTGCACCGCTGCGGTGGCGCGAGCGCAGTTCCACGTAGCGCCCGGCGAGCAGCAGGAACACGAACATGGTCACCGAGTCGAAATAGATTTCGCCGCTGCCGCGCAGCGTGTTGAACGCGCTGGCCAGGAACACCAGCAGCACCGCCAGCGCCACCGGCAGGTTGATGCCCAGCCGGCGCTCGCCCAGTTCGCGCACGGCGCCGCGGAAGAACGGCAGCGCCGAATAGAACACCACCGGCAGGGTGGTCAGCAGGCCCAGCCAGCGGAACAGGCTGCGCGTACTGAAGTCGACGAAGTCGACCACGCCGACGTAGATCACGAACGCATAGGTCATCACCTGCATCGAGCACATGCCGGCGACCAGCAGGCGCTTCAGCGCGTCGTGCTGTTCGTGCGCGCGCTCGTCGTCGATGCTGCCGTGCTGCAGCGGCTGCGCCGGGCAGTCCGCGGCGGCGAAGTTGTCGAGCAGGGCCGGCAGCGACATGCGCCGTGCGTCCCAGACCACCCGCACGCGTCGTGCCGGCCGGTCGATGGCCACCCGCCGTACACCGGGCAGGGCGCTGATGCGCTGCTCCAGCCAGAGCACCCGGCGCGCATCGTCCAGCGGTTCGACGCGCAGGGCGATTTCGCTGCAGCCGTCGCGGCGCGGGCGCAGCACCTGCGCGGCGAGTTGCGGGTGGGCCCAGGCCGCGTAGGCGTTCATCGCGGCGGGTCGGTCGGCGGGCGCGGCGGGCTGGCGCTGGTGTGCGCGCTGACCGGCACGCCGAATACGGTATGCGCCGTGTTCAGCGGCGTATCGGCGTGGCGCGCGCCCAGCATGATGATCCACACGCAGCCGGCCAGCGACGCCACGAAGACGAACGCGCCCAGCCACAGCACCGGCTGGCGATACCAGGCCGATGCCGTGCGCGCGGCGATGTCATGGCGTGGCGGCATCGCCCTGGTGCGACTGGTGGTAGACGTAGGCGGCCAGCACGCGGATCTGGTCGTCGGACAGACGCGGGCTCCACGCCGGCATGTGGCCCTGGCGACCCTCGCCGATGGTCTTCTCGATGTCGGCGACGCTGCCGCCGTGCAGCCAGATGTGGTCGGTGAGGTTCGGTGCGCCCAGCGCCTGGTTGCCCTTGCCGTCGGCGCCATGGCAGGCCGCGCAGGTGCTGAACAACGGCTGGCCGGCGGCGGCCTTGGCGGCGTCGTGCGGCGAGCCGGACAGGCTCAGCACGTACTGCGCCAGGTTCTTCACGTTGTCCTCGCCCAGGCTGGCCCACGGCGGCATCACGCCGCTGCGGCCGTCGTGGATCGAGGTGGTGATGTCGCTGCCGCTGCCGCCGTAGAGCCAGTCGTTGTCGCTGAGGTCGGGCGCGCCGAGCGCCACGTTGCCCTTCGCACTGCGCTGGTGGCAGGCCGCGCAGTTGTCCTCGAACAGCACCTTGCCCATCTGCAGTGCGGCGGGGTCGCTGGCCAGCTGTTCCACCGGATACAGCTTGAAGCGCTCGACCAGCGGCGCGCGCTTGGCGTCGTTGGCGGCCACCGCGTCGGCCAGTTCGGTGTGCGAGGTCCAGCCCAGCGCGCCCTTGAAGTTGCCGAAGCCGGGATACAGCGCCAGGTAGACGAAGCCGGCCACGAACATCGCGCCGGAAAGCACCACCCACCACAGCGGCAGCGGCCGCACGCCCTCGCGCAGCACGCCGTGGGCCCAGACGTGGCCGCTGGTGCCGTCAGGCAGGGTGGGGATCTTCGCGCGTGGTCCCCACAGGTACAGGAAGAACGTGATGCCCATGTTGAGCACCACCAGGAACATCACCCAAAACGACCATCCCGTACTCATGGGCGATCCTCGCTGTTGTCGGAGGCGGACTCGTCTTCCATCGGCAGACGCGCCAGGCGATTGAAGGTGGGCTTGTGGTACTGGCGCCAGGCCCAGACCCAGATGCCGATGAAGCTGAACATCATCAGCAGGATGAACACGCCGGCGACATGGCCCCAGATCGGGCTCATCGGGTTCATGGCGTGCCTCCGGTACCGGTCGAGGCGGTGGTGGCGTCAGGCTCGTTCCTGATGCCCAGGCCCTGCAGGTACGCGATCAGCGCGTCCATTTCGGTCTTGCCTTCGACCGCGGCCGGCGCGCCCGCGATGTCGGCGTCGCTGTACGGGTCGCCCAGCTTGCGCAGGGTGCGCATGCGCGCCTGGATGTCGGCGGCGTCGAGCTTCTTGCCGACCAGCCACGGGTAGGCCGGCATGTTCGACTGCGGCACCACCTGGCGCGGGTCCATCAGGTGCTTGCGCTGCCAGTCGTCGGAGTACTTGCCGCCGACGCGGGCCAGATCCGGGCCGGTGCGCTTGGAGCCCCACTGGAACGGGCGGTCGTAGACCGATTCGGCGGCGGTGGAGAAGTGGCCGTAGCGCTCGGTCTCGAAGCGCAGCGCGCGGATCATCTGCGAGTGGCACAGGTAGCAGCCCTCGCGCACGTAGACGTCCTTGCCGGCCAGCCGCAGCGGATCGTACGGATGCACGTTCGGCGGCGCCTTCAGCGCATGCGCCTCGACGAACAGCGGGGTGATCTCGGCCAGCCCGCCCAGCGACACCATGATGGCGATGCCGATGCCGAGCAGGCCGGCGTGTTTCTCGATTGCTTCGAAATGCCTGTAGGCCATGGTCAGAGCTCTACTTGAAGAGTGCGGCCATGGATGGCCGCGGTTGGATTTGCAGGATCGAGCTGCCTTCCCATAGCGGGAATCTGATCGAAGCGGCGCTGATGGACGAGCGCATCAGGTAACTGCAGGCAGCGGTGCCGGCACCTGGTGCGGCACGGGTTCGGGCACCGGCACCGGGATCGGCTTGATCAGCCGCGCGCGCGCGTCCGCCGCGGTGTGCCACAGGTTCCACGCCATCACCCACATGCCGGACAGGATCAGCACGCCGCCCAGCCAGCGGATCACGTACATCGGCTTGATCGCGATCAGGCTGTCGAGGAAGCCGTAGGTGAGCGCGCCGTCGGGTTGGGTGGCGCGCCACATGTGGCCTTCCACGCCGCCGGCGGTCCACATCGCGCCCACATACAGCAGGGTGCCCAGGATGTGCAGCCAGAAATGCACTTCCATGCCCCTGTGCGAATACATCTCCGGGCGGCCCAGCGCGCGCGGCGCCATCGCATACAGCGAGCCGATGGTGATCATCGCCACCCAGCCCAGCGAACCGGAGTGCACGTGGGCGATGGTCCAGTCGGTGTAGTGGGTGAACTGGTTCACCGTCTTGATCGCCATCATCGAGCCTTCGAAGGTCGAGGCGGCGTAGAACACCAGCGACATCACCATGAACTTGGCGGCGGGGTCGACCTTGAGCTTGTACCAGGAGCCGTTGAAGGTGAGCAGGCCGTTGGCCGCCGAACCCCAGCTCGGCATCAGCAGCACCAGCGAGAACGCCATGCCGACCGACTGCACCCAGTCGGGCAGCGCGGTGTACATCAGGTGGTGCGCGCCGGCCCACATGTAGACCGAGATCAGCGCCCAGAAATTGACGATCGAGAAGCGGTAGCTCCACAGCGGCTGCTGCGCCTGGCGCGGCACGAAGTAGTACATCATGCCGAGGAAGCCGGCGGTCAGGAAGAACGCCACCGCGTTGTGGCCGTACCACCACTGCACCATTGCGTCGACCACGCCCGAGTAGATCGGGTAGGACTTGGCCCAGGACACCGGGATGGCCAGGTTGTTGACGATGTGCAGCAGGCCCACCGCGATGATGAACGCGCCGTAGTACCAGTTCGCCACGTAGATGTGCTTGATGCGCCGGCGCGCCAGGCTGCCGAAGAACACCACGCCGAAGCTCACCCACACCACTGCGATCAGGATGTCGACGAACCATTCCGGCTCGGCGTATTCCTTGCTCTGGGTCAGCCCCAGCGGCATCGTGGTCATCGCCAGCACGCAGACCAGCTGCCAGCCCCAGAAGGTGAACGCGGCCAGGTTCTTGAACGCCAGTCGCGCGTGGCCGGTGCGCTGCACCACGTAGTAGCAGGTGCCCATCAGCGCCGAGCCGCCGAAGGCGAAGATCACGCCGAAGGTGTGATCGGGGCGGATCCGGCTGAAGGTCAGCCAGGGGATTTCGAAATTCAGCGCGGGCCACATCAGCTCGGCGGCGGCGTAGACGCCGACCGACATGCCGATGATGCCCCACACGGCCGCGGCCAGCAGGAATTGGCGCACGACCTTGTCGTTGTAATACTCGGTGTTCGGCATGGACTTCCCCGGGAAGGTAGCTGCGCATTTTGACGCGAAGCATGGCGGGTGATCCTGACTTCGATCAAGCGGCTGCGGCAATCCGCCCCTGTGCGCCAACGCCGGTCCGTGGCAGGCAGGCGCCGGATGGCGGCGCCCGTCCAGTGAAGGAAACGGGCCGCATGTTCCCGTTCTCGCTTGCCTCGCCGCGACCGTTGCCGCCAGCGGCGAGTCGCGTTTCAGCGGGCCGGCGTGCGCCGATTTGTCACGGGCAGATGCCCATGATCGGGTATCCTTGTGGCTTCGCTGCGCGCTGCCGCAGCTTGGCATTCCGGTTGATTCCATGAGCGAGATCGCTGCACAGAAACCGCATCCGGCTGGGCCGGCGCCACGCCGGCCCAGCGTGGCCGTGCGGATCGGCAAGGTGACGGTGGGCGGCGCCGCCCCGGTGGTGGTGCAGTCGATGACCAACACCGACACCGAGGACCCGGCCAGCACCGCCAAACAGATCGCCGAGCTGGCCCGCGCCGGCTCCGAGCTGGTGCGCATCACGGTCAACACGCCGGCCGCGGCCGCCGCGGTGCCGCGCATCGCCGAGCGGCTGGCGATGATGGGCGTGGAGGTGCCGATCGTGGGCGACTTCCACTACAACGGCCACCAGCTGCTGGAGCGCGAGCCGGCCTGCGCCGAGGCGCTGGCCAAGTACCGCATCAACCCCGGCAACGTCGGTTTCGGCAAGAAGCACGAAAGCCAGTTCGGCGCGATCATCGAAAAGGCGCTGCGCTATGGCAAGCCGGTGCGCATCGGCGCGAACTGGGGTTCGCTGGACCAGGGCATGCTCACCGCGCTGATGGACGAGAACGCGCGCCGCGCCGAGCCGTGGGACGCCAGCCACGTGGCGCGCGAGGCGCTGATCCGCTCGGCGCTGGATTCGGCCGTGCTGGCCGAGAAGATCGGGCTGCCGCGCGAGCGCATCATCCTGTCGTGCAAGGTGTCCGGCGTGCAGGAGCTGATTGCGGTGTACCGCGACCTGGCCGCACGCTGCGACTACGCGTTGCACCTGGGACTGACCGAGGCCGGCATGGGTTCCAAGGGCATCACCGCCTCCAGCGCCGCGCTGGCGGTGCTGCTGCAGGAAGGCATCGGCGACACCATCCGCATCTCGCTGACGCCCGAGCCGGGCGCCTCGCGCACCGGCGAGGTGATCGTGGCGCAGGAACTGCTGCAGACCATGGGCCTGCGCTCGTTCACTCCGCTGGTCACCGCCTGCCCGGGCTGTGGCCGCACCACCAGCGAGTTCTTCCAGGAACTGGCCAAGACCGTGCAGGAGCACGTGCGCGAGCAGATGCCGGTATGGCGGGTGAAGTACGACGGCGTGGAGAACCTCACCCTGGCGGTAATGGGCTGCATCGTCAACGGACCGGGCGAGTCCAAGCATGCCAACATCGGCATCTCGCTGCCCGGCAACGGCGAGGCGCCGGCGGCGCCGGTGTTCATCGACGGCGAAAAGGCGATGACCCTGCGCGGCGAGCGCATCGCCGAGGAGTTCGTGGACATCCTCGACGACTACGTCGCGCGCAAGTACGCGGCGCGCGCGGGCTGAGGTTTCGGTCACACCGACGCGCCCGGCCTTCGTCCATGCTGCTGCCGCCGGCACGCTGCGCGGCAGCGCGGACGTGCGCGACCCCACCGAAGGAGCCCTGGTGAGAATCAGTCCGCAGTCCCGCACGGTCCTGCTTTACGTGTTGCTGTCCGCCTTGTGGATATGGCTGTCCGATCGCGCGCTGGATGCGCTGGTGCGCAACCGGGCCGAGCTGAGCTGGTTGCAGAGCGTCAAGGGCTGGCTGTTCGTGGCCTGCACCGGTGCGCTGCTGTACTGGATGGTCGCGCGCGACCTGCGCCGGCTGCAGGCGGCCAACCGCCGGTTGCTGGACGGGCACGAGCAGGCCTTGCGTGCGCTGGTATCGGCGATGGATATCCGCCATCGCGAAACCGGCGACCATTCCGACCGGGTGATGCGCATGGCCACCGGCCTGGCCAGCCTGGCCGGCGTGCATGGCGAGGCGTTGCGCAATCTGCGATTCGGCGCATTGCTGCACGACATCGGCAAGCTGGCCTTGCCGGACGCGGTGCTGATCAAGCCGGGGAAACTGGACGACGACGAATGGGCAGTGATGCGCCAGCACCCGCGGCTCGGCCGCGAGTTGCTGCAGCGCGTGGACTTCCTGCGCGAGGCCGACGCCATCCCCTACAGCCACCACGAACGCTGGGATGGCAGCGGCTACCCGCAGGGTCTCGCTGGCGAGGACATCCCGCTGGCGGCGCGCATCTTCAGCGTGGTCGACGTGTGGGACGCACTGAGCACGCCGCGCGTGTACAAGCCGGCATGGCCCGAGGCGGACGTGCTGGCCTACCTGCGCGCCGCCGCCGGCAGCCAGCTCGATCCCCGGCTGGTGGACCTGTTCCTGGCGAACTACGACCAGCTCAAGGCGCTCGCGCGCTGATCCTCAGTGGTCGGCGCCGGGCTGGATCAGCCGCGGGGTGAAGGCGGCCCAGCTGCCGACCAGGCCAGGCGTCCGGGTGAGCTGCGCGACCTGGCGCAGGAAATCCGCCCGCGGCATCTCGATGGCGCCCAGGCCGAGCGTATGCGGGTTGGCGACCTGGGTGTCGAGCAGCGGGAAACCCATCTCGTGCAGCAACCGCGCCAGCGCCACCAGGGCGAGCTTGGAGCCGCCGCTCTCGGCGCTGAACATCGACTCGCCGCAGAACAGCCGGCCCACCGCCACACCGTAGACGCCGCCGACCAGCCGCTCGCCGTCCCACACCTCGACGCTGTGCGCGTGGCCGAGCCGGTGCAGTTGCACGTAGGCGTCGATCATCGCCGGCACCAGCCAGGTGCCGGCCTCGCGGGCGCGCGGCGCGGCGCAGGCACGCACGACCTGCTCGAATGCGTGGTCTGCGCTGAGCCGCCACGTCTTGCCGCGGAGCTGGCGGCGCAAGCTGCGGTTGATCCGCAGGGTCTCGGTGTGGAACACGCAACGCGGGTCGGGCGACCACCACAGGATCGGCTCGTGTTCGCCGAACCACGGGAAGATGCCCAGGCTGTACGCGGCCAGCAGGCGCCGCGGCGACAGGTCGCCGCCGAAGGCGAGCAGGCCGTTTGGTTCGGTCAGCGCCTGGCGCGGGTCGGGGAAGCGGTCCCAGGCTTCGGAATCCAGTAGCGGCAGCCGGTTCATCGTTCGACCTGGCCGTGATCGGCATAGGGGCTGTGGTCCCATAGCTCGGCGGCATAAGCGTCGACCGCTTCGGCCTCGCTGGCAAGCGCGGCCGCCACCGCCGCGCGAAAATCCGGGTTTGCCAGGTAGTGGCGCGAGTGCGTGCGCGCCGGCAGGAAGCCGCGTGCCAGCTTGTGCTCGCCCTGCGCGCCGGGTTCGAAGCGATCGAGCCGGTGTGCAATCGCGTACTCGATGCCGCGGTAGTAGCACAGCTCGAAATGCAGACCGGGCACCCCCACCGCCGCGCCCCAGTAGCGGCCGTACAGCACGTTGCCGCCCTGCACGAACAGCGCCATCGCCACGATGGTGTCGCCGCGGCGCGCCAGCGCGACCTGCGCCGTGGCGCCCAGGGTGCCGAGCCGGCGGAAGAACGCCGCGGTCAAGGCCGCGTGGTTGCCCTTGGCGTCGAAGGTGGCTTCGTACAGCGCGTGCACCTGCCGCCACTCGTCGCCGTCGAGCGTGTCGCCGCCGCGCCATTCGATGCGCAGCCCGCTGGCGGCCAGCTGGCGGCGTTCGCGCAGGATGTTCTTGCGTTTCTTGTGGTTGAGCGCGGCGAGAAAGTCGGGGAAGTCGCGATAGCCGCGGTTGTGCCAGTGGAACTGCACGTCCGAGCGGACGAGCCAGTCGCGGTCGAAGGCGGCGAGTTCGGCGTCCGCCAGGAAATTCGCATGCACCGACGACAGCCCCAGCCGCTCGGCCTCGCCGCGCATCGCCTCGACCAGCGCGCGTTGCCGCGCGGGCGTGCCGGCCAGCAGGCGCGGACCGGGCACGGGCGAGTAGGGCACGCCGCAGAGCAGTTTCGGGTAATACGCGCCGCCGGCGCGCTCCCAGGCGCGCGCCCAGCTCCAGTCGAACACGAACTCGCCGTGCGAGTTGCCCTTCAGGTACAGCGGCGCGGCGGCGACCAGCCGGCCGCCTTCGTACAGGCCCAGGTGACGGGCCTGCCAGCCCCAGTCGGGGCGAATGCAGCCGGTGTCTTCCAGCGCCGCGAGAAACGCGTGCGACACGAATGGATTGGCGTCGGCGCGCAGGGCGTCCCATTCCGCGGCAGGCAGCTCGGCGATCGCGGCATGGAAGCGGATGTGCATGGCATGGCGCTCGGCGGTAGGAGCCCGCTGGCGGGCGATGCTCTTGTCCTGGATCTCTGCCCGTAGCCTCAGAGCAAGAGCATCGCCCGCGAGCGGGCTCCTACCTGCGGGTGCGGATCAGCCCGCCGGGGTCTGCTGGTCCAGCCAGCGCTCGGCGTCCAGCGCGGCCATGCAACCGAAGCCGGCCGAGGTGACCGCCTGGCGGTAGATGTGGTCGGCCACGTCGCCAGCGGCGAACACGCCGGGTACGGAAGTCATGGTGGCCATGCCGTGCTGGCCACTGTGGATCTTGATGTAGCCGTCGTGCATGTCGAGCTGGCCCTCGAAGATGCCGGTGTTCGGCGTGTGGCCGATCGCCACGAAGAAGCCGGTGGCGGCGATGTCGCGCGTGGCGCCGGAGTTGACGTCCTTCACGCGCACGCCGGTGACGCCGGTGTCGTCGCCGAGCACCTCGTCGATGGTGTGGTTCCAGACCAGCTCGATCTTGCCGGCGGCGGCCTTCTCGAACAGCTTGTCCTGCATGATCTTCTCCGCGCGCAGCTTGTCGCGGCGATGCACCAGGTAGACCTTGCGGCCGATGTTGGCCAGGTACAGGGCCTCCTCGACCGCGGTATTGCCGCCGCCGATCACCACCACGTCCTGGTCGCGGAAGAAGAAGCCGTCGCAGGTGGCGCAGGCGGACACGCCCTTGCCCTTGAACTTCTCCTCGCTGGCGATGCCGAGGTACTTGGCGGTGGCGCCGGTGGCGATGATCAACGCGTCGGCGGTGTACTCGCCGGAGTCGCCCTTGAGCCGGAACGGGCGCTGCTTCAGGTCCACCATGTGGATGTGGTCGAACACCATCTCGGTATGGAAGCGCTCGGCGTGCTCGGCCATGCGCTGCATCAGCGCCGGGCCCTGCAGGCCCTCGACGTCGCCCGGCCAATTGTCCACGTCGGTGGTGGTCATCAGCTGGCCGCCCTGCTGCAGGCCGGTGATCATGGTCGGCTTGAGGTTGGCGCGGGCGGCGTACACCGCGGCGGTGTAGCCGGCCGGGCCGGAGCCGAGGATGAGCAGGCGGCTGTGTTTGGGGGGGCTCATGGTTATATCCTTGGGTTTTCTGGGACTCGGGCGGCTGTTCGTTCCCGCTCCTGCAACCGTTCACCCGGGCTGCGATGGCGAACACGACGGCGCGCATGACCCGGCAAGAATGGGGAATACGCGGCAGCGATTCAAGGCGTCGGCAGATCGGCGGCATGGCCGCGACGATGGCGCGACGGATTCAACTTTCACCGGATTCCTTTTCCATGCGCATCGGCATTCCCTGCGAAACCAAGACGATGGAAGGGCGCGTCGCGCTCATTCCGGCCGCTGCCGCCGATCTGGTGCGCCGCGGCCACGAGGTGTTCATCCAGTCCGGCGCCGGCGTGAAAAGCGGCTTTGCCGATGAGGCGTATGCCCGGGAAGGGATCACGGTGGTGACGGATGCCGCCGCGCTGTACGCGGCCGGCGAGCTGATCGTCAAGGTGAAGGAGCCGGTTGCCGGCGACCTGGCCCTGCTGGAGAAGCGCCACCTGCTGTTCTGCTACCTGCACCTGGCCGCCGAGCCCGCGCTGACCCGGCGCCTGCTCGACATCGGCCTCACCGCGGTGGCGTTCGAGTCGGTGACGGAGAACGGCATGCTGCCGCTGCTGTTGCCGATGTCGGTGATCGCCGGCCGCATCGCCATCCAGCTCGGCACCACGCTGCTGCATCGCCCGCAGGGCGGCAAGGGCAAGCTGCTCGGCGGCATGGCCTCCACTGCGCGCGGCAAGGTGGTCGTGCTCGGTGCCGGCGCCGCCGGCGGCAATGCCGCGGCGCTGGCGGCGGCGGCCGGCGCCAACGTGGTGGTGTTCGACAAGCGCCAGGACCGCCTGGCCGGGATGATGGCGCTGGGGCCGAACGTCACCGCGCTGTACGCCTACGAGTCGTCGGTGGCCGAGGAGGTGCGCGATGCCGACCTGGTGGTCGGCGCGGTGCTGATCCCCAGCGCGCGGGCGCCGCACGTGGTCAGCGAGGCGATGGTCAGGACGATGGAGCCGGGCAGCGTGCTGGTGGACATCGCCATCGACCAGGGCGGCTGCTTCGAGACCTCGAAGCCGACCAGCTGGGAGCACCCCACCTACGACGTGCACGGCATCACCCACTTCGCCGTGACCAATATGCCGGGCGCGGTGCCGCAGACTTCCTCGCTGGCGATCTCCGCGGCGATCCTGCCCTACGTGCAGCGGCTGGCCGCGGGCGATGAGTGGCGCGCGTTCGAGCCGCTGAAGGTCGGCATCAATGTCGACGGCGGCAAGCTGGTGCATCCGGCGCTGCAAGGTATGCTCTGACCTTGGCAGGCAAGAAAGGGGCACCCAGGGTGGCGCGCAGCACGAACGTCAGGCAACAACCGAAGGAAGGCCTCAGCGAGGAACTGAAGCGCCGGCTGCGCGAGGCCGGTGCGCTGCTGCTGCTGCCGCTGGCGCTGTACCTGCTGGTGTGCCTGTTCAGCTACAACCCGCACGACCCCAGCTGGACCAATGCCGGCCAGCTGGAGCACGCGCGCAATTTCGGCGGCACCGTGGGTGCCTACATCGCCGACCTGCTGCGCTGGATCTTCGGCCTGGTGGCCTACTGCTTCCCCTTGCTGCTGCTGTTGCTGGGCGTGCAGGTGCTGCGCCAGCACGGCGAGCAGGCGGTGCAGCCGTGGGAGCCGGCGCTGCGCCTGGTCGGCTTCGTGTTCTTCTTCATCACCGGCCCGGCGCTGCTGTATCTGAATTTCCATGACGAGCCCGTGCTGCCGCAGGGCGTGGGCGGCATCATCGGCGTGTGGGTGGGCGACGCCCTGCTCAGCGCGTTCGGCGACAAGGGCGCGCCGCTGCTGCTGCTGGCGCTGTTCCTGATCGCGGTGACGCTGGCCACCGGGCTGTCTTGGTTCAAGCTGATGGACTGGACCGGGCACGGCGTGCTGAAGCTGGCCGACTGGCTCAAGGACAAGCTGCGCGAGGCGCCGCAGGCGCTGGCCGCGCGGCAGGCGCGCACCGAGCGCGAGGTGGTCAAGAAGGCCGACGCGGTGCGCCAGGCCAAGCGCGAGCCGGTGCGCATCGAGGCGCCGCCCGCGCCGGTGACCAAGAGCGAGCGGGCGCGGCTGGAAACGCAGATTCCGCTGTTCACCGGCGCCGCCGCGCCGGGCGAGCTGCCGCCGCTGTCGCTGCTGGACGAGGCGCCGCCGCAGGGGCCGGGCTACTCCGAGGAAACCCTGGAGGTGCTCTCGCGCCAGGTCGAGTTCAAGCTGAAGGACTTCAAGATCGACGTGAAGGTGGTCGGCGCCTATCCGGGCCCGGTGATCACCCGCTTCGAGATGGAGCCGGCGCCGGGCGTGCGCGGCTCGCAGGTGTCCAGCCTCGACAAGGACATCGCGCGCGGCCTGTCCGTGGTCAGCGTGCGCGTGGTGGACGTGATCCCAGGCAAGAACGTGATCGGCCTGGAGATCCCCAATACCAACAAGCAGATCGTCTACCTCTCCGAGATCCTGCGCTCGGACAAGTACGACCAGGCGAAGTCGCCGCTGTCGCTGGCGCTGGGCAAGGACATCGGCGGCAAGCCGGTGGTGGTCGACCTGGGCAAGATGCCGCATCTGCTGGTGGCCGGCACCACCGGCTCCGGCAAGTCGGTGGCGGTCAACGCGATGGTGCTTTCGCTGCTGTACAAGGCCGGCCCGAAAGACGTGCGCATGATCATGATCGACCCGAAGATGCTGGAGCTCTCGGTGTACGAGGGCATCCCGCACCTGCTGGCGCCGGTGGTCACCGACATGAAGGAGGCGGCCAACGCATTGCGCTGGTGCGTGGCCGAGATGGAGCGCCGCTACAAGCTGATGGCCGCGGTGGGCGTGCGCAACCTGGCCGGCTTCAACAAGAAGGTGAAGGACGCCGAGAACGCCGGCCAGCCGCTGCTGGACCCGCTGTTCCGGCCGAACCCGGAGATGCCGAACCTCGCCGCCGAGCCGCTGGAGCCGCTGCCGTACATCGTGGTGTTCATCGACGAATTCGCCGACATGATGATGATCGTCGGCAAGAAGGTGGAGGAGCTGATCGCCCGCCTGGCGCAGAAGGCGCGCGCCGCCGGCGTGCACCTGATCCTGGCCACCCAGCGTCCGTCGGTGGACGTGATCACCGGCCTGATCAAGGCGAACATCCCCACCCGCATTGCGTTCCAGGTGTCCAGCAAGATCGACTCGCGCACGATCCTCGACCAGAGCGGCGCGGAGACGCTGCTCGGCCACGGCGACATGCTGTACCTGCCGCCGGGCACCGCCACGCCCGAGCGCGTGCACGGCGCCTTCGTCGACGACCACGAGGTGCACCACGTGGTGGCCTGGCTGAAGTCGCAGGGCGCGCCGAACTACATCGAAGGCGTGCTGGAGGAAGTACAGGCCACCGCCGACGGCAAGTTCATCAACGACGCCGGCCTGCCGCAGGAGGGCGAGGAAGGCGGCGACGCGGATACCCAGCTGTACGACAAGGCCGTGGCGGTGGTCACGCAGACCCGCCGCGCCTCGATCTCCGGCGTGCAGCGGCACCTGCGCATCGGCTACAACCGCGCCGCGCGACTGGTCGAGCAGATGGAGCAAGACGGCGTGGTCAGCGCCCCGCAGCACAACGGCAACCGCGAGGTGCTGGCGCCGCCGCCGCCGAAGAACTGAAGTGACGGTGCGATGATCTTCATCATGTCGCGCCAGGAGCATCGCGCGTAGGGTGCGCTCCTACCGATCCGTTAAGCCGGCACTCCCCACAATCCACCGCCTTCGCCACGTACCTGGGAATCCGATGAAGCGCTTCCTGCTCGCCCTGTCCGCCGTTGCGCTGACGCTGTCGCTGAACGCCGTGGCGCAGGCCGCCACCGGTCCGGCGCGCGCACGGCTGGATGCATTCGCCACCGGCCTGCATTCGCTGACCGGTCACTTCAGCCAGACCCTCACCGACCTCAACGGCCACACCAGCAAGAACAGCTCCGGCACGCTGGCGCTGCAGGCGCCGCGCCAGTTCCGCTGGGACACCACTGCGCCGTACAAGCAGACCATCGTGGCCGACGGCAGCCGGGTGTGGATGTACGACCCGGAGCTGGAGCAGGTCACCGTACGCATCCAGTCGAGCGAGGAGGCGCACAGTCCGCTCACCGTGCTGACCGACCTCAAGCAGATGGACCGGGACTTCAAGGTGGCCGAGCGGGGCGAGCACGACGGCCTGCTCTGGCTGCGGCTCAGTTCCACCGCGAAGGACCCGCAGTTCGACTATGCCGACCTCGGTTTCGACGCAAACGGGTTGGCCCGCATGACGTTCCGCGACCAGCTCGGTTCCACCACCGAGATCCGCTTTTCCGGCTGGCAGCGCAACGTGCCGATTGCGCCGTCCACCTTCAACTTCGTGCCGCCGAAGGGCACCGACGTGATCGGCGACGCGCCGGTGATCGACGTGCAGCCGCTGAAGGACTGAGCCGCCATGCCGCTGCTGCGCCGCCTGCCGCGCTGGGCCTGGATCGGCGGCGGCATCCTCGCCTTCATCGCCGGCATGGTCAACGCCGCCGGCTACATGGGCTTCCGCCACCAGTCGATCACCAACCTCACCGGGTCCACCAGCCTGCTCGGCATCGCGGCGGGCACCGGCGACGGCGGCGAGGCGTGGCACTGGCTGCTGTCGATCAGCGCCTTCCTGCTCGGTGCGCTGCTCAGCGGCCTGATCGTGCAGCAGCACACGCTGAAGCTGGGCCGGCGCTATGGCGTGGCGCTGGTGCTGGAGTCGCTGCTGCTGTTCGCCGCGGTGCCGCTGCTGGACCGGGGCAGCTCGTACGGCCTGGACCTGGCGGCGATGGCGGCGGGGCTGCAGAACGGCATGGCCAGCACCTTCAGCGGCATGGTGTTCCGCACCACCCACGTCTCGGGCATGTTCACCGATCTCGGCATCTACATCGGCCAGCGCCTGCGCGGGCTGGAGGTGGACACCTTGCGCATCCGCGTCTGCGTGCTGGTGATCGGCAGCTTCACCTTCGGCAGCGCCGTGGGCGCGGTGCTGTTCCGCCAACTGGGCGAGCGCACCTTGCTGATTCCGGCCGTGCTCACCGGCCTGTGCGGCGTGAGCTACGGCATCTACCGCCAGTACACGCTGGTTCGCGGCATCGACACCGACGCGGCGTGAGCGCCGCCGCTCAGCCGGCCATGGCGCAGCGATTGCGGCCGGCGCGCTTGGCTTCGTACAAGGCCTTGTCCGCGCGCGACAGCCATTGTTCGATCGACTCGTCCGGACGCAGCGCGGCGACGCCGACGCTGACGGTCACCGGGATCGCGCGTCCGTCATGCCCCACCGCCGTGGCCGCCAGCGCCGCGCAGATGCGTTCGGCAATCTCCCGCGCCAGCGGCAGGGGCGTGGCGGGCAGGCACAGCACGAACTCCTCGCCGCCGTAGCGGCCGACCAGATCGCCCTGGCGGCAGTGCTGCCGGATCACCTCGATCGCGCCGCGGATCACCGCGTCGCCGGCCAGGTGGCCGTGGGTATCGTTGATCAGCTTGAAACGGTCCAGGTCGAACAGCGCGATGCAGGTCGAGCCGTCCGGTGCGCGTTCGCGCTCGAGCCGGACCAGTTCGAGGAAGCGGCGCCGGTTGTAGACGCCGGTGAGTTCGTCGACGCTGGCCAGTTCGTCCAGCCGGCGGTTCGCCACCAGCAGGTCGCGCGTGCGCTCTTCCACCTGCCGCTGCAGCTGGGCCGCCTGCCGGCGCAGGTACAGGGTGCGCAAATGCACCAGCGCCGCGACCAGCGCCGCCAGCAGCAGGGCGGCGGCGACCCGGCTGAGCGTGGTCTCGTACCAGCGCGGCCGCACCGTGACCGCGAGATCGGTCTCGACCGTGTGCGGTTGCAGGCCGCGGGTGGCGGCGCGCAGGCGCAGCCGATACTGCCCGTGCGGCAGGCTGGTGTAGATGGCGCTGGGCAGGTTGCCGCGGGGGATGCTGGTCCAGTCCTCGTCGAGCCCGTCCATTCGGTAGCTGTAGGCGGTTTCCATCGGCGCCTGGTAGTCGAGCAGGGCGAAGTCCAGGCGCAGGTTGCGGCTGCCGCTGTCCAGCGTGATCCGGGCGCCGCTGCCCGGCAGCTTGCCGAACGGCAGGGCGACGCCGTTGGCGACGGCGTTGGTGACCGCCAGCGGCGCGGCGGCGGCCGGCTGCGGTTGCCAGTGCGGGCGGATCACGGTCAACCCGCCCATGCCGCCGAACAGCAGCTCGCCGCCGGGCGCGCGCGCCGCGGCGACGTTGACATAGCTGGCGATGCGCAGGCCGTCGCGCGGGCCGAGGCTGATCGCTTTGTGCGTATCCCCGTCGATCCGGGCCACGCCGTTGGACAGGCTGGCCCAGAACCGGCCGTGATCGTCGGCCAGCACCGCGGTGACCTTGTTGCTGGACAGGCCCTGTGCCTGGTCGACCGTGCGAAAACGCCAGGCTTCGCCGTCGGCAGGCGGGTCGACGATGCCAACGCCGCCGAAGGTGCTGATCCAGACCTGTCCGCGCGGGCCGCGGCTGATCGAGCCAATCAGGTCCTGCGGCAGGCTGGTCGGGTCGTCGGCGCGGTGGCGCAGGTTGGTGAAGTGGCGCGGCAGGCTGTCGCCGCGGGCGATGCTGAGGCCGTGGCTGGTGCCGTACCACCAGTCGCTGCCCAGCTGCGCGATGTAGCGCACGGTGTTGCTGGCGAGGCTGGCCGGACCGCCCGGCGCGTGGCTGGCGTGCTCCAGCCTGCCGCTGCGGATGTCGTAGCGGTAGAGGCCGTCGTAGGTGCCGATCAGCAAGCGCCCGCCGTCTGGTCGAAGGCTCAGCACCGGCTTGTCGTGCAGCGCCGGCAGGATCGAATCCTCGATCGCCAGCGTGTCCGGGTCGATCCGCGCCAGGCCCTGGGTGCCGACCCAGACCGAGCCGTCGGCTTCGGTGAGGCTGCGCACGTCCCGCTGGGTCTGCCGGCCGTCCAGGCGAAGGTGGCGCATGGAGCCGGCCTTCAGGTCGATCACGTCGATGTGGCCGGCGCCGAGGCCGAGCCAGATCCGCCCGCGCGAATCGACGAAGATGCTGTGCACGTTGGTATCGGACAGCGCGTTGTCCTGCAGCGGCGAGGGCAGCAGCGAGAACGCGGTGCGTGCCTGCGGATTGCTGTGCGCGACGCCCAGGTCGGTGGCCGCCCAGAGGTTGCCGGAACGGTCGCGCAGCAGCGCGCGCACCGAGTCGCCGGGCAGCGACGAGGGTATCGCCGGGTCGTGGTCGATCCGCCGCACGTCCGCCTCGCCAGGCGTGTATGCGAGCACGCCGCCGCCATCGGTGGCGATCCACACCGTGTCGCCGGCGGTCTGCAGGAAGTCGCGCACGGTCGAGTGGCGGGCGCCGTCCGGGTAGCCGCTGAAGCGCGGCACACCGTGCCAGCGGCCATCGGTATCGCGATACGCCGCGCCAGCCTGCACGCTGCCAGCCCACAGGCGACCTTTCCCGTCCTGCATCACGGCCCAGATCTGGTTGCCGAGCACGGCGGCGGCGAGGCTGTCCGGCGTGGTCTGCCGCACGAAGGCGTCGGTGCCGGCGCGGCGCACGAACAGCCCGTCATTGTTGCCCAGCCACAGGTTGCCCTGGCGATCCTGCAGCACGCTGAAGTTGCGTGCCGCGGTCGCTGCCCCGGTATCCACCCGACGGATCGTGCCGGTGAGCAGGTCAAGGTGGTTCAGGCCATTCTCGGTGGCGACCCAGACACCGCCGGCGTGGTCGTCGCCGAGCGCGTAGACCTTGCTGTCCGAAAGGCCGCCGGCGCCGACCGGGTAGACGTGGAAGCGGTTGTCGGCCTGCGTGAAGCGGGCCAGTCCGCCGGTATTGGTGCCCACCAGCAGGCTGCCGTCGGGCAGGGCGAGCAGGCTGCGCACGTAGGCGTCGGGCAGGCCGCTGCCGGCGCCGAATACCTGCAGGCGGTAGCCGTCGTAACGGATCAGGCCGCCCATGGTGCCGATCCAGACCAGGCCGTCGCGGTCCTGGGCGATCGCGGTGGTGACCGAATGCGGCAAGCCGTCGGAGATGCCGACCTGGTCGAACCAGGGGGTATCGAACGGAGCCCAGGGATCGCCGCTGTCGGCGCGGGCCGGCGCGCACAGGAAGAGCAACAGCAACAGACCCGCCAGTGCCTCGCGCAAACGCCGGGGGCGACGATTCGCGCCGCTCATGCGCGACGCAGCCTGCCCGGCAGGCATGCGCGGGTGCGCCCTGTCGCGATCATTTCCCGGAAGGGAAACGGCCCCCTTGCGTTCACCTGCATCTGCCCCCGACGGACGCAGCGGATCGAGCGCCGCCGCGTGGCGAAATCATAGCGGCAATCCGCCGCCGCCGGATGGATGGGCAGCATGGCTTATCATCCCCGGATGCCCCGCCACGCCCCGCCATCCAGCCCCGGGCTGTTCGCCGAACCCGATGCGCTCAAGCCGCTGGCCGAGCGCATGCGCCCGCGCAGCCTCGACGAGATCGTCGGCCAGCAGCGCCTGGTCGGCCCCGACAAGGCGCTGCGCCGCGCACTGGAAGCGGGCAAGATCCACTCGATGGTGCTGTGGGGGCCGCCCGGTTGCGGCAAGACCACCCTGGCGCTGCTGGTGGCGCGCTACGCCGACGCGGATTTCCGCGCGATTTCCGCCGTGCTGTCCGGCCTGCCGGACGTGCGCAAGGCGCTGGCCGAGGCCGAGGCGAACTTCGCCCAGGGGCGGCGCACCGTGCTGTTCGTCGACGAGGTACACCGCTTCAACAAGACCCAGCAGGACGCCTTCCTGCCGCACATCGAGCGCGGCGTGATCATCTTCATCGGCGCCACCACCGAGAACCCCTCGTTCGAGCTGAACTCCGCGCTGCTCTCGCGCTGCCGCGTGCACGTGCTGGAACCGGTCTCCACCGGCGACATCGTTGCCGCGCTGAAGCGCGCGCTGGCCGACAGCGAACGCGGCCTGGGCGAACTGCAGCTGCAAGTGGCCGACGAGTCGCTGGAGTCGATCGCCCAGGCTGCCGACGGCGACGTACGCCGCGGGCTGACCTTGCTGGAAATCGCCGCCGAACTGGCCGAGGACCGGCGCATCGACGAGACCACGCTGACCCAGGTGCTGGCCGATCGCACCCGTCGTTTCGACAAGCAGGGCGAACAGTTCTACGACCAGATCTCGGCGTTGCACAAGTCGGTGCGCTCGTCCGACCCCGACGCCGCGGTGTACTGGCTGTGCCGCATGCTCGACGGCGGCGTCGACCCGCTGTACCTGGCCCGGCGCATGACCCGTATGGCGGTGGAAGACGTCGGTCTGGCCGAGCCGCGCGCGTGGCGCATGGCATTGGACGCGTGGGATACCTACGAGCGCCTCGGCAGCCCCGAAGGCGAACTGGGCTTGGCCCAGCTGGCGATCTGGCTGGCCATCTCGCCGAAGAGCAACGCCGCCTACATGGCCTACAACAAGGCCCGCGACGCGGTGCGCGAGGGCGGCACGCTGGAAGTGCCGATGCACCTGCGCAACGCGCCGACGAAATTGATGAAGGGCCTCGGCTACGGCAAGGGCTACCAGTACGACCACGACGCCGAAGGCGGCATCGCGCTGGACCAGCAGTGCCTGCCCGACGCACTGGCCGGCAGCGTGTTCTACGAACCGGTCGAGCGCGGCCTGGAACTGCAGCTGCGCGAAAAGCTGCTGGCCCTGCGCGCCGCCCGCGCCAAGGCCCGCAAGTAGGAGCCCGCTGGCGGGCGATGCTTCTTGCACGACATCGCCGCGCCAGGTCCTCCGGCGCCTGCTGCGCGCTCCCTTGCCGCCGTCGTGCGGCCTCGCCTAGATTCGCCGGATCAACAAGGGGAGGGTGTAACCATGCGCGTACTCGTGGCAGGCCTGATCGGCGGCATCGTGATGTTCATCTGGGGCGTGGTGGCGCACATGGCGCTGGGACTGGGCGATACCGGCATCCATCTGCCGGCCAGCGAAAACGCCGTCCTGGGCAGCCTGCATGAAGGGCTGGGCAACCAGCCCGGCATCTACATCCTGCCGTCGCTGGATCCGAAGAAGATGGGCGACGAGGCGGTGCTGAAGGCCTATTCGGAAAAGGCGGCGACGTCGCCGTACGCCTTCGTGGTCTACCTGCCGCAGGGCGAGGACATGATGCAGATGGGCCCGCAGATCGGCCGGCAGTGGGCGTCCGATACGCTCGCCGCACTGGCGCTGGCCTTCGTGCTGGGCCTGGCCGGGCTGGGTTTCCGCCGGCGCGTGGCGCTGGCCGCGGCGGCAGCGGTGTTCGCCTGGCTGTGCACGATGGTGCCGTACTGGAACTGGTACCGCTTCCCGCTCGATTTCACCCTGGCCGCCCTGGTCGAGCAACTCGTCGGCTGGCTGCTCGCCGGCGCCGCGATGGCCTGGTGGCTGGGCCGCAGCGAGCGCAAGCTGGCCAGCTGAGTTCGGCCGCCTGGCTCCCTCCCCTGTGACCGAGGGAAGCTTCCTTGCGGGATGTGCGGCAGGGGAGGGAAAGCGTGCGTTGCATTGCGGGCATAGCCACCCGACAGCGATAATTCACGGTTCAAGCCTTCACCTGGACTTCGATCATGCTGGATCCCGCCCTGCTGCGTTCGCGCCTCGCCGAAACCGCCGCGCGCCTCGCCGAAACCCGCGGCTACACGCTGGACGTGGCCGCCGTGGAGGCGTTGGAGAGCCGCCGCAAGCAGCTGGCGATGGAGACGCAGGAGCTGCAGAACCTGCGCAACACGCGCTCCAAGGCGATCGGCCAGGCGAAGGCCAGGGGTGAGGACGTGGCGCCGCTGATGGCCGAAGTCGCCGGCATCGGCGACAAGCTCAAGGCCAACGAGCAGGCGCTGGCCGAGGCGCAGGCGAAGCTGGCCGAGATCGCGCTGGGCATTCCCAACATCCCGCACGCGTCCGTGCCGGTCGGCAAGGACGAGAGCGACAACGCCGAAGTCGGCCGCTGGGGCACGCCGCGCGAGTTCGCCTTTGAAGTGAAGGACCACGTCGAACTGGGCGAACGCCACGGCTGGCTCGACGGCGACGCCGGCGCCAAGCTGTCCGGCGCGCGCTTCACCGTGCTGCGCGGCCAGCTGGCGCACCTGCATCGCGCACTGGGCCAGTTCATGCTGGACCTTCACACCGGCGAGCACGGCTATCTCGAATGCAACGTGCCGGTGATCGTCAACGCCGACAGCATGCAGGGCACCGGCCAGCTGCCGAAGTTCGAGGAAGACCTGTTCGCCACCGAGGTCGGCGAGACGAAGCGCTACCTGATTCCCACCGCCGAAGTCTCGCTGACCAACCTGGTGCGCGACACCATCCAGGACGCCGACGCGCTGCCGCTGCGCATGACCGCGCACACGCTTTGCTTCCGCGCCGAGGCCGGCAGCTACGGCCGCGACACCCGCGGCATGATCCGCCAGCACCAGTTCGAGAAGGTCGAGATGGTGCAGATCGCCCGCGCCGACCAGTCGCATGCGCAGCTGGAGGAAATGGTCGGCCACGCCGAGAAGGTGCTGCAGAAACTCGGTTTGCCGTATCGCAAAGTGCTGCTGTGCAGCGGCGACATGGGCTTCACCGCGGTCAAGACCTACGACCTGGAAGTGTGGCTGCCCAGCCAGCAGACCTACCGCGAAATCTCCAGCTGCTCCAACTGCGAGGACTTCCAGGCGCGCCGCCTGCAGGCCCGCGTGCGCAACGCCGACAACGGCAAACCCGAACTGGTGCACACGCTCAACGGTTCCGGCCTCGCCATCGGCCGCACCCTGATCGCGGTGATGGAGAACTACCAGAACGTCGACGGCTCGATCGACGTACCCGAAGTACTGCGCCCGTACATGGCCGGTCTGGACCGCATCGCATGAACGCGCCGACGCCAACGCGCGGCAGCTGGGGCAGGGTGGAGTTCTACACCAGCTTCTTCCTGCTGGCGGTGCTGGCCACGGTAATCGGCATGCGGCTCGGTTTCGAGAGCGTGTGGCGCCTGCCCACGCTCGACCTCGACCTGTCCGTGGTCGCGCTGGCGCTGGTCCTCGCCAGCTTCTGGCTCGCCCGCCACAGCCGCCGCTGGCGCCTTGCCATCATCGCCTTCGCCAGCGCCACCCAGCTGGTGCCGATGGTCGTGCGCGAACCGGTGCTGCTGGTTCCGCTGCTCGGTGCGCTGATTCCGGTGGCGATCCTGGTCGGCTGTCTGGTGGCGCTGTCGAAGAAGGGCGGCAACGGCCGCCCGCCGCAGAGTCCCTGATAAACTCTGCCACCGAGAACTTATGGAGAGATGGCCGAGCGGTTTAAGGCACCGGTCTTGAAAACCGGCGAAGGGTCAAACCTTCCGTGGGTTCGAATCCCACTCTCTCCGCCACCTAAACGCATGAATACCCTTGAAAACAAGGGTTTTATGGGCAAAGATTCCAGACGTAGCACCAATTCTGCTGAGCTGGTCAAGGCTCGCGTTGGGCGGGTACTTCAAGTGGCTTTATGCCAACGACTACGCGCCCGAACCCAACATGACAGAGGGGCTAGGCTTCAAGCTGGGACGCAAGGGGAGCTGAAATTCCTACAGTGCCGCCGACCTAAAGCGCATGTTTGCGCTGCCTGCCTTCACGGGCTGCTCTGGGCCGGACGATGACTACACGCCCGGCAAGCTACGCCTTGCAGATTGGCGCTTCTGGATTCCCGTTATCTGTCTCTACACCGGCGCACGTCTCGGCGAAATCGCGCAGCTGCGTTGTCAGGACATTCGCAAGGTAGGCGGTCATTGGGCCTTTCACATCACGGACGAAGGTGAGGGTATGACTGCCAAGACGGAAGGGAGCGTGCGGGTGTTGCCGCTGCATCCGGAGCTGTTGCGGCTAGGCTTGCTGAAATATCGCGACGGCGTGGTAAAGACGCGGGCTAAAGAGCTGCTCCCGGGGTTCAAGCCAGACGGCAACGGACGGATTTCGCGCGAGGCGTCGCTATGGTGGCTGGCCTACATGAAGCGCGAGGGGATCGCTTCCGGCAACTCCTACAGGTTTCGGCATACCTTTACAGACGCCTTGCGCGCTGCGGGCTACATGGATGAGGAAATCGGGCCATTGCTGGGCCACAAAAAAGGCAGCACTACAGAGGGCTATGGGAACTTGCCGCAAGTCACTGTGAACAGGCGTGCGGAAATGGTCGCTAGCATCAAGTATCCCTTGAAGCTAACCCCGCCCATGCTGGTGTAGTGCTGCGCCGCCATTAGTGATCTAACGATAACCGCCGAAGGATAATCGGCAGCTCACACGGGGAACGCCATGAAACGAACCGCTCTACTACTCGCTTCGCTCAGTTTTAGCGTTTGCGTCAACGCCCAGGAAGCGACGCAAAACTACTTTGATCTGGGATCAAACATTAACTATAGCGCGCAGATTGCCACCGCGGACTACGGTTCTCCCATGACAGAGGATCAAGTCCAAGCGACAGCGCGTCGCTACTTCGATATGGCGCTAAAGGATCCCTACAGCGCGAAGATCGACTGTGGCGATTACAAGAAAGGGTGGCTCTCCGACGCCTCAAAGTTGATCTACGGCTATCGCGTCACGTGTCTGGTCAATGCCAAGAACAGCTACGGCGGCTACACCGGCACCGTTCTCTATGAGTTCGTCATGCGTGACGGCAGCGTGGCAATTGCTAAAAGGGCCACGGGGAGCGATGGCCATCTTGAGCGCGTTCTCTGATTAACAGGGTGGCAGTGATGCCGCCCTTATAGGCTGGCGCCCCTACAAACATTAGCGCATCGTGGCTGATGCCGCTTCGAATGCCTTAATTGCGTCGTCAAGTCCTGAAAGATCAATCTTGAAGTCATCAAGGTTAAGCGGGTTGGCTTCCAACCTTTCAATGAGTTCGTCAAGCTCTACGGGTGAGTAGGGCGCAGCTTGCAGCCCAGCGTTGAACGCGGCTCGGGCGACATCACGCAAGGCCGCGCGCTGGCCGGGGGTGGCGCCGGAAGCTTTCAAGGCTTTGTTAAGTTGCTGCGTTGCTGCTTCGATTTCGAGCGGGAGGGGCGCGGCTGCTTTGATGGGCATATTGTGACTCCTTTGCATAGTTGTTTGGGCTGTTGACCTCTTTGGGCCGGGCCGGGACTGGCTCGGGGTGGTAATGATTGAAGGGCGGCTGCAAATGGTCAAGGAATTTCTTTAGGCAGTTGTTTTTTAGGAATTGTTTAGGAGGTTTCTAGAAATTTGCTAGAAAAGAATGGGCGTGTTGTTTGATAAGTAATGGTGTGATAAGTAAAGCTCGTTCCGGTTGTTTGGTTGTGTTCTTTAGTTCTTTGCTTTAGCTTTTGATCCTTCACTAACCATTCTAGAAGTGAGGGATACAGAAGCCCTTACCCAGCTAGACAAAGCCGGGGTCATAGGGGCCACCTTCACAACTGAAACGGCAGTGCCATTCCTGAAGTAAACGTCTTGATTCAACGCGGGCATATTTGTTGGGTCACAGCCGAATCACGGTCCGGGCCAGCTGCTTAGCATCACCTTGCGCGCCCCCGCGTAGCCTTTCGGCCCGTCGCGGCGCTTCCCGTTATGCAAGGAACCTCATTTGCGGGTTCTACAGTCGCCCCAATCAGTTTTATCCGAACAGGCGAAGGGATCAGTTGCAGCCAAGTCGGCTGATACGCTCTAGACGAGCGTCGCGCATGATCTAAGGGGTTGGGAAGGTCTGGGGCAGGGGACGATGCTAGATGATCGTCTGGGGCCTAGTGTTGGCGTCCGTATTCGCCGGGGTGTTGCGTGGTCACGATCCGGAGTGTTCGCGGATGGGTGCGAGGCCGACGGCTGGCAACGCACATGGATAGGGTAGATTGAAATCCCGCGCTGTCAACAGAAAAATTTAGGCGCGGTTCTCGTCGTCGTGGCTTCATATATGGATGGCTATAAAAACTGGCCGGGCGTGGCAGGCCTAGGCGTGCATCCGATTGTTAGCCTGACCGGGCGCGGATATGCTCGGGTCTGGATGGGGCGTTACGCTCAGTTTTCTGGGTGTGATCAGGATGTCTAACCGGACCGCGGTCCGTATAGGTGAGGCTTGTCAGCATGTCTCAAGACGCAAAGTTGGTTGAACAAATAGAGCGGGTGCTTGCCAAATTTCCTGCTGTTGCAGCTAGCTGGTATACCACCAACATGGTGTCTGCGTTCAGGGATGCCGTCGCATACCATGCGCTTGTTACAGAAAGCATCGCATTAATTAATTTTGTTTACGGTTCAGGGCATGCACAAGCGGTATTGTTTAGCACAAATATTCGTCGCGGAACGCTTGCTCGGCTCCAAGAAGCTGAGGGCGTTCTGCTCGGCACTATTGAGTCAATAAGGCATGGCTTGTTAGATGACATCCGCACCCAAATTCTTCTTGATGTTCAAGGTGATTTTCTGGACTCTTCGAGAAATGCCTTGGAAAGCGGGGCAAAGGATGTTGCGGCAGCGCTTGCTTGCGTAGTCCTGGAGGACTCAGTTAAGCGTCTCGCCATCAAAAGCGGTCTTGAAAATTTGGCTGACAAAGATTTCAACAGTGTAGTGATTGGACTTCTGAAGGCAGATGTAATCACAAAGACAACTAAGGGCGCGCTTCTGGGGTATACGGACCTAAGAAACTCTGCGCTTCATGCTCAATGGCATGAAGTCTCCGCCGACCCTGTGCGAGCACTTCTTCATTATCTTCCCGCTTTCATAGAGCAACACGGCGTATGAGCGAGCTTTGATGACATCTGCACTTGGCGTACCTGAAATAGACGAGCTATGGCGAGCAATTGACTACGAGGTCACATGGTTGCATGGCCGTTGGACCATCTACAGGCAACTATACGGGACCAGTCCTGATCGCGTCGACGTTCTCAACAAAGCTG
The DNA here is from genome assembly GCA_024711345.1 of Rhodanobacter sp. Classification (GTDB taxonomy): domain Bacteria; phylum Pseudomonadota; class Gammaproteobacteria; order Xanthomonadales; family Rhodanobacteraceae; genus Rhodanobacter. Next base: position 33,028 of record JANJTA010000028.1, on the reverse strand, counting down.
CCGGAACATTTGCCGCCATGCTTCAAGACGTGCTGCTTGAGGACGTCCAACTCGGGCTTGCAAAGCTAGGAGATCCGGCGGCGTCGCGAGTAGGGCGCGAGACCTTTGAAAATCTTACCCTTCGCACACTTTCTGAAAAGGTCATTGCTACCGGCGCGTTAGTAGCTGAACTGCCGTTGTTGATAGGCGCATATGACAGCGCCTGCGTAAAGATTAAAGAGAGGCGTAACAAACGGATAGCTCATTTTGATCTGAACACCATGCTCAAGAAATCAGAGGCATCGCTTCCGGGGCCGTCGCGAGCTGAAATTGAGTCTGCGCTAGATGCACTCCGCAAATTCATGAACTGCATATCACTGCACTTCACAGGCAACAACGTTGCTTATGAGGAAGTTATTCTCAATAGTGATGGTGACAGTCTTATCTCTGTTCTTAAGAAGGGACTTCGCTATCGTGAATTGGTTCGGGCTGGAGAAATTACGCACGATGACCTTCGTAAGAGCACGACGTCCCCCCATTCCGAGTAGCACGAAGCTTTAGAGTCAGATACGCATAGTCCAGTCCTTCCAGCAGCGCGCCGAATCTACGCTCGCGCGCGTGTTCCTTTCAGGCGTTCGGCTCCAGCCGCGGCGCTCTTCGCCTTCTTCGTGGCAGCAACTGCGACTGACGTCTTTGGCTTCGCTGGCTTCCTGGTTGCTGCCGCGGCCTTCTGCTTGGTTGCCGGTTGCACCGCCATCCGAAACCCCAGCGCGCGCACCACTTTCCCCACCGTGGCGTATCCGGGTGTTGCGCCTGGCTTTAGCGCCTTGTACAGGCTCTCGCGGCCAACTCCGGCATCCTTGGCAAGTTGCGACATGCCGCGGGCCTTGGCTATGTGCCCAAGGGCCCGAAGGAGCTCGTCGTCGTCGCCATCGGCCATCACCTGAGATAGATACTCGGCAATGGCTTCCTCGCTGTCCAGATAGTCGGCAACATCGAAGGTCGTAAGTTGAAGGGCCATGTCAGACCTCCTTCGCAAGCTGGGCGGCGCGCTTGATATCGCGCTGCTGGGTTTTCTTGTCGCCGCCGCACAACAGAATGACGATGGCATTGCCCCGCAACGTGAAGTAGGTGCGATAGCCGGGGCCGACGTCGATTCGCATTTCAGAGACGCCCTCGCCAACGGGTTTCACATCCCCCAGATTGCCGGCGGCGGCGCGATCAAGGCGGCGTGCGATTGCGATGCGCGCTTTCAAGTCGCGCAGGTTCTTGTGCCAGACAGCGAACTCTTCCGTGAGTTGGACGATGTAGGGCATGTCGTCAATTGTATCTGATTGGATACAGTTCGCAAGGACTTCGAATCACGAAGAGCTACCGGAGCTAAGCGGCGCCACTTGCCTGGCCCCGATTCTTCAGATCCGCACTGTCGGGCTCGACCCGCGGGGCGCAGGAATGTCGGCGCCTCATCGACATTGAGTGAACTGGGGCAGAGCAACTTACCCGCTTTAGTTTTCGATACCACGCGCGGCTCCTCCAGCCCCAACTACGACGCTTTCCGTGCCGAGCGCGGGGCAGGGAGAGCCACGCTCGACACGCCACCGTGCCTCGCGCGGCTCTTTTTCGTCGGAACCCGGCTCTTTTTCACCGGAGCACGACTCTTTTCCAGCGGAACGCGACACTCGACCGAGCCTCGCCGGGCTCTTTTTCCTTGGCGCGAGGCTCTTTTTCGGTCGTGCTTGGCTCTGCCGAGTCGGCTCCCGGTTCTTTCCCGGTGAAGCCGGGCTTTCTCTGGCGCTCGCGCCGGGTTGCCGGCGCCGGCATGGGTTTGTCTGCGCAGTCCGGCGGGTCGTGCGCCTACGCACAGGCGACACTTCGCGTTACCGCTCGGCTTCATGGTGAGTCTGCCAGGGCGCGGGCCGATTGACCGGACTCCACCAGGTGCGACGTGGTTTCCACTTGATCGCGGTCAACATTGCGCCGACGGGCGTGCACATACTGCAGCGGTCGGTACGGAAGGCACGGGCATGGGCAGGCCGGTTACGTCGCCGCAAGGGCTGCGATCCACTGCCACATCGGGGGAGGTCAACGCCGCGCATCCACCGGCCATGTGGCGGGCCGGCGGCCTTGCCATTGACGAATCAGAACCCGTGACCGGCCGCGAAGCGGTCGCGGGCGATGACGGTACCCGCCACCGGGGGCAATCCACTCGAGGAGTCAGCCATGTTCAAGCACATCCTTCTTCCCATCGACGGTTCGGAGCTTTCGTTGCGCGCGGTCAAGCTCGGCCTGGAACTGGCGCAAGCGTGCAAGGCAAAGGTCTATGCGCTGCATGTGGTGGCGCCATTCCACACCATCGCCTACATGGCCGAGATGGTGACAGCCACCGAGGCCACCTACACGCGGGACGCCGTTGCGCGCGCCGAACGTTATCTGGCCGAGGTGCAGAAGTTGGCCAAGGCGGCCGGCATCGAGTGCGGCAGCAGCTATCTCTTCAACGACCATCCGCACGAGGCGATCGTGCAGACCTCGCGGACCCAGCATTGCGACCTGGTGGTCATGGCATCGCACGGCTGGCGCGGCGTGACCCGCTTGCTGCTCGGAAGCGAGACCCACAAGACGCTGCTGGAAAGCGAGATTCCAGTGCTGGTATGCCGTTGATCGCCGGCTGCCGGCGAATCGCCGGTGAAAGTGTCAGGGGCAACTTCTGAGCGAACGGATAATCTCGCGTTGCGCATTTTGTCCCTGACATGGATGGCGCGCTTGTGGCAAATTGTGGAGTGGCTGGCGGGTAGTGCCTGCTTCGCCGGCCCCTCCCGATTTCCGGGACGGCACGCGACAGTGCCGTTCGTCCCGTTAGTGGCTAAGCTCGCATCATGCACATCGTTCGCGAACTTGAGCTACTCATAGAGCGGTCCCGTGCTCTATTGGCGTTGGAAATAGAACATCTGCAGCGCGTGATTGCCGCGGGGCTTGATGCCACGGATGCGCAATGGACGGTCGATCGCCGCTGTCGCTACATCGAGCGCCTTGAACTTCAGCATGACCGGGTTCTCGCGCACCGGATCGCCGTCCACGAAGCGGAGCAGGGTGCTGCAGGTGCCGACTCCACTCGCGACCCGAGCCATGCGCCAGGTCGGTCATAGCGCCCCTTTTTCCGGTCAGTCCGGCCATGTAGCAGGTGGGATTTTCGAGTCGCCCACAGCATTGGCGTGTCCGGATCGCCCGCGCAACGGAACGCCCGCAAGAACGGGCAGGGTCCACTTCCTGCCTCCAACGCCCCGACTCCTGTCGTGCGAACCCGGGTTGCAAGTTCATGCGAAGGGATCCGTGTCGGCATGCCCGGGGTGCCGGCGGAGCCGAACGCGGCATGGCGCCATGCTTCAGTGCGGCGCGGTGACGAGTGCGCCGCGTGGCAAGGCTGCCGCCGCCAAAGTGATTTCACGCACGTACTACCAATGGAGGCCTTTTTCGGCGCAAGGGGTGGGAGTAGTTTGCGCTGAGGGGAATTGCAGCGGCCATCCGGAGGGGAGACAACATGCATAACCATGCAGGGGTGAATGTGGTGCTTTTGCGCGCGGTGCGCGCGGCGCTTGCCGCCGCGGCGCTGGTCGCGTGCGCAGTGCAGGCGCAGGACGCGGGGGCGTCGGATAGCGGACAGGCTCCGGCCAGTCAGGCGACCACGGCACAGGGGCGCAACAGCGAGACCAAGGCCAAGTCGACCACCACCCTGCAGGAAGTGGTGGTGACCGGCACGCACCGGGCCGGCCTGTCGCCGACCGAATCCATTTCGCCGATCGACGCATTCAGCGGCAGCCAGATCGCGAATCAGCCGTCGGCGGATCTCACCGACGCGCTGACCAATATCGTGCCGTCGCTGACTACCCAGCGCTTCCCGATCGCCGACGGCACGGCCTTCGTGCGGCCGGTGTCGCTGCGCAACCTGTCGCCCGACCAGACCCTGGTGCTGGTCGACGGCGTGCGCTTCCACCGTTCGGCGCTGGTCAACCTGCAGATCGACCCGCTTGGCACCTTCAACCAGGGTGCGCAGGCGGTCGACTTCTCGGTGTTCCCGTCCAACGCGGTCGAGCGCGTGGAGGTGCTGCGCGACGGCGCCTCGGTGCTGTACGGCTCGGACGCGATCGCCGGCGTGGTCAACGTGATCCTGAAGAAGGCGCCCAAGGGCGTCACGGTCAGTGCGGAGCTGGGCAAGTACGGCAAGGGCGACGGCTCCCTGCGGCGCTACGATGCCGATGCGGGCTTTCCGCTGGGCACCGACGGCTTCGTGCATGTGAGCGCCGAGCGCGAGACCACCGACCCCACCTCGCGCGGCGTGCCGCAGGGCGGCGCGGCCGCGGTGGCGGCGGTGGTGGGCGCGAACCTGGTGCCGTACGACGGCCTCGGCCAGCGCTGGGGCGACCCGCAGACCAAGACGAACAAGCTGTTCGTCAACGCCGGCCTGCCGCTGGCCGGCGACGTGCAGCTGTACGGCTACGGCAACTTCATGGACAAGAAGGTGCTGTCCAGCTTCTTCTACCGCAGCCCGGTGCTGCCGGCGCAGTACGGCATCAGCGGCCGCTCCACCCTGGTCAGCTATGCCGACGGCACCCTGACGCCGGCGGATGCGCCGCAGTCGCTGGTGGACAGCATCGTGGCCGGCGGCGGCAACCCGGCGAATTACCTGACGGCCAATGCCGCCAGCCCGAGCGGCTGGATGCTGCTCAATCCGATCTACACGCAGTTCCCCGGCGGCTACAGCCCGCTGTTCGGCGCCGACATCGCCGATCACCAGCTGGTCGGCGGCGTGCGTGGCGGCAGCCAGGGCAACCTGCAGTGGGACGTGCATTACCGCAACGGCAGCAACGAGGTCGACTACCGGCTGCAGGGTTCGATCAACCCCAGCCTGGGCAGCCTTTCGCCGACCAGCTTCCGCCCCGGCAAGCTGACCCAGCGCGAGCAGGGCGCTGGTGCGGATTTCGTCCGCTCGTTCGACAACTCGCCGCTCACGCTCGCCTTCGGCGCGCAGTGGCGCCAGGAAACCTACATCATCCACCAGGGCGACCCCGGTTCGACCGAGGTGGGGCCGACCGCTTCGGTGTTCGGCGTGGGCTCGGACGCGTTCCAGGGCTTTCCGGCCAACGCGGCGGGGCGCTTCACGCAGAACAGCGATTCGGCCTATGTCGACGCCGAGACGAATCTGACCGACAAGTGGTCGGGCGCCGCGGCAGTGCGCTACGAGCATGCGAACGGCTACGGTTCCAAGGTGGTGTACAAGCTCTCCAGCCGCTACGCGTTCACCGATGCGTTCGCGCTGCGCGGCACGTTCAACACCGGCTTCCGCACGCCGACCCCGGGCCAGGCGAACACGCTCAACGTCACCACCACGGCGAACGCCCAGGGCGGCCTGATTCCCAGCGGCACCTATCCGGTGAACAATCCGGTGGCGCGCGCGCTCGGTTCCACGCCGCTGCAGACCGAAACATCGAGGAGCCTGTCGGTGGGTGCGGTGTGGACGCCGACCGACAGCATCACGACCAGCCTGGATTACTACCGGATCCGGATCGCCAACCGCATCGGCCTGGTCAGCAAGACCGTGACCCAGGCCACCGTCGACCAGCTCGCCGCCGGCGGCTACCCGAACGCATCGCTGCTGCTCGGCAGCGACGCCAGCTACTTCGGCAATGCGTTCGACTCCCATGTCAAAGGCATTGATTTCGTGGTCGACACGCGACACCAGCTGGGCAATGGGACGCTCAACGTCGACTTCCGCTACAACCGCAACAAGCAGGACGTGGTCAAGGTCAGGCCGAACACGCTCAACAACGACTTCGTGTACGACCTCGAGCACCAGGTGCCGAAGAGCCGCGCGGTGCTCAGCTTCGACTACGGCTTGAGCCAGTTCGACTTCATCGCGCGGGTCAACCGCTACGGCGGCTGGAGCACCACGGTCGGCCTGTTCGGCAGCAACAACCCGCCGGACGACGTGGACCACTACAGCGGCAAGACGCTGCTGGACCTGGAGGCGCGCTACAAGTTCAACGACACCTTCTCGGTGGCCGTCGGCGGCAACAACGTGTTCGATACCTACCCCGGCAAGGAACAGAACGCCACGCTGCAGTACCTGGGCGTCAAGTACGCGCTCACCTCGCCGTTCGGTTTCAACGGTGCCTTCTGGTATGCGCGGGTGACGGCCAGCTTCTGAGGGGCGTTGCCGTGCCGGGCCATCTCCCCGGGTATGCCCGGGGAGATGGGATATCCGGATCAGCCCCGCCTGGGCTTCTGATGGTCAGTGCGGCCGCCGGCCCTCGTGTTGCGGCGGTGCCGCGCCGGCATCGGGCGCCTCGGCATGACGTTCGTCGCGCGCCTCGATGACCTGCCTGGCACGACCGGCTTCCAGCAGATCCTGCAGTTCGAGCATGGCCGCGCCGATGGCGGAACCCTTGGCCTGGCGCCGGCGCCAGTAGATCCAGCCGCGTGCCTCCATCCACAGCGCGAGGCGATCGAGGACGAAGAGGGCGACCGCCACCAGCATGGCCCAGCCCGTGATGGCCCAACCGTTCATGTACGTTTTCCTCGGTGCTGTGTTGGCGTAACCGGGGCACGGCGGCCTGGATGCCCCGCGTCTGTTGATCTTGCGCGATATCGGCGGGGGGGATTGTCCAGCTTCCCGTGGCGCATGGCACGCCGCGCCAGCGACCGAGGCCTGGGCACTTCAGCGATGCGCTCGTCCTCAACCGGGCGAGCAGGCTACACGCCGTAATAGCCGCGGTACCAGTCCACGAAGTTGGCGATGCCCGTTTCTATCGAGACCTTCGGGGCGTAGCCGACCGCGCGGATCAGTTCCGATACGTCCGCCTCGGTGTCGGGAACGTCGCCGGCCTGCATGGGCAGCATCTCCATCTGCGCCTTGCGCCCCAGGCACTGCTCCAGCACCGCGATGTAGCGCATCAGCTCCACCGTTTCCGCATTGCCGATGTTGTACAGCCGGTACGGCGCCACGCCGCTGCTGGCCGGGTCGGGAGCGTTGCCGTTCCACTGGCTGTCCCGGGTCGGCAGCGTGTCCAGCGTGCGGATCACGCCTTCGACGATGTCGTCCACGTAGGTGAAGCTGCGCTTGTGCCGGCCATGGTTGAACACCTTGATCGGCTCGCCGGCCAGGATCGCCCGGGTGAACAGGAACAGCGCCATGTCCGGGCGTCCCCACGGCCCGTAGACCGTGAAGAAGCGCAGGCCGGTGCACGGCAGGCCGTACAGGTGCGCGTAGCTGTGCGCCATCTGCTCGTTGGCCTTCTTGGTGGCGGCGTAGAGGGTCAGCGGATGCTCGGTGGGCTGATGTTCCGAGAACGGCATGGCGGTGTCGGCGCCATACACCGAGCTGGTGGAAGCGAACACCAGATGCTCCACCTCGTGCCGGCGGCAACCTTCCAGCACGTGCAGGAAACCGGTGACGTTGCTGGCCACGTAGGCGTGCGGGTTCTCCGCCGCATAGCGCACGCCGGCCTGCGCCGCGAGGTTGATCACGCGCTGCGGCCTGTGCGTGGCGAAGGCGGTTTCCATCGCGGCGCGATCGGCAAGATCGGCATGCACGTGCGTATAGCCGGGATGCGCGATGAAGCGCGCCAGCCGCGCCTTCTTCAGATTGACGTCGTAGTAGTCGTTGAGGTTGTCCAGGCCGATGACCTCGTCGCCGCGTTCGAGCAACCGCAAGGCGACGTGCGAGCCGATGAAGCCGGCGGTGCCGGTGACCAGAACTTTCATGGCATGCAGCTCCGCTCAGAGGCGGCCGTCGACCGCTTCGCGCGGCAGCAGGCATTTCACGTCGTACAGCACCGAGGCGGGCTTGCCGAATGCGCGGATGCCGGCCGGGCCCATGCCGACGAACTGCTGGTGGCCGACCGCGATGATCACCGCGTCGTAGCTGCCGGCCTGTGGCTCGGCCAGCGGTGTGATGGCGTACTCGTGCTCCGCTTCGGCGGCGTTGATCCACGGGTCGTGGACGTCCACCTGGGCCTTGTAGCCGCGCAGCGCCAGCACGATGTCGACCACGCGGGTGTTGCGCAGGTCCGGGCAGTTCTCCTTGAACGCCAGGCCAAGGATCAGCACGCGGGCATGCACCGGGTTGATGCCCTTGCACACCATCAGCTTGATCACTTCGCCGGCGATGTACGGGCCCATGCCGTCGTTGGTGCGGCGGCCGGCAAGGATCACGTCGGAATGATGGCCCACCTCCTGCGCCTTGTGGGTGAGGTAGTACGGGTCCACGCTGATGCAGTGGCCGCCGACCAGGCCCGGGCGGAACGGCAGGAAGTTCCACTTGGTGCCGGCCGCCTCGAGCACTTCCAGCGTGTCGATGCCGAGCTTGTTGAACAGCATGGCCAGGTCGTTGACCAGCGCGATGTTCAGGTCGCGCTGGGTGTTCTCGATCACCTTGGCCGCCTCCGCCACCTTCAGCGAACTGGCCCTGTAGGTGCCGGCGGTGATCACCGAGCCGTACAGGCGATCGACGAAATCGGCCGTCTCCGGCGTGGAGCCCGAGGTGACCTTGCGGATGCCGGTGACGCGATGCTCCTTGTCGCCCGGGTTGATGCGCTCGGGACTGTAGCCGGCGAAGAAATCGCGGTTGTAGACCAGGCCGGAGCCCTGCTCCAGGATCGGCACGCACACCTCTTCCGTGCAACCGGGATACACGGTCGATTCGTACACCACCACGTCGCCGGGCTTGAGCACCCTGGCCAGGGTTTCGCTGGCCTTGATCAGCGGCGTCAGGTCCGGGCGCTTGGCCAGGTCGATCGGCGTGGGCACGGTGACGATGTAGGTGTCGCGGTCGCGCAGATCATCCAGCCTGGCGGTGAAGCGCAGCCGCGTGGCGGCGGCCAGCTCCGCCGCATCGACTTCCAGCGTCTTGTCGCGGCCGGAAGCCAGCTCGTCGATGCGGGCCTGGTTGATGTCGAAGCCGACGGTGTCGTAGTGCTTGCCGAATTCCACGGCGAGCGGCAGGCCGACATAACCCAGGCCCACGATGGCGAGCTTGGTGTTCTGGATGTTCCGCATACGGGCACCTCGGATGCTTGGGTGGAACGCGCCGATGCGCGCGTCGATCCGGCAGTCACAGCCACGATCGGGCACGCTTGTGGATCACCGTTCAGGGGAGCTGCCAGCGATCGCGGAAGCAGGGAGACATGGGGTGCGCGGGCCGCAGCCGCGGGATCACGGCGGCAGCGTGCCGGCCGGCGCGGGATCCGGCGCCGGATCCGCGGGCCATCCCGCGTTTACGCGCCATCGAGGCCACCCGCGGAAGGCCCGCGGTGACCTGGCGCGACGGAGGGTCACGTTGCGCTGACACTGACATGGTGCCGACTATGCCAAGGTGGACTGTGCACGAATCGTGCACGCCGGCCTCGGCGGGCCGCCGAGGAGCCTTGAACGGGTTGGGCTCAGCTGCCTGGCGGAGCGGGCGGCGACGCGCCCGACGTCAGTGGAGGATGTCCAGCTGGAACATCAGCCAGCCGGCGAGTGCGCTCAGCGCCAGACAAAAGGTAAGCCAGAACCCGCGGGAGTTTTTTCCCCATACCCGCGGCTTGTTCTCGTCGTTTTCCATGGTCTTGCGCATTGGTGGCGGGGCAGGCCGCGGTTCAGTCGATGGGCCGGGTGAAGCCAGTATCGTGCCAAGCGAAGAATGATGCGAGCGGGCGTTAAGGTAGCGCGGCCTCCGGCTGCCGGATTGGGATACAAATCGCAGTTCGGACCGGCTGTTCGCCATGGCCGCGCACGGTGCGGCGCCGGCTTTCGGGGGTGCGGCGGCGACCGGCAGGCGATGCCGCAGGCCGGCTCACCCTGACGGTGTCGCTGCAGGTCAGAAGCAGCCAAAAATTTGCCGCCGAACGCGGCTGACGCCGGGACTTGCGGGGAGTTCCGGGGCGCCGAGCGCAGCGGCGGGATCTTGCGGCTCCGACCGGCCCGCGCGCACCGACGATGGCCATCGTGTTGGTCGGAGCACAGCTCGCGCGAAACATGGCGGCGAATGCGCGCGGACCGCGCCAGCACGGGCGCTCATGCATTCATTGCACCGGCAAATGCACGGTTTCATACGCATAACACAAGCTGAATTAGATAATGGTCAATGCCATGCATTCGATCATCCGTGATGTTTCATTCACGTGGTATATGGCATCACATAAATCCCGTTTAACAGTCTATTTCTGTCGCGGGTATCCACGCTCAGGTACAGGGAGTACTCAGGAAGAGTCATTTCGCGTTTTGCGAGCCACTTTGGTGCGATCGGGGAAAATCCGGTTCGCGGGAGTGGATCTGTGCTGCTCAATGGCGATTTGCCGGCGTGTTTTGGCGGTCGTCCCTGCGAGGACCTGTTGACCATGAGAAAGATTGCCGCGTTTGTCGTTCTGGGTTGGGTGCTGCTCGTCAGCGGTTGTGTGTGGGCTCCGGGACAACGTATGTCCGGCGACGGACTGGTTCGAGGCACGCCCACCGACAGCAGCCAGGTGCAGCTGGTGACGATCACCCCGCAACTGCTGACGGAAGATCATGCGCAGATGCTGGGCGCCGCGGTGCCGCAGGCGCTGCTGTCGTACAAGCCGGAACCTTACCGCGTAGGTCCCGGCGACACGCTTTACATCACGGTGTGGGACCATCCCGAACTGACGTCGCCGGCCGGCTCGCAGCAGCAGACCGCCGCCAACGGCCGACTGGTCCGTTCGGACGGCACCATGTTCTACCCGTATGTCGGCGCGGTGAAGGTCGCGGGCATGACCATCGAGCAGGTACGCCAGACCATCGGCTCGAAGATCGCCAAGTACGTGGAGCGGCCGCAGGTGGACGTGGGCGTCGTCGGTTACAACAGCCAGCAGGTACTGCTGCAGGGCGCCTTCATGAAGACCGAGCCGCAGCCGATCACGACGGTTCCGCTGACCCTGGGGCAAGCCCTGGGCACGGCCCAGATCAACGCCGATCAGGCCAACATGTCCGACCTGATCCTGACCCGTGACGGGCAGGATTATCACCTCGACCTGACCGCCCTGGGCAACGGCCACAGCATCGCCCAGGATATTTACCTGAAGCCCGGCGACCGCCTGATGCTGCCGTACAACGACACCCAGGAGGTATACGTGATGGGTGAAGTGCTGCATCCGCTGGCTGTCACTTTCAGGAGCGTCGCCGACATCACGCTGACGCAGGCGCTGGGTCGGGCCGGTGGCCTCAATCCGGTCACCTCCAATGGCAAGGAGGTCTACGTCATCCGTGGCGCGAAGAACATCGACAACACGCCGGCCAAGGTCTTTCAGCTGGATGCGCGCTCGCCGGCGGCGTTCGCGCTCGGCGACCGCTTCAAGGTGAAGCCCGGTGACGTGGTGTTCGTCGGTGCGGCCGGGGTGACCCGCTGGAACCGCGTGCTGAGCCAGTTGCTGCCGTCGGCCAACCTGCTGAGCAGCGCCGCCGCCGCGAACTACAACGCGACCCGCTGAAACGATCAGCAGCGTGAACGCGTTGCGGCGACAACGCCGCTGATCGAAGCCGTGATGGTTCCCCTACCGAATGGCACGGTGCCGCCATGCAGGGTCTGTTCTGGCCCGCGCATGGCGGCTGGCCATTTTCGCCGATATCGAGGCCATTCGCGGGAAAAACGGATCTTTTTCAGCCTTATGCCGATTATCAATAATGGCGTAAACCCGCCTGCACACCTCATTGACAAAATCGTCATCTAAACCACATGGCGCTGAATGCAGGAACGGTTGGCGCGGGTATGCGTGCTCAAAGGTGGTAGGTTTACCAGTCTGACATCAGCGTGGATTCCGTTTTCCACGTCAGCAATGACTGCAGTTTTCCGGTCGTTCCCGTCGTGCAAACGGATTGTTGATCCACGAGCGCGGACCGCGGGATTTTCATGGCTCGAGATCTGCGTCCCATCCACAAAGTCAAACTCGTCCGGCGTTGGGGGGCGGTCGAGACTGGTCGGAGGTGGCAAGACCATGCTCGAGCTGCGGTTGATCCTCTATTACCTGGTGGCGGCATGCACCTCGGCACTGACCCTGGTGGTGCTGCGCCAGCTGGCCCCCGCGCTGGGGCTGGTGGACCGCCCCGATCAACGCAAGCAGCACGTTGGCGACATTCCGCTGGTGGGCGGGCTGGCCATCTTCAGCGGGTTGCTGGTTGGCGGCGTGCTCTGCCACGACCAGTTCCAGGGATTCGAGCGGGCGCTGTTCGGCACCTCCGCCGTGCTGGTCATGCTCGGCGCGCTGGATGATCGCTTCGACCTCAGCGTGCGGGACCGCCTGCTGATCCAGACCATCCTCATCCTCACCGTGGTGGCCGGCACCGGGGTCTACATCCACACGCTGGGCAGCATCTTCGGCCATGAAGTGACGCTGGGCTGGATCGGCGTCCCGCTGACGGTGTTCGCCGTCATCGGGCTGGTGAACGCGTTCAACATGATGGATGGCATCGACGGCCTCGCCGGCAGCCTGGCACTGGTCAGCATCGCCGCGATCGTGCTGTTCGCCGGACCCACGCCCCTGCATGGCGTCGTCGTGATGCTGGCCCTGCTGGCCGCGGCGTCGTTGCCTTACCTCGTGGCGAACCAGGGCCTGATGGGCAGGAAGATCTTCCTCGGCGATGCCGGCAGCATGCTGATCGGCTACCTGCTGGCGTGGGCGCTGATCCGCCTGAGCCAGATGCCGCAATCGCAACTGTCGCCGGTCGACGTGCTGTGGTGCGTGGCGCTGCCGGTATTCGACACGTTCGCGGTGATGTACCGGCGCCTGCGCCAGGGCAAGTCGCCGTTCAAGCCCGACCGCGGGCACATCCACCACATCCTGCTGGGGGCGGGGTTTGGGCCGCGCGCGACGCTGGCGCTGCTGGTGGTGCTCGCCGCGGCGCTGGCGCTGGTCGGCGCGCTCATCAGCAGCTTCGCCCATTCCGCCGGCACCAACCTGACGACGTTCTGCGTGGCCATGGGCGTGTACGTGATGACGGTCTCGCGTGCCTGGCTGCGCCAGGAGGCGCGCCGGCATCGGCTGCACGACCTGCAGCGCGGCGCCGAGGTGATCGCGGTGCCGTCGAACCGGCGCTCGCCCTCGGGTGGGCTGGCCGGGCAGCGGCATGAGTCCATGGCCGCGTCGAGCGACCAGACCGGTACTTGCGGGCCGGCGCGGGAATCCTTCCGCCGCTGAGCCGCCGGCCGCCCGCACGCGGGGCGGCCGTACGGAAGAAGGTCGAGCGGCTTAGCTGTTGCCCTCGAACTGGATCGTGGCGCCGTTGGCCAGCCTCGCCACGCCGCTGCCCACGTCGTTGGCGTACTCGTAGGATCGCGCAAACCGCAGCGCGCCCCGGCTGATGCTCATGCGGTTGCTGGTGCTCAGGAACGACATGTGGGAGGTGCCCGGCATCGAGGGCGGCCCGCGCCGGAGCACGTTGCCGGAGATGATGACCTTCTCGATGATTCGCGCACGGTCGGGCGACGCGTCCTCGGCGAAGTTGATGCAGGTGCCGCGGATGTCGCTGAACAGGTTGCCGGCGCAGACCAGGCCGCTGGCGCCAAGCACGCCGATCGCGCCCATCTGCGGCCGGATGCCGATGAAGGTGTTGCCGGTGATCACCGTGTTGATCGCGTTGCGGCTGGTGCGCGAGGCGATCGCGCCCAGGCGTATCGCGTCGCCGCCCGGGCCGGAGCCCGGCGGCGAGCGCTGGAAGGTGCAGCCGCTGATCTGCGTGCCGCTCAGCCCCTTGACCGCCACGTCGACGCGCACCGAGTCGAGAAAGTGGCAGTTGAGCACGCGCAGGTTGTCCGGCGGGCTCGCGGCCGTCTTGGCCCGGGTCGAGGAGTCGATGCCCCAGTAGCAGTTGGAGAACTCGCAGTCCGATACCACCCAGTCGCGGATGTTGTCGCCGGTCTGGTGCCCGTTGAAGAACGAAATGCCCGCGGTGTTCACCGAGTCGATGTCGATGAACTTGCAGCGGGCGATGCTCACGTTGCGGTACACGCTCCAGTCGTGGTCGGGTTCGAAGTCGATGCCGCCGACCGAGCGGGAAAGCTTGGCGTTGCCGATGTTGCGGAACACGCAGTTCTCCACCGTCAGCCCGTCGCAGTCGATGACGGACAGGCCGTTGCGGTTGTCCTTGACCGCGCCGTCGAACACGCAATCGCGCACGGCAATGCGCTGGTTGTGGCGTTCCGTGCGCGCCAGCGTGCCCGAGCCGACGTACATGCCGTCGCCGCGAAAGCCGTGGAACGTCACACGCTCGACGGTGAGGTCCGAAGTGGCGTTGACGGCGAGCAGGTAGAAGTACTGCTCGTAGCCGAACTCGGCCACCCGCCCGGCGAGCTTCAGGTCGTGCAGGTGGATGTTGCGCATGTTGTCGGCGACGAAGCGGGTGCCGCCGTCGCGCAGGTAGGTGGCGAGCATGAATTCGCAGGCCAGCGAGCGGTCGTGCGCGCGCAGTTCGCTGGCCTCTCCCTCGCCGTATACCTCGATGTCGGACTTGAGGTTCAGCTGCTTCACCAGGTAGACCCCGGCCGGCACGAACAACTTGCCGGCCGTGGCCATGGCGGCCTGGATGCCGCCGGTGCAGTCGTAGCTGCTGCGGCCGGCGCGAATGGCGGCGTGTTCGGATGCGGGAAGGAAGTCCAGCACGTTGGTCACTTTCGACGAGCTTGGCATGGTGCGGTCTCCGGTGTGCAAGAGCAGTCCGGAAGGCTCGCGACGACGCTGGCGCCTGTTCCAGCGGGGCCGGTCGTTCGAGCCTGCCGAGGGGCAGCGGCGGCCATGAACCCGCACGGCTTGCCGGGCTAGCCGCGCGCGGCAGGGGGACGTCTAGATGGTCGTTTCGATCGAAGCCTCCGGCAGTTCGCACAACTCCGCGTAGACCGCCAGGGTGCCGCGGATGACGATGCGCTGGTCGAACTGGGCGCGTGCCTTGCGGCGCGCCGCGTCACCCAGCCGGCGGGCGAATGGCGGGTCGTCCTGCAGCCGCGCGATCGCCCGCGCCAGGGCGTCGCTGTCGCGTACCGGAACAAGCAGTCCGTCGACGCCGTCGGACACCACCTCGCGGCAACCCGGCACGTCGGTGGTAATCAGGGGCAGGCCGCAGGCGGCCGCTTCGACCAGCGTCCGCGGCAAGCCCTCGCGATAGCTCGGCAGCACCACGATGTCGACCGAGCCGAGCAGGCCGGTCATGTCGTCGACGTGGCCGAGCCAGGTCAGCAGGCCCTCGTCGGCCCAGCCCCGGATGGTCGATTCCGGCACGGCGGCGGGATTGCCCGGGTCCGGCGCGCCGGCGAGCAGCGCGTGCAGCGAACGGCCCTGGCTGCGCAGCTGCCGGATCGCGGCGACGTACTCGTCCACGCCCTTGTCCCACAGCAGGCGGCTGGCCAGCAGCACGCGCGGGCAGCCGTCGTCGCTCGCGCGGGGGAGTACGCCGGCGAACCGCGCGCAGTCCACGCCCGAGCCGCGGATCAGGCGGATCTGCGCCGGGTCGACCAGTCCGGCGCGGCGGAACAGCTCGGCGTCGTCCGCGTTCTGCAGGATCAGCCGCGTGCCACGGCCGCCCAGCGCCAGCCGCAGCAGGCTGCGCACCACCGGGCGCAGCAGCCGCGCCTTCCACTGCGAGCTGGTGAATACGTAGCCCATGCCGGCCACGGCGTTCACCCGGGCCGGAACGCCGGCCAGCCGCGCGGCCAGCGAACCGTACACGGCGCACTTGATGGTGAAGCCGTGGATCAGGGCAGCGCGCTCGCGCCGCAGCAGTTGCGTCAGGTGCCACAGCAGGGCCAGCTCGCGCAGCAGGTTGAGGCTGCGCCGCTGCATCGGCACCGGCTCCCAGCGCAGGCCGAGCGCGCGCAGCTTGTCGCCGTACGGTCCGGGTGGGGAAAGCAGCAGCACCTCGTAGCCGGCCCGCTGCAGCGACAGCGCCAATGCGCGGCGGAAGTTGTAGAGGTACCAGTCGGTGTTGGCGAACAGCACGGCCTTGACGGGCAACTCGCGCGCGGCCGCGGATGCCTGCTCGCGGGCGTTCATGGCGAGGCTCCGCTGCGGGTTCGCTCCAGCCACGCCTGGAACATCAGCACCGTCCACAGTTGGTGCTGCCAGTTGCGCCGACCGGCCTGGTGCTCGCTCCACTTCTGCCGGATCGGCGCCGGCTGGAAATAGCCTTCCTGCTGCAGGCGGCGTTCGTCGAGCAGGGCCTCGGCCCAGTCGCGCAGCGGGCCGCGCAGCCAGCGATCGAGCGGAATGGCAAAGCCCATCTTCGGCCGCTCGACCAGTTCCCTCGGCACGTGTCGGTACAGCACCTGGCGCAGCAGCCATTTGCCCTGGCCGTCACGGATCTTCTGCGACTGCGGCACCCGCCAGGCCAGTTCCACCACGCGGTGGTCCAGCATCGGCACGCGGGTCTCCAGGCTGTTGGCCATCGCGGCGCGATCGACCTTCACCAGGATGTCGTCGGGCAGGTAGGTCTGCGCGTCCATCGCCATCATCCACTGCGCCAGGCTGTCGGTGGGCGCCGACGCCTCGGCAGCGGTCAGCAGGGTCGACGGCTCCTGCGCGCCGGGCACGACGCGGGCGGGCTCCTGCCACTGGCTGGCCAGCCGCCGGAAGAAGGCCGGGCCGCTGGACAGGGTGAGCACGTCCGCCAGTTTCTGCGCCTTGTCGCCCGGCGTGGCCAGCTGCCAGCGCCTGGGCAGCAGCGGCTTGAGTCCGTCGAACAAGCGGTCCCATGCCGCCGGCGTCATCGCGCGCAGCAGGCCGGCGGCGGCACGGCGTGCCAGCGGCGGCAGGCGCTGCGCGTTCTCCCAGGTGGTGCGCGCCGCCAGGTAGCGGTTGTAGCCGCCGAACAATTCGTCGCCGCCGTCGCCGCTCAGCGCCACCGTCACCTCGCGGCGGGCCAGCTGGCTGATCAGGAAGGTGGGGATCTGCGAGCTGTCGCCGAACGGCTCGCAGAACATCGCGGGCAACCGCGGAATCACCGCCAGCGCATCCTCGGGCTGCACGTACAGTTCGGTGTGCTCGGTGCCGAGGTGGCTTGCCACCGCTTTGGCGTGGGCAGCCTCGTCGTAGCCGCCCTCGCTGAAACCGATGGTGAAGGTCTTGACCGGGCGCGAGCTGCGCGCCTGCATCAGGGCCACCACCGTGCTGCTGTCGATGCCACCGCTGAGGAAGGCGCCCAGCGGCACGTCGGCAAGCATCTGCGCGCCGATGCTTTCGCCCAGCTGCGCTTCGAGGGCATCGGCGGCCTCCGCGTCGCTGGCGACGAGCGGTGCGTCCAGGCCGGCGCGCACCACTTCGTTGTAGCGCCAGTACGGCGTCGGCTGCGCCTGCCGCGGTCGCTCCGCCGGCAAGTGCAGCAGGTGCCCGGGGCGCAGCTTGAACACGCCGCGATAGATGGAGTGGGGCGCCGGGATGCAGTCGTGGCGCAGCAGCAGCGCCAGCGCGTCGCGGTCGATCGGCGCCCGGAACGCGGGGTGCGCCTGCAGCGCCTTCAATTCCGAACCGAACAGCAGGATGTCGCCTTGCCAGCCGTAGTACAGCGGCTTCTCGCCCATGCGGTCGCGCGCCAGGGTAAGCGCGCGCTCGCGGCGGTCCCACAGGGCGAATGCGAACATGCCGACGCTGGTCTGCAGGCTGCGCTCGACGCCCCAGGCGGCGAAGCAGGCGAGCAGGGTCTCGGTGTCGGAGTGGCCGCGCCAGGCCGGCGCGGCGCGTTCCGCATGCAGGCGCTCGCGCAGTTCGCGGTGGTTGTAGATCTCGCCGTTGAACACGATGACGTGGCGTCCGTCGGCCGAGTGCATGGGCTGGTGGCCGGCAGGAGACAGGTCGAGGATCGACAGGCGCCGGTGGGCCAGCGCGAGGCCGGCGGCCTCGTCGCACCACACGCCGTCGTCGTCGGGGCCGCGATGGCGCAGAGACAGCGACATCGCCCGCGCCTGCTGTCGCAGCGTGTCCGCCGCGCCGCCATGGCGTTGCCAGATGCCGGCCAGGCCGCACATCAGGCGTGCCCCGCACGATGCAGGATGCCCGCCAGCCGCGGCACCTGCGTTTCCAGGCTGTACTCGCTTTCCACCAGTGCGCGGCCGGCGCGGCCCATGCGTGCGCGCAGGCCGGGGTTCGCGATCAGGCGCTCCAGCGCATTGCGCCACGCGTCGTCGTCCGCGGCGAGCAGGCCGTTCTCGCCGTCATGCACGATGTCCATGTTGGCGCCCACCGGCGAGGCCACCACGGGCAGGCCGCAAGCCATGTACTGAATGATCTTGTAGCCGCACTTGCCACGTTCCCAGGGGCTGTCGAGCAGCGGCATGATGCCGATGTCCATCCGCGCGATGGTCGCCGCCTCGCTGGTTTCGGACCAGGGCGTCACTTCCGGCGTGAAGCCTCGGAACAGCTGCGCGGTTTCCGCGCGGGCGCCGACCAGCAACAGGCGCGCGTGGTTGCGTGCGCAGACCTGCTCCAGCACCGGGCGGATATCCAGCATGTAGTGCTCGGTGGCCGGCGAGCCGACCCAGCCGATGACCGGCGGCTGGCGGCCGTCCGGCGCGGCCACGGCGTAGCGCCGGTCGTCCACCACGGTCGGGATGATCTCCACGCGCGCCGCGCCGGCCTCATCGGCGCGCGCCGCCAGGTAGCGGTTGCCGGCGATCACGCAGGCGGCGCCGCGCATGATGCGGTCGATCTTGCGCCCCAGCAGCCGCCGCGCCAGCGGGTTGGCGGACTGGTCGTACTTGTGGAACAGCGCATCGTCGTAGTCGACCACGTAAGACTTGAACGAGCGCGCCAGCAGCGCCTCGATGCCATAGGGCAGGTAGGGAAACAGCTCGCCCTCGATCCAGGCCAGATCGTGCTCGCCGCGGCGCAGGAGCTGCGCCAGCCGCCGCACGAAGTAGCCGCAGGCGCGGCATCTCGCCGTCGCGGACCGGCCGCCGTAGAGCGCGTCGAGGTAGGCGTCCGGGAACAGCGCCTGCACCTGCACGTCGATGCCGTGCTCGCGCAGCGGCGAGAGGTACTGCAGGCTGCGCAGGCGCGAGCTGGGGCCGCGCCGGGAGTACTTGGAGAACAGCAGGACCCGGAGCCGTTTCATGGCGGCAGCGTCCTTGACAAGGCGGAGCACGTGGAGCTCATGAGCGCGCCCTCAGGGCCAGCGGATACTCGATGGCCAGCGCCACCAGCGGGATGACGTACATCCACTGGAAAACGAAGGCCTCGATGTAGGGGTTGGTGTTGGTGCCGAGGAACGCGCAGACGAAGCCGCAGAACATGAACTTGTGCCGCGGCGGCAGGCGTCGCCCGATGGCCAGCCGGATCACCGCGACGATGTACAGCAGGAACGGCAGGGCATAGACCAGCGTGCCGAGCATGCCGACCCGATAGAGCGTGGCCAGCCACACCAGCTCGTAGCGCCAGGGATACTGGGTGTCGCTGATGAACGTCACGCCGACGCCGTGGCCGGAGCCGAGGCCGTCGTTGGCGAGAATGCCGGCGAACAACGAGCGGGTCATCTCCACGCGCGCGGGGCCGCCGCCGGAGGCGAGCTTGGTGGTGACGGCGTCGAGAACCTTGGACAGGCTGATCTGCGTGTAGGCATCCAGCAGCAGCAGCGCTATCGCCACCGCCACCACCATCGGCACGCCATAGCGGATGATGCGCAGGATCGACGAGCGATGCGGCTGGACGGTGGTGCGCGGAGTCAGCAGCAGGCCGAGGAACCAGCCCAGCGGCACCGCGAGGATCAGCGCGGTGCGGCCGGAGGTCAGCGCGCAGACCAGCAGCATGGCCAGCAGCACGAGCCGCAGCAGGCGGCTCCTGATCAGTTCGGGCGAACCGAAGAAGCCGCCGCACAGGAAGATCAGCGAGCCGTACACGTGCATGGTGGCGCCGGAGAAGCCCTCGTTGAGGTTGACGTTGGCGCCCTCGAAGAAGAACGACACCGCCGCCGCGCCACGCGTGAGATACAGGTAGAAGAACAGCGCCACGCTCACTGCGCACAACAGGCTGAGCAGCACGAACCAGCCGATCAGCCGGTCGGTGCCCAGCTGCCGCAGCAGGCCGTCGGCGACGATCGTCCACAGCAGCGGCGAGACGATGTAGATCAGCGTGACCTGGCGCATGGCTTCGGCCGGCGCGTCGTGCAGGCCGCCCACGGCCATGTAGAAGAGGGTCACGATCACCGTGCAGGCGTACAACGCCAGCAGGGCGCGGAAGCCGGGGCGGATGCGCAGACCCGGCAGGGCCAGCAGGAACGCCAGCACCAGCACCACCGCGGAGGTCAGTTGCAGCGAGTTGGGCACCACCACGGTGAGCAGCAGCAGCACGAAGGCCATCGCCAGGAACAGGTGGCGTACGGTGAGGCGGTACCTGCCGCCGAACGACAGCGCCGCCGACGACATCAGCACCGGCGTCGGCGGCACCACCGAGGGGACGCCGGCGGACGTCATGACCGCACCATGGCGGAGAGCCAGCGGTCGAGCATGCCGGCCTGGGCCACCCGGCTGTAGGCGGCGATGTCGTGTCGCGCGGCGGTGCGGGTCGGCGACAACGCGGCGCGCAGGGCGCGGCCTCCCGCCGCGCCATCGTCGGTCAGCACGGTTTGGCCCGCGCCGGTGCGCGCGAGGATGGCCGTGGCCTCGTTGCGCACGCCCGACACGCAGACGATGTCCGCGCCGGCGGCCAGGTATTCGAACAGCTTGCCGGTGGCGCAGCTGGCGCGCGAACCGGTCAGCAGCAGCAGCTTGTCGCAGCGTTTCATCAACTGCAGCGCAAGCCTGCGCTCGATCGGCCCGGGTGCGCTGACCGGGAAGCGGGCGCGCGCTAGCGAGGCTTTCTCGGCATCGGTCAGCTCGCCGACGAACAGCAGGTGGCGGTGGACGCCGATCTCATCGGAGGCGTTCAGCGCGTCGACCAGGTAATCGAGGCTCTTCGAGGCCGAGCCGTCGCTGGCGCCGATGCGCCCGAAGTGCCCGATCAGCAGCGCGCCGGCCGGCACCATGGTGGCGAGCATGGTCGCGGCGCGCGCGCGGCCTTCGGCGTCGTCGTCGAGCAGGGCGAAGTCGGCCGGGTCGTAGCCGTTGGGCAGGATCGCCACGGCCTTGCCCGGGTAGCGCCGCTGGAAATCGTCGACCAGCGGACGGCTGACCGAGGTGACCAGGTTGCTGGCCGCCACCACGCGCCTCTCGATCAGCTCGCGCATCCAGCCGCGCAGCCGGCCGGGCTTGCCCAGCGGTTCGAACACCAGGCCGTCGCGGAAATCCTGCAGGCAGGCGATGCGGTGCCGGCGGGCCAGCGCCGCCGCGGCGATCAGCGCATCGACCGGCGAGTAGGTGCCGATCGCCACACAGCACTCGCCTGCCGCCAGTCGCTCCGCGCACAGCGGGCTGGCTTCGGCCAGCGCGTGGACGAACCACGGCCGCGTGCGCCTGCGGTCCCTGGCCAGCAGGAACGCCAGCGGGCGCATGAAGGCGGTGGCCAGGGTCAGCAGCGAGGCGCTTGCACGGGATTCGCTGCCCACGCAGTGCCCGGGCAGCGCGAACACGGTGATCTCCACCGCCGTCGATGCCGTCGCCGCGCGCACCGCGTCCGCCGGGCCGCGGGCGAACACGAAGACGCGATACTTCGCCGGGTCCAGATAGTTCAGCAGGCTCCTGAACCGTTGCGCGGCGATATTGCCGGACAGGTGATGCGCTGCGAACACGAACAAATTGATTTTCTTCATGGCGGGTTCCCGGTGTGTCGGCGGCGCCATCGGCAGTCACGACGCTGCCCGGTCCGGTGCGCGCCGGCGTCTTCACCGGGCGCATGGGCGCCAGCGGCGGCACGGCAGCGGCGGAAGGTCGAGCCGCTCATGGCAGAGTCCCGGAGCTCTCGTCGGGTTCGGGACAGATGCGCTGCGGCTTCATCGCCGCGAGCAGGGACCGGTACATCTCGACCCACTCCGCGCGGAAGCATCCGATCGCGAGTGGCAACAGGGCCAGCCACACCAGGCTGAAGTGAATCGGAGCATGCGGACCGAACACCAGCGTTGCGATGGAAAGTCCCACGCAGGCGGTGACGAACGCGTATAGCCGCACGCGCGGAAACGGTCGCCAGACGTAGGCCGAGGCCTCGGTGCGCGCGATGAAGAAAACCAGGAACGCGATGGCGTTGGCGACTACCGCGCCGGAGGCGCCGTGGTGGGGCACCAGCCATACGCTGAGCGCGACATTGGTCACCAGCGCCGCGACGGTCGACCACAGCGAAAGCATCGAGCGGCGCGTGATGCCGATGCCCACGCAGGTCACTTCGGAGAGCGTGTAGAGCAGCGGCTCGCCGATGCAGCACAGCATCAGGTATTTCACATGGATATAGCGCGGCGGCAGCACGAAGTCGGCCACCCAGGAAAACACGCCGCTCAGCACCCAGATGGCGCAGACCACCGCCAGCGCCTGCTGGGCGATGTGATCCACCCGCCGCATGTCCACGCCGTGGGCCACCCACTTGTAGACCATCGGCGCCCACAGCACGGTGAAGATCGTCTGGAACACGATGCCCACGCCGGCGAAGCTCATCGAGACGGAGTAGACGGCCAGCTCGGAAAGATCGGAAAGCGAGCGCAGCGTCAGCGTGCTGGTGGCATCCAGCCCCCAGTAGGCCACGCCGGCGAAGATCAGCGGCGTGCCATAGCTCAGCACCTGGCGCACCTGGGCCGGGGCCACCGGCGCGCGCAGCGCCGGCACCCATTCGCGCCAGGTGTTCCAGCCGTAGGTGAGCAGCACCGAAAGCAGCGACACGAGGTACGCCGCTTCCAGTTGCGCGAACGTCTTGCGCGAGCTGGACATGGCCATCGCCGCCACCACCAGCAGCAGCATCACCTTGGGCAGGATCTGGCTCATCGAGAACGCCACGCCGCGATCCTGCATGCGCAGGATCAGCGAGAGGAAACGCGAGACGAAACTGGCCGCCACGCAGGCCAGCAGCATCCAGTAGTAGACGACGTGGTCTGCGCCGAACAACCAGGCCGCGATGTGATCGTCGAACGGCGCGGTCGCCAGCGTCGCCAGCAGCAGCACGGCGCCAGGAGCGAAACAGGCCTTCAGCAGCGCCGCCCGATCGGTGGATTCGTGGTATTCGCGCACGTAGGCGCGATCGAGCCCGAGGCTGAACAGCAGCACGCCGAAAGACACCGCGATCTGCACGATGTTCAGGCGGCCCACGTCGGCCGGCGGAAACACCCAGGCGATCGCCGGCACGGTCACCAGGCCGAGCGCGGCGGTGGCGATCGGGCCAACGGCAAATGCCAGCGCGGTGCGGAGGTTCATGCGTCAGTCCGTCCGTGGCATCGCTACCTTCCCGCAGCCTGCCGGATCCGCGGCGCGGGCTGGCGCGAGCGGGCCGGCTCGTCGTCCGCCGCGGCGGCGGCGACCACGCCGGCAACGAAGTCGCGGTAGTTGCGCGCGGCGTCGAAACCGGCCTCGATCACCTGTCGCGCCTGCCGGCGCAGGCGTTCGTGGCCGGGGGCAAAGGCCACCTGCTCCATCGCGGCGGCGATGGCCTGCCCATCCGGCTGCGCGCCCAGCAACACGCCGCAGCGTGCGGACACCAGGCTGGCGACGCCGCCCACGTCGGGCGCGATTACCGGCACCCCGGCGCTCATCGCCTCCATGATGGAAACCGGCACGCCTTCGGATTCGCTGGCATTGACCAGCATGTCCACCGGTGCCTCGCGGTAGTGCGCCGCGACAGCGGCATGCGGCAGCTCGCCGGCGAAGCGGCAGGCGAGATTGCCCAGACTGGCCAGTTTCCGCGTTGCCAGCGCCATGGTTTCCTGCAGCAGCGGGCCGCCGCCGAGGTGGGTCCAGCTGATGCGGGTGTCCGGGTGGCGGCGGGCGAGCAGGCCCAGCGCGTCGATGATCCGGTCCAGCCGCTTCACCGGCAGGCAGTACGACACCGACACGATGTGCAGGGAGCCGCTCTCGCCCGGCCGCGCGAGGGTGCCGGCCAGCGGCACGCCGAGCGGGCTGATGCGGATCCTTTCCGGCGGCGCGCCGTAGGTTCGCTGCAGGTAGGCGCTGGCCTCGGCGGACAGCGCGAAGATCGCGTCGAAGGCAGCGATGAACTGCCGCTTGAGCGGCATGTAGCCATGCGGGCGCCGCGCCTCGTACAGGTCGAAACCGTGCACGCGCGAAACCACCTTGCGCACCGCGCCGGCTTCCCGGGCGAGGATGGCGGCGCAGGCCTGCGTTTCGTTCCAGTAGCAGTACGCCACGTCGATCCGGCCATGGATGCGCGCATGCCGCCGCAGCCGGGCGGCTTGTTCCAGCACCTTGGACACGTGCAGCAGCGCACGCCCGACGGTGGCGGCGCGCAGCTTGCGCGAACGCCACAACTGGCCCAGCTCGCGGCGGAACAACGCCGAAGGCAGCGCGACCAGCACGTACCACAACCGCCCGGGCCCGACCGTGCCGGCCATGTCCAGGCTGACCTCGATGCCGGCCGGCACGGCGCGCGCCGGCCCGCTGGCCAACGCGGGCAGCACCGTCACCTCGAACTCGGGGCGCGCGGCCCAGTAGCCGATCTCGTCCTCGATGAACTGCTCGCCGGGCAGGTACGGATAGGCGTTGGTGAGGATGGCAACCTTCATGGCTGCGTCGCCATGCCCGACAGCACGATGTCGGTCACGCGGTCCTGATAGACGGCGTGGTCGACCTCCAGCGGAATGCTGATCTTGAAGCAGCCCACCGCGGCCAGGCTGGCCGAAAGCACCCGCCGCCAGTTGGCGACCACGCTCTCCATGGTCAGCATGGCGGTGCGCGCCGTGGCCAGCGCGTTGTATTTCTCCCAGTACAGGTGGTCGTGGAAAATGCTGTACTCGGCACTGACCACGGCGATGGTCATGTCGACGGCACTGTCCCGGTCCAGCGCGGACACGTGGATCCCGGGTACGTCCTCGCGCACCACGTAGTACAGGCGCGACAGCGGCGCCGAGGCGGATTCCACGCGGCGGTAGAGCCGGTCCGGCGACATCTTGCGCCGCACGCTGGCGGAGTTCAGGCGGTTCTTGATGTTGAAGTGGGCGCGGTCGATCCAGCCGCGCCCCGCGAGCAGCTCGTTCTTGATCTCGTTGCCGGCGCAGTTGTAGCCGTAGATCTTCGGCCAGGCCATGTTGCCGTGGACGCGGGCGCTGGCGGACATCACCACGATGTCGTCGCTGACGAAGCTGGCGTTCTGGTGGTTCCTCAGCGCCAGCATGGCCGACGACTTGCCGGCGCCGCCGGTGCCGGCGAGCAGGCAGGCGTTGTCGCCGATGGTCACCGCCGCCGCGTGGATCGGCACCATGTCGTCGAAGAAGTACACCGACGGCACCAGCACGAACTCGTGCAGCACCTGTTCGAACGCCTCCGCCTCGCGCGAGTACTCCATCGACAGCAGCCTGTGCACGGCGCGGCGCAACCCGTGGCGCAGCTTGAGCGC
Source organism: Rhodanobacter sp. (assembly GCA_024711345.1). Classification (GTDB taxonomy): domain Bacteria; phylum Pseudomonadota; class Gammaproteobacteria; order Xanthomonadales; family Rhodanobacteraceae; genus Rhodanobacter. The sequence continues at coordinate 7,610 of JANJTA010000028.1, read as the reverse complement.
CACCTCGACTTCCAGGGCGCCGTTGCCGGCGCGCTCCCAGTAGACGTCGACGGTGGGAAAGGAGGTCAGCATGCCGCGCTCGAACGCCGCGTGGACGCGCGGATTGATCGAACCGGGGCGGCGCGCGCTCATCGCGTGGCCGATGCGGATGTTCACCGCGGGTGGCTGCTCGCCGGCGTCCGGATACAGGCTCAGGCTCTCGGCCAGCAGGTCCTCCAGATCGGCTGCGCAGGCGAAGGCATAGCACTTTCCGAAAATGATCTTCTTCATGCGGAACGAACCCGGCGTGACGGTGGGCGGGAAAGAATCGACGCCAGCGCAGCGACGACGGATATCTGCTGATCGGTGCCCAGATAGGGCGACATGGGCAGGCTGATGACCTGTTTGGCGGCGGCATCGCCCACCGGCAGGCGCGCCGTGCGGTCGGCCACCGCCGGCTGCCGGTTCAGCGCGAGCGGGTAGTGCACGGCGGTGGGTATGCCGGCTTCCTGCAGGCGGGCCTGCACCGAATCGCGCCGGGGCACCCGCACGGTGTACTGCGCCCACGCGCTGCGGTTGTGCGCCTCGACGAAGGGCGCGATGGCCAGCTCGGATTCGGCGAGCAGCCGGCCGTAGGTCTGCGCCACCTGCCCGCGCAGCGCGATCTCGTCGTCGAGGATGTCGAGCTTGGGCAGCAGGATCGCCGCCTGCAGCGTATCCAGGCGGCTGTTCACGCCCACCCGCACATGGTGGTAACGCCGGTCCTGGCCGTGCCGGGCGATCTGCCGGGCGAGACGGGCCAGCTCCGCGTCGTCGGTCAGGATGGCGCCGCCGTCGCCGTAGCAACCCAGCGGCTTGGTCGGGAAGAAACTGGTGCAGGCGAGGGTGCCGAGGCTGCCGCTCTTGCGGTTCTTGTAGCTGGCGCCGAAGCTTTGCGCCGCGTCCTCGATGACCGCGATGCCGTGTTTCGCGGCGACCGCATGGATGGCGTCGAAATCGGCGCACTGGCCGTACAGCGACACCGGGATGATGGCCCGGGTACGCGGCGTGATGGCCGCTTCCAGCAGGGCGGGGTCGAGGTTGAAGGTGCGCGGGTCGATGTCCACGTACACCGGCCGGGCGCCAAGCAGCGCCACCGTTTCGGCGGTGGCCACGTAGGTGAAGCCCGGGGTGATCACCTCGTCGCCGGGGCCGACGCCGAGCGCCATCTGCGCGATCTGCAGCGCGTCGGTGCCGTTGCCCACCGAAATGCAGTGCGCCACGCCGGCGTAGGCGGCCAGCCTCTCCTCCAGCTCGCCCACTTCCGGGCCGAGGATGTAGCGCCCGTGCGCCAGCACGCGGGCGATGCCGGCGTCGAGCCGGTCCTTGATGCGGGCCTGCTGGGCCCGGAGGTCGATGAAGTCGATCACGGCGCGGGCTCCTGCCGGTACAGCGTCTGTCCGCTCAGCACGTAGCGCGTGCCGGTGTGCGCGCAGACGTCCTCGGCGTGGCCCTCCAGCGGCAGGTTCAGCTGCTCGCCGAACTCGCTCATCCAGCCGATCTGCCGTGCCGGCACGCCCACCACCAGCGCGTAGGCCGGCACGTCGCGGTTGACCACCGCGCCGGCACCGACGAAGGCGAACTCGCCGATGGTGACGCCGCAGACGATGGTGCAGTTCGCGCCCAGGGTGGCGCCCTGGTGGACCACGGTGTCGCGGTACTCGTCCTTGCGCCCGATCAGCGAGCGCGGGTTGTACACGTTGGTGAACACCATGCCGGGGCCGCAGAACACCGCTTCCTCCAGGGTCACGTTGTCGTAGACCGACACGTTGTTCTGGATCCGGCAGCCGTCGCCGATGACCGCCTTGTCGCCGACGAACACGTTCTGGCCGAGCGAGACGTCCCGGCCGATGCGGGCGCCGGCGCAGACGTGCACGAAATGCCAGACGCGGGAGCCTGCGCCGATGCGGGCGCCTTCGTCGACGATGGCGGAAGGGTGCTGGTAGTAGTCCATGCGGCTTACCTCAGGAACGGGTGGGCGTCATCGCCGGTGGGCGCCACCGGCTTGCCGCTGCGGATGGCCGCGACGGTCTCGATGGCGGTGCGGTTTTCCTCCAGCCCGAAACCGCGACCGGCGAGGATCTCCTCGTAGCTGCGGTTGTGCAGGTCGGTGAAGCCGCCGGAGAACTCGATCTCCGCGCCATCCACGGTGATCGAGCGATAGGTGCGCTGGCCGCCCTCGCGCAGCGCGGCGGGCACGTCCTCGATGTCCACCGACAGGAACCAGCGCACGCGGGCGTGCTCGTACTCGAGGTAGCCGGCCGCCTTGGTCTCGCTGGCCAGGTGCACGCGGTTGATCTGCAGCGCGCCGAAGACGTAGTGCAGCATGTCGAAGAAGTGCACGCCGATGTTGGTGGCGATGCCGCCGGACTTCTTCGGGTCACCCTTCCAGCTCTGCAGGTACCAGTGGCCGCGCGAGGTGACGTAGGCCAGGTCCACCTCGTGCTTGCCGCTGCCTTGCTTGCGTTGCATCCGTTCGCGCAGCGCGACGATGGCCGGGTGCAGGCGCAGCTGCAGGATGGTGTTGACGCGCTTGCCGGTCTCGCGCTCGATGTCCAGCAGGCCGTCGATGTTCCACGGGTTGAGCACCAGCGGTTTCTCGCAGATCGCGTGGGCGCCGGAGCGCAGGGCGAAGCGCATGTGCGAGTCGTGCAGGTAGTTGGGCGAGCAGATCGAGACGTAGTCGATCTGGCCGCCGTTCCCCGCGCGTCGGCGCAGGTCGACGTGGCGGTCGAAGCGCTCGAATTCGGTGAAGAAGTCGGCGTCGGGGAAGTGGCTGTCGATGATGCCGACCGAATCGTTCGGATCGAACGCGGCCAGCAGGCGGTTTCCGGTGGCCTTGATGGCCTGCATGTGGCGCGGGGCGATGTAGCCCGCGGCGCCGATGAGCGCGAAGTTCTTCGAAATGGACATGGAACCGATCCTGCTCCTGCGTGATCCCGGGCAGCGCGCATGCGACGCCGCTCCGGCTGATCGCCCTGGCGCTTCGTTGCTGCCAGGGCACGGATGTTCGCAGTGCGCATCGGCATGTCGACTTGCCTGCTGCGCACGAAGGCCGCTTCGGAATCCTTTCTGCCGCCGCTCCGGGCTCGGGCGTTACGCCGTGCCGATGCCGTAGTAGGCGTAGGAGTAGTAGCCCCGGCTGCGCTTCTCCACGGCATTGAAGATGGCGCCCTTGAGCGGGACGTTGTTCTGCTCGAACCGTTGCCTGGCCAGCGCGATCTCGCGCGCCTGGTTGACGCCGAAGCGCACCACCAGCAGCGCGGTACCGGCGTGGTGGCCGATGATGGCGGCGTCGGTCACGGCCAGGATCGGCGGCGTGTCGATGATGATCAGGTCGTACATCTGCTTGAGCCGCTCGAGCAGCGCGGAGAAGCGCGAGTTCATCAGCAGCTCGGAAGGGTTCGGCGGGATCTTGCCGCGGGCGATGAAGTGCAGGTTCTCCAGCACGCCGACCCGGCGCAGCGTGGTCTCCAGCTCGGCCTGGCCGGAGATCAGCTCGGACAGCCCGCCCTCGGGCCGGCCGCCGACGACCTTGTGCAGCGAGCCCATGCGCATGTCGCCGTCGATCAGCAGCACGCGCTGGTTGCCCTGGGCGACCACGGTGGCCAGGTTGGCGGAAACGAAGGTCTTGCCGACGTCCGGGCTGGAGCCGGAAATCATCAGCACGTTGTTCTTGGCCTCCAGCCGGGCGAAATGCAGGCTGGTGCGCAGGCTGCGCAGGGATTCGGTGGCCATGTCCGCGGGTGCGTCCATGACCAGCAGGTGTTGGCGGCCCCGTCCATGCAGGCGCTTGCCGTGCAGCGTCTGCTCGCGCGGGCTGACCGGGATGGTGGCGTACACCGGCAGGCCCAGCTTCTCGATCACGGCCGGGTCCTCGATGCCTCGGTTGAGCATCTGCCGGATGAACACGTACATCAGCGCCACGAACCCGCCGAGCAGCGCGCCGCCGAGCACCACGATGGTCTTCTTCGGCCACACCGGCCGCGTGATGTCCACCGCCGACTTGTCGATGATGCGCACGTTGCCGACCGTGCCGGCGCGGGCGATGTCCAGCTGCTGTGCCTGGTTGAGCAGGCCGGTATAGGTGTCGTTGCTCACTTGCACGTCGCGCTTGAGCTTCAGCAGCTGCTGCTGGGTATCGGGCAGGTTGTTCACCCGTTTGTCGATCCCGGCCTTCTGCGATTCCAGCTGGCCGATCTGCTGGATCAGCGCCTTGTAGGCCGGGTGTTCGGGGGTGAACTGGCGCTGCATGTCCGCCTGCTGCAGGCGCAGCTTCTGGATGTTGGCCTCAATGGCCACTTCCTGGTCCAGCAAGCCCTGGGTCTGCATGCTGATGTCGACCGAATGCGCCTGGATCTGGTAGGCGTTGAGCGCTGCCGTGGCCCGCTCCAGGTCACGGCGCACGTTGGGCAGTTGTTCGCGGACGAACTTCAGGCTGTTGGCTGCTTCCGCCGAATTGCGGTCCACGTCCTGGCGCACGTAGAGCTCGCCCACCTCCTTGAGCACATCGGCGGCGAGCTGCGGGTTGGCGTTGTCGTAGGTCATCTGCAGGATGCCCGACTCCTTGCCTTGCTCGGTGACCTTGATCGCCTGCTGCAGTCCGTTGATCACGGTCAGCCGGCGATGGCGGATCACGCGGAACTGGGTGCCCGGACTGGCCACCAGGTTCTGCACCTGGATGGTCACCCCGTGGCCCTTGGCGGTCTGCCCCACGTTGCCGACCACCAGCATGTTGTCGTCGCTGTCCACCAGGGCGTAGGTGCCGTTCTTTCCGGCGATCAGCTGCAACGGCTGATCCAGCAGCGAGTCCGGCACGTCCAATTGGAAAATGTCGATCTTCGAGCCACCCCAGTCGTAGCCGATCAGGTTGAACAGCGGCGGCGACACCATGCCGGGATTGCTGGACGCGTAGTGGCGCGCAAAGAAATTGCCGAACACCGGCATCCGCTTCGGATGGGCTTCGATCGTGAGCTTGAGCTGGTCCACCGCTGCGCCGAGCACCATGCGCGAGGTGATCAGCGCGGTTTCCGTGGTGGCTTCGGGGCTGGAGGCTCCCAGCGTCTGGGTCAATGCGCTCAGTCCTGGCAGGCTGGGAACCTTCTGTTCCACCTGCACGACCGAGGTGGCCTGGTAGATCGGCGTGGTCAGCATCGCGTAGGCGATGGCGAGCAGGACAAAAATGCCGGTGATGGTGCCGATCAGCCATTTGTGGTCGCTGATCGTGCCGAACAGTTCGCTCAGGTCGATCTCGTCGTCACGCTGCACGGGATCCTTGATGACGGTCATGGGGTACTCGACTCCTGGCGTGAAAGGTCGGAAATCACAGATAGGGTTCCCAGCTACTGATACCCTGCGTGATTAACTGGTGAACCTGGTCGAATACCTCCCGTTGTTGACGATAAGGGTCGGGAATATCTTTCCCGTGCAGCCATTTGTCGAGCAGATAAACCTTGCCGTGAACCTCCGGCACCAACCGTGCCATTGCCGTCACCTGGCTTTTTTCCATGCCCAGTACCAAATCGGCGCCGCGCAGCAGGGAAGGCGTCAGCTGGTGGGCGCGGTGCATGCTGCCGTCGATGCCGTTCTCGGCGAGCAATTGCAGGGCCATCGCGTCCATCGGGCTGCCGACCAGCGCGCCGAGTCCGGCACTGGCGAATTCGATGTCGCGCCCCGCCATGCGCTGCCGGAACAGGTATTCGGCCATGGGGCTGCGGCAGATGTTGCCCATGCAGACGATCAGTATCCGTTTGAACACAGTGCCGACTTGCTCCCGGAGCCAGGCCAGCCGGCGTCGGTCGCGACGCAAGAAATGGCGGGCGGGTTCTTTCCTGTCCCATTTTCCGGAGGTTGGGCGCTGGCAACGCATGAAACATTGCCGCGCATACCTCGTGGTAATGGGGTCGATAATCAGCCAATAAGCCTCTTGTCAGATTTGTTTATTATTCAAATGCTCGCAGCGGTGAAAGTTTGTCCAATTGTTTCTGGATACGGTGACTGTCGATGGCAGGAACCGTAACGCGGCTTAGGATCATTGCACGTACGAATTGCCCGACAGTGAATACTGACCAAACGGAGCATTCAATACACATAAGTCATGAAAATGTGAATGCAAATGTGAATGCGATTTTCACGCCAGCTTGCCCTGATCATGAAGTCGGGCGCGCGAGCTTAAAACGAGTCTGTTTCCCCTGTCGGGTTGGGCACCGCTTGCGGCGAAGTCGTCCAGGGTGGCCGCGAGTCTGGCGGCCGGTGGACACGCCGTCTTCGCCGTCCATGAAGGAGTTCCTCGTGAACCAGAGCGTCCTCGTCACCGGCGGTGCCGGATACATCGGCAGCCATGTCGTGCAGCAGCTGGTCGCACGTGGCGAGCGCGTGGTGGTGGTGGACAACCTGAGCACCGGGTTCCGCGATGCGGTACGGGGTGCCGAACTGGTGGTCGGCAATGTCGGCGACAGTGCGCTGCTCGCGCGGGTGCTGGCCAGGCATGGCGTCGACGCGGTACTGCATTTCGCCGCGCATACGGTGGTGCCCGAATCGCTGAGCGACCCGCTCAAGTACTACGGCAACAACACCTGCAATACGGAGAGCCTGCTCGCCTGCTGCGCGGAAGCCGGTGTGCGGCACTTCATCTTTTCCTCCACCGCGGCGGTGTATGGCGTCACCGAAAGCGGCATGGCCGACGAGGACACGCCGACCCGGCCGATCAATCCCTACGGCAGGTCCAAGCTGATGTCCGAGACCATGCTGCACGACCTGTGCGCCACCGGAGCCATGCACCACGCCACGCTGCGCTACTTCAACGTGGCCGGCTGCGATCCGCAGGGCCGCATCGGGCATTCGACCCTGAACTCGACGCTGCTGATCAAGGTGGCCTGCGAGCACGCGGTCGGCAAGCGCGCCAGCGTGTCGATCTTCGGCAGCGATTACGACACGCCGGACGGCACCGGCATCCGCGACTACATCCACGTCGAGGATCTGGCCGCCGCCCACCTGCGCGCGCTCGACCATCTGCGCGATGGCGGCGAGTCGTTGACCCTCAACTGCGGCTACGGCCACGGCTACAGCGTGCGCGAGGTCATCGACGCCGTGCAGCGCGTCGGCGGCCACCCGCTGGCGGTGGTCGAGCAGCCGCGTCGCCCTGGCGACACGCCGATGCTGGTGGCGTGCAGCGATCGCCTCAAGCAGCAGCTCGACTGGCGGCCGCAGTACGACGATCTGGACTTCATCGTGCGCACGGCGCTGCTGTGGGAGCAGAAGCTGGCGCGGCAGCCGGTGACGCTGGCCTCGGGGGCGTGAATCCCGGCGCAGCCTATCGCTCCGCGCCGGCGCCACGGTGAGCGATCTGTCCCGGCCGATGCTCTCGAAAGGCAGCGCCCGCAGCGCCCGCCAGCGCACTCCTGCAGGTTGGAGGCGGCTACTCCACGGTGACGGATTTGGCCAGGTTGCGGGGCTGGTCGACGTCGGTGCCGCGCAGCACGGCGACGTGGTAGGCGAGCAGCTGCAGCGGCACGGTGAACACCGCCGGGGCGATGAAGCTGCCGCCGGAGGCCACGCGCAGCATGCTGCCGGTGCCGGCCATGTCGTCCATG
>JANJTA010000008.1 GCA_024711345.1 Rhodanobacter sp. | reverse complement strand
TTGCCACCGCACCGCATCGGCACGTACCACGCGCGATCGAAGGACAACACCATGACCGGCAGCGGCCCGAAAGCCTGGGGCAAAAGTGTCACGCGCCCAAGGTTGATCGGAAGTCTCCTAAGGAGTAGTTAGAAGATTGCGACGCCGCTACCTGCCGCGTGAACGAGCAAAAACGCACCACCAGCCGTAGAGTATTGCGCCGACGCCACCGAAGATGCCGGTCACTGCGCACGCGAACCCCAAAACGAAGAGTACGCGCGCCTGCCAGGACGTTGCGAGAAGGACCAGCAAAAAACCGGCGAACGCGAGACACACCGCAACAACGGCCAGTCGCAGAGCGGTAGAAAATGGGGTGATGTTTGGCCCTACGAAAGAGTTACGCACGTTACCTTCTAACGCTTGAGTTAAGCGGCGGCGAAGCCGTCCGCCTTGAACGAGTGGTTAGGCACTGGCGTATCGGTAGCCTAAGTAGCCAAGTGCCAATAAAACGACTAAACCGGTTAGCGGTGAAAGGGCGATGCCAAGAGCAAACGCAACCGAGCCCGCGAGTGCTCCTGCAAAAAAGCCAAGGATGCCACCGATGATGAGGCCAAACTTGCCAACAAGGAACCACCATACGTAGAGGAACAAGCCGACCGAAGCTAGCGAGTTCACTAGAAAGCCAACCCCAAATATCAACGTGTTTACGCGCTGATCGAACTTCGGGATTGGGGTGGAAGGGTTGCCCACGCAGATCTCCGCTGCCTAACGCTGGAGTTAAGCGGCGGCGAAGCCGTCCGCCTTGAACGAGTAGTTAGACCCTAGCCCTGAAACACCACGGCTAGCGCTGCGACGGTAAGAATCTGGGAGGTCAACACTAACGCAAGCTCACTCTGGCGAACGGCCAGCGCAGACATCATGCTGCATGGGATGGCAAAAGCAAGTACGCCTAGGCATACGGCGCCAAGATGCGCCAAATCTTTGAAGACATAAGGCTGCATAGAAATCGAGCAGGCGCCGACAAGTAAGAACGCTGCAAGAAAGGCGATGATGAAGCGCTGCAAGTAAGACCGTGTAAGTTCTCTATCCATGATCGCCCTGAGCATCCCCATTGGGCCTAACTTAAATTCGGTTGTGGAATGAAGCCTAATCCCGCAGCCTAACCCATCAAATCGGAGCGCGGCCAACGGAAGCCTCCCATCCAGATCAACAACTTCCCCTGATTGTGCCGCCTAATTCTGCCGCCTAATCCCGCCGCCTTTCCCGCTGGCGCCAAAACCCTACGGCGATCCTCCCACCCAAGGCCCGCAGCGGCAAGCAGGGACTGCCCCGTCCTCGCGCCAACCCACCCGCGCTACAACCGACTCCCCCGCTTGATCGCCAGATACCGCTCGATCAGCGCGCCGGACAATTCGCTGCAGCGCACGTCGAGCACGTTGACGCCTTCCCGCCGCAGCGCCTCGTGCACGCGGTCGCGTTCGGCCAGGTAGTGCAGCGCGGCGGCGCTGCGGATGCTGCCTTCCAGTTCATCGCCGGGTTCGGCAGCGGCGCGGTCGAGCGCCAGCTCGCGCAGGCTGACCAGCATCACCAGGTGGCGTTTCGACAGCATGGTCACCGCCATGCGCAGTTCCATGTCGTCCTCGTCGCGCACGTTGGTGATCACCACCACCAGCGCGCGGCGCTGCTGATATGCCTGCAGCGCACTGGCGGCGGCGAGGTAGTCGGTGGCCAGCGGCATCGGCTGCAGGTCGTAGCCGGCACCGAGCAGCATGTCCATGCCGCCGCTGCCCTGCTGCGGCGGCAGCCAGCGCTGCTGCTGGCCGGTGCAGGCCAGCAGGCCGACTGCGTCGCCCTGGCGCAGCGCGATGCTGGCCAGCGCCAGCGAGGCGTTCAGCACGTGGTCGAAGTGCGAGAGCTGGTCGTCCTGCGCCAGCAGGCGGCGGCCGCAGTCGAGCATCAGCACCACCTGCTGGTTGCGCTCGTCGCGGTACTCGCGCGAGATCAGCCGGCTGCTGCGCGCGGTGGCCTTCCAGTCGATCTTGCGCAGGCTGTCGCCGAGGCGGTAGTCGCGCAGTTCCTGGAACTCGGTGCCTTCGCCGCGGCGCCGCTGCAGTCGCGCGCCGACGCTGCGCGAGGCCAGTTCCACGCTGAGCCCGGCCAGCTCGGCCAGCGCGGCGAAGTTCGGATACACGCGCACCGTCGATGCCGCGCCGAGCACGCGGCGCGCGCTCCAGCAATGCCACGGCGAGCGCAGCTGCACGTGGCAGCCGTCGAACGTGAACTGGCCGCGGGCGTCGGGGGTGACCGCGTAGTCGAGCAGCACGTCGCTGCCCGGCGGCAGCGTCACGCTGCGCGGCATGCCGCGCACCGCCCAGCCGCCCGGATGCAGATCGTGCAGGCGCAGCTTCTGCGCGCGCCGCGTCGTGCCACGCAGGCGCAGGCCCACGCGCGCCTCCGGTCCCAGCGGCAGCACCGGCGCCAGCTCGCGCTGCACGGTGGGCGACGGCGTCCGGCGCAGGCGCCAGCCATCGACCAGTGCCAGCAGCGCAATCGCCGCGCCGCACGCCAGCCATGCCGCGAGCGGCAGCCAGCCGAGGCTGGCCAGCACGCCGAGCACGGTCCAGCCGAGCAGCAGCCACAGCAGCGCGGACGCGGGCCGCATCAGCAGCTCCCGAGCATGCGTGCAGGAGCGCACGCTGTGCGCGATGCCTTTCGCGCTGACCGAACGTCAGAGCATCGCGCACGACCGCAGGAAGTCCCCTGTGGACAAAGTGCGCTCCTACGAAGGCGGTCGGCTCGCATCATTCGCGCGGCGCCGACACCTTGTGCAGCAGCGCTTTCAGCACGTCGTCGGGGCGCTGGCGTTCGAGCAGCGCTTCCGGCGCCAGCAGCAGGCGATGGCGCAGCGCCGGCAATGCCACGGCGCGCACGTCGTCCGGGGTGACGAAATCGCGCCCGTCCACCGCCGCCTGCGCACGCGCCAGCCGCGCCAGCGCGAGGCCGCCGCGCGGGCCGGCGCCGCCGATCACGCCCGGCCATTCGCGCGTGCCGCGCACGATGCGCACGGCGTAGTCGGTCACCGCCGCGTCCATGCGGATCGCCGCCACGCCGCGCTGCGCGGCCAGCAGCTGGGCCTGGCTCAGCACCGGCTGCACCTGCGACAGATCCAGCTCGGCGGCGATCTTGCCGTTGACCACGCCGGCGACCATGCGCCGCTCGTCTTCCAGCGTGGGGTAGCCGATGGTCACCTTGATCAGGAAGCGGTCGAGCTGCGCCTCGGGCAGCGGATAGGTGCCCTCCTGCTCGATCGGGTTCTGCGTGGCCACCACCATGAACGGCGCCGGCAGCGCGAAGCGGCGGCCCTCGATGGTCACCTGCCCTTCCTGCATGGATTCAAGCAGCGCGGCCTGGGTCTTCGCCGGCGCGCGGTTGATCTCGTCGGCCAGCAGCAGGTTGGCGAACACCGGGCCGCGGCGGATCTTGAACGCCTCGGTCTTCGGGTCGTAGATCGCATGGCCGGTGACGTCGGCCGGCATCAGGTCGGGAGTGAACTGCACGCGCCCGAAACTGCAGCCGACCGACGCAGCCAGCGCGCGCACCAGGAGCGTCTTGCCCAAGCCGGGCACACCCTCGATCAGCACGTGGCCGGAGGCCAGCAGGGCCAGCAGCACCTGCTCGAACACCTCGGCCTGGCCGATGAAGGCGCGCGCCACCTGCGCGCGCAGGGCGCCTACGTGCTCGCCCAGTTCGGTGGTCGACAACGGTGCCGGCGGCGTGGCCGGGGCGGCGAGGGTTTCGGTGCTCATGGGCGGCTCCTGAGTCGGGCCAGGGTGATGACGGAAGCGCGAAACGCCGGCGCGCTCGCGGGTGACTGGAAGGCCTGGGCGATCTGCGCGGGGTCGAGCCCGAAGCGCTCGGCCAGACGGGCGTACAGGGCATCGCCGCTGAGCATGGCGCAGGCCGGGTCGCGCCGGCGCAGGCGCGCCAGCACGGTCTCGCAGGCCAGCCGGTGCAGGCTGCGGCCGCCGTCGCGGCGATACAGGAACTCGCCGGCGGCCTGCACGTGCTCGAGCAGCGCGCGGCGGTGCAACGCCGGCGCCGGCCGCAGCGGGCCGAGCCGCGCGCTGCACATCGCCATCCACGCGGCCAGCAGCACGGCCAGCGCCAGCAGCGCGGGCCAGCCCTGGATCGACAGCCACTTGAGGAAGGCCGGGCCGTCCAGCGCATAGACCAGGTAGAGCACGCCGCGCCCGCGGTTCGGCGCCAGCAATTGCCAGGCGAACTGCTGCGCGGCGGGTCGCTTCAGTTGGTTGCGCGAGAGCGCATCGAAGCCGGCGAGCAGGCTGACGGTGCCCTTGCCCAGCCGGGTGCGCGCGAGCAGATAGCCGCCCTGCGCATCGCCGATCGCCGCTTCCACCGGCGCGCCCGGCTGCAGGCGGAAGCGCTGGCCACACAGCAGCACGCCATCCTTCTCGTTCGCGGCGGTGCGCAGCAGGCTGCAGGCATGTTCCGCCGGGCGCGGATCGAGCAGGTCCAGCGCCTCGAACAGCGGCACGCGCGCGGTGGTTGCCGCGCCCGGCGTCAGCAGCAGGTGACCGCCGCTGCGCACGAACGCGGCGATCCGCGCGGCATCGTCGACGTCGACCCGCGCCGCCTCGGCGCCGAGCAGCAGGGTGGCGCCTGAGGTCAGCGGCATTTTTTTCGGGTCCAGCGTGGCCAGCGAGGTCACCGACTCGCCCAGCCGGCGCAGCGTCTGCTCCAGCGCGAAGAAGCGGTTGTAGCGTGCCTCGCCATGCGCGGCCACCGGCTCGGTGACGTCCTTGCGCTCGAAGGTGGCGAAGAAGCCCGCCACCAGCAGCGCGGCACCGAGCAGCAGCAGGCCCGGCAGCAGCAGTGCCCGGCGGTTCATGCCGACACCCCCGTCTGCGCCGGCCAGCCGCTCAGCAGGCGCTCGATCGCGGCATCGTCGGGGTAGCGCCCGGCGTACGCGGCGAACTGCCATGCGCGCACGATCGCCACCACCCGTTGCGCGCGCTCGGCATCATTGATGGCCGCAGCCTGGCGCAGCCAGTCCGCTTCGGTCGCGCCGACCGCCGGCGGCAACTGCAGCAGCTGCGCGGTGCGCTCCACGCTGCCGCGGTACAGCAGCGCCAGCGCCGCGCGCTGCTGCCGCGCCTGCCACAGCGCGCGGGTCGCCCCGGCAAGGTCGGCCGGCAGCGGTGAGGGTGCCTCGCCGTTCGACATGTCGTGCAGCGGTAGCGGCGCCGTCTCGTCGGCAGCCGGCCGTCGCCGCCCGCGCCAGCGCCAGGCGAACCATGCCAGCGCGCCCACGGCGCCGAGCAGGCCCAGCCACAGCAAGCCCTTGAACACCGCCGCCAGCACCCGCGCCAGCAGCGGGAACGCCAGCGGCTGCGCACGCGCGGACGGCTGCGGCTCGTACTTGAAAGTCCAGCGGCGCACCGTGCGCTCGCCGCCGAAGCGCGGGTCGCGATAGACCTCGGCAGCGGCCTCGGCAAAGCGCGGGCCCACGCCAGCCGGCGCGCCGAATACCTGGTCGAGGTTGCTGGTTGCTGGCTTGGGTGTGTCCACGGTAGCGGTCGCCGCCCGCGCCGACAGCGGCAGCGCGCCGGCGCACAGCAGCAGCACGCCGAGCAGCTTGCCCAGGCCCTGCAAGCGCGCGCGCAGGCGGCGGAACGCCAGGTCGATGTCCCACGCTTCGAGCTGGGTGCGCCGATTCAGGTACAGCGCGAAACCGCAGGCCACGTACAGCGGTTCGATGGCGCTCATCGCCAGGTAGGCCACCGTGGCGCCGGCGAGAATCCACGGCGTGGCGGCGACACGCACGTCGTCGCGGAAGAAGCCGGCCAGCGATTCGGGCCGCCACTCGTGCGGTATCAGCAGCAGCGCGAACAGCCAGAAGCTGAGGAACAGCACCAGCTCGAACTGCAGGCAGCCATAGGTGAGCAGGCTGGTCTCGCCGGTAATGCGCCGGCGCAGCACCTTCCAGCGCGCGGCGCGCTGCTGGCGCGATGCGCCTTCGAGCAGCTCCAGCGGCAGGCGCAGCGCACGGTTGCTGTCGATGCGCCGCCAGCTCAGCCCGGCCAGCGTGCTGCGCCAGCTCCATCGGCGCTGGCCGCGCAGGGTCTCGCGCCAGCCCGGCGCGCGGTCGAACACCGCACGCGACAACACGTACAGCGGCAGGCGGTCGAACAGCGGCTTCAGCCACCACACCAGCACCCAGCCCAGCCACGGCCACCCCAGCAGCAGGCCCAGCGCATTGCACAGCACGAACACCGGCAGGGTGAAGGCGAACCACGCCGACCATACCGCCGTCGCGTTCGCGCGCAGCAGCGCGGCGCCCAGGTCCAGCGCTTCCCGCGGTGCGCGCGGGCGCAGCACCACGCTGATCCGCTCAAGTTCCATGCGTGCCCGCCCTGCCGCCGCGCCACAGCCAGCCCAGCACCAGCAGCCACAGCAGCGCGCCGACGCCGAAGCGCAGCGCATCCGGCAGCACCGCAATCGATGACCAATAGGCCTCGATGAAGGCCGCCACCAGCAGCATCGCGAACGCACCCAGCGCCAGCTGCGCGCCGACCCAGCCGGCCGCGACCAGCGCCGGCCCGCGCCGCTGCCGCCCCGGCGCCAGCAAGGTCAGGCCCAGCTGCAGGCCGGCGCCACCGGCGATCACCAGCGCGCTCAGCTCGAACGCCGAATGGCCCACCACGAAGCGCCAGAACGGCCCGCCGTAGCCGATCGCGGTGAGGTGCCCGGCCACGCCGCCGATCAGCACGCCGTTGGCGCCCAGCACGTAGATCGCGCCGACGCCGAACACCAGGCCCGAGGCGAACGTGCGGAACGCGATGCTGACGTTGTTCATCACGTAGTAGCCGAACATCTGCAGGTCGGTGCCGCTGCTGCGGCCGATGTGCGCGTTGGCCGGGTCGTACATCTTCTCGAACTGCACCAGCTGCGCGCTGCTGAACAACGTGTGCGCCAGCTCCGGGCGCAGCTGCAGCAGCGCCACCAGGCACAACGCCGGCAGGTAGAACAGCGCCGCCGCCAGCGCCATGCAGCGCCACTGCGCACGCACCAGGCGCGGGAAGCCCGCCAGCAGGAAGCCCGCCACGCGGTGCCAGCGTGGCGCCGGCGGCCGGTACAGCACGCGATGCCCTTGCTGCACCAGCCGCTGCAGCCGTTCGGTGACCTCGTGGCTGTAGCCGCGCCCGCGCGCCAGCGCCAGGTGGTGGCACACGCGCCGGTACGACTGCGGGAACTCCAGCGCCTGTTCCTGCCGCAGGGTGCGCTTGGGCTGGCGCTCCAGCGCGCTCAGCCACGACTGCAGCAAGTCCCACTCGCGGCCGTGCAGGGCGATGAAACGTTCCTGCTTCATGCGCGCCCCAGCAACCAGTTGGCGTGCGCCACCAGCTGCCGGATCGCGGCGGTATCGCGCTGGCCGGTCAGCGGCGTGAGCAGGTTGGCCAGTTCTTCCTGCCGCTGCACGGTGAGCTGGCCGGCGCGCTCGGCGTACTCCACCAGCGCCGCCTGCTCGTCGGCCGCCAGCACTTGCGGCAGCGGCAACGCGGGCAGCGCCGGCACCTGCTGGCCCGCGGGCGGCTCCTGCGCATGGATCACCATGGTGCCCGCCACGATGTCGCCGAGCCGGCGCGCATGCGGGTCGATCAGCGTGCTGGCCAGGCCCACGCCGTACACGCCCGGCAATGCATCCACCACGCGCAGCAGGTTGCGCACCACCGACGGCAGCCAGGTCACCGGGGTGCCGTCGGCCTTCACCACGCGCAGGCCCAGCGCGCGCTTGCCCAGGGTCTGGCCGTCCAGCCACACCTCGCACACCACCGAGTACGCCCACAGCAGCGCGAACATCAGCAGCATGGCCAGGCCGTTGCCGCCCTTGCCGAACAGCGCCAGCGGGATCATCGCGACGAACAGCACGACCAGCCGCAGCAGCAGGTCGACCATCCACGCCTGCGCGCGCGGCAACGCGCCAGCCGCACGCAGGCGCAGCGAGACGCCTTCGGGCGTCTCGATCTCGCGGACGGTGTCGAGCATCAGACGTCGACGACGATGGTGTCGGCCAGCAGGTCGTGCAGGCAGCGGCGCTCCGGGCCGAAGATCAGCAGCGGGTCGGCCAGCGAGACCAGCCAGCCCACGTACGGAATCGCGCCGAGCAGGCTCACCGGCAATACGCGGATGAAGATGTAGCGCAGCAGGCCCATGCGGCTGCCGTCGGTACGCACGATGGCGATGTCCAGCGCGCGCTTGCCGATGGTCTGTCCGTGCCGGTGCAGCAGCACGCAGTTGACCACGAAGATCGCCACCAGCAGCGCGAAGCCCAGCAGCATCACGCCCACCATCGGCGCGGCCGGCTTGAGCCCCTTGCTGACGTCGCCCACCATGGTGGCGCCCCACAGCACCGGAGCGACCCAGATCAGGTTGACCAGCCCATCCAGCAGCGCCGCCCCCAGGCGCTTGCCGCGCCCCGCCTTGCGGTTTTCCAGATCGTACGCGTCCCACGCGGCCGCATCGGCGACCACGGCCGCCGGCGCGGCATACGGATTGGTTTCCATCGCTTCCTTCCCCCTGTTCCCGTCCCGTGCTGCCCTCCCCCATGTCGGGCAACGCCGGCGAGTATAGAAGCGGATTTTGGCCGCTGGCTAGCGCTTGGGCTTGAGCAGCGTGCCGGTGCATTTCGGCGAGCCGCACAGGCACTTCCACAGCTTCTTCAGGCGCGCGGTGTGCGGCACGTCGAGCACGATGCCGTAGTCGTAGGTGAGCTCCTCGCCCGGCTTGATGGCGCGGATCGCCTCGATCAGCACGCGGTCCCGGCGCGGGTCGCCGCTGGCGCTTTCCTCGACCACGGCGCGGCAGTTCGGCGCGCAGCTGTGGTTGATCCAGCGCGCGCTGTTGCCGCCCTGGTTGGCGTCGATGATGTAGTCGTCGTTGAGCGTGAACAGGAAGGTATGCCCGGTCTCGCCGCCATCGCCGTACAGCTCGTCCGCCTCGGCGTGGCTCATCAGCTTGCCCTTGTACTCGATGATCTCCTCGCCCTTCCTGATCGGCGCGGTGGCGAACACGCCGTTGCCGTGGATCGGCGAACGGCGTGCAACAAAACGTCGTGACATGAATGAGGACCCTGCGAAAAAGAACGGATGATGCCCGTTTGCCCGGCCGGACGAAACCTCGCCCGCCAATCGCGGCAAGCGGCACGAATGGCATATGACCGCAGCGGTGCACAGCGCGATAGTGAAGCCTGCCGCATGACGACGACGTCATCCACCCCACCCCATGGAAGCCCCACAGATGAAGACATGGCTTGTCCTCGCCACCCTGATGCTGCCGCTGCTCGCCGCGCGGCCCGCGCACGCCGGCGAACTGTCCCCCGCCGCGAGCAAAGCGCTCGCCCAGCTGCTCGATCGCGGCAAGCAGACCCGCAGCAACGCCGTACTGGTGCTGCAGGATGGCCGCGAACTCGGCCATTACTATCCCGACGGCAAGGCCCCCGGCCCGATCGAACTGATGTCGGTGACCAAGTCGGTGGTCGCGCTGGGCATCGGCCAGTTGCTCGATCAGGGCCGGATCAAGTCGCTGGATCAGCCGGTGGCCGACTTCTATCCCGAGTGGAAGCAGGGACGGAAGAAGGACATCACCGTGCGGATGCTGCTCAACCACAGCTCCGGCCTGCAGAACCAGCGCCGTGCCGACGCGGAAATCTATCCCGCGCCAGATGCCATCCAGCTGGCGCTGGCCGCGGAGTTGAGTGCCAAGCCCGGCACCGACGCGAGCTACAACAACAAGGCGGTGAACCTGCTCGCGGGCGTCATCGAGAAAGCCTCGGGTCAGCCGATGGATGTGTTCTTTCGCAACGGCCTGTTCAAGGCGATGGACATCCATCCCGGCCCATGGAGCAAGGACAAGGCCGGCCACCCCTACGCCATGGCGGGGCTGTCGCTCACCGCAGCCGACCTGGCCAAGCTGGGCGAGCTGGTGAACAACCGCGGCCAATGGCGCGGGCAGCAACTCCTGACGCCCGGCTACATCGACGCCATGCTCGCCGCTGGTCCGCTGGAGGACGGCAGTTGCGGCCTGCTGTGGTGGCGCAGGCCGCAGTGGATGCACTTCGACACCGATCCGGCCAGCTTCGACATGCTGCGCCGGCGCGGCGTATCGGAAGCCATCGTCCGCAAGCTGCAAACTGCGCTGAGGGGCGCACATTTCGACAGCCCGCAGGCGCTCCAGAGCGGCATTGCCAAGGCACTCGGACCCGATGCCCGATCCATCATGGTCGATCAGCTGATCAGCCGGGGCATCGGCCCGTATCGCCTGTTCAAGCTCAGTCAGGGTCCGATCGTGGCCTACGACGGCAACGGGGACGGCGGCCAATACGTGGTGATCGTGCCTAGGGCGAAGCTGGTCGCCGTGCGGCAAATCGACGCCAGCGGCGACAGCGAGTCCGCCGACGAGAACTACGCCGACTTCGTCGCGCAGGTGCTGAAGCTCGCCGAAGCGAGCGGCGCATTGGGCAAGGCCGGTTCGCGGCACTGAGGCATCGCGCCCGCGCCGGGCCCTTCGACGGGCTTGGCGCGAACGCCGCATTGGCGGCTCCATCCGCGCCAGCCACTTTCAATCCCGACCCCAAACATGGTTAGAATCGACATTCAAACGATCGTTTGGAGAGTCGCGATGCGTCTGTTGCGCTGGATCATCCCCGTCCTGCTGCTGGGCCTGGCCGCCTGCGGCCCGGCGAAGAAGAGCGTGTACCCGCCGACGCTGAGCATCCAGCAACTCGTGGTGCTGCCGGACGGCCAGTGGCAGCTCACCGTGCGCATCCAGAACAACAGCTACGCCGGCATGGACTTCAAGTCGCTGGACGGTCAGCTGCAGGTGGCCGAGCTGGTGCCGGTGCGGCTGCATGCGGCGTTCGACCTGGACATTCCCGAACTCGCCGGCGACGTGGTCCAGCTCAAGCTGCTGCCCACCGCGGCGATGAGCCAGGCGCTGCAGGCGGTCGCCGCCAAGGGCAGCGGCGGCGCGCTGGCGTATCGCATCAGCGGCAGCACCCGTGCCAAGCCCGAGCAGGAAGACAAGCCGCGCTCGTTCGATTTCAACGGCAACGACTGGATCTCGCCGGTGCCGGGCATCCCCGGCACGTACCGCTAAACGTCCCCGCTTTCCACCGAAGGAACCACCATGACCGCTTACAAGGCCCCCCTCGACGACCTGCGCTTCGCCCTGTTCGACGTCCTCGGCGCCGAGCAGACCTTGACCTCGCTGCAAGGCGGCGAAGGACACAGCCGCGACCTGCTCGACGCGGTGCTGGAGGAAGCCGGCCGCCTCAGCGAGCAGTTGCTGGCGCCGACCAATGCACCGGCCGATGCGGAAGGCTGCCGCTACGACAAGGCCACGCAGACGGTGACCACGCCGAAGGGCTTCAAGGAAGCGTTCAAGGCGTTCGCCGAAGGCGGCTGGACCGGCCTGACCAACCCCGAGGCCTACGGCGGCCAGGCGCTGCCCGGCGTGCTCGGCACCGCCACCACCGAGATCTTCCAGTCCGGCAACCTGGCCTGGAGCCTGTACCCGCTGCTGTCCGAGGGCGCCACCCACGCGATGGAGCTGCACGGCGAGGAATGGCAGCGCGAGCGCTTCATGAAGCCGATCGTCGCCGGCCGCTGGACCGGCACCATGTGCCTGACCGAGCCGCAGGCCGGCTCCGACCTCGGCCTGCTGAAGACCCGCGCCGAGCCGGCCGCGGCGGACGCGGACGGCCACCCGATCTACAAGATCAGCGGCACCAAGATCTTCATCAGCGCCGGCGAGCACGACCTGGCCGAGAACATCGTGCACCTGGTGCTGGCGCGCCTGCCCGACGCGCCGGAAGGCAGCCGCGGCATCTCGATGTTCATCGTGCCGAAGTTCAAGCTCAATGCGGACGGCTCGCCGGGCGCACGCAACACCGTGGCCGCCGGCGCGATCGAGCACAAGATGGGCATCCACGCCTGCTCCACCTGCGTGATGAACTTCGACGGCGCCGAGGGCTACCTGATCGGCAAGCCGCACAAGGGCCTCGCCGCGATGTTCACCATGATGAATGCGGCGCGCCTGTCGGTCGGCGTGCAGGGCCTGGCGCTGGCCGAGCGCGCGCTGCAGAACAGCCTGAATTACGCCCGCGAGCGGCTGCAGTCGCGCGCGCTGTCCGGCCCGAAGTTCCCCGACAAGCCGGCCGACAACCTGCTGGTGCAGCCCGACGTGCGGCGCATGCTGCTGACCCAGCGCGCCTTCGTCGAAGCCTCGCGCGCGCTGGTGCTGTACACCGCGCTGCAGACCGACATCGAGCATCGCGCCACCGACGCGGCGGCGCGGCAGAAGGCCGGCGAGCTGGTCGCGTTCCTGATCCCGATCGCCAAGGGCATGACCACCGAACTGGCCCAGGAGTGCACCAAGGAGGCGCTGCAGATCTACGGCGGCCACGGCTACATCGCCGAGAACGGCATGGAGCAGTTCGTGCGCGACGCCCGCATCATCACCCTGTACGAAGGCACCACCGGCATCCAGGCCGCGGACCTGCTCGGCCGCAAGATCCTCCAGCTGCAGGGCGTGGGCGCGAAGCACTTCCTGCAGGAAATCGGCGCGTTCTGCCAGCAGCACGGCGCCGACGCGTCGCTGCGCAGCCTGATCGGTCCGCTCGCCGCCGCCGCGAAGGAGTGGAGCGAGCTCACCGCAAGCCTGGCCCAGCGCGTGGCGGCCAACCCGGAGGAACTCGGCGCCGCGGCCACCGACTATCTGTACTACAGCGGCTACGTCACCCTCGCCTACTTCTGGGCGCGCAGCGTGGCCGCCGCCGAGGCCGGCAGCCAGTCCGCCGCGTTCAAGCGGGCCAAGCGCGACAGCGCCGCGTTCTACTTCGCGCGCATCCTGCCGCGGACCCGGGTGCACAAGGCGGCGATCGAGGCCGGCGTGGCGACGCTGCCCGACATCGCCTGAGCACCACGCGGCGCATCGCCCCGGAAAAGCCCGGTCGACCCGGGCTTTTCCGGCTTGGCCGGCTGGCGCAACGGGCGCCTCGCAGCCGGCAGGAATCCCGCCACGGTGCTGCCTTCGCCGCCCACCGGGGCGGTGGCTTCCCGGGTGACGGTGGCGTTCACACCGAACTGATAGGCTCGGGTTCGTGGAAAGCAGGCTGGGCACGGCATGAACACCGGCGCATTCACGATATCCATCGACTTCGAGCTCTACTGGGGCGTGCGCGACACGCGCAGCCTCGACGCCTATCGCGACAACCTGGAAGGGGTGCAGCAGGCCATTCCCCGCATGCTCGAGCTGTTCGAGCAGCATCGCATCCACGCCACCTGGGCGGCGGTGGGTTTCCTGTTCTGCCATGACCGCGCCGAGGCGCTCGCCGCCGCGCCGCGCGAGCGGCCCGGCTACACCAACCGTGCGCTGTGCCCGTACCGCTACCTGGAACAGACTCACGACATCGCCGAGCGCTACCACTTCGCCCCCGCGCTGATCGACCGGATCGCCGCCACGCCGCACCAGGAGATCGCGACCCACACCTACTCGCATTACTACTGCCGCGAAGCCGGGCAGACGGCCGCCACGTTCAGCGCCGACCTCGCCGCCGCCACGCGCATCGCCGCAGCGCGTGGCCTCGCTCCGCGCAGCCTGGTGTTTCCGCGCAACCAGTGGCACCCCGACTATCTGGCGATCCTGGCCGAGCACGGCATCGTCGCCTACCGCGGCAACGAGCACGGCTGGCTGTACGCCGCCACCGGCCACGTCGGGCAGAACGCCGTGCGCCGGATGGGCCGCCTGCTGGACAGCTACCTCGACCTCAGCGGCCATCACACCTACCCGCTGGAAAGCTGCGCCGGCGAGCCGCCGTTCAACTTTCCCGCCAGCCGCTTCCTGCGCCCCTACGACCGGCGCCTGGCCTGGCTGGACGGCCTGCGCCTGCGCCGGATCAGGCGCGCCATGCGCCATGCCGCCCGGCGGCAGGAAATCTTCCACCTGTGGTGGCACCCGCACAATTTCGGCGTCGACACCGACCAGAACATGCGCTTCCTGGAACAGGTGATCGACGAATTCGAGCGCCTGCGCCGCGCCCACGGCATGCGCTCGCTGGGCATGGCCGAGCTGGCCGACGCGCTGGCGGCGCGATGAGCGGGCGGCGCCCGCGCATCGCCATGCTGTGCGGCGACGGGCCGTCGTCCTGGTTCATGTACAACGCGCTGGCCGGCGAGGCCGAGGTGCTCGCCGTGGTGGTGGAAGGCAAGCCGTCGGCACGCGGCATGATCCGGTACCGCCTGCGCCAGCTGGGCTGGCGCACGGTGGCCGGCCAGCTGGCCTTCATCGCGTTCAACCGGTTGCTGGCGCGCTTGCAGCGCCGGCGCATCGACGAGCTGATCCGGCGCTACGGGCTGCGCGCGGAGCTGCCGCCGGCCGCCATCGTCCACCGCGTGCGCAGCGTCAACACGGCGGCGGTGCGGCGGCTGCTCGCCGGACTCGAGCTCGACGCGGTGGTGGTGAACGGCACGCGCATCATTTCCCGCGCAGTGATCGAATGCATCGACCGCCCCTTCATCAATACCCACGTCGGCATCACCCCGCGCTACCGCGGCGTGCACGGCGGCTATTGGGCGCTGGTGCAGGGCGACGCCGAGAACTGCGGCGTCACCGTGCACCTGGTGGATACCGGGGTGGACACCGGCGGCGTGCTGTACCAGCAGCGGATCGCGGTCGAGGCCAGCGATGGTTTCAATACCTATCCGCTGCACCAGCTGGCCGCCGCCATCCCGCTGATGAAGCAGGCCCTGCGCGACGTGGTCGACGGTGGCCTCGCCCGCCGCGATGGCGTGGGCCCCTCCAGGCTCTGGTATCACCCCACGCTGGGCCAGTACCTCAGGTACCGGCTGGCGAGATCGGTGAAGTAGCGGCTACGCGGCGGCCGCCGGCGCGCGTCGGGCCGGTGCCGAAACGCGTCAGTTTTTCTTCGGCAACGGCAGCGGGCTGCCGCCGGGGGCCGCCTGGAAAGTGGCGCCGCTGGAGTCAAGATACTGGCGGATCAGCTCGTCGTGGGCCTCCGCCAGCTGCAGCAGTTCCCGCGCCAGCGCCTCCTGCGCATCGACGGTGCCGGTCGCTGGCGCCGCGGCAGGCGTGGACTTTGCCGGCGCCCGCGACGCCAGCGCGGGCTGGGCCGACTCGGCGTCGAGCAGATGGGAGATGTCGTAGGCAAGATCGTTCATGCGCCAGGTCAAGCAACAGGCTTGCCAACTGCCACTGGCACTGGCTCCCCATCATTGCGGCGCCCCGCTTGCCGTCAGCTGCAGGCGCAGGATGCGGCGCAATTCCAGGATCGCCGCCGGCGTTTCCTGCACGCTGTGCCAGGACGGAATCGCCAGCTCCGAATCGGCGCCGTCCAGGTGCGCGCTCGCGTACGGCACCACGCCGTCGTTGCTGTCCTGCAGCGACCCCTTCGATTTGTAGACGCCGACGATGGTGTGGTAGTGCACGTGCGGCGAGATCGGCAGATCGGCGGCCGCAGCGATGAACGGGGAGGCGTCGCTGAGGTTGTCGATGCTGTTGGGCATGTACAGCGGCGCAGCCTGGCCCGATTCGTCCGATTCGCCGGATTTCAGCAGGTCGCCGACGTCGGCCATTTCCTTCAGCACGGCCACCGGCAGCCGGATCAGGTTGCCGATCCAGCGCGCCAGGCGGTGCTGCGCGTACGGCGTGCCGCGATGCGGCGTGGCCAGGAACACCGCGCGGGTCACCTGCGGCATCGGGCTGAACTGCAGGTAGGGCGCCAGCCGCTGCTGCAGCCGCTGCCGCTTCTTCGCCGACAGGTTGGCGCGCGTCGGGATCACGCCCCACAGCCGGTCGTCGCTCGAGGACACCAGCAAGCGCGCGATCACCCCGCCCATGCTGTGGCCGATCAGCACCATGTCGCGCGAGGCGCGGGCCTGGCCGGACGGGTCGTAGTGCTGCAGGGTGGCGTCCAGCGCCTTGCGGATCTTGGCCAGGTTCACCGCCACCGGCAGGTTGGTGGGATAGTAGACCTCCCACACCTGAAAGTTGCGGCGCAGCTCCTCGTCGCCCATCACCTCGTTGGCCACGTTGATCCACGCCTCCGGGCTGCTGGCCAGGCCGTGCAGCATCACCACGGTGAGCCGGTCGGGATCGTAGGGCTGCATCAGCAGCACACGCGGCGTCTCGATGCCGCCCTCGCGGCCGAGCAGCGAGCGGATCGACTGGCGCGCGAAGCCGGAGCGCGCCAGCCACACGCCGTAAGGTGCGGTGAAGTTCGCGCCCAGCGGCACCACCCGTCCGCCCACCGTGATGGTGTCGTCGTGGTACGGATCGCGCACCAGCGGACGCACCTGCCGCGTCGCCAGCACTTCATCCAGCGTGTTGCCGTCGAACACCAGCGCACCGGTCATCGGCACGTAGCCCGGTTCGCGCCATGGCACCCCGGCATCGGCCTTCTCCGCCGGCGCCACGGCCACGAAGTCGGAGCCGAAACCATCGCGCCGGTAGGTGTTGCGCAGGCCATCGAAGCGCAAGTTCGCCGCAGGAATCAGCTCCACCGGCACACGCGCACCACCGGCCAGGTACACGTCGCTCTGCGGGCGCAGCACGCTCCAGCCGGCCAGCGTGGCGCGGGTCCAGTGGGGATCCAGCCGCGGCAACTCCCGGAACAGGCGGCTCATCACGCGCTGTACGGCCAGGTTGTAGAACCCGATCACCTGCATCTGGCGCCACTCGAACGCGCGCTCGGCCGGCGCACGCGCGGTGTAGAAGAGGTAGGCGTAGGCATCGCGGGCCGATTGCAGGAACGCATCCAGCGTCGCCTCATCCATCGGCTGGCCGCGCCGCGGCCGCTCCGCCTTCAGCGCCCGGCCCAGCCACAACTCGGCCAGCGCCGAGAGGCGCTGCTCGTCGGTCAACCCCGCCGAGCGGCTGATGGTGTCCATGCAGGCAGCGAAGGCGCGCTCGCAGCTGTCGGTCGTCAGCGCCACCACGTTGAGCGACTGCACGGTGCGGTCGCTCAGCCGATTGGCGCCGATCACGTCGGCGCGCCGCTGGTTGACCGCGTCGGGGGTGCCGACCTGGCTCACCCCGACCATCGCGCAGGCGTTGAGCCCGAGCAGTCCGATGACGGCCACGCCGCGCAGGACCCGGCTGCGGTTGGCGATGCTCATCGAGGTGCGCTCATCGGCATTGCTCCATCGACGGCCGTGCTGCGGCCGGGCGGTGCAGCGATTGTAGTCACCGCGTCGACACCCGCAGCCTCACCCTGCCAGTTCGAAGCGGGTCACCCGCCGCAGCGGGTCGGCCTCCACCAGGCTCACCTTGACGTCGGCGCCGAGCGGAAGGGAGCGACCGCCGGTGACGCCGGCCTCCACCGCCGGATCGCGCACGATCACCACGCCCCTGGCCGGATCGTCGCGGGCCACCTCGACGATGGCGCCGTCGAAGACCTCGCCCAGGCGCGGCGCCAGCGCCACGGCTTCGGCCAGACTGAGCACGGCATTCTCGTACTGGTTCGCCCGATGGCCGGAAGCCTGCATGGTGGCCGGCAAGCCCGGCAACGCGGTCAGCGCCCACGTCGGCACCGGCTGTTTGGCGCACAGCGCCAGGCAGACCTCGCCGGTGTAACGATCGACCAGCCGGCGCAGCGGCGCGGTGGCGTGGGTATATTGCGCGGCCAGCGCCGAGTGCAGCGACTGCGCCGGCAACGTGCCGTCGAACGCCGCGTAGCCGGCGCCGCGCAGCACCGTGGTGCAGGCGGTGAGCATCGCCACGTGGACGTCGTTGGACGGATCCAGCGAACGGATGAAGCCCGGGTAATCCAGCCCGCTCGGCCAGGCGATGCGCAGCACCCGCGCGGTGACGCGCAGGCGCTCGATGGCGCGCGGGTCGGGCGGCGGCAGGGTGCGCAGCACGCCCACCCTCGCCTGCACCATCAGGCCCGCGGCGGCCATGCCGACCAGCAGCGAGAGCTGTTCGTTCCAGTCCTCGATCGGCAAACGCGCGCGGAACGCCAGCTTCCAGCGGCCATCGACCACGCTGATCTCCTGCTCCGGCAGCGGCAGGCTGACGCCGCCGCGGTCGAACTCGCGCTGCCGGCGCAGCTCGCCGATCTCGCGCAGCACCGTCCACATCGGTTCGGCGGCGCCGGCGTCGATGCGCTGCTGCACACCAGCGTAGTCGAGCCGCGCGCGCGACCTGACCTTCGCCCGCCGCACGTCGACCGCCACGCTCTCGCCGGTCCGGTCCAGCTCGATCGTCCACAGCAGCGCCGGCCGCAACTGGTCGGGCAGCAACGAGGCGGCATCCTCGGACAACACCTTCGGGTGCAGCGGGATTTTCGCGTCGGCGCCATACAGCGTCTCGCCGCGCCGGTTCGCTTCCAGGTCGACCGGGTCGCCGGCGCTGACGAAGGCGGCGACGTCGGCAATCGCGTAGTGCACCCGGTAGCCGCCCGCGGTGCGCTCCACGTGCAGCGCCTGGTCCAGATCCAGCGCGCCGGCCGGGTCGATGGTGACCAGCGCGATGTCGCTGCGATCGAGCTCCGGCCAGCGCGGGTTCGCGGCTGCCCGCGCCGCGGCGGCCTCGACTTCCGGCGGGAAGGCCGACGGCAGTTTCAGGTCGTCGTGAATGGCGCGCATGCCCTGCACCAGCGCGGGCTCGCCGGCGGGCCGGAGATGGATGCGACGGGTGGTCGACATGGGCCGGTTCCTTGCGTGGATGCCGCTCGCCAGGGCGAGGCCGATGCACGGCTGCGCCGCGCAAAAATATACACGGGCCCGGCGGCGGACCGTTTCCGGCTGGCCGAGGGCTACCGCCGTTCTCGGGCAAGGTGTAGAAACGGCACTGTCACCCAGCCGCCGAGTCGAGTCCCATGACCGAGGTGCCCCTGCTGATCCGTCTGGCCGAAGAAGAGGACGACGACTTCATTCTGGCGCAGGCGCCGCGCTTCGCCGATTTCACGCTGCCGCCGTGGCGGCGCCGCCACGAGTGCGTCGAAGGCATCCGCAACGACCTGCGGCGCCACCTGGACGACCAGCCGGCGAACAGCTACCTGTTCGTGGCCGAGGACGCCGACGGCGAACGGGCCGGCTTCATCCATCTGCAGCGTACTGCGGATTTTTTCACCGGACGCAGCAACTGCCACGTGTCCGACATGGCGGTGGCGCAAGCGTACGAGAACCGCGGGGTCGGCAAGGCGCTGCTGGCGCACGCCGAGGCATGGGCGCGCGATCATCATTGCCAACTGGTGACGCTGGCGGTGTTCCCCGGCAACGCGCGCGCCCGCGCGCTGTACGAGGCCAGCGGCTACGCGACGGACCTGCTGCGGCTGGCCAAGCCGGTGCGCTGAGCCCACCAACGAAAGAAGCCGCCCGCAGGCGGCTTCCTTGCGAACAACGGGAACGGAACGGTCAGTTCGCGACCGTGCCGGCGGCGGCCTCGGCCTGCTCGCGCTGGTCCAGCCGGCGGGCCAGGCGGTCGATGTTGGTCAGCGACAGCAGGTGTGCGTAGATCCAGCCCAGCATGCCTTCGCGCAGGAACTCCTGGGCGGTCTTCTCGTCCAGTTCGCGCAGCTTGGCCTCGTTGACCACGAACATGCCGTTGAGGTTGATCGACTTGCCCTGCTGGCCGTCCTTGCCTTCCTTCTGCAGCTGCACCGTGCGCGGCTCCAGCAGCCCATGCTGGTTCAGCCGCTCCATGAACAACTTGGTGCGCGCCACGTTCTGCTGGAAATCGCCGAGGAAACCCACCGCATTGGCCAGCAGTTCGCTGTCGGTGCCGTCTTCCTTGAACAGGCGCTGGCCTTCGCTCGTGTTGAACCCCTCGTAGCGTTCGTCGAGGAACACGGTGAAGTCGTCGCCTTCCTGCCCGGCCGGCTTCTCGGCCAGCACGAACGGATAGCGCCGCACGAAGGCGGGAACGTAGGTATCCGGCGCCCACTGGCCGTTGGCGTCGACATACAGGTTTTCGTTCTGGCGCAGACCGAGCAGGGCCACCGGGCCGGCGTCGGCGACGCTGGTGCCGGCGAACACGATCAGCAGGTCGCGCGCGGCGATGCCGAACTCCACCCCGGTCAACGGCACCGAGTGCGCATTCATGGCGAACTTCACGTTCGGCACGGCCTTCATGCGCAGGTCCTTGTGCTCGACGCGATTGAGCGGTACCGGTTGTTCGTAGAAAAGAACTTCAGCCACGTTGTCTACCTCTGCCCACGCCGTGCCGGGTCACCACCAGGCGCCCCTACCAAACCCGGCGTCAGGTCTGTGTTGACTGGCGATCATATCAGCGCCCGCCGACCGCGGCGACTGCCTCGCGCGTGCCGCCCTGCCCGATTTGCATGCGAATTGCAATGGAATTGTTCTATGCTGATCCCCGACCAGCATTCCCGCATTGCCGAAACGCTCTTTCGACGCCCCTGGCTGAAGGACGATTTACATGCTGATGGAAGTGCCAAGTCGGGCCGACCTCCATGCGACCCGCGTATTGTCACTGGACGCCGCCGGCCGCATCCTCGACTGGATCAGCTGGCAGGAGGCGGTTTGCCTGTATGTCCGTGACGCCGTTGCCTGGACCCTGGGCGACCCCTGCCTCACCGTGCATGGCGGCCACAACCGCCTGCTCGGCGCGCAGAGCCTGCTGCGCCTGCACCCGATCATCGCCAGCACCGGCCACTGCCGCGAGCACGCGATCGACCCGGCGCCCGCGCTGACCAACACCGCGCTGTTCGCCCGCGACCGCCACATCTGCCTGTACTGCGGGGACCACTTCACCCGCGCCGAGCTGACCCGCGACCACGTGCTGCCGCTCTCCAAGCGCGGCAAGGACGAATGGGAGAACGTGGTCAGCGCCTGCCTCGCCTGCAACCTGAAGAAGAGCAACCGCACCCCGCAGGAAGCCGACATGCCGCTGCTGGCGGTGCCGTACCGGCCGAGCTGGGTCGAGCACCTGATCCTCTCCAACCGCAACATCCTGGCCGACCAGATGGAGTTCCTGGTCAGCCGGCTGCCGCGCGACCGGCGCTCCATGTCGATGGCCACACCCGTGGCCGCGTGAGGGTCCGTCCAGGCACCTCAGGTTCACCTGACCGGGTCATCCTTGCCTTCGTCGTTGTGCATGTCCCTGATCTCCTGCTCGATCGTGGACAGGCTGCCGTAGGCCTGGTGCGCCAGCTTGCAGTAATGCTTGCGGATGCGATCCAGGTCGTCCTCATCCAGTTCCTCCAGGTTCAACAGCGCGTTGTGCGCCTGGCTGGTGCGGATCAACTCGTCCAGCTTGATCTGCAGCGCGGCGGTGTCGCGGTTCTGGCTGCTCTGGATCAGAAACACCATCAGGAAGGTGATGATCGTGGTGGAAGTGTTGATCACCAGCTGCCAGGTGTCGCCATAGCCGAACAGCGGCCCCGTGGCTGCCCAGGCCACCACCAGGGCGACCGCCAGGATGAAGGCCATCGGCTTGCCGGCCTGACGCGAGGTGCCTTCGGCAAAGCGGCGGAACAGTCTGCGCGCGGACATGACGGATTTCCCGTAGCTGGAGAACCTCGCCCAGCGTCGTCGCGCGAACGTATGCGCCACGTGGAGAACCCCCTGCAGCGGCCTCGCCCTCGTCCGTTCATCTGGCCGCCCTTGCCCCGCCCCGCCGCTGGACCAACAATACGCGGATGAACGACCTTTCCCACTACCCCCACCTGGCGTCGATCGAGACGCCGGCCGACCTGCGCCGCGTGAGCGACGAGGATCTGCCTGCCGTCGCCGACGAGCTGCGCCAGTACCTGATCGAGGCGGTGGCCAGCTCCGGCGGCCATTTCGGCGCCGGCCTGGGCGTGGTGGAACTGACCGTGACGCTGCACCACGAATTCGACACCCCGCACGACCGCCTGGTATGGGACGTCGGCCACCAGTGCTACCCGCACAAGATCCTCACCGGCCGCCGCGACCGCATCACCACGATCAAGAAGAAGGACGGCCTGGCGCCGTTCCCGCGCCGCGAGGAAAGCGAGTACGACACCTTCGGCGTCGGCCACTCGTCCACCTCGATCTCGGCCGCGCTGGGCATGGCGATCGCCGCGCAGCGCAAGGGCGACCATCGCAAGGTGGTGGCGGTGATCGGCGACGGCGCGATGACCGCCGGCATGGCCTTCGAGGCGCTCAACCACGGCGGCGACGTCGAGCCGGACATGCTGGTGGTGTTCAACGACAACGGCATGTCGATCAGCGAGAACGTCGGTGCGCTGACCAAGATGATGGCCCGCGCGATGGCCAGCCGGCGCCTCAATGCGGTGCGCGAGCGGGCCAAGCGGGCGATCCCGAAGCAGTCCTTCGCCGGCCGCTGGTTCAAGCGCTGGGAGGAGCACGCCAAGGGCATGTTCGTGCCCTCCACGCTGTTCGAGGAGCTGGGCTTCCACTACACCGGCCCGATCGACGGCCACAACATCCCGCAACTGCTGCAGGCGCTGCGCACGGTGAAGAACCTGCCCGGCCCGCAGCTGCTGCACGTGATCACCACCAAGGGCAAGGGCTACGCGCCGGCCGAGCAGGCGCAGATCGAGTACCACGCGGTCGGCCCGTTCGACCCCGAAGCCGGCGTGGTCAAGAAGGCTGCGCCGGTCAGGCCCAGCTACACCGACGTCTTCGGCGACTGGCTGTGCGACCAGGCCGCCGCCGACGAGCGCCTGCTGGGGATCACTCCGGCGATGCGCGAGGGCTCCGGCCTGGTGCGTTTCTCGAAGGAGTACCCCGAGCGCTACTTCGACGTGGCGATCGCCGAGCAGCACGCGGTGACGCTGGCCGCCGGCATGGCCTGCGAAGGCGCCAAACCGGTGGTGGCGATCTACTCCACCTTCCTGCAGCGCGCCTACGACCAGGCGATCCACGACGTGGCGCTGCAGAACCTCGACGTCACCTTCGCCATCGACCGGGCCGGCGTGGTCGGCCCCGACGGCGCCACCCATGCGGGCAGCTTCGACCTGACCTACCTGCGCTGCCTGCCGAACATGGTCATCATGGCGCCGGCCGACGAGAACGAATGCCGCATGATGCTCTCCACCGGCTTCCAGCATGCCGGCCCCGCCGCCATCCGCTACCCGCGCGGCCTTGGCCCCGGCGTGGCCATCCACCAGGAACTCGACACCTTGCCGATCGGCAAGGCCGAATTGCGCCGACGCGGCCATGGCCTGGCCCTGCTCAGCTTCGGCGCGATGCTGGCGCCCGCCGCGGCGATCGCCGCCGAATTCGACGCCACCCTGGTCAACATGCGCTTCGTGAAACCGCTGGATGAAGCACTGATCGTGGAACTGGCGAAGACCCACGACGCCTTCGTCACCCTGGAAGACAACGCGGTCGCCGGCGGCGCCGGCTCCGCCGTGGCCGAATGCCTGACCGCGCACGGCATCGTGCTGCCGATCCTGCACCTGGGCCTGCCCGACGCCTACCTCGAACACGGCAGCCGCGAGGAAGTGCTGAGCATGGCCGGCCTCGACCTGCCCGGCATCCGCCACGCGATCCGCGCACGCTTCCCGCAGGCGGAAACCCTGAGCCAGGCCAGCGCCTGAGCGCGTCGCCGGGTCGGCGGGAACCCCCGCTGCCCGCGCGACCACGCCCTCCATCGACCGACGCGGCCGCGGCAAAGGCGGGACAGCGAAAGCGCCATCGACCTACATCATTTGGGTGAACGGCAGCAGAGTATCTGCCAACGCCGCCGGGTTACCTTGCGGGCCTGGCACGGGAATCATGCGCACAGGGAGTGTCAATGGCATCGACGGGCGGGATGCTCGACTCGTGGCAGCAGCTGGAACGCTGGGCCGACCGGCACACCGCCGGCATCCGCGGCAAGGCAAAGCTGGTCTCGGCTCGCGCTGACAGCGTGCGGCAGGCGATCAGGCTTTCCGAGGGACTGGCGGCCTACTGGATCCTGCGCGACTTCCGCGACCTGAATCTTCAGGGTGTCGTGAACGACATCGTGGAAGTGCTGCGCCAGTGCCTCATCGTCATGCTCACCACCACCGGCGGCGGCGCCCTGATCGGCGGCATCGCGGGGGGTATCGGTGGCGTCGGGGCCGGCGCGGTACCCGGTGTCGTCGTCGGCGCCGGCGCTGGCGCCCAGGTCGGCGAGTGGATCCTGATCGCCATGGGCCTGAAGGCGCTGGCCGAGTACGTCGTCAGCGACATGCCCGGGATCACCCGCGACTACTGGGCCGGCATTCACCAGGCCTGGCAGGCCGTCACCGCACCGCCGCTGCCGCAGCAGCCGATCCGCATCGACCAGCTCGCGCTCCACCACGCCGCCGAGAAGATCGCCCGCGCGCACGTCGCCGTGTTCGTCCTGCTGCTGATGGGCATCGTCGCCTACCTGGCCAAAGGCCGTGGCAGCATGCGCGAACTCGCCGAGAGCGTGCGCGGCAGCAAGGTCGGGCCGAGGTTCGCGGAGTGGATGGTGAGGAATGAGGGGAAGCTGAAGGCAGACAAACAGATAAGCGAAAGAGCTTTACAAGCTACACGTGGAAGCTCGAGCGACGAGACGGCCACCACCAAACCGAACAACCCTCAAGCTTCCAAGAGGGCTCCAGAACCAGGGGATACCGTAAGGGAGCCCGTAAGAAAGCCAGCTCCTGACGGATACCGGTCATACAGAACGCATGGAATCAATGAAAACCCGATGCTCACTCCCGAGGGGCGCAGCATGGTCAGCCAATACCAAAAACAGGGATTCACCAAGGACGAAGCAATCCTGAAGACCAGGCAGCTTATGGAAAGCGGATCAACGCGGCCAGTGGCCAATCCCGTTCAAATAGGCGATAAGTTCTACAAGCTGGTACCAAAGAACTCCATGCCAGGACGCAATTCAGAATTTTGGATGAGCAAAACAGAAATGGAATCTCTGCGCGGTTTGAACGCGGATCAAATAGGTGATTGTCTTGGGCTTCCACTCGAAAGCCAGCAGGCCGGCGAATTTGATGTCGTGCAAATAACAGCCATCCATCCAAGCATGTCCTATACGTCACGCATTGCCCCCACAAGCCAGAACGGCTGGGAACAAAATGGCGGCAAAGTGCAAACGCTTCTTACCGATCGAAGCTCATTCAATGCTCCAAGCCGTACAAGCATAAAATTTCCCTAGGAACCACGCCATGCATAGAAAATTAGTCAAACTGGACGAAAAGAATGGCTGGAGCTTCAGTGAGGTCGATCAGGTGCGCGTGCAGCGTGAAGCAAGGCTGGTCTGCCAGATCATCAAGCGCGATGTACCACTTGGCGATCCGTACGGAATTCACAGCGAATTGCTCCCCCTAGTGGAGCGCATCATCGCCGGTAAGCAGAACTTGCCGCTCAACAGCCAATTTGAACCCGGAGCACTGCGTTGGGCAAGACACGAGGGTACATTGCCCAGCAACTATCGGGAGTTTTTACGCGCGGAGGCAAGCTTTTGGGTTACCGCGACAGGATCTCACCGCGAAGAACCCGTTGAAGAACGTATCAACGGTGAACGCTATGCGTGGATGGATTTCGAGGATGATCAACCAAGCTAATGCCGGAAGTTCAACGCCCTCTTCCATTGCCAGCCTGCGTGACCCATGGCCAACCGTTCCGCCCACTCCAGTTCCGCATTGCTCACCGTCCCGACTGAGCCGACAAACAGCTCACACCCTGCCACCACTCACCCGATCGCGCGATTCCAAGTCCTGCGCCGTGAACACTTCGGCGTAGCCGGCCTCGGCGAGCAGGTTGCGCGACGCTTCGCCCTGGTTCCAGCCGTGCTCGAACAGCAGCCAGCCGTCGGGATGCAGGTGGGCGCGGGCGTCGCGCACGATGCGGCGGATGGCGTCGAGGCCGTCGGGGCCGGAGGCAAGTGCCGCGGGCGGCTCGAAGCGCAGGTCGCCTTGCGCCAGGTGCGGGTCGGCGGCTTCGATGTATGGGGGGTTGGAGACGATCAGGTCGAAGTGCTGGCCGGCCAGCGGCGCCAGCCAGTCGCCGTGCACGAAGGCCACGTTGCGGAGGCCCAGGCGTTGCGCATTGCGCTGGGCGACAGCGAGGGCGGCGGCGCTGGCGTCGGTGGCGACCACCCGGGCACGTGGTCGCTCGCGCGCAATCGCCAGCGCGACCGCGCCACTGCCGGTGCCGAGGTCGGCCACGCTGCAGGCGGCTACGGACGGCAGGCGCTGCAGCGCCAGTTCCACCAGCAATTCGGTCTCCGGGCGCGGGATCAGCGTGGCCGGCGTCACTTCCAGCTCCAGCGACCAGAAGCCGCGCCGACCAGTGATGTAGGCCACCGGCTCGCCTGCGGCGCGGCGTTCGACCAGCGCCGAAAAAGCCGTCTGGACGTCCATATCCAATTCGTCGTCGGCGTGCGCAAACAGCCAGCTGCGCGGCTGCTGCAACACATGCAGCAACAGCGCCTCGGCATCGGCGCGCTCGCCGAGGCGCGCCACCGCGGCCGCCAACATGGCACGCACGTCAGGCATGCGGCGGCGTTTCCGTGGTCGCGCGCGGCAGCTGCGGCGGCGTCGCGCCGGGCTTGGGCTTGCGCTTGCGCCAGTAGCCGCCGCGCGTCCACGCCTCGAAAGCCCAGCGCAGCCAGTCGATCAGCGACCAGGCCAGCCACAGCGCCCACGCCAGCATGGCCAGCTTGTAGACCCACAGCGAAACGCTGAACACGCCGGCGCCGGGCAGCACGCCAGCGCTCTGGTCGGCGAACCAGCGCAGGTTCCACGCGTTGGAGGCGTTGCCGGCCACATGCATGTCCGGCAACCCGAGCAGGCCCTTCGGCACCGCGCCGATCAACACCACCAGCGCCAGCACGGTGAGCAGCGCGAGGCCCAGCTGCATGAGATTGAACGCACGGTCACCCAGCCGCTCCGACGGTGTACCGCGCGCGCGCAGGCCGAGCAGGATCAGCCACGCCACCACCAGCGCGTAGGCGCTCCAGGCGAACGCGGAGAAACCCAGCCCGAGCAGCAGCCAGTGCCGGAAACGCAGCGGCGTGGGCGCGTAGCGGGCGAGCAGCCACGCGGCGAGCAGCAGCACGACCAGCTGCGACCAGTACAGCACCGCCGGCCCGGTAGTCGGCCCCCACGCCCACAGTACCCAGCGATCCTGCGGCAGCTGCAGCGAGAGGTCGATGTTCGCCACCGGCGCGTGCAGCGCGAACGCGGGGGTGCGCGTGCGCGCGGCGACGCCGTGCGGCTCGCGCAGGCGCAGCGTGTAGCCGTGTTCGCCCGGCAGCAGCGGCAGGCTCAGTTTGCCGTCGCGCACGGCCAGGTTGATCGGCTCGCCGTCGCGGCTCGCGTCCAGCAGTTCGGCGCCGGCCGGCAGGCCGATCGCGTGCTCTCCGCCGCGCGTGCTGCGGGCACGCAGGCCCAGCGTGGTTTCGGTGGCGCGCTCGCCGGCGCGGCTGCCCACCTGCACGCCGTCGAACGCCAGGCTGTCGCCGGCGACCGCGGCCGGCTGACTGAAGGTGAGTTGCAGCCTCTCGCCGGGCAGTGGCTGATACCGCAGTCCCTCGTCGCTGGCGCTGGTCGGCACGCCCTTGGCGCCCACGTGCCACATCGGCGCGGCGTGAACCTCCCACACCTCGGCGCGTTCGCCCAGCGCCGGCGCCTCGAGCGCCAGCGTCGAAGCGTGGTCGAGCCGGCTGGTCCAGCTCACTTCATCGCTGTTCGCGTTGAAGGTGACGTGGATGCGGCCGTCCTTCACCAGCACGCCGTCGCCCAGCGGATGTTCGCCCGGCAGCAGCGGCAGCGCGACGCCGAAGCCGCCGTCCTGCGGGGCGATGCGCTCGACGGTGTTCTCGACGGTCCAGTCCACGCCCAGCTGCAGGCGGCGGGTCAGCCGCACGTACGGGGGAAAGCTTTGCGTCGGCGGCAGGTTCTTGCCGTCACTGGCCGTGCGCAGGCGCTGCAGCGCGATGCTGTCACCCAGCAGGCGGCCATCGTCGACCCCGGCGATCGACCAACCCTGGCCGCCGAAGGTGAGACGCTGCGGGCGCAGCGCGAAGCGCAGGCTGGCGCTGTCCGCCGTGCCGATGCGATAGCGCAGGCTGACCCGGTGCACGCCGCGTTCCAGCCGCAGCAGCAACTGGTCGCCGCGCTGGCTGAGCGGTGCGTCGGCACGACCGTCCACGGCGACATCGAGCAGTTGCAGCGCGTCGTCGGCCTGCGGCAACGGCAACGCGACCGCCGCGCCGGCGTGCGCCTCCAGCTCCATGCTCAGCGTGTCGCCGCTGGCCTGCAATTGCGCCTGCGCCAGCGCGGCGCAGGTCGGCGCGCACTTCGGCGCTTCGGTCAGTCGGCCGCGCAGCTGGTTCAGCAGATCCGGGCCGGGCAGGCTTTGCGCATGCACGCCGCCGGGCAGCAGGGCGATGGCCAGCAAGGTCGCGCTGGCCATACCGCTGCTACGCCAGTCGCGCCAGCCGCCGCGCAGCGGCGTCAGCAACAGCGGCACCAGCCCGGCCAGCAACAACGCCAGCAAGCCCACCATCGCCACCCGCAGCAGCCGCACCAGCCAGGCCGGCGCGATCACCAGGCGCGTGCTCTGCTGCGCGGTCACCGGACCGGACCAGCCGAGCCGATAGTCGTTGCCCTGGTCCCAATGCGGCGTGCCGGCGCCGGCCTGGGTCACGCTGCGGTTGTCGACCGCGTCGCTGCGCCGTTGCGGCGACGACAGGCTCGCGCCCGTCACGCTTACGGCCTCCAGAGTCGCCTTCGAGGCAGCGCGCGACACCTCCGCCGCCGCTCGCATCGCCGCGTCGCCAGCCGCCGGCGGCGCCGCGGGTGGCGGCGCCATCTGGACCATGACCTTCGGCGGAGCTCCGGCCAACATCTCGTCCTGCGCGGCATAACCCGCCGAAACGACGCGGACCAGGTTGCCGCCCTCCAGCTGCGGATGCAGTGCGTACTGCAACTGCGTGGCGGCAAACGGCAGCGTCCACAACACCGCCAGCGCGAAGACGGCCACCGCGCCGGCACGCGCCGCCAGGCGCAAGCGCCCTTCCGGCAAGGCGCGCAACAGCAGCGCCAGCGCCAGCGTCACCGCCAGTGTCCACAGCGGCGCGGCGGCCTCGTGCTGCGCCAGCGCGAGGTAGCCGGCGGCCGGCAACGCCCACGGCCAGCCGAGCAGGCGCCCGGCCAGCAGCGCGATCAGCGCCAGCACGAACAGGTCGAGCAGGCTCCACTGCGCCACCCACGAATCGGGTGAGCGGTCCACGCCGGTGGCGCCGAGCAGGCGGTAGCCGTGCGGCAGGTGCAAGGTGGCGTCGATGGATTCCAGCGGCAGCTGCCAGCCGGCGCTGGGGATGGCGCCGCGGTGCGTGGGCAGGCGCAAACCGGCGTCGAGATCGAGCTGCTGCTCGCGCAGCTCGACGCCGCTGCGGCCGTCCGGTCCCTTGCTGACCAGCAGCGGTTCGCCACTCTGGCTGGCGCGCTGCAATTGCCACGGTGCCGCCACGTCGAGGCGCTGGTGATGACGCAGTTCGCCGCTGAGGCGGTCGGCCACGCTGAGCCCGGCGCCGTCGAAATCCAGCCACAGCTGGCGCTGCAGGTGCAGCTGGTCGCCCTTGCCGCCCTCGTCGCCGCGCGTGCCCTGCTCGATCGCCAGGCCTGTGCCATCGTCCAGCACG
Organism: Rhodanobacter sp.; assembly: GCA_024711345.1. Taxonomy (GTDB): domain Bacteria; phylum Pseudomonadota; class Gammaproteobacteria; order Xanthomonadales; family Rhodanobacteraceae; genus Rhodanobacter. Next base: position 93,841 of record JANJTA010000008.1, on the reverse strand, counting down.
AACGCCGGCAGCTCGCGCCACGCGCCCGGCACACCGGCCTGCGCCGCGTCGGTGGCGCGGCCTTCCACCCGGGTGTTGCGCAGCGCCGGATCGTCGGCGTAGCTCCACACTTCCTGTCGCGGCCACGGCGTCGCCGGCAGTTTCAGCGCCACCTTCGCCAGCGGCGCGGCGCCGCGCGCCTGCAGCGTGATCGTCCACTGGCCGGGCCGCAGCTGCACGCGCAACTGGCCGTCGTTCTCCAGCCGCGCGGGAAGATCGCCGGACAAGGCGGTGGCCACGAAACCCGCGGGCAGCACCGGGCCCAGCGACTGCTCGCGCGCGCTGCCGGCGACGTTGAACTGCAGCCGCGTCTCCAGTGTGGACGGCAGCCCATCGGCGAGGCGCCGGTACACGCGCAGCGACAGCGCGTCGGCGGCACGCTGCGCGGCGGCTGCCTCGCCCAGGGTGAGCTGCTCGCCATTGCGCTCGATGCGCGTCACCGCCGTGCCGTCGATGCTCAGCGCCACCAGCCCGATCGCCGAGGGCACGCGCAGTCGCGCCGGACGCGTCGTCCACGGCAGCATGCCGCGCAACTGGTAGTCGCCGGGCGCCAGCCACAGCATCGGTTGATCGCCTCGCTGCAGCACGGCAGCCGGCTGACCGTTCGCGCTGACTTGCTGCGGCCAGTTGCGTGCATCGCCGGGCAGCGCCACCCAGCTCGGTGCGTCCACGCGCAGCTCCAGGCTGAAGCGACCACCGTCCTTGCCGGCATCGAGGATCAACTCGCCGGGCCACGCGCACTGGCGATTGGCGGCATTCGGCGTCTGGCCGACGAGGAACGGGCAATCGTGCTGCGGCACGTCGTGCAGCACCCAGCCCTGCCAGTCGCGCAGCGCCGGCGGCACCTCCTGGGCCGGCAGCGGCGCCGCCAGCAGCAACCACAGGCCCAGCAGTCCGAGTGTTCGAGCAAGCATGCGTTTCTCCCCTGAGCGCCGTGAGGCCGGCACAGTGTAAGTGGAACACGACGGGCACACAGCCAAGCGTCGGCGACGATTCCGGCCCAAGCGGATGCCGGTCACCGATTCAACGCAGCCGACGGCACAACGGGGTTGGCGGGATGCGCCGCGGACGTCGGTCAGGCGCGCGGCCGGTAGACCAGGTACTGCAGTCCATGCGGCGTGGTTCGCGCCGAGTGCAGCTCGAGCTGGATGGGGCCGCCTTCGCGGGACAGCAGGCGGCGTCCCTGTCCGACCACCACCGGGCACAGGATGAAGCGCAACTCATCCAGCAGCCCGGCTGCCAGCAGGGCCTGCACCAGGCTGATGCTGCCATGCACGCCGATCCCCCCGCCGACACGCTGCTTGAGCGCCGCAACCTGCTCGACGGGATTGCCGGGCAGCAGGCTCGATCCCGACCAGTCGAGCCTCGTCAGGTTGCTCGAAACGACATGTTTCGGCACCCGGTTGATGAAGCTGGCGAACGGCTCGATGTCGGCGCCGGGCCAGAACCTTGCCCATTCCTCGTAGGTCCGGCGCCCGAGCAGCACGGCATCCTGCCCGCCCACCGTTTCGTCGTCGAACAGCGAAAGATCCGGGTACAGATCCTTGCGCAGGAACCGGTCCGGCGCCTCGACGACGCCATCGAGCGAGATGAACAGGTGGGAGATCAACTGGCGCATGGGTTCATTCCTCGACGGGCCTGGCCCGCAGGCGACGAACGGCGCCGGGCGGATTCGACATCTGCCCCGCGGCTCCCTCCGCGGCGGGCCGCGCCTGCGCTCAGCCGTGCGCGAAGAACGCCGCGAAGGCCGCGGCCACGCGCTCGATGCCGTCATCGTCGACGTCCAGATGGGTCACCAGACGCAGCGTGGGCAGGTAGCCGATGCTGATGCGGATGCCGGCTTCGCGCAGATGGACGTCCAGTTCGCGCAGGCGCCCGGCCGGCACGTCGACGAACACCATGTTGGTGTACTGCCCGAGCAGGTCGATGCCGGCGATCTCGCGCAGCCGGCCGGCCAGGTAGGCGGCGCGGCGATGATCGTCGGCCAGCCGCGCCACGTGGTGGTCCAGCGCGTGCAGTCCCGCCGCGGCGAGGATGCCGGCCTGGCGCCAGCCGCCGCCGGTGACCTTGCGCCAGCGCCGCGCCTTGTCGATCAGCGCGTGCGAACCCAGCAGCACCGAACCGATCGGCGCGCCGAGCCCCTTGGACAGGCACACCGACACCGTGTCGAAATGCCGCGCGATCTCGCGCGCCGGCACGCCGCCGGCCACCGCGGCGTTGAACAGGCGCGCGCCGTCCAGATGCAGGCCGAGTCCGTGCGCGCGCGCCACGTCGTGGGCAGCCCGGAGATAGTCCAGCGGCAGCACGCGGCCGTGCCAGGTGTTCTCCAGCGCCAGCACGCGGGTACGCGCGAAGTGCGGGTCGACCGGCTTGATCGCCGCCTCGATGCGCTCCAGTGGCAGCGTGCCATCGGCCGCCTGCACGATCGGCTGCGGCTGGATCGAGCCGAGCACCGCAGCGCCACCGCCTTCGAACTTGTAGGTGTGCGCGTCCGCGCCGACCAGGTATTCGTCGCCGCGCTCGCAATGGCTCATCAGCGCCAGCAGGTTGGACTGGGTGCCGCTGGGCACGAACAGGCCGGCGTCGAAACCGAGCTCGTCGGCGAGGCGCTGTTGCAATGCGTTGACCGTGGGGTCCTCGCCGTAGACGTCGTCGCCGACTTCGGCCGCCAGCATCGCCGCACGCATCGCGTCGGTCGGGCGCGTTACCGTATCGCTGCGCAGATCAACCCATTCCACGACTCACCTCTCGCTGCCGGCAAAGAATGGCAGCTTGGTCGCATCCGGCGCCGCGGGCAAGTGCGCGTGGGGTCGTCGATGTGCTCAGACGCGCCGGCGGAAATACAGCCAGGCCGCCGCCACCAGGATCAGCGCCGGCAGCAGGTTCGCCAGCAGCGGCGGCATGCCGTACACGGTGCCGAAATTGACCATCGCCTGCTGCAGGAAGTACCAGCCGAGCGCGAGCAGGATGCCGATGAACATGCGCTTGCCCAGCCCGCCGGAGCGCAGCGAGCCGAACGCGAACGGCATCGCGCACAGCACCAGCACCAGCACGTTGAGCGGATACAGCGCGCGGCCCCAGAACGCTACCGCATAGGTGCCCGGGCTCTGGCCGTTGCCTTCCAGGTAATCCATGTTGCGGCGCAGGTCGCGCATGGAGAGGTATTGCGGCTGGATCACCGACTGCGCCAGTACCTGCGGATCGAGGCTGGAGCGCCACGGCAGCGCGGCGGCGGTGCTGGCATGCGTGCCCTGCGCATCCAGCGTGGTGACGCGCGCATCGTGCAGCACCCATTGCTTGCCGTTGTGCTCGGCGGTCTTGCCCCAGACGAAGCGGCTGAGCTTGCCGTCCGCACCGAAGGTGAACACGCGCACGTCGCTGAGCTGCACCGCGCCGACGCCGTCGTGCTGCTTCAACGAGGTGCCGCGGGCATTGATCACGTCATTGCCGTCGCGCGCCCACAGCCCGCTGCTGGTGCCCATGCCGAGGCTGCCGGTCTTCGCGCGCAGCTGCATCGCCTGCGCCTGCTGGTCGCCCCACGGCGCCAGCGTCTCGCCCATGACCACCACGCCGACGATCAGCACCGCGACCACGCCGGCCGCCGAGCCGGCGATGCGCAGGCGCGACATGCCGGCCGCGCGCAGCGCGGTCAGCTCGCCGGTGCCCGCCAGTCCGCCCAGGCCGAGCAGGCCGCCGATCAGCGCGGCGTTGCCGAACATCTCGTAGGCGCGGCGCGGGAAGGTCACCAGCACGTAGGCCACCGCATTGCTCAGCGTGTAGCCGTGCTTGCCGACGTTGCCGAGCTGGCGCAGCAGCTGGGTCACCGCGTCGAAGCCGGTCAGCACCAGCCACACCATCAGGATCGAGCCGAGCACGCTCAGCGCGACCAGCCGGTCGACGCGCTTGATGTTGAACAGCGTCATGCAGGCAGGCCCAGCGACGATACGCGCGGCTTGCGCGGGGAATACTGCTTCCACAGCATCCACAGCGCCAGCGCCAGCACCAGCGCATGCAGCGCCCACAGCGGCGCCTCGCTGTGCCAGTGGCCCTTGCCGATCTGCGCACGGCCCAGCGCCAGCAGCGTGTAGTAGAGGTAGAACGTGACCACCGCCAGCAGCAGGCGGCCGTACTTCGGCTCGCGCGGACTCTGCCGCGACAACGGCAACGCCAGCAGCAGCAGCACGAAGGTCAGCGGCGGTGCGTTGGCGCGCCAGGCGAACTCGGCGCGATCGGTCGGGTCGTCCGAGCGGAACAGCGCCCAGCTGCTCTTGGAGTGCGCCGGATCCTCATCGTCGTCGGCCTGCACGCTGGACAGCGAGGTGTCGTTGCGCCGGTACTGCATCTGCCGCCAGTTGTTCTCGCCCAGCGGAATGTCGTACTGCCAGCCGTCCTTGAACGCGATGAAGCGGCCTTCGCCGTTGCTCTCCTGGTACAGCTCGCCGCTGGCCGCGCTGACCACCTTCAGATGCGGCGGACCATTCTTGCCCTCGCTCTGGGTCGCCACGAAGGCGCGCCCCAGCTTGCTGCCGTCGCGGCTCAGGCTGTCGACGAAGATGATGCCGCCCTTGCCCGGCAGTTCGGTGAAGCGCCCGGCGTCGAGCCCGGCCGCGATCACCGAACGGTTCGCCTCGGCCACCAGCGCGTCGCTGGTGCGCACCGCCCACGGCCCCAGCCACAGCGAGACCAGCGCAGTAATCGCCACCAGCAGCGCGCCCAGGATCAGCACCGGTCGCAGCAACCCGCGCGGCCCCATGCCGGAAGACGACAGCACGTGCATTTCGCTCTCGCGGTACATCCGCCCCAGCCCCAGCAGCACGCCGACGAAGCTGGCCAGCGGCAGCATGTTGGTGAGGCCGTCGAGCGTGCGCAGGCCCAGCACCTGGAACATCACGCTGGCCGGGAAGCTGCCGTTGGCGACCTGCTGCAGCACCTTGGCGAACGCGCTGCCGGCCACGATCACCAGCAGCACCACCACGGTGGCGGCCACGGTCTGCGCCAGCTCGCGCAGGAAGTAGCGGTCGAGGATGGTCAGCATGCGATAAACTTGTCCGCTTGTACGGCCGGACTCGATCGAACCGGCAAATCGCAAGTCTAGCCTGTCCGGCCACGCACCGGACCCACGCAGGAATTCCCCCGATGACGCTCCAGTTCAGCCTTGGCTCCGCCGCCCCCGCCACCGCCGACAGCGCCTGCGTGCTGGTCGGCGTCTACGAACAGGGCGTGCTGACCAGTGCCGCGGCCCAGCTGGACAGCGCCGCCGGCGGTGCGATCAAGCGCCAGGTGGAGAGCGGCGACATCAGCGGCAAGGCCGGTTCCACCACCATGCTGTTCGCGCCGGCCGGCATCGCCGCGCAGCGCGTGCTGGTGGTCGGCCTGGGCGCGCAGAAATCGTTCGACGCCGCGCGCTACCAGAAGGTGAACCTCGAGGCGGCGCGCGCGCTGGGCCGCCTGCCGGTGGCGAACGCGGTGTCCTACCTCAGCGAGGTGGAGGTGCCCGGCCGCGACAGCGCCTGGCGCGTGCGCATCGCCGCACTGGCCTGCGACTACGCCGCCTACCGCTACACCGCCACGTTCAAGCCGCGCGACAAGAGCAAGCAGACCGAACTGGCCGCGCTGAGCTTCGCCGCCGGCACCGACGCGCAGGCCGGGCTGGACCAGGCCGTGGCGATCGCCGAGGGCGTGCGCTTCGCCCGCGAACTGGCCAATCTGCCGCCGAACATCTGCAACCCCGCGTACATCGCCGCGCAGGCCCAGGCCTTCGCCGACACGCAGGACAAGGTCGGTTGCAAGGTGCTCGACGAGGCGGCGATGGCGAAGCTCGGCTTCGGCTCGCTGCTGGCGGTGGCGCGCGGCTCGGTCAACAAGCCGCGGCTGATCGCGCTCGAATACAAGGGCGGCAACGATGGCGACAAGCCGTACGCGCTGGTCGGCAAGGGCGTCACCTTCGACTCCGGCGGCATCAGCCTGAAGCCCGGCGCCGGCATGGAGGAGATGAAGTTCGACATGGGCGGCGCCGCCGGCGTGCTCGGCGCGTTCGTGGCCGCGGTGAAGATGGGCCTGAAGCTCAACCTGGTGTGCGTGGTGCCCAGCGTGGAGAACATGCCCGACGGCGACAGCTACCGCCCCAGCGACGTGGTGACCAGCCTGTCCGGCCTCACCATCGAAGTGCTCAACACCGACGCCGAGGGCCGGCTGATCCTGTGCGACGCGCTGACCTGGACCGCGCAGACCTTCCAGCCACAGGCACTGGTCGACGCCGCCACGCTCACCGGCGCCTGCGTGATCGCGCTGGGCAAGCACGCCAGCGGCCTGATGAGCAAGCACGACGACCTCGCCGCCGAACTGCTCGCCGCCGGCGAGGAAACGCTCGACCGCGCCTGGCGCCTGCCGCTGTGGGACGACTACCAGGCGCAGCTCGACTCCGGCTTCGCCGACGTCGCCAACATCGGCGGCAAGAACGCCGGCGCGATCACCGCCGGCTGCTTCCTGTCGCGCTTCACCGACGGCCAGCGCTGGGCCCACCTGGACATCGCCGGCACCGCCTGGGAGGAAGGCCGCAAGGGCCTCGCCACCGGCCGCCCGGTGGCGCTGCTGGCGCAGTGGCTGCTGGATCGCGCCGGCTGAGCGCAGCCCGGAGCCGACCGCCATGACCCGCGCCGACTTCTACCTGATCGACAAGCCGCGCTTCCGCGAGCAGCCGCTGCTGCTGGTCTGCGAGCTGGCGAAAAAGGCGTTCGCCAGCGGGCAGCCGACGCTGATCCTGGCGCGCGACTTTGCCCAGGCCGAAGCGCTGGACGAACTGCTGTGGGCGTTCGACGACGACGCGATGATCCCGCACCAGCTGGCCGGCGATGACGACGACGACGAGACCGCGGTACTGATCGTGCCGCCCGGCGTGGACACGCCCGACCGCCCGCTGCTGATCAACCTGCGCGAGCACTGCCCGGCCGGCCGCTACCAGCGCGTGCTGGAAGTGGTGGCCGCCGAGCCGGCCGAGCGCGAGGGCTCGCGCACGCGCTGGCGCGAGTACCAGCGACTGGGTTTCGAGCTGCACAAGTACGACATGTGAGCCGCGGCTCAGGCGAGGCTGCCGCCGCGGGACGTCGGCGCCGGCCGGGCGCGGCGCTCAGGCCGGCGCCAGCGCGCCGTCCACCACCCGCGCCAGCGCGGCCACTAGTTGCTCGCCGCTGAGCGGCTTGCGCAGGAAGCCGTCCATGCCCGCCGCGCGCGCCTTCGCCTCGTCCTCGCTGCCCTGGCGCGCGGTCACCGCCACGATCGGCAGGCGTTGCCCGGCCGCCTCGCGCTGGCGGATCAGCCGCGCGATCTGGAAGCCGTCCACGCCCGGCAGGTCCAGGTCCAGCAGCACCGCGTCGAACTGCGCATGCGCCAGCTCGGCCAGCGCGAGCAGCCCGTTCACCACGTGCACCACCGCGTGGCCCTCGCGCTCCAGCAGGCCGCGGATCACCGCCGCCACGATGGTGTCGTCCTCCACCAGCAGCAATCGGTAGCGGCGCCCGCTCGGGCGCTCCACCGGCGCCGGCGCCACCGCCGGCGCGCCCAGCGGCAGCCGCACCCGGAACGTGCTGCCGTGACCCAGCCGCGATTCCAGCTCGATGCTGCCGCCCATCATCTCCACCAGCTCGCGGCAGATCGCCAGCCCCAGCCCGCTGCCGGCACGCCGCTGCGGACTCTCGGCCTGCTCGAAGCGCTGGAACAGGCGCGCCTGGCTGGCTTCGGGAATGCCCGGGCCGGTGTCGCTCACGCTGAACTGCAACCCGTCGGCCAGCGGCTGCGCACTCAGCGTGACGCTGCCGTGCTCGGTGAACTTCAGCGCGTTGTTGGCCAGGTTCAGCAGGATCTGCTTGATCCGCACCGCGTCGCCCAGCAGCTGGGCCGGCAGGTCGTCGGCCAGCGCCAGCACGAAGCGGATGCCCTTGGCATGCGCCAGGCCCTGCTCCAGCTGCGCCACGTCTTCCAGCAGCTGCCGCGGCTCGAACGGCACCGGCTCCAGCTCCAGCTTGCCCGCCTCGATCCGTGCCAGGTCCAGCGCGTCGTTGAGCAGCTTCAGCAGCATCCCGCCGGAGCGCTGCATCGCCTGCGTGTAGTCGTGCTGCTGGCGGTTCAACGGCGTGCTCAGCAGCAGCTCGGCCATGCCCATCACGCCGGTCATCGGCGTGCGGATCTCGTGGCTCAGCGTGGCCAGGAACTGCGTCTTGGCCGCGCTCGCCGCTTCCGCCAGCTGCCGCTGCTGCTCCACCAGCTGCATGCGGTGGCGCTGCGCCATGCGCCGGCGCCAGCTGCGCAGCACCAGCCCCGCCAGCGCCGCCGCCAGCAGCACGTAGAGCGCCCACGCCCACCAGCGCCGCCACGGCGGCGCCTCCACGTGGATGCGCAGCGGCGCGGCCAGTTGCACCCACACGTCGTTCGCCCCCGCGGCCATCACCTCCAGCGTGTAATCCCCCGCGCCCAGCCCGGTGAAATCCCGCTCGCCGCGGTTGCCCGTGTCCACCCAGTCGCTGTCGAAACCGTGCAGCAGGAAGCGATAGCGATTGGCCGCCGGGTCGACGTAGGAAAACACCCGCGCCTCGATCGCGAGCTGGCTGTCGTGCCAGTCCATGTGCAAGGGCTGCGTGCCGATCGGCAGTATCTGGATGGCGCCGCGGTGGCGCACCCGGGCCTGGGTGAGCGCCATCTGCGGCACGCTGGTTTGCCGGTTGCTGCGATCCGGGTTGAACGCCACCACGCCGCCCAGGGTGGCGGCATAGATATAGCCGCTGGGCATGCGCGCGTAGCCGCGGAAGAACTCGCCATTGGTCAGGCCGTCCTGCAGGCCGAACAAACGGAACGCACCGGTATCCGGGTCGAACCGCCACAGGCCATCGTGACCGAATATCCAGACGCGGCCGGCGGCGTCGACGCGCAGGTCGGTGACGCTGACCGACGGCCAGCCATGCGCCGCGTCGACCCGGCGATCGGCCACGATGCCGCCTTCGCGCCGGCGGTAGTGGACCAGTCCGTCGGCATTGGCCATCCACAGCCCGTCGGCGGTGAAATCGAAGGCGTCGACGGATTGCCCGGCCGGTCCGCCCGGCACCATCACGAAACGGTCCCGCGCCGTGTCCAGCCACATCATGCCGCCGTCGCTGGCATACCAGAAGACACCGTCGTGCAGCGTCATCTGGCTGCCCCAGCGCACCTTGTCGCTGGAGCCGTCCATCGGCACCGGCTGGATCGCCAGCGTCTCCGGGTCGATGCGGAACAGGCCCTGGCCGAAGGTGCGCGCATACATCTGGCCGTCCGGTCCGGTCTCCACTTCCAGCGGCCGCTGCAGCACCGCGCCGGCCGGATCGACGCGATCGAGCCGCCCGCCGGTATTGCGGTACAGCGCGCCCTGCACCACCACCCACAGGCGCCGCCTGGCGTCCTCGGTCATGCCCACCACGTCGCCACGCAAGCCCGACAGCACGTGCTCGACCGTACCGGTCAGCGGGTCGAGCCGGTCGATCCGGCCGCTGCGCTGGCCCACCCACACGTGGCGACCGTCCTTGCCGCGCGCCATCGTGGTGGCGATCGCGTCGCGCAGGCTGGACGGATCGTCCGGCGTATGCGTGAAGCGGCTGAAGCGGTTCCAGCCCGGTCCCAGGTAGGCCACACCGCCGTCGTACAGCACCGCCCACAGGCCGCCTTCGCGGTCGACCATCAGCTGCCATACCCAGGTGCCCGGCAGATTGCCGTACAGCACCGGCTGGTCGGCCACCGCGGTGACCGGGCCGCCCGGCTGCGCCTGCAGGAACAGCCCCTTCTGCGTGCCGACCCACAGGCGGCCCGCCTGGTCGCGCACGCTGCTCATCACGTTGGTGGCGGGAATCACCCCGGCGCCGAAGCGGCGCGCCACGCCGTCCGCGCCGACGATCCACAGCGCATCGGTGGCGGCAATGCGCACTTCGTCGCCATTGCCGTCGATCCGCCACGCGTCGATGACCCGCTGCGGCTCGGCCGACGGCACGCGGCGGATGCTGCCGTCGGCCTCGCGCACGAACACGCCATGGCTGCTGCCGATCCACATGCGATCGTGCCCGTCCACGTACAGCGCCGCCACGGTGCCCACCGCGGACGGCGTGGCGCCAAGCTGCGGATCGACCACGTGCTCGAAGCCTTGTTCATCCGGCTGCATGCGGTCGAGGCCACCGGCGCTGCCTACCCACAAGCTGCCGTCGGCGGTCTGCGCCACCGCCCAGACCCGGTCGCTGGCCAGGCTGGCGGGGTCGGCCGGGTCATGCCCCCAGTGGCGGAACGTGCCGCGCTCCTCGTCGTAGCGGTTCAGCCCCGCATTCAGGCCGGCGGCCCACAGGCGCCCGCGCCGATCGATCACCAGCGTGGCGATGCCGTTGTTGTACAGCGAGCCCGGATCGTTCTCGGCGTGCCGGAACACCTTGAAGCCGACGCCGTCGAAGCGCGCCAGGCCGCCCTTGGTGCCAAACCAGATCGCGCCTTCGCGGTCCTGCACCACGGCATAGACGTTGGTGCTCGGCAAGCCGTTCGAGGTGCTGTAGCGACGGAACCGCGGGGTCGGCAGCGGATCGGCCTGCGTCGCGGTAGCGGCGGGGGCCGGCACGCCGGAGGGCGTGGCCAAGCCAAGGGCCAGGACCAGCAAGACTGCCGAAACCATTTGGATTGTCCCCTTCGGGCGTCCCTGCATGCCTGCGCCGTACCGCATGGCGAGGCGCCGTGGCGGCAGCTGGCCGTCCCGTGCCGGCCATGATGCCAAAAGCCCCATACTAACGCGAGCCGGTTCTCAACCGATGCATCGAGCGCGACGCCAGTTCAAAGCGTTTGATCGCGCACCATCTAGCGCGAACTTCCCTACTGTCATTTATATACCGTCCAACTCATTGACGATAAGCTTGTCCCTGCGCTTAAATGAAAAAGGAAGCACTCAGTAAACCATGGATGACGATTACGAGCATTTCTTGTCAACACTGCGATTTATCTCAAAGGGGACTAATTATGTTGGAAGCACTGGCTGAGTTCTTTGGCATCACCGCGTTCAAAGTGGTTGATGGGCAAAAGGGCTAAAAGTAAAGAAAACGGCCGCCTAAGTGGCGGCCGTTTTTTTTAAAGCTAATTTCTGAACACTCCGAACCAATGCAGGCTTCAATTCCTAAATGGTTCTAGACATCTTGAAACCTAAAGGGCCGTGGCCCAGCCGCGATTCCAGCTCGATGCTGCCACCCATCATCTCCACCAGCTCGCGGCAGATCGCCAGCCCCAGCCCGCTGCCGGCACGCCGCTGCGGGCTCTCCGCCTGCTCGAAGCGCTGGAACAGGCGCGCCTGGCTGGCTTCGGGAATGCCCGGGCCGGTGTCGCTCACGCTGAACTGCAACCCGTCGGCCAGCGGCTGCGCGCTCAGCGTGACGCTGCCGTGCTCGGTCGTGCTGCCACTGCCGGAAGCGGCCGCTGTCCTGGTCGTAGACGGTGAGCCCGGTGGAGACGCCGCCGGCCCAGATGCGATTGTCGCGATCGACGAACAGGGTATAGGTCTGGTTGGCCGGCAACGACCGCGGGTCGCCCACCACGTGCCGGAACACCTTGAAGTCCACGCCATCGAAGCGCGCCAGGCCGCCGGCCGAGCCGAACCAGAGCAGGCCGTGGCGGTCCTGCGCCACCGCATAGACCGCCCCGCTGGGCAGGCCGTCGGCGGTGCCGTAGCGGCGGAACTGGGGCGTCGGCAACGGCCCGGCCGCATCAGCACCGGTTGCCGCGGGAGCGGCGAAGCCCTGGGGCGCGGCGGACGCCAGCAGGACCAGCGCCAGGCCCAGCAGCCAAGCGGACAATCTCGATCGGTTCCCCATCAGCCCCCCGCAACCCGGTGCCATACCCGCCGCACCCGTGTCGGCCGCAGCCATGCCACCAACGCACGATAGTGCCAAAACCCCGCGGCGGGCGCGAGCCGGCGGCGCGCAAGGGCGGCCGCAGGAAGCTGGCTAGAATGCGCGCATGTCCCGCCGCCCGCGATTGCTGCTCACCGCGCTGGCCATGGCCGCGCTGCTGTGGCTGCTGTTCGCTGCCGCCGAACGCGCGCTGGCGCTGGCCCAGCGTTTCCTGGATCTGCCGACGTGGCTGCAGTGGACGCTGGGCGGCGTGCTGCTGGTCTTCGCCGCGGCCGGCCTCGCCGTGCTGTGGTGGCTGCTGCGTCCGCGCCGGCGACGCCGGCCGCCACCGGCGCCCGATCGTGGCAGCCTGGAGCAGCGCATCGGCCAGCTGCGCGACCGCGGCGCCGATACCGGTGCGCTGACGGCGGAACTGGGCGAACTCGACCGCCGCCGCGCCAGCGCGCGCGTCTACGTCGCGTTGTTCGGCGAAATCTCCAGCGGCAAGTCCAGCCTGGTGCGCGCGTTGGCGCCGCAGGCGCAGATCGCCAGCGACGTGCGCGGGGGCACCACCCGCGCCGTCGGCCATTACGACAGTCGCCTGCCGGATGGCCGCACGCTGGTGCTGGCCGACGTGCCCGGCAGCCGCGAGGCCGGCGGCGAGGCGCATGAAGCACTGGCGCGCGAGGAAGCGCTGCGCGCGCATGCGGTGATCTACCTGTGCGCTGGCGACCTCAACCGCAGCCAGGCCGACGAACTGCGCTGGCTGGCCGACTTCGGCAAGCCGCTGCTGCTGGTGCTGAACAAGGCCGACCAGTGGAGCGACGCGGAACGCGCGCTACTGCTGGAGCGCCTGCGCCGCCACGCGCGCGGCGTCGCCAGCGCGGTGCTGGCAATCAGCGCCGGCGGTCTTGAGCGCTACCAGCGCCAGCTGGCCGACGGCCGTACCGAGTCGGTCGAACGCCAGCGCAAGCCGGCGATCGAGCCGCTGCTGCTGGCGCTCGAACGACTCACCGCGCCCGGCGCCGAAGGCCTGGAGGACCTGCGCGAGCACGCGGTGCTGGCCGGCCTGCACCAGCGCACCGGTGCGCTCGAAGCGCAAACCCGCGCCGAGCAAGCCGAGCGCATCGTGCGCCAGTACGCGCGCCGCGCGATCGTCGGCGCGCTCGCTGCGGTGGCGCCGGGCAGCGACCTGGTGATCCAGGGCGTGCTTGCCGCCGGCCTCACCCGCGCGCTCGCGGAACTCTATGGCGTGAAGGTCAGCGAGGTGCAGGTCGAGGATTTCGTGCAGCAGGCGAAACTCACCCTGCGCACCGGCAGCTCGATCGTGCTGGCCATCGCCGGCAACGCGCTGAAGGCGTTTCCCGGCCTCGGCACGCTGGGCGGCGGCGTACTGCACGCGTTTGCCTACGCGCTGATCTTCGACTCGATGGGCCGCGCGCTGGCCGCCTCGCTGGCCGAACGCCAGAGCCTCGACCAGCACGACGCCGGCGAGCGCCTGAAACAACTGCTCACCGACGCCGGCGGCACGCGCCTTCGTCAGTTGGCCGCGCTGACGATGGAAGCAGTGCGCGAGCGCGCGGAATGAAACGCTTCGCTTCAGGTGACGGGCACGGCGCGCGGCACTTCCAAGCCGGGATCAGGTGCAGAGCGGTCGGGCGCCGTAGGCGATCGACCGCTCTGCTCTTGAGCTCAAAAACATCAATCACCGAAATCAGCCACGAAGACGCCCCCTTCAAAACCTACGGTGTGCCCGCGAAAGCCGCGCGCAGCCAGTCGTGCATCAGGCGGTAGCTGCGGGTGGCGGCGCGTTCGTCGTAGCGGCAGCCGGGCGAGTGTTCGTCGACTTCGGTGAAGCAGTGCACCGCATGGCCGAGCACCACGAACTGCCAGTCGACCGGACTCTGGCGCATCTCGTCCATGAACTTGTCCGCGTCCGGCATGGTGCCCTGGTCGTCGGCGCCGTTCATCGCCAGCACGCGCGCCTTGATGTGTTTCGCCAGTGCCGGGTCGTCGGTGTCGAGGCCGCCGTGGAACGACACCACCGCGGCCACGTCGGCGCCGCTGCGAGCCAGGTCGAGCACGGCCGAGCCGCCGAAGCAGAAACCGATCGCCGCCAGTTTCGATGCATCGAGCGGCGCGTTCGCGGCCTGCGCCTTCAGCTGCGCCAGCGCCGCGTTGATCCGCTTGCGCATCAGCGCGCGGTTACCGTACAGCGGCTTCACCGCCGCCTGCGCCTGATCGGCATGGCCCGGCTGCGGGCGCACATCGGCGCCGTACATGTCGGTCAGCAGGATCACGTAGTCCTTGCCGGCGATCGCCTCGGCCTTCTTCACGGCGGCGTCGTTGATGCCGTACCAGTTCGGCACCATCACCAGGCCCGGGCGCTTCGCGCTCGAGGCGTCGTCGTAGACCAGCACGCTGTGGAAACGGGTGCCGTCCTGGCTCCATTCGACCGGGCGATGCACCATCTTCGCCTGGACGGCAAGGCTTGAACCGGCAAGCAACAGCAGACAACAAAGTCGGGCGATGCGCATGGTCGATCCTCCGGTAACGTTGTTGACGGTCCCGTCCCCCCAAGAAGGGGAAGGAACAAATCTTCAGAGTCCTGCAGCGTGTTCCGAAAGCCGCCGTTTCAAAGGCGCGAGGTGATCGAGCAGACGCACCCCGACGGCGCGCGCGGCCACCAGCGGCGGCGCCTGCCACGCATAAATGCGCGCCAGCGCGTCGAAGCCCAGCGCGTCGAGCGTGTCGGCGCTGCGCCGGCGGCGCGCGTAGCGACGCAGTACGTGCGCGGCGCCGATGTCGCGGCCAGCCGCGCGGGCGTCGAGCAGCGTGTCGCGCAACTCGGCCACGTCGCGCAGGCCCAGGTTGACGCCCTGCCCGGCCAGCGGATGCACCGCATGCGCGGCATCGCCCAGCAGCACGAAACGCTCGGCCTGGTAGCGTTCTGCCAGCTGCAGCTTCAATGGGAACGCCGCGCGCGGCGTGCTGGAGAGGATGCGCCCCAGGCGGAAGTCGCTGGCCACGCCCAGCTCGTCGAGGAAGGCGCGCTCGCCCAGTGCCAGCACGCGCTGCGCCTCGGCCTCGGGCAGCGACCACACGATCGAGCTGCGCCCGTCGGCCAGCGGCAGCAGCGCCAGCGGGCCGCCCGGCAGGAAGCGCTGCCATGCGGTGTCTGCGTGCGGGCGTTCGGTAACGACATGCGCCACCACCGCGCGCTGCGCGTAGTCGCGCCCGCGCGTGCCGATGCCGGCCAGCGCGCGCAGCGGCGAGGCGGCGCCGTCGGCGGCCACCAGCAGGCTGGCAGCCAGCGTCTCGCCGCCGGCCAGCTCCAATTGGATGCGATCCTCGCGCGCCTCGAACGCCTTCACCTCGGCGGGACACAGCACGTGCACGCCGGCTGCCGGCAGCGCCTGCCACAGCGTCCACTGCACCAGGCTGTTTTCGACGATGTAGCCGAGTCGGTCGCGTCCCTCGCTGGCGGCGTCGAAGTCGATCGCCGCGCCGCTTGCGGCGTCCCACACATGCATGTGCGTGTACGGTCCGGCGCGGGCTGCACGAATGGACGTCCAGACGCCCAATTCGTCCAGCAGCATCACCGACGACGGCGCCAGCCCGACCACGCGCAGATCCACCTCGGCCTGCGCGTCCCATGGCGCCGGCGCGCGTGCCTCCAGCAGCGCGGTGGCGAAACCCGCGCGCGCCAAGGTCAGCGCCGCCGCAGCACCGACCATGCCGCCGCCGACCACGGCCACGTCCAGCGCGGGCGGGCGGCGGCGGGAGGGCATGTCCTGCAGCGGTGTGTTCATGGCAGGCGCTCCAGCACCGCCAGCGGCGGCTCGCCGCGAAAACCCATGCCGCGTTGCGCCAGCGCGCGTTGCAGCGGCGGCAGCCGGTCGCAGGCGAGCAAGGCCAGCGAGCGCAGCGGCGCCAGCAGCGGTTGCGGCAGGCAGGCCAGCTGCACCAGGCCGTGGCTCATCGCCATGGTGCCCTCGCGGTCCGGCGCGCGCCGCGCGGCGTAGCGCGCCAGCAGATCGGCTGCGCCCGGATCGGGCGCGGCGGCGACCAGCTCGGCCAGGGTCAGCGCATCGCGCAGGCCAAGGTTGAAACCCTGTGCGCCGATCGGGTGCACGGTCTGCGCGGCGTTGCCCACCAGCACCGCGTGCGGCGCGGTCAAGCGGGTGGCCGCGACCCGCTGGATCGCATACGGGTGCCGCTTGCCCGGGCGACTCAGCCGGCCCAGCCGCCAGCCGAAACGGCGCTGCGCCAGGGCGATGAAACCGGCGTCGTCCAGCGCGGCGACCGTGTCGGCCTCGGCGCCCGTCACCGTGAGCACCAGGCCGCAGCGGCGCTCGGCCAGCGGGAGCAGGGCGACCGGCCCTTCATCGGAGAAACGCTCCCACGCCCGGTGCGCGTGCTCGCGTTCGGGCGTCACCGTGCACACGAACAGGGTCTGCCGGTAGTCATGCCTTTCCGCGTCGATACCCAGTTGCGCGCGCACGAACGACTGCGTGCCGTCGGCGCCGACCAGCAAGGGCGTGTCGAGGCTGCGCGTGCCGTCGGCGCTTTCGACCTGGGCGCGCCAGCCGCCGGACCACGGCTGCAGCGAGGCCAGTTTCGCCGGCGCCAGCCGGGTCAGCCGGGTGCATTCGTCGAGCCGGCGCAGCAGCGCCGCGCCGAGTTCGCGCGCCGGCAAGGTCCAGCCCAGCGCGTCGACGCCGTGCCTGTCCGCGTCGAGGCGTGCGCTGCCGAACTCGCCGGCGCGGCTGACGTGGATGTGGCGGATCGGCGTGGCATGGGGGGCGGCGTGGCGCCACACGCCGATCGCCTCCAGCCCGTTGACGGTGGCACGGGCCAGCGCCAGGTTGCGTTCGTCGTAGCTGGGCTGGGCATCGGTGCGCGGCGCGGCGGCCTCGACCAGGGTGGCGGCGATGCCGGCGGCGTCCAGCGCGATCGCCAGGCTGGCGCCGACCAGGCCGCCGCCGATGACCAGCACGCTGCCGCCTGCAGGGGATGCGGAAGGGTTCATGCGACGGATGATACGCGCCGGCGCGACGCCGACACATCGGGCCGGTCGCATTGGGCTAAACTGGCAGACCTGTATCCCGCCGAGCTGCACGGAGTCCCGCATGGCAACCTCAACGACCCGACGCCTGGCCATCTTCCTGGGCCTGGCCCTGGTGATGGGCGTCACCCGCTTCCATCCCTCGCTGCTGCACCACGCGTTGTGGGACGCCTCGTGGGGCGTGTTCTTCCTCGCCGGCTTCTGGCTGCGCGGCCAGGGCCGCTGGGCCTTCCCGCTGCTGATGGCCGAGGCGGTGCTGGTGGATTACCTGGTGATCAGCGGCCAGGGCGTCGACTTCTGGAGCCACTACTGCGTGTCGCCGGCGTACTGGTTCCTGGCGCCGTCCTACGGTGCGCTGTGGCTGGGCGGCAGCTGGCTGGCGCAGCGCCAGCAGGGCCTGGGCCTGCGCACGCTGGCCCTCGCAGCCGGTGCGTTGCTGGTGGCCGAGGGCGTGTGCTACCTGGTCTCCAACGGCAGCTTCTACTGGATCAGCGCCAGCGTGCCGGCGCCGCGCAGCTTCGGCGCGTGGCTCGGCAACCTCGGCGACTGGTACCTGCCGTTCCTCGCCGGCACGGCCGTTTACGTGGCGCTGGGCGCGGTGCTGCACGTGCTGGCGACCCAGCTGGCGCACGCCGCGCCGCGCGGCAGCCACGCCCGGCACTGACGTGGGCAACCGCCTCTCGCGGATCTACACCCGCACCGGCGACGACGGTTCGACCGGTCTCGGCGACGGCTCGCGCGTGGGCAAGGACTCGCCGCGGGTCGAGGCCTACGGCACGGTGGACGAACTCAACAGCACGATCGGCATGCTGCTGGCCGCCGACGACGTCGATGACGAGGTGCGCGAGGCGCTGACCCAGGTGCAGCACGACCTGTTCGACCTCGGCGGCGAGCTGTGCATTCCGGGCATGGCGATGGTCGAGGACAGCGACATCGAGCGGCTGGAACGCATCCTGGACACGCTCAACGAGCCGCTGCCGCCGCTGAAGGAATTCATCCTGCCCGGCGGCGGCATGGCGGCCGCCTGCGGCCACCTGGCACGCACCGTGTGCCGGCGCGCCGAGCGCGCGGTGGTGGCGCTGTCGCGGGTGGAGGACATCCGCAACCAGCCGCAGCGCTATCTGAACCGGTTGTCCGACCTGCTGTTCGTGATCTCGCGCGTGCTGGCCCGCGCCAGCGGCCACGGCGAAGTGCTGTGGCAGCACGAGCGTCGCCGCAAGCCCTCCGCGACCTAGATCCGCCGCGATGCTGCGGCTGTACACCCATCCTGCCTGCCTGCAGCACGACCCCGGCCCGGGGCACGTCGAGCGGCCGTCGCGCCTGCGCGCGGTGCTGCAGGCGCTCGACCACGACCGCTTCGCCGCGCTGGACCGCATCGAGGCGCCGTCGGCCACCCTGGAGCAACTGCAGCGCGTGCACGGCGCGGCGCACATCCGTGAAGTCCTGCTCGGTGCGCCGGCGGGCGAGATGCTCGCGCTGGACCCCGACACCGTGATGGGGCCTGGCTCGACCGAGGCGGCGCTGCGGGCCGCCGGCGCGATGGTGGCGGCGGTCGATGCGGTGCTCGGCGGCGCGACGCGGCGCGCCTTCTGCGCGGTACGGCCACCCGGCCACCACGCCACGCGCGAGCAGGCGATGGGCTTTTGCCTGTTCAACAACGTGGCGGTGGGCGCGGCCCACGCGCTGGCCGCGCATGGGCTCAAGCGGGTGGCCATCGCCGACTTCGACGTGCACCACGGCAATGGCACCCAGGACATCTTCGAGCGCGAGCCGCGCGTGCTGTTCGCCTCCAGCCACCAGTCGCCGCTGTATCCGGACAGCGGCCGCGAGGACGAACGCGGCGTGGGCAACATCGTCAACGGCACATTGTCGCCCGGCGCCGGCTCGCACGAGTTCCGCGAGCTGTGGGACGGCGTGCTGCTGCCGCGGCTGCAGGCGTTCAAGCCGCAGCTGGTGCTGGTCTCGGCCGGCTTCGACGCCCACCGCAACGACCCGCTGGCCGACATCCGCCTGGGCAGCGAAGACTACGCGTGGGTCACCGAACGCCTGGCTGCGCTGGCCGATGCGCATGCGGACGGCCGGATGGTGTCCACCCTGGAAGGCGGCTACGACCTGGGCGCGCTGGCCGCCTGCGTGGGTGCGCACGTCGGCGCGCTCATTGGCTAGGCCGTCGCATGCGCCGTGTTTCCTTTGCCGAATTCCCTTCCCGGCGCCCACCCGGACTGAATCCCTGGCAGGCCTCGATGCAGCTTCACCTGCCGTCCGGGAGGGCTTTCTGTTAGCTTAACGAGCCTTTGAAGCCGGCAGATTTCCCGTGACGCCCAAGCTACCCCCACGCCGCCTGCTGGCGGTCGCTGCCGCTCTTGCCCTGTTCGGCAGCCAGGCCGACGCCAGCAGCACCCAGGTCACGCCCGCGAATCCCACCGCTCCGCTCGCCCAGGCCTGTCCGCTGGGCTCCTTCCACTGCGCGCCGCGCCCGCTAAACTACGCCATGTGCCGCCCCAACGCCCTGCTGGAGTTCTACGATCCCAGCCTGGGCGTGGACGCCAGCCTGCGCGAGAGCAGCCCCACCCTGGTGCAGGCGCAGCACGTGGACAGCTCCAACCAGTCGGTCTACCACCTCGCCGGCGCCGTGAAACTGCAACGCGCCGACCAGCAGCTGCAGGCCGAGCGCATCGACTACAACGACCAGAACACCGACTACGACGCTCGCGGCAACGTGCGCTACCAGGAGGCGGGCCAATTGCTGGCCGCCTCGAGCATGCGCGGCAACACCGAAGCCAGCCGCGGCATCGCCAACGACGTGCGCTACCAGCTGCTCGACGCGCGCGGCAACGGCACCGCCAGCCAGGGCCAGATGCTGGACGCGCAGCACTCGCGCTACTCGCAGGCCACCTACTCCACCTGCGACGTCGGCCACCACCTGTGGGAGTTCCGCGCCAAGTCCATCACCATCAACAAGGAAACCGGCGTCGGCGTGGCACGCAACGCCACCATGCGCCTGGGCAACGTGCCGTTCCTGTACCTGCCGTACTTCAGCTTCCCGGTCGACGACCGCCGCAAGAGCGGCTTCCTCTACCCCACCGTCGGCCACACCAGCCGCTCGGGCTACGAGATCAGCACGCCGTACTACCTGAACCTGGCGCCGAACTACGACGCCACGCTGGACCCGCGCTACTACAGCGCGCGCGGGGCGATGCTGGCCGGCGAGTTCCGCTACCTGACGCCGGGCAGCCGCGGCCAGCTCAACGTGGAATATGTGCCGGACGACCACGGCGAAAGCGACGGCCTGGCCGACACCCAGGGCGACTCGCGCTATCTGGTGCAGTTCGCCGACGGCACGCAGCTGTGGCGAGGCTGGCAATTCACCGGTTCGTACAACCACGCCTCGGACAGCAGCTACCTGTACGACTACGGCGACGCGCTGTCCCATTCGGCCGTCTATACGCTCGGCTCCAACGCCGCGATCATGGGCGGCGGGAAATGGTGGAATGCTTCCTTCGGCGGCACCATCTACCAGAACATGAACCCGTTCGTCACCGACCGCGGCCTGCCGTACAGACAGCTGCCCTACGCGAGGTTCAGCCTGGACGTGCCGCTGTCGCGCTGGCTGGAAGTCGGCGTGGACAGCTCGGCGGTGGCGTTCCGCAAGGCGGGCTTCGTCGAAGGCCAGCGCGAGGACATCTACCCGTACCTGGCGGCCGATTTCGGCAGCTCGGCCTGGTTCGTGCGCCCGCGGCTGGCCTACCGCTACACCGCCTACCAGTTGGACAGCAACTACCAGGACTACGGCTACGGCGGGCTCCTCGGCAGCGGCGCGACCTCGCCGTTCAACCAGAAGTCGCCAAGCCGCTCGCTGCCGATCCTCAGCCTCGACAGCGGGCTGGTGTTCGACCGCGCCACCACGCTGTTCGGCGACAGCTACACGCAGACGCTGGAGCCGCGGCTGTACTACCTGTATGTGCCGTACCGCAACCAGAACAACCTGCCGCTGTTCGATACCAACGTGATGTCGTTCGACTACTGGCAGCTGTTCTCGACCAACCAGTTCTCCGGCGCCGACCGCCAGATGGACGCGAACAATCTCACCGCGGCGCTGACCAGCCGCCTGCTCGACGACGGCGGCGTCGAGCGCGTATCGGCCAGCATCGGCCAGATCCACTATTTCGCTCCGCAGAAGGTGCTCGGCACCGACTGGGTGCGCTCGGCCTACGTGGCCCAGCTCGACGTGCAGCTCAGCGAGCGCTGGCGGCTGAACAGCGCCTACCAGTGGAGCCCGAACACCCGCCTCACCGACCTGGCCGCGGTGCAGCTGCAGCGGCGCATCCGCACCGACGGCATCCTCAATTTCTCCTACCGCTACCGCCGCGGCCTGCTGGAACAATACAACGCCTCCGTGGTCTACCCGGTGTCCGAACGTTGGCGGCTGGTGGGCGCGTGGACCTACTCGGTGAAGGATCGCGAGAGCGTCGATGCGCTGGCCGGCGTGGAATACGACAGCTGCTGCGTGTCGCTGCGGCTGGTCGGGCGCAGCTACGTGAACCAGGGCTACTACGGCTTCGGCCCGGCGCCAACCGGCGGCAACATCAACCACCGCGACAACGCCGTCATGTTCGAGGTGGTTTTCAAGGGGCTGGGTTCCACCGGCGGCCAGATCGACCCACTGCTGCGCCGTGATATTCTCGGCTATCAATAAACGCATTCGCCCCGGCGAAATCAGGCTTTCCACTGATGAAGCAAACCCTTGCATCCCTCCTGCTCGCGCTCGCGATCATGCTCCCCGCCCATGCGCAGCTGCTGGCGCCGGCCGCGCCGGCCGACCAGCCGCTGGACCGCATCGTGGCAGTGGTCAACGACGACGTGATCCTGCAGAGCGAACTGAACGAGGCCGTGGCTTCGGTGCAGCAGCAGTATGCCGGTCGTGCCGGGCAGCTGCCGCCGCTGAACGTGCTGCAGCAGCAGGTGCTGAACCGGCTGGTGCTGATGCGCCTGCAGATCCAGAAGGCGCAGGACCAGGGCATCCGCATCTCCAATGCCGATGTCGACCAGGCCGTGCAGAGCGTGGCCGAACAGAACAAGCTCAGTCCCGAGCAGCTGCGTGCCGAGGTGGAACGCAGCGGCGCCAGCTTCGCCTCGTTCCGCGAGCAGCTGGCCGACCAGATCACCGTGCAGCGGCTGCACCAGAGCGTGGTACAGGATTCGGTCTCGGTCACCGACAGCGAAATCGACAACCTGCTCAGCAGCCCGACCTACAAGGCCGGCGAAGTGCACCTGGCGCACATCCAGATCGGCATCCCCAGCGGCGCCGATGCCGCCGCGATCCAGGCCAGCCAGGCCAAGGCCGAGCAGGCGCTGGCCGCGATCAAGGGCGGCATGGATTTCAACGCCGCCGCGATCCGCTACTCCGACGCGCCCGACGCGCTCGACGGCGGCGACCTAGGCTGGCGCCGGCTGGACGAGATCCCGCCCGCGTTCGCCGACACCCTCGCCGCGATGAAGCCCGGCGACGTCAGCGCTGCGCTGCGCGGTCCCACCGGCTTCCACATCCTCAAGCTGGTCGACCAGCGCCAGAGCAGCCGCAAGATGGTCACCGAGCTGCATGCGCGGCAGATCCTGATCAAGCCAAGTGAGCTGTTGACCCCGGCCCAGGCCGAACAGAAGGCGCAGGACCTGTACCACCGCATCGTCGACAAGCACGAGGACTTCGCCAAGCTGGCGAAGGAAAACTCCAAGGACGACACCACCGCCAACATCGGCGGCGACATGGGCTGGTTCCCGCCGCAGGCATGGGGCCAGGCGATCGCCGCGCAGCTGGCGCAGCTGAAGGACAACGAGGTGTCGCAGCCGTTCCAGAGCGCCGCCGGCTGGCACATCGTGCAGCGGCTCGGCGAACGCCAGAGCGACCAGACCGTGCAGATCGAACGCGACCAGGCGCGCCAGGCCATCGGCACGCGCAAGTCCGAGCAGGTCTACGACGACTACCTGCGCGACCTGCGCTCCAACGCCTACGTCGACATCCTGGTGCCCGAGCTGCGTGAAGCGGACAGCCAGGCTGCCGCCGGCTCGCCGTAACGGCGGTTGGACGCCATGCCACTGCCCCGGCTCGCGCTGACCGCGGGCGAGCCGGCGGGGGTCGGCGCCGAACTGCTGGTCCGCCTGGCCGCCACGCCGCTGGCGGCGAGCCTGGTGGCGATCACCGACCACGAGCTGTTGCAACGCGCCGCCTCGCGCTGCGGCGTAGCCATCGAACTGAACAACGACGATGGCAGCCACCAGACAGCGCGCCGCCCGGGCTCGCTACGTGTGCGCCATGTTCCGCTGGCCATCGAGGAAGTGCCGGGCCAACCGGACCCGCGCAACGCCCCCCATGTGCTGGCCATGCTGGCCGAAGCCGCCGACGGCTGCATGGCTGGCCGCTACGATGCCGTGGTCACCGCGCCGCTGCAGAAGTCCTCGATCAACGACGCCGGCATCCGCTTCAGCGGGCATACCGAATTCTTCGCCGAACGCGCGCACGCCGACGTGGTGATGATGCTGGCCAGCCCGGAACTGCGGGTGGCGCTGGCCACCACCCATCTGCCGCTCGCGGCGGTATCGGCGGCGATCACGCCAGCCGTGCTGACCCGCACGCTGCGCATCGTGCACGCCGAGCTGCAGCGCAAATTCGGCATCTCCGCGCCGCGCATCGCGGTGCTCGGGCTCAACCCGCACGCCGGCGAAGGTGGCCACCTTGGCCGCGAGGAGATCGACACGCTGATCCCGGTGCTCGACGCGCTGCGCCGCGAAGGCATGCAGTTGCTCGGCCCGCTGCCCGCCGACACGGCCTTCGTGCCGGCACAGCGTGCGCATTACGACGCCGTGCTGGCGATGTACCACGACCAGGCGCTGCCTGTGCTGAAGAGCGAGGCGTTCGACCGCACCGTGAACCTCACCCTCGGCCTGCCGTTCATCCGCACCTCGGTCGACCACGGCACCGCGCTGGACCTGGCCGGCAGCGGCCGCGCCGACCCGGCCAGCCTGATCGCCGCGGCGAACATGGCATTGGAACTCGTGGCGCGCTGCGCCACTCATCCATCCTCTCCCCGCCGGGGAGAGGAACGAGGTGAGGGGCCACCCTCACCGGAAACAAACCGATGAACGCCCGCCCCAAGAAAAGCTTCGGTCAGCACTTCCTGCACGACCGTCGCTACATCGACCGCATCGTCGGCGCGATCGCGCCGCGGCCGGAGGATTTCGTGGTCGAGATCGGCCCCGGCGAAGGCGCACTGACCCTGCCGCTGCTGGCCGCGGCCGGCCGGCTCACCGCGATCGAGCTGGACACCGACCTGATTCCCGCCCTGCGCTCGCGTGCCGCCGTGGTGGGCGAGCTGCACGTCATCCACGCCGACGTGCTGAAGGTGGACTTCAGCGCGCTGGCGCACAGCCACGGCGTGGCGCAGCTGCGCATCGCCGGCAACCTGCCGTACTACATCTCCAGCCCGATCCTGTTCCACTGCGTCGAGCACGCCGCGGCCATCCGCGACATGCACTTCATGCTGCAGAAGGAAGTGGTCGAGCGCATGGCCGCGGAGCCGGGCAGCAAGGTCTACGGCCGACTGTCGGTGATGCTGCAGCTGGCCTGTCGCGTGGAGCCGCTGTTCGAGGTGCCACCGGAGGCTTTCCGCCCGCCGCCGAAGGTCGAGTCCGCGGTGGTGCGGCTGCAGCCGCTGCCGGCGGACGAACGGCACGACGCAGCGCCGGAACACGTCCACGCGGTGGTCAAGGCCGCGTTCGGCCAGCGCCGCAAGACGCTGGCCAACGCTCTGCGCCAGCTGCTCGACGCCAACGCCATCCGTCGCGCCGACGTCGACCCGAAAGCGCGCGCCGAAACCCTCGCCCCGGCCGATTTCGTGCGCCTGGCCAAGGTCTATGGCAGCCTCTGAGGGAAACGCGCCCCATTCGCGGCGGCAGGCCTTACAATCCCGGCATGACTGAAAAATCTTCCTACACGATCGACGTGCAGGTCGAAACCCGCTTCGTCCCCGACCAATCGAAGCCCGGTGACAATCGCTACGTTTTCGCCTACACCGTTACCCTGCGCAACGCCGGCGAGATGCCCGCGCGCCTGCTCGCACGCCGCTGGATGATCACCGACGCCAACGGCAAGGTCGAGGAGGTCACCGGCGAAGGCGTGGTCGGCGAGCAGCCCTGGATGCGGCCCGGCGACGATTTCGAATACACCTCCGGCGCGGTGCTGGAGACGCCGGTCGGCACCATGGGCGGCAGCTACCGGATGCTGGCCGACGACGGCACGGAATTCGATGCGCCCATCCCGACCTTCACCCTGTCCATTCCGCGTACGCTGCACTGATGGCCCTGCGCTGACATGGCTACGTACGCGATCGGCGACGTGCAGGGCTGCTATCCCGAACTGCAGCGCCTGCTCGACAAGCTGCGCTTCGACCCGGAACAGGACCGGCTGTGGTTCTGCGGCGACCTGGTCAACCGCGGCGGCCGTTCGCTGGACACGCTGCGGCTGATCCACGGCCTGCGCGAAAGCAGCGTGGTCACCCTGGGCAATCACGACCTCAGCCTGCTGGCGATCGCCCAGCGCCGGCCCGACGCACAGGCGCGAGTGAACCCCGAGCTGCGCGAGGTGCTGTTCGCCGACGACGCGCCGGTGCTGTTCGAGTGGCTGCGTTCGCAGAAGCTGCTGCACCACGACGAGCAGCTCAACTGGACCATGGTGCATGCCGGCCTGGCGCCGACCTGGACGCTGCGCCAGGCGCAGCGCGCTGCGCAGGAGGTCGAGCGCGAGCTGTCCAGCCCACGTCACCCGCGATTGCTAAGCAACCTGTTCGGCAACCGGCCAGCGCAGTGGTCGAGCCGGCTGCAGGGACTGGACCGCCAGCGCGCCACCATCAACACGATGACCCGCATGCGCTACTGCGACGTCAACGGCCGCATCGACTTCGAGGCAAAGGGCGCGCCCGGTACACAGAAGGCCGGACTGTATCCGTGGTTCGAGGTGCCCGGCATGCGCCGGCGCGATACCCGCATCGTCTGCGGCCACTGGTCGGCCCTGGGTCGCTTCGCCGGGCTGGGCGTGCACGCGATCGACACCGGCTGCGTCTGGGGCGGGCAGCTCACCGCCCTGCGACTCGACGGCGAGGAGCCGCAGTACATCGCGGTCAATGCCGAGCCGCATCGCAAACGCCCACCGGGCGGCGAGGACTGATTCGCCGCGACTGACCCGACAGGAATGAAAAACCCCGCCACGGCGGGGTTTTCCTTATGAAGAGTGCGGCCATGGATGGCCGCCCGTTTGATTCTCGCGATCAGGGACGATCGCAAGGAGTTGAACAGTGCGGCCATGGATGGCCGCCAGTTTGACCCTCGCCATCAGGGACGATCGCAAGGAGTTGAGCAGTGCGGCCATGGATGGCCGCCTATCTGACCCTCGCCATCAGGGACGATCGCAAGGATAAAGCTCAGGCGAGCTGACCGTGGCAGTGCTTGTACTTCTTGCCCGAGCCGCACGGGCACGGGTCGTTGCGGCCGACCTTGGGACCGTCGTGCTGCGCGGGCTGCGCCAGGCGCATGCCGGCGCCCACCGCCGCCTCGGCCGCGGCCGCGCCGCCGAACGCGCCTTCTGCCGGCGCACCGCCGCCGCTGGCCAGCATCTGCTTCTGCAGGCGATCGGCCAGGCGGCGCTGTTCGGCCTCCATCGCGGCGACTTCCTCCTCGCTGCGAATGCGGATGCGCGCCAGCATCTGCACCACTTCGGCCTTGATCCGCTCGAGCATGTCGGAGAACAGCTTGAACGACTCGCGCTTGAACGCCTGCTTCGGATCCTGCTGCGCGTAGCCGACCAGATAGATGCCCTGGCGCAGGTAGTCCATGCTGGCCAAGTGGTCCTTCCAGGCGTTGTCGACCACCGTCAGCATGATGTGCTTTTCCAGCTGGCGCATGGTCTCGGCGCCGATCTGCGCTTCCTTCGCCTGGAACAGCTCGTTCACGGCACCGCGCACGTGCTCGAGGATCATCTTCGCGTCGATCTCTTGCTGCTGCTCGATCCAGTGCTTGAGATCGAGCGACAGGCCCAGCTCGCTTTCCAGCTCGCGGTCGAGCCCGGCCAGGTCCCACTGCTCGTCGATGCTGTCGTCGGGCACGTACGCACGCACCATGCTCTGCACCACGTCGTCGCGGATGTCGGCCACGGTGGCCTGCACGTCGTCGTCGTCGAGCAGTTCGTCGCGCTGGCGGTAGATCACCTTGCGCTGGTCGTTGGCGACGTCGTCGAACTCCAGCAGGTGCTTGCGGATGTCGAAGTTGTGCTGCTCGACCTTGCGCTGCGCCTTCTCGATCTGGCGGCTGATCATGCGGTCTTCCAGCGCGTCGTCGTCCTTCATGCCGAAGCGCTTCATCCAGCGCACCAGGCCTTCGCCGCCGAAGATGCGCAGCAGGTTGTCCTCCAGCGACAGGTAGAAGCGCGAGGAGCCCGGATCGCCCTGGCGGCCGGAGCGGCCGCGCAGCTGGTTGTCGATGCGGCGCGACTCGTGCCGCTCGGTGCCGATGATGTGCAGGCCACCGGCAGCAACCACCTGGTCGTGCAGTTTCTTCCACTCGGCCCTGACGCGCTGGCGGTCGGCTTCGCCGGCGTCCGCCGGCAGCGCCGCCAGCGCCGCGTCCAGGCTGCCGCCGAGCACGATGTCGGTGCCGCGGCCGGCCATGTTGGTGGCAATGGTGACCTGGCCGGGTGCGCCGGCCTGGGCCACGATGTGCGCCTCGCGCTCGTGCTGCTTGGCGTTCAGCACCTCGTGCGCCACG
Organism: Rhodanobacter sp.; assembly: GCA_024711345.1. Lineage (GTDB taxonomy): Bacteria > Pseudomonadota > Gammaproteobacteria > Xanthomonadales > Rhodanobacteraceae > Rhodanobacter. Next base: position 66,055 of record JANJTA010000008.1, on the reverse strand, counting down.
CCGGCCTTCTTCAGCAGGCCGGACAGCAGCTCGGACACCTCGATCGAGGTAGTGCCGACCAGCACCGGCTGGCCGCGCTGGTGACAGTTCTTGATGTCCTCGATCACCGAGTTGTACTTCGGCGTCTGCGACAGGAAGATCATGTCCGGGTTGTCCTTGCGGATCATCGGCTTGTGGGTGGGGATCACCACCACCTCCAGGCCGTAGATGCTCTGGAACTCGAACGCCTCGGTATCGGCCGTACCGGTCATGCCGGCCAGCTTCTTGTACATGCGGAACAGGTTCTGGAACGTCACCGTGGCCAGCGTCTGGTTCTCGCGCTGGATCGGCACGCCTTCCTTCGCCTCCACCGCCTGGTGCAGGCCGTCGGACCAGCGTCGGCCCGGCAGGGTGCGGCCGGTGAACTCGTCGACGATGATCACCTCGCCGTCGCGCACGATGTAGTCCACGTCCCGCTGGTAGATGCCGTTGGCGCGCAGCGCGGCATTGAGGTGGTGCACCACCGCCAGGTTCTTGGAATCGTACAGGCCGCTGTCCGGCTCGATCACGCCGGCCTCGCGCAGCAGCTCGTCGGCATGCTGCATGCCTGCTTCCGACAGGTGCACCTGTTTCTGCTTCTCGTCGACCCAGTAATCGCCCTCGCCGTTCTCCTCGGTCTGGCGGACCATCCGCGGCACGATCTTGTTCACCGCGATGTACAGCTGCGGGGAATCCTCGGCCGGACCGGAAATGATCAGCGGCGTGCGCGCTTCGTCGATCAGGATCGAGTCCACCTCGTCGACGATCGCGTAGTTGAGGCCGCGCTGATAGCGCTGCTCCTTGCTGAGCGCCATGTTGTCGCGCAGGTAGTCGAAGCCGAATTCGTTGTTGGTGCCGTAGGTGATGTCGGCCGCGTAGGCCGCGTGCTTGTCGGCATGGTCCATGCCCGGGTACACCACCCCCACGGCCAGACCGAGGAAGTTGTACAACTTGCCCATCTGGGCGGAGTCGCGCCGGGCCAGGTAGTCGTTGACGGTGACCACGTGCACGCCCTTGCCAGCCAGCGCATTCAGGTAGACCGGCAGCGTGCCGACCAGGGTCTTGCCCTCGCCGGTGCGCATCTCGGCGATCTTGCCCTGGTGCAGCACCATGCCGCCGATCATCTGCACGTCGTAGTGGCGCATGCCCAGGGTGCGCTTGGCCGCCTCGCGCACCACCGCAAACGCTTCCGGCAGCAGCTTGTCCAGCGATTCCCCGGCCGCAACGCGCTGCTTGAACACGTCGGTCTTGGCGCGCAGCTCGTCATCGCTCAGTTTCTCGAATTCGGGCTCCAGCGCATTGATGCGGTTGACACTCTTGGAAAGCTGGCGCAACACGCGTTCGTTGCGGCTGCCAAACAGGCTCGTCAGGGCACGATTGAACATCGATCTTCCGGGTTGGAGTGAAATGCCCGCGGCGTACGCGGACCAATCGGGCATGTTACTACATGCCCGCCGGGCGCCATCCACGGGGTAGCCGCGCGGGATGCGGCCGGCCGAGCCAAGCCGCGGCGCCATTCTGAATGGCGCCGGCCAGCGCCGGATTCAAGGGATGGCGGACAACACCGGGCTTCAGCGATGGTTGCGCACGAACGCCAGCGGGTTGACCACGCGGCCGTTGTACCAGACCTCGAAATGCACATGCGGGCCGGTGGAACGGCCGGTGGAACCGGCCCGCGCCACCACGTCGCCCACCTGCACGTGCTGGCCGGGACGGGCCACCAGCGCGCTGTTGTGCGCGTAACGGGTCATGTAGCCGTTGCCGTGGTCGATCTCGATGACCTCGCCGTAGCCCTGGCGCACGCCGGCAAAGGTGACCATGCCCTCGGCCACGGTGTGTACCGGCGTGCCGAGCGGCGTCGAGATGTCGATGCCGGTGTGCCGCGCCGAGCGGCCGTCGAACGGGTCCGCGCGCACGCCGAAATAGGAGGAGATGTAACCCGCCACCGGCATCCCGGTCGGCTTCAGGTTGGACTCGATGCGGGCATCCAGCAGCAGGCTCTGCAGCGCCGACAGCTGCGCCTGTTGGCGGTCGAACTGGCTGGCCAGCTGGTTGATGCTGCTGTCCAGTGCAGGGGGCAGCGCATAAGCGCTGCTGCCGGAGTCCTCGACGCCGCCGACGGCCGGCTGCTGATCGAAATCGAACTCGCCGTCGTCGAGCTTGCCAACCTCCGTCAGGCGTTCGCCCAGCGCATTCAGACGGGTCGACTGGGCCTGCAGCTGGCCCAGCTTCACAGCCAGCGCATCGAGGCTGCGCTGGGCCTCCTGGCGCACTCCGGTCAGTTGGGCATTCTGCTGTCTGGCCTGCTGCTGCAGGTCACGGATCTCGGCCAGCGCGCGGTCGCGCGGACTGGCCACCAGCATCGCCAGCGCCATGCCGGCGCCCAGGCAGCCGAGTACCGCCAGCGCCGCGGCCGAGAACAGCTTCCAACGCAGGCGATGGTCGGCCAGGTCCAGGGTTTTCGGCAATTTCCGGGCGCGTGATACGAGTATGATCTGCATGTCTTTCCTGGGTCGAATTCCGGCACCATGCAACGCGCCATTCCGACCACTTCCCGCCGCACCGGCAGCGGACCGAAGCCCCTCGCCGACTGCGGCTCCTTCGCGACGCTGGCCCGAAGGGCCGACGCGCTGGAAGCGCTGGACCGCGCACTGCGCCAGACGTTGCCATTGCCGCTGCGCGAGCAGGTGAGATTCGCCAACCTGCGCAACGGCCGCCTCGTCTTCCTGGCGTCTTCACCGGGCTGGGCATCGCGCCTGCGCTTGATGCAGGCGCAAATCCTTGCCGCCGCACATGCCATTGGCACCTGCGCCAGTTCAGTCACCGTGAAAGTGATCCCCCCTGCACCCGCCGCCACCGCGCCGGACCGGTCGAAACCGCTTTCGCCTGCCGCCGCCGCCCACCTCAGGGCCGCCGCCGCATCATTCACAGACCCCGAGTTGCGGGCGCTGTTCCTTGAGCTGGCGTCCTTCGCCGAAACCGCTGATTCCCCCTTGCGCGGCACCGAGTGATGATGCCGGTCTGCATGCCGCGGACGGTTTTATAGCACGCCATTTGTTAAGGAGTAATCCGCCATGTCGCGGAGGCGTGAAGCGCCGCGCCTACCGAACGTGATTTGCGCCACAAAAAAACGGCCCCGTCTCGCGACGGGGCCGTTTTCCTTGTGAGGAACTAGCGGAAGTCGGGCCGCAGCCGGCTCAGATAGCCTGCGCCGGGTGGGCGTAGGAGATCGGCGAGGTGGCCGGATCGTCCTGATAGCTGACCTCTTCCCAAGCCGAGGCATCGGCCATCAGGGTGCGCAGCAGCTTGTTGTTCAGCTCATGACCGGACTTGTGCGCGTGGTACGCGCCGATCAGGCTGTGGCCGAGCAGGTACAGGTCGCCGATCGCGTCGAGGATCTTGTGCTTGACGAACTCGTCCTCGTAGCGCAGGCCGTCCTCGTTCAGCACCCGGTAGTCGTCCAGCACCACCGCGTTGTCCATCGAGCCGCCCAGCGCCAGGTTGTGCTCGCGCAGCATCTCGATGTCGCGCATGAAGCCGAAGGTGCGCGCCCGGCTGACTTCCTTGACGAACGAGGTGGTGGAGAAGTCGATCTCGGCGCGCGAGGTGCGCTGGCTGATGATCGGGTGGTTGAAGTCGATCGAGAAGCCGACCTTGAAGCCTTCGAACGGCTCGAAGCTGGCCCACTTGTCGCCTTCCTGCACCTTCACCGGCTTCTTGATGCGGATGAAGCGCTTGGCCACGTTCTGTTCTTCGATGCCCGCTGACTGCAGCAGGAACACGAACGGGCCCGCGCTGCCGTCCATGATCGGCACTTCCGGCGCGGACAGGTCGACGTAGGCGTTGTCGATGCCCAGACCCGCCATCGCCGAGAGCAGGTGCTCGACCGTGGACACGCGCACGTCGCCGTCGACCAGCGTGGTCGACAGCCGGGTATCGCCGACATTGTCCTCGCGCGCGCGAATGTCCACCGGCGGGGTCAGGTCGGTGCGGCGAAACACGATGCCCGTATTCGGCGCCGCCGGTCGCAGGGTCATGTACACCTTGTCACCCGTATGCAGACCGACGCCGGTCGCCCGGATGACGTTCTTGAGCGTACGCTGCTTGATCATCGTAGTTGGTACCTGTGTAGGCAGCAGCCAATCAGGAGCGGATGCTAACACAGTTTTAACCTGTGGTAAAAGCAAACCGTACCGTACAGTCTGATTAAGCCTTCATGTTTCTTTCATCCTTGAAAGCCGATGCGTCCGCTGCGGTTTCTCCCGATGAAGCGACAGCACGACACGATACCCCGGGCCAGGGACGGGAATCTGGCAAGGGGTATCGGGCCTGGCGCTGCGGGCAACCCCGCATCTACAGGCCGTGCGCCATCCCGACGCACAGTCTTGTTGCTGTAAAGCTGCGAACGGCCAGCCGAAGCCGGCCTCGGCCCTTCCCCGCGCATCGCTGGATCCGGCACATGGCGCCGGCACGGCACGATGGAGGTAGGGACCGATCCAGCGGGCGATCGTTCAATCCTTTCGCATCTCCTTAACTTGTGCAAGCGGTACCGGGTCGATAGGCTCCTCAGTCGGCCTGGCGGCGCAGGAACGCCGGGATGTCCAGGTAATCGAAGCCGGGCTCGGCACCCTTCGCCGGCGCCACCGGTTCCGTCCGGCCGTGGCTGACCGCCATGTCCGGTTGCGCGTAGTCGACCACCTCGTTGCCGGTGCCGGTGCGCAGCACCACCGGACGCGGGCGCATCTGCACCTGGGTCTCGACCATGCGGATCGGCGGCTGCTGGCGCGAAGCCATCGCCCGGTTGAGGCCGGTGGCGACCACGGTGACGCGCACGTCGTCCTTCATCTCCGGGTCCAGCGAGGTGCCCATCACCACGGTGGCATCCTCGCTGGCGAAGTCGTGGATGATCCGCCCGATTTCGTCAAATTCGCGCATGGTCAGGTTCGGGCCGGCGGTGACGTTGACCAGGATGCCGCAGGCACCGTTGAGATTGACGTCCTCCAGCAGCGGGTTCTTGATCGCCGCCTCGGCCGCCGCCTGGGCGCGGTCGTCGCCGCGGGCGGTGCCCGAGCCCATCATGGCCAGGCCCATCTCCGACATCACGGTGCGCACGTCGGCGAAGTCGACGTTGATCAGGCCGGGGGCGGTGATCAGGTCGGCGATGCCCTGCACGGCGCCCTGCAGCACGTCGTTGGCCGCCTTGAACGCGTTGAGCAGGGTGACCTCGCGGCCGAGCACGCTGAGCAGCTTCTCGTTCGGCACGGTGATCAGCGAGTCGACGTGCTGGGACAGGTCCTCGATGCCCTTCAGCGCCACCTGCATGCGCCGGCGACCCTCGAACGGGAACGGCTTGGTGACGACGGCCACGGTGAGGATGCCCTTCTCCTTGGCCAGCTGCGCCACCACCGGCGCCGCACCGGTGCCGGTACCGCCACCCATGCCGGCGGTGATGAACACCATGTCGGCGCCTTCCAGCATCGCCTCGATCCGTTCGCGGTCCTCCAGCGCGGCCTGCCGGCCGACCTCCGGGTTGGCGCCGGCGCCGAGGCCCTTGGTCACGTTGCCGCCCAGCTGCAGGTGAGTGCGCGAGCCGCAGTTGGACATCGCCTGCGCGTCGGTGTTGGCGACGACGAACTCGACGCCTTCGATGTTGGCGTTGAGCATGTGGGCCACGGCATTGCCGCCGCCGCCGCCCACGCCGATCACCTTGATGACTGCATTAGGTGCAAGTTTATCGATCAGTTCAAACATTTCCCGTCCTCCGCAGAGTTGTTGTCGTTGTAACCATGGGGGACGACTCCTGTCGGTCCATGGTGGTGGGCGGATGTCCCTCCGCCCGTGGCGTCGCCTCCTGCGCCGCCGAATTCGTGTTATTCAGAAATTCCGGGTGAGCCAGCCGCGCAGCTTGCCGACCAGACCGCCGACGCTGCCGCCGGCCGAACCGCCCACGCGCGTGCCGCCGGCGCGCGCGCCATGCAGCAGCAGGCCCACGCCGGTAGCGTGCAGCGGGCTCGACACGACTTCGCCCAGACCCTCGATCTGCTGCGGCACGCCGATGCGCACCATCTTGTGGAAGATCTCCTCGGCCAGCTCCAGCGCGCCTTCCATCTTCGAGGCGCCGCCGGTCAGCACCACGCCGGCCGCCACCAGGCTCTCGTAGCCGGAGCGGCGCAGCTGGTCCTGCACCATCTCGAAAATTTCCTCGTAGCGCGCCTGCACGCTTTGCGCCAGCGACTGCCGGGCCAGCCGGCGCGGCGGACGATCGCCCACGCTGGGCACCTGGATGGTTTCCTCGGCGTGGGCCAGCCCGGTCACCGCGCAGGCGTACTTGATCTTGATTTCCTCCGCGTGCGCGGTCGGCGTGTGCACGCCGTAGGCGATGTCGCTGGTGACCTGGTCGCCGCCGACCGGCAGCGAGGCGGTGTGGCGGATGGAGCCCTGGGTGTAGATCGCGATGTCGGTGGTGCCCGCGCCGATGTCGACCAGGCACACGCCCAGCTCGCGCTCGTCGTCGGTCAGCACCGCCTTCGCGCTGGCCACCGCCGACGGCACCAGCTCGTCCACGGTGAGGCCGCAGCGCTGGATGCACTTGGTCACGTTCTGCACCGCCGCCGCCGCGCCGGTGACCAGGTGCACGTTCGCCTCCAGCCGCACGCCGCTCATGCCGATCGGCGCGCGGATGCCATCCTGGCCGTCGATGCGGTATTCCTGCGATTCCTTGTAGAGCACCTTGCGGTCGGCCGGGATCGCCACCGCGCTGGCCGCCTCCAGCACCTGCTCCAGGTCGCTGGCGGTGACTTCGCGGTCGCGGATCGCCGCGTTGCCATGCGAGTTGCGGGTTTCCAGGTGGCTGCCGGAGATCGAGGCGTAGACCGAGCGGATGTCGCAGCCGGCCATCAGCTCGGCCTCCTCCACCGCGCGCTGGATCGAGTGCACGGTCGATTCGATGTCCACCACCGAGCCGCGCTTCATGCCGCGCGAGACGTGGGTGCCGATGCCGATCACGGTGATCGGCTCGCCCGGCTCGTACTCGCCGACGATGGCCACCACCTTCGAGGTGCCGATGTCGAGCCCGACCACCAGTTGCTTGTCATTGCGCGGCTTCATGAGCGGGGCGAACCTCCAGCGTTGGCGGCGGCCGTCGGCGGCCAGCGCACGGCGAATCCGTTGGTGTAGCGAAGATCGGCGTAGGCGAAGCCGTCGCTGTGGCCGGCGATGAGCTGCGGGTAGACGTCGAGGAAGCGGCGCAGCCGGCGCCCGGCGTACTCGCGGTCGCCGACCACGATCTGGGCGCCGTCGGCCATGCTCACGCTCCAGCTGCCGCGCTCGGTCAGCGCCACGCCGGCGACCTGCAGATGGGTGCCGGCGAACGCCTTGTGGGTTTCCGCGTAGAAGCTGACCACCTCGGCCAGCCGCGCATCCGGGCCGTGCAGGCTCGGCAGCGCGCCGATGCCATCCATGCCTGGCGCGGTGAACACGAGGCCCTGGCGGCTGATCAGCTGCTTGTCGTTCCAGCGCGCGAACGGCTGGCGCTCGTAGATGCGCAGCAGCAGCGTGTCGGGCCAGCGCTTGCGCGCCTCCACCGACTCCACCCATGGCAGCGCCGCCACCGCCTTCTGCACCGCGTCGAGATCCAGCGCGAAGAACCCGCGGCCAAGGCGCGGGCGCACCGCGGCGCGGATGTCGTCCGCGCTGACATGTCTGAACTCGGCCTGCACCGTCAGCTGGGTCACCGGCCAGCGCCCGACCGCGAACCAGCCGCGCAGCACGCCGACGATCGGCAGCGCGACCAGCGCGACGGCCAGGCACCAGGCGACGAGGCGGATGGTTCCCTTCACGTGCCCTCCCGGAAACTGGTTTCCAGCACGCGCCAGCACAGTTCCTGGTAGTCGATGCCGGCGGCCTTGGCCGCCTTCGGCACCAGCGAGTGCGAGGTCATGCCCGGCGCGGTGTTCACTTCCAGCAGCCAGTTGCGCCCGGCGCGGTCGCGCATCACGTCGACGCGGCCCCAGCCGGCGCAGCCCAGCGCATCGAACGCGGCCAGCGCCAGCGTGCGCAGCTGCGCCTCGGCGTCGCCTTCCAGGCCGGGGCACAGGTACTGCGTGTCCTCGGCGATGTACTTGGCGTTGTAGTCGTAGAACGCGCCCTTCGGCACGATGTGGATGGACGGCAGCACCTGGCGGCCGAGGACGGCGACGGTCAGCTCGTCGCCCTCGATCAGCGTCTCCATCAACAGGTCGCCCGGATACTTCGCGGCCAGCTCGACCGCCTGGTCCAGCTGCGCTTCCTCGAACACGCGGGTGACGCCCACGCTGGAACCTTCGCAGGCCGGCTTCACGATCAACGGGAAGCCGACCTGTTTCGCCGCCGCATGCACGTCGGCGCCGCGCGGCAAGGCCACGAACTTCGGCGTCGACAAGCCCAGCGACTGCCACACGCGCTTCGAGCGCGTCTTGTCCATCGACAACGCCGAACCGAGCACGCCCGAACCGGTGTACGGCACGCCGAGCGCCTCGAGCGCACCCTGCAGCACGCCGTCCTCGCCGCCGCCGTGCTGGCCGTGCAGGATGTTGAACACGCGCGCGAAGCCGCCGCCGCGCAGCGCCTCGAGCAGCGCCGGGATGCCGTCCACCGCATGGGCGTCGACGCCGCGCGCCTTCAACGCCGCCAGCACGTTGCGGCCGGAATCCAGCGAGACTTCGCGCTCGGCCGAGCTGCCGCCCATCACCACGGCGACGCGGCCGAACTGCGCTGGATTTGTCACCTTCATGCTCACTTGTGCGTCCTCAGGTTGCCGAGTTGGGCCAGCTCGACCGCCGCCGCACCGATATCGCCGGCGCCGAGCAGCAGCAGCAGGTCGCCATCGCGCAGCAGCGCCGGCAGGGTTTCCTTCAGCTCGCGCGGATGCTCGACCAGCACCGGATCGACCTTGCCGCGCGCGCGCACCGCGCGCGCCAGCGCGCGGCCGTCGGCGCCGGCGATCGGCGCCTCGCCGGCCGGGTAGACGTCGGTCAGCACCAGCACGTCGACCTCGGCCAGCACGTTGGCGAAGTCATCGATCAGGTCGCGCGTGCGGCTGTAGCGGTGCGGCTGGAAACCGACCACCAGCCGGCGCCCGGGCCAGCCGCCGCGGGCGGCGGCGAACACCGCGGCCAGCTCGCGTGGATGGTGACCGTAGTCGTCAACCAGCAGCACGCTGCCCTGGTCCAGCGCGATCTCGCCACGCCGGTGGAAACGCCGGCCGACGCCCTGGAAGTTTGCCAGCGCCCGCGCCAACGCTTCCGCCTCGACACCCAGCTGCCAGCCGATCGCCGCGGCAGCCAGCGCGTTCAGCACGTTGTGCCGCCCCGGCAGGTTGAGCTTCACCGGCAGCGCGTCGGCCCGGCCCGGCAGCAGCAGCTCGAAGTGCATCTCGAAGCCGTGCTGGCTCACATTGCGTGCGCGCACGTCGGCATCGGCGGCGTCGATGCCGTAGGTCATCACGCGGCGCGTGGTGGACTTCGCCAGCGCAGCCACTTCCGGGTCGTCCACGCACAGCACGGCCAGGCCGTAGAACGGCAGCCGGTGCAGGAAATCGGCGAACGCCTTCTTCACCTCGGCGAAATCGCCGTGGTAGTTCTCCAGGTGGTCGGCGTCGATGTTGGTGACTGCGGCGATCACCGGCGACAGCAGCAGGAACGAGCCGTCGGACTCGTCGGCCTCGGCGACCAGATACTGGCCGGTGCCCAGCCGCGCATTCGCGCCGGCCGCGTTGAGCTGGCCGCCGATCACGAAGGTCGGATCGTAGCCGGCCTCGGCCAGCACGCTGGCGGTGAGGCTGGTGGTGGTGGTCTTGCCATGCGTGCCGGCGATCGCCACGCCGCGGCGGAAGCGCATCAGCTCGCCCAGCATCTCCGCGCGCGGGATCACCGGGATGCGCGCGGCGCGGGCGGCGAGCAGTTCCGGGTTGTCCTGCTTGATCGCGCTGGAGGTCACCACCACGTCGGCACCGTCGATGTTCTCCACGGCGTGGCCGACATGCACGTCGATGCCCAACTGCCGCAACCGCTGTGCGGTGGGCGAGTTGGCGCGGTCGGAGCCGGACACGGCGTAGCCGAGGTTGTGCAGCACCTCGGCGATGCCGCTCATGCCGACGCCACCGATGCCGATGAAGTGCACCCGGCGGAACGTGCTCATCGGGTCTTCATGCGCATGCAATCGACGCGGTGTCATGCGGCCACCTCCAGGCAAGCGCGCGCGATGACCTGCGCCGCGTCGGGTTTGGCCAGCGTGCGCGCGGCCTCGGCCATCGCCAGCAGGCGACTGCGATCGCCCAGCAGCGATGCCAGCCGCTGCGCCAGAATCTGTACGTCCAGTTCGTTCTCCTGCATCAGTTCGGCGGCGCCGGCCGCCACCAGCACTTCGGCGTTGCGGGTCTGGTGGTCGTCCACCGCATGCGGAAACGGCACCAGCACCGCGCCCAGTCCGGCTGCGGCCAGTTCGGCCAGGGTCAGCGCGCCGGCGCGGCACACGGCCAGGTCGGCCCAGCCATAGGTGCCGGCCATGTCGTCGATGAAGGCCATCACCTGCGCCTCGACGCCGACTTGCGCATACGCCGCGCGCGCCTCGTCGAGGCCGCGGTTGCCGCACTGGTGCAGCACCTCGGGGCGCTGCGCCGGCGCCAACTGCGCCAACGCCCGCGGCAGCGCCAGGTTGAGCGCGCGCGCACCCAGGCTGCCGCCCAGCACCAGCAGGCGCGGCCGGCCATTGCGCCCGGCCATGCGCGCGGCCGGCGGCGGCAACGCGGCGATCGCCTCGCGCACCGGGTTGCCGACCCATTCGGCGCGCGGCAGCGCATCGGCGAAACCAGCCAGCACGCGTTTGGCCAGTCCGGCCAGCTTGCGGTTGGTGAAGCCGGCCACGCGGTTCTGCTCGTGCACCAGCAACGGCCGGCGCAGCAGCCATGCGGCGAGGCCGCCGGGGCCGGCCACGTAGCCGCCCATCGACAGCACGCTGCGCGGCTGCACCCGGCGCAGCACCGCCAACGACGCGACCAGCGCGCGCAGCAGCATCAGCGGCGCCAGCAGCCGCGTCTTCAGGCCCTTGCCGCGCAGGCCACCGACCGTCACCGCGTGCAGTTCGATGCGCTGCGCCGGCACCACCGTCGTCTCCATCCCGCCGACCGCGCCCAGCCACACCACCGGCACGCCCTGCGCACGCAGGCACTCGGCCACCGCCAGGCCGGGAAAGATATGGCCACCGGTACCGCCGGCCATGATCAGCACGGGTGCCGGCGCGTTCATGCGGCCACCGCCTCGCGCGGCTTCGCCGCGACGTTCGCGTCGGCGGCGGCCACCGCCGCCGGCATCCGCGTAGCCTTCTGCCGCGCGTCCAGCGCGCGATTGATCTCGAAAGTGGCGCGCAGCAGCACGCCGGCCATCGCGCAGGTCAGCACCATCGACGAGCCGCCGTAGCTGATCAGCGGCAGGGTCAACCCCTTGGTCGGCAGCGCGCCCAGGTTCACGCCGACCGACACGAAGGCCTGCAGCGCCAGCATCAGCGAAACGCCAAAGGCCACGTAGCCGGCAAAGCGCTGGCCCACCTCGACGCCCTTCAGGCCCAGGTACAGGCCCCGCCCCACCGCCAGGCCGAACAGGCCGATCACCAGCAGCACGCCGGCCAGCCCCAGCTCCTCGCCGATCACCGCGAAGATGAAATCGGTGTGCGCCTCCGGCAGGTAGGACAGTTTCAGCACGCTGGAGCCCAGCCCCACGCCGGTCCACTCGCCGCGGCCGATCGCCATCAGCGACTGGGTCAGCTGGAAGCCGTCGTTGAACGGATCCTTCCACGGGTCCATGAACGAGGTCAGCCGCTTCATGCGGTAGCTCTCGCCGGTGGCCGCCACGTACAGCAGCGGCATCAGCGGCAGGCCCATCAGGAACAGGAAGATCGGCCGCGCGCCGCCCAGCCAGACCATCGCGATGGTCACCGCGATCACCAGCGTGGCCGAACCGAAGTCCGGCTGCGCCAGCAGCAGCAGCACGATCATGCCGGCGACCAGCAGCGGCTTGAACAGGCCGAGGAATTTCGTCTCCACGTTCTCGCGATGGCGCACCAGGTAGCTGGCGACGTAGACCACCAGAATCAGTTTTACCGCCTCGACCGGCTGGAACGTGGTGACCAACAGGTTCAGCCAGCGCCGCGCGCCGTTGATGCGCATGCCGAAGTGCGGCACGAACACCGCCAGCAGCATCAGGAAGGCCAGCGCCAGCAGCGGGAACGCGAACTTCTCCAGCAGCTTCAGCTCGGTGCGCATCGCCAGCCCGGCGGCAACCAGCCCCAGGCTGAGGAAGAACAGGTGCCGCTTCAGGAAGTAGAACGCGCCCAGGTGCTGGCTGTCGGCCACCGCGATCGAACTGGAGGTCACCATCACCACGCCCACGCCGGCCAGCCCGATCAGCGCGACCAGCAGCCACAGATCGAAGCTGCCGCGCGGTCCGCTGCGGCGTTTGGCCTGGGTGGTGGCGTCGAAGATCGGCATCAGCGCACCTTCAACGTGGCCAGGCCGATCAGTACCAGCACCACGGAGATGATCCAGAAGCGCACGATCACCCGCGGCTCCGGCCAGCCCTTGAGTTCGAAGTGGTGGTGGATCGGCGCCATGCGGAACACGCGCTTGCCGGTGAGCTTGAAGCTGGCTACCTGGATCATCACCGAGGCGGTTTCCATCACGAACACGCCGCCCATCACCAGCAGCACGATCTCCTGCCGCACGATCACCGCCACGCAGCCCAGCGCCGCGCCCATCGCCAGCGCGCCGACGTCGCCCATGAACACCTGCGCCGGATAGGTGTTGAACCACAGGAAGCCCAGCCCCGCGCCGGCCAGCGCGCCGGTGAAGATCGCCAGCTCGCCCGCGCCGGGAATCGAGGGAATGCCCAGGTACTCGGAGAACACCCGGTTGCCGGCCAGGTAGGCGAACACGCCGAGCGCGCCGGAAACCAGCACGGTGGGCATGATCGCCAGGCCGTCCAGGCCGTCGGTGAGGTTCACCGCGTTGGAGAAGCCCACCACCATGAAGTAGGCAATCACCACGAAGAACAGCCCCAGCGGGATCGCCACGTGCTTGAACAATGGCAGGTACAACGCGGTTTCCGCCGGCAGCTGCGCGGTGTGGTACAGCAGCAGCGCCGCCACCAGGCCGAACACCGACTGCCAGAAATACTTCCAGCGCGAGGCCAGGCCACGGCTGTCCTTCAGCACCAGCTTCTTGTAGTCGTCGTAGAAACCGATCGCGCCGAAACTCAGCAGCACCGCCAGCACCACCCATACGTAGCGGTTGTGCAGATCGGCCCACAGCAGCGTGGCGATGGTGACCGAAAGCAGGATCATCACGCCGCCCATGGTTGGCGTGCCGGCCTTGACCAGGTGCGTCTGCGGCCCGTCGCTGCGCACCACCTGGCCAGCCTTCAGCGCAGCCAGCCGATTGATCAGCCACGGCCCGCACAGCAGCGACATGGCCAGCGCGGTGAGCGCGGCCATGATGGTGCGGAAGGTGATGTACTGGAACAGGTGCAGCGCGGTGAAATGCCGTGCCATCCAGTCAGCCAGTTCAAGCAGCATCGGAGGCACCCCCTTCGTTCTTGCCCGCCGCAGTCGGATGACCGCCGAGCGCCGCCACCACCTGCTCCATGCCGGCCGAGCGCGAACCCTTCACCAGGCAGGTGACGCCGGCGTGCAGCTGCGCCTGCAGCGCGGCGATCAGCGCAGGCTTGTCGTCGAAATGCTCGCCGCCCGCGCCGAATGCCTCGACCGTGGCCGCGCCGAGCGGGCCGACTGCAAACAGCCGCTCGACGCCACGCTCGCGGGCGCGCTCACCGATGCCGGCATGCAGCGCACGCGCATCGGGACCCAGTTCGGCCATGTCGCCCAGCACCAGCCAGCGTTCGCCGCCGGCCAACAGCAAGGTGTCGATCGCCGCCGCCATCGAGCTGGGGTTGGCGTTGTAGCTGTCGTCGATCAACGTCCAGCCACCCGCCACCACTTCGCGGCGCAGGCGGCCGGCCACGCCGCTCACCTGCTCCAGTCCGGCCACGATGGTTGCCAGCGGCACCTCCAGCGCCAGCGCCACCGCCGTCGCGGCCAGCGCATTGGCGATGTTGTGGCGGCCGGGCAGCGGCAGCGCCACTTCGGCGTCGCCCTGCGGCGTGCTCAGCACGAAGCGCGAACCGTCCACACGCTGCTCGATGATGTCCGCGCCAACGTCGGCCGGCTGGTCGAGCCCGAAACGCAGCACGCGGCGCGCACCGGCCAAACCAGTGAAGAAACTGGCGAACGCGTCGTCGGCGTTGATGATGGCGACGCCGTCGGCCGGCAAGGCCTGGTACAGCGCGCCCTTGGTCTCGGCCACGCCCTCGATGCTGCCCATGCGCTCAAGATGCGCCGGCGCGATGAGCGTGATGAGGCCGATATCGGGCCGCGCGATGGCGGCCAGGTAGGCGATGTCGCCCGGCTTGCCCGCGCCCATCTCGAACACCGCATACTCGGTGTCCCGCGGCATCGCCAGCAAGCTCAGCGGCAGGCCCAGTTCGTTGTTGAAGTTGCCCGCGCTGACGTGGGTGCGGCCGTGCCGCGACAGGATCGAGGCGACCAGCGTCTTCACCGTGGTCTTGCCGTTGGAACCGGTGATGCCGACCACGCGCACGTTGCGCTGGGCGCGCACCGCGCTGGCCAGGTCGCCCAGCGCCAGCTCCGTGCTGTCCACCAGCAGCTGCGGCAGCGGATGATCGACCTTGCGCGTGACCAGCGCGGCGACCGCGCCGCGCGCGGCAGCCTCGGCCAGGTAGTCGTGGCCGTCCGCCCGCTCGCCCTTGATCGCCACGAACAGGTCGCCGGGCTTGAGCTTGCGCGTATCGATGGCGACGCCAGTCACCTCGACGTCGCTGCCGAGCAGGCGGCCGTGGGTCCACAATGCGATGGCGGAGAGCTTCATCATGGACGTGCCTCCCTGCCGATCCGCTCCAGCACGGCGCGCGCCACCGCCAGGTCGTCGAACGGCCGCTTGCCGGCGGCGCCGTCCTGGTAGGTCTCGTGACCCTTGCCGGCGATCAGCACCGCGTCGCCCGGGCGCGCCAGCTGCAGCGCATCGGCGATCGCCACCGCGCGGTCGCGCTCCACCGCCATCGCGCGCGCCGCCGCCATGCCGGCGACGATCTGCGCCGCGATCGCATCGCCGTCCTCGCCGCGCGGGTTGTCGTCGGTGACGATCGCCACGTCGGCCAGCCGCGCCGCGATCTCGCCCATCAGCGGGCGCTTGCCCGCGTCGCGCTCGCCGCCGCAGCCGAACACGCAGATCAGCTTGCCGGCACAATGCGCGCGCACCGCGGCCAGCGCCTGCTCCAGCGCGTCCGGCGTGTGCGCATAGTCGACCACCACTAGCGGCTGACCCTGCACGCCGCCGAGCCGACTCATCCGCCCGTTCACCGGTTGCAATTGCTCGACCGTTTCGACGATGCGCGCGAACGGCTCGTCCAGCGCACCGAGACAGGCCACCACGGCCAGCAGGTTGGCCACGTTGAAGCGGCCGATCAGCTGGCTGCGTAGCGCCCGCGTGCCCCACGGCGTGCGCAAGAGGAACGCCAGCCCTTCGGCCGAGGTGACGATCGCGCTGGCGGCAACTTCCGCCTCGTCGTCGCCGGCCATGCTGAAGCGCAGGCGCTGCACGTCGGCCGGCAATTGCGTCGCCAGTTCGCGGCCGAATGCGTCGTCGACGTTGATCGCGGCGCTGCGCAGGCCCGGCCAGGCAAACAGCTTCGCTTTTGCCGCGCCGTAGGCCTCCATGCTGCCGTGGTAATCCAGATGATCGCGGGTGAGGTTGGTGAATGCCGCCACCTCGTAATCCACCGCCGCCACGCGGCCCTGCTCCAACGCGTGCGAGGAAACCTCCATCGCCACGTGGCTGACTTCCGCATCGCGGAACTCCGCCAGCAGCGCCTGCACCGTCACCGCGTCGGGCGTGGTGCGCTCGCCTTCGTGCAATTGGCCATGCACGCCGGCGCCGAGCGTGCCGATCGAGGCCGCGCGGTGGCCGAGCAGGGTCAACGCCTGCGCCAGCAGCTGCACACACGAGGTCTTGCCGTTGGTGCCGGTGACGCCGACCATCCGCATCGACTCGCTGGGGCGGCGGTAGAAGCGCGCGGCGATCTCGCTGACCTGGTTGTGCAGGCCGTCGATCCACAGCACGGGAGCCTCACCGACTGCCTGCGGCAGTCGACCCCTGCCGCCTTCGGCACCTTCCCCTGCAGGCAGGGGAAGGGACTCACCCGGCGTTGGCGCTTCCGCCAGCACCACGCGGGCACCGCGCTGCACGGCGCCGGCAGCGAACACGATGCCATGGGCCTGGCTGCCGCGCAGGGCGAAGAACGCATCGCCGCGCTGCACCCGACGCGAATCGAGGGTCAGGCCGGAGACCACGATGCGGCCGACGTCCGGCGCCGCGGCGAGCGGCGCGTCGGCAATGCCCAGCAGCAACTGGTCGAGGTGGCCGCTGCTCATGGCGTGTCCTCGTCGACCGGGGCGTCGTCGATCGGCGCATCGACCGGCGGCTTGCTGCCGACCAGGCCGTCGACGTTCTGCAGCGGACCGCCCACGTACCAGCGGCCGATGTTGTCCGGCGGCACGTCGAGCAGGCGCAGCGCGCCTTCCATCACCTTGGAAAACACCGGCCCGGACACGGTGCCGCCGTAGTAGCTGCCCTTCTGCGGGTTGTCGATCACCACCACCGCGGCCAGGCGCGGCGCCGATGCCGGCACGATGCCGGCGAACGCCGAGGTGTAGTTGCTCTTGGCGTAGCCGCCGATGCTGGCCTTGTGCGCGGTGCCGGTCTTGCCGGCCACGCTGTAGTTGGCGATGCGCGCCAGCGTGCCGGTGCTGCCGGGGCCGGTCACCGTTTCCATCATGCGCAGCAGCTGGCCCGCCACTTCCGGCGAGATGATCTGCCTGGCGGTGGTGTCGCCGCCCTTGATGAAGCTCGGGTTGTGCATCACGCCGCCATCGGCGATGGTGGCGTAGGCGTTGACCAGCTGCAGCACGGTCACGTTGAGGCCGTAGCCGTAGCCGAGGATGGCCTTCTCCAGCGGCCGCCAGCTGCGGCCGATGCGCAGCGAACCGGCGGCCTCGCCGGGGAAGCCGCTCTCGGTGCTGTTGCCGAAGCCGAACGCGCGGTAGGTGTCGTACATCAGCGTGGTGTCGAGCGTCATCGCGATGCGCGCCGCGCCCACGTTGCTGGACTTGGTGATCACGCCGGTCGGCGTGAGCAGTCCGTAGTTGTGCGTGTCGTGGATGTCGTGGCCCTGGAAGTACCAGTGGCCGCCGGTGGTGTCGATGATCGGGCTGGTGGGCGTGTACTTGCCGCTGGACAGCGCCGCCGCCATCAGGATGGGCTTGACGGTGGAACCGGGCTCGAGCACGTCGGTCATCGCCCGGTTGCGCCGCTGGCCCGGCTTGCTGCCGCCGAGCGCGTTCGGGTTGTAGGTGGGCAGGTTGGCCATCGCCAGCACTTCGCCGGTCTTCACGTCGAGCACCACGATCGAGCCGGAATCGGCCTGCGATTTCTCCAGCGCGTTCTTCAGCTCGCTGTAGGCGAGGAACTGGATGCGCCGGTCGATGCTGAGCGTGAGGTTCTGCCCGGGCTTGGGCGCGCGCACCTGCTCGATGTCCTCGACCACGTGGCCCATGCGGTCGCGGATCACCCGCTTGGCGCCCGGCTTGCCGGCCAGCCAGTCGTCGTAGGCCAGCTCCAGGCCTTCCTGGCCGCGGTCGTCGATGTTGGTGAAGCCGAGCACGTGCGCCGTCACTTCACCGGACGGGTAGTAGCGCTTGAACTCGCGCTGGCCGTTGATGCCGGGAATGCCCAGGTCCAGCACGGCCTGCGCCGCGGACGGCGCCATCTGCCGGCGCAGGTAGACGAACTCGCGGTCCGAGCGCTGCGCCAGCTGCGCCTTCAGGCTGTCCGCGTCCACGCCCAGCGCCTGCGCCAGCGCGGGGATGCGCTCGTCGTTGTCCAGCACCTCGGCCGGGTTGGCCCAGATCGACATCATCGGCGTGGACACCGCCAGCGGTTCGCCGTTGCGGTCGAAGATGGTGCCGCGCGACACCGGGATCGGCATCTCGCGCAGGAAGCGCGCGTCGCCCTGGCGCTGGTAGAACTGCTTGCGCACCACCTGCAGGTCGAACGCGCGTGCCACCAGCCCGACCGAGACCAGGCCGAGCAGACCGACCACCACCACCATGCGCCGGCGCGCGCTGGGGCCGGCGCCGCGGCGGCGGCCGGCGGTCTGCGAGGGAGTGTTGAGGTTGCGCCAGCTCATCGCAGCAACCGGATGTCTTGCGGACGCGGATCGACCATGCCCAGCTTCTGCCGGGCCTCGTCGTCGATGCGTCGCGGTTCGGCGTAGGTGGCCTGCTCCAGTTCGAGCTTGCCGTATTCGATGTTCAGCTCGTCGCGCTGGTTCTGCAGCGCGGTCAGCTTGACGAACAGCACGCGGCTCTCGTGGCGCGTCCATACCACGCCGAGCGCGCTGGCCAGCACCGCGATCAGCAGCATCAGCAGGCACAGGGCGCCGAGCGCCCTCACCTCAACTTCTCCGCCACGCGCAGCACGGCCGAGCGCGCGCGCGGATTCGCCGCCTGCTCGGCCGCGGACGGGAACTGCGCCTTGCCGACCGCGGCCAGCCGCGCCGGTGCGGCCGGCAGCGGCGGCCCGCGGCGGCTGTTCTGCACGCGGCCGGAGTGGTCGCGGATGAACAGTTTCACCGCACGATCTTCGAGCGAATGGAAGCTGATCACCGCCAGCCGGCCGCCCGGCTTGAGCCGCTCCAGCGCCGCGTCCAGGCCTTGCTGCAACGCGTCCAGCTCGCCGTTCACGCGGATGCGCAGCGCCTGGAAGCTGCGCGTGGCGGGGTGCTTGCCCGGCTCGCGCCGCCCGACCACGCGCTCGATCAGCGCGGCCAGCTGGCCGGTGCGGGTGAACGGGGTGGCCTCGCGGTCGGCCACGATGGCGCGAGCGATGCGCCGGCTGTGGCGCTCTTCGCCGTAGTGCCACAGCACGTCGGCGATCTCGCGCTCGCTGGCGTGAGCCAGGAAATCCGCCGCGCTCTCGCCTTGGCTGGGATCCATGCGCATGTCCAGCGGCGCGTCGGCCATGAAGCTGAAGCCGCGCGCGGCTTCGTCCAGCTGCGGCGAGGACACGCCCAAGTCGAGCAGCACTCCATCGAGGCCGACGGCGGTCTCGTCCCACTCGGCCAGGCGGGAGAAGTTCGCGTGGCGGATGGACACGCGCGGGTCGGCGGCGAATTCGGCCTGCGCGGCGGCGATCGCCGCGGGGTCGCGGTCCATCAGCAGCAGCCGGCCGTCGGGACCCAGGCGCGACAGCACCGCGCGGGCGTGACCGCCGCGACCGAAGGTTCCATCGAGATAGCGCCCGCCCGCATGCACGGCGAGTCCCTCCACTGCTTCACCCAGCATCACCGGGATGTGCCGCAAAACTTGCTCGGCCATGCCGCACTCCCGCTCCCGTCCCGCCCACATGCCGATCGCGCCTTACAGGCGCAATTCCGCCATTGCCTGTGTGATCTCCGCTTCGCCGATGGTCTGACGGATCTTCTTGAGGTGTTCCTGCTCGCTCCACAGCTCGAACTTGTCGCCCATGCCCAGCAGCACCGCCTTCTTCTCGATGCCGGTGGTAGCGCGCTGGCTGGCCGGCAGCAGCACCCGTGCCGCCGAGTCGGGCTCGACCACCGCGGCCGCGCCGACCAGCTTCATCTGCATGTCGCGATGCGCCTTGACCACCTTGGACAGCGCATTGACCTGGTCGCGCACCAGCTCCCACGCCGCGTACGGGAACAGCCACAGACAGCCCGGCTCGAACGGGTTGTAGGTGATCACCAGACGATTGGCGCATTCGCCCGCCACCTGCTCCCGATAAGCGGTCGGGATGGTCAGGCGGCCCTTGTCGTCGATGGTGATGGCGGTTTCGCCCTGGAACACGGTCAATGAACTCCACTAAAACCCACGATTTCACACTGGAGCCCACGATAATCTCGCCCCATGAGACTGTCAAGGGAATTTCGCTTGTGAATCAAGGAGTAAAGGCGGAATGCTGACCACATGTGCAGCATATTCTGAGAAACACCGGGAAGGTGTTTGAAAGCAGGGAATTTTTTATAAATCCGAATGCACCGCTTGAGGCCGGCGCCGAGCCAAACCGGGTCGCATCGGCCCCGCGTCGGCGTTCCTGCATGAACCACTGTTCACGCAAGCGCCTCCGCCACCACCGCAACTTGAGGGTCGCGGCGATGGCGAAGGCGGGAACGAGGTGGAGTCGGCCTGTAAGCCGGGTTCTGTACGCCTTGCGGCGCGACAGTCATTCCTCTCGGCCAGGCGTCGCCGCCTGGCTCCAGCAACCTACCCGGGAACAACGCGGGCCGCGTTATCGTTCCCCTATTTGGTCTTGCTCCGAGTGGGGTTTACCGTGCCGTACGGCGTTGGCCCCGTACGCGGTGCGCTCTTGCCGCACCCTTTCACCCTTGCCTGATCCCCTTGCGGGGCCATCGGCGGTCTGCTCTCTGTTGCACTGGCCGTCAGCTCACGCTGCCCAGGCGTTACCTGGCACTCTGCCCTGCGGAGCCCGGACTTTCCTCGACGCACTTGCGCGCGACGCGACTGTCCGGCCGACTCCGCGGAGAAGAATACAGGAGTGAGCGGATGATGAGTGAGAAACGGGAGAAAAGCTGTTGCATGGGCGCCGGCCCCTCCCTCTGTTCTCGCTCCGCGCCACACACTTTTAGCTCTCGTAGAGCGCCTTGCGCGGTGCGCCGCTGATCGCGGCCGCGAGCTTGGCCGCTTTCGCCGGCGGCAGTTCCTCGCGCAGGATGGCGAACACGCGCTGACCCTCGGCCAGCTTCGCGTCGGCTTCCTCGCCGCGGCCGGCGACCAGGATCACGCATTCGCCGCGCTGCTGGTCGAGATCGTTCGCCACCCGTGCGGCCAGCTCCGCCAGCGGCTCGCCGATCACCGTCTCGAACAGCTTGGTCAGCTCGCGCGCCAGCACCGCCTCGCGCCCGCCGCCGAACACGTCGCGCATGGCGGCCAGGCTCTCGGCGACGCGGTGCGACGACTCATAGAAGATGAGCGTACGTGTATCGCCGGCCAGTTCCTGCAACCGACTGCGCCGCGCCGCCGCCTTCGGCGGCAGGAAGCCCTCGAACACGAAACGGTCACTGGGCAGGCCGGCCACCGACAGCGCCGCGATCGCCGCACAGGCGCCCGGCACCGGGATGCAGCGAATGCCGGCCGCACGCGCGGCGCGTACCAGCCGGAAACCCGGATCGCTGATCAGCGGCGTACCCGCATCGGAGATCAGCGCCACCGCCTCGCCGGCTTGCATCCGGCGCACGATCGCCTCCACCGCCTCGCGCTCGTTGTGCTCGTGCAGCGCGATCAGCGGCGTGTCGATGTTGTGATGCACCAGCAGCGGGCGGCTGTGGCGGGTGTCCTCGGCAGCGATCACCGCCACCGCGCGCAGGGTCTCGATCGCCCGCGCGGACAGGTCGTCGCGGTGGCCGATCGGCGTGGCGACCACCCACAGGCAGCCAAATGGTGCGGACATCTGCAAACTCCTGCGCCGTAAGCCGGCAAGTCGATCCGCTATGATCGCGCATTGACGACCATGACGAACAAGGGTTTTCCCATGCGCTTCATGCGCCTCTCGCGCGTCGCCGCGATCGGATTGCTGTTCTCCCTGGCGCTGGCCGGCTGCGTCCCGGCCAACGCACCGCGTTCGCCGGCCGAGCTCGCCGCCGCACAGAGCGCCGAGGCGCTGTCCCGGCAGGGCCAGTTCGACCAGGCGGCGCAGGCCTGGCTGGCGCTCGCCGCCCAATCGCGGGGGCATGCCGACAGCTACCGCCTGCTGGCGGCCGAGGCCTGGCGCGAGGAAGGCCAGCTCGACCGCGCCGTCCCGGTGCTGGCGCAGATCAAGCGCCAGCGCCTGAGCGGCGACGAGCCGCTGCGCTTCGACCTGCTGCAGGCCGAGCTGGCACTCGCCCGGCACGACCCCGCCACCGCCTTGCGGCTGACTACCCAGCCGAACGTGACGGTGCCCGCGCCACTGCAGTTGCGCCTGCTGGAATGGCGTGCCCGCGCCATGGCGGCCAGCGGCGACCGCTGGGGCGCCGCCCGCACCCGCGTGCAGATGGACAGCCAGTTGAGCGGCTACGACCACTCGCAGAACCGCCAGCAGGTGCTCGACCTGCTGGGCCAGGTCGGCGTCGAATCGCTCAAGCAGCGCGCCGCCGCGATGCAGCGCGGCGACCGCATGCTGCCGTGGGTGAACGAAGCGCTGAGCCGGCTCGGAGTGGCCGTGGCACAGCCGACGCCGGAGCTGCAGCAACCGGTCGGTACCCTGCTGCCCGGCGCCGGCGCGAACGTGCGCGAGGGCTACAAGGCACCCAGCCAGGTCGCGCTGCTGCTGCCCAGCGACGGCAATTACGCCGCGGCGAGCGCGGCCATCCGCGAAGGCTTCTTCGCCGCCTACCTCGACGCCGGCCGCAACCATGCGCCGCGCCCGTCGGTGCGCGTCTACGACAGCCAGGGCACCGCCGACGGCGCGGTCAGGGCGTACCAGCAGGCGGTCAGCGACGGCGCCCGGCTGGTGGTCGGCCCGCTGACCCGCGGCGAGGTCGCCGCGGTGTTCAGCCAGCCGCGGCTGCCGGTGCCGCTGCTGGCGCTGAACCACCCCGACGACAAGCAGTTGCCTGCCGGCGACGCCAGCGAATTCGGCCTGCTGCCGGAGACCGAAGGCGCCCAGGCCGCCGACCACATGGTCGAGCGCGGCCTGCGCCGGGTTTATGCGGTGGTGTCCACCGACGACTTCGCGCAGCGCGCCGCCGGCGCGTTCAAGGCCGAGCTGGCGGCGCGCGGCGGCGAACTGGCCGGCATGGTCACCCTGCCGCCGGGCGTCACCAGTTACGCCAGCCTCATCGCCGGCCTGAGGCTTCCCACCGCGGTCGCTGCTGCCCCTGCATCCGCTCCCGCCGCCTCCGCCACCGCAGCCGGCAGCGCCGTCGTCCCGGTCGAAAGCGGCGCTGCCGGCGACACCGGCATCTTCATCAGCATGCGTCCGGAACAGGCGCGCCTGCTGCTGCCGCAACTGCGCATCGCGCGGGTGAACCTGCCGGTGTTCGCTACCTCGCACGTCTATGAAGGCAGCGACGACGCCGCCGCGAACCGCGACCTGGACGGCGTGGAGTTCTGCGACGCGCCGTGGCTGTTCGACGCCCAGCCAGGGCTGCCGAACCGCGATGGCGTCGCCGCGCGCCTGCCAGCCGCGCGCGGCGGCGCGGCACGGCTGTTCGCGTTCGGCATGGACGCCTGGAACCTGGTGCCGTACCTGGAATGGCTGCGCGCCCACCCGGGCAGCTACGTGCCCGGCGCCAGCGGCCAGCTCGCCGCCGACCAGTTCGGCCGCGTGCGCCGGGTGCTGATCTGGGCGCAATTCCAGAACGGCCTGGCGCGCCCCCTGGGCGGCAGCCTGCAACTGGACGACGCGCCCTCGAACGCGCCGCCCGCCGGTGTCGAGCCGGCAGCGGCGGGCTCCGTGCCGAGCGGAACCTTCCAGCCCGCCGCGAACTGATGCGCGCCGCCGGCGACGATTTCGAGCAGCGCGCCTGCAGCGAACTGCAACGCGCCGGACTGCAGCTGCTGGCGCGCAACTACACCACCCGCCACGGCGAGCTGGACCTGGTGATGCGCGACGGCGATGCCGTGGTGTTCGTCGAGGTGCGCTACCGCAAGAGCGCCAGCCACGGCGACGCCGCCGCCTCGGTCACCGCGGCCAAGCAGGCGAAACTGATTCTTGCCGCGCAGCACTGGCTGGCCGCGCATCCGCAGCACGCACGGCGCAACTGCCGCTTCGACGTGGTGAGCTACGACGGTCCGCCCGAGGCGATCCGCCGCGAGTGGCTGCGCGGCGCGTTCGAAGCCGGCTGATCTGGCGCAGCACCTTCTTTCCGCGAGTGGATTACGCTTGGCCGATGCCCCTGCCTGACGCACTGCTCGCCCGCCTGCGCGAGATCTTCCCCGACGATGCGCTCGCCACCGGCGAGGCCGAACGGCGCGCGTTCGCGCGCGACCACTCGCGCCACGAGCAGTTGCCCGACGCCGTGGTGTTCCCCACCGCGCACGAACAGGTGGAGGCGCTGGTGCGCGCCTGCCGCAAACATCGCGTGCCGCTCACCGCGCGTGGCGGCGGCACCAGCTCCACGGGCGCAGCGGTACCGGCGGCCGGCGGCGTGGTGGCGTGCTTCTCGCGCATGCACCGGATCCTGCGCATCGCCCCGGAAGATCGGCTTGCCGTGGTGCAGCCGGGCGTCACCAACGAGGCGCTGCAGCAGGCGCTGGCGCCGCACGGTTTCTTCTGGGCGCCCGATCCGGGTTCGGCGCCGTGGTGCACGGTGGGCGGCAACCTCGCCTGTAATGCGGGCGGTCCGCGCGCGGTGAAGTACGGCGCCACCCGCGACAACGTGCTGGGTCTCGCCGGCGTGGCCGGCAGCGGCGAGGCTTTTCGCGCCGGCACTTACACCACCAAGGATTCCACCGGCTACGACCTGACGCGCCTGCTGATCGGCTCGGAAGGCACGCTGGCGCTGATCACCGAAGCCACGCTGAAGCTCACGCCCCGGCCCGCCGCGCTGCGCTCGCTGCGCGCCACGTACCGCGACACCGCCGCGGCGGCGCGGGCGGTGGCGCGGATCATGGGGCAGCCGGTCACGCCCGCGGCGCTGGAGTTCATGGATACGCTGGCGCTCAAGCTGGCGCGCGACCACGCGCCGGACGCCGACGTGCCGCAGGCGGGTGCGCTGCTGCTGATCGAGGTCGATGGCACGCCGGAGACCGTGGGCTTTGCGCAGGACGCGGTGGCACGCGCCGCGCGCGGCGAAGGCCTGGTCGCGCTGGAGGTCGCGGCCGACGCCGGCGAGAACGCCGCGCTGTGGGCATCGCGCAAGGCGCTCTCGTTCGCCCAGCGCGCGGTGACCCAGCACAAGATCAACGAAGACGTGGTGGTGCCGGTGAGCCGCCTGCCCGCGCTGGTGGACGGCGCCCAGGCGCTGGCGGCAAAACACGCGGTGCCGCTGGTGTGCTTCGGCCACGCCGGCAACGGCAATCTGCACGTGAACCTGCTGCCGCGCGACGTGGACGAGATCGAGCGCGCCTACGCGGCGCTGCCCGAGCTGTTCGCGCTGGTGCTGGCGCTGGGCGGCACGCTGTCGGGCGAGCACGGCATCGGCCTGGTCAAGCGCGAGTTCATGCCGCTGGCGCTGGCGCCGGCCACGTTGGGGCTGATGCGCAACATCAAGGCCGCGTTCGACCCGGACGGCATTCTCAACCCGGGGAAATTGCTGCCCTGACGGCAGCGAATCGGGAGTCGCACATGGGGAACAAGCAAAGCACGGATGCCGCACGAAGGTCGCATGCGATGGATCGCTTGCTGGCGGAGATCCGCGCCTGCCGCCTGTGCGAGAAGCACCTGCCGCTGGGGCCACGCCCGGTGCTGCAGGCGTCGACGACGTCGCGGCTGCTGATCGTCAGCCAGGCGCCGGGGCGCAAGGTGCACGAGACCGGCATCCCGTTCAACGACCCCAGCGGCGACCGGCTGCGCGACTGGCTGGGAATCGACAAGCCCACCTTCTACGACGCCGATCGCGTGGCCATCGTGCCGATGGGTTTCTGCTTTCCCGGCACCAGCAAGGGCGGCGACCTGCCGCCGCGGCCCGAATGCGCGCCGGCCTGGCATCCGCGCCTGCTGCCGCTGTTGAAACAGGTGCGACTGACCCTGCTGATCGGCCAGTATGCGCAAGCCGGCATGCTCGGCGTGCCGCGCGGCACCCGCCTCACCGACACGGTGCAGGGCTGGCGCGAGTACCTCGCGTACGATCGCCTGCCGCTGCCGCACCCGAGCCCGCGCAATCGGCTGTGGCTCAAGCGCAACCCGTGGTTCGAGACCGAGCTGCTGCCGGTGCTGCGCGAGCGCGTGACGGCGGCGCTGGCCGACACGGGTTGAGCTGCCGCATCGCACCTTGCCGCCCGGCGCCGGCGTCGTCTAACCTGCCGCGCTACCAGATTGTGGCCACGGGGCCGACCCCGGCCTTGCAGGGGAACCCGCGTCCATGAGCCTCAAGCTCCGCCTCACCGTACTCAACTTCTTCCAGTACTACATCTGGGGCGCCTGGCTGCTGACCATCGGCACGTGGTGGTTCCAGACCCAGCATTGGTCGGGTACCAGTTTCGGCGCGATCTTCTCGACCATGGGCATCGCCTCGCTGTTCATGCCCTCGCTGGTCGGCATCGTGGCGGACAAGTGGATCAACGCCGAGCGCCTGTACGGCATGCTGCAGATCGGCGGCGCGGTGGTGCTGTTCGCGATACCGCACGTCACCGGCCCGGAGCAGATGTTCTGGGTGATGCTGCTGAACATGTGCTTCTACATGCCCACCATCTCGCTGGCGATCACGGTGGCCTACAACGCGCTCAAGCAGGACGGCCTGGACGTGGTGAGCACCTATCCGCCGATCCGCGTATGGGGCACGATCGGTTTCATCGCCGCCACCTGGACCACCAGCCTGCTCGGCTTCAAGGCCTCGCCCGCGCAGTTCCACGTGGCCGCAGGCGCCTCGCTGCTGCTCGGCCTGTATGCGTTCACCCTGCCCAAGTGCCCGCCCAAGCTGGGTGCCGCCGAGGGTCGAAGCCTGATCGACCGGCTCGGCCTCACCTCGTTCGCGCTCTTCAAGAACCGCAACATGGCGGTGTTCTTCCTCTTCGCCATGCTGCTGGGCGCGGCGCTGCAGCTCACCAACGCCTATGGCGACGCCTTCCTCAGCGACTTCGTCAAGGTGCCCGCGTACGCCAACCTGCTGGCGGTGAAGTACTCCACCATCATCATCTCCATCTCGCAGTTCTCCGAAACCGCCTTCATCCTGACCATCCCGTTTTTCCTCAAGCGGTTCGGCATCAAGGCGGTGATGACGATGAGCATGCTGGCCTGGGTGCTGCGCTTCGGCCTGTTCGCGTTCGGCGACCCTGCCGGCGGACTGTGGATGATCGTGCTCTCGTGCATCATCTACGGCATGGCGTTCGACTTCTTCAACATCTCCGGCTCCTTGTTCGTGGAGAGCCAGGCCGATCCGAAGATCCGCGCCAGCGCGCAGGGCCTGTTCATGCTGATGACCAACGGCGTGGGCGCGGTGCTGGGCAGCCTGATCGCCGGCTTCGTGATCGACCACTTCTTCACCAACCACCAGTGCAACGACGCCGTGGCGATCTGCAAGGACTGGCCCGGCATCTGGCTGGCCTTCGCCGCCTACGCGCTGGTGATGGCCGTGCTGTTCGTGCCGCTGTTCAAGCACCGGCACGACCCCGTCGCCGCGCAACGCGTGGTGCCCACGCACTGAACCCGGCGCAGGCGCGACAACCTGTTATTGCGAATCATTTTCATTTAACATGCGCCTCCCTGCACAGGAGGCCCCATGTCGTTCCCCCACCGTCCGCTCGCCCTTGCCCTCGTACTCGCCTTCGCCGGCGCCGCCCACGCCGCCGAGCAGAAGGACGCCATCGAGCTCAAGCGGATCGAGGTTTCCGAAAGCACGCTGCGCATGCCGCAGAGCCAGGGCGCGCTGCCGACCACCATCACGGTGATCACCGCCGAGGACCTGCGCCAGCAGCTGGCGATCAACCCGGATCTCTCCGACGCCATCGGCAACCTGCTGCCCTCGTTCGCCCCCTCCACGCAGAAGCTCAGCTCGCGCGGGCAGACCCTGCGCGGGCGCAACCCGCTGTACATGATCGACGGCGTGCCGCAGTCCAGCCCGCTGCGCAACGGCTCGCGCGACGCCTACACGATCGACCCGGCGATGATCGAGCGCATCGAGATCGTCGAAGGATCCAACGCGATGCAGGGCCTGGGCGCCGCCGGCGGCATCATCAACATCATCACCAAACAGGCGCCGAAGCAGGACGGCGTGCACCAGGAAGTCACCACCAATGCCAGCGCGCCCACCCGCGGCGGCAACGGCCTGGGCTACGGCGCCTCGTACCTGCTCGCCGCGCGCAGCGGCGCGTTCGACCTGGTCGCCGGCGCGGCATGGCGCCAGCGCGGCATGTATTCGGACGCGAAGGGGCGGCTGATCGGCGTCGACGGCACCCAAGGCGACCTGATGGATTCGGTGAGCACCGACGGCTTCGCCAAGTTCGGCTACGACGTCGCCGGCGGCCGCCACCTGCAGCTCACCGTCAACCGCTTCGACCTGCAGGGCAACGGTGACTACACCGCCGTACCGGGCGACATGACGGCCAACCTGCCGACCACCTCGGTGCGCGGCAAGCAGCCGGGCGACGCGCCGCGCAACCGCGTGCTGACCAGCAGCCTCGACTACCGGGATCCGGCGCTGGCCGACGGCGAACTGCGTGCGCAGCTCTATCACCAGAAGAACCGCGAGCTGTTCGGCGGCGGCACCTTCGGCACCTTCCAGGACCCGGCCTACGGCCCGGGCCTGCTGTTCGACCAGTCGCAGAACGTCTCGACCAAGGACGGCGCGCGGCTGTCGTGGGCGAAGCGCGGCCTGCTCGACGGCACGCTCACCGTGCTCGCCGGCGCCGACGGCTACCGCGACCGCACCTACCAGGAGCTGACCCACACCGGCCGCCACTGGGTGCCCAGCAGCACCTACACCGGCTGGGCGCCGTTCCTGCAGGCCGAGTACTGGCCGCTGCAGACGCTGTCGCTGTCCGGCGGCCTGCGCCGCGAGCACGGCACGCTGAAGGTGCCGACCTTCCGCACCCTGGCCGCCTACGGCGGCGTCACCGTGCAGGGTGGCTCGCCCAGCTTCAGCAAGACCCTGCCGAACCTCGGCGCGGTGTGGTACCTCACCGACCGGCTCAACCTGTTCGCCAGCTACGCCGAGGGCTACACCCTGCCCGATGTGGGCCGCGTGCTGCGCGCGATCAACAAGCCCGGCCAGAACGTGGCCAGTTTCCTCGACCTCAAGCCGGTGGTCTCGGACAACCGCGAGGCGGGCGTCGAGTACGCCGGCGACCGCGCCGGCGCGCGGGTCAGCTACTACGTCTCGCGCTCGCGGCTGGGTTCGGTGCTGGTGTTCGATGCGCCCAACCAGGTCTACAACGTGATGCGCCAGCGCACTGCGATCAGCGGCTGGGAAGCGCGCGCGCACTGGCAGCCGCTGGCCGGCAGCCGCTTCGACGCCTCGTTCGCGATCAACCGCGGCCGCTCCGACCGCAACGGCGACGGCAGGATCGATTCCGACCTCGACGGCGCCAACATCGCGCCGAACCGGCTCAACCTGTCGTGGACGCAGCGCTGGAACGACGCGTGGTCGAGCTACCTGCAGGTCAGCCACGCCTACAGCCGCGACTTCGCCACGCTGGGCCGGCGCAGCGCGCACTTCGACGGCTACAGCACCGCCGACGCCTATCTGAAGTGGCACACCGGCAGCGCTGGCGACTGGACCCTGGGCGTGCAGAACCTCGGCAACACGCAGTACATCAACTACGTGTCGCAGACCGTCGGCGACGACGACTCGTACTTCGCCGGCCGCGGCCGGGTGGTCTCGCTGACCTGGCAGCAGGTGTTTTGAGCGACTTCGCCTCCAGCGCCGAAACGGCGTCCTGGCGGCTGCGCGGGCGGCCGCGGCTGTGGCTGCAGCGGCTGCACCTGTGGCTCGGGCTCAGCGTCGGCGTGGCGTATGCGCTGATCGCGCTCAGCGGCAGCCTGCTTGCCTGGCAACCGCCGTGGCTGCGCGCGGCCTACCCGCAGCTCGCCGGCCACGCCCTGCCCGATGCCGCGCAGCGCGCCGCGGTACTCGCGCGCATCGCCGCGCAGTGGCAGCCGCAGGGCCTGCGCGCCGCCGACCTGCCGCTGCCCGGCCTGCCGGTGTGGCAGCTCTACTTTGCCGACGGCACGCGGCGCTACCTCGACCCGGCCGGCGGCGAGCTGCTGCTGACCCGCGCGCCGCGCGGCGACGTGCTGCAGGTCGTGCGCGAGTGGCACACCCACCTGCTCGCCGGCGAGACTGGCGAGGAAGTGCTGGGCGTGCTCGGCTGGCTGGTGCTGTGCCTGCTGCTGTCCGGGCCGCTGCTGTGGTGGCCCGGTCGGCGCCACCTCGCCGCCAGCCTGCGTCCGCACACGCAGCCGCCGACGCGGCGTTGGCTGAGCTGGCATCGCAGCGTGGGCGTGCTCGCGCTGCCACTGATCCTCCTGGTCAGCCTCACCGGCACGCTGATGGTCTACGGCGCCGGCACCGGCCGGCTGCTGCGCGCGGTGTTCGCCGAAGCGCCGCCGCCGACCCCGCCGGCACCGCTCGCCTGGCGCGAGGCACCGATCGATTGGGCCGCCGCGCTGGCCGCCGCCGAGCGTGCACTGCCCGGCGCCGCGCTGCACCGCGTGACGCTGCCGACGGCGCGCAACGGCCAGCTGGTGATCCGCGCGCAGGCGCCCGGCGAGTGGCACCAGGTCGGGCGCAGCACGATCTGGCTCGATCCCTGGAACGCCAGCGTGCTCGGCCACCTCGACGCCACCGCCAGCGGCGCCGGCACCCGCATGAACAATGCGGTCTACCCGCTGCACTCCGGCGGCGTCGGCGGCACGCCGTGGCGCGTGCTGGTGACCGCCGCGGGCGTGCTACCGCCGTTCTTCCTGGTGACCGGTTTCCTGTTCTGGCGCGCGCGCAGGAAACGGCGCGGCTGAGGCCAATACCGGTGGCGGGGCGCCCGCGCTAGCATGCGCGCTGGACAGGGGGGACACGCCATGCCGGACGCCAATCGACGACCCATCGCCGTGCGCGGCAGCGGCTGGGCACAACGCATCGCCGCGGCGCTGGCGCGCAGCCGGCTGACGCCCAACCAGATCTCCATGCTCAGCGTGCTGTTCGCGCTGACCGGCGCGTGGGCACTGCTGGCCCTGCCCGGTGCAGCCGGTGCGCTGCTATGCGCGCTGGCGATCGGCCTGCGACTGCTGTGCAACCTGCTCGACGGCATGGTCGCCGTCGAGGGCGGCAAGGGCACCCCCACGGGGGTGCTGTACAACGAGCTGCCCGACCGGCTGGCCGATTCACTGTTCCTGGTCGCGCTGGGCTACGCGATCGCGCTGCCCTGGCTGGGCTGGCTGGCCGCGTTGCTCGCAGCGCTCACCGCCTACATCCGTGCGCTCGGCGGCGCGCTGGGCCAGACGCAGGATTTCCGCGGGCCGATGGCCAAGCCGCACCGCATGTGGCTGCTGGGCGTGGCGCTGGTGCTGGCGGCGCTGCTGCCGGCGTGGCGCCAGCCGCTCCTGCTCGCCACCGCGGTCATCATTTCCGCCGGCTCGGCACTGACCTGCGTAACCCGCACCCGCGCGATCGCCGCGCGGCTGAAAGGCATCGGCGCATGATCACCGCGCGCATCCTGGTCGGCCTGGTGCGCCTGCTGGTCGGCGCGCACGGCCGCTGGCTGGGCTGCGAACCGAAGCCCGTGCAGCGCATCTACTTCGCCAACCACAGCAGCCACCTGGACACGCTGGCGCTGTGGGCCGCGCTGCCGCCACTGCTGCGCCAGCGCACGCGCCCGGTCGCCGCGCGCGACTACTGGGGCAAGGGCGGCCTGCGCGGGTTCATCGCCGAGCATGGTTTCCACGCCGTCTACATCGAACGCGACCGCGAGCATCGCGAAGGCGACCCGCTGGAGCCCTTGTGCGAGGCGCTGGCCGCGGGCGATTCGCTGATCATCTTTCCGGAAGGCACGCGCAGCCCCGATCCGCTGCCGCAGCCGTTCAAGGCCGGCCTCTACCACCTGGCCCGGCGCCATCCGCAGGCCGAACTGGTGGCGGTCTACCTGGACACGCTGCACCGCGCGATGCCCAAGGGCAGCCTGCTGCCGGTGCCGCTGACCTGCATGGTGCGCTTCGGCCGCGTGCTGCGCCTGGCCGAGGGCGAGGACAAGGAAAGCTTCCTGCAACGCGCCCACGCGGCGGTGGTGGAACTGGCATGAGCCCGCAACAGAAATTCTGGACCGTGATGGGCGCCGTGCTGGCGCTGCTGGTGGTGGCGAGCCTGATCGGCTGGGTACTGGCGCGACGCGCGCGCAGCGACGGCGCGGGCGAGGTCGTCGCCAACTTGAACGCACGCATCGGCGCCTGGTGGTGGATGGTGGCGATCCTGTGCGTATGCTTCCTGCTCGGGCGCGTCGCCACGCTGGTGCTGTTCGCGCTGGCCTCGTTCTTCGCGCTGCGCGAGTTCCTCACCCTGACGCCGACCCGCCGTGGCGACCACCTGCCGCTGGTGCTGTGCTTCTACCTCGCCATCCCGCTGCAGTACTGGCTGATCGGCATCGACTGGTACGGGCTGTTCGCGATCTGCATCCCGGTCTACGGCTTCCTGCTGCTGCCGGCGATCACCGCGCTGGGCGGCGACACCGAATCGTTCCTGGAGCGCACCACCAAGATCCAGTGGGGCCTGATGCTCACCGTCTACTGCATCAGCTACGCCCCGGCGCTGTTGCTGCTGCACGTGCCCGGCTACGAGGGGCAGAACCTGTTGCTGCTGCTGTACCTGCTGCTGGTGGTGCAGATCAGCGACGTGCTGCAGTACGTGTTCGGCAAGCTGTTCGGGCGGCACAAGCTGGCGCCGTCGGTGAGTCCGTCGAAGACGGTCGAGGGGCTGCTCGGCGGCGGCCTGTCCGCCGTGGCGGTGGGCGCGGGCCTGTGGTGGATCACGCCGTTCTCGTTGTGGGGCTCGGCCGGGATGTCGCTGCTGATCGTGGTGGCCGGCTTCCTCGGCGGGCTGGCGCTGTCGGCGGTCAAGCGCAGCCTCGGCGCCAAGGACTGGGGCCAGATGATCGAAGGGCATGGCGGCATGCTGGACCGCCTCGACTCGGTCAGCTTCGCCGCGCCGGTGTTCTTCCACGTGGTGCGCTACACGCTGATGTGACGCCTCTGCTTTTCGCAGGAGCCCGCTCGCGGGCGATGCTCCTGCCTTCAATGGGCGTCAGAGCAAAAGCATCGCCCGCGAGCGGGCTCCTACAAGAGAGGCGGGTCGGCCGGGGCAGTACAATGGGCAGATGCAGATCGGCCCCTACCTCATCGACCCGCCGGTGGTGCTCGCGCCGATGGCGGGCGTCACCGACAAGCCGTTCCGCCTGCTGTGCAAGCAGCTGGGCGCGGGGCTGGCCGTGTCGGAAATGACCAATGCCGACCCGAAGCTGTGGCACACGCGCAAGTCGCTGCACCGCATGGACCATGCCGGCGAACCCGAGCCGGTCAGCGTACAGATCGCCGGCTACGACCCGGCGATGCTGGCCGAGGCGGCCCGCTTCAACGTGGCCAATGGCGCGCAGTTGATCGACATCAACATGGGCTGCCCGGCGAAGAAGGTGTGCAACGTGTGGTCGGGCTCGGCGCTGCTGCAGGACGAGCCGCTGGTGGCGCGCATCGTCAAGGCGGTGGTCGACGCGGTGGAGGTGCCGGTGACGCTGAAGATCCGCACCGGCTGGAACCGCGACAACCGCAACGCACTCAATATCGCGCGCATCGCCGAGGACAACGGCATCGCTGCGCTCGCCGTGCACGGGCGCACCCGCGCCGACAAGTACGAAGGCGAGGCCGAGTACGCCACCATCGCCGCGGTGAAGGCTGCTGTGCGCATGCCGGTGCTGGCCAACGGCGACGTGGGAACGCCGCAGCAGGCGAAGCATGTGCTCGACCTCACCGGCGCCGACGCGGTGATGGTCGGCCGCGGCGCGCAGGGGCGGCCGTGGATCTTCCGCGAGATCGCCCACTACCTCGCCACCGGCGAACTGCTGCCCGAACCGGAACCGGCCGAAGTCGCCGCGATCCTGCTTGGTCACCTCGAACACCTGTACGCGTTTTACGGCGAGCAGGCCGGCGTGCGCATCGCGCGCAAGCACCTGGGCTGGTACGCGAAGGATCGGCCCGAAAATGCCGCGTTCCGGCAAGTGGTCAACCGCGCCGAAACCGCCGGCGAGCAACTGCGCCTGACCCGCGACTACTTCGCCGCGCTGCAGGACGAGGCGCGCCTGGCGGCCTGAGAGACGCCGCTGTGGAATCGTCGGCCGCGCCCCACGGCCATGGCAGAGGAGTACCGTAGCCGACAGCAACGGCCTTCCTGAACGTCGACGATGAGCAGCATCACCACGGGCGAATTTCCCTATATCCACGGCTTCTCCGCCGAGGAGCAGTCGCGGCTGGTGCGGCAGGCGCGCATGTTCGAAACCAGCCTGTTCAGCCACATCGACTACAGCGACGCGACGCGCGTGCTGGAGGTCGGCTGCGGGGTCGGCGCGCAGACCGAGATCCTGCTGCGCCGGTTTCCGCAACTGCACGTCACCGGCATCGACCGCTCCGCCGCGCAACTGGCCGCCGCCAGCCACAACCTGGCGCAGACCCCCGGATGCGCGACGCGCTATACGTTGCAGCAGGCCGACGCCACCGACCTTCCCTTCACCGAGCGCAGTTTCGATGCGGCCTACCTGTGCTGGGTGCTGGAACACATGCCCAGCCCGGCGCGCGTACTCAGCGAGGTGCGCCGCGTGCTCAGCCCCGGCGCCACCGTCTACGTCACCGAGGTGCTCAACTCCTCCTTCTTCCTCGATCCCTATTCGCCGAACCTGCTGCGCTACTGGATGGCCTTCAACGATTACCAGTACGACAGCGGCGGCGACCCGTTCATCGGCGCCAAGCTGGGCAATCTGCTGCTGGCCGGCGGCTACCGCGACGTGCAGACGGAGGTGAAGAGCATCCATCTGGACAACCGCCAGCCGGCGCGGCGCAAGCACATGATCGAGTTCTGGGAAGAACTGCTGCTGTCGGCAGCCGACCAGCTGGAGCTGGCCGGCAAGGTCGAGGCCGCCACGGTCGAGGGCATGCGCACGGAGCTGCAGGCGGTGCGCAACGACCCCAATGCGGTGTTCTTCTTCGCCTTCGTGCAGGCGCGCGCCAGCCCCTACTGAGCCATGCGCGCGGCGGCGAGCCGTAAAGCCGTCCAAATGACTGAACATGGGCCTAACCCGGCCGCCGCCAGAATCGCCCCGGGCTGCAAAAGGGGAAACGTCGATGTATCATGCCGGACTTCTTTTATCTTTCTATCCGCACGAAGGGATATAAACCGCGATGTCCAACTACCTGTTCACCTCCGAATCGGTCTCCGAAGGCCATCCGGACAAGGTCGCCGACCAGATCTCCGACGCCGTGCTGGACGCGATCATCGCGCAGGACCCGCGCGCCCGCGTGGCCTGCGAAACCATGGTCAAAACCGGCGTGGCGATCGTCGCCGGCGAAATCACCACCGGTGCCTGGATCGACCTCGAGGCGATCACCCGCAAGGTGATCCTCGACATCGGCTACGACTCCAGCGACGTCGGCTTCGACGGCGCCACCTGCGGCGTGATCAACCTGATCGGCAAGCAGTCGCCGGACATCAACCAGGGCGTGGACCGCAAGAACCCGGAAGACCAGGGCGCCGGCGACCAGGGCCTGATGTTCGGCTACGCCACCAACGAGACCAAGGATTTCATGCCGGCGGCGATCTACTACTCGCACCGGCTGGTCGAGCAGCAGGCGAAGATCCGCAAGCGGAAGAACTCGCCGCTGCCGTGGCTGCGCCCGGACGCCAAGAGCCAGGTCACCCTGCGCTACGAGAACGGCGTGGCCACCGCGATCGATGCCGTGGTGCTGTCGACCCAGCATGACCCGTCGGTGAAGCAGAAGGACCTGATCGAGGCGGTGCGCGAGCACATCCTCAAGCCCGTGCTGCCGGCCAAGCTGATGCACAAGGCCACCAAGATCCACATCAACCCGACCGGCAAGTTCGTCATCGGCGGACCGGTCGGCGACTGCGGCCTGACCGGCCGCAAGATCATCGTCGACACCTACGGCGGCTGGGCCCGCCACGGCGGCGGCGCGTTCTCCGGCAAGGACCCGTCCAAGGTCGACCGCTCGGCCGCCTACGCCGCGCGCTACGTGGCCAAGAACATCGTCGCTGCCGGCATCGCCGACCGCTGCGAGGTGCAGGTCAGCTACGCGATCGGCGTGGCGCACCCCACCTCGATCTCGGTCACCACCTTCGGCACCGGCAAGATCAGCGACGAGAAGATCGAGAAGCTGATCCGCAAGCACTTCGACCTGCGCCCGTACGGCATCCTGCAGATGCTCGACCTGATCCACCCGATGTACCAGCAGACCGCCAGCTACGGCCACTTCGGCCGCACCCCGCACCAGATGAAGGGTCCGGACGGCAAGGCCTTCACCGCATTCTCGTGGGAAAAGACCGACCGTGCCGAGGCGCTGCGCAAGGATGCGAAGCTGAAGTAAGCGGGCATCGCATGCTGCACCGGAATCGGGCCGCCTCGCGCGGCCCGATTCTTTTTGAATGGCAACGCGGGCCGCGGCGTTGCTGCCGCTACAATGCACGGATGTCCCTGATCCAACTGCAACGCGTCGACTTCAGCATCGGCGGCCCGCTCCTGCTCGAACACGTCGATCTGTCGATCGAGGCGAACGAGCGGGTATGCATCGTCGGCCGCAACGGCGAAGGCAAGTCCACCCTGATGAAGCTGATCGCCGGCGAGCTGCAGGCCGACGACGGCGAGGTGCGCCTCCAGAACGGCATCGTGGTGGCGCGCATGGCGCAGGAGGTGCCGCAGGGCACCGCCGGCAGCGTGTTCGACGTGGTCGCCGAAGGACTGGGCGACCTCGGCCGCCTGCTCGCCCGCTACCACCACTTGCTCAATGAGGGCGACTTCGACGCGCTCGGCGACGTGCAGCACCAGATCGAGGCGCAGCACGGCTGGGACCTGGACCGCCGCGTCAGCGACGTGCTGACCCAGCTCGAATTGCCCGCTGAGACCGATTTCGCCGCGCTGTCCGGCGGCATGAAGCGCCGCGTGCTGCTGGCCCAGGCGCTGGTGCGCAAGCCCGACGTGCTGCTGCTGGACGAGCCGACCAACCACCTCGACATCGAGGCGATCGGCTGGCTGGAAAGCTTTCTCAAGCAATTCCCCGGCAGCATCATCTTCGTCACCCACGACCGCGCCTTCCTGCGCGCGCTGGCCACGCGCATCGTGGAGATCGACCGCGGCGCGCTGACCGACTGGCCTGGCGACTACGACAACTACCTGCGCCGGCGCGAGGAACGGTTGCACGCCGAGGCCCAGGCCAACGCGCTGTTCGACAAGAAACTGGCACAAGAAGAGGTGTGGATCCGCCAGGGCATCAAGGCCCGGCGCACCCGCAACGAGGGCCGCGTGCGCGCGCTGAAGGCGCTGCGCGTGGAACGCGCGCAACGGCGCGAACTGGGCGGCAACGTCAGGATGACCGCGGCCAACGCGCAGGCCTCGGGCAAGAAGGTGATCGCGCTCGAGCACGTGCATCAGGCCTACGACGGTCGCGTGCTGATCGACGACCTCACCACCACCGTGATGCGCGGCGACCGCATCGGCATCATCGGCCCGAACGGCGCCGGCAAGAGCACGCTGCTCAAGATCATGCTGGGCGAACTCAAGCCGCAGCGCGGCAGCGCGGAACGGGGCACCGGCATCCAGGTCGCCTACTTCGACCAGCACCGGCTGCAGCTCAACGACCAGCTCAATGCGCTGGACAACGTGGCCGAGGGCCGCGAGTACATCGAGCTCAACGGATCGCGCAAGCACATCATCGGCTACCTGCAGGATTTCCTGTTCTCGCCCGAACGCGCCCGCGCGCCGATCACCCGCCTTTCCGGCGGCGAGCGCAACCGTCTGCTGCTGGCCAAGCTGTTCGCGCAGCCGTCGAATTTGCTGGTGATGGACGAACCCACCAACGACCTCGACGTGGAGACGCTGGAACTGCTGGAGGAGTTGCTCACCGACTACCAGGGCACCTTGCTGCTGGTCTCGCACGACCGCGCCTTCCTCGACAATGTGGTCTCCAGCACGCTGGTGCTGGAAGGCGAAGGCCGGGTGGGCGAGTACGTGGGCGGCTATACCGACTGGCTGCGCCAGCGGTCCGCCGCGCGCAGCACGCCCGCCACCGGCAAATCCGCCGCGCCGGCTCCGGCACCTGCCCCGCCCGTTGCGGCAAAGCGCAAGCGCAGCTTCAAGGAGCAGCACGAGCTGGAACAGTTGCCGCAGCGCATCGAGCAGCTCGAAGCGGACATCGCCGCGCGCGGCGAAGCGATGAACGAGCCGGCCTTCTTCCAGCAGGACAGCGCCGCCATCGTCAAGGCGAACGAGGCACTGGTCGCACTGCAGGCCGAACTCGAGGCCGCCTATGCACGCTGGTCGGAGCTGGATGGCTGAGCCGCGAGTGCCGAGCGGACAGCAAGTTGACTCGGCGTATCATCGGAGAATTGCCACACACGGAAGATCGCCATGTACACGCTCTACTACGCTCCCGGCTCCGCCAACCTCGTCGTCCACCTCGCGTTGCTGGAAATCGGCGCGCCGCACGAGCTCAAGCGCGTCGACCTCGACAAGGGCGAGCAGCGCAGCGCCGCGTACCTCGCGATCAACCCGAACGGCGTGGTGCCGACACTGATGGTCGACGGCGCGCCGCACGGCGAGGCCGCCGCGCTGGCGATGCTGCTGGCCGAACGGCATCCCGAGGCCGCGCTGGCGCCCGCCCCCGGCAGCGCGCCGCGTGCGGACTTCCTGCAGTGGATGCTGTACCTGGCCAACAACCTGCAGCCACTGTTCCGCCAGTGGTTCTATCCCGGCGACCACCTGCCCGAGGGCGCCGACACGGTCAAGCAGGCGGCCCGCGCCGGCATCGAGAAATGCTGGTCGAAGATCGACGCGCATCTCGCCGCGCACGGCCCGTACATGCTCGGCGAGCGCTTCAGTCTGGTCGACCTGTACACGCTGATGCTGATGCGCTGGTCGCGCAACATGCCCAAGCCCGCCACCGAATGGCCGCAGCTCGCGGCACTGGCCGCGCGGCTGAAGGCGCGCCCGTCGTGGAAGCAGGTATGCGAGGCCGAAGGCCTGATCGAGTGGGCCTGAGCGCATGAGCGACGGCGCCGACACCTGGGCCGTCTACCTGCTCGAATGCGCCGACGGCCGCGTCTACACCGGCATCGCGCGCGACCCCGAGCAACGCTACGCCAAACACCTCAGCGGCAAGGGCGCCCGCTTCACCCGTTCCAACCCGCCGCGGCGGTTGCTGGGGTGGGTGTGGGTCGCCAGCCGCAGCGAGGCACTCAAGCTGGAGATGGCCTGGAAGCGCTTGCCGCGCGAGCAGCGCATCGCGGCGCTGCAGTCGGCCACCACGCGCGCGCCGTAGGAGCCCGCTTGCGGGCGATGCTTTTCGGTCCTGGATGACCAGACGTTCGCCTGTTGAGAGCCGGGATTGGGGCTTGCAAGATCAAACGAGAGGCGTGGGAGCGCATCAGCCGGTGTTCTGCAAGCCCTGCGCCACGCCGTTGACGCAGGCGACCAGCGCCTGCAGCACCGCGTCGTCCTGGCGGTCGCTCTCGCGCCAGCGCTGCAGCAGGTCGACCTGCAGCAGGCTCATCGGATCGACGTAAGGGTTGCGCAGGTGGATCGACGCGGCCAGGCGCGGTTCGTCGCGCAGCAGCGCGTCGCTGCCCTTCAGCTGCAGCAGCCAGCGGCGGGTGCGCGCGAACTCGTCGCGCACCAGGGTGAAGAATTCCTCGTGCAGCGGACCCGACAGTTTCGAGAACGCCTCGGCAATCGGCAGGTCGCACTTGGCCAGCACCATTTCCACGTCGTCGAGCAGGTTGCAGAAGAACGGCCAGTCGCGCGCCATCTCCGCCAGCGCTTCTTCGCCGAACTGCTGCGCGCCCTGCTCCAGTGCACTGCCCAGGCCGTACCAGCCGGGCAGGATCGAGCGGCACTGGGTCCAGGCGAATACCCACGGAATCGCGCGCAGGTCCTGCACGCCGCGCATGCTGCGCCGGCTGGCCGGGCGCGAGCCCAGCGTCATCCGCTCGATCACGTCGACCGGGGTGGCGCTGCGGAAGTAGTCGACGAAACCGTCGCGTTCGACGAAGGCGCGGTAGCTGCGTCGGCTGGTCGCCGAAAGCGTGTTCATCGCTTCGCGCCAGCGCGCCTCGCGCGGCTCATCCTGGCGCGGGCGCAGCGAAGCGCGCAGCACCGCACCCACGGTCTGCTCCAGATTGCGCAGCGCCAGCGCGCGAATGCCGTATTTGCGATGGATCACCTCGCCCTGCTCGGTCACCCGCAACACGCCGGCCACCGCGCCGCGCGGCGCGGACATCAGCGCGGGCGTGATGCGCGCGCCACCGCGACTGGCCGAGCCGCCGCGGCCGTGGAAGAAGGCCAGATGGATGCCGGCGGCGTGTGCCACTTCCAGCAGTTCCACCTGGGCGCGCTGCAGGCCCCAGCGCGAGGCCAGCGTGCCGCCGTCCTTGCCGCTGTCGGAATAGCCCAGCATTACCCACTGCTGGTCGGCGCGCGCAGCCAGATGGCGGCGGTAGACCGGATCGTCGAGCAGCGCGCGCAAGGTGGCCGGTGCGTTCTTCAGATCGTCGACGGTCTCGAACAGCGGCGCGATGTTGAGCGGCACGGCGTCGTCCTGCACCAACCCGCCATAGCGCGCCAGCGCCAGCACCGCCAGCACGTCGGCGGCCGAGCGCGCCATGCTGATGATGTACAGGCCGGTGGCGTCGTGGCCGTGGCTCGTGCGGCTGTCGCGCAGGGTGGCGAACACCGCCTGCAGCGAGGTGGCGTTGGCGTCCTCGCTGTGCGGGAACACCGCTTGGCCGCTGGCGTACGGACGTAGCCGTTCGGCCCGTGCGGCGCCGTCGCGCGTGGCCCAGTCGGGGTCGGCCAGCAGCGCCGCCAGCGCGTCGTCGTGCACGCGCGAATCCTGCCGCACGTCGAGCCGCGCCAGGTGGAAACCGAAGCTGCGCACGCGGCACAACAGCCGTTCCACCGCGTAGGCGCCGGCGTGTACGCCGCGATGCTGGAACAGGCTGTCGGCGATCAGCTGCAGGTCGTCGAGCAGTTCGGCACTGGACGGATAGCCGTCCGCGGCGGCTTCGGCGGTCAGCGCCAGCCGCGCGCCGACCAGCTGCAGCAGGCAGCGGTACGGCATGTCGGCATGGCGCGGGCGGATCTGCGCCGCGGCCGCGGGAAAACGCGCGCGGTAGTCGGCCACGCGCGCGCGCAGCGCGTCGGACACTTTCACGCGGCCCTCGGTCTGGCTGAGCAGGCGCGCCAGCGCGGCCACGTCCTCGCGGTAGCGCTCCAGCACCAGCGTGCGCTGCGAGGCCAGGCACTCGGCGATGGTGTCGGCGCCCACGTTCGGGTTGCCGTCCATGTCGCCGCCGACCCAGCTGGCGAAGCGCAGCAGCCGCGGCAGCCGGATCGCCACGCCGTAGGTCGCCTGCAGCGCCTGCGCCAGCGCTTCGTACAGCGCCGGCACGATCCGGTACAGCGGGTTGGCCAGGTAGAAGTCCACGTGCTCGCGCTCGTCCTGCACGCTAGGCCGCACCGGCGAGGCCTCGGCGGTCTGCCAGCCGGCGGACAGCGCCATGTAGATGCGGTCGTCGTCCTCCCGACGCTCCTGCGGCGTGCGCTCGCGGTCGAAGCCGTCGATCAGCGAGGCGACGATGGCCTGCTCCTTCTCCAGCAGCGAGCGGCGCATCGCCTCGGTCGGATGCGCGGTGAACACCGGCTCGATCCACAGCCGGTCGAGCCAGCCGACCAGTTCGTCGGGGCCGACGCCTTCGGCCTTCAGTCGGCCGAGCACATCGAGCAGCGACTCGGGCTGCGGTGCGCTGCCCTCGCGCTGGTAGTCGCGGCGGCGGCGGATGCGGTGTACCCGCTCGGCGGTGTTCACCGCCTGGAAATAGGTGGCGAACGCGCGCGCCAATGCTTCGGCGTCGCGGGCGTCCAGGCCGGCCAGCGTGGCGGCCAGTTCCTCCAGCGTGGCGCCTTCGCGGCGGCGGCGGATCGCCGCGGTACGCACCTGCTCGACCCGCTCGAAGAACGCGTCGCCGCCCTGCTCGGCCAGCATGCGCCCGACCATCGCGCCGAGCCGGCCGACATCCTCGCGCAGCGGGCCGTCGGGCGGCAGGAACTCGGGTTCGCGACTCGCTTCCACACGGCTGCTCCATGGCGGGCCTGGCCCCAGCGTAACCAATCCCGGCGCGGGCGACACCCAACCATGCGGCATAAGCTCATGTCTGCCGTTACAATGACCCTTCTGCACTGCCCGCCGAGGGGCGCTGCGACCGTTGCCGTGAAGGCGGATGCCTCCGCCGAACCCCGCCCATCCCCGTGCGGACTTTCACGAAATCGGCCAGGCTCGGCGCGGCACGTTCCACAACGGCGCCCGGTTGTTTGTACGCGAGTCCCTTCGCGAAGCAAGACCGGCCATCCATGGCCGGACACTTCACAAGAGCCTCGCACTAACCGGAGATATCCATGAACGCCGCACTCAAAGAAAACACCCACGACTACAAGGTCCGCGACATCGCCCTGGCCGACTTCGGCCGCAAGGAGCTGGACATCGCCGAGCACGAGATGCCGGGCCTGATGTCGATCCGCCGCAAGTACGCGCCGCAGCAGCCGCTGAAGGGCGTGCGCGTGACCGGTTCCCTGCACATGACGATCCAGACCGCGGTGCTGATCGAGACGCTGAAGGACATCGGCGCCGACGTGCGCTGGGCCTCGTGCAACATCTTCTCGACCCAGGACCATGCCGCCGCCGCGATCGCCGCCACCGGCACGCCGGTGTTCGCCTGGAAGGGCGAGACGCTGGAGGAATACTGGGACTGCACGCTGGACGCACTGTCCTTCCCCGACGGCAAGGGCGGTTTCCTCGGCCCGCAGCTGGTGGTCGACGACGGCGGCGACGTCACCTTGCTGATCCACAAGGGCTACGAGCTCGAGAACGGCAGCGATTGGGTGAACACCGCCTCGGGCAGCCACGAGGAGCAGGTGATCAAGAACCTGCTCAAGCGCGTGCACAGCGAGCGTCCGGGCTACTGGCACACCGTGGTCAAGGACTGGAAGGGCGTCTCCGAGGAGACCACCACCGGCGTGCACCGGCTGTACCAGCTGGCCGAGGCGAAAGCGCTGCTGGTGCCGGCGATCAACGTCAACGACTCGGTCACCAAGAGCAAGTTCGACAACCTGTACGGTTGCCGCGAATCGCTGGCCGACGGCCTCAAGCGCGCGATGGACGTGATGCTGGCCGGCAAGGTCGCGGTGGTCTGCGGCTACGGCGACGTCGGCAAGGGCTGCGCGCACAGCCTGCGCGCGTACGGCGCGCGCGTGGTGGTCACCGAGATCGACCCGATCAACGCGCTGCAGGCGGCGATGGAAGGTTTCGAGGTCAACACCGTCGAGAGCACGCTGGGCCGCGGCGACATCTACGTCACCACCACCGGCAACAAGGACGTGCTGACGCTGGACCACCTGAAGTCGATGAAGGACCAGGCCATCGTCTGCAACATCGGCCACTTCGACAACGAGATCCAGGTCGACGCGCTGAACGCCATGCCCGGCGTGGAGAAGCTCAACATCAAGCCGCAGGTGGACAAGTACACCTTCAAGGACGGCCGCTCGATCTTCCTGCTTGCCGAGGGCCGCCTGGTGAACCTGGGCTGCGCCACCGGCCACCCGAGCTTCGTGATGAGCAACAGCTTCTCGAACCAGACCCTGGCGCAGATCGACCTGTGGGCGCACAAGGACAGCTACGAGGCGAAGGTCTACATCCTGCCGAAGAAGCTGGACGAGGAAGTCGCCCGCCTGCATCTGGAAAAGATCGGCGTGAAGCTGACCACGCTCACCCCGACCCAGGCCGCCTACCTCGGCGTGCCGGTGGAAGGCCCGTACAAGCCGGACCACTACCGCTACTGAGCGGCGGGCTCAGGCTTCGCGCAAGACGGAACGGGCGCCACGAGGCGCCCGTTTTCATTGCCGGCCCCAGGGTGGTTCACGATCCCGCGGATGGCACCGGCCCAAGCGCAGCCGCACCCTCCGCCACGATCTGCGCCGTACGGATCAGCGCCTCAACCAGCGCCTCGTCCACTTCCAGATCGCCCTCGTACTCGGCGAGGTTGCGCTTGCGGTGGGCCTGGTCCAGCACACGCCATTGCGC
The DNA here is from genome assembly GCA_024711345.1 of Rhodanobacter sp. Lineage (GTDB taxonomy): Bacteria > Pseudomonadota > Gammaproteobacteria > Xanthomonadales > Rhodanobacteraceae > Rhodanobacter. The sequence continues at coordinate 21,876 of JANJTA010000008.1, read as the reverse complement.
GGCCGGCAACGCCAGCGTGTGGGTCAGGCACTGGAAGACCTGGTAGCGATTTTCCGAGCGGTAACCGTGCCAGCGCAGGGCAGCGAGCGACAAGGCATGCGCCGCGTTGTAGGCAAGATCGAAGCGGCTCTCCAGGTTCAGCGCAGTGTTCTTCGCATCGGCCAGGCGCACCAGTCCTGAACGCAGCAAGCCATCGAATTCGGCCTGCGCCGACGATTCGACCTTCAACTGGCCGATACGGACGAGGTTATCCAGCGGCGACGAGGTCATCCTTTTCCCCAACCAGGGCGATGGTTTCTCCGGCCAGCAGCTTGGTCAGGAAGGGGTTGCTTTCCTGCAGGCGCTTGTCGAATTCGCGACGAGTGTACAGCGTGGGGTTCACCCGCCGGCCGAGTTGCGTCTCGGCAGGTGCCAACGCGGCATAGATCTGCTCCAGCGTCAGCGTGTCCGAGACCAGCAGCAGGTCGAAGTCGCTGTGCGCGGTGTCGCGGCGCCCGGCTACCGACCCGTACAGCAGCGCCAACTGCAGTTCGCCGGCGACGGGCGCCAGCGCGCGACGCAAGATATCGGCCGGGCCGAGCATCTTGGCGGCGATGCCGCACAGCTCGTCGAAGATCGGCGCCGCCGGATTGGCCTGGTAATGCTTGCGGTTACCCGATTCGGTCTGCAGCAAGAGCCCACTGTCGTGTAATCGCAGCAGCTCGCGCTGCACTGCCCCGGAACCGCTGCCGGCCAGGTCGATCAGCTCCTTGGTGTAAAAACTGCGTTCCGGCTGGCCGAACAGCAGGCCCAGCACGCGTTGCTGGGTGGCGTTGAACAAGGCGTCCGCCACGCTGGTGCGAACGGATGCAGCGTGACGCGGCGCAGACTTGCGTGCGCGCTGGGCAGGGTGCCTGGCAGTCTTCATACCCATTTCGGGTAATTAAATACCCAATATGAGTAACCCGCAAGCCTGCATGGTGAGTCGCCGACCGTGGCGCTACGGCCGCCAGTTCGCGTTGGCTTCCCAGAACGCCACGCTGCGCCGGTACGCCTCGCGGTCCAGCGGCACACCGGAGCCGCCTTCGGCCACGCCCAGCGCGTTGCGCAGCATGGTGATCGGCGCCATCGGGATTTCCTCCGGCTCCATGGTGTAGAGGCAGCCCACGATGCCCCAGTCGGCGTCGATCGGCTCGCCCTCCTTCGCCAGTTGCTCGCGGCTGTAGAGGATGGGGATCAGCCAGTTCGCCAGCGGCGCCTCGACGCCCTCGAACCAGCGCACCAGCACCGGCAGCTCGGCCCTGCTGCGCGCCTCGTAGCCGCTGCGCAGCAGGTGCCGGTTGGCGTCGGTGACCGGCACGGTGAGGCAGCGCGTGGAGGTCCAGTTGCGGTGCACGTGCAGCTGGCAGAACGGCGCGTAGCCCTCCAGCACGCGCAGCGGCGGCTCGTCGTTCAGGCGTTGCTGGAACGCTTCGGCCGTACAGTCCTGGATGGTGTTGCCGCGCCGCTCGCGCGGGAACAGGCGGGCACGGGCGAACGGGGTGAGCACGATGGACATGGCGGCGCCGATGGAAAACCCCAGCGTAGCGCAGGCGGCCCTTCTTCCCGCCGGGACCGTGCTGCAGAAAGCGGCGTCCCGTTGAACGAGGCCCGCCGAAGAGCGCCGTGGATACCCGCTGGTGCTGGCGTCACGCGGGTTTCCCTGCCTTGCATTCGGACGTCTATCTTTTCATCGCGATGAACGTATAGAATTGCCCGCAGCCGCTGCGAAGGACGCCCATGCCCGCCATCAGCCTCGAATTCTTTCCGCCCAAGACCGACGAGCAGCGCGCCCAGCTCGACCGCGCGGCGCAGGTGCTGAAGGCGTACCGGCCGGAGTACGCCTCGGTGACCTTCGGCGCCGGCGGCTCCACCCTCAGCTACACCGGCGACACCGTGGCGCGACTGCACACGCAGCATGGCTTCAACGTGGCGCCGCACCTGTCGTGCATGGGCGGCACCCGGGCCGAGATCGCCGCGCTGCTGGATGGCTATCGCGCCGCCGGCTACCGGCGCATCGTGGCGCTGCGCGGCGACATGCCCTCGGGCATGGCCAGCGCCGGCGACTTCCGTTATGCCGCCGAACTGGTGAGCTTCATCCGCGAGCACTGCGGCGACCATTTCCACATCGAGGTGGCGGCCTACCCGGAAATCCACCCGCAGGCCGACGATGCGCTGCGCGACCTGATGCACTTCAAGGCGAAGATCGACGCCGGCGCGAACGGCGCGATCACCCAGTACTTCTTCAACCCCGATGCGTATTTCCGCTTCGTCGACGACGTGCGCCGGCTCGGCGTCGAGGTGCCGATCGTGCCGGGCATCATGCCGATCGCGAACTTCAGCCAGCTGAAGCGCTTCTCCGACCTGTGCGGCGCCGAGATCCCGCGCTGGATCGCCAAGCGCATGCAGGCCCACGGCGACGACGCCGACGCGATCCGCGCGCTCGGCGCCGAGGTGGTGGCGCAGCTGTGCCGGCGCCTGCTCGACGGCGGCGCACCCGGGCTGCACTTCTACACGCTGAACCGGGCCAGGGCGACCCAGGCGGTACTGCAGCAACTTTCCTGATCGGCGTGGCGGGTATGCTGGCGCGATGCACCGCCTGGCCGCCCTGCTCCTGCTGATCCTGCCAGCCGCCACCGCCCCGGCCGCGGCACAGTCGCCGATCCATCGCTGCATCGGCGCGAACGGCGGCGCGGTGTTCACCGACCAGCCCTGCGCGGCGCTGCAAGCCAGCCCGGTCAGCCCGAACGCATTGCCCGCGCCGGCCGCCGCGCGGCCGGCGCCGCCCCCGACCCTGTGCGCTGCCAGCCCCGACGAACTGCGCCAGAGCGTGATCGGCGCGTTCGCCAGCCGCAACGCGAACCGCCTGGCCGGCCTGATGCTGTGGGACGGCTACGGCCGCGGCGCGGTGATCGCGGACATCCGCTCGCTGGCCGAACTGATGAAGCAGCCGCTGCTGGACGTGGCCATGCCGGGCGGCGATGCACCGGCCACGGCCGCCAGCACCGGCATGGCGCCAAGCGCGGACAGCGCGCCCGCGGCGCCCTCGTCCACCGGGCAACTGGTGCTGCACGTCGGCGGCAACGACGGCAGCGGCACTTTGCGCGAACTGCGTTTCGACCTCGTGCGCCAGGCCGGCTGCCTGTGGCTGCGCAGCGCGAATTGACGCAGCCATTGACGCCGCCCCGCCGGCCAGCAGTTATCATGGGCGGTCCCCAAAGGAGAACCGACATGGCCCAGCAATACCCCGAGTGGATCTGGCAGAACGGCAACATCAAGCCCTGGGCCGAGGCGACCACCCACGTGATGTCGCATGCGCTGCACTACGGCTCGTCGGTATTCGAAGGCATCCGCAGCTACGCCACGCCCGACGGCGCGGCGATCTTCCGCCTCACCGACCACCTGAACCGGCTGTACATGTCCGCCAAGATCTACGACATGGCGCTGCCGTACACGGCCGACGACCTGGCCGCGGCCTGTCGCGAGGTGATCAAGCGCAACGGCCTCGGCGCCGCCTACCTGCGTCCGGTCGCCTGGCGCGGCCTGGGTGGTTTCGGGCTCTCCGCCGAGACCCCGATCGACATGGCCGTGGCGGCCTGGCCGATGGGCCCGTACCTCGGGCCGGAGGCGCTGAAGAACGGCATCGACGCCTGCGTGTCGAGCTGGCAGCGCTTCGCGCCGAACACCATCCCGGCCGGCGCCAAGGCCGGCGGCAATTATCTGTCCGGCCAGCTGATCGCGCGCGAGGCGCGCCGGCTCGGCTTCGGCGAAGGCATTGCGCTGGCTTCCACCGGCCTGCTCAGCGAAGGCGCCGGCGAGAACCTGTTCCTGGTCTTCGACGGCGTGCTGCACACCCCGCCGGCCAGCGCCTCGCTGCTCACCGGCATCACCCGCAACACGCTGATGACGCTGGCCCGCGAGGACGGCATCGAGGTGGTCGAGCGCGACATCCCGCGCGAATACCTCTACCTCGCCGAGGAAGTGCTGATGTGCGGCACCGCCGCCGAGATCACCCCGATCCGCTCGATCGACGGCAAGCAGGTCGGCACCGGCAAGGCCGGCCGCGTGACCCTGCGCCTGCAGGAACTGTTCTTCGGCCTGTTCGACGGCCGCACCCACGACAAATGGGGCTGGCTGGAGCAGGTGTGAGACTCGACTCCCTCCCCCGCGATGCAGGGGAGGGAGCAGAGCGCACGGCTCCGGGTCCGTCCCTCCCCCTGCGCAGCGGCGGCTTGCTCAGCTGAACTTGATGCTCGCGATGGCGCCGTTGGCGTCGCTGCGCGGGCGCATCGAGACGCCCCAGCCATAGAGCTCGCACAGCCGGCGCACGATCGCCAGGCCGAGTCCGGCGCCGCTGCCGCCGGCACCCTCGCCGCGCACGCCGCGCAGGAACAGCCGCTCGGCGTCCTCCGGCTTGATCCCGGGCCCGGTGTCGATCACCTCGATGCGGCCATCGCCCACCTCGACGCGCACGCTGCCCTCCAGCGTGTACTTGATCGCATTGCCGACCAGGTTGGTCAGCGCCACCGACAGCACCGAGGCCGGTGCGTTGACGCTGACCGGCGCGTTGACGGCCAGCTCGATGGTCAACGGCTTGCCGCGCATCTGCGGGCGCTGGCTCTCGATCACGTCGGCGGCGACCTTGCCGACCTCGGTGGTCTCGCCGCGGGTGGGCCCGCGCCGTTCGGCGCGCGACAACAGCAGCAGCGCCTCGATCAGCTCGGTGGCCTGGCGCGAGGCGCGCTCGATGCGCTTGAGCCGTTCGGCGAGCTTGGGCGTGAGGTCGGGCGAGCCCTGCAGCAGCTCGGTGGTGGAGGCGATCACCGCCAGCGGCGTGCGCAGCTCGTGGCTGACGTCGGAGTTGAACTCGCGGTCGCGCTCGACCATCGCGGTGAGCCGCGCCGAATATTCGTCCAGCGCATGCGCCAGCTCGCCCACCTCGTCGTCGGCGAAATGCGGCGCCAGCGGCTCGGCCTTGCCGGCCTTGCGGAAGTCGCGCAAGCGGTTGGCCAGTTCGCTGACCGGCTTGAGCACCCTGCGCGACAGCCACAATCCGATCGCCAGCGACAGCAGGCTGAACAGCAGCACGGCGCCGACCAGTGACAGGATCAGTTGCTGCTTGCCCAGGTCCTCGCGACTGATGTCGTAGATGACGAACGCGATCAGGCCGTACTTGCGGCTGACCGCCAGCTTGTAGTGGCGCGGCCGCCCGGACGCGTCCACGTCCTTCATGTCGTAGACGCCGGTCGCCAGGTTCTGCCAGGCCAGCGGCGCCTTGTAGATCGTGCGGTCGCTCCACAGCCACGCGTCGATCAGGTCGGACTTCAGCGGCAGGTCGGGGTGCAGGTGCTTGTTCTCGACCGCCTGGTCGACGTCGTGCTGCAGCGCCGACACCACCAGCTGGTCCTCCACCTTCGCGCGCACGTACAGCGCCGCCACGGCAAACAGCGCGCTGAGGCCGAAGCCGAACAACGCGAAGGAGACGATGAGGCGGAACCGCAGCTTACGCCTGGACTGCATCCGGCTCGACCATCCGATAGCCAATGCCGTGCCGCGTGTGGATCAGCGGCTTGTCGAACGGTTTGTCGATCGCCGCGCGCAGGCCGTGGATGTGCACGCGCAGGGAGTCGCTGTCCGGCAGCTCCTCGCCCCACACGCGCTGCTCCAGGTCCTGCCGGGTCACCACCGAGGGGCTCGCTTCCATCAGCGCCTGCAGCAGCTTCAGACCGATCGGGTTCAGCTGGATCGACTTGCCCTCGCGGTTCACCGTGAGCGTGTCGAGGTTGAAGGTGAGGTCGGCCACCTTCAGCACGCGGCTCTGCGGACCCTTGCCGCGGCGCGCCAGCACTTCCAGCCGCGCGGCCAGTTCCTGCAGCGCGAACGGCTTGGTCATGTAGTCGTCGGCGCCGGATTCGAAACCGGTCAGCTTCTGCTCCAGCGCGTCGCGCGCGGTCAGCATCAGGATCGGGGTCTGCTTGTGCGCCTCGTGGCGCAGCTTGCGCGCCACTTCCAGGCCGTCCATGCCGGGCAGGGTGAGATCGAGCACGATCACGTCGAAATCGTGCACCACCGCCAGGTGCAGGCCGGTCACGCCGTCGCCGGCGAAATCCACCACGTGGCCGCGGTCTTCCAGATAGTCGCCGATGTTGGTGGCGATATCGCTGTTGTCTTCGATCACCAGTACGCGCATGGGTCACTCCTGCGCAGCCGGCGCACGGGCCGGCTGGAGCTGCAAGCTTAACAATCTTGGGTGAAGCCGGTGCGCCGGCCGCACCGTGAAACTGAATGGGGCTTGCACGGCCATAAAAAAGCCCGGATGCGCGACTGGCCGTCGCCCATCCGGGCCCAAGAGCTACTGCCCCGATACCATTGTCTGCCTCACCGGGCCACGCAGGCCACCGTGCCGCAAAGAACAGTGACCGCTTTATAGGGGGTGCCGGGTTACGGTGCGGTTAACCCGAGCTCATCCGCCCGTGACACCATCGCGCCATGGCGGCTCAGGCCCTGGCCGGCTTGCGATGCGGGCGGGTCTCGGCCGGGACCTCGCGCGCCTGTGCCTCCAGCAGCTCCACCACCGCGCCAGCCACGTCGATGCCGGTGGCCGCCTCGATGCCTTCCAGCCCGGGCGAGGCATTCACCTCCAGCAGCAGCGGGCCGCGCTTCGAGCGCAGCAGATCGACGCCGGCGATGCCCAGCCCCAGCGCGGCGGCGGCACGCACGGCAATGCGCTTCTCCTCCGCGCTCAGCACGGCCGCCACGGCGGTGCCGCCGCGATGCAGGTTGGCGCGAAAATCGCCCGGCGTGGCCTCGCGCTGCATCGCCGCCACCACCTTCTTGCCGACCACGAAGCAGCGCAGGTCGCTGCCCTTCGCCTCGGCCACGAACTCCTGCACCAGGAAGTTCGCATACAGCCCGCGGAACGCCTCGATCACGCTCTGCGAGGCGGCGCGCTTCTCGGCCAGCACCACGCCGGTGCCCTGGCTGCCCTCGTTGAGCTTGATCACGTGCGGCGGGTCGCCGAGCAGGGCCAGCACGTCGTCGGCGTCGTCCGGGTTGTCGCCGAACACCGTCACCGGCATGTCGATGCCCTGCGCGGCCAGGATCTGCAGGCAGCGCAGCTTGTCGCGCGCGCGCAGCACCGCGTCGGACGGGTTCGGCGTGTACACGCCCATCATTTCCAGCTGGCGCAGCACGGCGGTGCCGTAGAACGTGCTGGTGGCGCCGATGCGCGGGATTACCGCGTCGATGTCGCGCACTTCCCTGCCCTGGTAGCGGATCGACGAGGCGCCCGGCGCGATGCGCACGTAGCAGCGCAACGGATCGAACACGCGCACCACGTGCCCGCGCACGCGCGCGGCCTCGACCAGGCGCTTGGTCGAATAGAGCCGGGTGTTGCGCGAGAGGATCGCAATCTTCATGAGTGGGTCATCGAATCCGTGGCCGCGGGCAGCGGGCGCGACTGGGTATAGGAAAGCGCCGGATCCACCGCGAAGCGCCCGTTCAGCGCGCTGCGGCCCAGCAGCAGCGGAAACAGCATATGCCGGCGATCGGTCAGGTTGATGTCGATGCTGAAGCGCTGCCCGGCCAGTTGTACCTCGCTGCGGATGAACCAGCGCTCGGTGCGCCGCCCGCCGGTGTCGGTGACCGCGCGGCGATCCCACGCCGGCGCCTCGCAACGGATTGCCACCGGCTGGCGCCGTCCGACATGGAGCGTGAAGCGCAGCCACGTCGCGCCGTCGCGCAGGAATTCCTCGAGGGTGTCCACATGCAGCGAACTGCTGCGCGCGCCGGTGTCGAGCTTGGCCTTGAGCATGCCGATGCCCAACTGCGGCAACGCCAGTCGCTCGCGCCAGCCCAAGGTCGTCAGGCCCGCGGTGATCAGATCCGCCATAGGGTTTCGGGATGTCCGGCAACCGGGGAATGGAGCGGGTGAAGGGAATCGAACCCTCGTCAGTAGCTTGGGAAGCTACAGCTCTACCATTGAGCTACACCCGCCGGGCGGGCGGATGGTAACCCGGGATTCGCGTGGTTGGAAAGCTGGGGCAACGGACTGCCGCCGCGGCCGCGCCCCGCGCCATGGCGCGGTCGGCCGGGCGCGGCACCCGGCCATCTGCGTGCCGTTGCGCACGGCGAGCGGACCACGGCGCGGCGCCCAACGCGCCCTGAACGGTGGTTTGCGCAGGCGCTGGCGACGGTCGGCGCCGGCCCGACAATGCACGTTGAGGCAAGGGCGTCGAACCAGCCTTGCCGTCCCAAGCGCGCACTCCCGAGGAGAGCCCCATGTCCACCCGTTTTGCCAGGTTGTCCACCCCGTGGTACCGCCGCTGGCGGGCGCTGGCGATCATGCTGCTGTGCGTGGCGGCCGGCCTGGCCCAGGCGCAGGGCAACGCCGGCGATCGCGCCGACCCGCCGAGCCGGGTGGCGCGACTGTCGTACATCGCCGGCGACCTCAGCTTTCTGCCGGCCGGCGCGAAAGACTGGAGCGACGCCAACATCAACCGCCCGCTGACCCGCGGCGACAAGCTGTCCACCGCCCGCGGCGCGCGCGCCGAACTGGAGTTCGGCGGCGGCACGTTGCGCATGGACGGGCAGACCGACCTCGGCCTGCTCGACCTCGACGACAACCTGGCCCAGATCGAGTTGACCCAGGGCACGCTCAGCCTCACCGTGCGCCGTCTCGACGAGGGCCAGAGTTACGAGATCGACACGCCGACGGTAGCCCTGGTGGCCGACCAGCCCGGTACCTTCCGCGTCGATGTCGACGACCGCGACGGCAGCACGCGGGTCACCGCGCTCGACGGCGGCGCCACCGTGTTCGGCGAGAACAATGCGCAGCGTCCGATCAACCCCGGCCGCAGCTACCTGTTCACCGACTCCAGCCTGGCCGCGGTGACGATCACCGACGTCGACGGCGGCGACGCGTTCGACGACTGGGCCAGCGAGCGCGACCGCCGCTACGCGAGCTCGTCCAGCCGCCGCTACGTGTCCGAGGACGTGGTGGGCTACCAGGATCTCGACCGCTACGGCAGCTGGCGGGAAACCCGCGAGTACGGCGCGGTGTGGTATCCCTCCGACGTCGGCGTCGACTGGGCGCCGTACCGCAGCGGCCACTGGGCGTACATCGCGCCTTGGGGCTGGACCTGGGTGGACGACGCGCCATGGGGTTTCGCGCCGTACCACTACGGCCGCTGGGCCTGGGTCGGCGGCGGCTGGGGCTGGATCCCGGGTCCGCTTGACGTACGTCCGGTCTACGCGCCGGCGCTGGTCGCCTTCGTCGGTGGCGGCGGCTGGTCGATCGGCATCGGCAGCGCGCCGGTGGGCTGGTTCCCGCTCGGCCCGGGCGAGATCTACAACCCTTGGTACCGCTGCGACCGCAGCTACTACACGCGCGTCAACGTCACCAACATCTACGTGCACAACACCATCAATCGCACCACGGTGATCAACAACATCGACCGCCAGTACAGCTACTACCGCACCGGCCGCCCGCTCCGCGACGTCAGCTACGCCAACCGCATGGCACCGCGCGGCTTCACCGCCGTGCCTGGCCGCAGCTTCGCCGAGGGGCGCCGCGTGCAACGTGACCGGCTCGATGTCGATCCGCGCAAGCTCGCCAGCGCACCGGTGCCGGTGCGCGGCATCGACCGCCTGCGTCCGCAGGACAACCCGAACCGGCCGCCGCGCAGCGCGCACGCGCGCGATCTGCCCGCCGGCGGCTTCGAGCGCCAGGTGGTGGCCCGACGCGCACCGCCCGCGCCGGCCCGCGAGGCGGCCTTCCCTGGCCGCGGCGACAACCGCTTCGCCGCCCCGCGCAGCAACGTGCGCGTGCTCGATGGCACGGGTCGGCCCGAGCGCAACCAGCGCCCGGCCATAGCCGCTCGCGACGACGCCGCCACGCGCCGACCGGCAACCGTGCCCGGGCAGCTTCCGGTGGCTCCGCGCATCAGCGCGGCCAACCCCGCGGACCGACCCTCGATGCGGCGCGACGCTGCGGAACTGCGCTCGGCCCGCTTCGCCCATCCGGGTGGCCGCGACGACGCGAACCGCCCCGGGGCGATGCCGCGCCCGGGCGTCAGCTACATCGCGCCCGCCGCCGAAGAGCGGCCGCGTGCCACCCCGGACAACCGCCCGCTGCCGTCGGAGCCGGCGCCGATCCGTCGCGCCGAATCCGGCCGCCCGTCCACGTCAGCGGACGAGGGTCGTTTCCAGCGCTACCCGTCCGCGCGCACCATGCCGCAGCAACGGCCGCAGCCAATGGAACCAACCCTGCGCGAACCGGCCGCGTCGCGTTTCCAGCGGCCCGAGCCCGCGCCGCGCGCGTACATGCGCGAATCGCCGCGCCCGCTACCGGCCCCGGACCGCGCCGAACCGATGCCGCGCTACCAGCCGCCGCAACGCGCGATGCCGGAACCGCGCGCGATGCCGGAACCCCGCGCCATGCCGGAGCCGCGCGCGATGCCGCAGCCGCGCGCCGAAACGCGGCAGCCACCACGCAGCGAAGCGCCCAACCGCAAGCGGCAGGTGCGCGAAGACCAGGCAGAGCACTGAACCCGGCCGCTGCTCCCACGCGTGCGCGGGAACGGCCGCGCACGCCGCGCCTGCCCCGCTCCCGCTCGCGGAAGCGGGCTGGCGCGAGGCAAGGCTCTACAATGCACGGATGCCGACGACCGACGACACCACCCCCGAATACATGCGCCGCATCCGCAGCTTCGTGCTGCGCGAAGGACGCATGACGCCGGCGCAGCAGCGCGCGTTCGACACGCTGTGGTCGCGCTTCGGCATCGACTACCAGGGCGCTCCGCGCGATTTCGCGGCGAGCTTCGGTCGCGCCGCGCCGCTGGTGCTGGAAATCGGCTTCGGCAACGGCGAGGCGCTGGCCTGGGCCAGCGAGCACGACCTGGGGCGCGACTTCATCGGCGTCGAGGTGCACGGCCCCGGCGTGGGCCGCCTGATGAACGCACTGGCCGCGCGCGACGCGCGCAACGTGCGGCTGTACAAGCACGATGCGGTGGAAGTGCTGCAGCACGAAATCGCCCCGGACACGCTGGCCGAGGCGCGCATCTGGTTTCCCGACCCGTGGCACAAGAAGCGCCACCACAAGCGGCGCCTGATCCAGCCCGAATTCGTCGCCCTGCTCGCCTCGCGCATGGCCCCCCACGGCCTGCTGCATCTGGCCACCGACTGGCAGCCCTACGCCGAGCACATGCTGGAAACGATGGAAGCGGCACCCGATTGGCGCAACGCCGTCGCCCTTGGCCAATACGCCGAAAAACCGGCATGGCGCATCGAGACCCACTTCGAGCGGCGTGGACTGAAGCTGGGGCATGGCGTGTGGGATCTGCTTTATCGCAAGGTCTGAGCGAAGCGCTCCACCCCTCCGAGCCTCCCCCTGCACGCAGGGGGAGGAGCAAGAGCGGGTACTCCGATGCCGCAGCGCTTCGCTCCTCCTCCGCGCAAGATGAAGGCCACGCTTGCGCCCTCCCCTGCATCGCCGGGGAGGGCTGGGGAGGAGTCGCTCTTGGCCCTTGGTTCACCAGCCACCGCATCGCCCCGCTTATACTCACGCTCATCCGCCCAGGGACGAATCGACGCAGCGTGAAGCTTCCACCGCCCCGCCGTATCCATCGCATCCAGCTGCTCCGCAGGGACGTCGGCTAGTGGCACTCTCGCTCACTCCCGAAATGATCCTGGTGCTCGGGCTGGTGGGCTTCACCATGCTGATGCTGGTGCTGGAGTGGATCCGCGCCGACATGGTGGCGTTGCTGGTGGTGGTGGTGATCGGGCTGACCGGGCTGATCCCGTCCGATCGCGTGTTCAACGGTTTCGCCGGCAACGCGGTGATCGCGATCATCGCGATCATGATCATGGGCGAGGGGCTGGACCGCGCCGGCGTGCTCAATCTCACCGCGAACTTCGTGATGCGCATGGCGCGCGGAGCGGAATCGCGTCTGGGCGTGGTGATCAACCTGGTCGCCAGCCTGTTCAGCGCGGTGATCCCCAGCCAGGCGCTGGCGGCGCTGATGATCCCGGTGTCCAGCCGGCTGGCCGCGCGCACCGGCGTGCCGCTGTCGCGGCTGCTGCTGCCGATGGCATTCTGCATCCTCACCGCGACCAACACCACGCTGATCGCGAACTCGCCTCTGATCGTGCTGAACGACCTGATCGCCAGCGCCAACGTGAACCTGCCGCCGGGCGCGCACACCATCCCGAAGTTCGGCCTGTTCAGCGTCACCCCGGTCGGCCTGACCCTGGCGCTGCTGGGCGTGGGCTATTTCTACTTCTTCGGCCGCAAGCTGCTGCCCGGGCACGAGGACGAGCGGCTGAAGGTGACGCCGGGGCGCACCGAGAGCTACTTCGCCGAGACCTACGGCATCGTCGGCGAGACCGCCGAGCTCACCGTCACCGCGGAAAGCCCATTGGTCGGCATGAGCATCGGCGAGGTGGAGCAGTTGCACGGTGCGCCGCTGATCCTGGCGATCAAGAGCGGCAACGACGCGCGCATGGCGCCGCCGGCCGACCATGTGATCTGGGTCGGTTCGGTGCTCGGCGTGCTCGGCCCGCGCGAGCAGCTCAACCAGTTCGCCAACAACCAGCTGTGCCGGCTGTCCACCCGCATGCGCCAGCTCGGCGAGCTGTTCAACCCCACCCGCGCCGGCATTTCGGAGGTGGTGATCCCGCCGGTGTCGCGCTTCATCAAGCACACCGTGGGCGAGCTGCGCCTGCGCAAGCGCTTCGGCATCTCGGTACTGGCGGTGAACCGCGGCGAGCAGGTGCTGCGCGACGACGTGCGCTCGATCAGCCTGCGCGCCGGCGACACCGTGGTGCTGCACAGCAACTGGCGCGACCTGTCGCTGGCCGCGGAAGAGCGCGACCTGGTGGTGGTCACCGACATCCCGAAGGAGCAGCAGCGCCCGGGCAAGATCTGGCAGGCGGTGGGCTTCTTCCTGCTGGCCAAGTGCCTGGCGCTGTTCACCAACCTCGACCTGTCGGTGGCGATGATGACCGGCGCGATCGGCATGCTGCTGTCCGGCGTGCTGAACATGGACGAGGCGTACAAGGCGATCAACTGGAAGACGATCTTCGTGACCGCCTGCCTGATTCCGCTGGGCTGGTCGATGGACGCTACCGGCACCGCCGCCTGGATCGCCCAGGTGGTGCTGGACCACCTGGGCAGCGCCTCGCCGTGGCTGCTGCAACTTGTGCTGGCCGTGCTCACGCTGCTGTTCTCGCAGGTGATGTCCAACGTGGGCGCCACCGTGATGATGGTGCCGATCGCGATCAGCGTGGCGGTGGCCACCGGCGGCAACCCGTCGGCCTACGCGCTGATCGTGGCGGTGTCTTCCTCCAACACCTTCCTGCTCAGCTCCGGCCATCCCGCGCTGATGATGGTCACCGGCCCCGGCGGCTACAAGGGCAAGGACTTCCTGCGCGTGGGCGCTCCGCTGACGCTGCTGGTGCTGGTGTTCACCCTGGTGGCGATCAACCTGCTGTTCCACTGATCGCGCGCCGGGCCAGCGACAGCGGCCCGCATCGCTGGTATTTTCGCCGCCGGGCCGCACCGCACGATGCGCGCCATCAGCAACGGGAAATACGCACTTGAACGAACCCAGGATTGCCCTCGTCGGGCTCGGCTACGTCGGGCTGCCGCTTGCGGTGGAGTTCGGCAAGCAGCTGGACACCATCGGCTTCGACACCAGCGCCAGCCGCGTCGAGGAACTGCGGCGGGGCCACGACCACACGCTCGAAACCTCCGCCGCGGAACTCGCCGCGGCCGCGCGGCTGGCCTTCACCACCGACGTGCGTGACCTCGCGCGCTGCAACGTGTTCATCGTCACCGTGCCCACGCCGGTGGACGAGGCGAACCGACCGGACCTGCGCCCCCTGGAGAGCGCCAGCGCCAGCGTCGGCAGCGTGCTCAAGCGCGGCGACGTGGTGATCTACGAATCCACCGTCTACCCCGGCACCACCGAGGAAATCTGCGTGCCGGTACTGGAGCGCGCCTCCGGGCTGCGCTTCAACCACGACTTCACCTGCGGCTACAGCCCGGAGCGGATCAACCCCGGCGACAAGCTGCACCGGTTGCCCACGATCACCAAGATCACCTCCGGCTCCACGCCCGAGACCGCCGACTTCGTCGACGCGCTGTACCGGCGCATCGTCACCGCCGGCACGCACAAGGCGCCCAGCATCAAGGTGGCCGAGGCGGCCAAGGTGATCGAGAACACCCAGCGCGACGTCAACATCGCGCTGGTCAACGAACTGGCGATGATCTTCAACACCATGGGCATCGACACCCAGGACGTGCTCGACGCCGCCGGCACCAAGTGGAACTTCCTGCCGTTCAAGCCGGGCCTCGTCGGCGGCCACTGCATCGGGGTGGACCCGTACTACCTCACGCACAAGGCCACCGTGCTCGGCTACCACCCCGAGCTGATCCTCGCCGCACGGCGCATCAACAGCCGCATGGGGCTGTACGTGGCGCACCAGGTGATCCGCCTGATGGCGAGCAAGCGCATCCACGTGGTCGACTCGCGCATCCTGGTGCTCGGCCTGACCTTCAAGGAGAACTGCCCGGACCTGCGCAACACGCGCGTGGTGGAAATCGTGCGCGAGCTCGAGGCCACGCATGCGCAGGTGGACGTGCACGACCCCTGGGTCGATCCCGCGGAGGCCCGGCAGAAACTCGGCATCGCCCCGATCGACGCTCCCGCGGCGGGCCGTTACGACGCGATCGTGCTGGCGGTCGCCCACCAGGCCTTCCTGGATGCCGGCGACGCGGGCATCCGCCGCTACGGCCGCGAGCACTGTGTGGTGTTCGACATCAAGAGCCTGCTGCCGCCCGCGGCGGTGGACGGCCGGCTGTAGGCTGCCCGCCTTACTTCACCAGCTTCACCACGCCCGCCTCCACCTGCACCGCCACCGTGCGCAGGTGCTCGCCGCGGCAGGGGCCGCCGATGCACAGGCCGTCGGCCTGGTTGAAGGTGGCGCCGTGCACGCAGCAGGTCAGCGTGTCGTCCTTCAGCAGGAACTTGCCGGGGGCGTAGTCGAGGCGGCGGCCGGCGTGCGGGCAGACGTTGAGATAGCCGCGCACCTGGTCGCCCCGGCGCAGCAGGATCAGGCTTTCCTCGCCATCGGCCAGCACGGCATCGACGGCAGTGGCGCCGCCGTCGGGGATCTCGTCCAGCCGGCACAGCGCCTGCCGGGTCGTCGACTGGGCGGGAGTGAATGTATCCATCGGCACTTGCCTCGCGGGCCGGATGGCCCCATGGTTGCACGCGTAAGTCGTTGATTTTACCACACGGATTTTTAACACATGCGCTTCGCCCTGCCGCTTCACCATCGTCCCCGCCATCCGCTGGCGCGTGCCCTGTCGCTGCTGCTCGGCATCGCAGTGCTGGGCGTGCTGCTGGTATTCGGGCTGGTGGTGGCTGGCGTGCTGCTGCTTGGCGGGCTGGTGTGGCTGGCGGTGCGCCAGTGGAAGCTGGCCAGCGCGCCGGCCCGGCCGGCCGCCGCCAGGCCGGAAGCGAAGCCGGCCGTGCTGGAAGGCGAGTTCGTGGTGATCCGCCAGGGGCGGCCGGTCACGCATTGAACCCGCAGCGGGGAAAGCGGCAATAATGCGCCTTCCCCACGCGATCGACCCCCATGTCCGATACCGCTGCCTCCGCCGCGGCCGCCACGCCGCGCAGCCTGACTGATCCCCGCTTCCTGATTCCGCTGGCGCTGCTGGCGCTGTACGTGATCTGGGGCTCGACCTACCTGGGTATCCGCTTCGCGCTGGAAAGCTGGCCGCCGTTCCTGCTCGCCGGCGTGCGCTTCCTCGGCGCCGGCGTGGCGCTGTACGGCTTCCTGCGCTGGCGCGGCATGGCGCCGCCGACGCGCGAGCAGTGGCGCAACGCGGCATTCACCGGCCTGCTGCTGCTCGGTCTGGGCAACGGCCTGGTCTGCTTCGCCGAGCAGCGTGTGAGCTCGGGCATCGCCGCGGTGGCGGTGGCCAGCATGCCGCTGTTCGCCGCGCTGTTTTCCGGCCTGTACGGCGAGTGGCCGCACCGGCGCGAGAGCATCGGCCTGGCCATCGGCTTCGCCGGCGTGATCGTGCTGAACCTGGGCAGCAGCCTGGCCGGCTCGTCGATCGGCGCCGCCGCCCTGCTGGTGGCCGCGGCGGCGTGGGCGTTCGGCTCGGTATGGAGCCGGCGCAAGGTGATGCCGCCGGGGCCGATGAACACCGCCGCGCAGATGATCTGCGGCAGCGCCGCCCTGCTCGGTTTCGCCCTGCTCAGCGGCGAACGGCTGCCGGTGCATCCGACCCTGCGTTCCACCCTGGCGATCGTCTACCTGGCGGTGTTCGGCTCGATCATCGCGTTCAGCGCCTACCTGTACGTGCTCAGGCATGCGCGCCCGGCGCTGGCCACCAGCTACGCCTACGTGAACCCGCCGGTGGCGGTGCTGTTCGGCGTGCTGCTGGCCGGCGAGCACGTCGGGCCGTTCGACCTGGCCGGCATGGCGATCATCCTGGCCGGCGTGGCGGTGATCACGCTGGCGAAGCAGAAGGGAAACACGGCAAAACCGTAGGAGCCCGCTCGCGGGCGATGCTTTGAAAGCCGGGATGACCAGACGTTCGTCTGTCGGGAGCCGGGATCCGCGAAAGCAAGAGCATCGCCCGCGAGCGGGCTCCCGCCTGGTGTTCTCGACCATCGTCGCCTTGCCTGCGTATCCGCCGCCGCGCGACGATGGGGCGATTCACCGGTGGAGAACGGCATGAACGCGAGACAGGACGGCTGGATGGCGCGCGCGGCGTTGCGCAGCGCGGCGTGGGCGGAGCGCTGGTTTCCGGACGCGTGGGTGTTCGCCGCGCTGGGCGTGCTGGTGGTGGCGCTGGCGGCGTTCGCCTTCGGCGCCACGCCGGCGGCGACGGTCACCGCGTTCGGCGACGGTTTCTGGAGCCTGATCCCGTTCACCATGCAGATGGCCTTCGTGGTGATCGGCGGCTACGTGCTGGCCACCGCGCCGGTGGTGGCGCGCTTCATCGACGTGCTGGCGCGGGCGCCGCGCACGGGCCGCGGGGCGATCGTGTACATCGCGCTGGTCAGCATGCTGGCCTCGCTGCTCAGCTGGGGTTTCTCGCTGGTGTTCGGCGGGTTGCTGGTGCGCGCGCTGGCGCGTCGCACCGACCTGCGCATGGATTACCGCGCGGCCGGTGCGGCGGCGTATCTCGGGCTGGGCGCGATCTGGGCGATGGGCCTGTCCTCCTCGGCGGCGCAGCTGCAGGCGAACCCGGCCAGCATGCCGCCGGGGCTGCTGGCGATTACCGGCGTGCTGCCGTTCAGCCAGACCATCTTCCTGTGGCAGTCGATCGTGCTGACCGCGGTGCTGATCGTGGTATCGCTGCTGGTGTGCTGGTATACCGCGCCGTCGGACGCCAACGCGCGCACCGCAAGCGACTTCGACGTGAGCGAGGCCCCGGCAGCTCCCACGCTGCCGCCGCGCACGCGCCCGGGCGAGTGGCTGGAATACAGCCCGCTGCTGGCGCTGGCCATCGGCCTGCTCGGCCTGGGCTGGCTCGGCCACGAGTTCGCCAGCAAGCCGGCGGTCACCGCGATCGCCAACCTCAATACCTACAACTTCCTGTTCCTCACCCTGGGCATCCTGCTGCACTGGCGCCCGCGCAGCTTCCTGGATGCGGTGAGCCGCGCGGTACCGAGCACGTCCGGCGTGCTGATCCAGTTCCCGCTGTATGGCGGCATCGCCGCGTTGCTCACCCACGTGCCCGGCAGCGACGGCGCCACCCTGGCGCACCGCTTGTCGCACCTGTTCGTGCAGGTGGCCGGCCAGGAGAGCTTCCCCGCAGTGATGGGCGCGTACTCGGCGGTGCTGGGTTTCTTCGTGCCGTCCGGCGGCGGCAAGTGGCTGGTGGAGGCGCCCTACGTGATGCAGGCAGCGAACGACCTGCACGTGCACCTGGGCTGGGCGGTGCAGGTGTACAACGCGGCCGAGGCGCTGCCCAACCTGATCAACCCGTTCTGGATGCTGCCGCTGCTCGGCGTGCTGGGTTTGAAGGCGCGCGACGTGGTGGGCTACACCTTCGTGCAGCTGGTGGTGCACGTGCCGCTGGTGCTGGGCCTGCTGTGGCTGCTGGGGCTGACGCTGAGCTACGTGCCGCCGGTGATGCCCTGAGCTGAAACCCGCCGCAGGAGCCCGCTGGCGGGCGATGCTCTTGCTTTTAATGAGAGCATCAGAGCAAAAAGCATCGCCCGCCAGCGGGCTCCTGCGACAAGCTGGCGCTACGACTCGCGCAGCGCCGTGGTCACCGGCAAGCGCGCCGCGCGCACCGCAGGGAACAGGCCACCGATGAAGCCGATCGCCAGCGCCCATTTCAGGCCAGTCCACAGCAGCGCGGGGGTCACCGCCAGCTTGAAGCTGAGCGTGCCGACCGTGCCCTGGGCCAGCGTCGAGGCGCTGTAGCCGTTGAACACCAGCCAGGCCAGCGCCCCGCCGACGATGCCGCCGAACAGCGCCAGCAGCATGGTCTCCAGCATCACCGCCACCACCACCGGCAGGCCGCGGAAGCCGATCGCGCGGAGCGTGGCGATCTCGCGGGCGCGCGTGGCGACGGTGGCGAACATGGTGTTGAGCGCGCCGAACACCGCGCCGATGGCCATGATCACGCCGACCACGATGCCGATGATGGTGATCGCCTTGGTGACGCCCTCGGACTGCTTGCGGAAGTAGTCCAGCGTGGTGCTCGCATCGACCTGCAGGCGCGGGTCGGCAGCGAGCGCGGCCTTGAACCCGTCGAAGGCGGCGGCGTCGGTCAGGCGCACGAACACCGAGGTACGACTGCTGCCGCGGCGGTAGGTGTCGGCGACCACGTTGGCGTCGCCCCACAATTCCGAATCCATCGCGTCACCCGACTCGAACACGCCGGCCACGGTCCAGGTCTGGCTGCCCAGCTTGATCTCGCGGCCCGGCTCCAGCCCGGCAAACTGGTGCTGCGCCCCCTTGCCCACCACCAGTTCGCGCAGTCCCGGCTTGAACTTGCGTCCGGCGACGATCTTCAGCTGCGGGCGCAGCGCCCACGCCTGCTCGCCGATGCCACGCATCTGCACGCTGCCCTCGTCGCCGCTGCCGTCGGCCAGCGGCAGGTTCGCCGCCACCACCAGCTCCGGCGAGGCGATCGGCTTGCCGGCAGCGTCGCGCGCGATGCCCGGCGCCTGCTCGATCACCGTGGTGCTGGCATGGTCGAGCACCGAGGACACCTCCGAGGCCGAACCGCCGCGCAGCACGATGGCAGTATCGGCGCTGCCGCTCTTGCTCAGCGTCTCGCGGTAACCCACGCCCATTGCCAGCATCGACACCAGCACCGCGACCACGCCCGCGATGCCGATGACCACCACCGACGAGGCGCCGACGCGCTGCGGCAGCGTGCTGACGCCCACCGCGGTGACCGAGCCCGCCTGCCGGCCGGAGCGCGCCAGCAGCAGCCATGCCGCGAACAGCACCGCCAGCGCCAGCAGCGCCGGCCACGGCAGCACGGTCCAGGCGATCACCCCGACCACGACGACCAGACCCAGGCCGAGGCCGCGCAGAAACGATTTCAACTTGCCCATGGTGGATTCTCCTCAGCGGCCGGCCAGCGCATCGACGATGTTCAGGCGCATCGCCCGCAACGCGGGCAACGCTCCCACCAGCAGGCCGATGGCGACCATCAGGCCGATACCCAGCAGCCAGCTCCCCGCATGCACCGGCGGCATGTTGATGACGCCGCCGCTGCCGGCGCTGACCACCGGCCCCAGCACGGCCGCCAGACCGAGCCCCAGCACGCCGCCGATCAACAGCAGTGCCACCGATTCGGCCAGCACGATCATCAGCACGCTGGCGTCGGAGAAGCCGATGGTCTTCATCACGCCCAGTTCCGAGGTGCGTTCGCGCACCGCCTGCGCCATGGTGTTGCCGGTGAGGAACAGCAACGTGAAGAACACCGCGCCCATGATCGAGAACACGATCAGGCCGATGTTCGCCATCTGCTTGATCCACGAGGCCATCGCGGCCTGCTCGGTCTGCGTGCGGGTCTCGTGGTCGGAGTTGGCCGACAGCGCGTCGATCGCCTGCACCACCCGGTCGGCGTCGGCGGGGTCGGCCACGCGACTGACGTACCAGCCCACCTGCCCCTGGTTGTAGGGATTGGATTCGTCGAAGTACTTCCAGTGCATCAGGATGCCGCCCTGCAGGAACTCGCCGTGGTCGGGATCCTTCGCGTGCATGATGCCGGCGATGTCGAAGGTCCAGGTCTTGCTGCCGTCGCGGTTGGGGAAGATGTTCGACATCAGCGGGATCTTGTCGCCCACCTTCCAGTGGTACTTCTTCGCCAGCACGTCGCCGACCAGCACGCCGGTGCGGGTGCTGTCGAATACCTTGCGCTCTTCCGGCGCCACCACGATCTCGGGATACATGTCGATGTAGTTCGGACTGACCGCGAAGGTGAAGATCTGGTTGTGCGCATCCTGGTAGGCGCCGCCGAACCAGTTGGCGTAGGCCACGTCCTTCACGCCGGGCACGGCCGCGATCTTCGCCTCGAGCGCCGACGGCAGCGGCTGGATGAAGGACAGCTTGGAGCCGGTCTGCAGGCGCTCGGCGCCGGCCGCGCTCTTGCCGGCGTTGGCAAAGCTGGTGCGCACGCCGTCGAGCATGCCGAACAGCAGGAACGCGGCCACGATCGACACCAGGGTGAGGAGGGTGCGGGTCTTGCGCCGGAACAGCGCGGCCCAGATCAGGTGGAGGTATTTCATGAATCGTGACCTCTCGGATAGGTGAGGCAAGCAACCTTGCCTGGTGCGCTGCCGCTCGGCGTCCTGCCTCGTCCTCGCGCGGCGCGCGCGATGCCCTTCAAGGCATCACGCAAACGCGCCTTGCTCGACCAGCGTGCCCTTGTCCAGGTGCAGCGTATGGCTGGCGTACTCGGCGGCCTTCGGGTCGTGGGTGACCATCACGATGGTCTTGCCGTGCTCGCGGTTGAGCTGCTGCAGCAGGCCGAGCACGTCCTCCGCGCTCTGGCGGTCGAGGTCGCCGGTGGGCTCGTCGCAGACCAGCAGGGAGGGATCGGAGACGATCGCGCGGGCAATCGCCACGCGCTGCTGCTGGCCGCCGGAGAGCTCGCCCGGCTTGTGGCCCGCGCGATCGGCCAGGCCGACCAGTTGCAGCGCGATGGCCGCGTTCTTCTTCCGCTGCGCACCCGACAGTCTGGTCAGCAGCAGCGGCAGCTCCACGTTGCGCTGGGCCGACAGCATCGGCATCAGGTTGTAGAACTGGAACACGAAGCCGACGTTGGAGGCCCGCCACTTCGCCAGTGCGCCGCCGCCCAATTGGTCGATGCGCTGGCCGCCCACGCTGATGCTGCCGGCGCTCGGCGCGTCCAGTCCGCCGATCAGGTTGAGCAAGGTGGTCTTGCCGGAGCCGGACGGCCCCATCAGCGCGAGGAAGTCGCCCTCGGCAACATCCAGATTGACGTGGTGCAGCACCTCGACCTTCTGCTTGCCGCGCGCGTAGGTCTTGGCCAGGTCCTTGATCTCGATCAGCGTGCCCATGGCGGTTCTCCGATGAATGGGTTCTTGGTAGATACCGTCTTGGCTCTCGTCAGGCAAGTGCGGTTTTGGGATCAAAAAGTTTGCCGGAACGGATGACGCCCCAGGCGATGTGGAGCAGCTTGCGCATGGCCGCGCCCAAGGCGAGCTTGCGTGGCTTGCCGCGGGCTACCAGCCGATCGAACAAGGCACGCACGGCCACGTTGTGGCGGATGGCGGTCATCGCCGGCATGTAGAGCTTGGCGCGTAGCAGTGCATGACCCAGCTTGGACAGGCGACTTTG